>CAWJDX010000001.1:0-170857 GCA_963841755.1 uncultured Candidatus Rokubacteria bacterium
TCACCTCCGCCTGATCCCGGCCCGGGTCAGGGCGCCCCGTCACGCGCCCGCGCGAGCACGCGCGCCATGCACGCGGCGCGTGCGTGGGTCCCGTCGAGGAAGTCGCTCTCCGCGCACGGTACCGAGGCCGGATCGGAGAGGTCGTGGACGTCGGCGCGCGGGCCGGCCAGGCCGACGAGGGCGGCGCGCGTCCGGGCCAGGCCCGCCATCGCGGCGTCGTCGCGGCGGACCGCCTCCCACACGAGCGGGTGATACGGGGGCAGGTAGGCGACGATCCGCACGCCGTGCGCCCGCATGTCCCGCCACAGCAGATCCAGGCGGTGCGCGCGCTCTCCGTCCCAGGCGAACCCGCCGAGGTTGGCGTGGTGCAGCCGCACGAAGTCGAGCGCGTCGGGGCGGACCTCGCCCGGCCCCCGCGCCTCGTAGGTCCTCTCGTAGACGAGGCTGCCGTCCGCGCGCAGTGCCCGCTGGCCGTCGACGCGACGCTCGTCGACGAGCTGGTCGGCGAGCGAGCGCACCAGCTCGGCGCCGCGCGGCTCCCGATCGAGGCGCAGGCGTCGCACATCCGCGAGCGAACGCCTGAGCACCGAGAACGACACGAGATCCTTCAGCTGGTACCAGCGATACAGCACCTCGTCCGCGCCGCGCCAGCCGCCCGCGCCCTCGGTCGTCTCCACGAAGCGCGCCACCTCGTCGGCCCACGCGAGCCACCGCACCTGGGGATGCGACCGGTTGAACTCCCAGTTGTCGATGCCGAAGATCGCCAGCTCCGGGATCCGGTCGGTCGCCTTCAGCGTCGACCACATCACGATGAAGTCCTCGACGGTGCCGCCGGAGAGCCCGGCGTTGTAGAACTCCCCCGGCGCCGCCCCCACCATGGCGGTCGAGATCGTCATGACGCGGCTCGAGCCGAACACGACGATGCGCGGCCGCGGGATCACCGCCAGGCGCGCCTTCTGGAAGCGCCGCTCGTCGGTGTCGCGATAGCCGAGGAGCGCCTGGCCGGGCGCGAAGGCGGCGGCGGCCCGCTCGATCCGCGCCTCGTGGCGCGCCCGGTCCCAGACCGCGAGCCCGTTGACCGCCACCACCAGGCCCAGGAGGAGCGCGAGGACGGCGACGAAGGGCCGCACTAGGCGCCGTCCGGGGTGAGCGGCCCGGAGGCCGCGGTCGGCGGCTGCAAGCGGTCGGCCGGGACGCGCGCGATCACCGCCATCGCGGCGATCTTGCCAGATCGCCGGGGGTGGGTCAAAAACCGGCGCCGCCCGGCCGAGGCCCGACCGAGGCTCGGCCGAGGCCCGGCCAAGGCATTGTCCAGAGCCGCCCACCCGTGGTATACCTCCGCAACCCAGTTGGTCGCCGCCGCCCTCTTCTTACACCTCGACCCCGGTGCCCGATCCCGGTGAACCGAGGAGGAGACGCTCATGAAGCGATCCATCGTGCCGGCCGTCGCCCTCGCGCTCCTGGCCCTCGTCGCGCCGGCCCCGGCCTTCGCCCAGGCCAAGGACACCCTGACCGTCGCGCTCGTCTCCCACGCCCCGACCCTCGATCCCCACATGCACTTCGAGCGGGTCGGCATCCTCGTGAACATCAACATGTTCGACTCCCTGCTGCACCGCAGCACGAAGCTCCAGTTCGAGCCGTCGCTCGCGACGTCCTGGAAGGCGGTGACCGACACCCAGTGGGAGTTCAAGATCCGCAAGGGAGTCCGCTTCCACAACGGGGACGTCCTGACCCCGGCGGACGTGAAGTACTCGTTCGACCGGGTGCTCGACCAGACCAAGAAGTCGCCCCAGTACGGCAACATCCGCGCGATCAAGGAGGTCAAGGTCGTCGACGCGGAGACCGTCCACATCATCACCGACAAGCCGTTCCCGCTGCTGCTCGAGCGGCTCGTCTTCTTCCCGATCGTGAACAAGAAGCACGTCGAGACGGTGGGTGACCAGGCCTTCGGGACCACGTCTCCGGTGGGCACCGGCCCCTGGAAGTTCGTGGAGTGGAAGCGGGACCAGCTCATCCGTCTGGAGGCGTTCGACCAGCACTGGCGCGGCAAGCCCCCGTTCAAGCATCTGATCTTCCGCGCCATCCCCGAGACCGCCACCCAGGTGGCCGAGGTCAAGACCGGCGGGGTCGACATCATCCGCGACGTCTCCGCCGACCTGGTTCCGGAGCTGAAGACGCACCCGCAGGCGTACATCTCCTCGACCCCCATCCTGCGCGTCCACTACGTCAACCTCGACATGCGCGTCGCGCCGTTCGACAAGAAGGGGGTGCGTCAGGCCGCGAACTACGCGATCGACAAGTCGGCGATCATCCAGAAGATGATGGCGGGGCTCGGCACCCAGGTCGCCACCACGGTGCAGCCGCTGGCCTTCGGCTTCGACCCCGAGGTGAAGCCGTATCCCTTCGACCAGAAGAAGGCGAAGGAGCTCCTGGCCCAGGCCGGGTACCCGAACGGGGTGGACATCACGCTCCACAGCTCGTCGGTCGCCTACCGCCCGGTGTTCGAGGCCATGGCCGAGATGCTGACCGAGGTCGGCATCCGCGCGACCCCGCGCATGTGGGATCCGGGCCCGGCGTGGAACAAGTTCCTCCAGGCCGAGGGCAAGGCCTCCCAGGGGATGTACGGTACCTGGGGAAACTACTCGGTCTTCGACGCCGACGCGGTGCTGCACCCGCTCTACCACAACGAGCCGGGCGGCTGGATCGGCCGGTGGTACGCGCGCGTGGAGGGGCTCGACAAGCTCATCGACGAGGCGCGCTCGACGGTGGACCAGCCCAAGCGCAAGCGCCTCTACTCCCAGATCCAGCAGATGATCCGCGAGGAGGCGCCGAGCATCTTCCTGTGGACGCAGTACGACACCCTCGGCATCTCGAAGAAGGTGCAGTACGCGGCGCGCCCGGACGAGTGGCTCTGGCTCTACGACGCCAAGCCGGCCGGCCGGTAGCCCGGAAGGAGCCGTGTCCCTGACCCGGTGAGGTCCCGGCGGTGCTGAGCGTCGTCACGCGCCGGCTCATCCGCTTGGTGGTCGTGCTCGCGGGCGTGTCGCTCGTCACGTTCGCGATCCTCCAGGTGAGCGGCGACCCGATCTCGCTCATGATGCCGGAGGCGCCGGAGGCCGACCGGGCGGTCCTCCGGCAGTCCATGGGCTTCAACGATCCGCTGCCGGTGCAGTTCGCCCGCTTCCTGGGCAACATCGTCCGGGGCGACTTCGGCCAGTCGTTCTTCCACCGCGAGCCGGCGCTGCCGATCGTGCTGTCCCGCATGCCGACCACGCTGCTCCTGACCGTGCTCGCGATGGCGGTCTCCCTCACGATCGCGATCCCCATCGGCATCCTGAGCGCGGTCCGCCGCAACTCCGCCTTCGATCACACCGCCACGCTCGTCGTGTTCCTCGGCACCTCGATGCCCGTCTTCTGGACCGGGATCATGCTGATCCTGCTGTTCGCGGTGCACCTCCGCGTGCTCCCGGTCTCGGGCTGGGAGAGCTGGGCCGCCCTCGTCCTCCCCGGGGTCACGCTGGCCACGTTCTCCACCCCGCTGCTGCTGCGCATCGTCCGCTCGAGCATGCTCGAGGTCATCAGCCTCGACTACGTGCGGACCGCGCGGGCCAAGGGCGTGTCCGAGTGGATCATCATCTGCCGCCACGCGCTCACCAACGCGGCCCTGCCGCTGGTCACGGTGGCGGGCCTGCAGTTCGGCCTCCTCCTGGGCGGCGCGATTATCACCGAGACCGTGTTCGCGGTGCCGGGCCTGGGACGGCTCATCGTGGGCGCGATCCGGCAGCTCGACTTCCCGATCGTGCAGGCCGGGGTCTTCGTGCTGGCCCTGATCGTGGTGCTCGTGAACTTCACGGTGGACATGCTGTACCTCTACCTGAACCCGCAGATCCGGGTGCGCTGAGCGCGATGGCCATCGGCACCTTCGCGCCGCCGATGGACGCCCGGACCGGCCCCGTGCACACCGCGGAGCGCTCCCGGGTCTGGCGCAAGTTCGTGCGCAACCCCGCCGCGATCGGGGGCGCGCTGATCCTCCTGACCGTCGTCGGCGCGGCCCTCTTCGCGCCCTACGTGTCGCCGCACGAGCCCGGGCGCCAGAGCCTGATCCGCCGCTTCACGCCGCCCATCTGGACCCCGGGGGGCAAGGCGACCTACGTGCTCGGCACGGACCAGGTGGGCCGCGACATCCTGAGCCGCATGATCCACGGTGCCCGCGTCTCGCTGCTGGTCGGGGTCGCCGCGGTCCTGGTCAGCTTGACGGTGGGGGTCACCCTGGGGCTGATGAGCGGCTTCCTGCAGGGGCGGGTGGACACCGTGATCATGACGGTGGTGGACGTGACCCTGTCGTTTCCGCAGCTCCTGCTCGCGCTCGCCTTCGTGGCCGCGCTCGGCCCGAGCCTGCTCACCATCATCGTGGTGCTCGGCCTCACCGGGTGGGAGCGCTACACGCGGGTGGTGCGCGCCGAGGTGCTCGCGCTCCGCGAGAAGGACTTCGTGGAGGCCGCGCGGGCCATCGGGGCCAGCTCCACGCGCACGCTGCTGCGGCATCTGCTGCCGAACACCTTCTCGTCCATCATCGTGATGTCCACGCTGCAGGTCGCGCAGGCCATCCTGCAGGAGGCGGCGCTCTCCTTCCTCGGGGTGGGGACGGGGAGCGCCTACCCGACCTGGGGCCAGATGATCTCGCTGGGGCGCGACTTCGTGACGGTGGCCTGGTGGCTCCCCACCTTCCCGGGCCTGGCCATCCTGCTCACCGTGCTCGCCATCAACCTGGTGGGCGATCGGCTGCGCGACGCGCTGGATCCGCGAGTGGGCTAGAGGAAGCGGGCGGGGCGGTAGGGAGCGAGGCGCGGGTCGGGGACGTCGTCGAGCAGCTCGGCCGCCACGATGCGGCCCCACAGCGGCCCCAGCGTGACCCCGCTGTGCGAGACCACCACGTAGAAGCCGTCGAGCCCCGGGATCCCGCCGACCATCGGGCGCTCGTCGCGCGGCATGGGGCGCAGCCCGACGCGGGTGGCCTCGACCCGCGCGGCGGCCAGCGCGGGCAGGTGGGCGGCCACCGCGGCCAGCGAGCGCTCCGGCGGCCAGGTCTCGACCGTCTCCCGCCACACCTGGTCGTGCGTGCCCTCGGCCAGCACGATGCGCCCGCCGCCGTCCGGCCGGAAGTGCACGCCGGGCGCGTGGATGGGCCGGCGCAGGGTGGTGGCGACCGGGGAGGTGTAGATCAGCCGGCCCGGCACGCGATCGAGCGGGATCGCGAGCCCGGCGAGACCGGCGATCTCGCCGGCCGCGACGCCCGCGCAGTCCACCACGACCTGGGCCTCGAAGCGCTCGCCGTTCTCGGTGCGCACGCCCACCACGCGATCGGCGGCCCGCAGCACCTCCGCGACGCGGCGGCCGGGCCGCACCCGCGCCCCGTGGCGTCGGGCGGCGGCCAGCAGCGCGGCGACGTAGGGCACCGCGTCCAGGTAGCCCTCGCCCGGGGTCCAGACCACCCGGGCGACGTCGGGCGCGATGTGGAGATCGGGCTCGATCTCGCGGGCCTGGGCGGGCGTGATGCGCTCGATCGCGTAGCCCCAGCCGGCGAGCCGCTCGACCGCCTGATCGAGCCGGGCGCACCCGGCGGGGGAGTCCTCCCACGCGAGCGCGCCGTCCTGATGGAGCCACCCTCCGCCGGGCAGCTCCTTCACCAGGGCGGCGTGCTCTTCCATGCCCGCGACGTTCAGGTCGTGATAGTCGCGCGGGGTCTTGCCGAAGGAGTTGGTCCAGGCGAACGAGGCGCCGGAGGTGCCCACGCCCGGCGCGCCCGCGTCCAGCACCGTGACGCGGGCGCCGCGCTGGGCCAGACGGTAGGCGACGCTGGCGCCGACGCACCCGGCCCCGACCACGACGATCTCGGCGGCGCCTGGCATGGGCGGGCGAGCTCGGCCGGGTCGGGGCGCGGAGCGCGCCGCGCTACTTGTTGGGCTGCGGGGTGAGGCGCAGGTAGGGCTTGAGCGCCTTCCAGCCCTTGGGGAACTTGGTCTTGGCCTCGTCGTCGGTCACCGCGGGCACGATGATGACGTCGTCGCCCTGCTTCCAGTTGACCGGGGTGGCCACGCGGTAGCCGTCGGTGAGCTGCATCGAATCGATCACCCGCAGGATCTCGTCGAAGTTCCGTCCGGTGGTCTGGGGATAGGTGATCATCAGCCGGATCTTCTTCTTGGGGTCGATCACGAACACGGTGCGCACCGTGTAGACCTCGTCGTGGGCCGGATGCATCATGCCGTAGAGGTTCGCGACCTTGCGCTCCGGGTCGGCCACGATCGGGAAGGTGGGCTCGTGGCCCTGCGTCTCCTTGATGTCCTTCATCCAGCCCTTGTGCGAGTCCACCGGATCGATCGAGAGCCCGATGCACTTGACGTGACGCTTGTCGAACTCGCCCTTGAGCCGCGCCACGTACCCGAGCTCGGTGGTGCAGACCGGCGTGTAGTCGCGCGGGTGGGAGAACAGGATGGCCCAGGAATCGCCGATCCAGTCGTGAAGCTTGACCGGGCCCTGGGTGGTCTCGGCGGTGAAGTCGGGTGCGGTGTCTCCGAGTCTCAGCGACATTGCTTCTCCTCCATCGTCAGCAGTTGAGGTATTTCGGGCTCACCAGCGGGCTCACACGCCCGTCGGCGGCCCAGGTCTTGCGCGGCAGGCCGTAGAGGTCGCGCCCGTAGACGTGGATCTCGACGGTGTCGCGCCCGGTCGGATTGTACATCGCGTGGACCTCGTCGTCCGGAGGAACGAGGAGCGAGATCGCCCCGGGCCCGTGGCGGGTCACGCTCCGCACCGTCAGCGCGGCGCCCCCGCCCGGGCCCTCGGCCACCCGGTAGCGGGTCTCCTCGATCTCGTTGTCGACCACGCCGATGACGCCCCACGTGTCGTGATTGTGGGCCGCCGCCCGGTCGCCGGGCCGCCAGGTCACCGCGGTGACGTTGAAGCGCGGCGCGCGGTGGAGCATGAAGCGGCCGCGGCCACCGTCGGGGCCGCGCCCGCGGAAGGGAGCCGGGATCGCCGCGTCGTTCCGCACCAGGCGGCCGAGCAGAGGCGCGACCTGGGCGGTGATGGCCGCGGGCGCGCTCTCCCGGCCGGTGATGCGGTCCAGGTCGGCCACGAACTGCTCGAGGGAGTAGGTCTCGGTGGCCATCACGCCTCTCCGGTGGCGACCGGCGTGTCCGCGCGGCCGCCCCATTCGGTCCACGAGCCGTCGTAGACCGCCGCGTCGCGCCGGCCGAGACGGTAGAGCCCGAGCGCCAGCACCGCCGCGCTCACCCCCGAGCCGCAGCTCGCCACCACCGGCCGCGCGGGATCGAGCCCGGCGCGGGCGAAGGCGGCGCCCACGTCCTCGGCGGGCAGCATCGCGTCGTCGTCGGCGCGAAACAGCTCGTTGTACGGCAGGCTGCGGCTGCCCGGGATGTGGCCGCCGCGCAGGCCCGGCCGGATCTCGGGCTCGGTGGCCGCGAAGCGCCCCCGCGAGCGCGCGTCCACCACCTGCGCGTCGCGCCGCTCCAGGATGGCCCGCATCCGGTCGAGGTCCGCGACCAGCTCGGGCCGGTAGGAGGCCACGAACCGCCGCGCGGCCGGGCTCGCGCGGCCGGCCTCGACCGGGCGGCCCTCCTGCTTCCACTTGGCCGAGCCGCCGTCCAGCACCGCGACCCGATCGTGGCCGAACACGCGAAAGGTCCACCACGCGCGGGCCGAGGCGATGAGCCCGCGCCCGCCGTAGGCGACCACGCGGTCTCCGGCCGCGATGCCGAGCGCGCCCATCGCGTCCGCGAAGGCCTTGGCGTCGGGCAGCATGTGCGGCAGCGGGTTCGCGTGGTCGGCGATGGTCTCGACGTCGAAGAAGACCGCGCCGGGCACGTGGGCCTGCTCGAACTCGGCCGCCGCGTCGCGCTTGAGATGCGGCAGGTAGAAGGTGGCGTCCACCACCTTCAGGTCCGGCTCGCCCAGGTGGGCGGCCAGCCACTCGGTGGAGACGAGCGGATCCGGCAGGGCCGCGCTCACCGGGTGCTCCCGGGCGCGGCGGGCCGCTCCGGCAGCAGCGCGTGGGGGCTCACCCCGTGCGCGTCGAGCGCCTCTTCCCAGCGCAGGTAGGCTTCCATGGCGGCCCGCCCGCGCTCGTAGGGCTTCTGGACCACGTCGTCGGCCTCGCCCTGCATCGAGCCGAGGCCGGTCTCGACCGGGAGCCCGGCGGCGCGCCACGCGGCCACTCCGCCGTCGAGCACGCGCGCCGCCGCGTAGCCCATGCGGCGGAGCGTCGCCGCGGCCAGGGTCGACTGCACGCCGTCGGCGCACGTGAGCAGCACGCGCCGGGTGGGATCGGGGGCGGCCCGGCCGATGGCGAGCTCGAGCCGTCCGCGCCCGATCCAGATCGCGCCGGGCAGGTGCCCGCGCTGGTAGACGTCGCTCGGGTCGACGCTCACCACGACGTCATGACCGAGCAGCCCGGAGGGGCCGAGGGGCCCGGGGGCCACGCGCTCGACCACGCGCTGCGCGGCCTCGTAGCCGAACGGGGCCGGCGCCGGCTGTCCGGTCTCGAGCGGGCGGCCGGAGCGCTCCCACGCCGGAACGCCGCCCTCGAGCACCGCCACGTGCGGGAAGCCCATGCGCTTGAGCCACCCCGCGGTCATGATCGACCGGCCGAAGCCGTCGCAGATCAGCACGAGCCATCCCGCGCGCACCGCCACGTACTCGTCGGTGGCCTGCACCGCCTGCCCACCCGGCGCCCAGATCGAGCCCGGCACGTGGCCGGCCTCGTACTCCTCCCGGGTGCGCACGTCGAGCATCGAGACGTTCTCGCGATCGCGATGGCTCCATCGCTCGGCGACCGCGTCGGGCGAGACCAGCGGGGTGCCGTCCTCGGCGGCCAGCCGCGCGGCGACCTCGAGGGCCCGCGCCCGGCTCGCCGCCGACGGGGCCGGGGGCCAGCGGCTCGCCCCGCGCTCCAGCTCGAGGCCGTCGAGCTGCCAGCCCATGGTGCCGTTCTTCACCGCCACGATCGGGTTCGGCAGCCCCATGCGGCGCAGCGACTCCGCCCCGAGATACGAGCGGGTGCGGCCGCCGCAGTGCACGACGATCGTCTGGTCCGGCCGCTCCACCACCTCGCCGATGCGCAGGATCAGCTCGCCGCCGGGCATGCTCCACGCGCCGGGCAGGCAGCCCCGGTGGTACTCCTCGGGGGTGCGCGTGTCGACGATGACCATGTCCTGGCCCTGGGCCATGCGCGCGGACAGCTCGAGCGGGGTGACCTCCGGGGTCTTGCGATCGTGCAGCACGTGCTCGCCGAAGACCTTGCTCGGCACGTTGAGGCCCTGCACCACCGGGCGGCCCGCCGCGCGCCAGGCGTCGAAGCCGCCGGTGAGGACGAACACCTCCGTGTAGCCCATCTCGCCGAGGGTGGCCGCGGCCAGCGTCGCGATCCGTCCGTCGTCGTCATAGAGCACGACGAGCGTGCCGGGCGCGGTCACCAGCATCGGCAGCCGCGACTCGAGCAGGCGGCGGGGCAGGGGCGTCGCGCGGAAGATGTGGCCGCGCTCGAACGCGGCGCGCTCGCGGACGTCGAGGAGCGCGTGCGCGTCTCGCTGCTGGAGCAGGGTCGTGAGCTGGTCGGGGGAGATCGCGCCGGGGGTCATGCCCCGGACGCTAGCCGGGGACGAGCCGTGCTGTCAAGGGAGGCCCCGCGCCACCCACGCCCCCGCGAAGCGCCTGGCCGGCCCCGGCCGGGGCGCCGTTTAACCGTAAACGCCGGCCCCCGTGCCGGCGTCTCACCGGCGTATGGACCGCCTGCCCCCGTTCAACGCCCTGCTGCTCTGGGGGGCCACGTTCTACCTGGCCACCCACGGGGTGCTCCCGCCCGCCTCCACCGAGGCGGAAGCCCGCGAACTGGCGGTGGCGCTGCGCGAGGCATCCGTCGCGTGGGTGGGCACCCGCGTGCGGGCCGCGCGGGGCTGGGCCTCGCGGCTCCTCGGCCGCCGCCGCGTCGACTAGCGCCCGGGGAGCACCCGCGCGAACGCCTCGACCGCGGCGTCGATCTGCTTGCGCGAGACGTCCAGGTGGGTCACCGCGCGGAGCCGCTGCTCGCCCATCACGCTCAGCCGCACCTTCGCGTCGGCGAGGAGCCGATCGGCGAGGGCCTGCGCGGTGAGGCCGGGGGCGGTCACGTCGAAGATCACGATGTTGGTCTCGACGTGGGCCGGATCGAGCACGATGCCGGGCAGGCCCGCGATGCCCCGCGCGAAGATCCGGGCGTGCTCGTGGTCTTCCGCGAGCCGGTCCACGTGGTGGCGGAGAGCGTACACGCCGCCCGCCGCGATGATGCCGGCCTGGCGCATGGCCCCGCCGAGCGCCTGCTTGTAGCGCCACGCCTCCTCGATGAACGCGCGGGTGCCGGCCAGGCACGCGCCCACCGGCGCGCCCAGGCCCTTGCTGAAGTCGATCCACGCCGAGTCGACCGCGGCCGCGTAGGCCCGCGCGGGGGTGCCGGAGGCGACCACCGCGTTGAGCAGCCGGGCCCCGTCCATGTGGGTCGCGAGCCCGAGGGCCTTCGCGGCGGCCGCGACGTCCTGCACCGCGGCGAGCGGCCAGACGCGCCCGCCGCCGAGGTTGCTCGTGTTCTCCACCGAGACCAGGCGCGTCGGCGGCGCGTAGCGCGAGCGACCGTGGGCGCCCGCGCGCACCTGGGCGCCGGTGAAGACGCCACGGTCGCCGTCGAGCCCGGTCATCAGCACCCCGGAGAGCAGGCCGGGGCCGCCGCCCTCGAAGTGGATCAGGTGCGAGGTCCGGTCGGCGAGCACCTCGTCGCCCGGGCGGGTGTGCACCTTCACCGCGATCTCGTTGCACATGGTGCCGGACGGCAGGTAGACCGCGGCCTCCTTGCCGAGCAGCTCGGCCACCATCTCCTGCAGCAGGGTCACGGTGGGGTCCTCGCCCTTCTGCTCGTCGCCGACCTCGGCCTCGCACATGAAGCGGCGCATCTCGGGGGTGGGCTTGGTCAGGGTGTCGCTGAAGAGATCGATCACGATGGGCTCCTCTAGTTGGAGACGAGCTCGGGCCGGCCCGAGCATTCCCGGACCGCGGTCCCGCGCGCCGCTTGCGGCTCCCGGGACCCGGTGCGATTCTACATCCGACATGCGGATCCTCGTGGTCGAAGACGAGCGCAAGGTCGCCGCGTTCATCCGCCAGGGGCTGGTGGAGGAAGGCCACGCGGTCGCGGTCGCGTCCGACGGGGCGGCCGCGCTCGACGCGATCGCGGAGGACCCCGCCTACGACCTGGTGGTCCTCGACGTGATGCTGCCCAAGCGCGACGGCTTCGACGTGCTCCGGACCCTGCGCGAGCGGCGCGTCCAGACGCCGGTCCTGCTCCTGACCGCGCGCGACGGGGTCGCCGACAAGGTCGCCGGGCTCGATCTCGGGGCGGACGACTACCTGACCAAGCCGTTCGCCTTCGAGGAGTTCGTGGCGCGGGTGCGGGCCCTCCTGCGGCGCAGCCCGGGGCGGGCCGAGCCGCGCCTGCAGGTGGCGGATCTCTCCCTGGACCCCGCGACCCGCGCGGTCACGCGGGGTGGCCGCCGCATCACGCTCACCGCGCGCGAGCACGCCCTGCTCGAGTACTTCCTGCGCAACGCGGACCGCGTGCTGACCCGGCCCATGATCACCCAGCACGTCTGGGGCATGGACTTCGATCCGGAGAGCAACGTGGTCGACGTCTACGTGGGCTACCTGCGCCGCAAGATCGACGCGGAGGGGGAGACCCGCCTGCTGCAGACCGTCCGGGGCGCCGGCTACATGCTGAGCGCCGAGTCGTGAGAGGCCTCCGGCTGCCGCTCTCGATCCGCACCAAGCTCACCCTGTGGTACAGCGGCGTCCTGCTCGCCATCCTGGTGACGATCGCCGCGATCTCCTATTCCTGGCTGAGCTTCGGCCTCCAGCAGGATCTCGACGCGTCGCTGCTCACCGTCGCGCAGGTGATCAAGGACACCGGCTCCTCCGAGCAGGCGTCGAGCGACTCCGAGGCGCTCATGCGCCAGCTCCTGGGGCCCGAGCTCTACGACAAGTTCGTCCAGCTCCTCGATCCCGAGGGGCGGCCGCACGCCCCCCGCGCGGGCCGCCCGGCCGACGTGCTGCCGCTGTCGCCCCAGGCCCGCGCCCGGGCCGCCCGCGGCCTGCGCACGATCGAGACGGTGGTGGTGGGCGGGGTCGAGCCGGTCCGCCTCCTCACCCTGCCGGTGGTGCGCGACGGGCACGTCACCGAGATGATCCAGGTGGGCATGGCGCTGCGGCGCACCCAGGCGGTTCGCGACCGCTACTTCGACACCCTGATCGTGCTCATCCCGCTGGGGGTGGGGCTGGCCGCGCTCGGCGGGGCCGTCATCGCCCGCGCGGCCCTGCGCCCGGTGGACGAGATGGCGCGCACCGCCCGCCGCATCACCGCCGAGGACCTGAGCCGGCGCGTGGAGCGGCGGGGGAGCGGCGACGAGCTCGACGCGCTCGCCGAGACCCTGAACGGGATGCTGGCGCGGCTCGATGACGCGTTCGGGCAGACCCGCCGCTTCGCGGCGGACGCGGCCCACGAGCTGCGCACCCCGCTCACCGTGCTGCGCGGCGGCATCGAGGTGGCGCTCCGGATGGAGCGGTCGCCCGACGAGTACCGGCGCGTGCTCGCCTCGAGCCTCGAGGAGGTCGAGCGCCTGATCCGGCTCGCGGAGGACCTGTTGCTGCTCTCGCGCTCGCTCGCCGGCCCCGAGGGCGCCCGGGCGCCCGTCGACCTGGAGCCGCTCGTGCTCGAGGTCTTCGAGGTGGGCGCGCGCATCGGGCGGGCCGCGGGGGTGAGCGTGCGCGTCGACGCGACGGTGCCCGCCCGGGTGACCGGGGACGCGGCCGCGCTGCGCCGCGCGCTCCTCAACCTGGTGGAGAACGCGATCAAGTACACGCCGTCGGGCGGCAAGGTGGAGATCGGGCTCGGGCGGGGCGACGGCGCGGCCGAGGTGACGATCGCGGACAGCGGCATCGGCATCGAGGCGGACGATCTGGAGCGCATCTTCGAGCCCTTTCTTCGCCTCGACGCGGCCCGCGCGCGAGACACCGGCGGCGCGGGCCTGGGCCTCGCCATCGCGCGCTCGATCGTGATCGCCCACGGGGGCGCCATCACGGTCGAGAGCCGGCCCGGGTCGGGCAGCCGCTTCACGGTCCGCCTGCCCTCGACGGCCGCCTGATTCTCATCCGAGCCTCACCCGGCTCTCATCCGCCCCTGGTAGGGTGCCTCCATCGATCTCGACGACAACCTAAACCGAGTGGGAACGACGGGAGGGCAACCGATGCCAGGGACCAAGCGCACCGCCTACGCCGAGCAGCAGTTCGACCGCCTGAGCGGGCTCGAGGGCATCTCCGACGAGCAGATCCGCGAGCATCTCACCCTCTACGCGGGCTACGTGCGGCAGGTGAACCTGCTCAACGAGGAGCTGATCGCGCTCCGGTCCCGGGGCCGGGCCTCGGGACGGGACCTCGAGTTCGCGGAGCTCACGCGGCGGCTCGGCTTCGAGTACAACGGCATGATCCTGCACGAGTACTACTTCTCCAACCTGCGCGCCGGCGCCCAGCCCCGGCCCGGCTCGACCTCCGCGGTGGCCCAGGCGCTCTCGGAGTCGTTCGGCTCGGTCGAGGACTGGCGAAAGGACTTCCAGGCCATCGGAGGGCTCCGCGGGGTCGGCTGGGTGATCCTCTGCGAGGATCCGATGACCCGGCGGTTCACCAATCACTGGGTCAGCCTGCACCAGAACGGAGTGCCCGCGGGCTTCAAGCCGCTGCTGGTCATGGACGTGTGGGAGCACGCGTTCATGCGCGACTACAAGGCCACCGAGCGGGGCCGTTACCTGGACGCGTTCTTCCGCAACATCGACTGGCACGCGGTGGAGCGCCGGCTCATCGAGCCGATGGCGATCCGCCCCGCCGCGGCGGCCTGAACTCGGCGGCAGCTCGAGGGCCGCGCTCCCCGCGCGCTCAGCTGTTTCCGAACGGGGAGGGCCCGTAGTAGCGGACCAGCCGAGCCTCGAGGTCCGGACCGAGAGGCTCGGCCGGGTCGTACGCGGGGGCGCCGCGCACGACCGAGCCCGGCAGCGCCACGCTCAGCGCCCCCGCGTCCCAGATCATCCGGGTGACCCACCCCACCGGCACCAGCACGCGTCGCCGCGCGAGCCCGCGCCGGAGCGCCACGACCACGTGGCGGATCTCCCACGCCGCGTCGCCGAAGAGGAAGTCGGACACGTGGCCCACGTCGTCGTCGCTGGCGTGGACGTAGTAGCCGAGCACCGCGCGGGCGCTCTGCAGGTGACGGTCCCCGGCCTTCCGCAGTCGCGGGGCGAGGGTGACGACCGCGCACTCCCCGCCACCGGCGGCCCGCCATTGCTCCGAGACCGGCGCGGTGCCGAGCCAGTGGTACGGGAAGCCGTAGAAGCCGTAGTAGCGGGCGAGGTCGACGGAGTGCTGGCGGGAGACCGGCCGGTCGGTATCCGCGTCCGGGCTCTCCGCGAGCTCGTGCCGGGTCAGGTCGGTCCGCACCACGCGCCGCCGCGGGTCGAGCCCGCGCACCGACCAGGGCGAGACCAGCACCCGCTGGTGGCCCGGCCAGCGCCCGGTCTCGACGACCAGGTGCCGGATGCTCCACCGCCGGTCGTCGAAGTAGGTGTCGCGGACGCGGCCGAGATGGCCGTCGTCGGCGAGACCGACGACCGCGTAGTCGTCCAGGCCGGTGAGGCTCGTGAGCATGACGATCTCGACTGTACGGGAGCCGGGTGAGAGATCGATGAGAGCGGCGTGAGAAAAGCGACCGGGCCTCCGGCCGCGCGCCGATCCGGGCTAGCATAGGGACGGAGAGGAGACGATCACATGTCGACCGAGACCGAGGTTCCCGCGCAGCTCACCGCCTTCGGGCATCCGCCGCAGCCGGCCCGGGCGGTCATCGTCGAGCAGGCGCCGGGCCAGCGCTTCGCCCGGACCCTCACCGGGCTCGGGATGTTCTGGGGGCTCGGGCTGGCCTCGGTGTTCATCCCGGTGGCCCACTTCGTCCTGGTCCCGACCTTCGTGGTGGCGGGCATCGTCATGGCGGTCAAGCGCGCGCGGGAAGATCGCCGCCTGCTGCTGGTGCGCGGGGCCTGCCCCCGGTGCGGCGCGGTGCAGGAGCTGCGGCCGGGCGGGCGATTCGTCGACGGCCGCAGCTTCGACTGCCCGAAGCTGCCACGGGAACCTGACGCTCGTCACCACGTCCGCCGAGCCCGCCCCCGCCCACTCCCCCCGCTAAGAAGTTTCTCATCGCGGCTTCACCCGTCCCTCATGTGGACGGGCTACGTTTCAGGCATGTCGCAGCACGTGGATCTCCCGCTCGCCCTGGATCGGCCGTCTCGCGATGGGTGGAGTGCTCGCGGCCGCGCTGGCCGCGCTCGCGAGCGGGCCCGCCTGGTGGCGCGCGCACGGCCTCGTCGAGAGCGGGGCCACCCTCGTGTCGGACGGTCAATACCTCCCCGCCGTCCGCCAGCTCGTCCAGGCGGTCGCGGCCGCGCCGCACGACGCGCGCGCGCACTACTATCTCGGCCTCGCCTACGCCGGCCTCGGACAGGACGCGGCCGCGCTGAGCCACGCCGAGGACGCGGTCCGGCTGGCCCCGCGCGACGCGCGGTACGAGGCGGGCCTGGCCACCTTGTTCCTCGACGCGGGCCGGACGCCGGAGGCGATCGCGCACCTGCGCCGGGCCGTCGACATGAAGCCCACCTCACCCGATATCCGACTGCTGCTCGCCGATGCGCTCCGGCGGGCGGGCGACACCGACGGGATGGAGCGCGAATACCGGATCGCGATGCGCCTGGCCGGGGGCGACACCCTGGGGGCGCTGGCCCGTGAACAGCTCCGGGCCGCCCGCGAGCAGGCGGCCCCGTAGATCAACCAACACAAGGAGAGACGTTCATGAATCGACTGACGATGCGTTATCGCACCGCCTGGACGGCGCTGGTGGTGGCCGCGGTGGTGGGCCTGGTGGCCCTCGCCCCGCACCTGGGATTCACCAGCGCCGCGCCGGCGCCGATCTGGAGCGAGCGGCCGGTGTCGGTCACCGCCGCCGCCACCGTGCCCGCGCCCAACTGGGTGGAGCTGACCCGGGCGCTGAAGCCGGCGGTGGTCAACATCAGCACCAAGCGGGTCCAGGACGGGACGTCGATGCAGAGCCCGTTCGGCAACGACGATCCGTTCCAGCAGTTCTTCAAGCAGTTCGGCCAGCCGGGGCGGAAGACGGTGCGCAGCATGGGCTCGGGCTTCGTCATCAATCCGGCCGGCTACATCATGACCAACAACCACGTGGTGGACGGCGCCACCGAGATCCAGGTGAAGATCGACGACGGGCGCGAGCTGCCCGGCAAGGTGGTGGGCCGTGACCCGCGCACCGACCTGGCGCTCCTCAAGGTCGAGGCCACCGGCCTGCCGGTGATCCCGCTCGGCGACTCGGCCGCAGCTGCAGGTCGGCGAGCCGGTGATGGCCATCGGCAACCCGTTCGGTCTCGAGCGCACCGTCACCACCGGCATCGTCAGCGCCACCGGCCGCGTGATCGGGCAGGGGCCCTACGACGACTTCATCCAGACCGACGCGTCCATCAATCCCGGCAACAGCGGGGGGCCGCTCATCAACGCGCGCGGGCAGGCGGTCGGCATCAACGCCGCCATCTTCAGCCAGAGCGGCGGCTCGGTGGGCATCGGCTTCGCGATCCCGATCAACCAGGCCAAGTCGGTGGTGACCCAGCTCGCCGCGACCGGCAAGGTGACGCGGGGCTGGCTCGGCGTGATGATCCAGCCGCTCACCCCGGAGCTGGCCAAGGGCTTCAACGTGCCGCCGGGCGGCGGCGCGCTGGTCGCGTCGGTCCAGCCCGACTCGCCGGCGGCGCGGGCCGGGATCAAGGCCGGTGACGTGATCACCGAGTTCGACGGTCACAAGCTGCCCCAGCCCGGCGATCTCTCCAAGCTGGTGGCCGCCACCGCGGTCGGGCGCGAGGTCCCGCTCACCATCGTCCGCGAGGGCAAGACCATGACTCTGCAGACCCGGATCGCCCGGATGGACGAGCCGGATCAGCCGGCGCTGGCCCAGCGCGACGACGGCAAGGAGCCGCTCGGCCTCACGGTGGAGACGCTGACGCCCGACGTGGGCCGCGAGCTGGGGCTCGCGGATGCGCGCGGGGTGGTGGTGCGCGGCGTGCGCGACTCGAGTCCGGCCGAGAAGGCGGGGCTCCGTCCGGGCGACGTCATCACCGAGCTGGATCACCAGCCGGTGACCAGCGCGGCCGACATGAAGCGGCTGCTGGCCAAGCACGCGCAGGGCGCTCCGGTGGTCGTCCTGCTGCACCGGGACGGCAACAGCCTCTACGCGGCGCTGACGTCGTAGCCGGGCCGGGAGCGCGCGCGATGGCGAACGGTCTCGCGGACCACGACCTGCGGTCGGCCGCCGCGATCGCGCGCGCCAACCCGGTGGCGCTCTACTTCCGGGAGATCGGCGCGGTCGATCGCCTCACCGCGGCCCAGGAGCGGGAGCGGGGGCGGTGGATCGAGATCTGCCGGGCCCGGCGCCGCCGCGCGCTGGCCGGTCTCCCCGCCGGGATCGACGCCCTGCTCGCGGCGACGCGCGAGGTGGGCCGGGGCGACCGGTCGCTCGACGCGCTCCTGCTGCTGCCGGGCGGCGCGCCGCTCACCGTCCGGCAGCGGGACCGGCTCTTCGAGATCCTCGCGCGCCTGCGCCGGATGCGCCCGCGCCTGACGCATTCCGCGATCGCGCGCCGGAGCGCCGGGCGCCTGGTCGAGCGCCTGCCGCTACGGCCGGACGTGGTGGACGACCTGGTCGGCGCGCTGCGGCGGGGCAATGGATCGATCGCGGCGCGCTGGAGGCCCGCGCTCCGCGAGGTCGAGGAGAGCGACCGCGCGCTCCGCGAGGCCAAGCGCGCGCTCGTCGAGCCCAACCTGCGGCTCGTGGTGTCGATCGCCCGGCGGTACGCGGGCGGGTCGCTCACCCTGCTCGATCTCATCCAGGAAGGCAACATCGGGCTGATGAAGGCGGTCGAGCGCTTCGACTACCATCGCGGCTTCAAGTTCTCCACCTACGCGACGTGGTGGATCCGCCAGGCGGTCGGGCGCGCGCTCGCCGACCAGGCCCGCACGATCCGGATGCCGGTCCACATCATCGAGAGCATGCACCGGCTCATGCGGGAGCGGAACGCCTTCCAGGCCGAGCACGAGCGCGAGCCGAGCGTCGAGGAGCTGGCCCACCGGGCCGGGGTGCCCGAGAAGACGGTGCGCCTGGTCGATCTGAGCGCGGCGACCCCGGTCTCGCTCGACGCGCCGATCGGTCAGGACTCGACGCTCGGCGAGTTCGTGCGGCGATCGCGTCACCCCGTCGCCGGAGGAGACGATCGTCCGCGCCGACCGCTCGCACCAGCTCGGGATCGCCATCGAGAGCCTGCCGCCCCGCGAGCGGGAAGTCCTCCGCCTGCGCTTCGGCCTGGACGGGGAGGAGGCGCTGACCCTCGAGGAGGTCGGCGCGCGCTTCCGCGTGACGCGCGAGCGCGCCCGCCAGCTGGAGGCGCAGGCCCTGCGGCGCCTCGGCCGCTCGCTCGCGGGGGAGTGGTCGCCCGGCTCCTGAGTCAGCGCGCCTCGCGCGCCGCCCCGCCCTTGCGGCCCGCGTTGTGCTCGGGGGCGGGCCGCGGGCGCGCCTGCGGCCGCGTCTCCGGTCCACGCGACGACGGGCGCTCCACGCGTCCCCCCGGGTAGAGCCGGTTGGCGGGCTCACCCGGCAGCGCGCGCGGCGGCGCCTGGCGCGGCGTCTCGGCTCGCGGGGTCGGGGCCGCGGGGCGCGGCTCGGCCCCGCGCGCGCCAGGACCTTCCGGACGCGGCGCCCGCGCCGCGTCGGGCGCCCGGCGCGGCGCGGCCGCCTCCGGAGCGCGGGCGGGCGGCTCGGCCCCGCGCTGGACCTCTGATGGCCGCGGGGCCTGCGGCTGCGGCGGCCGTGGCGTCTGGACCTGCGGCGCGCGCGGGGCTTCCGCCGGGACAGGGGCCTGGGGCGCGCGGCTCGGCTCGGGACCGCGCGGCACCTCCGCGCCCCGCGGTGCGTCCGTTCGAGGGCTGGCCGGCCCACGCCCCCGCGCGGCGTCCGGGCCGCCGTCCTGACGGCGCGCGGCTGGCGGCGTGGCCGGCGGCGTCGCGTCCGGCCGGCGGTTGGTGTCGAAGCGCGGGGCCTGAGGCGGGCGCGCGCGCTCCAGCCGGCTCTCCCCGAACGGCGGGCGCGCGCTCGCCGCGCCGGGCTCCCCCGCATGCGGGGCCGGCACGATGCGGGGCGCCGGTCCGCGGCCCTCGGCCTCGTGCGGCAGGGCGCGCGTCACCGGTGCGCGCGTGGCCACCGTCGGGCGCGCCAGCACGCTCTCCGGCGGCCGGACGCCGCGGCCGCTCGCCGCCGCGAAGCTCGCCCGATCCGGGCGAAGGTCGACGGCCCCGCGGACCGGCTCGAGCCGCCGCGTGTCCACCTGGCGGATGCGGGCGTCGCCGACCGGCCCGCGCCCGAAGCGATCCGGCCGCACCGCGACCACCGCGTTCTGCACGCCCACGTTCCGGTAGACCGTGATGTTCCGCACGTTCACGACGGTGGTGCGGTTGACCACCACGTTGTTGACGACCCGGGGACCGCCCCAGCCGCCCCACCAGGCGCGGCCGACGAAGCCCGGGCGGCCCCACCACGGCACGCACGGCTCGCCCCAGCCGAGCGCCACCCAGCTCACGAAGGGCGCCCCGATGGCCACGCGCACGCCGGGCGCGCCGAAGAAGGCGACCAGCGCCGGCGCGTACACCGGGCGCACGATGACCGGCCCCGGAGCCCACGCCCAGACGCGATCGAGGTGCACCCACCGGCCATAGTGATACGGCGCCCAGCCCCACGGCGCGGTGTCGACCCAGCTCCAGCCGAAGCGCGGATCCCACACCCAGCGCCCGGTGGTGTACGGGGCCCAGTCCGTCGCGACGCCCTGCGGGACCCACACCGAGCCGTACTCCGGCACCACGCGCCAGGCGCCGTGCTGGTCCAGATCGTCGACGCCCGACAGCCCGGCCGGGACGTAGCGCGCGCTCACCGTGTCGATGAGGGCCTCGGTGCGCGCGTAGTTCCAGCGATCCCACACGTCGAGCTCGGGGGCCACGAAGGTCTGCACCGGGTTGGGACCGGTTCCGGTCACGACGACCTGCTCGCTCGTGGCGATGGAGGCCGCCGCGCCCCCGGCCGGGGTCATCGTCGCGACGCCGCCGCGCCGGGTGACGAACGAGGTGCGATCCGGCGCGACGTCCACGCGGTAGTAGCCGGGTCGATCGATGGTGAACGCGGCGCTCGGGGTGTCCAGCTCCACGGTGTGGCCCGGATCGAGCGCGCGCAGGTCCAGCGACACGTGCCCGGCCGCGACCTTCAGCTGGAGGAAGTCCGGGTCGTGATTCTCCACGCCGAGCTGGCTGTCGCCCCAGGCCCGCACGAAGTTCCGCGCCTCGATCTGGATCTCGAGGTTGCCCCGGTTGCCGGTGTAGAGCTGATCGCCGGGGCTGAGCGGGGTGTTGACCTGCGCGGGCGCCCAGTCGTCGCCGCCCGGGCGCCAGAACGACACGTCGCCGTCGGTGTAGCTGAGCCGCGGCGGCGTCGGGGCGGCGCCCTCCGGCTGATCGGGTGCGGGCTGCCCGTCATCTGAAGCGGTGGGCGAATCGGCCGGCGGGGCCGCGGCCGGCGGCGCGGGCGGCGCGCCCGCGGGCGGGGGCGGCGGAGCGGCGGGCGCGTCGGCCGCCCACGCCCCGGGGGCGCTTCCCACGAGCAGCGTGAGCGACAGCAGGGTCGCGAGCGATCGCTTGAGCGTGATCATCTCGTTGCCTCCGTCAGCGTGCGCGTGGTGGTCCCGGAGGAGACGGCACCTGGTGGCCCTTCGCGTACATGCACTGCACGTAGGCGTTGTCGTAGCGGCGCTGCACTTCCCACGACGGGGCGTCCATGAAGGCGCCCTTGACCTGCTGGGCCGACCAGGCGCGACAGACCTCCACGTCGGCCTGGAACTGCTCGAAGGGCTTGCCGGTACCGGGCAGGACCTGGACGCTCGGCCCGCGGGGGGCGGTCGCGCAGCCCGTGTACAGCATCATGGTCGCCAGCGCCACCGCGGTCATGCCCGTTCGTGCGTGCATCGCCACCTCCGGAGGATTGGGCAGAAGATTGGGTTTCACGCAGTCAGACGAGGCCCATCCGAGCCCAATTCGAGTCCCATTGGGGGAAGAAACTTCCGGATCGCCCTGTAAACGGCCGCGGGCGCGGCCGCGTCCAACCCTCGGGCTGGCGGGCGCGGCCTCAGGCCCCGAGGGCCCGGCGCATCCGCTCGAGCCCTTCGGTCAGCAGCGCGCGGGGCGTGCCGAAGTTGAGGCGCACGAAGCCCTGCCCGCCGGCTCCGAACAGGGCGCCGTCGTTCAGCGCCACCTTCGCGCGCTCCAGGAAGAACGTGAACGGGTCGGCCGCGGCCGGGCCCGCGTTGCGGCAGTCGAGCCAGGCGAGGTAGGTGCCCTCGGGCGCCAGCATCGAGACGCCGGGCAGATGCCGCCGGACGTAGTCGACCACGAAGTCCCGGTTGCCCTCGAGATAGCGCATCAGCTCGTCGAGCCACTCGTGCCCGTCGCGATAGGCGGCGAGCGCCCCCGCGTAGCCCAGGATGTTGACCTGCGCCTGCACGTAGTCGCCGCGCGCGGCCATGAACCGCTCGCGCAGCGAGGCGTCCGGGATCACCGCCACCGAGACCTTGAGGCCGGCCAGGTTGAAGGTCTTGCTGGGCGCCATCAGGGTGATGGTGCGCCGCTCGATCTCGGGCGCGAGCGAGGCGACCGGGACGTGGCGCTGGCCCGCGAAGAGCAGGTCGCAGTGGATCTCGTCCGCGATGATCGGGATGTCGTGCTCGAGGCAGACCTGGGCCATCCCGGCGAGCTCCTCGCGGGTGAACACGCGGCCGACCGGGTTGTGCGGGTTGCAGAGGATGAACGCGCGCGTGCGGGGATGGATGGCCGCGCGGAAGGCGTCGAGATCGGCCACGTAGCGGCCGTCGCGCTCGCGGCCGAGCGGGGCCCCGTCGCGGGTGAGCTCGTGGTTGGTCGGGGACCGGAGGATGGGGGGATAGACCGGCAGCTGCATCAGCAGGCCGTCGCCCGGCCTGGTGAGCGCGTGGCAGGCCACGTTGAGGCCCGGGATCACGCCGGGGATCATGACCAGCGCCTCCGGCGAGATCGTCCAGCCGTAGCGCTTCTGCACGCGGTCCACGAAGACCTCGCCGAACTCCGGCCCCTCGAAGCCGTAGCCGTAGACGCCGTGCTCGACCCGCTCCCGCAGCGCCCGCACCACCGGCTCGGGCGAGGGGAAGTCCATGTCCGCGACCCAGAGCGGCAGGACGTCGGCGGGGTACTTGCGCCACTTGTTGCTGTTGGTGGGGCGGCGCTCGATGACGCGGTCGAAGTCGTAGGCCATGGTCGGGTCACCCGGAGAGCAGAGCGCCCCTCACCCTGCCCTCTCCCCAGGGGGAGAGGGTTCGATGCCACCCTCGCCCCGAAGGGGAGAGGGCAGGGTGAGGGGCGAATTCAACGCGTAGCGACTAGAGACAGGACTCGAAGAGGCCGGCCGCGCCCTGGCCGCCGCCGATGCACATCGTCACCACGCCGTACTTCGCCTTGCGGCGCAGCATCTCGTTGGCGATGGTGCCGACCATGCGCGAGCCGGTCATGCCGAAGGGGTGGCCGATCGAGATCGAGCCGCCGTTCGGGTTGAGCTTCTCCATCGGGATGCCCAGCTTGTCGCGGCAGTAGACCACCTGCGAGGCGAAGGCCTCGTTCAGCTCCCACACGTCGATGTCGTCCATCTTGAGGCCGTTGCGCTTGAGCAGCTTCGGCACCGCGTAGATCGGCCCGATGCCCATCTCGTCCGGCTCGCAGCCGGCGACCGCGAAGCCGCGGAAGATGAGCTTGGGCTTGATGCCGAGGGCCTTGGCCCGGTCCGCCGACATCAGCAGCGTGGCGGAGGCGCCGTCGGAGAGCTGCGAGGAGTTGCCCGCGGTGACGCGTGCCCTTGCCGCTCGTCTTGTCGAAGTGCGGCTGGAGCGAGAGCAGGCCCTCGAGCGTGGTGTCGGGACGGTTGCACTCGTCCTTGTCCACGTAGCCGTCTTCCTTGCCGGTGATCTCGCCGGTCTTCTTGTCCACGATGCCGCGCACGACCTGCATCGGCGAGATCTCTTCCTTGAAGAAGCCGTCCTGCTGGGCCCGCGCGGTGCGCTGCTGGCTCACCAGGGAGTACTCGTCCTGCATCTGGCGGGTGACGTTGTAGCGCTTGGCCACCACCTCCGCGGTGTCGCCCATCACCATGTAGATGCCGGGCTTCTTCTCCTTCACCCACGGGTTCGGATCGCCGTCGCGCTTCATCATGCTGATCGACTCGAGGCCGCCGCCGATCGCCGCGTCCGCGCCGCCCAGGATGATCTGGTGCGCGGCCATCGCGATGGCCTGCAGCCCCGACGAGCAGAAGCGGTTGACCGTCGTGCCCGCGACCGAGACCGGCAGGCCGGCCCGGATCAGCGCCACGCGCGCCACGTTGCTGCCCTGCGGGCCGTTGGGCTGGGCGCAGCCCATGATCACGTCCTCGATCTCGGCGATGTCGAGCTGCGGGGCCTTGCCGAGGACGTCCTTGATGCAGTGGGCGGCCAGGTCATCCGGGCGGGTGATGTTGAACGACCCGCGATGGGACTTGGCGAGCGGGGTGCGGGAGCTGGCGACGACGACAGCCTCTCTCATGGGGGCTCCTTTCTCAGGGGGAAAGCTGGGGGGAGTATACCTCAGCGCTGCGCCGTGGGCACCCACGCGGTGGTGCGGCCGCCGACCGTCTCGTGGCGGATGTGCTCGCCCCGCACCGTGGTGGCGGGTGGCCCTCCGCGGCGGTGGCCCCAGCGGCGGTGGAAGAGCCACCAGCGCGGGATACCGGTCGCTGTCCGAGCCGGACCGCACCGCGAGGCCGATCACCGACCGGATCTTCGCGAGCAACCGCCGGCCTTCCGCGGCGGAGAGCGTGCTGGCGCGGCGCTTGGGGGCGATGCCCGCCTGGTAGAGCACCTCGTCCGCGATCCAGTTGCCGATGCCGGCCGCGAAGGCCTGGTCGAGCAGCACCGCCTTGATCGGCGACTTCCGCTCGCGCAGCATCGCGTGGAAGCGCGCGGGTGTGGGCAGCGCGCGCCAGGCGTCGAAGCCGAGCGTGCTGATCGGCGGCTCGGTGGGCGGGTCCTGGCGCAGCCGGATGCGGCCGAGGCGCCGGCCGTCGGCCAGGGCCAGCTCGCCGCCGCCCGCGAAGCGCAGGTGGAGCTTGGTGAAGCGCGGCGGCCAGTCGGGCCGATCGACACTACCGTCGGAGACGAGGCGGACCGCGCGGCCCGCCGGCAGGTGGATGCCGCCGGTCATGCCGAAGTGCAGGCACGGCCACGGGCGGCGGTCGAGCTCGAGCCACAGGTGCTTGCCGTGCCGTCGCACCGCCTTCACCCGCCGGCCGACCAGGGCGCGCCGGAACGCGGGCGGGCGCGACGCCCTCGAAGACGATCGGGTCGTCCGCGACGTGCGCCTCGACTATTCGACGGCCGATCGCGACCTTGTGGGCGGCGCGGCGCGCCGCCTCGACCTCTGGAAGCTCAGGCATGGCGGCAGCTCGGGCATGACCGGCGAGCGGGCGCTCAGCCCTCGCCGAGCTGGGGCGCGGCCCCGCCGTCGATCACGATGGTCTCGCCGTTCATGAACGAGGACGCGGCGGACGCGAGGAAGATGCAGGGGTAGGCGATCTCCTCGACCTTGCCCCACCGGCCCATGCCCACGCGGGCCGCCACCGTGTCGTAGGCCTTCTTGGCCGCGGCCGGATCCTGCTTGGTGAGCACGCCCATGTAGCCCTCGGTCTCCACCGGCCCGGGGGCGATGCAGTTCACCCGCACGCCCCGGCGGCCCCAGGCCATGCCGAGCTCGCGGGTGAAGTTGATCACCGCGGCCTTGGAGGCGCCGTAGTGCGACATCATGGTCGAGCCGTAGACGCCCGCGATCGACGAGATGTTGATGATGGCGCCGCCCCCGGGCTGATCCAGCATCTGCTTGCCGGCCCACTTGCAGCCGAAGAACGTCCCGTTGAGGTTGATGCCGACCACCGTGTTCCAGCCGTTGGCCGAGATGTCCTCGACCTTGGCCCGGAAGGACGCGCCCGCGTTGTTGACCATGACGTCGAGGCGGCCCATCTCCTTCACGGTGCGCTCCACCAGCGCCTTGACCTGGTCCTCCTGGCGGACGTCGACCGCCACGCAGAACGAGCGGCGGCCCAGCTTGGTGATCTCGGCGGTGACCGGCTCGAGGTTCTCGAGCTTGCGGCTGGCGATCACCACGTCGGCGCCCGCGCGGGCGAACTCGAGCGCGATGGACTTGCCGATGCCGACTCCGCCTCCGGTGACGATGGCGACCTTGTCTTCGATCGAGAACGGCGACGCGGCCATGTGAGCCTCCGTCCCCCTCTCCCCTCAGGGGAGAGGGCAGGGTGAGGGGTGGGTCTTCGGGTCACACCACGAGTGACGACCGCGCGGATTATACCCAGTCGGCGGGCGGCGCGCTCTCGAACACCACCCGCGCGCCGGTCACCGGGTGGTCGAAGCCGAGCCGCGTCGCGTGCAGGCAGAGCCGGCCCGCTCCGCTCCGCGGCCCGCCGTGGGTCACGTCGCCCACGATCGGCCAGCCCGATTCCGCGAGCTGCACCCGGATCTGGTGGCGGCGCCCGGTGCCGAGGCGCAGCTCGAGCAGGGTGTTCTCGCGGCGGGCGGCGAGGACGCGGTAGTGCGTGATCGCGACGCGCCCGCGCTCGGCGGAGCGCACCCGGAGCATCCGGTCCTCCGCGAGCCGGCTCTCGAGCGTGCCCTGCTCGCGGGCCGGTCGGCCCTCGACCAGCGCCCGGTACACGCGCTCCACGGTGCGGGCCTCGAACTGGGCCTGGAGCATCCGCTTCACGGACTCGGACTTGGCGAACACGAGCAGGCCCGACGTCTCGCGATCGAGCCGGTGGACGATGAAGGGCCGGGCCTGCTTCGATCCCTGCTTCGATCCGAGATAGTCCCAGAGCAGGCGGTACGCGGTCCGCTCGCGCTCGCGCTCGGTGGCGACGGTGAGCAGGCCCGCGGGCTTGACCACCACCAGGATCGCGTCGTCCTCGTGCACGAGGGTCAGCCCGCGCGGGAACGGCGCGCTCGCCCGCCCGCCGAGCGTGACGACCGCGTCCGCCGCGAGCTCCCGGCGGCCGTCGCGGCAGGCGCGCCCGTCGACGGTCACCCGTCCGGTCTCGAGCCACTGCTTGAGGCTGCGGCCCGAGGCCTCCGGATAGAGCGCGCGCAGCCGCTCGGCGAGGGTCACTCGCTTCGCAGCACGCCGAGCGGCCGGCGGCCCAGCAGCCGCCGCGTGCCGAGGACGCCCACCAGCAGGGCGAGCCCGGTGGCCGCGAGCACGCCCGCCGCGAGGGTGCCGGGCGCCCACTGCCACGGCACGTCGAAGGCCCAGCGCAGCACCGCCCAGGCGAGCACGGCCGCGAGCGCGCTGCCCGCGACCCCGGCGGCGGCCCCGAGCAGCGCGTACTCCACCGCGAACACCCGGGAGACGAAGCCGCGGGTGGCGCCGAGCGCTTTCAGGATCACCGACTGGTAGAGGCGCTGCTTGCGGGTGATGGCGAGCGCGCCCGCCATCACGATGAGCCCCGCCCCGATGCTGAAGGCGGCCACCAGCCGCACCGCGAGCGCGATCTGGTCGAGGACCGCGGCGACCCGCTCGAGCACCTCGCGCACCGGGATCGCGGTGACGTTGGGGAAGGCGGCCACCACCGCGGATTGCAGCGCCGCCTCCCGCTCGGGCCGCGCCCGCACCGTGGCGATGAAGGTGGTGGGCGCGCCCTCGAGGGCGCCGGGCGAGAAGATCACGAAGAAGTTGGAGGTGAGGCTGCGCCAGTCCACGTGGCGGAGGCTCGTCACCCGCGCCGAGATCGGCACGCCCTGGACGTCGAAGGTGAGGGTGTCGCCGAGGCCGACCCCGAGCTGGCGCGCGATCTCCTCCTCGACCGAGATCAGGGGCTCGCGCGCGGCTTCCGCGGGCGTCCACCAGCGCCCGGCCACGACCGTGTTGTGGCCGGGCGGCTCGGCGGCCCACGTGAGCACGTACTCGCGCGTGAGGTACCACGCCTCCTCGCGACGCGTCTTCTCGCCCTGGGCGACCGGCGCGCCGTTGACCGCGGCGAGCCGGGAGCGCACCACCGGGGTCAGCTCGGCGGGCGCGTCGGCGCCGTGCCCGGCCACGAGGGCCGCGAACGGCTCGGCCTGGTCGGGCTGGATGTCGATGAAGAAGAACGCGGGCGCCTGGCCCGGGCTCCGGTCCTTCAGCTGGAAGCGGAGGCTGCTCTCGAGCAGCGCGATCGAGACGACCAGCATCACCGCGAGACCGAGCGACACGAGCACCGGCCCCGCGTGGCTGCCCGGCCGGTGGAGGTTGGCCGCTCCCTGCCGCCAGGCGGGCGCGCGCCAGCGCACGCGGCGGGCCAGCGCGATGACGCCGCGCGCGCCCAGGGCCAGGAGCAGGAGCGCGCCGGCGAGGCCGCCCGCGAACAGCGCGCCGATCTTCCAGGAGCCGGCCTGCCAGAGCGCGAGCGCGGCGAGGCCGGCCGCGATCGGCACCGCGGCTCGCCCACGGCCGGCGGCCGAGCAGGCGCGGCTCGACCTCGTGGCGCAGGATCAGCGCGGGCGGCACGCGCCGGATCTGGAGCAGCGGCCAGAGCGCGTAGAGCAGGGTCACGCCCACGCCCATCGCCACGCCGCCCAGGACCGCGCGGAGGGAGAAGGAGAGCTGGAGCTCGATCGGCAGGAGCCGCGTCAGGGTGGGGGCGAGCAGCGGCTGGACGAGACTCCCGAGGAGCGCGCCGGCCAGGCTGCCGCCCAGGCCCAGCAGCGCGGTCTGGAGCAGGTAGGCGGCGAGCAGCGGCCGCCAGCCGGCGCCGAGCGCCTTCATGATCGCGATCGCGGAGAGCTTCTCCTTGACGAAGGCGCTCACGCTGACCGCGACGCCGATGCCGCCGACCATGAGGGCGACCAGCCCGGTGAGCCCGAGGTACATCGTGAGCTGGTCCCAGAAGCGGCGGAGGCCGGGCTGGGCCTGGGTGTACGTCGTCACCCGCTGGGCGGCGGGCAGGCGCTCCGCGAGCCGGTCGCGGAAGGCGCTCGCGTCCGCGCCCTCCGGCAGCCGGAAGAGGGTGCGGTAGCGCACGCGGCTGCCCGGGCGGACGAGCCCGGTGCGGTCCAGATCGGCGGCGGCGATCATCACGCGCGGGCCGAGCGAGAAGACCCCGACCGCGCGGTCCGGCTCCTTCACGATGACGCCCGCGACGGTCAGCTCGGCCTGGCCCACCCGGAACCGATCGCCCACCCGCAGGCCCAGCCGGGCGAGGAGGGATTCGTGCACGAGCGCCCGACCCTCGCCGATCAGCGTGTCGAGCGGCCCCGGCGGGTCGGTCACCAGCGCGCCGTAGAACGGGTAGCCCGGCTCCACCGCCTTCAGCTCGACGAGCTGGGTCGACGCCGGGCCCGTCTGCGCCATCGCCACCAGCTCGCGCACTCGCGTGACCGCCGCGCCGCGGGCGGGCCCGGCCGGGTCGTCGAGCGGCAGGGGAAGCGGCTGGGTGCTGCGGATCTCGACGTCGCCGCCCATCAGCGACTTGGCGGAGCGGGCCACGGTGCGCTCGAGGCTGTCGGCGAAGCTGCCGACCCCGACGAGCGCGCTCACCCCGAGGGTGATGCACGCGAAGAAGTAGCCGAAGTGCCGCCACGCGCCGCGGGTCTCGCGCCAGGCGAGCCGGAGGACGAAGCGGCTCACTCGTCGCTCACGATGCGGCCGTCGCGCAGGGTGACGACCCGGTCGGCGTGGGCGGCGAGCGCGGCGTCGTGGGTGACCAGCACCAGGGTGCTGCCGAGGCGCCGGTTGGCGCCCACCAGCAGCTCGATGATCTGCTTGCCGGTCGCGGAGTCGAGATTGCCGGTGGGCTCGTCGGCCAGGAGCAGGGGCGGCCGGCGGGCGAGCGCGCGCGCCACCGCCACCCGCTGCTGCTCGCCGCCCGAGAGCTGCACCGGGTAGTGATGGCCGCGCTCGGCGAGGCCCACCTCGGCGAGCAGCGCCGCCGCCCGCGTCTCCGCGTCGGCCTCGGCCGGCCAGCTCGAGCGGCACCGCCACGTTCTCGAGCGCGGTCAGGGTCGGGATCAGGTGGAAGGACTGGAAGACGTAGCCCACGTGGTCGCCCCGGAAGCGCGCGAGCGCGTCCTCGTCGAGGCCGGTGATCGTGACGCCCGCCACCTCGATGCGGCCCGCGGTCGGCTGGTCGAGCCCGGCGATCAGCCCCAGCAGGGTCGACTTGCCGCTGCCCGACGGCCCCGCGATGGCGACGAACTGCCCGGCCGGCACCTCGAGCGACACGTCGGTGAGCACGTCGACCGCGCGGCCGCCGCTCGTGAGACGCATGGACAGCGACTGCACGCTGATCATGATGGCGTCCATACTACACGCCGCGACCCGCCGACGCGGGGCGGGCGGCCACTAGGACAACAGTCAGGACGAGAGCGAGAGGATCACTTCGCGGGGCGGTGCGGAGTGGGCCGCTTGCCGGTCCAGACGACCCATGGCAACGTCGCGCCGTCCTCCCGGCGGAGGTCCACGCGATACCCCTGGCTGCGCAGGCTCCTGGCGAGCCGCGCGGCCGCCTGATCGTCGGCGAACGCGGCCGCGCGCGTCCACGACACGGCCTCCGTCGAGGTGATGCGGGCCGGTTTGGAGTCCTCGTCACCGGGTCGGGTCGCCCGCGCGCGGTCGGGGCTCGCCCAGCTACCGCTGACCGCCCGGGTCTCCACGAGCTCGGACAGCGACGCGGCCGATCGATCGCTCGAGTCGGACCGGGAGGAGGGGTCCATCACCGCGGTCGAGAGCAGCGAGAGCGTCGCCGGATCCGGGGCGACAGCGACCGGAACCGCGACCGGCGCCAGCAGATAGGGCAGCCCCATGACGATCAGCAGGAATGTGGGAACGAACGCGCCGAACGCGATCCCGATGCCCAGCAAGGGAGTCCCGGTCTCCGGATCGTCCTCTTGCTCGCTGGCATAGCGGGTGTCGAGCGAGGCCCGGACGTGGTCGAGGGAGCTCTGCTCTGACGTGCTGGAAACGGGACCTTCCACCTGCGGCCTCGCTGCGAAGCTTGGGGCGGCCAGAACATATGTGATCATTGGCTGATTGTCAATCATGATCCGGTGCCGGCGATCTGTAACTCATTGCCTACATTGACGTCTCGGCCTGTGGATAACCTGGACAATCTGTGGATAAGTTCTCGTCAACCGCGCCGGCTAGCGAGGGCGCGGACGGAACGGGGCGGCGAGGGGCTCGCCCACGAACACGCCCTGGCCGGGCCAGGCCACGCTCTTCCAGTAGGCCTCGATCGCGGTCTCCCCGCGCGTGTAGCGGGCGATGACCACCGCGGGCTGCGGGAACTTCGCCGGGAAGTTGCACGGCTCCACCACCGCGCCGTAGCTGGCGGTGGCGCCCGCCTCGAGCCAGCGCAGCACGCTCATCTGGTCCTGTCCGGTCAGCACGCCGCCGGTGGAGGTGAGGTGGTCGGCGATGGCCCCGGGCAGGAAGCGGAGGCGTGTCGAGCCCCGCCACCGTCGCCGCGCCGGTGAAGTAGAAGAGCACGTCCTGCCGGTCCCGCAGCGCGTCGGCGTCGATGCGGCGCACGCGAACCGGGACGTCGAGCGCGGTGGCGAGGGAGTACCGGGCCGCGCGCGTGTTGCGGGCGCGGTCGGAGGTCGACAGGAGATACGCGGTGCCGGACGGGAAGGAGGAGTCGGCGGCCACGCCGCGATCGATCAGGGCCTTCGCCTCCGTCACGCTCGCCCCGGCCAGTAGCATGGCCGGGCGCATGCCCCACGCCCGGAACGGCGTCGCGCTCGGCGAGTCGAAGTAGGGGCTCGGCCGCGTGCGGTGGCAGCCCTGCGCGCAGAACGCGGGATCGAAGCCGAACGCGAACGCGGTGGTCACCGACAGGCAGTCCACCCGGAACGGGGTGGTCCACGCGAGCGCGAGCGCCTGCACGCGCGCGGGAAGACCCGCCTGCACCTGGGCGCGGGCCGCCTCGAAGGCCGAGCGGCTGATCTCGTCCTGCCCGGTCGGGAGCGTGACGAAGACGACGTTGGCGCGCGGGATCCCGCGGCGCCGCACGTAGTAGTCGCCGATCTCGACGCTGTAGGGATCGGCGGTGTTGACGACCACGCCGAGCTGCGCGGCCTCGAGCGCGACGGCCGCACCGGGCGCGGCGAGAGGCCACCACGTGGCGAAGCGCGGCCGTCACCATCACCAGCCGGAGCAGCCGGTGCGTGCGCACGGCTCATACTACACTGGCCTCATGCGCGGCCTCTTCCGCCTCCTCCTCCCCGGCTTTTCCTCGTCGTCCTCCAGCTCACCGCCTGCGCGGCGGCGCCCGCCGCCCCATCGCCCGACGTCCAGTCGGGGCGCGTCATCGTGGCCTTCGGCGACAGCCTCACCGCCGGGTTCGGGGTCCCGGCGGACCAGACGTACCCGGCCCGGCTCGGGGAGCGTCTCAAGCGGGAGGGCTACGACTACCGGGTGGTCAACGCGGGCGTATCGGGCGACACCACCGCGGGCGGGCTGCGGCGCGTCGACTGGGCGCTCCGGCTCAAGCCCGAGATCGTGATCCTGGAGCTCGGGGTCAACGACGCGCTCCGCGGCCAGAAGCTCGCCGGGGTGCGCGCCAACCTGGACCAGATGGTCACGCGCTTCCAGGCCGCGGGGGCGCGGGTGCTGGTGGCGGGCATGCGGCTGCCGCCCAACTACGGGGACCGCTACGCGGAGGACTTCCATCGCCTCTACGCGGAGGTGGCCCGGGCCCACCAGGCGGCGCTCATGCCGTTCTTCCTCGACGGGGTCGGCGCGGTGGCCCGGCTCAACCAGGCCGACGGCATCCACCCGACCGCGGAGGGGTACGCGATCGTGGTCGACCGGCTCTGGCCGTATCTCGTGCCCCTGCTGCAGCGCTAGGGGATCGTGTTGCCAGAAACGCCTTTCCCGACTACGATATGGCCGTCGTCAGGATGTTCTAAACGCTGCGGTCCCCCCAAGGGGAGCTCATGACCACACAGTCCGGGGAGTTCTCGCTCGAGGCCAAGTACACCCAGGAGCGCGGACGCATCTTCCTGTCCGGCATCCAGGCGCTGGTGCGGCTGCCGCTCGATCAGCATCGCGCGGACCTCCGCCGTGGTCTCAACACCGCGACGTTCATCTCCGGCTACCGGGGCTCGCCGCTCGGGAGGCTTCGACCAGACGCTCGAGCGCCTGTCGGTGCTGCTCAAGGCCCACGACGTGGTCTTCTCCTCGGGCCTCAACGAGGACCTGGGCGCCACCGCGGTGTACGGCAGCCAGATGGCGGGACTCTTCCCGAAGCCCAAGTACGACGGCGTGGTCGGCATGTGGTACGGCAAGGCCCCCGGCGTCGACCGCACCGGCGACCTGTTCAAGCACGCCAACTACGCGGGGGTGGGCAAGAACGGCGGAGTGCTCGCGCTGGCGGGGGATGATCCACTCTCGAAGTCTTCGACGCTGCCGAGCGCCTCCGAGGTCGCCCTCTACGACGCGTTCATGCCGACGCTCTACCCGGGCAACGTGCAGGAGATCCTGGACCTGGGCCTGCACGGGTTCATGCTCTCGCGCACGTCGGGGCTCTGGGTCGGGGTCAAGATCGTCACCAACGTGGCCGACGAGATCGGCACCGCGGAGGTGGACGCGGAGCGGGTGAGCCCGATCATCCCGGTGGTGGAGCTCGACGGCAAGCCCTTCCAGCACCAGATCAACGTGAACCTGATCCCGCCCTACGGCCTCGACATGGAGCGCACCATCCACGGGGCGCGCCTCGAGCTGGCCCGGCGCTACGCGTACGAGAACAAGCTCAACCGGATCACGGTGCCGACCCCGAACGCGTGGCTCGGCATCCTCACCAGCGGCAAGACCTACTACGACGTCCGCCAGGCCCTCACCGAGCTCGGCCTCGACGAGGCCGCGCTGCGCCGCTACGGCATCCGGATCCTCAAGATGGGCATGCTGTTCCCGATGGAGCCGCGGGTGGTGCGGGAGTTCTCGCGGGGCCTGCAGGAGATCCTGGTCGTCGAGGAGAAGCGGTCGTTCCTCGAGATGTTCTGCAAGGACATCCTCTACGGCATGACCGACCGGCCGCAGGTGGTGGGCAAGTTCGACGAGGAGGACCGGCCGCTGCTGCAGCCGGTCGGCGAGCTGGACTCGGACCTGGTGGCCCGCGCGATCGCCCGGCGGCTCGCGCGCCGCATCCGCATCGACTCGGTGGAGGCGCGCATCCAGCACCTCGACGAGCTGAAGCGCCGGCCGAAGCCGTTCACCCTGGCCCGCAGCGCGTTCTTCTGCTCGGGCTGCCCGCACAATCGCTCCACCGTGGTGCCGGAGGGCAGCGTGGCCTCCGCGGGCATCGGCTGCCACGGCATGGCCATGGGCATGGACCGCGGCATCATCGGGGTCACCCACATGGGCGCGGAGGGCGCGCAGTGGGTCGGCGTCGCGCCCTTCACCGAGACGACGCACCTCTTCCAGAACATCGGCGACGGGACGTTCTTCCACTCGGGCGGCCTCGCGCTCAACTACGCGGTCGCCTCCGGCGTCAACATCACCTACAAGATCCTCTACAACGGCGCGGTGGCGATGACCGGCGGCCAGAACGCGGCGGGCGCGCTCCCGATCCCCGCGCTCAGCCGGCGGCTCGAGGCCGAGGGCGTGAAGAAGATCATCATCACCAGCGACGACACCGCCAAGTACTCGGGCACGTCGATCGCGGGGAACGCGGAGGTCTGGCATCGCGATCGCCTCCTCGAGGCCCAGTCGGTGCTCGCGGCCACCCGCGGAGTCACCGTGCTCATCCACGACCAGCACTGCGCGGCGGAGAAGCGGCGCCTGCGCAAGCGCGGCAAGATGGTGGATCCGCAGACCCGGGTGTTCATCAACGAGCGGGTGTGCGAGGGCTGCGGGGACTGCGGCAAGAAGTCGAACTGCCTCTCGGTCCAGCCCCTCGACACCGAGTTCGGGCGCAAGACCGCCATCCACCAGTCGTCCTGCAACAAGGACTACTCGTGCCTGCTCGGCGACTGCCCGTCGTTCCTGACGATCGAGGGCGCCGGGACGGCGCCCAAACGGGAACGGCAGCTGACCCCGCTCGAGGGCGACCTGCCCGAGCCCGCGCTCAAGGTGCCGACCGAGGGCTTCGCGCTGCACATGATGGGCATCGGGGGCACCGGGGTGGTGACCATGAACCAGATCCTCGGCACCGCCGCGATGCTCGACGGCCGCCACGTGCGCGGCCTCGACCAGACCGGGCTCAGCCAGAAGGGCGGGCCGGTGGTCTCCGATCTCAAGCTCGCCTCCGCCACGATCGAGTCCGCCAACAAGGTCTCGGCCGGCTCCGCCGATCTCTACCTGGGCTTCGACCTGCTGGTGGCCACCGACCCGATCAACCTCGACAAGGCGGAGTCGGGGCGGACCATCGCGGTGGTCTCGACGAGCCAGATTCCCACCGGCCAGATGGTGGTGGACACCGCGGTGCACTTCCCCGAGCTGAGCAGCATGCTGATGAGCATCGATCGGGTGACCCGCAAGGATCCCAACGTCTACCTCGACGCCCAGGCCATCGCGGAGGCGCTCTTCGGCGATCACATGGCGGTCAACCCGATCATGCTCGGGCGCCGCGTACCAGGCGGGCGCGCTGCCGGTCTCGGCCGCGTCGATCGAGAAGGCGATCCGCCTCAACGGGGTGTCGGTCGAGATGAACCTGCTCGCGTTCCGGTGGGGCCGCATGGCGGTGGTGGACCGCGCGCAGGTCGAGGCCGCGGTCGCGCAGGCCACCAGCCGGGTCGCCGAGCAGCCCGCGGCGCTGAGCGCGGTCGCGCAGGCGCTGGTGGACCGGGTGGGCGCCACCGGGGAGCTGCGGCGCCTGCTCGAGATCCGGGTGCCCGAGCTGATCGCCTACCAGAACGCGGCCTACGCGGGCGAGTACGTGGACTTCGTCGCGCGGGTCGCGCAGGTGGAGGCCGAGCGCGCGCCCGGCCAGCGCGGGCCTCGCGGAGGCCGCCGCGCGCTATCTCCACAAGCTGATGGCCTACAAGGACGAGTACGAGGTGGCGCGGCTGCACCTCGACGCGGCGGTGCAGGCCCAGCTGCAGTCGAAGTTCGGACCGAAGATCCGCACCTACTGGCACCTGCACCCGCCGCTCCTGCGCGCGCTCGGCCTCAAGAAGAAGATCCGGCTCGGGAGCTGGTTCGCCCCCGCCTTCCGCCTCCTGGCCGCCATGAAGGGGCTGCGGGGCACCCGGCTCGACGTCTTCGGCTACGCCGCGATCCGGCAGGTGGAGCGGGCGCTGATCGAGGAGTACCGGCAGCATCTGGAGACCGCGCTGGTGCGGCTCAGCCCGGTCACGCACGACCTGGCCGTGAAGCTCGCCGAGCTGCCGGACGAGATCCGGGGCTACGAGCACATCAAGATGGAGAACGTCGAGCGCTTCCGGGACCGGGCCCAGCAGCTCATTGCGCAGATCAACTGAACGGGAGGGCACTCAACGGTGAGACCACTTCTGCTGCTCGGTGTGGCCGCAGTGCTGGCCGGATGCGCGAGCACCCCGGCCGACCGGGGACCGCTTTCGGCGGAGGCCGTGCTCAAGGACAAGGAAGGCAAGCAGGTGGGAGTGGCCACGATGATCCAGACCCCGGAGGGCGTGCGGATCGCGGTGACCGGCTACCGGCTGCCGCCGGGCGGCCACGGCCTCCACGTCCACGCGGTGGGCCTCTGCGAGCCGCCCGACTTCACGTCCGCGGGCGCGCACTTCAATCCGGGCAACAAGCAGCACGGGCACGCAGAACCCGGCCGGGCCGCACGCGGGCGATCTGCCGAACCTGGTGGTGGCCGCGTCCGGCGAGGGCGGCATCGACGTGACCACGAAGGCCTTCACCCTCGCGGGGGGCACCATCTCGCTGCTCGGCGACAAGGGGACCTCGCTCGTGGTCCACGCCAATCCGGACGACGAGAAGACCGATCCCACCGGCAACAGCGGCGGTCGCATCGCCTGCGGAGTCATCACGAAGTAACGCGCCGCCACTCGCGCGCGGCGCCAGAGGGCCAGGTCATCGCGACCTGGCCCTCTCGTCGTTTCGGAGGTCGGATCGCCGCCGGAGGACGGGCACCCAGTAAGGACACCGCCGTATCGCGTTGACAAGCTTTCCACGCGCTGCCTAGTATCGGCCGCGCCTCATCCTCGAGGCGCACGACGTGGAGGTGAGATGGCGAAGCGGCTTCTCGTCACGAGCGCCGGAACCGGTCCCAGCAACAACCTGATTCGCAGTCTCCGCGCCGGTCACCCGTCGGTGGTCATCATCGGCGCCCACGACGATCCGTTCATCCTGAAGAACTCCACCGCCGATCGGCGATACCGGGTGCCCGCCGCCGGCCCCGCGTGGGCCCGCGCCCTGCGGCGCATCGCGCGCGAGGAGGCGGTCGACCTGGTCATTCCCGCCACCGACGCCGACACCGTCGCGCTCTCCCGGATGCGGACCGGCCTCGCGCGCTACCTCTTCCTGCCGCGCCCGTCGCTGATCGAGCTGTGCGCGGACAAGTATCGTCTCGCCGGGCGGCTCCACGCGCTCGGCCTGCCCGCTCCCGCCACCGCGCGCGTCCGGAGCCTGCGGGAGGTCGACGCGATCTTCCGTCGCCTCGCGCGGCGGGCGCGGCGGGCCGCTCTGGTGCCGCGTGCGCCGGGGCGCGGGCTCGCGGGGAGCCATCCCGGTGGCGACCGCGGCGCAGGCGCGGAGCTGGATCGCCTACTGGCGCGACATGCGCGGCGTGCCGGTCACCGCCTTCACCCTGAGCGAGTACCTGCCCGGCCGCGACCTCGGGTGCCAGAGCGTGTGGAAGGACGGGGTCCAGCTGCTGGTCAAGACCTACGAGCGGCTCTCCTACCTGTCGAGCGGGACGCAGGCGGCCGAGATCTCGTCGGTGCCCGCGCTCACCAAGACGGTGCGGGAGCCGGAGATCGCCGCGCTCTGCGCCCGCGTGATCCGGGCCCTCGACCCGAGAGCCTCCGGGGTGTTCGGGGTCGACCTCAAGCAGGACGCGGCCGGCGTCGCGCGGGTGACCGAGATCAACGCGGGCCGCTTCTCGTCCACCACCAACCTGCTCGACCTGACCGGCAAGCACAACATGACCGCGGTGTACCTCCAGGCCGCGCTCGGCGAGCGGGTCGACCTGCGCGACGAGTACGACGTGGCCGAGTACCACTACCTGCTGCGCGACATCGACGCGGTCCCGCGGATCCTGCGCGAGGAGGAGTTCTTCGACGGAGTGGTCGACGCGAGCTAGCTCACCCGAACCGCAAAGGAGCCACCATGCTGATCCACGTCGTGCAGGGCGAGAAGCAGGGGCGGACGTACATCATCTTCGCGGCCACGCCGCAGAGCCCGGAGACGCGAGCGCTGCTCGCCCAGTTCAAGAAAGGGGTGAGGTCGGTTGAGAGGCGGTGGAAAGCGGCCGCGGCCAAGGCCAAGCGCCGGCAGGCGGTCAAGAAGCGCAAGGCGACCCGGGGCCGCCGGTCTCGCTGATCGCGTCACCCTGACCGGAACGGTGGGTCGGCACGCGATCGAGGCGGTGCAGCTCGAGCTGCGCCGCCTCGCTCGCGCGTGCGGTCTCGAGATCACCCGCTTCCGGGTCGAGACCGTCGCGGACAAGCGCTCAGCGCACCGCGGCTAGCTCGGCCTCCGTCTCCGCGAGCCAGTGGGACATCCCGAGGCTGGTGAAGCCCGCCAGCGCGGCGGCCAGGCTCGCCGCCGCGAGGGTGGGGCGCCCCATCCGCGCGTGCAGCCGCCCCAGGCCGCGCTGGCAGTGGGCGGCGAGGGGTCGCATGGCGAGCTCCTCCGCCAGGGCGAGCGCCTGGCAGTAGAGCGATTCCGCGTCGCCGCGCGCGCCGCCCGGGCCCGGCGCCGCGATGTCGGCCAGGAGGCGCAGGGCGTAGGCCTCGTGCCCGCGCTCCTTGTGGGTGCGGGCCAGGTCCAGCGCGTGCTGCGCGATGACGCTCGCGTCGGTGATCCGTCCTCCGAGCCGGTAGGCGTCGCCCAGCTGCAGGAGCAGGAGGGCGTGCCCGCCCGCGCGCTTCATGGTGCGGGCCTGGTCGACCGCCTGCTCGAGCAGGTGGATCGCGTCGCTCGAGCGGCCCAGCAGCGCGTAGGCGGGGCCGAGCGAGGCGGCGAGGACCGGGAGCGCGACGGGCAGGTTCGAGCTGCGGCAGAGCGCGAGGCCGTGCTCGAGCACCTCGACCGCGTGATCCAGCTCGCCCCTTGAGCAGGTGGAGGGTGCCCACCCCGCCGCACGCGAAGATGAGGCTGTACGGCTTGTCGGCGGCCCGGGCCGCGCGCAGCGCCTCCTCCGCGTGCCGGAGGCCCGCGTCGAACTCCCCCAGCTCGGCCAGGAAGTACCCGAGGTAGGCGCGGGTGAAGACGGGGAGCAGGCCGTTGACGCTCCAGTTGTGATGGATCATCTGCTCGGGCATGGACGCGACGGTGTGCGAGAGGATCTCGGCCGCCTTCCGGTAGTTGCCCACCGCGGCGTGCGCCGAGCCCAGGAACATGGTCGCCACGATCCACAGGGTGGAGTTGGGCTGCCAGCGCGCGATGTCGAGCGCCTTCTCCCCGGACTCGATCGCCCGGTCCGGATCGCCGGTCATGCGGAAGTACTGGGTCATGAACGCGAACACCTGACCGAGCCGGCGCTGGTCGTCGAGCGCGGTGGCGAGCGTCTCCGCCTCCCGCAGGTGCTCGAGGATCCCCTCGAGGTCGCCCAGGGCGTGGAGCGAGTTGCGGAAGTCGAGCCGGAGATCGATGGCCCGCTCCGCCATCTCCCGGCTCCGGGGCTGCCGGGCCAGGATCTCGAGCGCCTGCTCGAAGTAGGCGACCGCCTGCCGGTGGGCCGAGTGCTCGGCCGCCTTGATGCCGGCCTGGTGCACGTACTCGAGCGCCTTGTCCCACAGCTCGCCCTTGGTGGAGTGCAGGGCCAGCCACTCCACGTGGTCGCCGAGGCGCTCCGGGTTGATGCGCTCGATGATGGTCACGATGCGGGCGTGCAGCTCGCGCCGCTCGGCGGGCGAGATGCCGCCGTAGGCCACCTCGTGGGTGAGCGCGTGCTTGAAGCTGTACTGGCCCTCGGGGCCGACCTCGTACAGGAAGTCGGCCGCCCGCAGGCGGGTGAGCATCGCGCGCAGGTCCTCGTCCCGGCCCGGGGCCAGGAGGCTCAGCACCTCGATGGGGATCGTCTTGCCGATCACCGCCGCGGACTGCAGCAGCTCCCGCTCCCGGTCGGGCAGGCGGTTGATCCGGGCCCGCAGCACCTCCTCCACCGTGTCGGGCACCGTGATCTCGTCCGACGGGCCGCCCTGCTCGCGCACGGTGCGGGCCAGCTCCTCGAGGAAGAGCGGGTTGCCTTCCGCCTTGCTGACGATCCGCTCGCACACCGGGTCGGCCAGGCGCTCGCGCGGCAGGAAGCCGCCGAGCACGCTCCGGCTGTCGTCCGGAGAGAGCGGCTGGAGCGCGACCTGGGTGAGGCGCGAGCGCTCGAGGGACTGGGGCCAGTACCCGGGGCGATACGTGACGATCAGCATCAGCGGCACGCCCTCCAGGGTCTTGACCATCTCCGCGAGCGCCTCCGAGGAGGCGTCCAGCCAGTGGATGTCCTCCAGCGCGATGACGAGGGGGCGTCGACGGCTCGCCTCGATGCACATCTGGCGGAGGATCTGGGTGGTGCGGACCTGGATGCCGTCGATCCGCGACGTGTCGAGCGCCTCGGTGCCCTCCTTGATCCCGAGGAAGCGGAGCAGGTAGGGCAGCGCGCCCTCCGCCTCGATCTCGAGCCACTCGAGGCTCTTCCGGAGCTTGGCGGTCACCGCGGCCGGCCCGTCGGTCTCGCGGATGAGGCAGGCGGCGCGGAGGATCTCCAGCACCGGCAGGAACGGGATCGACGTCCCGTAGGAGAGGCAGTGGCCCTCGATGTAGGTGACCGGCTCCCCGCGGAGCCCCTGCCGGAACTCGTAGAGCAGCCGCGACTTGCCGATGCCCGCCTCGCCGACGATCCCCACGATCTGGCCGCGCCCGGCGCGCGCCGAGGCCAGGCGGCTGTTGAGGAGGTCGAGCTCCTGCCGGCGCCCGACGAAGCCGGCCATCTCGCCCTCGACGCCCAGCCCGGGCCCCTCGCGCCCGCGCAGGTAGTGAAGCGTGCCCGACCCGATCTCGCGCCGCTCGAGGTCGAAGCGGCGGGCGAGGAAGGGGACCGCCGCCGCGCTCGCCACGATGCCGCCCGGGCGGGCGGCCGCGAGGAGCGGGTCGAGCACCCTCCACTCGATCCGCTTGGCCTCCGAGTCGATCCGGAGATCGCCCGCGAACTGCCCGACCAGGACCTGGCCCACGTGGATGGCGGTGGTCACCGTGAACGGCTCGCCGTCGCGACCGCGCGCCGCCGCGTTCTGCACCGCCATGGCCGCGTGGGCGGCGCGCCGCGGGGCGTCCTCCACCGGCTCGAGGCCGAAGACCGCGCCGACGGTGGTCGGGCTCAGCTCGTCGATCCGGCCTCCGAAGGACGTGAGCTTGTCGAGCACCACGTCGAGCGCCGAGCCCTTGTCGCTCCACTCGAGGACCGCGCGGAGCAGGGTGACCCGCCGGGATTCCCAGCGGATCGCGGTGGGCGGCGGGGAAGCGGGCGGAGCCGGACGCGCCTCGCGGGCGGGAGGGGCCACCGCGCTACCGGCCGCCCGCCGCCCGCTCGCGGGCGCCGGCGCGTCCGGGCGCAGGCCGAGCTTCTCCATGCGCGCCCGCACCGTGTTGCGGGTGATGCCCGAGCACGGCCGCGGTGCGCGAGATGTTCCAGCCGGTCTGCTGGAGCACGGCCCGCATGTGCTCGCGCAGGGCGTCGTCGAGCGACCGCGGCCCCGGGACGACCGGCGCGGGGGCCGCGTCCTCGCGCACCGGGGCGGGCAGCTCGAGCACGTCCGCGGTGACCACCGCTCCGTCGGTCAGCAGCGCGACCCGCTCCAGCACGTTGCTGAGCTCGCGCACGTTGCCGGGCCACGGGTGCGCCAGCAGCCGCTCCTGGGCCTCCGGCGACAGGGTCTTCAGCGGCAGGCCGTAGTCGGCGCAGACGCGGACCAGCAGGTGCTCGGCGAGGAGGATCACGTCGCGCCCGCGCTCGCGCAGCGGCGGGCAGGCGGAGCGTGAGGACGGCGAGCCGGTGGTAGAGATCCTCGCGGAAGCGGCGGTCGCGGATGGCGGTCTGCAGATCCGCGTTGGTGGCGCTGATGATCCACGCGTCGGCCGGCTCGGGGTGCGTGCCGCCCAGGCGTCGGACCGCGCGCTCCTCGATGACGGTCAGCAGCTTCGCCTGGAGCGGCTCCGGCAGGAGCCCGACCTCGTCCAGGAAGATCGTGCCCTGGTGCGCGGTCTGGAAGAGCCCGGGCTTCGCGCGGCGCGCGTCGGTGAAGGCGCCGCGCTCGTAGCCGAACAGCTCCGACTCGAGCAGCGTCTCCGGAATCGCCGCGCAGTTGAGCGGCACGAAGGCCCGGGCGGCGCGCGGGCCGGCCCGGTGGAGCACGCTGGCCACCAGCCCCTTGCCGCTCCCGGTCTCGCCCTCCAGCAGAATGGCCGGCGGCCTCCGCGCGCTGAACGGGCGCGAGAGCAGCCGCCGTATGGAGTCTCGGGCCGCTTCGATCGCCGGGCTCTCGCCGAGCAGCTCGATGAACGGATCCATCGGCGCAACGATGACGTAGAAGCCCTTACTGGTCAAGTCACATGGTCAAGTTTTCACCAGTCACCTGTCGGAAATATTGACTCGCGAAGTTCAACTTGCTGGAAGCATGTATCTTTATCGTGGCACCCCGCTTGCGATCGTGTAGGGACATGTCCGCCATCGCTCGACTCTGGAGAGGAGCCCGACATGCCCGCCCTCCATGGCCACCCGATCCCGCCGCCCACTCCCACCGGCCATCGCATTGCCCGGGCGCATCCTCGGTCCCGACGACGGCGCGAGCCGGGGCATCGCCCTGCGCCCCCTGCCGCGACGGTCACCGCTGGCGTTGCTGCGCGCCGATCCACGGCAGGCGGTGGAGCACGACCTCATCCGCTGTCTCGTCTGCGGGAGCGCGTTCCGCCAGCTCACCAACACGCATCTGCGCAACCACGGGATGACCGCGGACGAGTACAAGCGGCAGTTCGGCTACAACCGCGGCCGGCCGCTGATGTGCCACGCCCTGCAGCGCCTGTACACCGAGCGGGCGGTGAAGATCGGCCTCGCGGCCCGCATTCGCGAGCGCCCCATCCTGGCCCGGCCCGAGCTGCGCCGTCAGGGCGGAGCCCGCACCATCGCGCTCGAGGAGATCCTGACGCGCCGGGAGGTCCGCGAGCGCGGGCGACCGACCTCGTACTAGCCGAGCTCGCGCCCTCCCCGTCCCGATCGTCACCGACCCCCGCCGGCTGACCGCGCTCGCGGTCCGGACGCACCCCCTCCGCCGATAACGCGCCGCGTGAGGATGCGCCTGGGCGGAAGGGTTGTCGGACCACCGCCCATGCCGTATATTTTGCGAGGGTTTCCCCACACCAGCCCTGTCGACGACTACCATCCGGCCGCTCGGCCGGCGCAAGGAGAGGAGCACAATGAAGCGTTCCCGCACCTTCGCCATCGCGATCTCGCTCGGCCTGGCCGCGGTCGTCGCGACGATGGTCCCGTCGTCGGCTCAGACGCCCAAGTCGGGCGGGCACCTGAACCTCATGCAGCGCGAGGATCTCTCGCAGGGCTTCGCGGTCCACGAGACGTCGACCATCGCGACCTCGTTCCCGTCGTTGCCGTGCTTCAACAACCTGGTCGTCTTCGACCAGACCAAGCGCGCCGAGACGGTCGACAACCTGGTCGGCGAGCTGGCCGAGAAGTGGTCCTGGCAGGACAACTATCAGAAACCTCGTGTTCTTCCTGAGGAAGGACGTCAAGTGGCACGACGGCCAGCCGTTCACCTCGAAGGACGTGAAGTTCACCTTCGACATGGTGCGCGAGGCGCCCGAAGCGACCACCAAGCTCCGGATCAATCCTCGTAAGGATTGGTACACCAACGTCGAGAAGATCGAGGCGCCGGACCCGTACACGGTGGTGTTCCACCTGAAGCGCCCGCAGCCCGGCCTCCTGGTGATGCTCGCCTCCGGCTACAGCCCGGTCTACGCCGCGCACGTGAACCCGGCGACGTACCGGACCGGCTGCATCGGCACCGGGCCGTTCAAGGTGAAGGAGTGGCGGAAGGGCGAGTTCGTCGACTACGTGAAGAACCCCGACTACTTCATGAAGGGGCGGCCGTACCTCGACAGCCTCCGCTACGTGGTCATCAAGGAGCGGGGGACGCGCACCGCCGCGCTCCAGGCCGGCCAGCTCGACGTGTCGTTCCCGGGTGAGACCACCAAGACCGCGGCCGAGCAGCTCAAGAAGGCGGTGCCCGGTCTCGTGATCACCCCGGTGGCCCAGGCGGTGAGCGACAACATCATCCTGAACACCAAGAAGCCGCCCTTCGACAATCCGAAGGTGCGGCTGGCGGTGTCGTACGCGATCGATCGCCGGGCCCTGATCTCCGCGGTGCACCAGGGCGGGGCGGTGCCGGGGGCCTCGCAGCAGCCCAAGCCCTACGGGGTCTGGGGCCTTCTCGAGAAGGACCTCGCTCGCGCTGCCCGGCTACGGCAAGCCGGCGGACATGAAGGCGCAGGCCAGGAAGCTCCTCGCCGAGGCGGGCATCACCGCCGCAGAACCCGCTGCGGGTCGAGATGAGCACGCGCGCCATCGCGATGTACGTGGACCTCGCCTCGTTCGTGATCAACGAGCTGAAGCAGGTGGGCATCGAGGCCACCCTCAAGCAGGTGGAGACCGCGCAGTGGCATCCGATGGCGACCCGCGGGGAGTACCAGATCGGGGCCAACCTGACCGGCCTCGGGGTGGACGAGCCCGACGCCAACTACTACGAGAACTACGCGTGCGGCTCGCCGCGCAACTACAGCCAGTACTGCAGCGAGGAAGTGATGAAGATGATCGAGCAGCAGTCGCAGGAGCTGAACCCGCAGAAGCGCCTCGCCCTCGTCGAGCACGCTCCAGAAGAAGGTGGAGGCGGACGCGGCGCGCCCGCTGCTCGACTGGCGGCTCGACTACTTCACGGTGTGGCCGCACGTGAAGAACCTGGTGCCGCACGACAACATCTACAACTTCGGCCGCATGGCCGACGTCTGGCGGGACAAGTAACCCGCACGCCGCCTGGGGGCCGGACCGTGAAGACGTACATCGCGCAGCGGCTGGGCATCGGGTTCCTGACCCTGCTCGGCATGTCGATCGTGATCTTCGGCATGCTGCGCCTGGCCCCCGGCGACATCGTGGACATCCTGTTCTCCACCGGCGGCTACGTGAACCCGGCCGAGCGCGCCGCCATCGAGAAGGAGCTCGGGCTGGACCGGCCGGTGTGGGTGCAGTACGTGGAGTGGATCCGCCAGATCGTGACCGGCGATCTCGGCAAGTCGTATCGCTACGATCTGCCCGCCTGGGAGATCATCCGCCCGCTCATCCCGGTCACCGTCGAGCTGGCGGTGCTGTCGCTCATCGTCTCGGTGGTGCTCGGCGTGCCCTTCGGCGTGATCAGCGCGGTCCGCCAGGACACCGGGCTCGACTACGCGCTGCGCGTGTTCAGCCTGGCCGGGCTCAGCATGCCGTCGTTCTGGCTGGGCATGGTGATCATCCTGAGCCTGGTCGCGTGGTTCGGCTGGATCCCGCCGGTCACCTACGTGTCGCCGCGCGAGAACTTCCTGCTGCACTGCGTGCAGTTCGCGCTGCCCTCGCTCGCGGTGGGCTACCGCTCCTCGGCCCTGATCATGCGCATCACGCGCTCCTCGCTGCTCGAGGTGATGCGCGAGGACTACATCCGCACCGCGCGGGCCAAGGGCCAGTCCGGCCGCGTGGTCATCTGGCGCCACGCGCTCAAGAACGCGATCCTGCCGGTGGTGACCGTGATCGGGATCGAGTTCGCGTTCCTCATCGGCGGCCTCGTGGTGACCGAGACCGTCTTCAACCTGCCCGGGCTCGCGCGCTTCCTGGTGGAGGCGATCCTCTGGCGGGACTACCCGATCGTGCAGAACCTGGTCATGTTCATCGCGATCGTGGTGATCCTCTCGAACCTCTTCGTGGACATGCTCTACGGCTTCCTCGACCCGCGGGTCCGCTATGGCCACTAGGCCGCTCGGCGTCGAGGCGCCGGGGGTCGCGATGGCCCTGCGTCGGCCCGGGGCGTGGACGGTGCTCGGCCGCTTCTGCCGCAAGAAGCCGCTGGGCGCGATCGGCGGCTTCCTGATGCTGGTGATTCTGCTCACCGCGGTGTTCGCCGACCAGCTCCAGACCCACGACCCCATCGCCACCGACGCGGGCCAGAGCCTGGCCCGCCCGGGCGCCGATCACTGGCTCGGCTCCGACCACCTCGGCCGCGACATCTACTCCCGGATCGTGCACGGCGCGCGGGTCTCGCTCATCGTGGGGCTGGCCTCCACCCTCATGGGCTCGGTGCTGGGCGGGATCATCGGGCTCCTCTCCGGCTACGTCGGGGGCAAGACCGACCTCGTCACCCAGCGGGTGATGGACATCCTGCAGGGGCTGCCGCTGCTGGTGCTGGCCCTCGTGATGTCGGCCGCGCTCGGGCCGTCGATCCCGAACGTGGTGATCGCGATCTCGATCCCGATCATCCCGCGGGCCGCGCGGGTCATCCGGGCCAGCGTGCTCTCGATCCGCGAGATGCAGTACGTGGAGGCGGCGCGCGCGGTCGGGCTGCGCCACCTGCGCATCGCGTTCCGCCACATCCTGCCCAACACCATCGGCCCCTTCATCGTGCTGTGCACCGCCCAGCTCGGCAGCGCGATCCTGGTGGAGGCCGCGCTCTCGTTCCTCGGTCTCGGCGTCCCGGAGCCCTATCCCTCGTGGGGCCGGATGCTCTCGGTCTCCGCCGCGGAGTACGCGCAGAAGGCGCCGTGGCTCGTCCTCTTCCCGGGCCTGGCCATCAGCCTGGCCGTCTTCGGCTCCAACCTGCTCGGCGACGCGCTCCGCGACACGCTCGATCCGCGCCTCCGCGGCGCCTAACCACACATCCCTCTCCCCTCGGGGAAGAGGGCAGGGTGAGGGGATCTCCATGGCCAACGCCGACGACCTCTGCTGGATGCCCGCGTCCGAGATGGCCCCCGCGATCAAGCGCCGCAAGATCTCCCCGGTCGAGGTCATGAAGGCGGTGCTCGCCCGCATCGAGCGCCTGAACCCGCGCCTGAACGCCTTCGTCACCCTGACCGCCGAGCAGGCGATGAAGACGGCGCGCGCGGCCGAGCGCGCGGTGGGAAAGAAGGGGGCGCGGCTCGGCGCGCTGCACGGGGTGCCGTTCTCCACCAAGGATCTCGTGATCACCAAGGGCATCCGCACCACGTTCGGCACGCGGCTCTTCGCCGACAACGTGCCGACCGAGAGCGCGCCCATGGTCGAGCGGCTCGAGGCGGCGGGGGCGATCCAGCTCGGCAAGACCAACACCCCGATGATGGGCTGGATCGGCGCCACCCACAACCTGCTCTTCGGCATCACCCGCAACCCGTGGAACCTCGACCGCACCCCGGGCGGCTCGAGCGGGGGCGCCAGCGCCGCGGTGGCCGCCGGCCTGGGCCCGCTCGCGATCGGCACCGACGGCGGCGGGTCGATCCGCATCCCGGCGTCGCTCGCCGGCATCTACGGCATCAAGCCCACCTTCGGGCTCGTGCCGATCTACCCGTTCAGCGCGGCCTGGGGGCTCTCGCACATCGGCCCGATGACCCGCACGGTGGCGGACGCCGCGCTCATGCTCGACGCCTGCGCGGGGCCCGACGCGCGCGATCCCCTGTCGCTGCCGGGGCCCCGGGTGGACTACGTGAAGGCGCTCAAGGGCGGCGTGAAGGGTCTGCGGGTGGCGTGGACCACCGATCTCGGCTTCGCCAAGGTGGTGGACCCCGAGGTGGCGAGCGCGTGCGAGCGCGCGGCCCGGCGCTTCCGCGAGCTGGGCTGTCGCGTCGAGGAGGTCGCCCCGAAGTGGCCGAGCCCGCAGGCCGCGTGGCGGACCATGTTCCTGGGCGGCATCGCGGCCCGGCTGGGCCCGGCCCTGCGCGACCGGCGGGACGACATCGATCCGGGGCTCGTCGCCATCGCGGACGAGACCCGCGGCTGGAGCCCCACCCAGTACGTCCAGTCCTGGTTCGACCGGCTCGCCTGGGAGGAGCACCCGCGGCGCCTCTTCGAGCGCTACGACCTGCTGCTCACCCCGACCATCGCGTGCGCGGCCTTCAAGGTGGGGCAGGACGGGCCGCCCGAGATCGCGGGCACCCCGACCGGGATCTACGACTGGATCCCGTTCACCTATCCGTTCAACATGACCGGGCACCCCGGCGCCTCGGTGCCGTGCGGCTTCACGCGCGAGGAGCTGCCCATCGGGCTCCAGATCGTGGGCCGCCGCTTCGAGGACGCCACCGTGCTGCGCGCCTCCGCCGCCTTCGAGAAGCTCGCGCCCTGGGCGCAGCGGCGGCCCTCGCTCGACTGAGCGCCCGCCGATACACGTCTCTGCCCGGGCGCGTCTCGAAAGCCGGGCATTGCGCGGGCCGGGCGGCCCCGGACACGCTCGCGGCGTGCGCCACGCCCGCGCCGGCTACTCGCTGGTCGATCTCCTCGTCGCCCTGGCGGTGGGCGGCGGGCTCATGGCCTCGACCCTCACGCTCCTGCACCTGGGGCTGCGCGCCTGGGTCTGGGGCGCCGCGCGCGTCGACGCCCAGCAGTCCGCCCGCTACGCGGTCGAGCGCATGGCCAGCGAGCTGCGCGAGGCCGGCTACGACCCCACCGTGGCCGGCATCGCGCCGGTGGTGCTGGCCGAGCCGGCCCGCGTCGTCTTCCAGCGGGACTTCAACGGCAACGGGGTGGTGGACGCGACCCGCGAGCGGGTCACCTATCTCCTGCGGCCGGGCGAGACGATCCTGCGCCGCGACGCGGGCGGGGGCGCGCAGCCGGTGGTCGAGCAGCGTGCGGACCTTCCGCCTCACCTACCTCGACCGCGCGGGCGCCGAGACGACCGATCCGGCCGCGGTGACCGCGGTGCGCATCCGGCTCGAGGTCGGCGAGACGGGATCCGCGGTGGTCGTGGAGACGCAGGCCACGCTGCGGAACCTGCTCTGGTAGAATGCGCCCGTGCCCCGCCGCTTCCTCCTTCTCGCGCTCCTGCTGGTCGCGCTCGGCCTCGACGCCGCTCGGCTGCGAGACGGTGCCCTACACGGGCCGCCACCAGCTCCAGCTCGTCTCGCCCGACGAGGAAGCGAAGATGGGCGTGCAGTCCTACCAGGAGATCGTGGGCAAGGCCCCGCTCTCCACCGACGGTCAATCCAGCGCGATGGTCCAGCGCGTGGGCAGCCGCATCGCGGCGGTGACCGACCTCAAGTACCAGTGGGAGTTCAAGCTGATCGCCGACGACAAGCAGGCCAACGCCTTCGCGCTGCCGGGCGGGAAGGTGGCGGTCTACACCGGCATCCTGCCCATCACCCGCGACGAGGCCGGCCTGGCCGCGGTGCTCGGCCACGAGATCGGCCACGTGCTCGCGCGGCACGGGGGCGAGCGCCTGAGCCAGCAGATGGGCGTGCAGAGCGCGACGCAGGTGCTGGCCGGCCTGGCCAGCAGCAACCCGGCCACCGTGCAGCTCGTGAGCGCCGCCCTCGGCGCGGGAGCGCAGGTGGGCGTGCTGCTGCCGTGGAGCCGCCAGCAGGAGTCGGAGGCCGATCATCTGGGCCTGATCCTCATGGCCAAGGCGGGCTACGATCCGCACGCGGCGCTCGAGCTGTGGAAGCGCATGGCCGAGGCCGCCAAGGGCCAGCGGCCCTCCCAGTGGCTGTCGACGCACCCCTCCGAAGAGACCCGCATCGAGCAGATCCAGGGCTGGCTGCCCGAGGCCCTGACGTACTACCGTCCCACCAAGTAACCAGACCCCCTCCCTCGGGGCCCGCCGTCTACCTGCTGTAGCCCTGCCCGGGCCACCCCCAACCGGTGGCCTTCCCGGCGGGACGGAATGGCTTGAAAATCCGGAGTTTTCGCTTGACACCCCCAATCGATCCCCCCTAGGATGGTCCCTCGAAGTGGGTTGAAATCCCATGAAGTGTCATTCAGGGCCGGTCCAGGGGCGAGTTTGAGCCCCGGCGGGGGAGACAGTGTTTCGGGGACATTTCAGGCACACGATCGACCCGAAAGGGCGACTCAGCATCCCGGCGAAGTTCCGCGAGGTGCTGCGCGAGGCCGGCAGTGATCGGCTCGTGATGGCGCCCAACGGCACCGCGCTCGACGTGTACCCCGAGGACAAGTGGCGCGAGCTCGAGGACCGCGTGAACGGGCTCGCCAAGCTCGATCCGGATCGCCGTCGCTTCCAGCACGTGTATCTCTCGGCCGGTCTCGACGTGGTGCTCGATCCGCACGGGCGCATCCAGATCCTGCAGGACTATCGCGAGCGCGGCGGCCTCTCGAAGAACGTGGTGATCATCGGGATGATGGATCACTTCGAGATCTGGGACGACGATCGCTGGTCGATCTACCAGCGCGAGCAGGCCGGCCCGCTCGACGACCTGCGCGAGCGCCTCGCGCAGAAAGGCGTCTAGCATGCGCCGCAAGCGGCACGACCGCGACGCACGCCCACGGCACGACCGCGGAGCACGCGAACGGTTTGGTCGCGGAGCACGGAACGATCGCGGGGCAGTGGCAGGGCGAGGCGCAGCCGAAGGCGAGCCGAGCGCATTCAATAGAGAAGCTTCCGGTGTAAGCCGGAGCGAGCCCGAACACACAACCGCGCGATCCGTGCAGGAGCCCGAACACGCGCACGTCCCGGTTCTGGTCGACGAGGTGACCTTCCTCCTCCGCCCCCGCCGCGGCGGCTGGGTGGTCGACGGCACGATCGGCATGGGCGGCCACGCCGAGCAGCTGCTCGAGACACGCGGGCGGCGACACGCGCCTGCTCGGCATCGATCGCGATCCCGAGGCCCTCGCGCGCGCCGCGCGGCGCCTCGCGCGCTTCGGCGCGCGCGTGGTGCTCCGTCACGGCAGCTTCCGCCACCTCGGCGCGCTCGCCACCGGCGCGGGCGTCGAGCGGGCCGCCGCGGTGCTCCTCGATCTCGGGCTCTCGTCCTACCAGCTCGACGAGTCGGGCCGCGGGTTCTCGTTCCAGGGCGCGGAGCCGCTCGACATGCGCTTCGATCCCACCGAGGGGGCGACCGCGGCGGAGCTGCTCGGACGGCTCTCCGCGGAGGAGATCGCGAGCCTCCTCGGCGAGCTGGGCGAGGAGCGGCACGCGCGGCGCATCGCGCGCGTGCTCGTCGAGCAGCGGCGGCGCGCGCCGCTCTGCACCGCCGCCGACCTGGTCTCGGTGGTGAAGCGCGCGGTCCCGCGCGCGGCCTGGTCCAAGCGCACCCACGTGGCCACTCGCACCTTCCAGGCGGTGCGGATGGCCGTCAACGACGAGCCCGGCGCCCTCGCCGAGGCGCTGCCGCAGGCGGCCGCGCTCCTCGAGGCCGGCGGCCGGCTCGGCGTCATCTCCTTCCACTCCGGTGAGGACCGGGTGGTCAAGCGCGCGTTCCGCTCACTGGCGGGCCGGGGCTTCGTCGAGCTCGAGCCGACTCCGGTGACCGCGGGCCGCGAGGAGATGGCGTTCAACCCGCGCGCCCGCAGCGCCAAGCTGCGCGTGCTCGCGCGGCAGGAGGCAGCATGAGCAGTCGGGTCGCCACGTCACGCGCACCGCAGTCGCACTGGGGTCACCAGCATCGCGCCCGCCAGCCGGAGGCGGTCCGGCGGCACCGGGTCAGCGATCGGCGCCGGCTCCGCTCCATGTTCACCGCGGTGGTGGGGGCCGGGCTCGCGGTGGTCCTGGTGCTGGGAGTGGTGGGGCTGCGCGTGCAGCAGGTGCGCCTGTCCTACCGTCTCGACGCGCTCCGGCAGGGGCGCGCCGAGCTGGAGGAGACCAACCGGCGGCTGCGGGTCGAGATGGCCACGCTGAAGTCGCTCTCCCGCATCGAGGGCAAGGCCCGCGGCGAGCTCGGCATGGTCGCCCCGGGCCGCGACCAGGTGCGCCTCGCCCGCGAGTTCGTCCAGGGCGGCGGCGGCGCCGCCGCGCTCGACCGGCGCGCGGAGCTGGCCGGCGGAGCTTCCCGGAGCGGCGGGGTCCACTAGCGTGACTCCATGACCGAGCTGCGGGCCGAGGGCCTCCGAAGCCGGACGCTGATCTTCGCGGCGTGCCTGGCCTGTGCCTTCGTCGTCCTGCTCGGTCGGCTGGCCTATCTGCAGATCCTCAAGCACGACGAGTACTCGCGGCTGGCCGAGAACCAGCACGCCAAGACGGTGCCGCTCCGTCCCAAGCGCGGGCCGATCCTGGACCGCGGCGGGCAGGCCCTCGCGGTCTCCTCCCGCGCCGACACCCTCTACGTCACGCCCTCCAAGGTGGAGGACGCCCCGCGGCTCGCGGCCCGCCTCGCCCCGATCCTGGGCGAGCCGGCGCGCGACCTGGTCCGGCGGCTCACGGTGGCCAAGAAGTTCGCCCCGGTGCGGCGGCGGCTCACCCCGGACATGGCGCGCGCGGTGCGCGACCTCAAGGATCCGTCGCTCGCCCTCGTGGAGGACAGCCTGCGGCTCTACCCGAACCGCGAGCTGGCCGCGCAGCTCGTGGGCTTCGAGGGCGCCGAGGGCAAGGGCCTCGCCGGGATCGAGCAGGCGTGGGACGCGCACCTGGCCGGCGTCGAGGGGCGCGCGGTGGTGGAGCGCGACGCGCTCGGCCGCGAGGTCACCGGCGCGCCCATCGTGCTCAAGCCGTCGGTCGCGGGGCAGGGCATCATGCTCACGATCGACGCCACCATCCAGTACCTCGCCGAGAAGGAAGTCGACGCGGCGTGGCGGCGCACCCGGGCCAAGTCGGCGATGGCGGTGGCGATGGATCCGCGCACCGGCGAGATCCTCGCGATGGCGATCCGCCCGACCTACAACCCGAACGCGTTCGGCGGCGCGAGCGACGACGACCGGCGCGCCCGCGCGGTCACCGATCCCTTCGAGCCGGGCTCCACCTTCAAGGTGATCATGGCCGCCTCCGCGCTCGAGGAGGGCGTGGTGCGGCCCACCGACCGCGTCTACGGCGAGAACGGCGCGATCACGGTGGCGAACGCCACGATCCACGACTGGAAGAAGTACGGCTGGCTCACCTTCACCGAGGTGCTCCAGAACTCCTCCAACGTGGGCTCGATCAAGGTCGGCATGATGCTGGGCAAGGAGCGCTACTACAAGTACATCACCGCCTTCGGCTTCGGGGCTCCGACCAACCTCGGGCTGCCCGGCGAGAGCCGCGGGCAGCTCCGCCCGCCCGGCCAGTGGTCGGGCCTCTCGCTCGCCACCATGTCGATCGGGCAGGAGATCTCGGTGACCGCGGTGCAGATGGTGGCCGCCTTCTCCGCGGTGGCCAACGGGGGACGCCTCATGCAGCCGCAGATCATCCGCGCGGTGCTCGACGCGCAGGGGCGGGAGATCCGGTCGTTCGAGCCCATCGCGGTGCGGCAGGTGATCAGCCCGGAGACCGCGCGCACCCTCACCGAGATGATGGTGAACGTGGTGCGCAACGGCACCGGCCACAACGCGGCCATCCCCGGCTACGACGTGGCGGGCAAGACCGGCACCGCCCAGAAGATGGATCCCGGCCACCCGGCGCTACTCGCGCGCCCCCGGCGTGCTCTCGTTCGTGGGCTTCGTGCCCGCCGACGATCCGCGCCTGGCCATGATCGTGCTGCTCGACGAGCCGAAGAACGAGAAGTGGGGGAGCGAGGCGGCGGCGCCCATCTTCGCCGCGATCGGCCGCGAGGCCCTGCGCTATCTCAACGTGGCCCCGCGCGACTCGAGCCCGGTGCCGATCGTGCGGGCGCGAGCTCGCCCGCGCCACCCCGGAGCGCGCGCGGCGCCGCCGCGGGCGCGGAAGGCCCCGCGCTCGACGCGGTCGCGCTGCCGGCCGGCGCCGCGGACGCCGCCCCCGCGGCGCGGCTCAGCCAGACGGAGTCATGCCGCGACTCGGCGGCCTCTCGCTCCGGCAGGCGATGGAGACCCTGGCCCCGCACGGCGTGCGACTCGAGATCACCGGCCGCGGCGTGGTGACGAGCCAGCTCCCGCTCCCCGGCGCGCCGCTGCCGCCCGGCACGGTCTGCCGGCTGCATCTCGCGCCCACGGCCGGGCGGCCGAGCGCGGCCCTCGCGGTGAGCTTCCAGCAGTGATGCCGACCACCACGCTGCTCGACGCGCTGCCGGACAAGACGGTGCTGGGCTCGCTCCCCGCCGGGGTGACCGGCCTCGCCTACGACTCGCGAAAAGTCGCGGCGGGCGCGCTCTTCGTGGCGATCCCCGGCTTCAAGCAGGACGGGCGGAAGTTCGCCGCCGACGCGCTCGGCCGCGGCGCGGCGGTGGTGGTGGCCGAGGGCGCCGATCCCCTGCCGGGCAGCGCGGCGGCCCGGGTCCTGGTGCCCTCCTCGCGCGAGGCCCTGGCGCGGCTCGCGGACGCCTACCACGGCCATCCGTCGCGGCGCCTCACCGTGATCGGCATCACCGGCACCAACGGCAAGACCACCACGTCGCTGCTGGTCGAGGCGCTCCTCGGCGCGGGCGGGCGGCCCACCGGCGTGATCGGGACCATCCAGTACCGGGTGGGGGACCAGGCCGAGGCCGCGAGCCAGACCACGCCCGAGGCGCTCGAGCTGCAGGCGCTCCTGGCGCGCATGGTGGAGGCGGGAGTGGGCGGCGCGGCGATGGAGGTGTCGTCCCACGCGCTCTCCCTCTCGCGCGTGGACGGCATCGAGTTCGACGTGGCCGTCTTCACCAACCTCACCCAGGACCATCTCGACTTCCACAAGACGCTCGAGGCGTACCGCGACGCGAAGGCCCGGCTGTTCGGCCTGCTCGCGCGCGAGCCGCAAGCCGCGCCGCGCCGCGGTGGTGAACGTCGACGATCCGGCGGGCGCGGCCATGGTCCGCGCCGCCGCGGCCGATCCGCGGGTGCGGATCCTGACCTTCGGCCTCCGCGCCCCCGCCGAGCTGCGGCCGCTCCGCTGGCAGTCCGGGATGGACGGCATCCGGCTCGAGATCGCCTCGCCGGGCGGCGCGATCGAGATCACCTCCGCGCTGGTGGGCGAGCACAACGTGATGAACCTGCTCGGGGCGGTGGGCGTCGGCCTGGCCCTCGAGATGGAGCCCGCGCGGATCGGCCGGATCCTCTCCGGGGTCGCGACCGTCCCGGGGCGCTTCGAGCGCGTGGAGGCCGGCCAGCCGTTCCTGGTGGTGGTCGACTACGCCCACACCCCGGACGCGCTCGAGAACGTGCTCACCACCGCGCGCAAGCTGCTCGAGCCCGGCGCGCGCCTCGGCGTGGTGTTCGGCTGCGGCGGCGACCGCGACCGCGGCAAGCGCCCGATCATGGGCGGCGATCGCCGCGCGGCTGGCCGACCGGGCGTGGGTCACCTCCGACAACCCGCGCAGCGAGCGGCCGGAGGCCATCCTGGCCGAGATCGAGACCGGCATCCCCGCGACCGCGGCGGGCCGCCACGAGTCCATCGCGGACCGGCGGCGGGCCATCGAGGGCGCGGTCGCCTGGGCCCGCGAGGGCGACGTGGTGGTCATCGCGGGCAAGGGGCACGAGACCTACCAGATCGTCGGGTCGGAGGTGCTGCCGTTCGACGACCGCGAGGTGGCCCGGACCGCGCTGGTCGCGCGCGGGGGAACCGGAGGGCGCGCGTGGCGGGCCTGAGCGTCGAGGACGTGGTCCGCGGCACCCAGGGCGCCCTGGTGGCGGGCGACCTCGGGGTGCCGGTGACCGGGGTCAGCATCGACAGCCGCAACCTGGCCATCGGCGAGGCCTTCTTCGCGATCCAGGGGCCCAATCGCGACGGCCACGGCTTCCTGCGGGACGCGGCCGCGCGCGGGGCCTCGTGCCTGGTCGTCCACAACCTGCCCGACGACCTGCCGCCGTCGGTGCCGACGATCCTGGTGGACGACACCACCCGCGCGCTCGGGCGCCTCGGGGCCTATCACCGGGCGCGCTTCACCGTCCCGGTCGCGGCGGTCACCGGCTCCAACGGCAAGACCACCACCAAGGAGATGATGGCCGCGGTGCTGCAGGCGCTCGGGCCGGTGCTCAAGCCCGAGGGCAGCTTCAACAACCAGTGGGGGCTGCCGCTCACCCTGCTCCGCCTCGGCCCCGAGCACCGGGCGCTCGCGCTCGAGCTGGGCGCCAACACCCCGGGCGAGATCGAGTCGCTCGCCGCGATCTGCCGGCCCACGGTGGGCGTGGTCACGGTGGTGCAGGGCGCCCACACCGAGGCCTTCCGCGATCTCGACGGGGTGGCCGTCGAGAAGAGCGCGCTCGTCCGCGCGATCCCGCCCGACGGCACGGTGGTGCTCAACGCGGACGATCCGCGGGTGCTCGCGATGCGCGACCAGAGCCGGGCGCGGGTGCTCTACTACAGCACGCGCCCCGGCGCCGACGTCCACGCGGCGGGCCCCGCCTCCGACGCGGGCGACGGGCTCCGCTTCTCCCTCGCGATCGGCACCGCGCAGCGCGCCGGTGCGCCTGCACTTCGCGGGCCGCCACAACGTCACCAACGCGCTCGCCGCGGCGGGGGTGGGGCTCGCCCTCGGCCTCTCGCTCGAGCAGATCGCGCAGGGCCTGGAGGCGGCGCGGCCGGCCAAGGGGCGCTGCGTGTGGCGTCGCGGCGGGCCGCCTGCGCATCCTCGACGACACCTACAACGCCAATCCCGGCTCGGTGGCCGCCGCGCTCGAGACCCTCGCCGCGCCGACCGGACGTGCGCCGGCGCGTGGTGGTGCTGGGCGACATGCTCGAGCTGGGCGACGATCAGCGAGGCCGCGCACCGCGAGATGGGCCGGGCGGTGGCCGCCTCCGGCGCGGCGGAGTTCCTCGGCATGGGCCGCTGGGCGCGGGTGGCGGTGGAGGCGGCGCGGCAGGCCGGGCTCGCGGAGAGCCATCACGTGACCACGTTCGAGGATGCGGTGGCGCTGCTGCTCAAGCGGCTGGCGCCGGGCGACGCGGTGCTCGTCAAGGGCTCCCGGGGCATGCGCATGGAGCGCGTGGTGGACGCGCTCGTGGCCCGCTTCGGAGGAGAAGATGGCTGATGCTCTACGAGCTGCTGGTGCCGCTCGCCAAGTACCACACCGCCTTCAACGTGTTCCGGTACATCACCTTCCGGACCGCGATGGCGACGGTCACCGCGCTGGTGATCTCGTTCATCCTGGGGCCGTGGCTGATCACCCGGCTGCGCGAGATGCAGCACGGCGGCTCGTCGGTCCGGGAGGACACCCCGGAGCGGCACCAGAAGACGAAGGCGGGAACCCCGACCATGGGGGGCATCGGCATCCTGGTGGCGATCCTGGTCGCCACGCTGCTGTGGGCCAACCTGCGCAACCGCTACATCTGGGTGCTGGTGCTGGCCACCGCGGGGCTCGGGCTGATCGGGCTCAAGGACGACTGGAAGAAGCTCAAGACCCGCAAGGGCATCTCGGCGCGCGAGAAGTTCGGGGCCCAGATCGTGCTGGTGGGCGTGCTGATGGCGTGGCTCTACGTCTGGCCGCCCGACGGCTTCACCACCAGCGTCGTGATCCCGTTCTTCAAGGGCTGGCTGCTCACCTTCGGCTGGCTCTGGATCCCGTTCGCGATCCTGGTGATCGTGGGCGCGTCCAACGCGGTGAACCTGACCGACGGGCTGGACGGGCTCGCCATCGGGCCGATCGTGACCGCGGGCGGGGCCTTCGCGGTGATCGCGTACCTCACCGGCAACTTCCGGGCCGCCGAGTACCTGCGCATCCTGAACGTCAAGGGCACCGGCGAGCTGACGATCTTCTGCGGCGCGCTGGTGGGCGCCGCGCTCGGCTTCCTCTGGTTCAACAGCTACCCGGCCCAGGTGTTCATGGGCGACGTGGGCTCGCTGTCGCTCGGCGGCTCGCTCGGCACCCTCGCGGTGGTCACCAAGTCGGAGCTCCTGCTGCCGCTCATCGGCGGCATCTACGTGGTGGAGGCGGCCTCGGTCATCATCCAGGTCGCCTCCTTCAAGCTGACCGGACGACGGGTCTTTCGAATGGCGCCGTTACACCACCACTACGAGATCAAGGGATGGGCGGAGCCCAAGATCATCGTGCGGTTCTGGATCGTGTCCATCATGTTGGCGCTCCTGGCCCTCACCACTCTCAAGCTCCGCTAGGGTGACATGACATGGCGATTCTGGCGACACTGCGGCGCGACGCCGCGTATCAGGTGGGGATCTTCGTGAGCGGCGACGGGACGCGCGGCGTGCCGTACCGCGAGTCGCTCGCGGGCAAGACGGTGGCGGTGGTGGGCCTCGCCAAGAGCGGGGTGGCCGCGGCGCGGCTGCTGCGCCGGCTCGGGGCGCGCGTGCTCGCCTCCGACTCCGGTCCGCTCGAGAGCCTCGCCACCGAGGCGCGCGTGCTGGAGCGCGAGGGCTGCGCGCTCTGGACCGGCGGCCATCCCGGAGGCCGCGTTCCTGGGGGCGGAGCTGGTGGTGGTGAGCCCGGGCGTGCCGCTCGAGCTGCCCGCGCTGGCCGCGGTCCGCGCGCGCGGGGTGCCGGTCATCGGCGAGCTCGAGCTGGCCTGGCGGGTGATGGAGGCCGACTGCATCGCGATCACCGGCACCAACGGCAAGACCACCACCACCACGCTCACCGGCGAGCTGCTGCGCACCCAGGTGCGGCCGGTGATGGTGGGCGGCAACATCGGCACCCCGCTCGCCGAGCACGCGCTCGAGTTCCCGGGCGACGGGATCGTGGTGGCCGAGACGTCCAGCTTCCAGCTCGACACCACCGACCGCTTCCGCCCGCGGGTCGCGGTGGTCCTGAACGTGACCCCGGACCACCTGGACCGCCACGGCACGTTCGAGCGCTACGTGGACGCCAAGGCGCGCATCTTCGCCAACCAGACCGCGACCGACTGCGCGGTGCTGAACGCGGACGACCCGGTCACCGCCGGCCTCGCGGGCCGGGCGCGGGGACGGGTGATCTGGTTCAGCCGGCAGAGCACGCTGCCCCACGGGGTGTTCATCTACGACGGGTGGATCGTGGCCAAGCTCAACGGCTCCACCGAGCGGATCTGCCCGGTGACCGCGATCACCCTGCGCGGCCAGCACAACGTGGAGAACGTGCTCGCGGCCACCGCGTGCGCGCTGTGGACCGGGATGGCCCCCGCCGCGATCCGGCGCGGCATCGCCGCCTTCCGCGGGGTCCCCCACCGCATCGAGCGCGTGCACGACGATCGCGGCGTCGTCTACTACAACGACTCCAAGGGCACCAACGTCGACTCCACCATCAAGGCCCTCGAGAGCTTCACCGAGCCGATCGTGCTCATCGCGGGCGGCAAGGGGAAGGGGCAGGACTTCGGCCCCCTCGCGGCGGCGGCGCGCGGGCGGGTGCGGCGGGCGATCCTGATCGGCCAGGACGGGCCCCAGATCCGGGCCGCGCTCGAGCCGGCCGGCGTCCCCGGCGAGGACGCGGAGTCGATGGAGGACGCGGTGCGGCGCGCCCGCGACGCGGCGCGGGTGGGCGACGTGGTGCTGCTCTCGCCCGCGTGCGCCTCGTTCGACATGTTCCGCAACTACGAGCACCGCGGCGACGTCTTCAAGGCCGTGGTGCGGGCGCTGCTCGGCTGATGCCCCGCAAGCTCACGCCCGACCTGCCCCTCTTCGGAGTGGTGGTGGCCCTCGTGTGCGTGGGCGTGGTGATGGTCTACTCGGCGAGCGCGATCGTGGCGGCCGACCGCTTCCACGACCCGTTCTTCTTCCTGAAGAAGCAGCTCTTCTGGGCGGTGCTGGGCCTCGGCTGCCTCTGGGGCGGCATGCTGCTCGACTACCGGAACCTGGAGCGGGTCGTGATGCCGCTCCTGGTCGTCTCCTTCGTGCTGCTGGTGCTGGTGCTGGTGCCGCCGTTCGGCCAGTCGATCAACGGCACCCGGCGCTGGTTCCACCTGGGCCCGGCGTCCTTCCAGCCGGTGGAGCTCGCCAAGTTCGCGCTCGTGCTCTACCTGGCCTCGTTCCTGACGCAGGCGGCAGGAGGTCGTCGGGCGCTTCACCGAGGGCCTGCTGCCGGTGCTGCTGGTGGCGGGCGGCATGGCCGCGCTGACCCTGCTCCAGCCCGACCTCGGCAACAGCCTGGCCCTGGTCATCCTGACCCTGGTGCTCGCCTACCTGGCCGGCGCGCGCGTGCAGCACATGGCGCTCATCGCGGGCGCGGCGCTGCCGGTGGTGATCGCCCTGATCGCGCTCAAGCCCTACCGGTGGCGGCGGATGGTCGCGTTCATGAACCCGTGGGACGATCCCCAGGGCAGCGGCTTCCAGATCATCCAGTCGTTCCTCGCGCTGGGCTCGGGCGGCTGGCTCGGGGTCGGGCTCGGCGACTCCAAGCAGAAGCTCTTCTACCTGCCGGAGCCCTACACCGACTTCATCTTCGCGATCATCGGCGAGGAGCTCGGCCTGCTCGGGGCCACCGTCATCGTGGCCCTCTTCGCCCTGCTCATCTGGCGCGGCCTGCGCATCGGCCTGCACGCGCCCGACCCCTTCGGCGCCTTCCTGGGGCTCGGGCTCACCATCATGCTCGCGACCCAGACCATCGTGAACCTGGGCGTGGTGACCGGGACGCTGCCCACCAAGGGGCTGCCGCTGCCGTTCATCTCCTTCGGGGGCTCCGCGCTGCTCATGACCATGTTCTCGGCGGGCGTGCTGCTCAACATCTCGCAGCACGGGAGAGCGGCCTGATGTTCAAGAAGTACCAGCACATCCACTTCGTGGGCATCGGCGGCGTCGGCATGAGCGGCATCGCCGAGGTCCTGCTCACGCTCGGCTACCGGGTCACCGGCTCCGACGCCCGGCGCAGCGAGACGGTGGAGCGCCTCGAGCGGCTGGGGGCCAAGGTCTACGTGGGGCACGCGGCGGCGCAGGTCGAGGGGGCCCACGTGGTGGTCTACTCCTCGGCGGTGGCGCGCGACAACGTGGAGGTAGCGGCCGCGCGTCAGCGCGGCGTCCCGGTGATCGCGCGGGCCGAGATGCTCGCGGAGCTGATGCGGCTCAAGTACGGCATCGCGATCGCGGGCACCCACGGCAAGACCACCACCACCTCCATGGTGGCCGCGGTGCTGGGGGCGGGCGGCTTCGATCCCACCGTGGTGGTCGGCGGCCGCGTGCACGGGCTCGGCACCAACGCCCGCCTCGGCCAGGGCGAGTTCCTGGTCGCGGAGGCCGACGAGTCCGACGGCTCCTTCCTCAAGCTCACCCCCACCATCGCGGTGGTGACCACGGTGGACGCCGAGCACCTCGACCACTACCCGGATCTCGACGCGATCGTGGCCGCGTTCCTCGCCTTCGCGAACAAGGTGCCGTTCTACGGCGCGGCGGTCGTCTGCCTCGACGACCCGAACCTCCAGCGCATGATCCCGCGTATGGACAAGCGGGTGGTGACCTACGGCCTCGAGGCGGGCGCCGACGTCACCGCGCGGCGGCTGCAGTTCGCGGAGATGCGCTCGACCTTCGAGGTGGTGCACCGCGGGATCGTCGCTCGGGACGATCGATCTCCAGATTCCCGGCCGCCACAACGTGCTCAACGCGCTGGCCGCCACCGCGGTCGCGCTCGACCTCGAGATGCCGTTTGCCGAAGATCCAGACCGCCCTGGCCGGCTTCGCGGGCGTGCAGCGCCGCTTCCAGATCCGGGGCACCGCCCGGGACGTGCTCGTCGTCGACGACTACGGCCATCACCCCGCCGAGATCCGCGCGACCCTCGCCGCCGCCAAGGCGGGGTTCGACCGGCGCGTGATCACGGTGTTCCAGCCGCACCGCTATTCGCGGACGCAGCACCTGCGCGACGACTTCCTGACCGCGTTCTACCAGTCCGACGTCCTCATCGTCATGGACATCTATCGCCGCGGGCGAGGCGCCGATTCCCGGCGTGCACGCCCGCGACCTGGCCGACGGCATCGCGGCCCACGGGCACCGCGAGGTGCTGTACCTGGGCAGCGACCGCGCGGCCATCATCGACTACCTGTGCGAATCCACCAGAGCGGGTGATCTCGTGCTCACTCTCGGGGCCGGCGACGTGGGCCAGCTGGGCGGGGAACTGCTCCAGCGGCTCGGCGACGATCCCGACACGTCATCCAAGAGGAGATAACGCATGCTGGGAGAGATCCGGGGCGAGGTCCGATTCAAGGAGCCGCTCAGCTTCCACACCTCCTTGCGCATCGGAGGTCCGGCGGACATCTTCATCGTCCCCCAGGACGTGGAAGACATCCGCTGCGCGCTGTCGTTCGCCGAGCGGGAGCAGCTCTCGATCGACGTCATCGGCGGCGGCAACAACCTGCTGGTCAGCGACCGCGGCGTCCGCGGCGTGGTGCTCAAGCTCGAGGGCTGCCTCGGCCGCGCCGAGTTCAACGGCGAGGAGGCGGTGGCGGGGGCGGGGGTGAGCCTCTCGGCCCTGATCCGCGAGGCGGCCGCGCTGAACCTGGGCGGCATCGAGTGCCTGGTCGGGGTGCCGGCCACGGTGGGCGGGGCGGTGGCGATGAACGCGGGCACGCCGGACGGCGGCATCGCGGACTTCATCTCCGCGGTCTACTTCCTGCACCCGGACGGCACGCTGGGGGAGTTCAAGCCGGGGGCGGGCTCGTTCAGCTACCGGATGTTCGCCGCGCCGCAGGGCTCGGTGCTCATCGGGGCGCGCCTGCAGCTGCACCGGCGGCCCTTCGCGGAGATCCAGAAGGACATCAAGCAGCGGCTCAAGCAGAAGAAGGCGACCCAGCCGCTCGCGCTGGCCTCGGCGGGCTGGGTGTGGAAGAACCCGCAGGGCGAGACCGCCTCGCGCCTCATCGAGAAGGTCGGGCTCAAGGGCAAGCGCCTGAACGGGGCCGAGATCTCGGCCAAGCACGCCAACTTCATCGTCAACCGCGGGGGCGCCGCCGCGACCGACATCAAGGCCCTCATGCAGCTCACCCTCGACCGGGTGCGCAACCACTTCGGCATCACGCTCGAGCCCGAGATGAAGACCATGGGAGAGATTTGAGAACACACAGCGCGGTCATCACCCCGCGGGCCGGGCGGGGCCGGCTCGCGGACCTGGCCGAGCGCGGCCCCGCGATGGAGCGCCAGCGCGTCTCGCGCGCCCGGATGGCCCGGCGGGTCACCCGCCGGGTGCGCTGGGTCACCACGCGCGTGGTGCCCATCGGGATCGCGCTCGCGGTGCTCGGCGCGGGCGGGCTCGGCGCGCTGTGGATGCTGACCTCGCCGCGCTTCACGGTCACCGAGGTGGCGGTCACCGGGGCGAGCCGGCTGCGCCCGGAGGACGTGGTGGCCGCCTCCGGCATCGGCCCCGGCACCAATCTCTTCCGGCTCGACCGCGGCGCGGTGGTCGCGCGCCTGGAGGCGCTCCCGCTGATCCGGCGCGCCGAGATGGTGCGGCGCTTCCCGAACCAGGTGACGCTCGCGGTGGAGGAGCGGCGGCCGTTCACGCTGGCCCACGCGGGCCGGCTGCACTGGATCGACGAGCAGGGGGTGAACCTCGGGCCGGAGACGCGCGCGGTGGCGCCCAAGGCTCCGGTCATCACCGGCCTCGCCCCCGCCGACCTGGCCGCCGACGGCGGGCCGTCCGCGCGCGTCGCGGCGGGCATCGCCCTGCTCCGGGTGCTGCTCCGCTCGGAGACCACGCTGCTCCAGCAGATCTCCGAGATCGACGTGAGCCGGCCGGACGGACCGGTGCTCTACACGGTGGACGGCATCGAGGTCCGGCTGGGCGCCGACGACTGGGAGGCGCGGCTGGGCCGGCTGCAGGGCGTGCTCGCCCAGGTGCGGTCGGGCGGCGAGGCGGTGGGCACGATCGATCTGAGATTCCGCGATCAGGTGGTCCTCAAGACCGTGACGAGGTGAGGAGGGCAATGGCCAGATCCCGAGTGCGGCAGGTCATCGCCGGGCTGGACGTGGGCACGACCAAGATCTGCTGCGTGATCGCCGACTGGTCGCCGGTGGGCAACCTCGACATCGTGGGCGTGGGGACGAGCCCGTCCCGCGGCCTGCGCAAGGGCGTGGTGGTCAACATCGACTCGACGGTGGAGTCGATCAAGCACGCGGTGGCCGAGGCCGAGGAGATGGCGGGCGTCGAGATCGGCTCGGTGATCGCGGGAGTCGCGGGCGGCCACATCCGGGGCATCAACAGCCGCGGGGTGGTGGCGGTCTCGGGCAAGCACCGCGAGGTGAGCCAGGCCGACATCGACCGCGCGCTCGACGCGGCCCGCGCGGTGAACCTGCCCCAGGACCGCGAGATCATCCACGTGCTGCCCCAGACCTTCCTGGTCGACGACCAGGACGGGGTGAAGGAGCCGCTCGGCATGTCGGGGGTGCGTCTCGAGGTCGAGGTGCACCTCGTCACCGGCGCCACCACCTCGGTGCGCAACGTGGTCCGGAGCGTCAACCGCGCCGGCCTGCAGGTGCAGGACCTGGTGCTGGAGCCGCTCGCCTCCGCGGAGGCGGTCATCTCCACCGAGGAGAAGGAGCTCGGCATCCTCCTCATCGACCTGGGCGGCGGCACCACCGACGTGGCCCTCTTCCGCGACGGGGCGGTGTGGCACACCAGCAGCCTGCCGCTCGGGCGGCGACCACATCTCCAACGACATCGCGGTGGGGCTGCGGACGCCGACCGCGGACGCGGAGGAGCTCAAGAAGCGCCACGGCTGCGCCCTCACCGCGCTCGTGCGCGAGGACGAGGTGGTGGACGTGCCGAGCGTGGGCGGGCGCAAGGCGCGGCAGCTGTCGCGGCAGATCCTGTCCGAGATCATCCAGCCGCGCGTCGAGGAGATCTTCACCCTGGTCGCGCGCGACCTGGTGCGGGCCGGGCTCAACGACGTGGCCGCGGGCGGGGTGGTGGTCACCGGGGGCAGCTCGATCATGCACGGGGTGCCCGAGCTCGCCGAGCAGGTCTTCGACATGCCGGTGCGCCGCGGGAGTGCCCGCCGGGCTCTCCGGGCTGGCCGACGTGGTGCAGAGCCCCATCCACGCGACCGCGGTGGGGCTGGCCCTCTACGGAGCGCGCGGTCACGGCGGAGGCGGCGGAGTGAACGAGGTGGAGGACGGCACGCTGGTCGGGCGCACCGGCCGGCGGCTGCGGGACTGGTTTGCGGAACTCTTCTAGGAGAGGCGGCGAGGGCAAGCCCCCGCGCGCCGCCGGACAGGCGGAGCTGTTCACCACGATGCCGCCCGTCCGGGCGCGGCAACCACAGGCTCGATCCCCACGGGGACAATCTAAGGAGGAGTCGATGGAGCACACTCAGGGGCGGCGGCCGGTGTTCGAGCTGGAAGAAGAGCGCGAGGCGGCGAAGATCAAGGTGATCGGCCTCGGCGGGGGCGGCTCCAACGCGGTCAACCGCATGATGGCGGCCTCGTTCACCGGCGTCGACTTCATCGTGGGGAACACCGACTTACAGGCCCTCCGCTCGTCTCCCGCGCCGGTCAAGCTCCAGCTCGGCAGCCGGCTCACCGGCGGCCTCGGCGCCGGCTCCGATCCCGAGGTCGGCAAGAACGCGGCGCTCGAGGACCGGGAGGAGATCAAGAAGGTGCTGGAAGGCGCCGACATGGTGTTCGTGACCGCGGGCCTGGGCGGCGGCACCGGCACCGGCTCCGCGCCGATCGTGGCCTCGGTGGCCAAGGAGCTCGGCATCCTCACGGTGGCGGTGGTCACCAAGCCGTTCGCCTTCGAGGGCCGCAAGCGCGCGCTCCAGGCCGAGGCGGGCATGGCCGAGCTGCGCGCGGTGGTCGACACCCTGATCGCGATCCCCAACCAGCGCCTGCTCGCGGTGGTGGATCGCGGCACGCCGCTGCTGGAGGCCTTCAAGGTCGCGGACACCGTGCTGCTGCAGGCGGTGCAGGGCATCTCGGACCTGATCCTGGTCCCCGGCCTCATCAACCTCGACTTCGCCGACGTGCGCACGATCATGTCCGGCATGGGCATGGCGCTCATGGGCACCGGCATCGGCAAGGGCGAGCACCGCGCGCTCGACGCGGCCCAGAAGGCGGTGGCGAGCCCGCTGCTCGACGAGACCTCGATCGAGGGCGCGCGCGGCATCCTGATCAACTTCACCGGCGGCCCCGATCTGTCGATCCACGAAGTCGAGGAGGCGGCCCGGATCGTCCAGGAGGCCGCGCACGAGGAGGCCAACATCATCTTCGGCGCGGTGCTCGACGAGAGCCTGGCCGACGAGGTGCGCATCACCGTCATCGCCACCGGCTTCACCGAGCGCAAGGAGACCTCGCTGCCCGGTCCCAAGGTGGTGCCGATCCCCTCCGGCCCGCGGAGCACCACGCCGAGCAAGGACTGGCGGCGGCGGATCGCCGATCTGCGCGCGGAAGGGGAGGAGCCGGCCGAGGAGGACCTGGACGTCCCGGCCTTCCTGCGGCGGCAGGCGGACTAGTCCTCGGGCCGTTCGGCATCGCCCCCTCACCCTGCCCTCTCCCCCTCGACGGGGGAGAGGGTAGGGTGAGGGGGAGCGGCTGGGCCGCCGCCGGAAGAGGCGTGAGAGAATAGCCGGGTGACTTCCCGCGCCCCGCGCGACCCCGACGCTCTCCCGCACTTCGTCACCTCCCGGCTCCTCGAGCGGCACGGGCTGCCCCACCTGTTCACGACGCGGCACTTCCCCGGCATCGCGCGGCCCACCGAATCGCGCCCTCCGCTCGGGCCCGAGTCGCGCGCGCTCCTGGCCACCCGCGGGCTGGTCGGCGAGCCCGTCTTCGCGCGCCAGGTGCACGGGGCCGACGTGATCCGGGTGGAGCGCGGGGGCTTCGCGGGCCACGGGGACGCGCTGGCCACCAGCCGGGCCGGGCTGCCGCTCTGCATCTCGACCGCCGACTGCCTGCCCATCGTCCTCTATGACCCGCGCGCCGGGCGGCTGGCCGCGGTGCACGCGGGCTGGCGGGGCACCGTGCAGTCGGTCGGCCGCGCCGCGGTCTCGGCCCTGGCCGGAGGCCGGCAGCGCGCCCCGCGACCTGGTGGTGGCCATCGGCCCGTCCATCGGGCCCTGCTGCTACGAGGTGGACGCCCCCGTGCTCGAGCGCCTGGAGACGGCCTTTCCGGGGGCGTGGGAGCCCTGGGCGACGCCCAAGGGCCCCGGCAAGTGGATGCTCGACCTGTGGCGGGCCAATGTGGACCAGCTCACCGCCGCCGGCGTCCCCCCGGAAGGTATCGATCTGCTGGGGCTCTGCACCGGCTGCCGGCCCGACCTCCTCTTCTCCTACCGTCGGGAGCGCGGCGCCGGGCGCCTCGTGACGGTCGCGGCGCTCCCCGGATAGGGCGGGCGTGCTAGAATCGCCCCCACTCATGCTGGACATGCGCGCCAACCTCGGGCGGGTCCAGGAGGCCGTCGCGCGGGCGTGCGCGCGGGCCGGTCGCTCCCCCGACCACGTCCTGCTCATCGCGGTCTCCAAGACCATGGAAGTCGAGCGGGTACGGCTGGCCATCGCCGCCGGCGTTGCCGCTCTCGGGGAGAACCGCGTCCAGGAGGCGAAGGAGAAGATCGAGGCGCTCGGGCGCCCGGTGCCCTGGCACCTGATCGGGTCGCTGCAGACCAACAAGGCGAGGGACGCGGCCCGCCTGTTCGACTGGATCCACTCGGTGGACCGGCTCGATCTGGCGCAGGAGCTGTCGCGGAGGGCGCACGGGGCGGGGCGGCCGCTCAACGTGCTGCTCCAGGTGAACCTGGGAGACGAGCCGCAGAAGGGCGGCGTCGCCCCCGCCGAGCTGAAGCGGCTGCACGAGATGGTGGCGGGGCTGCCCGATCTGAAGGTGCGCGGCCTCATGGCGATCCCGCCCGCGACGGAGCAGCCGGAGCAGGCGCGGCCGTATTTCCGGCGCCTGCGCGAGCTGCGTGACGAGCTGGCCCTCGAGCACTGCTCGATGGGCATGAGCGCCGACTTCGAGGTGGCCATCGAGGAAGGCGCGACCATGGTGCGGGTGGGGACCGCGATCTTCGGCGCGCGGGCCCCGCGCGGACAGGAGCGGACCGGGTGAGCATCAAGGACAAGCGGGTCGGCTTCCTCGGCGCGGGGAACATGGGCGAGGCCATCATCAAGGGCCTGCTCCAGACCGGGCTCGTGCCCGCCTCCGCGATCGCGGCCACCGACGTGCGCGCCGACCGGCTCCAGCAGCTCGCCTCCCAGTACGGCATCGGCGCGGCCTCCTCCAACCATGATCTGGTCGCCAAGTCCGACGTGGTCATCCTGGCCGTGAAGCCGCAGATCATGGGCGCGGTGCTGAAGGAGATCGCGGGCGCGGTGGATCGTACCCGGCTCCTGATCTCGGTGGCGGCGGGCGTGCCGGTGGCGCGGCTGCGCGAGGGGCTCGGCAAGCCCGCGCGCCTGATCCGGGTGATGCCGAACACGCCCGCGCTGGTGCTCGAGGGCGTGACCGCGATCGCGCGCGCCGACGGCCTCGAGGCGGGCGATCTGGAGCTGGCCCAGGAGCTGTTCGGGGCGGTGGGCCGCGCGGTGGTGCTCGACGAGGACGCCCTCGACGCGGTGACCGGGCTCTCCGGCTCGGGGCCCGCCTACGTGGCCATCGTCATCGAGTCGCTCGCCGACGGCGGCGTCAAGATGGGGCTCGACCGCGCCACCGCCATGATCCTGGCCGCGCAGACCGTGCTCGGCTCGGCGCGGCTGATTCTCGAGACCGGGATGCACCCGGGGCAGCTGAAGGACATGGTGTCCTCGCCGGGCGGCACCACCATCGCCGGCATCGCGGCGCTGGAAGAGGGCGGGGTGCGGCGGACCTTCATCGGCGCGGTCGAGCGGGCGACCCTGCGCTCGCGCGAGCTGGGAGGCAAACGCTAGTGCCGGAGCTCATCGGCTTCTTCGGCTGGCTGCTGGGGCTCTACTCGTGGGTGATCATCGCGGCGGCCCTCATCACCTGGGTCAGCCCCGACCCCCGCAATCCCATCGTGCTGTTCCTGCGGCAGGTCACCGAGCCGGTGCTGGCTCCGGTGCGCCGGCTGCTTGCCGCCGTGGAAGACCGGGGGGCTCGACTTCTCCCCGCTGATCGTCATCCTGGCCATCCAGTTCGTGGAGCGGGTGATCCTGCCCGGCCTGCTCCGAGCGATGTACTGAGGAGAGTCCCGTGCGCATCACGCCCATGGATATCCGTCAGCAGCAGTTCACCGTCCGGATGTTCCGCGGCTTCGACGTCCAGGAGGTGGACACCTTCCTCGAGGATCTCGCCGCCGACTACGAGGCGCTCCTGAAGGAGAACACGCTCCTCAAGGAGCACCTGCAGGCGGCCGAGGAGCGCGCGCGCGGGCTCGAGCAGCGCGAGCGCATGCTGCAGGAGACCCTGGTGACCACCCAGCGCATGGTCGAGGAGATGAAGGACAACGCCCGGCGCGAGGCCCAGCTCCTGATCAAGGAAGCGGAGATGCAGGGGGAGAAGACCATCGAGGCCGCCCGCACCGCCGAGGGCGCCATCCAGGCCCAGATCAGCCAGCTCAAGCGGACCCGGCGCCAGCTCGCGGAGTCGCTGCGGGCCACCGTCGACATGTACCAGCGGCTGCTGGATCAGGATCTCGAGGCGGATGCCAACCAGGGCGACAACGGCTAGCGCTCCGCCCGCTGCTGCACGTCCGGGTGCAGCCCCGCGCCCGGCGCAACGAGGTGGTGGGCTGGCAGGGCGACACCCTGCGAGTGCGGGTGACCGCGCCGCCCGCGGACGGGGAGGCCAATCGCGCGGTGACCGACCTGCTGGCCGAGGCGCTCGGCGTCGCCGCCTCGCGGATCGCGCTGGTGCGCGGCGCCGCCTCCCGCGACAAGCTCTTCCGCGTCGAGCGCCTCTCCCCATCCGACCTCCGCGCCCGCCTCTCTCCCTCTCCCCTCGGGGGAGAGGGCAGGGTGAGGGCGAGTCGCGGACAGTGATCACGCCCGTCCGCTGGGAGGATGGCCGCCTGGTCCTGATCGACCAGACCCGCCTGCCCACCGAGGAGGTCGAGCGCGCCTGCGGGAGCTGGCCCGAGGTCGCGGAGGCCATCCGCAGCCTGGTCGTCCGCGGCGCCCCCGCGATCGGCGTGGCCGCCGCGTTCGGGGTGGTGCTCGCCGCGCGGGCCAGCCGGGCGACCGACCGCTCGGCGCTGCTCGCGGATCTGGAGGAGGCGATCAAGGGGCTGGCCGCGACGCGGCCCACCGCGGTCAATCTCTTCTGGGCTCTCGATCGGATGCGGCGCACCGCGGCGGCCGGCCCCGAGCTCTCGGTCGGGCGCGCTGCGCGACCGGCTGCTCGTCGAGGCCCAGGCCATCCTGGCCGAGGACCTCGCGGCCAACCGGGCGATGGGCGCCCACGGCGCCGCGCTCGTGCCCGAGCGCGCGCGCCTGCTCACCCACTGCAACGCGGGCGCGCTGGCCACCGCGGGCTACGGCACCGCGGTCGGGGTGATCCGCGCGGCGCACGAGCGCGGCCGGCTCGCGCTGGTGTGGGTGGACGAGACGCGGCCGGTCATGCAGGGCTCCCGGCTGACCGCGTGGGAGCTGGCCAAGGAGGGCATCCCGCACCGGCTCATCTCCGACGTGGCGGCGGGCTTCGTGATGAAGCGCGGCGAGGTCGACCTGGTCGTGACCGGCGCCGACCGCATCGCGGCCAACGGCGACACCGCCAACAAGATCGGGACCTACTCGGTGGCGGTGCTCGCGCGCCACCACGGCATCCCGTTCTACGTCGCGGCGCCGTGCTCGACCATCGACCCGTCGATCCCGACCGGCGCCTCCATCGTGATCGAGGAGCGCGACGCGGCCGAGGTGCGCGGGGTGGCCGGGCGCCAGACCGCGCCGACGGCCTCGCCGGTGTTCAACCCCGCCTTCGACGTGACGCCCGCCGAGCTGATCACCGCGATCATCACCGAGCGCGGGGTCGTCCGCCCGCCGTACCACTTCACGTAAGGTCATCTCGAACAACCGCGACATCACCGCCGCCCGCGAGTACCACGAGCGCACCGCGCATTCCCCCGAGTCGGTGCGCCGGAGCGGCCACATGCTCGACTGGGAGACCAAGCCGCTCCCGTTCAAGATCTACCCCGCGCTCGAGGCGCGGCGCCTGCCCACCGGGCTGCCGGTGCCCGCGATGGACACCTTCGCCGCGCTGCGCCCGTCCGCGCCCATCGCCCGGCCGGCCGCGCTCGATCTCGACCGTCTCGCCGCGATCCTCTTCTTCTCGGCCGGCGTCATGCGCGTCAAGACGTACCCGGGGGGCGCCCAGGTCCACTTCCGGGCGGCCGCCTCCACCGGCGCGCTCTACCAGACCGAGGTGTACGTGGTGGCCGGGGCGGTGGAGGGCCTCGCGCCCGGGATCTATCACTTCAACCCGGGCGACTTCAGCCTGAGGCAGCTGCGGGCCGGCGACTGGCGCGGCGCCCTCGCCCTGGCCGCGGCCGACGACGCGGTCGCGGCCCAGCCCGCCTCGGTGGTCCTCTCCGCGATCTACTGGCGCAATACCTGGAAGTACGAGGCGCGCGGCTACCGGCACCTCTTCTGGGACTCGGGCACCATGCTGGCCGAGCTGCTGGCGGTGGCGCGCGCGCTGGAGCTGCCGGCCCGCCTCGTCACCGGCTTCGTGGACGCGCAGGTCAACGGGTTGCTCGGGCTCGACGCCGCGAAGGAGGGCGCGCTGGTGATCGCGCCGATCGGCGCCGAGGGGGCGTCCGCCCCCGCGTCCCCGGTGGTCACGCCGCTCGCGCTCGACGTGGTCCCGCTCTCCCCGCGCGAGGTCGACTACCCGCTCCTCCGCCAGGCCTACGACGACTCCGCCCTCGACTCCGAGCCCGAGGTCGCCGACTGGCGCGAGCGCGCCGGGGTCAGGTCTTACATTCCGACAATGTCGTAATGCAAGACCTGACCCCGCTGGGGGCGCCGCGGGGGGAGGCGGGGAGAACGCATCGGGGAGACCATCGCCCGGCGCGGATCCACGCGCGAGTTCTCCGGCGAGGCGATCACGATGGAGGCGCTGTCGAGCGCGCTCTATCACGCGACCGGGGAGATCGCGTCCGACGCGCCGGCCGGGCTGGTCGATCTGTACGTCAACGTGCACGCGGTGGACCGGGCTCGAGCCGGGCGCCTACGTGTACGACCGCGGCGCGCACGCGCTCGCGCGGCTCCGGGCCGGCGACGTGCGCCGGACCTCCGCGTTCCTCTGCCTCGACCAGGCGCTCGGCGGCACGTCGAGCGCGACCGTCTTCTTCCTGGGCGATCTGGCGCGCACGCTCGAGCGCTGGGGCAATCGCGGCTACCGCCTGGCGAACCTCGAGGCGGGGCTGATCGGAGGGCGCCTCTACCTGGCCGCCTACGCCCAGGGCTTCGGGGCGACCGGCCTCACGTTCTACGACCGGGCGGTGGTCGACTTCTTCTCCCCGCATGCGACCGGCCGGGACGCGCTCTTCGTCACGGCCCTGGGCCGCTCGCGCCCCCGTTCACAAGCCGGCGGCTCGTTGCAAGGCATCGCACGGTTCTGATACCGTGGTCGGGTCAACTCGACCCTCTAGGCGCTTGCCCTCAAGGAGCCGGCAATGAAGAAGTACTACCTGATGGCCCCGGGCCCGACCCCCGTGCCCTCGAACGTCCTGCTGGCGATGGCCCAGCCGATGATCCACCACCGGACGCCGGAGTACGAGGCGCTCTTCATCGAGGTCCGGGCGGGGCTCAAGCGCCTCTTCCAGACGAGCCAGGACGTGGTCCCGTTCACCTCGTCCGGGACCGGGGCGATGGAGGCCGCGGTGGTCAACACCCTGTCGGCCGGCGACACCGTCCTGGTGCTGCGGGCGGGCAAGTTCGGCGAGCGCTGGGAGGAGATCTGCCGCGCCTACGGGGTGACCGTGATCCCGCTGGAGGCCCCCTTCGGCGAGACGGTCCCGGCGGAGGCCTTCGCGCGCGCGCTGCGCGAGCACCCCGAGGCGAAGGCGGTGCTGATGCAGCAGAGCGAGTCCTCGACCGGCGTGCTCCACGACGTGAAGGGCATCGCCGCGGTCGACCCGCGTCAGCGGCGCCATTCTGATAGTCGACGCGGTGTCGAGCCTCGGCATCGCCGATCTGCGGATGGACGAGTGGGGCGTGGACCTGGTGGTGTCGGGCTCCCAGAAGGGGCTGATGCTGCCGCCCGGGCTCTCGTTCTGCGCGCTCTCCGAGAAGGCGTGGGGCCACGTGAAGGCCTCGCGGCTGCCCAAGTACTACTTCGACCTCGCCACCGAGCGGAAATTCGTGGCGCGGAACGAATGCCGCTTCACCCCCGCCGTCTCCATCTTCGTGGGGCTGCGGGAGGTGCTCAAGATGCTCGAGGCCGAGGGGCTCCCGGCGGTGTTCCGCCGTCACGAGCGCCTGGCCCGGGCCACCCGGTCGGGCGCCGAGGCCCTGGGCCTCGAGCTGTTCGCCAAGGCGTCCCCGAGCCCCGCGCTGACCGCGGTGGTGGCGCCGCGCGGCCTCGACAGCGAGGCGGTGCTCTCGACCTACTCGACCTCGCACAACATCACGATCGCGGGCGGGCAGGGGGAGATGAAGGGCAAGGTGTTCCGCCTGGGCCACATGGGCTACGTGGCCGAGTTCGACGTGATCACGGCCCTGGCCGCGCTCGAGCAGGTCCTGCACGAGCTCGGGCAGCCGGTCGACTTCGGCGCCGGGGTCCGCGCGGCCCAGAAGGTCTTCGCCGAGCGCTGATCGCCATGCGCATGCTGCTGGTGCGTCACGCCGAGACCGACTGGAACCGGGAGCGCCGCTTCCAGGGCGGGCGAGACGTCCCGCTCTCGGCCACCGGCCGCGAGCAGGCGGAGTCGGCCGCGCGCCTGCTCGCGGCCACCCCGCTCGCCGCGGTGTGGTCGAGCCCGCTCGCGCGCGCCCGCGACACCGCGGCCATCATCGCGGCCCCGCACCGCCTCGCGGTCCAGGAGGCGGCGGCCTTCCGCGAGATGGGCTTCGGCGAGTGGGAGGGCCTCACGCGCGACGAGGTGCGGGAGCGCTTCGCGGACGCCCACCGGGCCTGGGTCGAGACCCCGCAGGAGGCGACCTGGTCCGGCGCCGAGGCCCTCGCGGCGGTGCGGACCCGGGCGCTCGCGGGCCTGGCCGCGCTGCGGGCCGCCCACCAGGGCCAGACCATCTGCCTCGTCACCCACGGGATCACCGGCCGCCTCCTGATCCTGGAGGCGCTCGGCCTGGGGCTCGATCGGCTCTGGTCGTTCCAGCTCTCGTCGACCGGCATCTCGGAGCTCGAGTTCCGCGACGACTGGACGACGCTGCACCGCATGAACTCGCTGATCCACCTGGCCGACGGCGCCGCCGCCTGAGGGGCCCTGCCGTGAGCCTGCCCCGCAAGAGTCAGCCGACCCAGCTGCCCAAGGGCGCCAAGATCTATCTGCCCGACGAGGCCGCGCGCAAGCGCGCGGTGGAGGAGCGCCTCTTCGAGGTCTTCCGGCGCTGGGGCTACCGGGAGGTGGTGACGAGCGCGTACGAGTACTTCGACGTCCTCTCCCACGGCACCGACCACGAGCTGCAGGAGCGCATGTTCAAGATGGTGGACCGGGAGAGCGGCCGCCTCCTGGCCCTGCGCGCCGACGTGACCCCGCAGATCGCGCGCATCGTCGCCACCCGGATGCGCGAGGAGCCCAAGCCGCTGCGGCTGCACTACGTCACCAACGTGTTCCGCTACGACGAGCCGCACGTGGGCCGCTACCGCGAGTTCTACCAGGCGGGGGTGGAGCTGATCGGGCTGCCGAACCCCGAGGGCGACGCGGAGATGATCGCGATGACGGTGGAGGGGCTGCGCGCCCTCGGCCTCGAGCGGTTCCAGATCGACGTGGGCCAGGCCGACTTCTTCCGCGGCATCCTGGAGGACCTGGCCGTCGACCCCGCCGCGGCCCGGGAGCTGCGCGACGCCCTCGGCCGCAAGGACCTCTCGGCCCTCGAGCGCCTGGTGGGCGAGCTGGCCGCCCCCGCGGCGGTGAGCGAGCTCCTGCTGGCCCTGCCCACCCTCTACGGCCGGGGCGACGTGCTCGAGCGGGCCGAGCGCCTGGTCAAGAACGCGCGCTCGGAGGCGGCCCTGGCGAACCTGGCCGAGGTCTACCGCCTGCTGCGCGCCTACGGGCTGGCCGACTCGGTCCTCCTGGACCTGGGCGAAGTCCGCGGCTTCGATTACTATTCGGGCGTACACTTCGAGGCCTATGTGACCGGCCTGGGGGCGCCGCTCGTGGGGGGCGGGCGCTACGACCAGATGCTGGCCCGCTTCGGCTACGATTGCCCGGCCACCGGCTTCGCCTTCGAGACCGGACGGGCGCTCCTGGCCATGGAGTCGCAGGGCGCGGAGCCGCGGCTGGCCGGACCCGATTTCTTCGTGATCGACTTCACCGCGGACAAGAACCGCGCGCTCGCGATCTCGCGGCGGCTGCGGGACGCGGGGGCGGCGGTGGCGCGCGACATCATCAGCCGCCCGCTCGCGGAGTCGCTGGCCTACGCCCGGGGACAGCGCGCGGTCTGGGCGCTGGTCATCGGGGGCGACGGCACGGATCCCGACCGCGTCGCGGTCGTTGATCTGCAGAGCCGGCGCGGACGCGCCGGGGGAGCGGACGGTGCGGCTCGAGGATCTGCTCGCGGACCCGCGTCCGCATTTTCCGGGAATCGGAGGCGGTCATGCCTAACATCGTGGTGGTCGGGGCGCAGTGGGGTGACGAGGGGAAGGGCAAGATCGTGGACGTGCTGGCCCCCCACGTGGGCGTGGTCGTGCGCTACCAGGGCGGCAACAACGCGGGCCACACGGTGGTGGTGGGCAAGGAGAAGTTCGTGCTGCAGTCCATCCCCTCCGGCATCCTGCACAGCGGGGTCCGCTGCGTGATCGGCTGCGGGGTGGTGATCGACCCCGCCTCGCTGATCGAGGAGATGGAGTCGCTGGTCCAGCGGGGGGTGTCCCTGGACGGCAACCTCTATATCTCCAAGAACGCGCACCTGATCATGCCCTACCACCCGGCGCTCGACCGGGCCTCCGAGTCGCAGGCCGGGCGATCGCCGCATCGGCACCACCGGCAAGGGGGTGGGCCCCGCCTACGCGGACAAGGCGGCGCGCATCGGCATCCGCATGGCCGACCTGCTCGACGAGCGGCTCTTCCGCGAGAAGCTCGAGTTCAACATCAAGCAGAAGAACCGGCTGCTCCGCGAGATCTACGACGAGCAGACGTTCACCGTCGACGGGATCCTGGGCACCTACCTGCGCTACGCGGGCTGGCTCGCGCCCTACATCACCGACACCGCGCTGCTGCTGCACCGCTGGATCGAGGCGGGGCGCTCGGTGCTCTTCGAGGGCGCCCAGGGCACCATGCTCGACATCGACCACGGGACCTACCCGTTCATCACCTCCTCGAGCACCACCGCGGGGGGCGCCTCCACCGGCACCGGGGTGCCGCCCACCAAGCTCGACGGGGTGCTCGGCATCTCGAAGGCCTACTGCACGCGGGTGGGCGGCGGGCCGTTCATGACCGAGGTGAGCGGGGAGATGGCGGACAAGCTCCGCGCCCGCGGCAACGAGTACGGCGCGGTGACCGGCCGGCCGCGCCGCTGCGGCTGGGCCGACGCGGTGGCCCTGCGCTACGCGGCGCGCATCAACGGGCTCGACACCATCGCGCTCACGAAACTCGACGTCCTCGACGGGTGCGAGACGGTGCGCATCTGCGTGGGCTACCGCTACGGGGGCGAGGTGCTGACCGACTTCCCCGAGGAGGAGCGCATCTGGGACGAGGCCGAGCCGGTCTACGAGGAGCTGTCCGGCTGGCAGACGTCCACCCACGGCATGCGCGACTACGCGGAGCTGCCGTCGAAGGCGCGCGAGTACGTGGAGCGGCTCGCGGAGCTGATCGGGGTCGGCTTCTCGCTCGTCTCCACCGGGGCGGTGCGCGACGAGACGATCCTGGTGAACGACTCGGTCCTGACCCGCTGGTTCCCGGCGCTCCGGAGCGCGCTGCCCGCCCACTAGGGCGCGCTCCAGCTCATGGCCCTCAAGATCCTGATCGTCGACGACGAGGAGCCGGCCCGCCAGGGCCTGAGCGCGCTCCTCGCCCGCTGGGGCTACGAGGTCGACGAGGCGGGCGACGGGCAGGAGGCCCTCGCCAAGGCGGCCGCCGGCCTGCCCTCGGTGGTCCTCTCGGATCTCGTGATGCCCAAGATGGACGGGCTCGAGCTGCTGCGCGCGCTCAAGACCGACGTGCCCTTCGCCTCGGTCATCCTGCTCACCGGTCAGGGCTCGATCGACACCGCGGTGACCGCGATGAAGGAGGGCGCCTACGACTACCTGACCAAGCCGGTGGACGTCGCCCGGCTGCGCCTGCTCATCCCCAAGGCGGCCGAGCGGGGCGAGTCGCTGCGCGAGGTCGCGCTGCTCCGCCGCAAGCTGAGCCAGGTGTGGGGCATGGGCCGGCTGGTGGGCACGAGCCACGGCATGCAGGAGGTCTACCGCCTCATCGAGGTGGCCGCGCCGACTCCGGCCGCGGTGCTGATCAGCGGCGAGAGCGGCACCGGCAAGGAGCTGGTGGCGCGCACCCTCCACGAGCTGTCCCCGCGGGCCAAGGGGCCCTTCGTGGCGGTCAACTGCGCGGCGATCCCGGAGACCCTCCTCGAGAGCGAGATCTTCGGCCACGAGAAGGGGGCGTTCACCGGCGCGCTCGAGCGGCGGCCGGGCTGCTTCGAGCTGGCCCACGAGGGCACCATCTTCCTCGACGAGATCGCGGAGATGAACCCGGGGACCCAGGCCAAGTTCCTGCGCATCCTGCAGGACAGCACGGTGCGGCGGCTGGGCGGCAAGACCGAGATCAAGGTCGACGTGCGGGTGCTCGCGGCCACCAACAAGGATCCGGTCAAGGCCATCCAGGAGGGGACGTTCCGGGAAGACCTCTACTACCGCCTGAACGTCGTGAGCCTGGTCATGCCGCCGCTGCGCGAGCGCCGCGACGACATCCCGGCCCTGGTCCAGGCCTTCCTCGAGGAGTTCAACGCCCGCTACGACAAGCACATCCGCTCGCTGGACGAGGGGGTGCTGAGCGGGCTCATCGCCCAGTCGTGGCCCGGCAACGTCCGCGAGCTGCGCAACACCCTCGAGCGGGCCATCATCGTCTGCGAGGGCGATACGATCCTGCCCAAGCACATCCCGCCGAAGCCCTCGCTGCGGGCGGCCGACCCGGCGGACGGCCCCGACAGCGTGTCCTTCCGGGTGGGCACGAGCCTGGAGGACGCGGAGAAGGCCCTCATCATCAAGACCCTCGCGGCCAACGGCAACAACAAGACCCGCGCCGCCGACGTGCTCGGCATCAGCCTGAAGACGCTGCACAACAAGCTCAAGACCTACGGCACCTAGCGATGCGGCTCGGAGTCCGCGGGCGCGAGGCGCTGGTCGTCAGCCTCCTCACCCTGCTGGTGGTCGCCACCGCGACCGCGATCCATCTCTCGCAGGTGAGCCGCGTGGTGGTGCAGGAGGCGGTCAAGCAGGCGGAGCTGATCGCCAAGCAGATCTACGCCCAGAGCGGCCGCGCGCTGCAGCGCGCCCCCGGCGCCGATCCGCTGGACGCGCTGCGGGACGACCCCGAGCTGCGGAGCTTCCTCGACGCGAGCGTGGGCTACTCGCCGCATCTCCTCTACGCGCTCATCTCGGACGCCACCGGCACCGTGCTGCTGCACACCGAGCGGCGCAAGGAAGGGCAGTCCGCGCCCGAGCGGCCGAGCCTCGAGGGCCTCCTCAAGCTCGACACCCTGAGCCGCTTCTCGGCGCTCTACAACGCGGGGCGCACCTACGAGACCGCGCTGCCGGTGACCCTGAACGACCGCTTCTTCGGCTCGATCCGGCTCGGCGTCTCCACCACGCTCCTCCGCCGCGAGGTGACCGCGTCGCTCCAGCAGAGCCTCGCGGTGGCCGCGGTGGCCCTGCCGCTCGCCTGGCTCGCCGCCATGGTGCTCGCCCAGCTCACCGTCCGGCCCATCCGCGCCATCGTGGGCCAGGTCGACCGCATCCGCCGGGGCGAGCCGGTGGAGGCGACCGCGGTGGTGGGCGGCGACGAGTTCCAGGAGCTCTCCGCCCAGCTCTCGCGCCTCGGCCGCGAGCTGCAGGCCGACCGCCTGTCCACCCTCAGCGAGAAGGCGCACCTGCAGCAGGTGGTCGATCAGCTCGAGGACGGGGTGATCTTCCTGAACCCGGAGCGGCGCATCCTGTTCTTCAACCGCGTCGCGGAGACGGTGGTGGGCCTCTCGCTCGAGCAGACGGTCGGGCTGCCCATCCACGAGGTGCTCGATCCCACCCATCCGCTGCTGCCCTTCGTGGACCAGGTGGTGAGCGGCGCCACCGGGATCCGCAACGCCACCGTGATGCTCCCCCAGGACGGCCGCGAGAAGGAGTTCCTCGTCTCCGCCTTCCACATGCAGGACGCCCACCGGGTGATGGGGGTGGCGGTGCTGCTGAAGGATCTGGAGTCGATCAAGACCGTGCAGTCCCTCGTGAGCTACTCGGCCAAGCTCGCCGCGCTGGGGCGGCTCACCTCCGGGGTCGCCCACGAGGTGAAGAACCCGCTCAACGCGATGATGATCCACGTCGAGCTCCTCAAGGAGCGGCTCGAGGCGGCCGACCCCGACGTCCGGCAGAGCCTCGAGGTCATCGGGAGCGAGATCCGGCGGCTGGACCGCGTGGTGCAGGGGTTCCTCAAGTTCATGCGCCCCCAGGAGCTGACCCTCAAGCCGGTGGACCTCAACTCGATGCTGCAGAGCGTGGGCGCGCTGCTGGAGGCGGAGGGCCAGAGCCTCGGGGTGCGCTTCATCCTGGACCTCGACGCGGGCCTGCCCTCGGTGAGCGCCGACGAGGAGCTGCTGCGACAGGCCTTCATCAACATCGTGCAGAACGCGGTGCAGGCCATGCCGGGCGGCGGGGCGGTCCGCATCCGGACCCGACCCGAGGGGCTCGAGTGGGTGCGGGTGACCGTCACCGACCAGGGGGTGGGGATCGCCCCCGAGGACATCGACAAGATCTTCAAGCTCTACTACACGAGCAAGCCCGGCGGCAGCGGCATCGGCCTCTCGGTGGTGTACCGCATCGTGCAGCTGCACGACGGCGTCATCGAGGCGAAGTCCCAGCCCGGGCGGGGCACGGCGGTGATCGTCCGCCTGCCGGTGCGCTGATGCGGGCGCTCGCGGTCCTCTGGCTGCCGGTCCTGGCCACGGCGCTCGGCGGCTGCGCCAGCGTGGGCGAGCTGTTCCTGCCCGCGCCGGCGGGGCCGCAGCGGTCGGCGACGGTGGACGAGGAGCCCGTGGCCGCGGCCCGGCCCGCGCCGGCGGCCCGCGAGCCCGCGCCCGGTCCCGCCAAGCCCGCACCGGCCCCGGCTCCGCCGCAGGCGCCGCCGGCTCCGGCCGCGCCGGTGCCGCCGCCCCCCGAACCGCCGCGATTCCGCGGGAGCCGAACCTGCCCGCTCCGGTGCTGACCCCGCAGGCCAGCGCCGAGGACGAGCAGCGCATCAAGAGCCAGGCGGAGCGACGCATCGAGGGGACCGAGAAGCTGGTGCAGAAGATCGACCCCTCGCGACTGGTGCGGGAGCAGCGAGAGAACTACTTGACGATCCAGAGCTTCCTGGCGAAGGCCCGGGAGGCCCTCTCGACCCGCGACGTGCAGCGCGCGTTCACCCTGGCCGACAAGGCCTATCTGCTCGCCGACGAGCTCTCGAAGGGCCCGCGCTGAGGGCGTGTAAGGCTTACCCGGCTCGGTAAGCTTTACCGACTGGGTCAGAGCCCACCACTGCTCGACCACCCCTAAGCCTCCGAGTCTGCAGTCATTTCAGCCCTGGCGGTGTGGCACGGGGGTTGCGAAGTTACCTCCGGGAATACCACATCTGCCGGAGAGGAGAACGCATGCCCAGTGGACTGCTCGGCGGAGCACAGCGGTGCCTGGCCCTCGCGCTCGCCGTGGGCGGCCTCAGCGTGGCCTGCACGATCGAGCCTCCGGCGGGGACCCCGCCGCCGCCGATGTCGGGCGTGCTCGAGCGCGGCCCGCGGGAGAACGCCTTCGGCCGCACCGGGGACGAGGTCGTCAACAACCCGCAGCTCCGCGACAAGATCCGCAGCATGTTCGGCACGGACTGGGCTCCGGGCGGCAAGCTCGTGCGCGGCGCGATGCCGTATCTCGAGCGCACGGAGGCGCCCCGCGGCGTGCGGATCGGCGACCGGAACTACGTCGCGGTCACCGGCTGCGTGCCGGCCACCTGCCGGACGGACCGCGTGGTGCTCCTGATCCAGGAGGGCGGCGACGCCCTGCTCGCGCGGCTCGACGAGGGCGGCTTCTCGCACTACTACGCCTACGGGGGCGACTGGGGCCTCGCGGGCTCGACTGCCCGCATCGTGGACAGCGGGCTCCGCGCGCTCGAGCGCGGCGGGGACCCGTATCCCCCGTATCCCGCGGTCCTGAGGCCGGCCGACCCTTGACCCGCCCCGGCCCGCTCGCTATGCTGACGTCTGCCCTTCCGACCCGGTGGCACTCGCAAAAAAGATGCGCCTTGCCGATATCGAGCGCGCGACGTGTTCAGGCAGCACCGACGGCGTCCCCTTGCCGGGAGCGCGGCGCATGAGTGACCTTGCCCGCATCCTGGGCTGGGTCGGCGACTGGGTCGCCGGCGACGGGCGGCTGCTGCTCATGACCGACTACGACGGGACCCTGACGCCGATCGTGGACGATCCCGCCGACGCGATCCTGGCCGAGGAGACCCGCGACCAGCTCCTGCGGATCGCCCGCTCTGCCCGCGGCTCGGTGGCGGTCATCTCGGGGCGGGGGCTCGAAGATCTGAAGACGCGTGTGTCCATCCCGGAGGTGATCTACGCCGGCTGCCACGGGCTCGAGATCGAGGGGCCGGGGCTCGTATTCCGCCATCCCGACGCGCTCGCCCAGCAGCCGATGCTGTGGGCGGTGGGCGAGGAGCTGTCTGCGGCGGGCCCCGACGGTCGCCGGCATGCGGATCGAGGCCAAGGGCCTGGCGGTGGCCGTCCACTACCGCCACGTGGCCCCGGACGAGATCCGGCGCGTCGAGATCGAGCTGGCCCGGGCCATCCGTGAGCAGGGGAGCTGCCTCAAGATCTTCCACGGGACCAAGGTGATCGAGGTGCTGCCCCAGGTCGCGTGGACCAAGGGCGAGTGCGCGCGGTGGATCCAGGAGCACGTGCTGCCGTCCGGGTCCGGGCCGGCCCTCTGGCTCTACCTGGGCGACGACTGGACGGACGAGCATGCCTTCGAGGTGCTGAAGGGCCTGGCCCTCACGATCCGGGTGGGCGATACGGTACCCGCCTCCAAGGCGGCCTACCGGCTGCGCGACGTGGGCGAGGTGCGGGAGCTGCTGGGCGCGCTCGCCGAGGGCGCGACGGCGGGGAGTCGGGTATGAAGTTCCAGCTCCGGCTGGTGGCGGGATTGTGGCTCGGCTCCCTCCTCGTGGTCGGAGCCTTCGCCTACTTCCAGTTCGTCGAGGATCGGCAGCGCCTGACCGGGGAGCTCGACCGGCGGGCGGCCCTGGTGAGCGAGGGACTCAAGGAGGTGCTCGAGCCCGCGCTCGGTCCGCGGGTGAGCAAGCCGCAGGTCGACCGATTGATCAAGAAGTTCAGCAAGCCGGATCTGGGCCTGGCGGTCTACGACCGCGTGGCGTCCCTGATCGCGGCGACCCCGGACGTGACCAAGCAGCTCGAGAACCCGCCGCCCGAAGCGACCTGGGCGCTCACCTCGGGGGCGGTGCAGACCGGCTTCCGCAAGGTCGGCGGCACGATGCGCTACGTCTACGCCGATCCCATCCTGCGCGAGGACAAGCCCTCCGGCGCGCTGGTGATCTTCCTCGACGCGAGCGATCTCCAGACCGCGGAGTGGGAGCTGTGGCGCCTGAACGCCATCCGGTTCGTGGTGCTCGCGGTCGCCCTCGCCCTCATCGCCCTGCTCGTCGTCCGCATGAGCCTGACCCAGCCGCTCGCCAAGATGGCGCGCTGGACCAAGGCGGTGCGGCGCGGCCACGCGATCGAGCCGCCCGAGCTGCCGGACGAGAGCCTCTTCGGGCCCATCGCCCGCGAGGTCACGGTGCTGGCCAAGAACCTCCAGCGGGCGCGGGCCGCCGCGGAGGAGGAGGCCGCGCTGCGCCTGATCGGCCAGACCCTGTGGACCGAGGAGCGGCTCAAGCAGTTCGCCAAGATGCGGCTCGGGGAGCGGCCGCTGGTGGTGGTCTCGAACCGCGAGCCGGTCAGCCACGTCTGGAAGGAGGGCCAGATCCAGGTGGTGACGCCGGCCAGCGGCCTGGTCACCGCGATGGATCCGGTCATGCGGGCGTGCGGGGGCGTGTGGGTGGCGCAGGCCAGCGGCGACGCGGACCGCGAGACCGCGGACGCGCGCGGCCGCCTGCGCGTGCCGCCGGACGATCCGCGCTTCACCCTCAAGCGGGTCTGGCTCACCCCCGAGGAGGAGGCGGGCTACTACTACGGCTTCTCCAACGAGGGCCTGTGGCCGCTCTGCCACATCGTGCACAACCGCCCGCTCTTCCGGCCGGAGGACTGGGCGCAGTACCGCGCGGTCAACGAGAAGTTCGCGGCCGCGGTGCTGGAGGAGATCGCGGGCACCGAGTCGCCGATGGTCCTGATCCAGGACTACCACTTCGCGCTGCTGCCGGGCCTCATCAAGCGCGAGCGCCCCGACGCGCGCACCGCCATCTTCTGGCACATCCCGTGGCCGAACTTCGAGGCGTTCTCGATCTGCCCGTGGCAGGACGAGCTGCTGCTGGGGATGCTGGGGGCCGACATCATCGGCTTCCACACCCAGTACTACTGCAACAACTTCCTGGACACGGTGGAGCGCGCGATCGAGGCCCGCATCGACTGGGAGCGCTTCTCGGTCACCCGCGGCCAGCACGTGACCTCGGTGAAGCCGTTCCCGATCAGCGTGGCCCCGGGCTTCGTGGACAACCCGCCCGTCACGTCGCGCCAGGAGCTGCTCGCGAGCCTCGATATCACCGCCGAGTTCATCGGGGTCGGGGTGGAGCGGCTCGACTACACCAAGGGCCTGCCCGAGCGCTTCCGCGCCCTGGGCCGCTTCTTCGAGCGCTTCCCGGAGTACCGCGAGCGCCTCGTGTTCGTGCAGCTCGCGGCGCCCAGCCGCAGCACCATTCCCCGCTACCAGGCGCTGGAGGCGGAGGTGGACGCGGCGGTGCAGGAGGTCAACGGCGCCTACCAGACCAAGCGCTGGAAGCCGATCCTCTATCTCAAGCGCCACCACGAGCATCGCGACATCTGGCCCTTCTACCGCCACGCCGACTTCTGCATGGTCACGTCGCTCCACGACGGCATGAACCTGGTCGCCAAGGAGTTCATCTCGGTGCGGGACGACGACGACGGGGCGCTCATCCTGAGCCAGTTCACCGGCGCCTCCGCCGAGCTGCGGGACGCCATCCTGGTGAACCCGTACGACGTCGACGGGATGGCCGATGCCATCCGCACCGCGGTCGCGATGGCGCCGGACGAGCGCCGGGCGCGCATGGCGCGGATGCGCCAGGCGGTGCGGGAGCACAACATCTACCGGTGGGCGGGCTTGCTCCTGAGCGAGCTCGAGCGCATTCCGGAGGGGTCGGCCAACCACGTCAGCGCCGGCGTCAGCTCGGTGCCCTGAGCTCGGCGTCCCGAGCCCGGGGCGCGAGAGAAACAGCAAGGGGGAGGGACGTGAGTCCCTCCCCCTTCGTCACTGAGAGACAACCACCCCTCACCCTGCCCTCTCCCCTGAGGGGAGAGGGAGGGAGGCGGGTTTCTAGTCCTGGTCGACCAGCATCTTGACGGTCACCCGGCGCTTCTTCTCGTCGGGGCTCTCCTTGGCGGCGATCGGACCCAGGCCCACCGCGTGGACGCGGGACAGCTGCACGCCCTTCTCCACCAGGAAGCGGCGCACCGCCTCCACCCGACGCTGGCTGAGCCCGTAGTTGTAGTCCACGGTCCCCTTCGGGTCGGTATAGCCGCCGAGCTCCACGATCAGGGTCGGGTTGCCCTGCAGCTCCTTCACCACGCCGGCCAGCGCCGTCTGCGCACCGTCCGTCAGCTCGGCCTTGTCGAAGCCGAAGTAGACCTCGAGGGTGTCGGCCGTCTTCTGGTTGTAGCGGTTCGACCACAGGCGGGTCAGGCGGGTGTCCACGCCCTCGGCCTTGGTCATCGCGGCATCGGCGCGGCCCTTGGCCTCGGCCACGGCGCCCTCCAGGCTCTTCACCTGGGTGGTCACGCCCTTGACCTCGGTGCTCACCCCGTCGACCTGGCCCTCGACCTTCACGAAGCGCTGATCCACGATGGCGTCCGACTTCGTGAACTGCTCACGGACCCAGTCCTTGGTGGCGCATCCCGACACCAGCAGCACCGCCGCCGGCATCAGAACGCCGATCTTCATCATCTGTCGCATAAGAACCGCCTCCTTTGTGAACGTTGGCCAACCTATCAGCACGAATGCGAACCTGCCTGGGAGAGCAACAAGTAAGCCAGGTTCGGTGCGCCAGGATCGCTCGGTCGGCATGGCCACTTTGGGTAGGTATGGCCTCTACTTGGGCGACGCGTCACGCAGGCCAATCGAGGCTCGGAGCGGCCGACCGGCCGCTCCGGGCTTATAAAGATTACACGGTGGATGTAACCGTTACACGCCCGCGCTAGTGCACCGGGGCGGGCATGTGGATGTAGAGCTCCTGCTTGCTCGGCTTGCTCCCGAGCAGCGGGCGGGGTGGCTTCATCTCGTAGCGGACCGGCTTCAGGTGGTCGGCGTACTGCCGCTCGGTGTTGTAGACCGAGCTGAACTTCCACAGCATCCGGAGATAGTTGGTCTGGCCCCGCGAGGCGGCCCGGAGCGCGGCGCCGCCGTAGAGCTTGAGGGCCCCCCAGCCCAGGTGCTTGCGGTTGAGGACGGACTGGGTGTTCACCAGCAGCTCGTAGAAGCGCTTGAGCGGCAGCTTGGTGGGCAGGACCGCGTGCTGGACGTCGAAGAGGCGATAGTCGCGCGAGGTGAGCTGCCGCGACTCGGTCAGCCAGAGCTCGGTGCCGGGGTAGGGGGTGGCCACCGTGAGGTGGACGACCTCGGGCACGGTGAGGGCCCAGTCGCGCACCGCCGCGAAGCGCGCCTCGTCCCAGCTCGGATCCGCGATGATGTTGATCGCCACCGTGAGCCCGAGCGAGCGGGCGATCTCGAGCGCGCGCAGGTTCTCGTTGAGGGTGACCCGCTTGCGGTGCGCCTTGAGGGCGTCCTCGTCGAGGGCCTCGATGCCGAGGAACATGTAGTAGAGCCCGAGGCGCTTCCAGCGGGCGAACAGCTCCTGGTTCTTGATCAGCACGTCGCAGCGGGTCTCGAGGTAGTACTGCTTGCGGATGCGCCGCCGCTCGATCTCGTCCGCGATCGCGTCGCCGTGCTCGGCGTGGATGAAGGCCACGTCGTCGACGATGAACACGTTGGGCTCGCGGATGCGGGCCAGGTCCTCGCCCGCCGCCTCCGGGGTGCCCTTGCGGTAGCTGCGCCCGTAGAACGTCCACGCGCTGCAGAACGAGCAGTCCCACGGGCAGCCGCGGGTGAACTCCACCGAGGCGCAGGGGTCGAGGACGCCGATGAAGTACTTGTGGCGCTTGCGGCCCATGTCGCGCGCGGGCAGGTGCAGGTCGAGGTTGTCGAGCAGGGTCGGGCTCGGGCCCGCGCCGGTCATGGTCACCACGCCGGGGAGCGTGTCGAGCTTCGGGTCGCCGATGGCCTCCAGCACCCGCGGGGCGATGACCTCGCCCTCGCCGCGCACGATGCAGTCGATCGCGCCCTCCGCGTGCTCGAGGAACTCGGCGGCCACGAACGACGCGCTGTGGCCGCCGACGAACACGAACGCGTCGCGCCGCTTCGCCTTCGTCTCCTTGGCGAGGTCGATCACCTCCGGCACGTTGGCCAGGTAGTTCACCGAGAAGCCCACCGCCTGCGGGGCGAACGTCTCGAGCTCGCGCCAGTAGTCGGCGTGGCTGAAGATCTGCAGATCGAGCAGCCGGACCTCGTGGCCGGCCGCGCGGATCGCCGCGGCCACCCGCTCGAGGCCGAGCGGCTCGAGCCTCAGGTAGAGCTCGGAGTACATCAGAGGACTCGGGTGCACCAGCAGCACGCGCATAGCGTGGACCCTCCTTTCGCACGCATGATACGTGAGAGCTACGCGTCCCGCCTCCTTCGGCTCGCATTTCGGGTGCCGCCCAAGTCCGCGTCAGACAGTAAAAATTACTCGTTTCCTTGTAACGCTTACACGACAACTGTCAGCGCAGTGACGCGGATCGTCCAGGCCGGGCTCAGGCTCGAAAAGCTAACTGATCGGAATTCTGAGTGTTCGGCACCCCGCGCGACGGCGCTTTGCGGGTGGCATTCGGGTTGCCTACGGTAGGACCGGAGCGCGACGACAATGGCGACGATCGGGTTCAACGGCGACGTGGAGGCGGGGAGCCGGTACCGGCTGCTCCTCGTCGATCCCTACGGCCACAGCCGCGAGGGCCTGGGCGCCGCGCTCCGCGGCGGCGGTGTCCTGGTCGAGACCGCCGAGGGCGCCTCCCAGGCGATGGCCGTGATGCAGGCCGGGGAAGTGGACCTGGCCATCGTCGACCTCGACCTCCCGCCGACCCACGGTCTCGCCGAGGACGGCTGGGACCTGGTCCATCTCCTGCGGGCCGCGAGCCCGACCCTGCCGCTGATCCTGATCGCGGCCGAATGCCGACCCCACACGCAGGACGAAGCGCTCCGCCTCGGGGCGCGCCTGCTCGAGAAGCCCATCAACCCGCGCGAGCTGCGGACCATCGTCCGCGCCCTGCGCCCGGAGACCGCACCAGCATGAAGCGCGCAACGATCGGTTTTGGCGTCCTCGTGACCTTCTTCCTCCTCGCGATGTTCCTGATGGCCGATGCCGAAGTGCCGACGGTGGACGACACCGCCGTCGTGACCAGCACCTCCGCCCGCTGACCGCCTGACCGCTCCCTCCCGGGCGGCCGCCCGCCGCCTACTCCTTCCTTGCGGACTGCGGTACCATGCCGTCCGTGGCCACGATGCTGATCGCGTATCCCTGGCTCGTCCTCCTGCTCGCCGGCTGGGTGTTCGGTGCCGTCTTCGTCGGGATGATCGGCGGAGCCACCCGCGGAGTGCAGGGCTTCTTCGTCTGGATCCTGGCCGCGCTGGTCTTCTCGCCCCTGCTCGCCATGCTCGGTCTCATCGCGGTGCTGCTGGGCGATCTGGTGCGCGAGGTGGAGATCAAGGCCATCCACGGAGCGGACGAGCTGCCGCCCCCGCGCCGCTCGTCGGGGCGCTTCGCCCATCTGGCCGGAGAGGACGACTGAGGAGAGGACGATGCCGACGATCGGGATCCTGCATCCGGGTGACATGGGGAGCGTGGTGGGCGCCTGCGCGGTGGCCGCGGGAGCGCGGGTGCTCTGGGCCTCCGAGGGGCGCAGCGCGGGCAGTCGCGAGCGCGCGGCCGCGGCCGGGCTCGAGGACGCGGGCACGGTGGCCGCGCTGGTGGCGGCCAGCGACGTCGATCCTCTCGGTGTGCCCGCCGCACGCCGCGCTCGACCTGGCGCGTGACGTGGCGGGGCGCCGCTTCGCCGGCCTCTTCGTCGACGCCAACGCGGTGGCCCCCGCGACCGCGCGCGAGATCGGCGCGGCCGTCGAGGCTGGCGGCGCCACCTTCGTCGACGGCGGTCTGATCGGACCGCCCCCGCGGAGCGCGGGCTCGACCCGGCTCTACCTGTCCGGCCGCGAGGCCAAGCGCGCCGCCGCCCTCTTCGAGGGGAGCGCGCTCGAGGCCATCGCGATCGGCGACGGAGCCGGCGCCGCCTCCGCCCTCAAGATGACCTACGCCGCCTACACCAAGGGCTCCTCCGCGCTCTTGATGGCGATCCGCGCGCTGGCCGCCTCGGAGGGTGTGGACGACGCGCTGCTCGCGGAGTGGCGACGCTCGCAGCCGGACCTGCCCAAGCGGTCGGAGTCGGCCGCCCGCGACAACGCCCGCAAGGCGTGGCGCTTCGTGGGGGAGATGGAGGAGATCGCGGCCGCGTTCGAGGCCGCGGGCCTGCCGGGCGGCTTCCACGAGGCGGCCGCGGTGATCTACGAGCGCCTCTCCGGCTACAAGGATGCCACCACGCCGCCGACCATGGCGGACCTGGTCGCCCCGCTCACGCGTCCGGCGGCCAAGTAGCGCCGGCTCTGCGACGCGCGGCCTCGCGCCGCGCAAGGGAGAACCCACATGGTGACCGTCGCTCTCTACGTCCAGCTCGAGGCGAAGCCCGGCAAGGAGACCGAAGTCGAGGCATTCCTCAAGGGAGGCCTGGCGATCGTGCAGGGCGAGCCGGCCACCACCGCCTGGTTTGCGCTCCGGCTGGGCCCGACCACCTTCGGCATCTTCGACGCGTTCCCGGACGAGGCGGGGCGACAGGCCCACCTCTCCGGCCGGGTCGCGGCCGCGCTCATGCAGAAGGCCGGCGAGCTCCTGGCGAAGCCGCCTGGGATCGAAAAGGTGGACGTCCTCGCGGCCAAGCTGCCGAAGTAGCCAGCGCGCGACGCCGCGCGGGCGCCGGTGGACTCTGCGGGCCGGCGCGGCGTCGTGATAGACTCCGGCTCGCGCATCAGTTCGGTGATGTGACGGGAGCGAGCCGTTAGCTCAGTTGGTAGAGCACCTGACTTTTAATCAGGGGGTCGGTGGTTCGATCCCACCACGGCTCACCATCCACCCGCCTGCTACCTACTACTAGCTGCCGTTGTTCTTGGCGAGCGCCTGTCGGACGGCCTGGCGGAGGTCATCGGGGCTGAACGGCTTCGAGAGGACGGGCACCCGCGAGGCGGCGAGGAAGCCCGCGTAGTCGAGCGAGTGGGCCTGGCCGGTGACGTAGATCATGCGGGGCATCGCGGTGCCGTGGCGGAGCTGGAGCGCCCAGTAGAGCGCGGCTCCGTCCATCTTGGGCATCCGCAGGTCGCTCAGGATCAAGTCGTACTTGCGCTGGTCGGAGAGCTGGAGCGCGGCGGCCCCGTCCGGCGCCACCTCGATCTCGTAGCCATTCTCGGCCAGCACGTCGGCGATCAGCTCGCGGACGTCCGGCTCGTCCTCCACGACCAGGACCAGGGCGTGGCCAGTCATAGGATTGAGTTTAGCAAAGGCGTGGGAGGTGAGCCCCATTTGCTTGTGACCTCGCGGGTTAGCGGGCGAGGGGGCGGACAAGGAGCGGGTAGCGGCCCACCCGGTGGCCCGAGACCATCAGCTCCACCACCCACACCCCGGCTTGGGAGAGATCGCGCTGCTCGAGCCGGTCCACTTGCCACGTCCAGAGCGCGCCTTCGCGGGATTGATCCATCGGCTGGTCACTCGTCCGGGCCACCACGCCATCGGGATTGATCCATCGGACCTGGATGTTCACCAGGCCCCCGGTCTGCTGGATGCCGTAGAAGAACGTGACCGGGTTCCGGACCGTGAACTCCTTGATCTCGGGCGGCATGTTCCGCCGGAACGCGGTGTAGAGCAGCGTGCCCTTTACGGGGGCGTCGTCGGTGAAGTAGGCGAACTTCACCACGCTCGCTGCCTCGAAGCCCGAGAGGTGGAGCGCCGTCGGCGCAGGCCGCCCGGGGGCCTTCCGAGACTGCTCCCGCCGCGGTCGGTTGGGCACGCTCGTTCAGGGCTGCAAGTCCAAGGCCATAGGCAAGTCTAGACGAATCCGACCCCTTTGCCCAGGACGGTCCAGAGCCGCGTCCGCCTGGGACCGGACGCGGTGACGAAAGTGGTCGGGAGGTCGCCCGCCGCGACGGCCGTGACAGTGTCACGGGCGCCCGCGTCCATCGGACGCGGGCGCGTGTGTGAGGGGCGCGCGGCCCGCTGTAGCGGCGCCATCTTGCGTCGTGCGTCGCATGGCAAGCGCCTTGCCTGCGAGGGGGTCGCTCCTGGAGGGGCCAACGATGAAAGCCTTTGCATGCGTGCTCGGCGTGATGCTCGCGGCGACGACGTGGCCGGCGCCCGCCGCTGCGCTCCAGATCACCTTCGACGACCTGGCGAGCGTCGGCAACCCGCTCGTCACGACGGTCGAGACCCACGGCTACCGGCTCGCGGGGCCGCTCCTGCGCACGATCGATACGCCCGGGACCACGTTCGTCGGGAATGGCTCGGCGGTCTACCTCGCCCAGAACGGGGCCGCACCCGGTGGCGGTGTCACCCTGGCGCGGATCGACGGCACCCCCTTCGACCTGTACGGCTTCTCCGCGTCCGGCCTCTTCGCGCCCCCGGGCCCGGCTCGCCGAACGCGTCCCTGCTGGCGGTGATCGCGATGCGGGTCGGTGGGGGCGGGCTGAGCGCCATCTACGACCTCGGGGTCTCCGCCGGCTTCGTGAGCTTCCCGGTGCCGACGACCTGGACCAACCTCGAGTTCGTGACGTTCGCCGGCATCTTCTCGGCCACCACGACCGGGGGGCTTGCCCTGGACGACATCGGCGTGGGCCTGGGCCCCAGCGTGCCGGAGCCGGCCACGATCATCCTGGCGCTCACCACCCTGGCGGGGCTCGCCGCCGCCAGCCTCCGCAGGCGCCGCTCCTAGTCCCCCCGCTCCCCCCTGGGCCGGCCCACCGGCCCAGGCTTGACCGAGAAGTATCCAAACGGTTACTATCGGGTCGATCACCCGATGCCGTCGGCCACCCGCGTGAAGCGCTCCCTGACGGGCCATGTCCGCGACCCTCAGCGGACACAGGACCGGATTCTCGCCGCCGCCCTCGCCGAGTTCTCGGCCGAGGGCTTCGCGGGCGCGCGGGTCGCGCGCATCGCCCGGCGGGCGCGCGTGAACAAGCGCATGCTCTATCACTACTTCGGCAACAAGGAAGATCTCTTCCGCGGGATCTTCGACCGCAAGCTCGTCCAGCGGGCGGCGTGGCTCACCGAGGCCCCGCCCGACCTGGGGGCGAGCCTCGCCTACTGGTTCCAGCTGGCCTGCGAGGACAGCGACTGGATCCGGCTCGTCCAGTGGGAAGCGCTCGGTCTGGCCGACCAGCCGGTGATTCGCGAGGACGAGCGCCGCGCGTCGTTCGCCCGGGCCCTGGGCGACCTGCGCGCGCGCCAGCGGCGCGGCCTCCTGCCGGCCGACCTCGACGCGGGCCATCTGCTGCTCGCGATCATGGGGCTCGTCGCATACCCGCTCGCCTTCCCGCAGCTCACCCGGATGGTCACCGGGCGGCGCGCGACCGATCCGGGCTTCCGCGCGGAGCGCGCGGAGTTTCTCCGGCGCTTCGCGGCGGCCCTGACCGGGCGGCGGCCCGAGGCCGCGGGAGCGAGCGCGTGATGGCGCGGAGCCGTCGGGTCGTGGCGGGGGCGGCGCTCGCGGGCGCCCTGCTCACCGGCGCGCTGCTCGCCGGGTGCGACCGGCGCGGAGACACCGCGGCCGCCAAGAGCGTGCCGCCCGGCGTGCCGGTGACGGTGGCCGACGTGGTCACGCGCGACGTGCCGGTGCAGATCCGCGCCATCGGCAACGTGCAGCCGCTCGCCACCGTGTCGGTGCTCTCGATGATCAACGGCGAGGTGATGAAGGTGCACTTCGGCGAGGGGCAGGAGGTGCCCGCCGGGTCCCTGCTCTTCACCATCGACCCGCGCCAGATCCAGGCGGCGCTGCTGCAGGCCCAGGCCACGCTCGCCCAGCACCAGGCGATGGTGAAGCAGGCCGAGGCCAACCTGGCCAAGGACACCGCCCAGCTCGAGAACGCCAAGGTCGAGGAGCAGCGCTACAAGAAGCTGGTCGACGGGGGCTTCGTGGCCCGCGAGCAGTACGACCAGATCAAGACCACCGAGCAGACGCTGAGCGCCACCATCGAGGCCGACCGCGCCGCGATCGAGACCGCCAAGGCCCTGGTGCGGGCCGACGAGGCCGCGGTGGAGAACGTGCGGGTGCAGCTCTCCTACACCGAGATCCGCGCCCCGCTCGACGGCCGCACCGGCAACCTGCTGCTGCACCAGGGCAACGTGGTGAAGGCCAACGACGTGGGCAACCCGATGGTGGTGATCAACCGCATCCACCCCATCTACGTGACCTTCTCGGTGCCCGAGGCGCAGCTGGCCGAGATCAAGCGCTACCGCGCGCTGGGCGATCTGCCGGTGGACGTGCAGGCGCCCGGCGCGCCGGGCGGCGTGGTGCGGGGCCGGCTCACCTTCGTGAACAACACGGTGGATCCCAGCACCGGCACCATCCAGCTCAAGGCCACGTTCGAGAACACCGAGAACGCGCTCTGGCCGGGGCAGTTCGTCAACGCGGCGCTGACCCTCACCCGCCAGCCCGGCGCGGTGGTGGTCCCGTCGCAGGCGGTGCAGAGCGGGCAGAAGGGCCAGTACGTCTTCGTGGTGAAGGCGGACAACACGGTGGAGGCGCGCACGGTGGTGCCCGGCGCCGCCGACGGGCGCGACGTCGTGATCACGAGCGGGCTCCAGGCGGGCGAGCGGGTGGTGACCGACGGGCAGCTCCGGCTGGTGCCGGGCGCGCGGGTGGACGCCAAGACCGCGGCTCCCGAGCCCGCGCCGGGCGCCGCGCCCAAGGCGCCGGCCGGGAAGGCAGGTGGATGAGCACCGACCTCTTCATCCGCCGGCCGGTCATGACCACGCTGCTCATGGCGGGCATCCTGGTGTTCGGGATCATGGCCTACCGGCTCCTGCCGGTGAGCGACCTGCCCAACATCGACTTCCCGACCATCCAGGTGACCGCGTCGCTGCCGGGCGCGAGCCCGGACACCATGGCCTCCGCGGTGGCGACGCCGCTCGAGAAGCAGTTCTCCACCATCGCGGGCATCGACTCGATGACCTCGACGAGCGCGCTCGGCAACACCCAGATCACGATCCAGTTCACCCTCGAGCGCAACATCGACGCGGCGGCCCAGGACGTGCAGGCCGCCATCGCGGCGGCCCAGCCCCAGATGCCGCCCGGCATGCCGACGCCGCCGTCGTACAAGAAGGTCAATCCGGCCGACCAGCCGATCCTCTACCTGGCGCTCAGCTCGCCGACCCTGCCGCTCTACGTGGTGGACGAGTACGCGCAGACCAACCTGTCCCAGCGCATCTCCACCATCCCGGGCGTGGCCCAGGTGGGAATCTTCGGCTCGCAGAAGTACGCGGTGCGCGCCCAGCTCGATCCGAGCGCGATGGCCACCCTGGGCATCGGCATCGACGAGGTGCAGAAGGCCCTCGCCGACTCCAACGTGAACCTGCCCACCGGCACCCTCTGGGGCGCGAACCAGGCCTTCAGCGTGCAGGCCACCGGCCAGCTCACGAACGCGGCCGCCTACCGGCCGCTGATCGTCGCGTACCGCAACGGCTCCCCGGTGCGGCTCGAGCAGCTCGGCCGGGTGCTGGACGGGGTGCAGACCGACAAGGTCGCCTCCTGGTACAACGACGAGCGGGCGGTGGTGCTGGCGATCCAGAAGCAGCCGGGCACCAACACCATCGAGGTGGTGGACTCGATCAACCGCATCATGCCCGCGTTCCGGGCGCAGCTGCCCGCGGCGGTGAACCTGAACATCCTCTACGACCGCTCGGTCTCGATCCGGTCCTCGGTCCACGACGTGCAGTTCACGCTGCTGCTCGCGATCGCGCTGGTGGTGCTGGTCATCTTCCTGTTCCTGCGCAACGTGTCGGCGACCCTCATCCCGAGCCTGGCCCTGCCCATGTCGATCGTGGGCACGTTCATGGTGATGTACGTGCTCGGCTACACGATCGACAACCTCTCCCTGATGGCGCTGACCCTCGCGGTGGGCTTCATCGTGGACGACGCGATCGTGATGCTCGAGAACATCGTGCGCCACATGGAGGAGGGCAAGAGCCGGATGGAGGCGGCCCTGGTCGGGCGCGCGGGAGATCGGCTTCACCATCGTCTCGATGACCGCCTCGCTCGCCGCGGTGTTCCTGCCCGTGCTGTTCATGGGCGGCATCGTGGGGCGTCTGCTGCACGAGTTCGCGGTGGTCATCGGCGCCGCGGTCATCGTCTCGGGCGTGGTCTCGCTGACCCTGACCCCCATGGCGTGCAGCCGCTTCCTGCGCCCGCCCACCGAGTCGCACGGGCGCGTCTACGCCGCGTCGGAGCGGGTCTTCGCCGGCATGCTCAGCCTCTACGAGCGGACGCTGAAGCTCGTGCTGCGCCACCCGCGCTTCACCTTCATGGTCTTCCTCGCCACGGTGGCCCTGACCGCCGTCCTCTTCGTCATCGTGCCCAAGGGCTTCATCCCCAACGAGGACACCGGCCAGGTCTTCGCCTTCACCGAGGCCTCGCAGGACATCTCCTTCGAGGGCATGATGGAGCACCAGCTGAAGGCGGCCGCGATCGTGCGGCAGCAGCCCTACGTGAAGCAGTTCTTCTCCGCCATCGGGGCCAGCGGCTCGAGCGTGGTGATGAACACCGGGCGCATCTTCATGCTGCTCAAGCCCGCCTCCGAGCGGGGCACCGCCGACGAGATCGTGCAGGACCTCCGCAAGAAGCTCTCCGGCATCCCCGGCATGAACGTCTACCCGCAGGTGCTGCCCACCATCCGCATCGGCGGCAACCTGACCAAGGGCCAGTACCAGTACACGATGCAGGACGCCGATCTGCAGACCCTCTACACGCTCGGCCCCGATCATGTACGACCGCATGAAGGGGCTGGCCGGCTTCCTCGACGTGAACTCGGATCTGCAGATCACGAGCCCGCAGGTGCTGGTGGAGATCGACCGCGAGAAGGCCTCCGCCCTCGGGGTGACCGCGGTGCAGATCGAGAACGCGCTCAACAACGCCTACGGGGCGCCGCAGGTCTCCACCATCTACACCCCACCAACCAGTACTGGGTGATGATGGAGCTGCTGCCCCAGTACCAGCGCGATCCCGCCGCGCTGTCCATGCTCTACATCCGCTCCTCGAGCGGCAAGCTGGTGCCGCTCGGCACGGTGGCCAAGCTGACCCGCACCGTGGGCCCGCTGACCGTCAACCACCTGGGCCAGCTCCCCGCGGTGACGATCTCCTTCAACCTGCGCCCGGGCGTGGCCCTCGGCGAGGCGGTCGAGAAGATCCAGGGCGTGGAGCGCGAGCTGCGGCTGCCCGCCACGCTCAGCACGAGCTTCCAGGGCACGGTGCAGGCCTTCCAGCGCTCGCTGCAGGGGCTCGGCATCCTGCTGCTGGCCGCGGTGCTCGTGATCTACCTGATCCTGGGCATCCTCTACGAGAGCTTCATCCACCCGCTGACCATCCTCTCCGGGCTGCCGTCGGCGGGCGTGGGCGCGCTCCTGACCCTGCTGATCTTCCACGAGGAGCTGAACCTCTACGGCTTCGTCGGGATCATCATGCTGGTCGGGATCGTGAAGAAGAACGCGATCATGATGATCGACTTCGCCATCGACGCCCAGCGCAAGGGCAAGCCCGCCGCGGAGGCGATCTACGAGGGCTGCCTGCTGCGCTTCCGCCCGATCATGATGACCACGATGGCGGCCCTCATGGGCACGCTGCCGATCGCGATCGGCGTGGGGGCGGGCGCCGACTCGCGCCGCTCGCTCGGCCTCGCGGTGGTCGGCGGCCTGGTGCTCTCGCAGCTCCTGACCCTCTACATCACGCCGGTCATCTACCTCTACCTGGAGCGCTTCCGGGAGCGGGCGACCCGCCGGCGCGAGGCCGTGCCGGACATGGCCCCGCGCCCCATCGCCTGATGTCGGGGGGCGACGCGTCGACCGGCCCGCTGGCGCGACTCGGCGCCGATCCCCGGGACGCCGACGCGGTGCTGCAGACGGTTCGCTTCGAGCTCTACCGCGAGAACATCTACGGCGCGCTCGAGATGGTGGAGGCCGCCCGCGCCGTCCACCCGGATCCGCGGTACAGCGAGCAGGCCGCCCGCATCCGCTCCTGGCTCGGACACCTGGCGAGCCGCGAGGCCTACATCTCGGCGCAGGACGAGCAGTACCGTCGGCTGCGCTGGCGCATGGGCCTCAAGCTGATCGAGAAGCGCATCCGCATGCTGCTCGGCCGCAAGACCCGCAAGATGATCGAGCGCCGCGGGCGGGATCCCGAGTTCCAGGCGCTGGAGCGGGAGGTGGCCGAGGTGCGGCCGCGCCGCGTGCTGGACGCGGGCAGCGGGGAGGGGGGCGTCGCGATGGCCCTGGCCGCGCGGCACCCGCACATGGAGGTGGAGGGGGTCGAGGTCTCGGCCACCAACGTGCGCATCGCCGGGCAGCTCAATCGCTTCGCCAACGCCCGCTTCCGCCAGGGGCTGGCCGAGGAGGTGCACGAGGCCTTCCCGAGGGAGTCCTTCGACCTGATCTATTCCTTCGCGGTGCTCGAGCACGTGCGGGACGTGGACGAGACCATCCGGTCCATCATGGCGGTGCTGCGCCCGGGCGGGCGGTTCTGCTTCGTGGTGCCGATGCACGAGTTCCGGGCCCGCGGCCCCATCCCGGACTACGCCCCGGTGCACGGCTACGCCGACCACTGCCGGGTCTTCAGCGAGGGCGAGCTCTACCAGCGCTTCGGGCACCAGCCCAACTTCCGCCTGCAGAAGATCCCGGGCGCGTGGAAGCACGGCGAGCTGCCCGCCTGCTTCGAGCCGATCGAGTTCGGCTCCTTCTTCGTCTCCTACTCGAAATAGCCCTCCCGGAGGAAAATCGGGCAGGAGGTACCCTGGAGGTATGGGGCAGCCTTCCCGGCACGTGCCACCGGCAGGCGCCCCCGACGTGGGCCCCGTCGCGGAGCGAATCGCGAGCTCGGTGCTCCGGCTCGTCGGCGGCCTCCGCGTCCGCCTCTACTGCCGCCTCGATCCCGCCGTCACGCTCACGTGCATCGGCTCCGCGGGGGAGGCCGATCCCGCTCCTGCCGCCACGAGCGCAGAACTGGTCTTCGCCGAGCGCGTCGTCCACGAGCGCCAACCCGTTTGCACGCCCGAGGTGGGGCTGGCCGCGGTTCCCGTCGAGGCGCGCGGAGCGGCGGTGGGCGCCCTGCTGCTCGTCGGCGACCCGGGCCGCCGTTTCACGGAGCACGAGATGGCCCTGCTGAGCCGCCTGCGCCGACCAGATGGCGCTCGCGGTCGAGCACGCTCACACCCAGGCCGAGCTGGCGCGCCAGCGCTACGAGGCGGAGGAGCTGGCCCGCGTGGCCCGGCTGGTCAACGAGACGCTCGACCTGACCGCGGTGGGCAAGCGGATCGCGTCGAGCGTCCTCGACCTGCTGGCCGTCCCGAGCTCTGCCATCCGGCTCTTTCGCCCCGACGGGAGCCTGGGCGCGATCGCGCTGGGCGGCCGCGCCCGGCAATACCGCGGTGGCAGCGACGTCGTGCCGGCGGGGATCGGCCTCGTGGGTCGCGCGGCCGCCGAGGGCCGCCCGCTGTGGACGGCCGACTTCCGGACCGACGAGCGCTTCGAGACCAGCGACGAGATGAGGCGACGCAACGAGGCTGCCGGCATCGTGGCCGGGCTCGCGGTGCCGCTGCGCGTCGGCGGCAAGGTGATCGGCGTGCTCTCGGTCGGCCACCCCACGCCCCGGACCTTCACCACCGGCGAGATCGCGCTGCTGCAGACGTTCGCCGATCACGCCGCGGTCGCCCTGGCGAACGCACGCACCCAGGACGAGCTGGCCAAGCACGGTGAGCGTCTGCGGGTCCTGCACGAGATCGATCGCGCGATCATCACCGAGACCGCGCCGGTCGCGATCGCCGAGGCGGTGCTCTGGCGGTTGCGCGACCTGCTGGGCGTGCCCCGCGCCATCGTCAACCTGTTCGACTGGGACGCCGGGGAGGTGGAGTGGCTCGCCGCGGTGGGCCGCCACCGCATGCACCTCGGGCCCGGCGTTCGCTATCCGTTGAGCCTGGCCGGGGACCTGGCCGGCCTGCGCCGGGGCGAGCCCCAGATCGTGGACGTGGACCGGCTCCCGTCGACCCCGCAGGCGCAGGCGCTCCTCGCCTCGGGCGTGCACGTGTACATGGTGGTGCCGATGATCGTCGGCGACGACCTCATCGGCTCGGTCAGCTTCGGCGGCGACCAGGCGCAGTTCTCGGCGGAGCAGGTCGCCATCGCGCAGGAGGTGGCCGCGCAGCTCGCGATCGCGATCACGCAGGCGCGGCTGCACGAGCAGGTGACGCGCCAGGCCGCCGAGCTCGAGCAGCGCGTCGCGGAGCGCACCCGGGCCCTCGAGATGGCCAACCACGAGCTGGAGGCCTTCACCCACACCGTGTCCCACGATCTCAAGGCGCCCCTGCGCGGGATGGAAGGCTTCGCGGAGGCGCTCGAGGAGGACTTCGGCGACCGCCTCGACGATACCGGGCGCGACTTCCTGTCGCGGATCCGCGCCTCGGCCGGGCGCATGTCGCGGCTGATCGACGATCTGCTCCAGTACTCGCGCATCGAGAAGCGACCGGGCGAGCGTGGCGCGGTGGCCCTGGCCCCGCTGCTGGACGAGCTGCTCGACGAGCTGGCCGGCGAGATCCGGGCGCGCGGGATCAGCGTGACGGCGGACCTGGCGGTGGGCGAGGTGACCGGGGAGCGCGAGGGCCTCCGTGAGGCGCTCGCCAATCTCCTCTCGAACGCGGTCAAGTTCAGCCCGGCCCAGGACGGCACGATCGCGGTCCGCACCTACCGGGAGGGTGGCTGCGTCGTGCTCGCGGTCGCCGACCGCGGGGTCGGCTTCGACATGCAGTACCACGACCGCATCTTCGGCATCTTCGAGCGCCTGCATCGCCAGGAGGAGTATCCCGGCACCGGCGTGGGCCTGGCCATCGTCCGGAAGGTGGCCGAGCGCCACGGCGGCCGCGCCTGGGCCGAGTCCGAGGTGGGGCAGGGCAGCACGTTCTTCCTCGCCATTCCCGACGCGCCGGCCGGCGACTAGTCGCCCGGATCCGGCCGCTCGGTTGTCGCCCCGCCGAGGGCCTGCTATCATGCCGCTGTTCCTCTCAAGCCACTGCGGCAGGCCCAGGGACCCCGTCGTCTAGCCTGGCCAAGGACGCGACCCTTTCAAGGTCGAGATCGCGGGTTCGAATCCCGCCGGGGTCACCACCAATCTTCTAGTGATTTCCGAGTGTTCGTCCGGATTTCCCCCTCTCCGTATCATCGACTGCAAAAGGACAGAAAAGACCGCTTTCGGCCATTGAAATGGCAGCGTAATGGCAGCAGAGATCGAGGAGACGGAACTGCGATAGGCTCGCACTGCGGGGATAGGGCTCGCGACCTGACACGGCCAATCACCCTGACGGCCTTCCCCGCAATCGTTCACAGGGCGCTCCGACAGGGGAGGGGCAGTGTCGCTCTCTCCTCACACCGATTCCGTCTTGCGCGGAGGTACGCGGAAGAACCAGCACGCCCAATCCGTCCTAGGAGACTTCGCAGCTGGGGCCAACGACAAGGACACGCTTCGGCCGGATGACTGGGCGCGCTTCCGGCGCTTCGTAATCAACGCGCACATTCGGCGGCAGTCGATGTCCACCGTCGAGGTCAGCGACCACCTCACGCTTCTGGGCTTCTCTCAGAAGCAGGCTTGGCGTCTCGGTCGGTTCTACACGCGGGCCGAGGCGATCTTCACGGCGATGGATGTGCACGGCTGTGCCCTGAATTAAGAGCCCGAAGAGGCGGTCTAGATAGCAGCACCTGGATACCGGAAGGGTAGCGCCTCGTTCTAGCTGGCGCGAGGTCTCCGTAGACAGTTACCTGCTGCGTGGTACGAACGGGCCATGCGCTTGTTTTGGCTCGAATGGTCGATTGCGAGCGTCGCTGACCGCCCTTACGCTGAAGCAAATGCCCAGCTAGACTGACAAGGAGGATCGCCATGGCCGCTACCACCAGAGAAGCGATTCGTGAGTTGCTGCAACAGACCATTTCTACGATTGGCACCCTGCTCCAGGCGTCGGATGAAGAACTCGCGATGCCCTCGTCCCATGGGTGCGCTCAAGGGAAGGACGTGTGGACCCTCCTCACGAACGACATCGACCACGAGAAGATACACACGGGGCGAGTTCTCGAATGTCGCTACGAATCGAGGATCACGGCATCCCCGATGGAGCGGTTGGTGGCGGAGTGGCTCGTTGAGCGAGCGCGGTTTGTTGGATCACTGGTCGGACTAACCGATGAGCAGTTCAACAGTGAGACCGCCCCCGGGGAGTGGACATACCGGGTCATTGCGAAGCACGTGCTCGCCTTGGAGCAAGATTCCCTGAGGACTATGGCCGCGGATCAAGCTGCCAGAGCAATCGGCCCCACCACATAGGTAGTTATCGTGTTGCGCGAACCTCGGCCGCAGTCACGCGTGGGTCTTTGCACCGGGCATTCCGCGTCGTCCGTAGGATCGTTGCTTCGCGAAAGCCTGCCTCACGGAACTCATTCAGGAAGGCACCGCCTTCCTTGGCTCCGGCCACTCAGGCAAACCATTCCGCTTCGGTGAAGTGGTCCGGTTTGCTCACCGCTTCCTGTAAGACGAGTTCAGCAGAGTACACGCAGCCGTCTGGCCGCACGACGCGAGCGAGTTCTCGGAAGATTTCGGATCGAGCAGGATTCAAGTTGAAGATGCCATTCACGAGAGCTATGTCTACCGACGCGTCGTCTAACGGTAGTCGTTCGGCATCGGCTTGGTGGAAAGTCACATCGACACCGGCCTCAGCAGCGGCTTGCCGTGCGCGGGTAAGCATCGCCTCGCTGAAGTCGATTGCGACGACTCGACCGGTTGGTTCGACTCGCTTCGCCAGGATCAGGCTATCCAGTCCCGCGCCGCATCCGAGGTCGAGGACGCGAACGCCGGTGCGTACAATCGTGGATACGGCAAGATTTGAAACCCCGGCGAAAGCCTCAACGGCAACGGACGGTAAGGTGTCCAGAAGGTCAGCGGGATAGCCAAGGCGCTCGGCCAAGACGCGACCGACGGGAAAGGCGTGCTTCTGGGTTGGCCGTTCTGCAGCGGAAGAGTAGGCATTGTGGACGGCCGTGCGAAGTAGCGAAGCATCGTGGCTTGGCATGAGCGTTCACCTCCACGAGTAGATCAATCTATCGGGCGAGACGATAGCTCAGAAGTTCGGCGATCGTAAAGCCCGATGGCGGGGTAGTTACAGCGCGGCGCGTTATTTACGGGTTGTAGAACCCGCGTTTCCTCCTCACGGCACGTTCACCTTGAGCCACTTCAAGGAACGACCGCTGGTGTCCTTTTCGAGGAGTACTAAAGGACCCGGAGCCTCGGTCGCTGCAACTCAGCGATCCACTGAGCCGCCCCGAGCGAGCCGTAGCCTCCGGCCGGGCTCACCACTTGCTTCGCAATCTACGATGCCTGACGACTGATTGGGGATCGCACTTGACCGTGCCGCGGCCACGCGCCGGCCGCGCCTTGACACCATACCCGCCCTCGCGTGTAGTAGCTAAGCCCGGCTGTATCGGATCCCGTGCCGAGGAGGCCTGTGACATGCTCAAGTTCGGTTCGCCCCGGAAGGACGAACCCCCCGTGACGGCCGCGAAGCCCGCGACCGCCGCGAAGCCGCTCGAGCCGCCCGCGAAGCCGGTCGAACCGCCCGTCGCCCGCGTGCCGCTACCGATTCCCGACGCCCCACGAACGGAGGGCCCTCAGATGCCTACGAACAGCGCGAACAATGGCGAATCCCTACTGGCCGCCGGCCTCACGATCGAAGGGAAGATCGAGGGCAGCGGCAACTTTCGCGTGGTCGGTCGGTTCAAGGGCACGGTCAAGGTGAACGGCGAATTGATCATCGAGCCGGGCGCTTTCATCGAGGGCGAGATCCACGCCGAATCGGTCCTGGTGGCTGGCGATGTCCGTGGGCAGATCGCCGCCGCCTCCCGGGTGGAGTTCAAGGATTCCGGGACGCTGATCGGCGACGTCAAGGCCAGCAGCGTGGTGGTCTCCGCCGGATCCAAGATGCGCGGCAAGATGGAGTTCGGGTGGAAGGAGGGTGAAGGAGAGACCGGACCACCCGAGAACGGCTCTCAGCTCCCGTCGCACTGAGCGCGCCGCGACGATGGTGGGTGAGGCGTGGAAGTGCCCGCACTGCGGAGAGCGTATCCTGCGCAGCGCGCTGACCTGCCCGGCCTGCCGGCGCCATCTGCGCTTCGACGCGGTCACCACGGGCCGTCCGGCCACGCGGCCCACGCTGTGCCCGCTCAGCGTGGAGGGTACCATCCGGCACTCCGACGGCGCCTCTCTCTCGGAATACTCGGTGATCATCGAGGTGCGCGAGGACCGGGGCGAGCTGATCGCCCGCCGCATCGTGAACGTCGGGGCTCTCGAGCCCGGTCAAGCCCGGCGCATCACGCTGCGTATCGAAATGCAGGCGCCGGAGCCCTCCGCCTCACCTGCCGCGCCCGCGAGGGGCAGGTGATCTGCTAGCACCCCGCTGCCCGACGTCGCACCGAAGTCTGGGCTGGAGAGTCTTTCCGCTATCTCTCTCATGCGACCCGTAGGATCTTGCGGACTTGCACGGCCCACAACCCTTCGAATCCTGCCGGGGTCACCAACGCGTTGTGTTGCCCCGATAGGCAGTGGTACGCATCACCGCCTACGGGGTCTAACCGTGCTGTGCACTCCACCAGAACGCCGCCGCGATGGCTGCCCACCACGAGGTGGTGCGCCGCTTCGAAGGGGCGCCCGAGGCTGGCCTGCGACAGCAGGTGGCTCTCTTTGTCCTCCAGGCAAGCGCTCTTAGCGCTCTGAAGGCGGTGATCCGCCAGCCGCCGAATCGACACCTCCTCCTGCGTCGGGTGGCCTCCGGCCGCGCTGACCAGACCTCCTGCAGCGTCGACCCCCCGTTACTGACACGGAAGTCCTGACCGGGTTGTTTTAGCCAGGGCGGCGCGTCGCGGCGACTTGTTTCGCTGCGTGGGCGCCGTAAGGATGCGTTTCCCGGCAGGTACGTTGCTTGCTCCTACCGACGGTTGCGATGTACCGCGACTACCGCCGACTCCTCGAGGAGCAGCTCATGCGAGAGAGCGGACCCTCATGCGTATGCGGCCGACGTTCCTGGAGCCGGGAGCCGGTCCGGGACTCCGCGCACCGGCGGTTCAAATGCCTGAGCTGTCTTCGGGTCCTCGAGGTGTCGGCCGAGCTATTCCGCAGCCGAGTCGCCCAGGAGAGCGAAGGCGCATCCCACGAGCGGCAGCGATAGCCCCCCCGGTACGGTCCCCGCCGACCCGGCGGGCGAGAGTGAATCGATTCAGCAGTTTCCATGTGAAGAAGCGAGAGGAGTAGACTTATGCCGACGCCGGCCAGCATCCGCAAGCACCCTATCCATCCGATGCTTGTCGGCATCCCGATTGGCCTTTGGGTATTCGCGGTCGTCGCGGATCTTGTGCACACGGGTGGGGGCGGCCCCGCCTGGAAGCAAGTGGCGTGGTACTGCATCGGAGGAGGGATCATCGGAGCACTCTTGGCCGCGGTCCCGGGACTTGTTGATCTCACCTCGATCTCCGCTGGGAAAGTGCGGAAGGTCGCGCTCACGCATATGACGGTGAACCTGATCGTCGTCGGGTTGTTCGGGCTTAGCTTCTGGTGGCGCACGAGGGATCCATTCGGAGGGTGGCCGGCGGCGATTTCTGGCATCGGGCTCCTGCTCTTGGGGCTTGGCGGCTGGCTGGGTGGGGAGCTTGTTTTCGTCCACGGCATGGGCGTAGAGGCGGCGGAGGCAACGGGGAGCGGGCGGAAAAGGCGGGCCGAATAGTCGAAAAGAGGAGGTCTAAGAGGGGGCCATGGAACTAGATCCGCGGACCACTGATCGGTTGCCTTTCCATGATCCTGAAGAGGCGGAGCCGGCATACCCCGGCGCGGCCGAACCTGCCGGCGATGTGCAGCTACGCCATCTGCAGCGGGTGCCCCTCTTCAGCGGCTTCAACGGGGACGAGCTGCGCCGAGTCTCCGAGCTCTCGAGGATTGTTGAAGCACCCGCGGGGACAGTTATCACGCAGATTGGAGACGCGGGTGACAAGTTCTTCATCATCATAGACGGCATGGCGGCCGTACGAACGCCGGTGGGATCCGGTAGCCAGCTGCAGCCGGGTGACTGCTTTGGCGAGATGAGCCTGGTCGATGGGGAGCCGCGATCCGCGACGATCGTGGCCACGACCGACCTGCGGATGCTCGTCGTGGATCGCTCTCATTTTTGGCGACTTTTGGATGAGACCCCGGAGTTGATGAGGCGGATCCTCACGATGTTGTCGCGTCGCGTGCGACGCCTGGAACAGACGGTACGCGCGATCCTCCAGGGCCCGAATCTGACCTGATACGAGGTTAGGTCATCCCGGCGAAGACCGCCTGGACCTTCCGGATCAGGGCATAGAGGGCCGGCGTCGGGGGCACATCCTCGACGACCGCCTCGGCGATGCCCGACTCGACGTGCGTGACCATGCCCATCTTGAAGGTGGCCGAATACCCGTCGGTCGCCCGAGCCAAGTCCTTCAACTCGAATTCGACCGAAGCGGCTCGCATCGTGGCCAGTACGTTGACTGCGGCGGCCTGCTCACGTGAGCGCATGAGCTAGAGCCGGTGCGCGTGGCCATCCGGGCAGGTTGCGACCGGGCAGCATCGGTCACAATAGTACGTGTCGAGCTGGACGAGGGCTCGGGAACCCAGATGGACATGGGTGGGAGCGTTCGGGCACTTCGGATTGCCGTCGCACTGGAATTGCTCGTCGCGCGTCATCCCCGACAAGACCTCCCGGGATCACTCTAGAGCACGCGCATGAACGCCACCAGATCGGTTTTCTCCTGCCGGGTGAGCTTGAGCCCCAGGACCAGATTGAAGAACTCTACCGTGTCCTCCAGGGTCAGGAGCCGCCCGTCGTGAAGGTAAGGCGGACTGTCCTTGATGCCTCGCAAGGTGAAGGTCTTGATCGGGCCCGCCGGCGCCTCGTCCACGAAGCGCTCGACCTTCAGGTCGTGCATCTGCTGATCGAGGTAGGTCGGTGCCGGATGGCAGCTACCGCACGTGCCCTTGCCGAAGAAGAGGGCCTCGCCCCGGCGCTCGGCCTCGGTGGCCTTGGTCCGGTCGAGCCGGCCCTGGGCGTCGAGCTTGGGCGCGGGCGGGAAGTCGAACATGTTCTGCATCTGGGCCATGTGGCTCACCTGGATGCGGTCGAGGATGTTCATGCCCTTCTTCATGGCCCGGATGGCGTCGCCGTTGAAGTAGGCGGTGCGCTGCTCGAACTCGGTGAAGTCCTCCACCGAGCGGAGGCTGCGCTTGCTGCCATGAATCTGCTGGTTGTAGAGCCCGCGGAGGCTCACCGTGTCGAGCCGAAGCCGTCGCGCCTGCGGCCGGTTGTCCGGATTCAGGTGGAACTGGCCGGTGGTGTGGCCGTTGACGTGGCAGTCCAGACACGTGACGCCCAGGCTGGGGTCTGCGCTCTTGCGGTCGTCGGTGGCGTTGAACTCCTCCTGTGGGAACGGCGTGACGAGCAGGCGGAGGCCGTCGAGCTGCACCGGCGTGATGATGTCCTTGAAGAGCCGGTGGAAATTGTTGATCGAGACCACCTCGCCGCGCGAGACGTCGCCCAGCTCCGGCCGACTTTGGAGGAAGATCGCGGGCGGGAACTCGGGCAGGAACGCGTCAGGGATGTCGAACTCCACGTCGAAGCGCTGCAGGCGCGGGAACATCTGGATCTGGATCGAGGGGAAGACCATGCCGCCCGCCGCATGCTTGGGATGTGGCAGGGCGGGGTAGGGGAAGGCCTTCCTGGCGCGGACGTCGTCCGGGCTCATCGCGGCCAGGCGGTCCCAGCTCAGGCCATCGGTGAGGCGGACGGTGGGGCCCACCGCGAGTGGCTTGCCGCGCGACATCTTCGCGCTCGGGTCGAGCTTGGGCTGCAGATCGTAGCGGCTCTCCAGCAGCTTGCGCTGGGCGGCGGTCACGCCCGGTCTGGCGTCGACATCGGCCTTCATGAGCTCCTCGAAGGTCTGCATCGGTTTCTGGGCGTTGAAGGGGTCACGTGAGAAGTCGAAGCCCAGCCCCTGGCCGCCGTCCGGCTGGCCCGGCAGGGCGCTGGAGGCGGGCGGGGCCGCCGACGGGTCGAACACGCGCGAGCGATCGTGCTCCGTCTTTCCCTGCTCCGGGCGGCTCTCGGGGACCGGAGTCGCCTGCTGGGCGCCCTGGACTGCGTCGGCGGGAGGTCGCGAACCGGGAGTCTGCCCGACCGTGGGCGCGCTCCAGAGACCGACCAGGATGCCGACCGCGGTGACGGTGATGGCGATGACCAAGATGCCGAGGCGCCGCATGGGTGAGGTGTCCTCCGTGTCGAGTTCGCTGTCGATGCTCCGCAGGCGAGCAACCGATGTGCCAAGCGGGTCGGGCGCGCTCGTCGCGGGTCGGGCGCGGCCCAGGCATACTCCTTGCTGAATCTGCTTCGGCAAGGAGGAGCACTCATGACAGAGGGAGCGGATCGGAAGGATCGGGAGATGGAGACCAGCGCTGCGTTCCGCGCCGGCCTCACGCAAGACCACCGGGTGAGCGACATCGTCCGTGACGTGATGAGCCCGTGTCCGCGGATCCTCGGCCCGGACGCGACGTTGATGGACGCCGCGCTCGTCATGCGCCGCGAGGACATCGGAGACGTGCTGGTGTGCGAGGAGGGCGACCGGCTGCTGGGCATCGTGACGGATCGGGACATCGTGGTGCGTGCGCTGGCCGAGGGGCGCGATCCGGCCGGGACGCGGGTGGCCGAGGTCTGCAGTCGCGACCTCGTCACGATCGAGCCGGGCGACAGCGTGGGCGGCGCGGTGCGCCTTATGCGGGAGAAGGCCATCCGGCGCATACCCGTCACCGAGGACGGCCGTGTCGTCGGCGTGCTCACGATCGGCGACATCGCGGTGGAGCGGGATTCACGCACCGCGCTGGCCGATATCTCGGCCGCGCCGCCGAACTCCTGACTTACCGGCCGGGGCCATTCGACCCGGTAGGGAAGTGCCATCGCAGCGTCACGCGTCCCCGCGGGGCTCGAGCCCGGCGCGGCCTCTGCGATCGCCGGGTGTGGCACGGTCGATGCTGCTCCGCGGGCAGGGGGTTTCGACCAATGAGCAAGCGAATGGTGATGACGGTGGCGGCTATGGGTGTGGCGAGCGCGATCGCCGCCACCGGGCTCGCCCTGGCCCAGTCTCCGCGCGGGGTTCTCACCGACACGGACAGCAAGTTCGTGATAGAGGCGGCCGAAGGCGGGCAGATGGAGGTGGAGCTGGGGCAGCTGGCCCAGCAGAAGGCGAGTAGCGACGCGGTGAAGCAGTTCGGGCAGCGGATGGCCACCGACCACGGCAAGGCGGGACAGGAGCTGGCCCAGCTGGCCGCGAGCAAGGGCGTGGAGCTGGCGAAGCAGCCCTCCCGCAAGACGCAGATGGAAAAGGACCGGCTGTCCAAGGCCTCCGGGTCCGCGTTCGACCGCGAGTACGTGAAGATGATGGTGAAGGACCACGAGAAGGACCTGGCCGCGTTCAAGCGCGAGAGCCAGGAGGCGCAGGATCCGGACCTCAAGGCGTGGGTGACCAGGACGGTGCCGACCCTGGAGGACCACCTCAGGTCGATCAAGCAGATCGAGTCGCAGGTGGCGCGGCAGTGACGGTCCTTCCCATCGAGGAGGTCGCCTGCCAGGTGGCGGTCGACGCCGACGATCCGGCGGGAGGACCGCTCCGGCCGGACACGACGGCGGCCATCGAGAACGCGGAGAGTGACGCGGACACCGTCGACCGGCGCTGTGTCCGCTGCACCGAGGAGCAGGCGCGCGACCTCCTCGAGTACTTCGACCGGGCCGCTGCGGCCCTCGAGGTGCGCGGCGACTACGAGCGGTCGACCTCGTGCGCCCAGGCCGCCGAGCTGATCCGGAGGACCCTCGACGGCCGGGTGACCACCTGACGGTGGCTCTCGCCATTCGCTCATGGCCATCCTGCAAGCCCTGATCGCGTTCGTCGGTCGCTCCTTCGGGCGGATCCTCAGCTCGTTGTTCGACTGGGCGGTGATCGCGATCTTCGGGTATGCGAGCGGAAATCAGAAGATCTTCCTTTCGGGGCTGCTCGCGGCCGCCGGCGCCTGGCCGCTGCTGCTCATCGGAATCGCGGCTCCCCGGTTCGCGGCGTTCGTGCTGGCTTTCGTCCCCATTCCGAGCTGGGTGCCGGCGGGGGTCGTGCGCGGCGTGTGGGTCGGCCTCAGCCTCGTGGTGCCGCTCGCGGTCGGTGTCTCCATGGCCGCGCGGCAGCCGGCCGACCAGCCGAAGCGGTCCTGGCCGGCCAGGCTCCTGCGAGGTTTCCCCATCACCCTCGGTCTGTCGGCGGCGCTGTTCATTGCGATGGTCACCGTGCCGGTGTTGCGCCTCGTGTCGGCGGCGAGGCGCCGCAAGGACGTCCAGGTCCCGCTGATCACCAACTCCACGACCTACCGACAGGTCGCCGAGCGGATCGTCTCATTGCAGAGCGAGCACGGCCGACCGGTGCGGCGAGTGACGCCTCCGTGGTGGCTGACGGCTCCTCTTCGCGTGCTGACCGCCGCCGACCCGGAGGTGTTCCGGAGCCGCATCCCGAGCGATCTCGCGTACTTCGAGGGCGCCGACCTCGTCCTCGCCCTGTACCCCAGCGGTCTGCTCATCCGCGGCCGGCCGGCCGCGCTCGCGGTCGCGCAGGGCCTGATCGTCGAGGGCGTCAGCGACCTCGAGGTCTGGCAGACCTCCGATTCGCGCGCGCAGGCGCTGGAGCGGCGGATCGTGCACGCGTGGTCGGAGATTCGCGCCGGCGGGGCTCGCCCGAGCGACCCGGCTCGCCGTGGGGCGCTGCGGGAAATCACCGGTGCGATCGCGACACTGCCCGTGGACTACGACGACTGGCAGATCGTCTACCGGAAGGCGCTGCAGCTGGGCCGGGCCCTCGACGGACGGCCCCAGCTGCTCCAGGGCCTCGTCCGGCGGGAGCTATCGACCCCAACACGCGACGGGCGCGAGCCCGAGGGGCCCACCCGGGTTGACCGGGTCCAGGTGATCGACTCGCCGGCGTGGATCGCGATGGCGGTGGGCGCGACATTCGCGTTCGGCGCGGGCGCATTGCTCAGCTACTTCGGCTCGGACCGCTTCCAGGCGTCGCCGCCCATCCTCGAGCGGCTCGCGAACCGTCTCGACCGGCTGCGGTGGCGCCCGGGCAGCTGACCGCTCGCTCGTGACGCGGGAGCCGGCGATGGACCGGCCCCTCACCGAGGGTGCCGGCGGGAAGAACTTTCAGCCGACCGGCGGGCGAGCCCGGAAGTCGGGGCCGCGAGCGAGGGCGTCCTCCGTCCCGCGGGCGCCGGGGTCGGCTCGATCACGACGAGGCGCCGATCGGTGAGACCGTCCAGCCGCTCGATGACGCGCTGCTGAAGTCGCTCGACGGCGGCCGCGACCTCGGGCGCAGAAAGATCGCGCGCGAAGGTCACGCCCAGCACCGCCAGGACCGCGCGCGGCCCGAGGCTCATCGTGTAGAGCTCCACCAGACCCAGGACGGCGGGATCCGCGGTGACCTCCGCGCGGATCGCCCGCTCGACCCAGGCCGGCGCCCTCTCGCCCACCAGCAGGGAGTGGCTCTCCGCCGCGAGGACACACGCGACCGTCAGCAGGAGCAGCCCGATGCAGGCCGATGCCGCGGCGTCCCAGGCCCCGCTGCCGGTGCGCTCGGTCATCCAGATGCCCGTCGCCGCGATGACGAGCGAGATCAAGGCGGCGCTGTCCTCGAGAAGCACCGTGACCAGGGTCGGATCGCGATTCTCCCGCCAGTACTCCCGGAGAGAGTGCGGACCGGCCGCGCGCCGGAGGCCGTGCAGGGCCACCCCGAGCGAGATCGACTCGAACACGAAGCTGCCGGCCAGGACTCCGTAGGCCCAGAGGGCGGGCGTCCGGGCGGCCGGATGTAGCCAGTGGCGCACCGCCTCCCAGAGGGAGAAGGCGCCGCCGATCGTGAACAGCAGCATCGAGACGACGAAGCTCCAGAAGTACACGTTCTTGCCGTGGCCGAAGGGATGGGTGTCGTCCGCCGGCCGGCGGGCTGCCCGCATCCCGATCAGGAGCAAGACCTGGTTGCCGGTGTCGGCGATGGAGTGGAAGGTCTCGGCCAGCATCGCGGCGCTGCCGGTGGCGGAAGCCGCGACGCCCTTCAACAGCGCGAGGGCCGCATTGCCGAGCAGGGCCGCCACCACCGCGGTCTTCGACTCTTCCATGAGCACGCGGGGGTGCACGTGGCGTGCCGGGCGGCGCAGCGAAGGCGCGGTCGGTCGTCGTGACACGGTAAGAGAGTCGTGTCGCGCGACGGTCGTGCCGGGTGAATGCGGCGCGGCGCGCCGATTCGGGGCCGCTCCATTGGTGGCACATCCGATGCAGCCGTCGGCACGGCATGAAGACCAACGACTTCCGTCGGCGACTGGAGCAGGAGCTTCGCGTCACGAAGGCGCGTCTGCACGACCAGGGGTGGCCGCTCGATCCTGGGGCCGCGGCGGAGACCGCGGCCGCGGAGGGCCCGGCGGGCGACCCGTTCGATCGGATCGAGCGGACCGAGAGCCGCGAGCGGAGCCTCGACGCCCGCGAGCGGCTGACCGACCGCCTGGACCGCATCGTCGAGGCCATGGATCGGCTCGACGACGGCTCCTACGGCACCTGCGCGGGCTGCGGCGAGGAGATCGCGCCACGGCGATTGCAGGCGATCCCCGAGGCCACGACATGCGTGCGCTGCCAGGAGAGCCTGGAGGTCGCGCAGGCCGGGCAGGTGCCGGCGCGCTCCTTCAAGGTCGAGGCGCGAGCCCGTCCCGGCGAGGACGACTGACGGCTGGAACGGGAGCTCGCCGGGCTGCTGATAGCTGCTGCTAGTCGTTGCCGGCTGGACTGCCCGGGCGCTTCAGGGGCCAGTCGCCGGACGCTAGCGCTGGCGAGACCGCGCCGCGCTGATCGCGACGGCGAGGCGTGCCGGATCCACCGGCTTCACCAGGTGGGCGTCGAAGCCCGCTTCCTGCGATCGCCGTTGGTCCTCGGGGCGACCGTACCCGGTCAAGGCCACGAGGCGGACCGAGCGCCCGGCCTCGTCGCCGCGCACGCGGCGAGCGATCTCGTAGCCGTCGAGCCCGGGCAATCCGACATCGAGGAGGGCCACATCGGGGCGGAGCTTCAGGATGGCCTCCAACCCGGCCCGGCCGTCCTCGGCCTCGTACACTTCGTGCCCCGCGTGCTCGAGCAGGAAGCGAAGCATATCGCGGCTGTCGCGACTGTCCTCGACGATCAGAATGCGCCGGGGGCTCGCCGACGGCGCCGGCTCGAGAGGCCGCGCGAGCTCTGCCGGCGCGACGATCTGGGGGAGTTCGACGGTCACGGTGCTGCCCAGCCCCGGTCCAGGGCTTTCGGCTTCCACGTGGCCGCCGTGCATCTCGGCGAGGCGGCGCACGAGGGTGAGGCCGATCCCGAGTCCGCCCTCGCTCCGATCGAGCGCCCGCTCGCCCTGGAAGAAGAGCTCGAAGATCTGCTCGATCATGGCGGGCTTCATGCCCACACCGGTGTCCCTGACCGCAAGCCGTGCCGTCCGGCCATCGCCGGTCACCGTGATGTCGATATGGCCACCGGCCGGCGTGTACTTAACCGCGTTCGACAAGAGATTCGTGACAATCTGCTCCACTCGAATCGGGTCCGCGTCGATCCAGGTTGGCTCCGCCCGAACCGTGACCTTGTGCTGACGGGAGGGGTCTGACGCCTCAATCCCTTGCACGCACCGACCTACCGTCTCGGCCAGGTCGACCGGCGTGCACACGAGGCTGACCTTGCCGGTGGCCACGCGGGCGATATCGAGGAGGTCATCGACGAGCCGACTGAGCCGGCCGGCCTGATGCCCGATCGCTTCCCGAGCTCGCCGCGCAACGTCTTCTTGACTGCCCACGGCGTTGAGGACCCGCACCGCGTTGCCGATGACGTCGAGCGGGTTGCGCAACTCGTGGCCGAGCATGGCCAGGAACTCGTCCTTCGCCTGGTTGACCGCTTCCGCGTCGGCCCGGGCTCGCTGTTCGCGCTCGAGCTGCTTCAAGCTGGTGATGTCCTGAAAAGCGTTGATCGCCCCGACGATGTGACCGTCTGGATCACGCAGCGGTCCGATGTTCACGCGGACCGTTACGCGCGAGCCCTCGGGCCGCTCGATCACGACTTCCTCATCGTGTGTGGTGCCGTCGCGCAGCGACTGGGCCATCGGCGTTTCGGCGTGCGGCAGCGCACGGCCGTCGGTCAGAAACAGCCGATAGGCACCACAGAACAGCTCGTCCGTGTCCCCCACCGTCGGATGTCTGCCCCACAACTCGGCCGCTCGCTGGTTGTACAGGCGGATCACCCCGCTGGGCGCCTCGCACACATAGACGGCAGACGGAATCTGGTTGACCACTTGCTTGAGGTGCTCGAGGAGAACCGTCAGGTAGTGCGAGCCATTCGGGGTCATCTCAGACTGGATAGTACATTGTCTGGGGCGACTGCACAGAGGCAACATAGCTCGCGCTCAGGATCTCCCCGTCCTTACCGGGTGATAAGGACCGACTCCGACGGTCGGGAAGTCCCGATCTCTACCCGGACGACGCGTTCGCCCGTTCGAACTCGATGCGGGCGTTCGATGCGCCGGGCACGTTCTATGCGTAGTCCTCTAATTGCGAGTGCGACGCGGCGTCGGAGAAGGCGCCTCGGAATGCGCCCTCGTGACAACCCCCAATCATCGGGCAACGCCCGAAGGAGCAGATCATGGCTGACAAGGACTATCTCGCGACTCGCCTCTTCACGGACCGGGACAGTGCGGAGCGTGAATACCAGGCGACTCTCGCGCGTGGGTACGACCCGGCGGACATCAACGTCGTCATGACCGAGGAGGCCCGTAAGCGGCACTTCGGGCAGGGCGCGACCACCGAACTCGGTAACAAGGCCCTCGAGGGCGCCGGGGTCGGCGGCGGCATCGGTGCGGTCACCGGGGGCGCGCTTGCGGCCCTCGCCGCCGCGGCAACGGTCGCCGTGCCGGGTCTGGGTCTGCTGGTCGCGGGGCCGATTGCCGCCGCGCTGGCGGGAGCCGGGGCCGGCGCCGTGGTCGGCGGCGGCATTGGCGCAATGGTCGGGGCGGGCATTCCCGAGGAGCGCGTCAAGGAGTACGAGAGCGGCCTGAAGAATGGCGGCATCCTCATGGGAGTCAAGCCGCGGACACCGGCAGACCGCGCATACTTCGACGAGCAATGGGGCGGCGATCGCCAGCCGACCACTACGGGCCGGAGCGTCTAGCGCCATGCGTGCAGCGATCACCGGGGCGCTGGCGTTGACGCTGGCGTGCTACGCGATGCCGGCCGCGGCCCAGCAGCCAGAGACCAAGCCGAGCCCGGCTGCCGCGCGCAAGGATGCGTCGAGGATGGGTCCACGAACTGTCACCGGCTCCGTGAAGACGGCTACGGAGAAGGGGCTCGTCGTGGTGGGACACGAGCAAGGCCAGAAGGACAAGGAGTGGGCGTTCGCGTTCGATGGAGGCACGAAAGTCGATGCGGATGGAATGACTCGCCCGGCGACCGAGCTTCGCGAAGGTGATGCGGTCACCGTGAGCTACACGAGTCGCGACGGCAAGATGATCGCGCAGAACGTCAAGGTCAACGCGCGCTAGTGGGAGCAGCTGCGGTGGCATTTCCGCCGGTCTAGGCGGGGGCCACCGCTGGCTGCATCGGGGGACGGGAGTGAGGATGAGCGGAAGACGGATTCTTTCTACCTGCTCGATCGTACTTGTTCTGGCGGGCTGCGCTTCCTCCCCGAAGGAGACGCGAGGAGACGCTAGCCGGGTACGCGTCGTGAAGGACACGGGCTTGGTGCAGGGCTGTCAAGTGCTCGGAACCGTTGCTGATAACGATTTCGAGGACCTCCAACGGAAGGCGGCTCGGGTGGGCGGGAACGTCGCCCTCCTAACGCCAGAACGGCCGGCGAAGGGCGGGTATTTCGGACTGCAGGATTATATGACCGCCGACGTATATCGATGTGACACCGCGCGCTGACACGCGCGCGGGAGTCTACTTCATGTGCGCCGGGCTGGTCGTCGAGCGGTCCTCGTGGCGCGCGCCTTTCGACGAGAGTGCCCCCTTATAGAGGGCCATGAAGCGTGCGTACTCAGACGCCAACGTCTTGCGGTTATGGGCCTCGAGAGTGGCCTTGATCCACGTTGCGCGGGAGCTGGGTTGTTCGATGGCTGCTCGGTAGAAGCTGACCAGCCCTTCCAGCCCTCCACGCTCGAGCGCGGCCTGCGCATGGGTGAGGAGCGCCCAATCGCTCACGAGACCCCGGCTGCCCGCCACGATCTCCTCGAGGACCGCCATCATGGCCGCGGCGTGATCCGTCTCCACGGGTTCCGTCATCTCATCCCTCCTGGTGAATCAACGGGGGCCGACTGCCTCGCGCTCACTCGACGACCGCCCGGGCCTTGGCGAACGCGGACGGACGGGCCAGGGTTTCGCGCACGCGCTTGGCAAGGGTGTCGAGGTCGAAGGGCTTCGGCATGAAAGCGTACCCGGACGGCGCGATGTCCGCGGTCTGGAATCCGGACATCAGGAGGACCTTCGTCGTCGGACTCACGGCCTGAATCCGGGTCGCCAGTTCCGTGCCCTTCATCAGAGGCATGACGACGTCGGTCAGGAGCAGGTCGATGGGTTGCTCGCGTGCGATGCGAATGGCGTGCTGAGGATCCGCCGTTTCGAGCACGAGATAGTCGAGACGGTTGAGCGCCGCCTGGGCCACCGTCCGGATATCGGGATCGTCGTCGATGAGGAGAATCGTCTGCGCCATCAGCTTCGGTGCCCGAGCTCGTTGAAGGCCGGTGGGATGGTGCCGAGGAACAGGACGGCCAGCGCGTCCGCTTCAGCACGCCAGGCCACGCCCGAGACACGAAGGCGCTGTCCGTCGGGCTTGATGAATTCCAGCTGCAACGGCGTGCCGACCTGGAAGAGGCCGCGCGGACGGATCTTCGCCCCGCGCGCGCTGACATCGACGGTGTGACACCGCATCCGCTGCCGTCCGGACTGGACCCAGACGGTCCAGGCGACGCTCGCGCGAGGACTGAAGCGCCGGCTGCGCGCGCCGGCGCCGGCCGCTCCCTCGAAGGCCATCATGACGGCACCGGAGCCACCGCCTGCTCGACCGCCGTGAACAACTCGCGCAGCGTGAAGGGCTTGAATAGCACCGGGATCGCGCGGAGATAGGCATCATCCTGATAGGGGCCGAGGTCCGCCAAGCCCGAGACGAACAGGGTCCGTGGGCCGCCGTCGGGAAAGCGGGCCCGGATCTCTTGGCAGAGCATGGGGCCGTCCATCTCGGGCATCCGGAAGTCCGTGATCAGCAGGTCACAGGGCGATTCATGAAGCCAGCGGAGGGCCTCGCTGCCGCGTTCGGTGGCGCGGACCGTGTGGCCGGCCCCTTCCAGCACCAGCTGAATCGTTTCGAGATTGCAGGGATCATCCTCGACGACGACGATGCGTAGGGCCTGAGCGGATTCCATGGTTGGTGGCGATCTCCCGGGCCGGCCTAGTGCAGCCGCGGTGCCAGGACCGAATCGCCCCATGAAACCGGCAGGCTGGGCAGTTTTTGTCTCGGGGACGGGTCTTCTTACCGAGCCGGCCGGAGTAACGCTGCCGCAGGTTGTCATATGAGGTTCTCGGGCACGCCACTGGGTCGCCCGCTCTGCGCGGCTCTCCCTCGCCGCGCCTTCTTGGTGTAGGTTCCCGAGGATGGGGGCCATGCCGACGACCCCTAGCCGCGGTGTCCGCCGCTCTGCCGTGCTCCTTGCGGGCTTCGCGGCGAGCCTGTGTTGTTCCCCCCTCGCGCTGGCCGCGCCCGATGAGGAAGTGCTGGGCAAGTCCAGAGGCTACCCGATGGGTACGCGTGCGAACTGGTACACGGACGATTCGGTCCGGGTCGGGTCGTACACGAATCTGGACAAGCTATTTCCGAAGCAACATCACGTCCTGACCCGAGCCGAGAGGCCATCACCCCTGACCACGGGGGCGGTCGCCCCCCCACTTCGGCACCGCTTCGACGGGCGCGTCTATTCCATCGATGACTATCTCGCCCACCAGCGGACGACGGGCCTGCTCGTGATCAAGGACGGCCAGATCCTGATCGAGCGCTATCAATACGATCGAAAGCCCACCGACCGACTGACGTCGAATTCGATGGCCAAGTCCCTGGTCGGCATCGGAATAGGGTTCGCGCTGTCGGAGCAGCTGATCCACTCGCTGGATGACCGGGCCGTCGACTACGTGCCGGAGCTCAGAGGGAACATCTATGGTGAGACGAGGATCCGGAGCCTGCTACGCATGGCGTCCGGCGCGCGCTTCAGCGAGACCAACACCGGACGGAATGACGACGCCGCGACGTTCGCTCGGCTGCACGGCAACAAGGGCAGCATCGCGGCGATCCGGGCCTTCAACACCCGAGAGGCGCCCGAGGGCGAGCACTTCCACTACGCGTCGATCGAGACGCAGGTCTTGACCCTCGTGCTGCGCGCCGCCACCGGCAAGTCGGCGGCCCAGTACCTGGGGGACCGGTTGTGGAGGCCCATGGGCGCCGAGGCCGACGCGACGTGGATCACCGGGCCCGACGATATCGAGCGCGGCGCCGCGTTCTTCAACGCCACGCTACGGGACTGGGGCCGGCTGGGGAGGCTGCTGGCGAGCGATGGTGCCCTGGACGGGACAGAGATCATTTCCAGGGACTATCTCCTCGACGCGACGGACTGGCACCGACAACCACATGCTTTTGCGCCCAGGGTGTCGCCGCCGGCCAACGGCTACGGCTTTCACTTCTGGACGATGCGCGGAGACAAGAGGCGCTTCATCGTGCGTGGGGTGTATGGCCAGGCCATCTATGTCGATCCCGAGCTGCGCCTGGTACTCGTTCATACCGCGGTGGCCAAGACCGCCTCGATCAGCGACCAGCCGATGGGCGCCGAGCTTGGTGCCTTGTGGCTCGGTCTGGTGAACACGTTCGGGCGCTGGTAGGGCTCAGCGCTGCCCCTGAGTGATCTATCGCGTGCGGTTGGGCCCGGGTTCGATGGCACCGCATGGCAGGTCTGGCATTCGAGACGCCACGCGGCGGCCATGGGGTACGGAGCATGACCGGGCTTGCGGCCAACGGGAGGCTGAATCGAGCGTTCAGCCTATGTCAACGAAAGGCAACTCAAGCCGCTCGATTGACGGCGGCATTCTGTCTGGCCTAGCATGTCGCTCACCCCGGCGGGCGCCGCATTCGATGGTGGGTCACGGAGGTAGGAGAGTTGTCCCAGGAGTTTGACGTCGTGTGTCTCGGCGGTGGCGTCGCGGGAGAAGCGATCGCGGCGGGCCTTCAGGACAGCGGGCTGACGCTGGCGGTTGTCGAGCGAGAGCTCGTCGGGGGCGAGTGCCCGTACTGGGGCTGCATCCCTTCCAAGACCTTGCTTCGCTCGGGCGAAACGTTGAGCGAGGCCGGGCGCGCTCGCGTCCTGGCCGCCTCGCGCGTGGAATGGGCCGTCGACTTTCCCAAGGTTTCGAAACGCGCCCTGTGGATGGCCCGCGACCTCGATGACAGCCGGCCTGCCGCCGCAATGGAGGCGACCGGGGCCAGGCTCTTTCGGGGCGAAGGGAAGCTGACGGACCTGCGCACGGTCGCGGTCGGAAGCGAGCAGCTCGTCGCGCGCCGTGGCGTCGTGATCGCCAACGGCAGCACCGCGGCGATTCCCACCATCCCTGGCCTGGACACCGTCCCGTTCTGGACCAATCGCCAGGCGGTGATCCCCAAGGAGCTGCCGGCTTCGCTGGCGGTCCTCGGCGGCGGGGCCATCGGCGTCGAGCTGGGGCAGGCCTTCGCACGCCTCGGCTCCAAGGTGACGGTGATCGAAGCCGGACCGAGGTTCCTTGGCCTCGAGGAGCCAGAGGCCGGAGCCGCGCTCCGGCCACACCTGGAGGCGGACGGCATCACGGTGATCATCGGGGACCCCTGTGTCGCCGTCGAAAAGCAGTCCTCGGCCGTGGTCGTCCACTTGAAGTCCGGAACGGTGGTCTCGGCCGACCGATTGCTGGTGGCCACGGGCCGGCGCGCCAACGTGGAGGCATGGCGCGCGATCGGGGTCGCACAGACAGAGCGCGGCTGGTTGAAGGTGGACCCGGCGACCCTCGAAGCGCGGGCCGGCGTCTATGGAGCCGGTGACGTCACGGGACTCGGCGGATTCACCCACCTCGCCTACTACCACGGTCAGGTGGTCGCGCGGCGCTTGCGGGGCATGGACGCGAGGGCCGACCACACCGCGGTCCCTCGCGTGACATTCACCGATCCGGAAATCGCTTCGGTCGGGCTGTCGGAAGCTGCCGCGCGCGAGAAAGGCATCGACGTCGTCGTCGCCCGCGCCGATCCGGCCGAGACCGCGCGAGGCTACATCCACGACTTTCACGGAGGCGCGCTCAAGCTGGTCGGCGACCGCACCCGCCGGGTGCTGATCGGCGCCACGCTCGTCACGCCGCGCGCCGGCGAGATCCTGGGCGAGCTCGTGCTGGCGATCAAGCTGGGCACTCCACTTCCGACGCTCGCCGACGTCATCCACCCATTCCCGGCCTTCAACCGCGTGCTCGGGGCGAGCCTGGCCGAGCTCGCGGCGAAGGTCGCCTGAGCGCCAGAAAAGCGGAGGTCACGATGAGCAGGGTCGAAACGAAGCTCGAGGTCGTCACGATCCCGGTGTCCGACGTGGATCGCGCCAAGCGTTTCTACGAGGGCCTGGGATGGCGGGTCGACGCCGATTTTGCCAAGGGCGACTGGCGGGTGGTTCAGCTGACGCCCCCCGGCTCACCGTGCGCCATCTTCATCGGGAAGGGCCTCACGACCATCGCGCCGGGCTCGGTTCAAGGAACGCTCCTCATCGTCGACGACATCCAGGCCGCACGCGCCGAGCTCGTCGCCCACGGCGCCGACCCGAGCGAGGTCTTCCATTTCGACGGCACTCTCCGGGTCACCGGGACGCAGGGACGCTTGCCGGGGCCGGACCCGGAGCGGCGCTCCTACAGCTCGTGGGTCTCGTTCAGCGATCCCGACGGCAACGGCTGGCTGCTGCAGGAGGTCACCACCCGGCTTCCTGGACGCGGGTTGAGCAGCTTCGACGTCGCGACGCTGACCGATCTCCTGCGCGAAACCGAGCAAGGCCACGGCCAGTACGAAGCAACCGCCCCGAAGCACCACTGGTCGGGTTGGTACGCCGCCTACATCGTCGCGCGCCAGCAGGGGAAGACCCCCGAGGAAGCGGCCAAGGAGGGCGCGCGCCACATGGAGAGTGCCCGCGGGTGAGGGCCGACGGTGCCGCCGCTCGCGCCGCGGCTGGGGATTGCCGTTTTAACCGCTCTGTCCTCGCGGAATGAACCCGGGAACGCCGGTCTCGACAACGGCATTGAATCTGACCCGCGACTTGATTCCTTCGCTGATCTCTCGCATGGCGTCCTGAGACAGGGTGGAGACGTCAAAGTTCTCCGTGATCCGGCTGGGAGTCTTCGAGGTGGTCAGGAGGGCCGTCCCGCGCTGGATAGCCCAGGCGAGCAAGACCTGCGCGGGGGTCTTGTTGGCTCGCTTGGCGATCGCGGCGATGACCGGATCTTCCAGTAGCTTGGGCACGCTACTGTGCCCGAGCGCGGCGAAAGCTTGCAGCACGATGCGATTCTTTCGGCAGTAGTCCAAGAGATCCCATTGCGGGAGATACGGGTGGGACTCGACGTGAACGACGGCCGGCTTGATCCTCGCGACCTCGAAGATGGCTCTCGCCTGTTCCAGGCTGACGTTGGATAATCCGATGGCCTTGCACTTGCCCTCGTCCACCAGGCCCTCCAACGTCCTCCATGTGTCCAGCAACGTGACCCCTTTGTCATAGATCACATTGCCGTTCGCATCCCGCGGGTCTTGCTCGTCTCCAGGTTGGAAGGCAAAGGGGGTGTGGATGAGATACAAATCGATGTAGTCGAGTTGGAGGCGCTCGAGACTGGCCTCGAAGGCCTGTCTAGCGCGTTCAGGACGGTGATTGTTGTTCCAGAGCTTCGTTGCGATGAACACGTTTTCCCGCTTGATCTTCCCCGCCCTGAACACCTCCTGCATCGCGTCGCCGACCTCTTTCTCATTTCGGTAGCGTTCCGCCGCGTCCAGTTGACGAAAGCCGGCTTCCAGCGCCGCCTTGGTCGCGAGCGTTGTTGCCACCGGGTCGGGAATCAATGTGCCGAATCCGAGGGCGGGGATCGCGCCGGATCCGTTGTAGAGCGCTATCTTCGTATGGCGAAGGTCATCGAGTTCTGCCATGGTGTCACGCCTCCGGTATGCCTCAGGTGGCCTTCAGAAGCCGACGTAGGCGGAACTGACTACGAGGTTGCGGGGCAGAGCCGGGCGAAGAACAGCGCGACGAAGCGTTCCGCGTCAATGACGTGCGCCACGCGGCAGTTCGGAGCGCCGGCCGCGCGCCGGGTCTGACCGCCCTCGCCCACCGCGATTCGCGCCGGCTGCCATCGCGCCAGGCTTTCGTCGACGGCGAGACCACCGCCAAAGGGTCGTGCAGGTGCATGTAACCCCAGAGCCGGAACGTTCGCTCGGTGAACGCCTCGATGCGGGCGGCGAGCGGGCCGGGCCGGCCGGCCAGCGCGGCGTGGACCTGGTCGCGGTTGATCGTGGTCTGGCGCGTGGCGTCCAGCGGCACGAGGTCCAATCGCAGGCCGGCGTCGAAGACCTCGCGCGTGGCGTCCGGATCGACATAGGCATTGTATTCGGCGCGCGGGGTGGCATTGCCACGCACGTCCACCGCGCCCGCCATCATGACCACCCGGCCGATCCTCCGCAGGGCATCGGCATCGAGGCGGAGAGCGAGCGCCAGGTTGGTCAGCGGGCCCAGCGCGATGAGCGTCAAGCGCTCGGCCTGAGCCTGGGCCAGGGCCACGATGGTCTCGGCCGCCGACGGCGAGGCGGGCGGGCTGGCCACCGGCGGCCAATCCGGCGCATCGCCGAGGCCGTCGCTGCCGTGATCGTGAGTGGCGGTCACCAGGGCCCTGCGCAGCGGGGCCGCGGCGCCCAGAGCGATCTGGGGCAGGCGCGCTGGCCGGCGGAGCGCAACCAGGCGGGCGGCGTTGCGCGCCGTGTCGGCGAGCGGCGCGTTGCCCGCGACCACCGTCAGCGCCAGGAGGTCGAGCTCGGGCGAGCCCCAGGCGAGCAGCAATGCCAGGGCATCGTCGATGCCGGGATCGGTATCGAGCACCGTCGGGGTCAGCGCATCCATGCGGGGATTCTACCAGCCGTGTCGGCCGACCGCCGGTCCCTGAAGCTCACTCGGGCTCGCGGACGACGAACGATCAGTCGCGGCGATCGCCGAGGAAGCGCAGGAGGAAGAGGAAGAGGTTGATGAAGTCGAGGTAGAGGGATAGCGCGCCCACGATGGCGTAGGAGCCGGCCCGGCCCTCGGGCAGCGCGAGCGCCATCTCCTTCAGCCGCTGGGCATCCCAGGCAGTGAGTCCGGTGAAGACGATCACTCCCACCACGGAGATCAGGAACTGCAGGGCGGCGCTATGCCAGAAGATCCCCACGATGGACGCCAGCACGAGCCCGATCAACCCCATGAAGAAGAACTGGCCCACGCCCGCCAGGCTCCGCTTGGTGGTCGAGCCGTAGAGCGCCAGGGCGCCGAACATGCCGGCGGTCACGACGAACGTCGTCGCGACCGATGCTCCGGTGTAGGCGAGCACCAGGACCGACAGGGTTACGCCGGTCAGGGCGGCGTACGCGATGAAGAGAAGGGTGGCGATGCCGGGGGCGAGCCGGTCGACGCGGGTCGAGAGGAAGAACACGAGCGCGATCTGCCCCACGAACAGACCAAGGAAGAGAAGGTGATTCGTGACCAGGGTCTGTACGAGCACAGGCGAGCTGGCGATCGAGTAGGCCACGAGGGCCGTGATCGCGAGTCCGGCGCACATCCAGCCGTATACCGTCCGGAGGAAGGCGGTGGCGCGCTCGGCGGCCGCGGTACCCCTCCCCACGACTGCCGTACCGGGAGTTCTCTCGAAAGTCTCCATGGGATCCTCCAGTGTGCCCTCCAGTGTGAAGGAGAGCAGGAGGGATGTCCATGGTGAGGGGAAAGTTCTCGCAAGAAGACGCGAGGGATTCCGGTGTGGCGCGCAGGACGAGAGTGATGAGGGCTACTCGCCCACCTTGAGCATGCCGGCCATCCCCAGCGGGCCGTGAAACTTGCACGAGAAGGTCAGCACGCCCGAGGCCGGGAACGTGACGTCCAGCTGGACCTTGCCCCGGGGTGGGATGTCCTTGTCGACGCCGAGCGCGGGGATCGTGATGTTGTGCAGGGTGCCGACCTCGTTCTCGATCATCAGCGTCAGCTTCTGACCCGGGTTGCCCCGCAGGAACGTCGGCCCGAAGTAGTAGTCGTCGGCTTCCAGCTCGAGCTTCGACAGCTTCCGCACGTCCTTGGTCCCGTGGTCGGCGTAGGTTACGCCGCTCATCGTGACGAGCTTACTCTTCTTGCCGGCCGCGGCCGTCGCGGTCGCGGGATTTGCGGCGGCCGCGGTGGCGCCCGCCTGGACCGCGATCTTGCGCGGCGCGTTGCCGACCGGGATCGTCGCCAGCACCCGACGCCCGGCCAGGTCCACCACCGAGACGTCGTTGGTGGCCTCGTTCGTCACGTAGGCGGTGCGACCGTCGGCGCTGGACGTGCTCCAGTGCGGGGCCTTGCCCACCGGGACCGCCGCGGCCACCGTGCCGGCCGCGGTGTCCAGGATCGCCAGCTCGCCGGGGCCCTGGACGACCGCGAGAGCCCAGCGGCCGTCGGCGGTGATGGGTGCGTGGTGGGGAGACGCGCCCACCGGGACCTGCGCGACGACCTGGTTGCTCGCGGTGTCGAGCACGTGGATCGCGTCGCTTCCGGCCAGCGTGAAGAACACGCGCGTGCCGTCCGGGGTCACCTCGACGCCGCGCGGGGTCTTGTCGAGCGGCACCCGGGCGGTCTCCTTCCCGGCGGTCAGGTCGAGCCGGACCAGCGCGGTGGCGCCCTGCTGCTGCGAGCCCACCCACGCGACGCTCCCATCGCGGCTGAGCGCGCCATTGTGAGGCTGCGCCACCGCCACCTCGCCGGTGACGCGGTCGGTTGCGGTGTCGATGACCAGGACGCGGTTCGTGCCCCAGCCCATGGCCAGAACCCGCCGCCCGTCCCCGGACACCGCGAGGCCATGGGGGTTCGCCCCCACCTCGATGGTGGCGATCACCCGGTCACTGCCGGTGTCGATGACGCTGACGGTGGAGGCGCCGTCGCTGCTCACGTACACCTTCCGCCCGTTCGGCGTGATCACCAGCCCGTGCGGGCCCTTGGGAACCGGGATGGTGCCGACGACCTTGTTCTGCGCCATGTCGATCACCGCCACCGCGTCGTCCTTGAACAGGCCCACGTAGGCCTTGGGGGCGGCCGCCGCCACGCTCGGGCCCCAGAGCAGCCACCCCCAGAGCAGCCACCCAATGATCACAGCCGGGATCCATACCATCGTCGCGACGCGCCTGGGCATGCTGGGCCCCTCTAAGTGGTTTCGGGTGAGTGGCTCGATCAACGTCGTCTCGCCCCTGCTAACGTCTCGATCCGCGATTCGTTCCACCGGTTCGCGGAATGAATGGGCGGCGAGGATCCACGTTAGAGCGCCGCTTGGTCCACGCGGTCGAGTATAGTGCCCGCATCATGTGGCAAGGGCTTGCGCGAAGTCTCGGCTGCGCCGTGCTCCTGGCGACCCTCGCTGCGTGGCCCACGCTCGCCCGGGCGGACGCCTCGACGACCGAGTATGCCGACTCGCAGTACCGGTTCACGTTTCGGTTCCCCGCCGACTGGCAGAGGCAGGCGGTGCCCACCCCTGGGGAGGGAGGGGAGGTCCGGCTCGCGGCCAAGAGCGCGGCGAGGCCGATGTTCGTTCTCGCCATCGTGAGTCCCATCGGGCCGGCGATCACGCGGGAGGAATTCGAGCGACGCCCGGATCGCGACGCGCTGGTCGAGGAGCTGATCCGGCGGACCCTCGACCAGGTCTACGCCAAGATGTCGCGCGATCTCTCGGCCAGCCGCCTGGTGGTGGACGAGACGCAGCGGCGAGCCTCCGACGCGGGGATCGGATTCTCCATCCATACCACCCACACGACCCCCGAGGGCGCGACCACCGTCGCCGGGACCCACGTCATCCCGTTCGGCGAGCCGTATGCCATCACCCTGATCGTGGTCGCGCGCGTCGCCGGCACGACGCCCACGGAGGTGGAGACGCGGCGGCGCCTGCTCGACTCACTCCGGGTGAACACGGCGGGACGCGAGTAGAGGCGGCCGCTCGCTGGCTCTCATTGCACCACCGTGATGAGCGGCTTCCCTTTCTCGACGACATACGTCGCGAGCTCTGCGGCCCGGCCGGTACCGACATTCCTCGCCGAGTGGATCGTTCCGGCCGGGATGAACAGGACGTCGCCGGCCTTGAGGGTCACCGGCGGCTTGCCCTCCACCGTGTATTCCCACGTGCCTTCGAGGACATAGATGATCTCTTCGCCCGGATGCGTGTGCCTGGGCGCGGTCGTTCCCGGCGCGAGCTCGACGATCGTCTGGAGGACCTCGCGTCCGGGGACGCTCAGGTCGTGCCGCTGGAGATCGATGCGCCGGGCTCCCACTTGCTGCGCCTGCGCCGCGTGGAGCGCCAGGCCGGTGGTGGCGATGAGCGCCGCGATTGCCATGACTCGAGTCGTGTTCATGTGGACCTCCGGGTGTGGTGCTGGTCACCGCAGTATGTGTTCGTGGTAACTTACTCTTCCTGGTCTGGTACAGGTGCGGAGATGAGCTGGCGCCCGTGCCGGCGTGATCCCGAAACACTGCCCCGAACCCCCAGCAAGGAGCCCGCATGCGGATCGTGGATCTGAGCATGACCGTCGAGGAGTGTGATTCGGCGCCGTTCGCCAAGGACGAGTACTACTTCAAGCTGACGCCGATCGTGAAGTGGGAGGAGAAGGGCTTCGTCTCGAACGTGGTGGAGATGACGGTGCATGCCGGCACCCATATCGACACCCCCCACCACTTCTTCCGTGACATGCCCGGCATCGAGCAGCTGCCGCTCGAGGCGATGATCGGCGAGGCCATCGTGCTGGACCTGACCTTCAAGGGGAAGGCGAACGAGCGCATCGAGCCCGCGGATCTCGAGCGCGCCGAGCAGGCCCTGAACCGGCAGGGGATCCAGATCACGAAGGGCGCGATGCTCTTTCTGCGGACCGACTGGCCGAAGGGTCACGTCACCACCGACCCGAAGTGGTGGGACGAGTCGCCGTGTCTCACCAAGGCGTCGGCGGAGTGGCTGGTGGCGAAGCAGCCGAAGGTGCTCGGCTACGACTTCGCCCAGGAGGAGAAGGGCTCCGGCGTCGGCTACGAGAAGGCGGGGGAGATCCTGCAGAGCGCCATGCCCGTGCATCGGACCATCCTGCCGAAGATCGTCTACCAGATCGAGAACCTCACCAACCTCGACCAGATCCCGTCGAGGGCGAAGGTCATCGCGCTGCCCGCGAAGTGGAAGACGGAGTCGGCCCCGGCACGGGTCATCGCCCTCCTGGACGAGTGAGCGGGAGAGATCGAGCTGATGGACGCCGACTCGTCGACTCCGATGGGGCGCCGGCTCGCTGCCATTCTGGCCGCGGACATCGCCGGCTACAGCCGCCTCATGGGCGAGGACGAGGGCGCGACGGTCCGTGACCTCAAGGGGCACCAGGCGGCGGTGCTGCCGCTGGTCGGCCGCTACGGCGGCCGGATCATCGACACCGCGGGCGACGGGATCCTGGCCGAGTTCGCGAGCGTGATCAGCGCGACCGAGTGCGCGGTCGAGATCCAGACCGTCATGGCCGCCCGCAACGAGGGGGTGCCCGAGTCACGGCGGATGCAGTTCCGCATGGGCATCAACCTGGGTGACGTCATCCACGACGAGACCCGGATCTACGGCGACGGCATCAACGTCGCGGCGCGGCTCGAAGGCATCGCGGAGCCCGGCGGCATCTGCATCTCACGCCAGGTGTTCGACCAGGTGAGCCGCGCGCTGAAGGCGGACTTCCAGGCGCTCGGTCCCCGCACGTTCAAGAACATCGCGCGTCCAGTGGACGTCTTCGCCATCGCGCCGCCCGCGGACCGCGGGGCCGGCCCCGGCGTGACCGCCGCCAACGCGGTCGACCTCACGCAGGAGATCCGGTTCTGCAGCGCGCACGACGGAGTCCAGCTCGCGTACTCGATGATCGGCCAGGGGCCCCCGCTGATGAAGACGGGCAACTGGATGACCCACCTCGAGTTCGACCTGCAGAGCCCGATCTGGCGCCATCTCTACCGGGAGCTGGCGAAGGACCACACCCTGGTCCGCTACGACCCCCGTGGCAACGGCCTATCGGATCGGACCGTGGACGAGATCTCGTTCGACGCGTTCGTGAGTGATCTGGAGGCGGTGGTCGAGGCCTCGGGGATGGCCCGGTTCGCACTGCTCGCGATCTCCCAGGGCTGCGCGGTCGCGATCGCCTACGCGGTGCGCCATCCCGATCGCGTCTCGCACCTCATCCTGTACGGTGGCTACGCGCTCGGCTTCAACCGGCGTGCCCGCAGCGCGGCCCAGAAGGAGGAGGACGACGCGCTGCTGACCCTGATGCGCGTGGGCTGGGGCAAGGAGAACTCGGCCTTCCGCCAGCTCTTCACCTCACAGTTCATGCCGGGCGCGACCAAGGAGCAGGCCGACTGGTACAACGAGCTGCAGCGCATCACCGTGTCGGCGGACGTGGCCGCCCGGATGGTCGAGGCCAACGGCGACACCGATGTCACCGCGCTGCTCCCGCGGGTGACCGTGCCGACGCTGGTGATGCACGCCCGCGAGGATGCTCGCGTCCCATTCGAGGCCGGGCGCCGGATGGCGGCGGGCATCCCGGGCGCCCGCTTCGTGCCCCTGCAGGGGCGCAACCATCTGTTCCTCGAGAGCGAGCCGGCGTTCGCCCAGTTCCTGGAACAGACCCGGGCGTTCCTGGCAAGTTAGAGCGACAACCGATGAAGAAGATCCTCTCCGTGATGGTTGTCGTGGCCGGCCTGGCGGCCTTGACCTCCACCGCCCAGGCTCAAAGCCCGAGCCTGGACGACCTCTTCACCCGGGTCAGCCCCACCGTCGTCGTCGTGCGGAGCAAGGGGCGCGACGTCAGCGCCGGGGGGATCACCCGCTTCACCGAGACGGGCTCCGGCGTCCTGGTCTCGAGCGACGGCCGGGTCATGACGGCCGCCCACGTCGTCAACGGCATGGACGAGATCACGGTGGAGGGCATCGGGGGCGAGGTCGTGCGCGCGACCATCATCTCGGCCAATTCGGCCGCCGATGTCTCGGTCCTGCAGCTCGAGCGCGTGACCAAGGCCATGCGGGTGGCGCGGACGGGTGACTCCGACACGATGCGGGTCGGCCAGCAGGTCATGGTGGTCGGCGCCCCCTACGGGCTCGCCTATTCGATGAGCGTGGGCTGGATCAGCGCCCGCTGGCCGCCCAACACGATCTTCCCCGATATGCCTCTGGCCGAGTTCCTCCAGACCACGGCCACGATCAACACGGGGAACTCCGGGGGCCCCGTGTTCAACATGTCCGGCGAGGTCATCGGCATCGTCAGCCAGAACATCTCGAAATCTGGCGGCAGCGAGGGCCTGGGCTTCATCGTCAGCATCAAGAGCGCGCAGAACCTCCTCGTCCCCCGCAAGGTGTTCTGGGGCGCTCTTCAGGGCGTCCTGCTCACCGGCCGCCTCGCGACGGTCTTCAACGTCCCGGCGACCGCCGGGTTCCTCGTCAAGACGGTGGCCCAGGGCTCGACGGCGTGGAACATGGGCCTGCAGGGGAGTGACGGGACCCTCACCATCGGCGGGAAGCAGATCCCGGTGGGCGGCGACATCATCCTCTCGGTCGAGGACATCTCCGTGGAGTCCGAGGAGCACATCGAGAAGATCCGCAACATGCTGGCCGGCTTGGCGGCGGGCGCCCCGTTCAGGATGAGCGTGCTCCGCGCGGGCAAGGTCATCGAGCTCACGGGCACGAGCCAGTAGCCCCGTCAGGAGCTGGGCTTGGGTGAAGCGACCGCCGCGGCGCCACACCGGGGACAATGCTGCCAGGCCGGATCGAGGGGCGCCTCGCAGGAGGCGCACTTCGTGGCGGGGGCGGGAGCCGTCGAGGGCGCGACGGCCTTGGCGGGCTCTTCATCCCCCGCTTCCGACACGCCCTTCTTGAACTCCTTCATGGACTTGCCGATCGACCCGGCCAGCTCGGGGAGCTTCTTTGCCCCGAAGAGGACCAGCACCACGACGAGACCGACGATCAGATCCTGGCTACCAAGCATCGCGTTTCCTCCTCGCTCACCAGCCTACTCCCGTGTCGTGCGTTCGCAATCATCGCCCGGGCTTCCACGAAGCCGCTCCGCGAGCACGTATACCGCGGGGAGGGCGAGGGGGGTCAGGAAGAGCGTCGAGAGCAGGCCGCCGACCACCACCGTCGCGAGCGGCCGCTGGATGTCGGAGCCGATGCCGTGCGCCACCATGGCCGGGATCATGCCGAGGGTCGCCACCACGATCACGAGCAGGACCGGCCGCAGCTGGGCCTTCGACGCCGCCACCACCGCGTCCCGCAGGGGCAGCCCCGCCTGCCCACGCCGTCGCGTGATGTCCGAGATGTAGAGCACCCCGCTCATGACCGCGACCCCGAAGAGGGAGATGAAGCCGACCGCGGCCGAGACGTTGAGGTTCATGCCGCGCAGATAGAGGGCCACCACGCCTCCCGCCATCGAGAACGGCACCGTGAGGAGGACCAGCCCCGCGTCGAGCGCGGTCCCGAAGGTCACGAAGAGCAGCACGAAGATCACCGCGAGGGTGACCGGCATGATGAAGGCGAGGCGGGCCTTGGCCCGCGCGAAGTTCTCGAACTGGCCGCCCCAGTCCACCGAGTACCCGGGAGGCAGGGTGACGCCACGGGTGAACCGCGCCTGGGCCTCGCTCACGAATCCGCCCTGGTCCCGCCCCCGGATGTTGGTGCGCACGGTGATGGCCCGCCGGTTTTCCCGCCGCGCGATGATGGTGGCGCCGTCGGAGGTGCGGATGTCGGCGAGCTGGAGCAGCGGCACCCGGGCGCCGTCGCGGGTCGGGATCAGCAGCTCCGCGATGGCGCCGGGGCTCCCGCGCGATTCGGGGGTGAACCGCGCCACGATGTCGAAGCGCCGCTCCCCCTCGAACACGCCTCCGATGGGCGCGCCGCCCAGCGCCAGGTCGATGACGTCCTGCACGTCGCCCACGTTGATGCCGTAGCGGGCCACGCGCGGCCGGTCGATCGCGATCCGGAGCTGCGGCTGATCCGCCTCCTGCTCGATGGACGTGTCGGCCGCCCCGCGCATCGGCCCGAGGATGCCGAGGGTCTGGCCCGCGAGGCGGCGCAGCTCCCGGAGATCGGAGCCGCTGATGATCACGGCCAGGTCCGCCGACGACCCGGTCACGATCTCCGTGGCGGTGTCGATGATCGGCTGGGTGAAGTTGAAGGCCGCCCCGGGGATGGTGGTGGTGAGCCGGCGCGCCAGCTCGTCCACCAGGCCCGCCTTGGTGCGCCCGCCCGGCCAGGTGTCGTAGGGCGCGAGGTCCACGAGCAGCTCGTTCCGGTTCGGCCCGAAGGGATCGGTCCCCGAGTCGTTCCGCCCGGTCTGCGAGGCCACTCGCCGCACCTCGGGCGACTGGCGGATCAGCATCCGGATCTGGCGCGCCAGCTCGGCCGATTTGCCGAGGGCGATGCCGGCCGGCAGGTTGGCGCGGATCCAGATCACCCCCTCGTCGAGCTGCGGCAGGAACTCGGTGCCGAGCGTGGTCCCGAGGCCGAGCGCGCCGGCGACGACCACCGCGGCGGCGCCCACCACCCAGCCGGCCCGCTCCACGAGGCGCCCGATCGCCCGGCCGTACCAGTCGTTGAGCCGCTCGAGCGGCCGGTGGCGAAGGATCCGGATGTGGCCCCGGAAGAGAAAGGTCGCGAGCGCCGGGATCAGGGTCAGGGCGAGGAGCAGCGAGCCCAGCAGGGCGTAGCAGACGGTGAGCGCCATCGGCATGAACAGGCGGCGCTCCACCCGCTGGAGCGTCAGGAGCGGGATGTAGGCGGCGATGATCACCAGCATCGAGAAGAGGATGGGCCGCTGGGCTTCCACCGCGGCGACGACGATGGTCTCCCGCGGGTCACCGGGCGGGTTGTTCTCGAGGCCTCTGACGATGCGCTCGACCATCACGATCGTGCCGTCCACGATGATCCCGAAGTCGAGCGCGCCGATGCTGAGCAGGCTCAGCGACACGCCGCTCACGTACATGCAGACGAGCGCGAACAGCAGCGACAGGGGAATCACGACCGCGGTCAGCAGGGCGGCGCGCGCGCTCAGGAGGAACGCGAGCAGGGCGATCACCACGATCGTGAAGCCCGCGATCAGCACGTGCGACACGGTGTGGAGCGTGCTGGCGACCAGGTCCGATCGGTCGTGGATGGCCACGATCCGCATGCCGCTGGGCAGCCGCGTGGCGTTCAGCTCGTCCACCGCCTCGCGCACCCGGGGCAGCACCTCGCTCGGGTTCTCGCCGCGCCGCATGAGGACGATGCCCTCGACCCCTCCGGAGCCGACCGGCTCGTCGTCCATCGCGAAGATCCCGGTCTGGGGCAGGGCGCCCATCCGCACCCGGCCGATGTCGCCCATCCGGATCGGCACGCCCCGCGGCGCGTCGAGCACGATGCCTTCGAGGTCGTCGGGAGACTGGATCAACCCGGAGCCGCGGATGGGGAGCTCCTGCTGCCCCATCCGGAGCAGGGCCCCACCCGCGTTCCGGTTGTTGCTCTTCACCGCGTCCGCGATCTGCCGCATGCTCAGGTGATACTTGTCGAGCGCACGGGGATCGACCTGCACCTCGTACTGACGCACGAGGCCGCCGAACGTGGCGACGTCGGCCACTCCCGGCACCTGGAGGAGCCGCGGGCCGATCACCCAGTCCTGGATCTCCCGCCGGGTCGCGGTCTCGACCCCGGGCCCCGCCACCACGTACCGATAGAACTCGCTCACGCCGCCCGACAGCGGGCCGAGCGTGGGGGTGACCCCGTCCGGGAGCTGGGCGCCCTGCAGGCGCTCCAGGACGAGCTGCCGGCCCAGGAAGTCGTTGGTGCCGTCCTCGAAGGTCAGCTCGACGACCGAGAGCCCGAAGATCGTGCGCGAGCGGCGCGAGATGACGTAGGGCGTGTTGTTGAGCGCCCGCTCGATCGGGACCGTGACCTGCTGCTCGACCTCCTCGGCCGCGAAGCCGGGATAGAGGGTGACCACGACCACCGTCGGGTCGGTCAGATCCGGATAGGCCTCGATCCGCAGCTGGTCGAACGCCCACACCCCGCCGGCCGCCAGCGCGAGGGTCGCCGCCACCACCACGAGTGGCCGCGCGATGGCGAAGCGGACGAGCCCGGCGATCACGGTGGCGTCTCCCGCGATGGGCGCGGCGGCCGGACCGCGCCGCTCAGCGGCCCCGGAGCAGCACGGCGCCGTCGACCACGACCCGGTCGCCGGCCTGCACGCCCTGCGTGATCGCGAGCAGGTTCTCGGCGCGCGCGCCCGTGGTGACTGGGCGCCGCTCGAACCGGCCGGGGGCGTGCTCCACGAACACCACCGGCCGCCCGTACTCGAGCACCACCGCGTCGGCGGGCAGGACCGGCAGGGCGGTGCCGAGGTCCCGGCTGCCGGAGGCTGCCGAACATCTCGGGGCGGAAGCGGCCCGCGGGGTTGGGCAGGTTCACGGTCACCTTGAAGGTGCGGGTCTGGGGATCGAGCACGTCGCCGATGCGCGCCACCGTGCCGGCGAACACCTCGTCCGGGAACGAGACCAGCGTGATCGCCACCGGCTGACCCACGTGGACCAGGCGGAGCAGCGGCTCGGGCACGTCGGCCTGGACCCACACCGTGCTCAGGTCCGCGATCGTGATGAGCGGCGTGGTGGTGGTATCGCTGTGGGTGGCCACCGCGCCCCGGTACTCCCCGGGGGCGACGTTCACCTCGAGGACCTTGCCCGAGATCGGCGCGCGCACCAGCGCGGCCTGGCGGAACGTGTCCGGACGGAGCCCGAGCAGCTCGAGCTTGCGCGCCGCCTGCTGGCGGGCGGCCTCCGCGCCCTCGATCCCGAGCCGGGCCTGGGCCGCGTCGTTCTGCGCGCTCAGCACGTCCTTCTCGGCCACCGCTCGCACCTGATAGAGATCGGTCGCGCGCGCGAGATCGGCCTCCGCCTTCTGGAGGGTGGCGCGCGCCTGCCGCTCGGCGGCCTGGGACTGGAGGAACGCGGCGACCGCCGCGTCGGCGTCCGGGCTCTCGAGCGCCACCAGGGGCTGGCCCTGCTCGACGCGATCGCCGAGCCGCACCAGCACCGCGGTGACCCGCCCCTGCACGGGCGGCAGCACGCGGGCGCTACGATTCGGATCGGCCACGATGTGCGCGGGCGCGACCAGCTCCTCGCTCGCGACCTCCGCCATCCGGACCGGCTCGACCCGGATCTGCTGGAGCTGCGGCGAGTCGGCCGCCACCACCACGACGTTGGCCGGCGCGGCCGCCGCGCTCGCCGCGACGGCGGACGCGGTCTCGCCGCGTCCGCACGCCCCGGCGGCCACCGCGCCGAGCGCCAGCGCCAGGCCGGTCACCCCGGAGAGCCCTCTCACCTCGACCATGGGGGGCAGTCTAGCGAGCGAACCTGAAGGAATCGTGAAGGCGTCGGGCGGGCGCTGTGTTGCCGCGCCGGGGCCCCGGCGGTATCGTACGGCCACGATGCGGCTCCTGATCGTCGACGACGATCGCAAGGCGGCCCAGATCCTCGCCCGGGGTCTCCGGGAGGAGCGCTTCGTGGTGGACGTGGCCTCCACCGCCGAGCAGGGCGACGAGATGGCGACCGCCACCGACTACGATCTCATCGTGCTCGACTGGCTCCTGCCCGGACCAGGAGGGGACCGCGCTCTGTCGCGAGTGGCGGGCGCGGGGACTGGCCGCGCCGATCCTGATGCTGACCGCCCGCGACGCGCTCGAGGACCGCGTGACCGGCCTCAACACCGGCGCCGACGACTACCTCGTCAAGCCGTTCGGCTTCGCCGAGCTGATCGCTCGCATCCACGCCCTGCTGCGCCGCTCGGAGCTGACCCGACCGGTCGTCCTCGCGGTGGCCGATCTCACCCTCGACCCGCAGAGCCACCGCGTCGCGCGCGGCGGCCTCCCGATCAATCTGACTCCCAAGGAGTACGCGATCCTCGAGGTCCTGATGCGCCACGCCGGGCGGGTGGTCACCCGGGCCCGGCTCGCCGATCGCGTCTGGGAGACCGAGCAGGATTCGCTCACCAACCTGGTGGACGTGCACGTGAGCCACCTCCGGCGGAAGGTCGACGGCTCCGGAGGGCCGCCCCTCATCCACACGATCCGGGGACGCGGCTACCTGGTGGGACCGGATGCGGAATGATCGCGCTCAATCTCAAGGCCCGCGTCTTCCTGCTGCACGTGATCGCGGTGGGCCTCATCCTCGCGGCCGCGGCGGTGGGCGCCAACTGGGCCTTCTCCCGGATGGTCCTGGGCCAGTTCGACCACTCGCTGCTCGAGCTGGCCCAGACCGAGGCCGCCGCCGCCCTCGCGAACCCGGGTCAGCCGCCCCGGGTGCACGAGATGGCGCCGGGCGCGGCGGCGCTCTCGTTTCCCCGCCTGGACAAGCTCGATCCAGATCGTCGATCTCGACGGTCACGTCGTCGCGCGCAGCGCGAACCTGGGCTCGGCCCGCCTGCCCACTCCGGCGGGGCTCATCGCCCGGCTCCGCCAGGGCGAGCCCGTGCTCGAGACGCTGCCCGACTTCGGCGACGAGCCGCTCCGGCTGCTCTCGGTGCCGCTCCAGCTCGGGACGGGGGCCTACGTGATCCAGGTCGGCGGCTCGCTCGACGACGTCCACGTCGCGACGCGGTGGGCCCGGTGGCTCTTCCTGACCATGTCGCTGGCCATCCTCGGCGCGGTCGTGCTCACCGGGGCGATGCTGGCCCGGGCCATCCTGCGCCCGATCGACCAGATCGTGCTCCGGGCCCGGGTCATGGGGGCCAGCGGTCTCGCGGAGCGGCTGCCGCACCCCGGCGGCCGGGACGAGATCAGCCGCCTCGTGGAGACGCTCAACGAGATGCTGGCCCGCGTCGAGCACGTCTTCGAAGCCCAGCGCCGCTTCACCGCGGACGCCTCGCACGAGCTGCGCTCGCCGCTCTCGCGGCTGCGGGCCGAGCTCGAGGTGACGCTCCGGCGGCCGCGCGAGCGGCCCGAGTACGAGGAGGCGCTGCGCTCGTGCCTGGCCGAGGTCGCGCGCCTCTCGCGGCTGACCGAGGCGCTGCTGACGCTCGCCCGCCTGGACGCGGGTGAGTCGCCGGAGCCTCCGCGCCAGGACGTGGCGCTCGCGCCGATCCTGAGCGAGACCGCGGCCCGGCTCGAGGCCAGCGGCCACGACCGCGACGTGAGCGTGGTCCTCGAGGTCCCGGAGACGCTCCGGGTCGACGTGGCGCCCGCCGCGGTGAGCCTCGTGATCAGCAACGTGCTCGACAACGCGATCAAGTTCTCCCCTCCCGGCGGCAAGGTCACGATCGAGGCGTTCGTCGAGGACGGCGCCGCGGTGGTGGCGGTCTCGGATACCGGCCCGGGAGTGCCCGAGGAGGAGCTGCCGCGGCTCTTCGAGCGCTTCTACCGGGGCAGCTCGGCCCGGGCCACCGACACGCCCGGCGTCGGCCTGGGCCTCGCGATCTGCCGCCTCGTGGTGGAGTCGCAGGGCGGCAGCATCGCGCTGGTGCCGGCGCCCGGCGGCGGGGCGAGCATCCGCGTCCGCCTCCCGCTCGCGCGGTAACCGTCCGCCGGCTCCGCCGTCTTCAGGATTCCTTCATCCGTGCCGGGCCACCATGCCCGCCGAGATGATCATGGGCGAGCGCGCGCGACGGAACGTGGCCGCGAGGACGATCGCGGTGGTGGGAGTGATGGCGGCGGCGCTCGGCGGGCTCGCCGGCTCCGGCTTCGCGCAGGAGGCGATCCGGCGACTGTCTCTCGACGAGGCGCTCGCCCTCGCGCTGCGCCAGAACCCGACGGTGCACGCCAAGGTCGCGGAGCTCCGGTCGGTGCGCGCGAGCGAGATCACCGCGGGGCTGCGACCGAACCCGACCGCGACCTACCTCGCCGAGCAGTTCGGCGGCGGCAGCGCGGCCGTGGTCCAGCACACCTTCTCGATCGGCCAGCCCATCGAGCTCGGCGGCAAGCGCCTCCGGCGCGTCGACGCGGCCCGCGCCGCGACGCGGGTGATCCGCGTTTCAGCTCGAGGACGTGCAGCGACTCACCGTCCTCCAGGTCAAGACCGCCTTCGCCGGCGCGCTGGTGGCCCGCGAGCAGCTCGCGCTCGCGGAGGACAATCTTCGGGCTCTCGACGAGACCGCGCGGCTGCAGCGCCTGCGGGTCGACCGGGGCGACCTGTCCGAGCTGGAGCTGCTCCGCATCCAGGTGCAGCGCTTCACGTTCGAGCGCGACGCGGCCGACGCCCGGCAGGCCCTCGACGTGGCCCGGATCACCCTGCGGAGCACCGCCGGGCCCGCCGCCATCGCGGAGGACTTCGAGGTCGCCGGCGATCTCCAGTTCGCCGACGTCTCCCTCGACCCCGATCGCCTCCGGCGTCTGACCGTCGCGAACCGGCCCGACCTGCGCGCGGCGATCGCGGACCGGGAGCGCGCCCAGGCGGATCACCGGCTCGCCCGGGCCAACGCCTGGTGGGACATCACGCCCCAGCTCGAGTACCAGCGCATCGGCCCGGACAACACCATCGGCTTCGGCTTCTCCTTCCCCCTGCGCTTCTTCGATCGCAATCAGGGCGAGATCGAGCGGACCCGGGCCGAGATCGCCCGGGTCGAGGCGACCCGCCAGGCGACCGAGCAGCAGGCGCTCGCCGGGCTCGACGTGGACTTGCGAACCGCGCAGACCCAGCGCGAGCGGGTGCTCGTCCTCCGGGACGTCTACCTGCCGAAGGCGCGGCGGACCCGCGAGGTCGTGGAATACGCGTACCGGCGGGGCGGACAGAGTCTGCTCGACTTTCTCGACGCGCAGCGCAGCTACCGGGAGACGGCCCTCGCCCTCCTGCAAGCCACTGGCGCGTATCTGTCCGCCGTCTATCAGCTCGAGGCCGACGTGGGCGGGCCGCTCGATCAGCCTTGACGCTTCCTTGACGAGCCGGACCCGGCATTGGTCGGCTTCTTGACCCGACGCGCGTATCCAATCGAGTGAAGGATGCCAACCCGAGGGGAGGGCACGGTCATGGGAGCGAGCGACGGCTTGCGGCTGGGTATCGATCATCCGGTCGCGACGTGTGCGCGGAAGACGGTGGTCATCAAGTACGGCGGGGCGGCCATGGAGCGGGTTCGGCTGCTGGATGGGTTCTTGCGGGACATCGCGGCGCTCCGGTCGGCCGGGATCGACCTCGTGGTGGTCCACGGCGGTGGCCCCCAGATCAGCCGGCTGATGGAGGAGTCGGGCAAGACCCCGCGCTTCGTCGGTGGCATGCGAGTCACGGACGACGAGACCATGGAGCTCGTCGAGCGTGCCCTGCGGCAGGTCAACGACGAGATCGCGCAGATGATCAACCGGCACGGCGCCCGCGCGGTGGGCCTGAGTGTCTGGCCGGGGCCGCTCATTCACGCGTGCCACCGGGTGCATCCTGCCCACCGGCGAAGCCGTGGATCTCGGGCGTGTCGGGGACGTGGCCGGGGTGGACCCGCTTCCGATCCGGGCGCTGCTGGAGCGCGGCGTGGTCCCCGTCATCGGACCGATCGGGGTCGGAGCCGACCATCGCACGTACAACATCAACGCGGATCTGGTGGCCGGCGAGGTCGCGGCGGTGATGGGCGCGGCCCTCCTGATCTATCTCACGGATGTGCCCGGGATCCTGGACCGCTCCGGCGGCCGATCCCGCCGCCTCAGCCGCTGGGACGCCGACTGCCTCGTGCGGGACGGGGTGATCGACGGCGGGATGCTGCCGAAGATCGAGGGCGCGGTCCGGGCGTTGAAGGGCGACGCCGCGCAGGCGCTGATCGTCGATGGACGCATTCCACACGCGCTGCGCCTGACGCTCCGGGCGCCGCACCACGTGGGCACCGAGATCGTCCTCTAGGGCGCCGGGGACTCGACTAGAATCGCAGGGTCACATCCAGCCCGCCGATGACCGTGTAGTCCTTCTTGCCGAGATCGAACGCCTTCACGTTGTAGGGCGTAGTAGCCCACCTCGGGCGTAACCATGATCGACGGGCTGAGCTGGTAGGTGAAGCCCACAGTGTGGCTCGAATAGTTGGTCGCGAACTCGGTCCGCTCGCCGTCCTCGTCCCGGAACCATTCGTTCCGCACCGTGAAGAAGCTCTTCCACGAGGCCGTAGCTGTAGGTGACGCCCGGGATGTCCTTGCCGATGCCGCCCCCGCCGCCGAAGGTCTCGAAGGAAGAGATGGCTCACCCCTTCCGTTGATGCGCGCCCGCGGGCGCGCGGCCACGGCGCCCGCCGTCCCTACCGGTCGTTGGCCGCCCGGGATGCGCGGCGGCCGGATCGACGCCGAGAGCCCGGATCCCGCCATCGCTCCCGCTCATTCCACAGGCGGGCCATCTGCTCCGACTGGGCTTTCTTCAAGATCTGGTTGAGGAGACCGAGGGCGGCCACGAACACGAAGACGGCCAGGCCGATCAGGACGTTTGTCACCGGAGCGAACGGAGGGCAAGGAGCGAGGCGACGAACAACGGGCAGGGACGCATGGGGCCTCCGAGCGGCCCGTCTGCCTCTCCTCAGCGGGTGCGCGAGTATAGCACTGCGGGGGCCGGGCGAGCTACACTGCGACCGTGCCGACCCGAGCCCAGCAGGCCGGTCTCCGCGTCGAGGACCTGCCGCGCCCTTCGCTCGGGCAGATCCTCCGCCGGGACAAGCTCGACGCCATCGTCCGGAAGGCGCTCGGCCAGGTCCTGCGGCGGCGACGAAAGCGCGGGTGACCAGCCGCCCCCTCCTCCGCTAGGTCGGAAGGGCCATCCGGAGCACCTGCCACAAGGTCGCACACGAGACATGGAAGCGCAGCCGGCGGCCGTCACCGAGCTCCACCTCGTGCTCGGCTTCCTTCTCCACGATGGGCATCTCGCAGCCGTCGCAGCAGCGCCCGGAGCCGTACGCCGCCCACGTCTTGACCGGCGCCGCGTTCGGGAGAACGCCGTCCCAGAGCTTGTCCCGGACGCGCCGCGCGGCCAGGTCCCCGGGGTGGGGGAGAGAGCCCGACGGATCCGGTCCCGGGACGGGCGAGTCGATCGGCGGCTCCTCGACGATGATCTCGTGATCCGAGCCGGGTGAATCGAGCAGCAGCTGAGCGTGCTGGCGCGCGATCGCGGTGGCCGCCCAGGCGGACTCGGCCTCGCGCTCGAACCCGCAGGCGCACGCCACGCGCCATTGTGGACGATGCTCGGCTATGGCCCGGGCTCCCGCCGCCGCACACCTTCGGCTGTCCTGGTCATAGAGCCCCTCCAGTCTATCGAAGAGGGCAAGGATGCCGCGCCTGCGATCGGCGGGGTGAGTGTCCCGGCCGAGGGTAACGCGGAGCGTAAGCGGAAGAGCCGGGCCGCGCAGGATGTGCACGAAGGAGCCCTGACGCCGTGGTAATCTTACCCGCCTTCCATCGGGTGAGCTGGTTGGCGCGCCGGGCGCCCCGCCCGCTGGAATCTGGCTACTTCCCGCCACACGCCGGATGCGCAGTCGGTCCCTCGCGCGTTCAAGGAAGCCAGCCATGTCACACCTCGATCTACACCAGCAGGCCCGTGCGGCAATCCAGAGCGGCAAGCTACCGAGTCGTGTGCCCGATCGCACCTGGGGCGGCCCCGGCGTCGGAGCCGCGTGCCCGATCTGCGGGCTTCCCGTATCACGGCAGGAAATGGAGCTCGAGATGGAGTTCGCCCGGGACAAGTTCCATGTCCATCTCAAATGCTACGCGGCCTGGGAGTTCGAGCGGCAAGCCCAGTAGGTGAGGGACGCGGAGCCGGGACACCGACTCCGATCGCCGTCTCGACACTCGTCCATGTCTCTCTTGGCGCACCCCAAGAGTAGGGTCACCGCCAGTACGGCGCCGATCACGAGACTCCAGGTCATCGCAAGTCCTCCTCAGACTGTGGGCTCAGGCTATGGCGGGGCGGTCGCGCTTGCCGGCACCGAGGCTCGCGCGCTCGAGCAGCCGGAGCACGGCGCGCTCGGCCGGCCGCAGGGTGACGCACGCGCTGCGACGCTCACGATCGACGAGATGGATCGGCGGGCCCAGGGCGGACGCCCGGAAGGCGTCGAAGATCGCCGGATGGATGTAGCACTTCCGGCAGACCGTGGGCGTGTTCCTCATCTGCAGGGCGACGACGGCGACCGCCTTCGCGATCTGCCGCCGGGCGCGGGTCGCGCTCCCCGCGTCGAGGCCCCGCAGCGCGACCGACGCCAGCACGGTGCCGCCCCAGGTGCGGAAGTCCTTGGCGGTGAAGTCGTGGCCGGCGATGTCCCGCAGGTAGTCATTGACGTCGGCCGAGTCGATCGACTGGCGCCGGCCGGCGTCGTCCACGTACTGGAAGAGCTCGTGCCCGGGCAGGTCCCGGCATCGCCGGACCACGCGGGCCAGACGACCATCGTGGAGATCCACGACGTGGCGCTTGCCCCCCTTGCCGCGGAACTCGAATCGGAGTCGGGCGCCCTCGACCCGCACGTGCTTCGCGCGCAGAGTCGTGAGGCCGTAGGAGCCGTTCGCGCGCGCGTACTCCTCGTTCCCGACCCGGATCAGCGTCGCCTCGAGGAGGCCCACGACGGTGGCGAGGACCTTTTCGCGGGGTAGGCCCGCGCGCGCGAGGTCGTCGCGCACCCGTCGGCGGATACGGGGCAGGGACCGCGCGAAGGCGGTCAGTCGGCCGTACTTGGTCTCGTCGCGCACCTCGCGCCAGCGGGTGTGATACCGGTATTGCTTGCGGCCGCGCGCGTCCCGGCCCACCGCCTGGATGTGGCCGTTCGCGATCGGGCAGATCCACACGTCCGTCCAGGCGGGCGGAATCGCCAGGGCTCGAATTCTCGCCAGCGTCTGCCGTGTCCGCACCCACGCGCCATCCGCGTCCCGGTACCCGAAGCCCTTGCCGGCCCGCCGCCGGGCGATGCCCGGCTCGGCATCGGTCACGTGCCGCAGCCCGCCGCTGGCCGCGGCGCCGAGCGAGTCGGCGCCGCGGGGGCCCGCTGAGGTAGCCATCGCGGCCCGCGATCCTCCGGTCATGTCCGTATGCCAGAGCAATGGTCGTGCCGGGGCCGAAGACGCACCGCGGAGCCAGGATCGCTCGATTTTCGGGGAGATTTTCCCGACCCCGGTAGTTGCGACCAGGCAAGGACGACTGGCCAGTTGCCCGAGTACGGCTGGTGCCCGCTGCCGAGCTCCGAGCGGACTCCCGTCGGGGCGCTGTGCGCGCGGACTAGCGGAGGGCCAGGCTCGCCACGAGCGTGACGAGCTCCGCCGGGTCGACCGGCTTGGGCACGTGCATGCTGAAGCCGGCGGTGATCGCGTGCAGGCGGTCCTCGCGTCGCCCGTACGCGGTCAGAGCAATCGCGGGGACGCGCCCGCCGCTGGCGGCGTCGAGCGCGCGGATCCGCCGCATGAGCGCGTACCCGTCCTCGCCCGGCATCTCGATGTCGGAGATCAGGACGTCGGGGGGCGCGGCCACGAACCGGTCGAAGGCCTGTGCGGCCGAGTGGCAGGCCTCGACGGTGGCCCCGACCCGGTGAAGCACCTCGGTGACGAGGGTCAGCCCGTCCAGGTCGTCATCGACGACCAGCACGCGGATTCCCTCGAGGTGGACGAGCGGGGCCACCGGCAGCGGCGCGGGGCTGGACGGCGCGGTCCCGGTCACCCCGACCGGAATCCGGGTGATGCTGACCGGGAGCTTCACGGTGAAGGTCGCCCCGTGGCCGAGGCCCGGGCTCTCGGCCGAGACCGAGCCCCCGTGGAGCTCGACGAGATGCTTGACGAGGGTCAGCCCGAGGCCGAGTCCGCCGTGCGGGCGCGTGCTGGAGCCGTCGCCCTGGCGGAAGCGCTCGAACACGTACGGCAGGAAGTCCGCCGCGATGCCGCCGCCGGTGTCGGTGACGACGATCTCGAGGTGGGAACGCGCCCGCCGCAGGTGCACCTGGACGCGGCCCTCCCGCGGGGTGAACTTCACCGCATTGCTGAGCAGGTTCCACACCACCTGCTGGAGCCGGTTCGGATCCCCGGTCGTCGACCCGATGTTGGGCTCTCGAACCACGTCGAGGCGGATGTCCTTGGCGAGGGCGGCGGGACGCACCGTGTCCGCCGCCGCGTCGATGACGGCCCCCAGGTCGATGTTCTGCAGATCCAGGCGGAGCTTGCCGGACGCGATGCGGCTCACGTCCAGCATGTCGTCGATGAGCTGGACCTGGACGTTGGCGTTTCGCATGATCGTGTCGATGGCCCGGGTGGTGGTGGCCTCGTCCACCTGGCCGGTCCGCAGCATGGCGGCCCAGCCGTAGACCGCGTTGAGCGGCGTCCGCAGCTCGTGCGACAGCGTGGTCAGGAAATCGTCCTTGGCCCGGTTCGCGGCCTCCGCCTCGGCGCGGGCCGCCTGCTCCCGCGCGAGGAACTCGAGCCGCTCCCGATCGATGCGCTTGCGGATGCCGATGTCCCGCGCGATCTTCGAGGCCCCCACGATCTCGCCGCCGGCGCTCCGGATCGGCGAGACGGTGAGCGACACCTCGACCGGCCGCCCGTCCTTGTGCACCCGGACCGTCTCGAAGTGATCGACGGACTGGCCGCTCCGGATCCGCGCCAGCACCGTGTCCTCCTCGTGGTGACGCTCGGCCGGGATGATCAGGGTGATGTGCCGACCCACCGCCTCGGCGGCCGGATAGCCGAACATGCGCTCCGCCGCGCCATTCCACGACAGGATCGTGCCGGTGAGATCCTTGCTGACGATCGCGTCGTCGGAGGATTCGACGATCGCGGCCAGGCGGGACGACACCAGCTCGGCCTGCCTCTGGTCCGAGACGTCGCGGATGTAGAGCGCGAGTCCCTCGCGGGAAGGGTACATCTGGATATCCACCCAGCCGCCGAGCGACGGAGAGAATAGGTGGGTGCGCCGCGGCACCTCCTCCGCGACCGCGCGGTGGGCCTCCGTCTCCACGCTGGTCCCGACGAGCTCCGGGAAGACCTCCCAGATCGACCGGCCGGTCAGCTCCCCGCGCTTCCGGCGTGCGAGCCGCACGACCTGCTCGTTGAGGAACAGGAGTCGCCACCGCCCGTCGACGACGGCAAACCCGTCGGTGACGCTCTCCATGATGGCGGTCGCGTAGCGCTCGCGACGGTGCAACAGCTCGGTCAGCACGCTGATGGCGGCCCCGATGAAGAGGAAGCCGACGAGCGAGACGCGGTCCCCGAAGGTGTCGATCAGGAAGGAATTGGTCGGAGGGATCCAGAGGTAGACCGCGGCCAGGGCGCAGAGACCGGTGGTGACCAGGCCCGGCCCGAGCCCGCCGACCCAGGCCGAGAGCAGGACCGCCGGATGGAAGGTGAGATAGGGAAACTTGAGACCCCAGACGGAGGTGAGGGACATGCGGAGGAGCACCGCGGCGACGGCACACGCGACCGCGACGGCATAACGAGCCCGGAATCTGGCGGATCGGCCCATGGGGGGAGGCTGACGCGCGATCGGCTACCGATCCATCCACACGTTCTGCATGCGCCCGAAGCTGTAGAGCGAGTGGTGGGGCACCAGGTTCTTCACGTAGGGCCAGTGGGCGAAGAAGTCGATTCCCCAGGACACGGTGGGACGGGCCCCCGCCTCGGTGAGCTTCTTCTGGATCTCGTGCACGAGGGCGACCCGCTTCCGGAGATCGAGCTCCTGCGACTGCTGCTCGATGAGCCGGGACACGCTCTCGTCGCAGTAGCTGGTGTAGTTCCGGAGCGAGGTGCACGTGTAGTTCTCGAACAGGATCGCGTCGGGGTCGTCGACGCCGTAGCCCGAGATGTTGATGCCGAGCTGGAACTCCTTGCGGGTGGTGACGCCGTACCACTGCACGCTGTCGAGCTGCTTGACGGTGATCTCCACCCCGACCTGCTTGAGCTCGCTGACCACGTAGGAGGCCAGGTCCACATAGGTGGCGATGCCGCGAGTCTGCGCCTCGAAGCGCAGCGGCTTGGCCGGGCCGTAGCCGGCCTCGGCGAGCAGCTTGCGCGCGAGCGCCTTGCGCCCGTCCGGCCGCCCCAGGACCTGCACCAGCTCCCCCTCGCTCAGGCCCCACGAGCCGAAGGGCTTGGGCACCAGCGCGGCGCCCGCCACCCCGCCGCCCTGCAGCACGCCCTTGATGAAGCCGTCCCGATCGATCGCGAGGTCGACCGCCCGCCGCACCCGCGCGTCGTTGAACGGAGGGCGCGCGTGGTTGACGAGCAGGTTGGGCGAGGTCAGGGAGCCGACCCGGGTGATGACCATGCCCGGCACCGCGGCCTTGAGCTGGTCGGCGATGTTCTTGGTGATCTCGCCGGGCGCCGAGCTGTCGAGCCGCCCGGCCTGCAGCGCGGCGGTCCGGGTGCCGCGCTCGCTGATGATCACGTACTTGAGACCGTCGAGGTAGGGCCGCCCCTTCACGAAGTAGTCCGGGTTCTTCACGTACTCCACGTACTCGCCCCGCCGCCACTCCTTGAACTTGAACGGGCCGGTGCCGACGCAGCGGCTCCGCTGGTCGGCCAGCGGCACGTGGGCCGGGTAGATCGGCGACTGGCCCGAGGCGAGCATCATCAGGATGGAGGGCTGGGGGCGCTTCAGCCGGAACACGACGGTGTAGGGATCCGCCGCCTCGATCGCCTCGACGTTGGCGTACCAGTCTTTCCGCGGGTTGAGGCGGAGCTTGCCGACCGCCTCGGGGGCCTCGCGCACCAGGTCGAAGGTGAACTTGACGTCGCGCGAGGTGAACGGCTGGCCGTCGTGCCACTTGACGTCCCGCCGGAGGAAGAACACCAGGTTGCGATAGCCGTCCTGCCACGACCACTTCTCGGCCAGCTCGCCCACGATGGTGTCGGGCGTCTCCATGGGCTTCGCGGGATCGAAGTAGACCAGGTTGTTGAAGCAGGGCGAGGCGGGCCAGACGGTGGCGATCGTCGAGGTCTCGAGGATCGAGAGGCCCTGCGGGAGCTCTTCCCGCTGCATGAGGGTGAGCACGCCGCCGTACCTTGGCGTCGGCGCCTGGGCGAGGAGCGCGCCCGGGGCCGCGAGCAGGCCCAGCGCCAGGAGGAGTAGCGCGGTCGTCGTCGATCGCCACCAGGTCATGCGGGACTCCTCGCGCACTAGGGGCGGCCCTCGATCGCGACGTCGAGCAGGAAGGGGCGCCCGGCGCCGAGCGCCCGGTGAAGCGCAGGGCGCAGCTCGCCTGGCGTGCTCACGCGCGCGCCCTCCACCCCCAGGCCGCGCGCGATGTCGACGAAGCCCAGGTCGGGCGACACGAGATCCATGTTCGGGTAGCCGCGGTCGGGCTTCGCGCCGAAGCGCTGGCGGTAAGTATCCATGTTGTGCTTCAGGATGCGGTACTCGCGGTTGTTCAGGATCACGAAGGCGACCGCGAGGTCGTGATGCGCCGCGGTCCAGAGCGCCTGGATGCTGTACATCGCCGAGCCGTCGCCGGAGAGCGCGACCACCGGGCGGTCCGGCCGGGCCAGCTTGATGCCGAGGGCGCCCGGCAGCGCCTGGCCGATGCCGCCGCCGCGGGCGCCCACGTAGTCGCCCGCGCGCTCGAACTGGACGGTGCGCGCGAGGTCGGGGCCGGCGGTGATCGACTCGTCGACCACGATCGCATCCGGCGGCAGCGCGGCCTCGATCTCGGCCATGAAGCGCGGCATCGAGATCGGCGCGCTGTCCCAGCGCTTCGCGGCGCGCGCCCGCTGCGCCTGCGCGTCCTGGACCTTGAGCGCGCGGAGCGCGTCGTTCCGCGCCGCCGCGGCCGACCGGAAGGCGGCCGCGGCGCCGCGCTCCACCGCCGCGCGCAGGGCCGAGAGGGCCGCGCGGGGATGGCTCACGAGGCCGACCGTCACCGGCAGGTTGTGGGCGAGGCGCTCCGGCGACGACTCCACCTGGATCGCGGCGGCGCCGGGCGGGAGCGGGGAGCCGGGGGCGTACCAGACCTCCTCGAAGAACGGGCCGCCGACCAGCAGCACCACGTCCGCGTCGTCGAGGGCCCGGCGGATGGCGACCGCGTCGAAGGGCAGGCCGAGGCGGAAGTTCGGGTGCGCGCTCGGCATCACCTGGTGGGCCCGGATGCCTTCGCACCAGACCGCGGCGCCGAGCTGCTCGGCCAGCGCGGTCAGCTCGGCGGCCGCGCCGGCCGCGTCGTCGCCGACCACGATGACCGGCCGCCGGCTTCCGAGCAGGAGCGCGGCGGCCGCCTCGATCCCGGCCGGGTCGGGCTCGGAGGCGCGGTGCAGCCGGCCCGGGGGCAGGAGGGCCTGGTCGGTCTCCTGCTCCATGACGTCGATCGGCAGCGCGACGAACACCGGCCCCGCCGGCGGGTCGCTGGCGATCTTCAGCGCGCGGTGCATGATCAGCGGGAACTCGTCGGCGCGCTCGACCTGGACGCTCCACTTGGTGAGCGGCGCGGCCATCGCCACCAGGTCGTGCCCGAGCACCGGGCCCCGCAGGCGCAGCCGGGTGTCCTGCTGCCCGGCGGTCACCACGAGCGGTGCCCGGGCCTTGAACGCGTTGTAGAGCATGCCGAGCGCGTTGCCGAGCCCCGGCGCCACGTGCACGTTGACCACCGCGGGCCGCCCGGTCGCTTGCGCGTAGTAGCTGGCCGCGCCGAGGGCCACCCCTTCGTGGAGCGCCACGATGTACCGTAGCTGCGGGTAGTCCAGCAGCGCGTCGAGAATGGGGCTCTCGGTGGTGCCGGGGTTGCCGAAGATGTACTCCACCCCGTGGGCGATCAGGCTCTCCATGAAGACCTGCCGGCCACGCATGCGGGCTACTCGTAGCTTCGCAGGATGCGCCCGGGCATGGCGCCCGTGTGCTTGCCGTCGTCGTAGAGCTGAGCCCCCGCCACGAAGGTGGCCTTGATCCCCTCCGACTCCGAGACCAGGCGCCGGCCGTTGCAGGGCAGGTCGTAGGCGTAGTGCGGCGTCTTCGCGGTGACCGTCGCGGGGTCGAAGAGGACCAGGTCCGCGACCTTGCCAGGAGCGAGCACGCCGCGGTCGGGGATGCCGAACACGGTGGCCGGCACCTGGGTCAGCTTGTGGACCGCCTTCTCCAGCGTCAGGACGCCCCGCCGCCGCACCCACAGGTCGAGGAGCGCGGTGGCGTAGCCCACGTCGCAGATGAAGTCGACGTGCGCGCCGCCGTCCGAGAGGCCGATCAGGCAGCGGTCGTCGGTGATGAGGCGCTCGATCCCGGCCGGGTCGAAGTTGAAGGTGGAGGACTGGAAGCGGGTGTCGAGGTCGTCGGCCAGGCCCAGGTCGAAGTAGGCGTCGACCGGCCGCTTGCCCTGGGCGGCCGCGATCTCCTCGATGGTGCGGCCGACGTGGGCGCGGAGCTCGGGCCGGCCGACTTCCAGCACGCGCATCTGGCCCCACATGTGGCTGCGCTTGCGGCTCTCCAGCTCGAGGCGGAAGGCCTCGCGGAACTCGGCATCCCGGTAGAGCGCCATCTGCTCGGCGGGCGTCCGGTTGAACGCCTTCTGCCACGAGACGAAGGAGCCGAACATGGTCGGGCTCTTGAGATCGCCCTGGCTCATGATCGGCCGCGGCGTCACCTGCGGGATGGCCTGCTTCACCAGGTCGCCGAGCTTGGCGAAGGTCTGGTCGTGGTAGCCCGGCTCGCCCGGGTGGGCGAAGAGCGCGAGCCACGTCACCGGCCGGCCGCTCGCGCGCGTGATCTGGCGCAGCAGGTCGACGTCCTCGTCGCTCACCGCGTACATGCCGCCCGAGTTCAGGATGATCTCGATCGCGCCGCGGCCGACGTCGTGGAGGCCGGCCACCACCCCGATCAGCTCCTCGCGGCTCGCGTTGCGGCAGGCCAGCGGCCGGCCCTGGTAGCCCACGTGGTTGCGGGAGGTGGTGGTGGTGAAGCCGAAGGCGCCCGCCTCCATGGCCTCGCGGAGCAGCCGTCGCATGCTCGCGGTCTCGTCCGGGGTGGCCGCGCGCTCGAACGAGGCCTCGCCCATCACGTAGTGGCGGAGCGGCGTGAAGGCGACCAGCCCCGCCACGTTGATGCCGAGCCCGCCCCGGCCGACCGCGTCCAGGTACTGGCCGTAGCTCTCCCACTGCCAGTCGATGCCCGCCTTCATGACGTCGTAGGGGATGGCCTCGACGTTGACCAGGTCCTGCATCAGGATCTCGCGCGTCTCGGGCCGCACCGGCGCCACCCCGACGCCGCAGTTGCCCATGATGACGGTGGTCACCCCGTGCCAGGGCGAGCAGGTGAGCATCGGGTCCCACGCGATCTGCGCGTCGTAGTGGGTGTGGGGATCGACGAAGCCGGGAGCGAGCACCAGCCCGTCGGCGTCCAGCACCCGCTCCGCGGTCTGCCCGCTCGACGGGCCCACGTACCGGATCTTGCCGCCCGCCACCCCCAGGTCGCCCATGAAGGCGGGTGCCCCGGTGCCGTCGACGATGCGCGCGTTCCTGATCACGAGATCGAGCATGGCGCTCCCCTTTTCTCCACGTCGGGCGATGCAGGCCGGCGGCCCGGGCGGGCCGCCGACGGCTCAAGGATGGCGAGTCCCGGTGACGGGGTCAAGCCTATATACTCGCGGCACCGAGCGATGCCGTCCGGCCGCCTCTCCGCCGCTCTCGAGGTGCTCGCGGTCGCCACCCGCCTCGGCCTCACCTCCTTCGGCGGCCCGGTGGCCCATCTCGGCTACTTCCACCGCGAGTACGTCGTGCGGCGGCGGTGGCTCGACGAGGCGACGTACGCCGACGTGGTCGCCCTCTGCCAGTTCCTGCCCGGCCCCGCGAGCAGCCAGGTCGGGATCGCGGTCGGGATCCTCCGCGCCGGCCTGCCGGGCGGGCTGGCCGCCTGGCTCGGCTTCACGCTGCCGTCGGCGCTGGCGCTGGTGCTGTTCGCCCTGTTCATCCGGGGCGCCGATCTCGCGGGCGCCGGCTGGCTGCTCGGGCTCAAGATCGCGGCGGTGGCGGTGGTGGCGCAGGCGGTGTGGGGGATGGCCCGCGCGCTCTGCCCCGACCGCGAGCGCGCCTCGATCGCGATCGCGGCCGCGCTCGTGGTGACCGCGTGGCCGGGGGCGTGGGGCCAGGTGGCGGTGATCGCGCTGGCCGGCGTGATCGGGCTCGGGCTCCTCCCCGCGGCGGCCGACGACAGCCCGACGCGCGTGCGCGTGCCGATCGGCCGGCCGCTCGCGGCCGCGGCCTTGACGCTGTTCTTCGCGCTGCTGCTGGTCCTGCCGATCCTGCGCTACACGACCGGCGCGCACGCCGTCGCGGTCGTCGACAGCTTCTATCGCGCCGGCGCGCTCGTCTTCGGGGGCGGGCACGTCGTGCTGCCCCTGCTGCAGGCCGAGGTCGTGCCGCCCGGCTGGGTGACCAGCGAGGAGTTCCTCGCCGGGTACGGCGCGGCCCAGGCGGTGCCGGGCCCGCTCTTCACCCTCGCCGCCTACCTGGGCGCGGTCATGCGCCCGTGGCCCACCGGCTGGCTCGGCGCGCTGCTCGCGCTGGGCGCGATCTTCCTGCCCGCGTTCCTGCTGGTGGTCGGCACGCTGCCGTTCTGGGACGCGCTCCGCGCCCGGCCGCGGTTCCGGTCGGCCCTGCGCGGGATCAACGCCGCGGTCGTCGGCCTGCTCCTCGCCGCGCTCTATCACCCGGTGTGGACCAGCGCGATCCACGCGCCCGCCGACTTCGCGCTGGCCCTCGCCGCGTTCGGCCTGCTCGCTCTGTGGGGCGCGCCGCCCTGGATCGTGGTGGCCCTGTCCGCGATTGGCGGGCAGGCGCTCGCGCTGCTCCGCTGAGCGCGCGGCGCGCGCCGCGTTCAGCTCTCGAGCATCGTCACCGGGAAGAGGGCGCCCGGGTCGTCGACCGCGACCAGGTGGTGAATCGTGAACTCGAACGCCTCGCCCGCGCGGAGATCGGAGGGCGAGAACGGAAAGGCGAGGTTGCCCGCGATCGCCTGTCGTCCGGGATACGTGACGTGGAGCGCCACCGAGCGGGCCAGGGCCAGGACCGCGGCCGAGGTCTCGGCGTCGTCGGCGATCACCTCGATGATCAGGCCGATCTCGTGCGGCCGGCTCCCGCGCACCGGCTCGAGCGGACCCATGACCCCGTCGCGGCCGTAGACGTGGAACAGCAGCCGGTAGCCGTCGGGATAGGTGTCGGCGACGCGGGTGCGCACGTTGGCGAGATACGCGTCGAGGTTGGCGATGAGCTGCGGCTCGCGCACCCCCGCGATGGCGAGCGTGCGGAAGCCGACGCGCGCCACCCCTTCGAGCTTGAGCGTCGGGGTCGCCGCGGGGACGAAGCGCGTGCCCGAGACCCGCACCGCGCGATCGCCCGAGGCCTCGAAGCGGGTGGCCTTCAGATCGATGTGGCCGTGGGGCAGGTGCAGCTCGTAGGGGTTGGCGCGCTCGTAGAGCGAGTGGGCGGCCACCGAGGCGACGGTGCAGACCTTGTCCGGGTTCGGCGGCTCGACCGTGAAGGCCTCGTCCTCGATCACCCCGAGCAGGCAGTCGGAGCCGTGTCGCGGGTAGGCGGCCGCGCCGCCGCACTCGAGGATCTTGCCCATGTGGAGCGCCAGGCCGGGGTCGAAGCCGGCGCGGATCGGCAGGGCCGCGATCACCGCCGCGTCGCACGCGCGGCCGGCGATGACCACCTCCGCGCCCGCGTCGAGGGCGGCGAGGAACGGCTCCACGCCCATCTGGGCCACGATGCGGGTGGCCTGGTCGACGTCGGCCGCGGTCAGCGCGCGGTCGTGGTCGAGCGGGCGCACCCGGCCGCCCGCCACCTGGGCCCGGAGCCAGGCGCGATCGATCTCGGCCTCGATCACCGCGGTGCGGAAGCGATAGCCCCGCTCGCGGCAGAGCTCGCGGTAGAGATCGAGCGTCCACTCCACGTGGGGCTGGCCGCCGCCCCCGCCCGCGGAGCCGATCAGGACCGGGATGCCGCGGTCCCGCGCGGCGTCGAGGATCATGGTGAGATCCTTCTTGGCCGCGCGCCGGTTGACGAACGGCACGCCCGCCCCGAGGTAGTACGGCCCGGGATCGCTGGAGCCCGCGTCGAGCGCGAGCACCGCCGGGTCGCGCGCGAGGCCGCGCTCCATCGAGCGCGCCGGAATGCCGTAGCCCAGCATGCCGAGCGGGGCGAGGACGGTCATCGGTCGCATGGTCGAGCCTCCATCAGTCGGTCTCCGGCCACTCGATCGCGTGGCGGGCGAGGGGAACGTGCTGCTGGGCCCCGTACACGTCGGTCTCCCCGACCGCGCCGGAGGCCCACGGCCGGCGCAGGGTGATCTTCACCGCGAAGGCCGGCTCGAACTCGATGATGTCGACGACGGCCTCCGGCGCGAGCCCGTAGAGGCCGGCCACGGTGGCGCGATCGAGCGGGTGCCCGGCCACGAACCGGCGATAGGTCGTCTCGTCGGGGAAGACGATGTCGAGGGTGAGCAGGAAGGGCCCCGCGTTCTTGCTCGTCACGAAGGTCGCGATCTCCCCGATGGTCCGCATGGCCACGGTCGTCACTCCGGCAGCGGCGGGCGGCGCGCGCGCCAGTCGGTGGCGCGCTCGTAGGCGCGGGCGGCCCGCAGGAGCGTGACCTCGTCGAGGCGCCGGCCGATGAGCTGCAGCCCGATCGGCAGCCCGCCCTCGGTGAACCCGCACGGCAGCGAGAGTGCGGGCACGCCGGCCAGGCTCGCCGGCGTGGTGTAGGAGCGCCGGTTGAAGAAGCGGCGCCCGGCCGCCGCCGGCGACGCGATCGGCGCCTGCGCGCCGGCGATGGTCGGCGCCGCGGTGGGGCCGGTCGGCGCCAGGAGCACGTCGAAGCGGCCGAGCGCGTCCTCGACCTGCGCGCGGATCGCGGCGCGCGCCCGCGCCGCCTGCTGGGCGAGCGTGGCGGGGAGCAGCGCCGCGGTGACGAGCCGCCGCCGCGTGCCCGCGTCGTACTCGGCGCCCCGCGTGACCAGGGTGCGATGGTGCCAGGCCGCCGCCTCCCCGTCGGCCAGGGCCATGAAGACCGCGCCCGCCAGCGGCAGCAGCGGCAGGTCGACGTCCGCCACCCGCGCCCCGAGCCCGCGGAGCGTCTCGGCCGCCGCACGGACCGCGGCGCGGATCTCGGGGTCGGTGTCGGGGCTGTCGACGAGCTGGGTGACGACGCCGATCGAGAGGCCGCCCGCGCCGCGCTCGAGATCGGCGCGGAGGTCTCCGGGCGCGGCCTGCGCCCAGCGGTCGCGGCCGTCGGACCCCGCGATGATCGAGAGCAGCAGCGCCGCGTCCTCCACCGAGCGGGTGAGCGGGCCGGGCGCATCCATCGACCACGCCACCGGCACGCAGCCGGAGCGGGGAACCAGGCCCCAGGTCGGACGCAGCCCGACCGCGCCGCACCACGAGGCCGGGCTCCGCACCGAGCCGCCGGTGTCCTCGCCGAGGGTGGCCGCGGCGAGCGCGGCCGCCGCCGCGATGCCCGAGCCCGACGACGAGCCGCCCGTCTCGCGGGTCTGGTCCCACGGGTTGCGGGGCTGGCCGAACGGGTAGGTGAGGGTGCCGCCCAGCGCGAACTCGGTGAGGTTCAGCTTGCCGAGCAGGATGCCGCCCGCCGCGCGCAGCCGCGCCACCACCGTCGCGTCCTCGGCCGGGACGCGGTCGGCGTGCAGGCGCGAGCCGGACGTGGTGCGCACCCCCGCGGTGTCGAACTGATCCTTCACCGCGAACGGCACGCCGTGGAGCGGGCCGACCGGCGCCCCGTGGCCGAGCGCCTGCTCGGCGGCGCGCGCCTCGTCGAGCGCGCGCTCCCGGCACACCGTGACGTAGGCGCCCAGCGTGTCGCTCCACCGGTCGATGCGGGCGAGGTAGGCCTGCACCACCTCCACCGGCGAGACGGAGCGGGCGCGGATCAGGCCGGCCAGCTCGGCCGCGGAGCGGTAGGCGAGCTCGGTGGTCATCGGGGCCCGGGTGGGCGATCGGGCGGTGGCGCGGGGGCGGGCTCGGCGCCGGTGAGGTCGAGCGCGGCCAGGGCGCCGAGCACCTCGACGAAGGCGTTCAGGCGATGGGTGACCTCGGCCAGGTCGGCGCCGTCGAGCGGCAGGCCGGCCGCGCCGGCGAGCGCGCGGACGTGATCGGGGGTGAGCTCGGTCATGCGGGGCGATCGTACCGGGCGCGCACGACCAGAGCAATCTGGAATACAATCCCCGGCATGCTCTTCACCTGTCCGGGCCCGGTCGCGCGCGGTGGAGTCGGGAAAGCCAGCAAGGCCGCGGGTCGCCGCCGCGACCTGTGCGTCGACGTGCACTGCCACGTCCATCATCCGCCGGTCGACGAGATGGTGAAGGACGTCTACCGCCGCGACCAGGAGCCGACCAGCCGCTACTCGAACGAGCTGTCGCGCGCGACCAACCGCAAGCAGGCGCAGAACGTCCTCGTGTGTCTCACCTCCGTCGAGCAGCGGCTGCGCGACATGGACAAGATGGGCGTCGACGTGCAGGCCATCTCGAGCTCGCCCGGGCAGTTCATGTACTCGCTCGATCCGGAGTGGGGGCGGCGCACCGCCCGCGCGGTCAACGAGAATCTGGCCGCGATCGTGACCCGGCATCCGGACCGCTTCGTGGCCCTGGCCAATGTCCCGCTGCAGGCGCCCGACGCGGCGGCGGCCGAGCTCGAGTATTGCGTGACGCGGCTGGGGTTCCGGGGCGTGGAGATCGGGACGAACGTGGCCGGCGCCGAGATCTCCCGCGGGCGGGACGCGTTCTGGGCCAAGGTGCAGGAGCTGGACGTCATGGTCTTCCTGCACCCGAACGGGTTCACCCACGGCGAGCGCCTGACCGATCACTACTTCATCAACGTCATCGGCATGCCGCTCGACTCGACGGTGGCCGTCGCCCACCTGGTCTTCGACGGCGTGCTCGAGCGGTTCCCCCGGCTGAAGATCGTGGTGGCCCACGGGGGCGGCTACATCTCGCATTATCCCGGCCGGATGGATCACGTCTGGGGCGCGCGGGCGGACACCCGCACCGTGCTGCGCCGCAAGCCGAGCTGGTCGCTCGGCAAGCTCTACTGGGACACCATCGTCTTCGACCGCGCCCAGCTCCAGCACCTGGTCGCCCGCTGGGGCGCCGGGCACGTGGTGGTCGGCACCGACTATCCCTACGACATGGGGTCGTACGATCCGCGCGGCTTCGTCGACGGCTCCCGCCTCGGGCGCGCCGACCGGGCGAAGATCCTCGGCCTCAACGCGGCCCGGCTGCTCAAGCTCCGGCGGCCGCGCGCTCCGCGCTAGCAGATCCGCGCGATTTCTCATACTATCGGGCCCATGACCTTCGACTCTGCTCGCACGCGCGCCCTCGTCCAGCAGGCCTGGGACGGCGACATCGTCCCGGCCCTCACCGAGTACATCCGCATCCCGGCCAAGTCGCCCATGTACGACGCCAAGTGGGCGGAGCACGGGCACATCGACCGCGCGGTCACCCTCATGACCGACTGGGCCCGCCGTCGCAAGATCGAGGGCCTGACCATCGACGTGATCCGCCTCGAGGGCCGGACCCCGGTCATCCTGATGGAAGTGCCGGGCAAGGGCGGCGAGACCGTGCTCCTCTACGGCCACTGCGACAAGCAGCCGGAGATGGTGGGCTGGGCCGCCGACGGCGGGCCGTGGACGCCGGTGCGCCGGGGCGATCGGCTCTTCGGCCGCGGCGCGGGCGACGACGGCTACGCGGTCGTTCGCGGCGCTCACCGCGATCGAGACACTGCAGGCCCAGGGCATCCCGCACGCGCGCTGCGTGGTGCTGATCGAGGCCTCCGAGGAGAGCGGCAGCCCCGATCTGCCCGCCTACGTGGAGCAGCTCGCCGAGCGCCTGCGCCCCGACCTGGTCGTCTGCCTCGACTCGGGCTGCGGCGACTACGACCACCTGTGGGCGACCACGTCGCTGCGCGGCGTGCTGAGCGGCACCCTCACGGTGGAGGTGCTGAGCGAGGGCGTCCACTCCGGCGCGGCGAGCGGCATCGTGCCCTCGAGCTTCCGCATCCTGCGCCAGGTGCTCGACCGCCTCGAGGACCACCGCACCGGCAAGATCCTGGTCTCGGAGTGCCACGTGGAGATCCCGCCCGGCCGGCTCGCGGAGGTGCGCGCGGTGGCGGGCGTGATCGGCGGGAAGATCGCGACCGCGTTTCCCCTGGTGCCCGGCATGCATCCCATGACCGCGGATCCGGTGGAGGCGCTGCTCAACAACACGTGGCGGCCGATGCTGTCGGTCACCGGCGTCGACGGCATGCCCGCGCTCGCCGACGCGGGCAACGTGCTGCGCCCGAAGACCGCGGTGAAGCTCTCGCTGCGCCTGCCCCCCACCGCCGACGCGGACGCGGCCGGCCGCCGGGTCAAGGAGGTGCTGGAGGCGGACCCGCCCTACGGCGCGCGCGTGACCTACTCGAGCGGCGAGCGGCCGGGCACCGGGTGGAACGCGCCGGTGATGGCCGACTGGCTGCGCGACTCGGTCGGCCGCGCGTCGACCGCGCAGTTCGGCGCGCCCGCGATGTTCGACGGCCTCGGCGGCTCGATCCCGTTCATGGCCATGCTGGGCGAGCGGTTCCCGCGCGCCCAGTTCCTGGTCACCGGGGTGATGGGGCCGGGCTCGAACGCGCACGGGCCGAACGAGTTCATCGATCTGCCGACGGGAGTGAAGGTGACCGCCTGCGTGGCGCAGGTGATCGCCGACCACGGCGCGAGCCGGGCGCGCTGATCCGGCCGAGGCCGGCCGAGGGCCCGTGAGCGGCACCCGGCCCGGCGTCGTCCTCACCGCTCTCACCGGGCTCAACGGTCTCAACTACCTCGATCGCTACGTCGCGGCCGCGACGCTGCCCCTCATCCTGGCCGGGCTCGCGATCTCGGACACCGCGGGCGGGCTGCTCCAGTCGGCCTTCATCCTGACCTACTCGCTGGCCTGCCCGATCGCGGGCTGGCTCGGCGACCGCCATCCCCGCATGCGCATGGCCGCGGCCGGCGTCTTCGTCTGGAGCGCGGCGACGCTGGCCTCCGGCCTCGCGCCGACATACGCGTTCCTGCTGCTGGCCCGGTCGATCATCGGGGTGGGCGAGGCGAGCTACGCGGTGGTCACGCCGTCGCTCCTGTCCGATTGCTATCCGCCGGAGCGCCGCTCGCGGGTCCTCGGCATCTTCTACGCCGCGATCCCGGTGGGCACCGCGCTCGGCTACGTGATCGGCGGGCTGGTCGGCGAGGCCTACGGCTGGCGCGCCGCGTTCTTCGTGGCGGGCGCCCCCGGCGCGCTGCTCGCGGTGCTGCTCCTCCTGCTGCCCGAGCCGCCGCGCGGCGCGCTCGATCCGGTGGGCGCGGTCGCGGCCACCCCGCTCGGCCTCGGGGCCTCGCTGCGCGCGCTGGCCGCGCGGCGGAGCTACCTGGTCAACACCGGGGCCCAGGTGATCTACACCTTCGCGATGGGCGGGCTCGCGACGTGGATGCCGACCTACTTCGTGCGCGAGCGGGGCATTCCCCTCGGGACCGCCGCCACCACCTTCGGCCTGATCCTGGTGGTCGCGGGCTTCGCGGGCACCCTGGTCGGCGGCCGGCTGAGCGATGCCTTCGCGAAGCGCTCGCGCTCCGCCCACTTCACGCTGTCCGGCGCGAGCCTGGTGCTCTCGATCGTGTTCACGCTGCCCGCGATCCTGGCCCCGTCCCCGGCGGTGTTCTGGCCCGCCATGTTCGCGACGCTCTTCCTGCTCTTCATGAACATCGGCCCGCTCAACGCGGCGATGGCCAACGTGCTGCCCGCGGACCTGCGCGCGCGGGGCTTCGCGGTGACCACGATGGTGATGCACCTCCTGGGCGACGCGGCGTCGCCCTACCTGATCGGGCTCGTCTCCGACCGGATCGGGCTGACCGCGCCGGTGCTGTTCACCGGCTGTATGCTGGCGGTCGCGGGCGTCGTCCTCCTCCTCGGGCGGGCCACGCTCGAGACCGATCTCGAGAGGCTCGGGGCCCGGCGGGCCTGAGCGCGAAAGGACACGACATGGGCGTCTTGGATGGCAAGGTCGCGCTGGTGACGGGGGCGGGGCGCCTCCGCGGCATCGGGCGGGCCACCGCGCTGGGCCTGGCCGAGCTCGGGGCCGACGTGGCGGTCACCGGGACCGGGCGCGATCCGGCGAGCTACCCGGAGGACGAGAAGAAGGCGGGCTGGCGCGACGTCGAGAGCACCGCCGAGCAGATCCGCGCGAAGGGCCGTCGTGCCATGACCTGGACCGGCGACGTGAGCCAGGCCGAGCCGGTGGCGCGCCTGGTGGACCAGGTCATCCAGACCTTCGGGCGCCTCGACGTGCTCGTGAACAACGCGGCGTACCCGCGGGGCAACGACCGGGTGCCCTTGCCCGAGCTGGACGAGGAGGTCTGGCGCAAGGTGCTCGACATCAAGCTGACCGGCGCGTTCCTCCTCTGCAAGCGGGTGGTCCCGATCATGGTCCGGCAGAAGTGGGGGCGCATCGTCAACCTCTCCTCGATCGCGGGCAAGCGCGGCAGCCCCAACACCGCCGCCTACAACGCGGCCAACTTCGGCATCCAGGGGCTCACCCAGTCGCTCGCGATGGAGGTGGCGCGCCACGGGGTCACCGTGAACGCGGTCTGCCCGGGCACCATCGAGACTTCCAGAATGGATGTTCTAGGGCGCGGCGACGGATGGGCGCGGCAGCTCGAGCGCATCCCGATGGGGCGCGCCGCCACCGACGAGGAGGTGGCCGGCCTGATCGCGTTCCTCTGCTCGCCCGCGGCTGCCTTCATGACCGGCCAGTCCGTCAACATCGACGGCGGCGTCGTCATGTGGTGAGGGGCCCCGCCGCCATGCGGGAGTGCTGCGAGGTCCGGGCCGACGTGCCGGCGCGCCAGCGCCGGGTGCTCCAGCTCGTGCTCGCGCTCAATGCGGTGATGTTCGTGGTCGAGCTCACCTCCGGGATCCGCGGCCACTCCACGTCCCTGGTGGCCGACTCGGTCGACATGCTGGGGGACGCGATCGTCTACGGGGCGAGCCTCTACGCGCTCGGGCGCGGCGCCTTCTGGCAGGCCCGGGTCGCGCTCGGCAAGGGCGTGATCATGGCCGCGTTCGGAATCGGGGTGCTCGCGGAGGTGGCGACGAAGCTCGAGCGGGGGCTGGTGCCCGTCGCAACGACCATGGGCTCGATCGGGCTCCTCGCGCTCGCCGCCAACGCGCTCTGCCTCATCGTGCTCTGGCGGCACCGGGCCGACGACCTCAACATGCGCTCCGCCTTCGTCTGCTCGCTCAACGACGTGGCCGGCAACGCGGGCGTGCTGCTCGCGAGCGTGGGAGTGGGCCTCCTCCGCTCGGCCTGGCCCGACATCGCGGTGGGGCTCCTGATCGCGGGGATGTTCGGCGCCTCCGCGCTCGGGGTGATCGCGCGGGCGCGGCGGCAGCTCGCGGCCTGAGCGGCGGGGAGCCGCCCGCGCTCGGGGTGATCGCTCAAGGTGTGGGGCCCGGCGCGCCCGCGTCGCCGGCGCGGCGCGCCAGCAGGATGTTGATCACGCCGCTCTCCATCCGCCGCTCCTGCACGTCGGTGTAGCGCGCGAGCAGATCGAGCATGCGCCGGTTGCTCGCGAGCACGTAGGCGCGGAAGAAGCGTACGCCGCGCGCCTCCGCGGCGGCGAGCAGCTCCTGTAGCAGGATTCTGCCGAGTCCTCGGTTCTGCCAGCCGTCCTGGATCACGAACGCGATCTCGGCGGTGTCCGGCCGATCGGTCGGCTCGTAGCGGGCCACCCCGATGAGCTCCGGCGCCTCCTGGGGCCCGAGCTCGGCCAGGAGCGCGAGCCGCCGCTCGTAGTCCACGTTGGCGAGCAGGTGGGCCCAGTCGGTCGGCAGGCGCCGCATCGCGGTGAAGAAGCGCTGGTACGCGGTGTGCTGGCTCAGCCGATCGGAGAAGGCGATGAGGCGGTCCTGGTCCTCGGGCCGGATCGGCCGCAGCCGGATCCGCGATCCGTCCCGGAGGACGATCTCCCGCTCGAGCTCCGCGGGATACGTGCTAGATCACTCCGTGCGCGCGGCCGACCTTGACGAACGCGGCCACCGCCCGCTCGAGGTCGCCTTCCGTGTGGGCCGCGCTCACCTGGACCCGGATGCGCGCCTTGTCGCGCGGCACCACCGGGTAGGAGAAGCCCACCACGTAGATGCCCTCGTCGAACAGGTCGGCGGCCATCCGATGGGCGAGCCGCGCGTCCCCGAGCATGATCGGCACGATGGGATGCTCGCCCGGGCGCAGGCCGAAGCCCGCCGCGGTCATCGCCTGCCGGAACCACCGGGTGTTGGCCGCGAGGCGGTCACGCAGCGCGGTCGACCGCGTGAGGAGCTCGAGGCCGGCGAGGGCCGAGCAGACCAGGGCGGGGGGCAGGGTGTTCGAGAAGAGATAGGGCCGCGAGCGCTGGCGCAGCAGGGCGACGACCTCGGCCCGGCCCGCGGTGAAGCCGCCGCTGGCCCCGCCCAGCGCCTTGCCGAGCGTCGAGGTGAGGATGTCCACGCGCCCGGCGACGCCGCAGTGCTCCGGGGTGCCCCGGCCGGTCGGCCCGAAGAAGCCGGTGGCGTGACTGTCGTCCACCATCACCAGCGCGTCGTACCGCTCGGCGAGGTCGCAGATCGGGCCGAGCGGCGCCACGTCGCCGTCCATCGAGAACACCCCGTCGGTGGCGATCAGCCGGGTACGCGCGGACGAGGCCGCTTTCAGGAGGCGCTCGAGCTCGTCCATGTCGCCGTGGGCGTAGCGCTGGCGCTGGGCCCGGCAGAGCCGGACGCCGTCGATGATCGAGGCGTGGTTGAGCGCGTCCGAGATGACGACGTCGGGCTCGTCCAGGAGCGTCTCGAAGAGCCCGCCGTTGGCGTCGAAGCAGGAGGTGTAGAGCACCGCCTCGTCCATGCCCAGGAAGCGCGCGATCGCCGCCTCGAGGTCCTTGTGGATGCTCTGGGTGCCGCAGATGAACCGCACGCTGGCGAGCCCCAGGCCCCAGCGGGCGAGGCCGTCCTGAGCGGCGCGGACGAGGGTCGGATCGTCGGCCAGCCCGAGGTAGTTGTTGGCGCAGAAGTTGAGGACCTCGCGCCCGTCCACCGGCACGTGCGCGCCCTGCGGGCCCTCGACGATTCGCTCGCCCTTCCACAGCCCCGCCTCGCGGATGCCGTCGAGCTCGGCCTGCAGCCGCTGCCGGATCTCACCCTGCATGGTCGTCGTCCTCCCGGATCAGTGCGGCGGGTAGCGCCGCCGGATGTTCGGCGTCAGGTATTCCTCGAAGGCCCGCTTGAGATCGTAAGCCGGACGGAAGCCCCAGTCGCGCCGGGCCGCGGTGTCGTCGACGTCCTCGGGCCACGAGTCGATGACGGCCTGGCGACGCGGGTCCGGGACGAACGTGATCCGCGCGTCCGGGAAGGCCCGTCGCACGAGGTCGGCCAGCTCGCCCGCGCTCGGGTTGAAGGCCGCGACGTTGTAGACCGAGCCGGTGAGCGACGCGGCGGGCGCCTCCAGCAGGGCCAGGAGGGCGGCGATCGCGTCGGGCATGGCCATGAACGGGATGCGGGTGTCCTCGCGGACGAAGCAGGCGTTGGGCCGCCCCTGGGCCGCGGCGTGGATCATCTCCGGTGCGTAGTCGCTCGTGCCCCCGCTCGGCAGCGTGAAGGCGGAGAGCAGGCCCGGGAAGCGGATCGCCCGGAAGTCCACCCCGCTCGGCTCCCCGGCCGCGAGTTGCCGGTAGTGCTTCGCGAAGTACCGTCCGAGGTGCTCGCAGTAGAGCTTGTTGCACCCGTACATGGTGACCGGCTCGAGCGCGGCGCGCTCCGCCACCCGGCCCGCGGCGTGCTTGGCCTCCCGGCTCGGGAAACCGTAGACCGCGATCGAGCTGGGGAAGAGGAACTTCACCGCGTGGCCGAGCGAGCGCGCCTCGTCGACGGCCAGGTGGAGGAGGTTGAGGGTGCCCTGGACGTTCACCTCGTGGGCGGTCTCCGGGACGAACTCGGCCCGGGTCGACAGGAGCGCGGCCAGGTGGAAGACGATCGGGATCTCGAACTCGCTCCGGAGCCGCTCGAGCAGGTGGCGGTCCAGGATGTCGCCGATCTGGGTGACCAGGCAGCGTCGCGCGACCTCGTCGGGGATGGAGCGGGCGTCGACGCCCACCACGTCGTGGACGCCCTGGTCCGCGAGCTCACGGATCAGGCCGTGCCCGACCTCGCCTCCCGCCCCGGTCACGAGTATTACCGGCTTGCGCGCCATTGGTCTCCCAAATCGAGCATAGCAGGGCGCGGCGGAGGCTCCATGTTCGATGAAAGGGGGCAACACCGGGAGATAGAGGCGCGCTATCATCTCGTAACCATGACTTCGCTCCGCGGCTCGCTCGCCCCGTTCCTCGACCCGGCCAGCGTGGCGGTGATCGGGGCCTCGCGCGATCCGTTCAAGGTCGGCGGGGCGGTGGTGGCCAACCTGCGCTCGGCCGGCTTCCCGGGCCGGATCGTCCCGGTCAACTCGCGGGCAAGCACGGTGCAGGGGCTGCCGTCGGCGCCGCGCCTGCAGGACGTGGAAGGCGCGGTGGACCTGGCCGTGATCGCGGTGCCCGCGGTCGACGTGCTCCCCGCGCTCGTGCAGTGCGTGGCCAAGGGGGTGGGCGGCGCGGTGGTGATCTCCGCCGGCTTCCGGGAGACCGGGGGAGAGGGCGCGCGGCGGGAAGCCGAGCTGCGCGCGTGGCTGCGCGGGCAGCCGATCCGGGTGCTCGGTCCGAACTGCCTCGGCTGGATCCGTCCCGCGCGCCGGCTCAACGTGACGTTCGCCTCCGGGATGCCCGAGCCGGGCGGCATCGCCTTCCTGTCGCACTCCGGCGCGGTCGCGGTGGCGATCCTCGACTGGGCCCGCGACCGGCGGGTCGGCTTCTCGCTCTTCGCCTCGCTCGGCAACCAGGCCGACGTCAACGAGAGCGATCTGCTCGACGCGGGGGCCGCCAACCCGGAGACGCGGGTCATCGCCGGGTACATCGAGGGAGTGGCCGACGGCCCGCGGTTCCTCGACGCGCTCCGTCGCGCCGCCGCGGTCAAGCCGGTGGTGCTGCTGAAGGCGGGCCGCTCCGCCGAGGGCGCGCGCGCCGTCGCCTCCCACACCGGCGCGCTCGCCGGGTCCGACCGCGCCTTCGACGCGGCGGCCCGGCAGGCGGGCGCGCTCCGCGTCGAAACCGTCGCCGAGCTGTTCGACGTCGCGCGCGGGCTCGCCAGCCAGCCCCTGCCGCGCGGCCGTCGCCTGGTGGTGGTGACCAACGGGGGCGGGCTCGGCATCGTCGCCACGGATGCGGCGCGCGCGGCCGGCTTCACCATGGAGCCCCCCGGCGAGCCGCTGCGCCAGCGGCTCGCCGAGGGATTGCCGACGATGGCCGGGCTCGCCAACCCGGTGGACCTGGTGGGCGATGCCGACGCGCGCCGCTACGGCCACGCGCTGCACACGCTCGGACCCGACGGCGCGGACGCGATGCTGGTGCTCCTGACCCCGCAGGCGACCACCGACGCGGCGAGCGTGGCGCGCACCATCGCCGCCGCGACGCAGGGATGGTCGATCCCGGTGGTGGCCGCCTTCGTGGGCGGCGCGCGGGTGGCGCCCGGGGTGCGCACCCTCGAGGAGGCCGGCATTCCCTGCTACGCGTTTCCCGAGCCCGCGGTCAAGACGCTGGCCGGCATGGTGCGCCTCGGCGAGCGCCGGCGCGCGGTCGCGGGCCCGTCCGGCGCCTCCCTCGACGCGGCCGCGGCCCGCGCGTGGCTCGGCGCGAGCGGCGCCACGTCGGCGCGCCGGCTCGGCATGCCCGAGCTCCGCGCGCTGCTCGCCGGGTACGGCATCGCGTGCGCCGACGGCCGCCCCGTCAAGGCGCCCGACGACGCGACGCCCGCCGGCAAGGAGCTGCTGCTGGGCGGCGTGCGCGACGCGCAATGGGGCCCGGTCCTGATGGTGGGGCTCGGCGGGATCTACGTCGAGGTCGTGGGGGATACCGCGGTGGCCCTGGCGCCGGTCTCTCCCGTGGAGGCCACCGCGCTCCTCGACGAACTGCGGATCGCGCCCCTGCTGGACCGCCCCGCGCTGGCCGGTATCATCAGCCGGTTCTCGCACCTGCTGGTGGATCTCCCCGAGCTGGCCGAGATCGAGATCAATCCCCTGATGACGAGCCCGGACGGCGCGATCGCGATGGACGCGCACGCCCGCCTCGGCGTCTAGGAGCGCTCGGTGGCGTCCGGCTATCACCGGATCATCGTGGGAGTGGACGGCTCGCCGCACTCGTTGCGGGCGGTCGCGCTCGTGGCGCGGCTCGCGCCGCCCCGCGGCGGGCGGGTGACGTGCGTGCGGGTGATCGAGACGGTGCGGCTGCCGTCGATGCCGCTCGTGCCGGCGCGCATGCGGGCCCAGCTCGAGACGCAGGCCGCGGCCATGGACCGGAGGCGCCGGGCGATGGCCCAGCGCCAGCTCGAGGCCGCGGTCGGCGCGCTCGCGAAGGCGGGCTGGCGCGCGCGGGGCGTGGTGCGCACCGGGCCGCCGCTCCCGGAGCTGCTCGCCGCGGTCCGGGCCGAGCGCGCGGACCTGCTGGTGCTGGGCGCGCGGGGCGCGGGCGCGGTGCGCCACCTCCTCCTCGGAAGCGTGGTGGACGCCGCGCTCAGGCGCTCGCCCGTCGCGGTGCTGGTGGCTCGCTGACCGCGTGACCCTCGATCGCCGTCGGGTGGCAGGCCGCCCGGCGCCGTGGCAGACTGACGCCGGGAGGTGCCCCTCATGTCGACGCCACGCCCCGCATCGGGAAGCCGGCCGCCCGGCTGGCAGCAAGAGCACGCCCGCCGGTACGTCGAGAGCGGCGGGAAGGACGGCCACATCTGGGAAGGAGTCACCACCCTCCTGCTGACGACCACCGGGCGGCGCTCCGGTCAGGCCCGTACGACTCCGCTGATCTACGGACGCGACGGAGACCGCTACGTGGTGGTGGCCTCGCGCGGCGGAGCCCCGCAGCATCCAGCCTGGTACGAGAACCTCGCCGCGCACCCGGAGGTGACGGTGCAGGTGATGGCGGACCGCTTCAAGGCGCGCGCCCGCACCGCCTCCGCGGCCGAGCGGCCCGCGCTCTGGAAGACGATGGCCGCGATCTGGCCGCCCTACGACGAGTACCAGGCGAAGACCTCGCGGACGATCCCGGTCGTCATCCTCGAGCGCGCCTGAGGCGGGCCCCCATGAGCGCCCCCATGAGCTCCCCGACCTCATGAGCTCCCCGACCTCACGCCCGGTCGCCCAGGTCGTCAAGCCCGAGCCGGTGGTGGAGGGCGCCGGGGTGCACCTCCGCCGCAGCATCGGCACGCGGCGGCTCGACCATCTCGATCCGTTCCTGCTCCTCGACCACTTCGAGTCCGTCCGCCCCGAGGACTACGAGCCCGGATTCCCCTATCATCCGCATCGCGGCATCGAGACGGTGACGTTCGTCCGCACGGGAGAGGTCCAGCATCGCGATTCGCTCGGCCATCGCGGGAGCATCGGGCCCGGCGACATCCAGTGGATGACCTCCGGCAGCGGCATCCTCCACGAGGAGATGCCGCAGGTGCGGCCCGAGGGCATCGGAGGGCTCCAGCTCTGGCTCAACCTGCCCGCGCGCGAGAAGATGACGCGCCCGAAGTACCGGGACCTGGCCGGGAGCCACCTGGTGGAGAGCGCGCTCGACGGCGGCGCGCGGGCGCGCGTCATCGCGGGCAACACGGCGGACGGGCGGCTGACCGGGCCGGTGGAGGGCCTCGCGGTGGCGCCCAAGTTCCTCGACGTGACGCTGCCGGAGGGCGCGACGTTCCGCGAGGCGGTGCCGCGGGGGCACACCGCCTTCGCGTACGTGGATCAGGGCGAGGTGCGCTTCGGCCCCGACCGGAAGGCGGCGCGCGCGCCGTCACTGGTCGTCTTCGGCGACGGCGACCTGGTGGAGGCGGCGGCCGCGCCCGGGGGCGGGCGGTTCCTGCTCGCGGCGGCGCGGCCGCTCGGCGAGCCGATCGCCCGCCACGGCCCGTTCGTCATGAACACCACCGCGGAGATCGAGGAGGCGCTCCGCGACCTCCGCAGCGGGCACTTCATCCGCGACGACCCTCGCGACGCGTAGCTACTTGAGCTTCAGGTCCTCGCAGGGCGCCGCGTAGGGGTAGCCCTGGATCAGTCCCGCGGCGGGCTGCTCCACGCGCGGGCCGACCCCCCAGAGGAACGCCTGCTGGAAGATCGGCGCGACCAGCGTCTGGTCGGCGACGATCTTCTGGATCTGGTGGAGCAGCGCCTCGCGCTGCTTGCGGTCGTTCTCGGCCGCCTGGCGCTGGAAGAGATCGTCGATCTCCGGGCGCGTGCCGTAGGGGTAGGTGCCACCCTTGGTGAAGAAGGCCTCCAGACGGGTGGCCGCGTTGCCGGCCGCGCCGGTGGCCCCGATCAGCAGGCCGCGGAGCTTCTTCTCCCGCCAGGCGGTGAGGAACGTGGCGCGCTCCATGGTGCGGACGCTCGTGCGGATCCCGATCGCCTGCAGGTTGCCGCCGACCGCTTCCGCCACGGTGGTGTAGGGCGGCAGCGGAGTGAGGTCGCCCGCGTCGAAGCCGTTCGGGTAGCCGGCCTCGACCATGAGCTGTTTGGCCTTCTTGGGATCGAAGGCGGGCGGATCCAGGCGCAGGGCGAAGTCGAACTCGGGCGGCACGAACGCGCCGGCCGCCTTGCCGAGCCCCAGCATCTCGGCCTGGTTGATGGCGTTCCGATCGATCACGAGACTGGCCGCCTGGCGCACCCGCCGATCGTGCCACGGCGACTTCGGGTCCCACTGGTCCAGGAAGTCGAGCCAGTAGATGCCGTAGAGGAGCGGGGCCACCACCCGGACGCCGGGCGAGCGCTTCAAGTCCTCCGCCACCGGGCCGACGAACAGGTAGGCCGCGTCCACCTCGCCGGTCTTCACCGCGGCCGCGCGGGTGGTCTCGTCGGGGATCGAGCGCATGATCAGCCGCTTCACCTGCGGGGCCTTCCGCCAGTAATCCCCGAAGGCCTCGAGGGTCAGCTCGATGCCCGGGGTGAAGGCGACGAACTTGAACGGGCCCGCGCCCACCGGGGCCTTCTTGTACGCCTCCTCGCCGACCTTCTCGATGTACTTCTTGGGCACGATCCAGCCGGCCCCGGTCGCGGAGGTGCCGTAGAAGGCCATGAAGTCCGGCCACGGCTCCTTGAGCACGAAGCGGACCCGGGTCGGCGCGAGGATCTGGATCTCCTTGACCTTGTCCTTGAGCAGCTTGGCCCCGCTGCCCTTGTAGCGCTCGAACGTGAACTTCACGTCCTCCGCGGTGACCGGGTCCCCGGTGTGGAAGCGCGCGTTCTTCCGGATCACGAACTCGTAGCTCAGACCGTCCTTGGACGCGCTCCAGGACTCGGCCAGGCTCGGGGTCATGATGCCGCCCGGCATGGGCTTCACGAGCGCGTCGTGCAGGGCATAGAGCACCATGAACGGGGTGATGAGCGCCTCGGTCTCGCCCGGATCGAGCCAGCGCGAGACGAGCGTCACGTGCACGCCGATGGCCATCGTCCCGTCGGGCGGGACCGCGGAGACCGGGGCCGCCCCGAGCAGGACCACGAGGACGAGGATCAGGATCGCGCCGAGGACACGCATCGTTCACCTCCAAGGGTAGATCGGTGCCGAGAAGGTACCATGCCGGCGGGCCGTTACTCCTGACGCGTAGCGTTAGCGGGCGCGCCCCTATGCGGTGTCACAAGCCGCGGGCATTTCCACGATGGAGGCCGGGCCGCTCGCACTGAGCTTTACCATCAGTCGGCGAGAGTGGAAGGGCCCCAGCGTCGCCCGATGGCCGATGCTGAACACCATCGTCTCGGGGAGGCGCTCGCGCACCAGCCGATAGAGACGTGCCTCCGTCGTCTCGTCCAGCGCCGAGGTCGCCTCGTCGAGAAAGAGCCAGCCAGGCTTCTGGACCAGGGCCCGCGCGAATGCCATGCGCTGCTGCTCGCCGGGGGAGAGCTGGAGGGCCCAGTGGGCCTCCTCGTCGAGCCAGCCGGCGATGTCCGTGAGTCCCACCGCCTCCAGCGTTTCGTGCAGCGTTCTGTCTTCCACGCCGCCCGCGGGCATCGGATAGCTCACCACATCACGTAGCGCACCGATCGACAGGTATGGCCGCTGCGGGAGGAAGAGGACTCGGGCACCCTGAGGCAAGAGGATCTCGCCACGCCCGAAGGGCCAGATGCCGGCGATGGCACGGACCAGCGTGCTCTTTCCCGAGCCAGATGCGCCACCCAAGAGCACGGACTCCCCACGCAAGAGCGAGAAGTTGATGTTTGCCATGAGCGGCTGGCCATCGGGCAGATCGAGATCGACCCCCTCCACGCTCAGGTGGGTGGAGCGCCCCTGGACGCGCCGGATGCCGCCATCCGTCGAGCGGTGGCGCACGTGCTCGAGCGCGCGCTCGAAGCCGGCGAGCCGCTCAACCACGGCGCTCCAGGCCGCGATCTCCTTGTATGACTGAATGAAGAAGCTGAGCGCATCCTGGACTTGCTGGAAGGCCTGGGTCGTCTGCATGAGGCCGCCCAGACCAAGCTCTCCCCGGAAGTAGCGGGGCGCTGCGACAATAGACGGGACGATCCACGCCCCCAGCCCGTAGCCGGACGTGAAGTAGGCCATCCGCTTCTGTCGGCGCATGATGCCCCACCAGTTGCCCACCACATGCTCGAACCGTTTGCGAAATCCGCGAAACTCGTCCGCCTCTCCGCCGTACAGGGCCACTCCCTCGGTGTTCTCGCGAAAGCGGACGAGGCTGAAGCGGTAGTCGGCTTCGTACCGCTGCCGATCGAAGTTCAGCCGGACGAGCGGCCGGCCGAGCCAGTCGGTGAGCCAGGTGCCGGCGGCGGCGTACAGAACGGCCACCCAAACCATCGAGCCAGGGATGATGACGGAGAACACGCCCACCGAGACGGTGAGCGTTCCGGACAGTCCCCACAGGATTGCCACGAAGGTCACCAGCGTGACGATTGCGCGCAAACCGCCCGTGAAAAGACCCAGGGTGTGGGCCGCGAGGAGGTGCACATCTTCGGCGATGCGCTGGTCCGGGTTATCGGTCTCATGCGCCACGAGCTGCATCCGATAGTAAGCGCCATCGGCCAGCCAGGCGCGGAGGTAGCGGTCGTTCAGCCAGCGTCGCCAGCGGATCTCGAGCATCTGGTTGAGATAGGCCTGGTAAACGGCAAGCAAGATGAAGATGCCGATCAACCATGTGACGCGGAACAACTGCCCGCGAAAGGCCACGAGGTCCTTGTCCTGGAGGGCGCCGTAGAAGGTGTTGTTCCATTGATTCAATAGAACCGTGAGATAGACCATGCCGAGCGTAAGGAGCACAACAGCGAGCAGGAGCCCACGCGCCGCCCACCGGTCCTCCGAGAACCAGTACGGGCCGATCATGGCCCATGCGCTGGAAAGCGTTCTGCGCAGGTTGACTTTGGTCGGACCTGCGGACGAGTTGGGGCGCGGAGCACCCGGGCCATGGCCGCTTCGACTATCCACGAGCCGCCACCGGAGACTCCGTTTGTTGCCTCTCCGACCCGCGGCGACCGGGCTGCGTCAGAGGGACACTACCGCAAGCTCGCCGAGGTCGTGAACCGCCGAAAGGTGTTCGTCCATGGTGAGATCACACGTAACGATCTTACAGGACTCGTCGAAAATAACCCGAGAAGGATGCGCGGGATCAGGCCGCGCTGGACCGAGAACGACAGCAAGAGCGCGCGGCGCTACCGAGCGCGCGGGGGCGTGCGGTGAGGCCCTAGAGCGCGAGCTGGCCGCCGACGACCCGCGCGTAGTAGCCCTGCTCGGCGAGCAGATCTTCGGGGGCGCCCATCTCGGTCAGGAGGCCGTTGTCCACGACCAGGATCTTGTCTACCCGGCGGATCGTGCTGAGCCGGTGGGCGACCATCAACGTCGTGCGCCCGCGCATCAGCGCGAAGAGACTGGCCACGACCTGGGCTTCGCTCTCCACATCGAGCGCGCTCGTCGGCTCGTCCATCAACAAGATAGGCGCGTCCTTCAGGAACGCCCGGGCCAGGTTGATCCGTTGCTTCTCCCCGACACTCAAGCGCGCGCCCCCGTCCCCGATGATCGTCCGATAGTGCTCCGGCAGCTTCTCGATGAGCTGGGCTGCCCCGGCGGCGTGCGCGGCGGCCTCGATCTCCTCCATCGTCGCCTGGGGCTTCCCGTAGGAGATGTTCTCGGCCACCGTGGTGGGCAGGATGATCGGCTCCTGCAGGACCAGGGCGATCTGCGCCCGCAGGTCCTCCAGGCGGAGGTCACGCAGGTCCACGCCCTCCAGCAGCACCGCGCCGGCCGCGGGGTCGAAGAACCGCGGGAGCAGGTTCAAGAGCGTCGTCTTGCCGGCGCCGCTCGGGCCGATGACCGCCGCCGACGTACCCGCCAGGAGTTTGAAGCTGATCTGACGGAGCACTGGCCGCGAGCCTTCGTACCCGAAGGAGACGTCGTCGTAGGTGACGTTGCCGTAGACCGGGAGCGGAGGGTACGGGGACCCGGCGGGCGCGCCCCCGGCGGCGAACATGTCGTCCGCCGACGTGGGGAGTCGTGCCGACCCCTCGAGGTCCCGTCCCTGGACGACCGGGCGCGCGTCCGGGCGGTCCTTCACTTCCTCGGGCGTGTCCAGGATCTCGAACACCCGCCGCGTGCTCGCGCTGGCGCTCGACAGCGTGGCGCCAACCTGCGAGAGCTGATGGAGCGGGTCGAAGAGCTGGGCCACGTAGGCGAGAAAGACCAGCAGCTCTCCCACGGTCAGGTTGGCGGCCAGCACCTGCTGAGCGCCCACCCAGGTCACCCCGAGGGTGCACGCGCTCAGGATCACCGAGATCGAGCCCCAGTAGAAGACCTCGAGCCCCTGCTGCGCCATCCTCTGTTGCCGCGCCGCTTCGGTATGGGTCATGAACCGTCGCCGCTCGTGGTCCTCGCGCGCATGGCTCTGAATCAGCGGCAGGGCGGTGATCCCCTGGTGGATGAGCGCGTAGACCTTGCCCTCCGCCTGCTGGGCGGCAGTCCCCCGCACCCGCATCGCCCGCCCGAAGACCTTGATCGATAGCAGCAGGATCGGCACCGCGACCATGGCGATCGCGGCGAGGCGCAGATTCAGCTGGGCCATCGCCACCGCCATGAACAGGAGGGTACCGGTGGCGCTGATGAAGGTCAGCAACCCCTGCAGGAACAGGATCTGAAAGGCGGACGTGTCCGTCCCGGCCCGGAAGATGATGTCGCCCGCTTCGGTGCCGTGGTGATAGCGGAGCGAGAGGCGCTGGAGCCAACCGAAGACGTCATCGCGGACCCGCCGCAGGCCGCGGAGTCCCACGCCGATCGAGAGGTACGCGTGTCCCGCGCAAGCGGCGGCGTGGACCAGATGAAGCCCGAGCGACGCCGCGATGACGGCGGTGAGCTGGGCGGGCTGTCCCCAGGTCCGCGCCTGATCAGGCAGCCACCCAGGGTATGGCTTGCTCCCGAGAATGCTATCCACCAGGAACGCCAGGGGCCAGGGCTTGAGCAGGTTGAGGCCGATGCCGAGGAGCAACAGACCCAAGCTCAGGACCATCCGTCCAGCGTCGGGCCGGAAGTAACTCAGCGCCCGGAGCAACTGACGGAGACGCCCGACGGACGTGAGGTCGCCGGTCCAGCAAGAGGTATTCATGTGCGCAATGGGCGAGGAGCAAGGCACATGCCACCCCACTCCAGATGAAATCGGGCCGCCAACGTCGCGCAATGTACCAACTTCTCGAAAGCTGGGATTGGCCGTCGCGGCGGCGGGAATAGCCACCGTGTAATTCATACATGACGACCAGGTAGTGCTGGACGCGCGAACGCGGGTCTCCATGGTCTCTGAGCTGCTGGAACTACGCGGGGAGGGATCTGCGGACGCTGCACCGGCTCGAGGTGAAGTGAAGGAGTTCATCGGGAGCGAGGGAGATTGACGGTAGGTCACCACACAGGTCCGCGGCGGGAGACCAGAGCCGCGCCTGCCTCCATGGCCCATCCCATCGTACGCGGTAAATAGTTCTTGTAGCAGGAGCTTCATCTGCTTGAAGGCGAACTCCGGATCGACAGCGAGAAGGGAAAGGTGCGCGAAGCGCTGACCGCCTGAGCCCGCCCAAAATTCTGGGGCGGGACCGCGCCGGCCCGCTTACGATGACGTGGTGAAAGGGATCATCCTCGCGGGCGGA
>CAWJDX010000002.1:0-185000 GCA_963841755.1 uncultured Candidatus Rokubacteria bacterium
GGTTGAGGAGGTACTGGCGGGTGAAGGAGCCCGACATGACCTTCATGCCGGCCTCGAGGGCCAGGCCGAATTCGGCGAGCTTGTTGGCGAGCCAGGCGATCGAGGCGGCCGGCGTGCCGAGCACCTCGCTGCCGAGCGCGCGCTCGGGCGCCCCGCCGTTCACGGAGAGCTCCAGCGCCACCGCCGCGAGGTCGAAGCCCGGCGGCACCGGGACCGGCGCGCCGGTCACGTAGGCGCGCTGCTGGGCGTTGTCGGCGAGGCTCACGTTGAGATCGGCCGCGAAGTCGCCGCGCCGCTCGATGATCTCGAAGGCGGGCGCCATCGCGGCGAGCGCGGCCCCGGCCCGCTCGGTGGTCACCCCGGGGCCGCGCAGGGTGGTGCCGACGGTGAGGCACAGCTCGTTCTCGAAGCCGGGGCGGATCAGGTCCGCGTAGCGGAAGCGCGTGCCGCTCGCCTGCTCGCCGCTCTGCAGAAGGAAGCCCAGCACCGGCTCGTGCACGCCCTGCTGGGCCTGCATCGCCTTCGAGGTGAGGCCCACCTTCCAGCCCGCCTGGCGCTCACCCGCCGCGACGTACCGGGCGAGGACGCCCATCTGCACGCGGTAGGCGTCCTCGCGGCTCAGGCGCTTCATCCACTCGGGACCGGGGGCGGTCCGCTGCCGGGCGCACTGCCAGAACGCGTCGATCGCTTGGTCGATGCTCACGGGTCTCCTCGGCGTACCTCGCAGAGGTACGAGCGGAGCGCCACCGTCCCGCTGATCGGGTCGGCCGCCTCCGGGTCGATGAGGGCGTTGTAGTTGGCGCTTCCGGCGCCGTCGGCGTCGTAGCCGGGCAGGCCGAGCGGCGTGCACGCCTGCCACCAGCCGAACTGCGCGCACACCACCTCGGGATCGAGGCTGCTGTTGAGACCGGCCCGCGCGCGCATGGTGCCGTGCGGGGTCTCGACCACCACCCAGTCGTCGGCCGCGATGCCGCGCGCCTTCGCGGCATCGGGGTGCATCTCGGCCTGCGGATCGGGACTGTGCCGGCGCAGGCGCGGCAGGCTGCGGTGCTGGCTGTGGCAGAACTGCACGACCTTGGCCGAGGTGAGCCGGAGCGGGAAGCGCGCGGCCAGGTCGGGCCGGCTCACCGGGCTCGCGGCCGGCTCGACGTAGTCGGGCAGCGGGCTCTGGCCGTGCAGAGCGAGCTGGGCCGAGAAGATCTCCACGCGGCGGCTCGGGGTCGCGAAGCCGGACGAGCGGCCGTCGGGTCCCGGCGCGGTGTAGCGCTTGAAGCGCGCGTCGACCGGCACCCGCACCCCGCCGGGCTGCGCGCGGAGCTGCTCGAGCGTGACCCCCGACGGCTCGAGCGCGAAGCGGTGCCCGGCGTCCTCGCTGCCGTCGAAGAAGCTCTTGCCGAGGCCGAGGCGCCGGGCCAGCTCGCAGACGATCCAGGTGTCCGAGCGCGCCTCGCCGAGCGGCGCGATGACCGGCGCGGCGCAGCTGCGCGAAGCTCTCGCCCGCCTGCGTCGGGCCGAAGCCGACGCGCAGCCCCTCGCGCTCCCACGCCGAGGCGACCGGCAGCACCACGTCGGCCATCGCCGCGGTCGGGGTGAGGAAGAGATCGGCGTAGACGAGGAAGTCGAGGCGGTCGACCGCGGCGCGGGCCACCGTCGCGCCCGGCTGCGAGAGGAGCAGGTTCGCGCCGAAGCCCACCACGCCGCGCACCGGGTAGGGCGTGCCGTGGAGGATCGCGCGGTAGAGATCGGCCGCGGTCACCCAGCCCTGGCGCGCGGGCCCGAGCGGCCGCTCGGCCAGGCCGATGGCCTTCGCGCGCTGCTTGTCGGAGAGCAGGGAGAGCGGACCCAGATCGTTGACCGCCGGGCGCGCGGGCCGGACGTTGCCGCCCGGCGCGTCCCAGCAGCCGGTGAGCGCGTAGAGCAGCGAGAGCGCGCGTACGGTCTGGGTCGCGTTGGTGTGCTGCTCGAGGCCGGTCCAGTGGAAGTAGGCCACCGGCCGCCGCTCCCAGAGCAGCCGCGCCGTCTCGACGATCTGCGCGGCGGGGACGCCGGTGATCCGCTCGACGCGCTCCGGCGGGTAGCGGCGACAGAGGGCGGCGTACGCCTCGAACGCGGGCACGCACGCGATGGCGGCTCCGCCGCGCGTCGGGCAGGCGACGGGGCCGGTGAGCGCGGGCTCGACGACGCGCTCCACGAATCGCCCCGCGACGGGATCGTACGCGACCGGCCGGGCCGCGCCGCGGTCCCACGCCACGTGGTGGCCGCGCTGGCCGTCGGGCGAGAGGTCGGAGGCCGCGAGCAGGCGGCCGGTGTCCTCGCGCACCAGCAGCGGGCCGTTGGTCCAGTCGCGGACGAAGTCGCGATCGTACCAGCCCTCCGCGATCATGACCGAGGCGAGCCCGAGGGCGAGCGCCCCGTCGGTGCCGGGCCGCACGCGCAGCCACTGGTCGGCGCGCGCGGCCGCGCCCGCGCGCCGCGGGTCCACCACGATCAGGGCCGCGCCGCGCGCGGCGGCCTCCGCGACCGCGGTGGCCTGGGCCAGGTAGGTGCTCGACGGGTTGTGGCCCCAGAGCAGCAGGCAGCCGGTGCGCTCGAAGTCCGGCGTGCCGATGTCGGTGCCGAAGGTGAACGCGGTGGCGTAGTCGCGGTGCCACGCGCACAGCTCCTCGCCCCACACCATGTTGGGGCTGCCGAAGGCGCGGATGAGCCGGTTGATCCACGGGAAGCCGTCGGAGACCGCGGTGCCCGCGGGGGTGGTGACCGCGAAGGCCACCGCCTCCGGCCCCTCGCGCGTCGGCGAGCGCGCGCATGCGCTCGGCGGTCCAGTCGAGCGCCTCGTCCCAGGTGATGCGCACCCAGCCCGGGTCCGGATCGTTGCGCGGCCGCGTGCGGCGCATCGGGTGGAGCAGGCGGTCGGGCGCGTAGACCAGCTCCGGCGCCGCGCGGCCCTTCACGCAGAGGTGCTGCCCGGTGGGATGCGACGGGTCCGGCTCGACCGCGATCAGCCGGCCGTCCTCCACGACCGAGACGCAGCCGCAGCGCGAGCGGCACAGCGCGCAGAAGCCGGCGATGCGCTCGGTGGCCATGGGCGCCTACGGTAGCAGACTCGGTGTCGCCCGGCGAGCGAGCGTCGCCCGCGCGGGCGGCCGCCCGGTCAGGGCAGCAGGTCGGCGATCGGGATGCGGGAGACCGGCGCGCCGACCGGAAACACCACGTCGGCCCCGGTCAGGATGCGCGTGCGGGCGTAGCGCCAGCCGTAGGGCGCGGTGGGGTCGGCGACCGGATCGCGCAGGACCTCGAGCACGCGCGAGACCAGGTTGACGATCCAGTAGTCCTCCACGCCGGCCCGGGCGTAGAGGCTCGCCTTCTCGCGTCGATCGAAGGTCAGGCTCGACTCCGCGACCTCCACCACCAGGTCCGGGCGCGAGGGCAGGGTGCGGTCGGCCTGGGCGAGGCTGCCGCGCACCACCGAGACGTCGGGCTCGGGCTCGGAGTCGTCGTCGAGCGCCAGCGGCAGCTGCACGCGCACCCGGTAGCCGAAGCCGAAGGCCTTCTGCAGCGCGGCGGCGGCCAGGTCCGCGCTGGTGGCGTGGGTGTCGCGCTGCGGCGCGCGCGGGACGAGGTGGCCGCCGATCAGCTCGAAGCGCTCGCCGGCCCCGATGGAGCCGTCGTCGACCAGGCGCTCGTACTCCACCCGGCTGAAGAGACGGGTCCGGACCTCGGTCTCGTTCATGGCGGCAGCCTAGCGGAGGAGGCGCGGCTTGACAAGTCTCACGCGTGCGCTTACACCTTGGCCCATGAAGACGCTCACCCGCCGAGACCGTGGCGCAGTTCCGTCGTGACGGATTCTACTTCCCCATCCGCGTGCTCTCGCCCGAGGAGGCGGCCGCGTACCGCGCCCGCCTCGAGACGGTGGAGCGGGCGCACGGCGGACCGCTCGGCGGCGAGCTGCGGCACAAGAGCCACCTGCTGTTCACGTGGCTCAACGAGCTGATCCGGCACCCGCGCATCGTCGACGCGGTGGAGGACATCCTCGGGCCCGAACCTCCTCTGCTGGAGCTCGAGCTTCTTCATCAAGGAGGCGCGCGACCCGGCCTTCGTGTCGTGGCACCAGGACTCGACCTACTGGGGCCTCAGCGAGCCCGACGTGGTGACCGCGTGGGTCGCCTTCTCGGAGAGCTCGATCGAGAGCGGGGCGATGCGGATGGTGCCGGGCACCCACCGGGAGCAGGTGCCCCACCGCGACACCTTCGCGCCCGAGAACCTGCTCTCGCGCGGCCAGGAGATCATGGTGGAGGTGGACGAGTCGCGCGCGGTGGACGTCGTGATCCACCCGGGCGAGATGTCGCTGCACCACGTGCGGATGTTCCACGGCTCGCCGCCCAATCGCTCGGCCGACCGCCGCATCGGCTACGCGATCCGCTACATCCCGACCCACGTCGCGCCAGCTCTCGGAGGTGCGCGACACCGCGACCCTCGTGCGCGGGGTCGACGACTACCACCACTTCGATCACGAGGAGCCGCCCGCCGCCGATCTGGATCCCGCCGCGCGCGAGCGCCACGCCGCGATCATGAAGCGGCAGGGCGAGATCCTGTACCGGGGCACCACCGCCGAGCGGTTCAGATAGGCCCGGCCGCGCGCCGTGGACTTCCGCGCCGCGGTGCTGCACGAGGTCGGCCGGCCGCTCGTCGTCGAGCGCGTGACCCTCGCGCCCGCTCGGCCCCCACGACGTGCTGGTCCGCCTGCGCGCGAGCGGGCTCTGCCACACCGATCTCGAGGTGATCGAGGGCTCGCTCGCCTACCCGCTGCCGATCGTGCTGGGCCACGAGGGCGCCGGGGTGGTCGAGGCGGTGGGCGCCGAGGTGACGCTCGCCCGCCGCGGCGACCACGTGGTGTGCTCCTGGAATCCCTCGTGCGGCCACTGCTTCTACTGCGACCGCGACCAGCCGATCCTCTGCGAGGTCTTCACCCGCACCCAGCCGCGGGGCTTCCTCCTCGACGGCGCCTCGCGGCTGTCGCTCGGCGGCCGCCCGGTCCACCACTTCTCCGCGATGTCCTCCCACGCGGAGTGCTGCGTGGTGCACGAGTCGAGCGCGGTCGTGGTGCCGAACGAGATCCCGTTCGACCGCGCGTGCCTGATCGGCTGCGGAGTCATGACCGGGGTCGGCGCGGCCACCCGGGTGGCCGCGGTGGCGCCCGGCTATTCGGTGCTGGTGATCGGCGCGGGGGCGGTCGGGCTGAACGCGGTGCAGGGGGCGCGGCTCGCGGGCGCCGAGGTCATCGTGGCGGTCGACGTGGACGACCGCAGGCTCGCGCTCGCCCGCGTCTTCGGCGCCACCCACGGGATCGACGCCGCGCGCGACGACGCGGTGGCCGCGGTGCGCGCGCTCACCGGCGGCCGCGGCGCGGACTACGCGATCGAGGCGGGCGGGCGCGAGGCGACCTTCCGGCTCGCGGTCGAGGCGGTGCGGCCCGGCGGCACGGTGGTGTTCCTGGGCAAGGTCAACGTGGACCAGCCCGTCTCCTTCCGCTGGGGCTCCCTGATGGGCGAGAAGCGCATCGTGCGCTCGAGCTACGGCGGCGCCCGCCCGCGCCGCGACTTCCCCTGGCTCGCCCGCCTCTACCTGGAAGGCAAGCTCAAGCTCGACGAGCTCATCACCCAGCGGCTCCCGCTGGCGCAGGTCAACGACGGCTTCGCGGCCATGACGAAGGGCGCGGTGGTCCGCGCGGTGCTCGACCTCCACTAGGAACGGTGCGCGATGCTATGCTCTCCGCCATCCAGGACAGGGAGGCGGACCGAATGACCGGATCGGACGGACGCGAGATCTACCGGGTGGTGTGGCCGCGCGGGGCCGGCACCGTGAAGGCGGCCGACGTGGCCCCGCGGCTCTCCACGCTCGAGGGCAAGACCATCGGCCAGCTCTGGGACGATCTCTTCCGGGGCGACGAGATCTTCCCGATCCTCGAGGAGGAGCTGGCGCGCCGCTTCCCGGGCGTCCGCTTCGTGCGCTACGACGCCTTCGGCTCCACCCACGGCCGCGACGAGCAGCGGGTGCTCGCCGAGCTGCCCGCCCGGCTGAAGGAGCTCGAGGTCGACGCGGTCATCTCGGGGATGGCCTGCTGAGGGAGCTGCACGCCCGCCGTGTTGCGGGCCAGTGCGGTGGCGGAGCGGGCCGGAGTGCCGACCGCGTCGCTCGTGTGCGAGGGCTTCCGGGGCCAGGCGGCCACCACCGCCACCGGGCTCGGCCTGCCCGGCCTGCCGACCGCGCTCGTGCCCGGCCACGTCGACGTGCAGAGCGTCGGAGGAGCTGCGGCAGAACGTGGCCGCGGTGACGGTCGACGCGGTGATCCGCAACCTCACCGAGGCGCCCGCGCGGGTCGGGCGCCGCGGTGGTCGAGCCCGCGCCGGCCGACATCGTCTTCGAGGGCAACCTCGACGAGGTCAACCGCTTCTTCTACGAGAACGACTGGAGCGACGGCCTGCCGATCGTGCCGCCGACTCCGGACCGGGTGGCCGAGTTCCTGCGCTTCTGCGACCGGCCCGGCGAGACGTCGCTCGGCGTGCTCCTGCCCGACCGGCGGCGCGCCACCGTCTGGAACGTGGCGGTGAACGGGGTGATGGCGGGCTGCCGCCCCGAGTACATGCCGATCCTGGTCGCGCTCGTCGAGGCCATGGCCGATCCGCGCTACGGCGTCGAGCACAGCGGCAACACGCCGGGCGCCGAGACCCTCATCATCCTGAACGGGCCGCTCATCAAGGAGCTGGGCTTCAACTACGAGCAGGGCGCGCTGCGCGACGGCGTCCAGGCCAACACCACCATCGGCCGGTTCTGGCGGCTCTATCTGCGAAACGTCGCCGGCTTCCTCCACCACCGCACCGACAAGGGCACCTTCGGCAACACGTGGCGCGTGGTGCTGGCCGAGAACGAGGACGCGCTGCGCCGGATCGGCTGGAGCACGATCGCGGAGGACGAGGGGGTGCTGGCCGACAACGCGGTCACCATCTCGCGCTACACCGGCGGCGGCGTCATCGCCTCGGTGTTCGGCGACACGCCCGATCGGATGCTGCCGTACCTGGCCGACGCCATCGTGGCCAAGGTCGGCTGGGAGCTGCTCTTCACGGTGGGCATGGGCGTCGGGCAGCCAGCGGCCGCTCCTGATCCTGAGCCCGATCCTGGCCGAGACGCTGGCCAAGGGCGGCCTCGACAAGGCGGCAGCTCCGGGAGCGGCTCTTCGAGCTGGCCCGCATCCCGGCCGCGAAGCTCGAGCGCTACGTGGGCGAGTGGACCAACCTGGTGCCCGGCCGGCCGACGCTGACCGGCCTGGTGAAGGCGGGCCTGATCCCCGCGGTGTTCGCCGAGTCCGACGATCCGGAGCGCCTGGTGCCGATCGTCTGCCGGGCGGAGGATCTCATGATCGCGGTGAGCGGCGACCCGCTGCGCACCAACGCCTACGCGTTCGCCCACAACGGCATCCTCGGCTATCCGACCACGAAGCCGATCCGCCTCCCCGCGGAGTGGGCCGCGCCTCCTCCGCGACGCCCGCGCCCGGTAGCCGTCGCCCGCCGGTGGACTCGCTCTGGGTGCTGCTGCCGGCGGGCCAGCGCGCCTCGGGCGAGTGGATCGACGACACCCTGCGGGCGCGCGCGGAGGAGAAGGGGCTGCTCGCCCGCAGCCCGCGCGCGGGCGAGTTCCCGCGCCAGCGCGTCGAGCTGATCCGCGACGCCGATCCGGTCGCCGCGGTGAACCGGCTCTACCGCGAGCGCGGCTGGACCGACGGGCTGCCGATCGTGCCGCCCACGCTCGGGCGCGTGGACGAGATGCTGGCCGAGAGCCCCCTCGAGCGCCACGCCGTCGCTCGGCGAGGTGGAGCCGCTCGGCGGCGTCGCCACGGTGGAGAAGGTGGCGGCCAACGCGGTGATGGCGGGCTGCGAGCCGGCCTACTTCCCGGTGGTGCTGGCCGCGGTGCAGGCCCTCCTCGATCCCGCGTTCAACCTGCGCGGCGTGCAGACCACCGACGAGAACGTGGCGCCGCTGCTCGTGGTCAACGGGCCGGCCGCGCGGCGGCTCGGGATCAACGCGGGCTGGGGCGCGCTCGGCCCCGGCTGGCCGGCCAACGCGGCCATCGGCCGCGCCGCGCACCTGGTCATGCACAACCTGGGCGGCGGCTGGCCCGGCGCGGTCTCGTTCGCGGGCCTGGGCCAGCCGGGCCGCTACACGCTCTGCCTGGCCGAGCGCGAGGACACGCCCGTGGCCGCCGCTCCACGTCGAGCTGGGCTACCGGCCCGAGCAGAGCACGGTCACCGTCCTGCGCGCCGAGACCGTGATCAACGTCACCGGCGGCCTCGACGAGGTGGCGAGCGTGATGGGCTCGGCCGCGTCGCTCTTCGGCATCCTCCACAGCGGCGTGCCGGCGGTGATCCTCTCGCCGTTCACCGCGCGGCGCCTGGCCGGAGAAGGCTGGACGCGGGCCCGCGTGCGCCAGGAGCTCTTCGCGCGCGGGCGGCTCGCGGCCGACACGTGGCGCCGCTCGTGGATCCACGCCACCGTGCGCGCGAGCGACTGGCCCGACTGGGCCCTCGCGGCGGCCGAGAGCGGCTCGATCCCGGCGGTGCGCGAGCCGGACGACATCACGCTGATCGTGGCCGGCGCCGAGCTGCCGATTCCCCAGCACGCCTATTGCCCGTCGTGGGGGCATCCGCCCTGCCGGGTCACGCGCGAGATCGTGGATCCGGAGGGCCGGCCCGCCGGCCCCGGCTCGTAGAGGGCGCGGCGATGGCCCAGCCGACATCGTACTGGTCGAGCCGGACCGGCTTCATCCTGGCCGCGATGGGCTCGGCCATCGGGCTCGGCAGCATCTGGAAGTTTCCCTACGAGGTCGGGACGAACGGCGGCGGGGTGTTCGTCGCCTTCTACGTGCTGGGCCTCGGGCTGATCGTGTTCCCGCTCATGCTCGTGGAGCTCGCGATCGGACGGCGCGGAGGCTCCGACGCGGTCGGCAGCTTCGCCGTGGTCGCCCGAGCCGTGGGCGCATCGCGGGGATGGAGCGCGATCGGAGTCGTCGGGGTGATCGGCGCCGTTCTCATCCTGAGCTTCTACTCCGTCATCGGTGGGTGGGCGCTGGCGTACGTGCTCGACACGGCCCGGCACGGGCTGGCCGGCGCGTCGGCGCCCCTGGTGCGGGCACGCTACGAGGCCCTGCTGGCCGCGCCGGTCCAGATGACGATCTGCCACACCCTCTTCATGGGCCTCACCGCGGTCATCGTGGCCCGGGGGATCGCGGACGGGATCGAGCGGGCATCGCGCTATCTGATGCCGGGCCTGATCGCCCTCGTCGTGACCCTGGCGATCTACTCCACGTCCCAGGGCGACGCGGCGGGCGCGCTGCGGTTCCTGTTTTCGGTCGACCCGGCGCACCTCTCCGCCCGGACCGCGCTGGAGGCGCTCGGCCTGGGCTTTTTCTCGATCGGAGTCGGGCTCTCGGTGCTGGTGACCTATGCGGGGTACGCCCGACCGGAGCTCGGGCTCCGGGAGGTCGCGGTCGTCACCATCGTGAGCGACACCGCGATCTCCTTCCTGGCCGGCCTCGCGGTGTTCCCGGTGGTGTTCGCGGAAGGACTGGATCCCGCGAGCGGGCCCGGCCTGATGTTCGTGACCCTGCCCCTGGCGTTCGCGCGGATGCCCCTCGGGCCGACGGCCGCGGCGGCCTTCTTCGTCCTGCTCACCATGGCCGCCCTCGCGTCCGCGATATCGCTGCTCGAGATGCCGGTGGCGCTGGCCGGCCGCTGGCTCGGATGGTCGCGCCCGCGGGCGGCCCTGATCGCGGCGGCGGCGTGCTGGGCCCTCGGCCTGGCCTCGGTGCTCTCGTTCAACGCGTGGTCGAGCTGGCACCCGCTCGCGTGGGTGCCCGGCCTCGAGACCGCGACCGCGTTCGACTGCCTGGATCACGTGACCTCGAACGTGTTCCTCCCGCTGGGGGGCCTCGGGCTGGCGATCTTCGGCGGCTGGGTGATGCCGCGCCACGCTCTCGTCGAGGAGCTGCGGCTCGGGGAGACGGTCGGCCGGGCGATCGTGGTGACGCTTCGGTACGTCGCGCCGATCGGCATCGTGGCGGCGAGCGTGCTGTCGCTCGCCCGGTAGCCGCCCTTGACGCCGCGCCTCCGGTAGGCGCAGCATGGTCTCCGTCCGGAGACCCCTCGACATGACCAGTCCCTTCGTGCCCGGCCCGGCGCTGCGCATCGCCGGCGCTCCGGGCGGCCCGCTCGCCGGCCTGACGTTCGCGGCCAAGGATCTGTTCGACGTGGCCGGCCACCCGACCGGCGGGGGCAACCCGGACTGGAGCCGGTCGCATCCCGTCCCGACGCGCCACGCCTGGGCGGTGCAGCGCCTGCTCGACGCGGGCGCGAGCCTGATCGGCAAGACCGTCACCGACGAGATCTCGCTCGGCATCCTCGGCGAGAATCCCTTCGACGGCACGCCGCTCAACCCGAAGGGGCCCGACCGCGTGCCGGGCGGCTCCTCGTCGGGCTCGGCCTCGGCGGTGGCCCAGGGGCTGTGCGACACCGCGCTCGGCACCGACACCGGCGGATCGGTGCGCGTGCCGGCGAGCTTCTGCGGCCTCCACGGTATCCGGCCGACCCACGGCCGGCTCGATCTGACCGGCATGATGCGGCAGGCGCCGGGCTCCGACACCACCGGGTGGTTCGCCCGCGACGCGGCCACGTTCGCCCGCGTCTCGGAGGTGCTGCTGGGCGAGCCGGCCGCCGCGGAGCTGCCGGCGCGTCTCGTGATCGCGGTCGACGCGTTCGGTCTCGCGGACGACGAGACCGCGGCCGCGCTCCAGCCGATGGTGGCCCGGCTCTCGGAGCTGGTGAAGGACGTACGCGAGGAGATGCTGGCCCCGCCCGGTCTGTCGGTCTGGGCGCGCGCGCAGCGCATGCTGCAGTCGTTCGAGGCCTGGACGACCTTCAAGGACTGGATCGATCGGACGAACCCGCGCATGGCGTGGAGCGTCGCGCGCAACCTGGCGCTGGCGGCCACGATCTCGGAGCCGGAGCGCCAGTGGGCCGCGCTGACCCGCAGCGAGGCCCGGGCCCGGCTCTCCTGGCTCCTGCCGCCGGGCACGATCCTATGCCTGCCCACCACCCCGTTCCCGGCGCCCCGCAAGGGCCTGCCGCTGGCGACCCTCGACCCGTTGCGCGCGCGCATCACCTGCCTCGCTGCGCACGGCGGGCTCACCGGGGTGCCGCAGGTGACGCTGCCCGGCGCGCAGGTGAACGGGCTGCCGGTGGGGCTCTCCATCCTGGCCGCGCGCGGCGCCGACGCCACGCTCGTGGCGGTGGCCAGGGCCATGGAGGCCCGCGCATGACCGACGTCACCCCCAATCTTCCGGACATCGTGGCCGAGGTGCACGCGCTCTTCGAGCGCTACGAGCAGGCCCTGATCGACAAGGACGTCGACGTCCTCGATGCCCCCGCGCATGGCGTGGAGCGTGGCGCGCAACCTGGCGCTGGCGGCCACGATCTCGGAGCCGGAGCGGCAGTGGGCCACGCTCACCCGCGCCGAGGCCCGGGCGCGGCTCTCCTGGCTCCTGCCGCCGGGCACGATCCTGTGCCTGCCGACGACGCCGTTTCCCGCGCCCCGCAAGGGCCTGCCGCTCGCGACCATCGACCCGCTGCGCGCGCGCATCACCTGCCTGGCCGCGCATGGCGGGCTCACCGGGGTGCCGCAGGTGACGCTGCCCGGCGCTCACGTGAACGGGCTGCCGGTGGGGCTCTCCATCCTGGCCGCGCGCGGCGCCGACGCCACGCTCGTGGCGGTCGCGAAGGCCATGGAAGCGGTCGAATGACCGGCGACCAGCTGGCCCCCAATCTGCCGGAGATCGTGGCCGAGGTGCGCGCGCTGTTCGAGCGCTACGAGCAGGCCCTGATCGACAAGGACGTCGACGTGCTCGACGCGACCTTCTGGGACAGCCCGCACACCATCCGCTACGCGCTCAACGAGAACGGCTACGGCTTCGGCGAGATCCACGCCCACCGGGTGGCCCGGCCGCCCGGACCCGGCATCAAGGAGCGGCGCATCCGCCTCGAGATCCTCACCCTGGGCCGCGATCTCGCCACCGTGAACCTCGAGTTCAAGGTGCGGGGCCGCGACCTCGTCGGCCGGCAGAGCCAGACCTGGGTGCGCTTCCCCGGCGCTCGGCTGGAAGGTGATCGCCGCCCACGTCTCCACCATGAACGAGGCCCCACTCTGGCCATGACGACTCCGTCCCCGACCCGCGCCCTCGCCTCCGACGTCGATCCCGTCCGGTTCGAGGTCATCCGCAACGCGCTCCTCGCCATCACCGAGGAGATGGGGGCGACGCTCCGGCGCGCCGCCTACTCGACCAACATCAAGACCCGCGGCGACTTCTCCTGCGCGTTCTTCGACCGCGACCTGCGCACCATCGCCCAGGCCTTCGCCCAGCCCTCGCACCTGGGCTCGCTCGCCCACATCGTGCCGAAGGCCATCGCGACCTACGGGGCCGAGCGGCTGGCCCCCGGCGACGGCATCCTCATCAACGACCCGTACCTGGGCGGCGTGCACCTGAACGACATCACGCTCATCACCCCCGTGTTCCACGAGGGGACGCTCTTCGGCTACGTGGCGAACATCGCGCACCACGTGGACGTGGGAGGCGGCGCTCCCGGCAGCATCGGGGTGTCGAGCGAGATCTACCAGGAGGGGCTGGTCATCCCGCCGGTGCGGTTCGTGAAGGGCGGCCAGATCGACCGCGACCTCTTCGCGATGATCCGCTCGAACTTCCGCGGCACGCGCGAGATCTCGGGCGACTTCCGCGCCCAGACCGCGGCCAACCGCCTGGGCGCGCAGCGGATCGAGGCCCTGGCCATCCAGCACGGCGCCGCCGACCCTGACCCACTACCTCGACGAGCTGCTGCGCTACACCGAGCGGCGGACCCGGGCCGCGTTCGCGGAGTTCCCCGACGGCCGCTTCACCGCCGACATGCTCATGGACGGCGACGGGGTCACCGACCAGCCGGTGCGGCTCGAGGCGACCGTGACCATCGAGCAGGGGCGCGTGGCGGTCGATCTCACCGGCTGCGACGACCAGCGCAAGTCGCCCACCAACGCGACGTCGTCGCAGACCTACTCGGGCGTGGTGTACGTGCTCAAGTGCCTGATCGATCCCGACATCCCGGTCAACGACGGCTTCTACCGGCTGATCGACATCCGCAGCCGCCCCGGCTCGGTGGTGCACGCCCAGCATCCGGCCGCGGTGGCGGCGGGCTGGGAGATCGCGATGCAGCTCTGCGACCTGCTGTTCAAGGCGCTGGCCCCCGCGCTGCCCGACCGGGTGGTGGCGGGCACGAAGGGCTGCGTGTGCAACATCGCGTTCGGCGGCATGAACCCGGGCACCGGCGAGTACTTCACGTACTACGAGACCATCGCGGGCGGCTACGGGGCCACCCTCACCACCGACGGCATGGACGCGGTGCAGGCGCACTTCCAGAACACCGAGAACGCGCCGGTCGAGGAGACCGAGGCCAACTACCCGGTGCGCATCCTGCGCTACGCGCTCATCGAGAACTCGGAGGGCGGCGGCCGGCACCGCGGCGGCCTCGGCGTGCGGCGCGACTACGCCTTCCCCGGGCACGCGCCGAGCTTCTCGATCCTCTCCGACAAGGCGCGCTACGCGCCGTGGGGGCTCTTCGGCGGCGGCGCGGCGCGGCCGGCCCGGTACGTGCTGAACCCGGAGACGCCGGCCGAGCGCGAGCTGCCGTCCAAGATCACGTTCCAGATGGCGCCCGGCGACGTGGTCAGCGTGCAGACCCCGGGCGGCGGCGGGACCGAGGGGCCGCTCGCGCGCGATCCGGCGCTGGTGGCCGCGGACGTGGCCCAGGGCAAGATCGCCCCCGAGCGCGCCCGCGCGATCTACGGCGTCGTGGTGGATCCCGTCACCCAGGCGCTCGACGCGGCCGCCACCGCCGCCGCGCGCGCGAAGGTGCAGCCGTGACCCGGTGGCGCGTGGGCATCGACATCGGCGGCACGTTCACCGACGCCGCGCTCGTCGACGAGGAGACCGGCCAGGTGCGGGTGGTCAAGGTGCTCACCACGCCGGAGGACCCGGCCCTGGGCTTCATGGCCGCGCTCGAGCGGGGCCTCGCGGAGTGCGGGGCGGGCGGCCGCGACGTGGCCGCGGTGGTGCACGCCACCACGGTGGCGACCAACGCCATCATCGAGGGCAAGACCGCGCGGGTGGGCATGCTCGTGACGCGCGGCTTCCGCGACATCCTGGAGATCGGGCGCCAGATCCGCTCGCGCCTCTACGACGTGCACCTGCAGAAGCCGGTCCCGCTGGTCCCGCGGCGATGGAGCCTCGAGGTGGGGGAGCGGATCGACGCCGACGGCCGGGTGCTCGAGCCGCTCGACGAGGGCGCGGTGCGCGCGGCGGTGCGCGCGCCTGCGCGCCGAGCGGGTGGAGGCGGTGGTGATCTGCTTCCTCCACTCCTACCTGAACCCGGCGCACGAGCGGGCCGCGGCGGCGATCGTGCGCGCGGAGTTTCCGGAGGCGTGGCTGTCGGTCTCCTCCGAGGTCTGCCCCGAGTTCCGCGAGTACCTGCGGGGGAGCACCGCGGCGGTGAACGCGGCGGTGATGCCGATCGTCTCGCGCTACGTGGACGCGCTCGAGTCGCGCCTCGCCGCCCTCGGCGCCACCGCGCCCTTCTACGTCATGCAGTCCAACGGCGGCGTCATGACGTCGGCCTCGGCCAAGGAGCGGCCGGTCTACATGGTCGAGTCGGGGCCCGCCGCCGGCGTCATCGCGGCGGGAGCGGTGGCCGCGCCGTACCGCTACGCCAACGTGCTCTCGTTCGACATGGGCGGCACCACCGCCAAGGTCGGGCTGATCCAGGACGGGCGGCTGCGGCTCTCCACCGAGATGGAGGTGGGCGCCCAGGCGGTGACCCCGCTCGGCGAGGGCCGGGGCGGCGGCTACCCGGTGCGCACCCCGGTGATCGACCTGGTGGAGGTGGGCGCGGGCGGCGGCAGCGAGGCGTGGATCGACGCGGGTGGCGCGCTGCGGGTCGGCCCGCGCAGCGCGGGGGCCCGGCCGGGGCCGGCGTGCTACGGCCTGGGCGGGACGACGCCGACCATCACCGACGCGAACCTGGCCCTGGGCCGGCTCGACCCCGCGTTCTTCCTCGGGGGCGAGATGGCGCTCGACGCCGACGCGGCCCGCCGGGCCGTGGCCGAGCGCGTGGCCGCGCCGCTCGGCCTCGATCCGCTCGCGGCGGCCAGCGGCATCGTGGAGATCGCCAACGCCCACATGATCGGCGCGATGCGCCTGGTCTCGGTGCAGCGCGGCTACGATCCGCGCGACTTCGTGCTGGTGGCCTTCGGGGGCGCGGGCCCGCTCCACGCCAACGCGCTCGCGCGCGAGCTCTCCATCCCCACCGTGCTGGTGCCGCCGAGCCCGGGCATCGCCTCCGCGCTCGGCATGCTCGCGACCGACATCCGCCACGAGTTCGTGGCCACCCGCCGGCTCCGGCTCGACGGGCTCGCCCCCGCCGCGCTCGAGGCGCTCTTCGCCGACTTCGTGGCGGAAGGGGAGGCGCGGCTCGAGCGCGACGGAGTGCCGCTGGCGGAGCGGCGCATGCTGCGGAGCGCGGACCTCCGCTACCACGGCCAGTCGTTCGAGCTGCCGGTGACCGTGCCGCCCGGGCCCCTGTCCGCGGCCGACGTGGAGCGCCTGCGGCAAGACTTCCACGCCATGCACGAGCGCGCCTACGGCTACGCCGCGCCCGAGGACGCGGTGGAGCTGGTGAACGTGCGGCTCGCCGCGGTGGGCGTGACTCCGAAGCCGCGGCGCGCGCCGCTGCCCGAGGGCGGTCCGTCGGCCGCCTCCGCGCTCAAGGGCCGGCGCGACGTCTGGTTCGCCGAGGCGGGCGGCTTTCGCCCGACCCAGGTGCTCGACCGCGGCAAGCTCCTGCGCGGCAACGTCATCGACGGGCCCGCGATCATCGAGGAGCCCGACGCGAGCACGCTCGTGCACCCGGGCTGGACCGCGACGGTGGACGAGCACGGCAATCTGGTGCTCCGCCCCGCGCCGCGCTGAGGCCGTCCGGCTTGACGATTTCGGGCACTCCCCACCGGAGGGTCTCGCGCTAACCGTGTGAATCTCCTCGCCCGCGAGGGTGGCGCCGGGCTTGCAGCCCTCTGACCTGCCTCAGCGGCAACCACCCATCTCTCGGTCAGGAGGCTCACATGGGATTCTCGGGTATTCGCGCGGTCATCCTGCTGGTCGTGCTCGTGGTGCTCGTGCTCGGAGTCAGCCGCCTCGACCTGCCCGGCTGGATCGTGCCGGTGGGTCTGCTCGGCAGCGCGGCGCTCCTCCGGGCGTGGGAGAAGCGCGTCTCGTCCTGACCTCGTCCCGCTGACCGCTCCTCGCTCTTGACGGCGGGCTCCTCCGGGCGCAGCATGGCGCGACCGGAGGAGCCCACGTCATGCCCGTCACCCTCGTCACCGGCACCAGCACCGGCATCGGTCTCGCCACCGTGCTCCACTTCGCCCGCCACGGCCACCAGGTGGTCGCCACCATGCGCAACCTGGCCAAGGCCGGGCCGCTCGAGACGGCGGCCCGCGACGGGAAGCTGCCCCTCGTGGTGCGCGAGCTCGACGTCACGCGACCGGAGTCGATCGATCGCGCGGTGACCGAGACGGTCGCGCAGCAGGGCCCGATCGACGTCCTCGTCAACAATGCGGGCATCGGGGGCGCCACCCCGCTCGAGCTGACCCCGGAGGACGAGCACCGGGCAATGTTCGAGGCCAACTACTGGGGACCGATCCGGATGATCCGGGCGGTGCTGCCCTCGATGCGCGAGCGGCGGACCGGGTGCATCGTGAACGTGACCTCGATCGCGGGCCGCGTCGCGACGCCCAACCAGATCGCGTACTCGGCCTCCAAGTTCGCGCTGGGCGCGGCGAGCGAGGCGCTCGCCCACGAAGTCGCCGCCTTCGGGGTGCGGGTGGCGATCATCGAGCCCGGGGTGATCCAGACCGCGATCTTCGAGAACTCGGCGGGGGCCACCCGCTACGACAAGAACTCGCCCTATCGCCAGATCATGCGCCGCAACGGCAAGCTCTTCGCGGCCGGCTTCCGCAACCCCGGCCGCGCCGAGACCGTCGCGGAGGTGATCTTCGAAGCGGTGACCACCGACCGGCCGCGGCTGCGCTACCTGGTGGGGACCGACGCGGAGGGCATGGCGGCCGGCCGCGCCCGCATCAGCGACGAGGAGTGGGTGGCGATGGGCGGCGCGCTCGACGACGCGGAGTACAACGCCCGCTTCAAGCGCTACTTCGGGATCGAGCTGATCTAGCCCGCGCTACATCCCCAGATAGGCCCGCCGCACCAGGTCGCTGTCGAGCAGGGATCTGGCTCGCGCCCTCGGCCACGATGCGGCCGGTCTGGAGCACGTAGCCGCGCTCGGCGGCGGCCAGCGCGGCGGGCACGTTCTGCTCGACGAGCAGCACGGTCAGTCCCTCCTGGCGGTGGAGCATCTGCAGCACGTCCAGGATCGAGTCCACGATGCGCGGCATGATGCCGAGGCTCGGCTCGTCGAGCATCAGGAAGCGCGGCCGCGACATGAGCGCGCGCGCGATCGACAGCATCTGCCCCTCGCCGCCGGAGAGCGTGCCCGCGCGCTGGTCGACGCGCTGGCGCAGCACCGGGAAGAGGCCGAAGACGCGCTCGAGCATCTCCTGGCGTCGCTTCGGGTCGCGGTCGCGGAAGGTGCCGAGGCGCAGGTTCTCGGCGACCGAGAGGCGGCTGAAGAGGCGCCGGCCCTCGGGCACGAGCGCGATGCCGAGATCGACGCGGTCCGGGGCCTCGACGTCGTCGATGCGGCGGCCGTCGAACCAGATCTCGCCGCTCCGCGGGGTGAGCAGGCCCGCGATGGTCTTGAGCAGCGTGGTCTTGCCCGCGCCGTTGGCCCCCACCAGGGCGACCGCCTCGCCGGCGCGCACCTCGAGCGACACGCCGTGCAGCGCGACCACGCCCGCCCGGGTAGGCCACGTGGGCGTCGCGCACCGAGAGCAGCACGGCGCCCGCGGGCGCAGCGGGGCTAGGCGCGGCCACGGTAGCGGTCTCCCAGGTAGGCGGTGATCACCCGCTCGTCGCGCGCGACCTCGGCGGGCGGCCCCTCGGTGAGCTTCTCGCCGTGGTCCAGCACCACCACCCGGTGCGAGAGCGGCATCACCACCTCCATCACGTGCTCGACCACGCAGATGGCGAGGCCCAGCTCGGAGTGGATGCGGCGCACCAGCTCGACCGCGGCGGTGGTCTCGAACGGGGTGAGGCCGGACATGGCCTCGTCGAGCAGCAGGAGGCGGGGCGCGGTGGCCAGCGCGCGGGTGATCTCGAGCCGCTTCTTGTCGGCCAGGGTGAGGGCGGCCGCGACCACGTCCTCCTTGCCCGCGAGGCCGGTGAACGCGAGCAGCTCGAGCGCGCGGGCCCGCGCGGGGCCCATCCGGCTCGTGCGCCGGAGCGCGCCGCAGATCACGTTCTCGAGGACCGTCATGCGCCCGAAGCTCCGCACCACCTGCCAGGTGCGCGCGATGCCGAGGCGGCAGACCTGCTCGGGCCGCGCCCGCGAGATGTCGGTGCCGTCGAGCACGATCCGACCCTCGTCCGGGTGGAGCGAGCCGCTGATGCAGTTGAAGAGCGTGGTCTTGCCCGCGCCGTTGGGCCCGATCAGCCCCACGATCTCGCGCGGCTCGATCGTCGAGCGAGACGTCGCGGTTGGCCACGAGGCCGCCGAAGCGCTTGGTGCACCGCTCGATCTGCAGCAGGGGGGCCATCGCGGTCAGCCCTTCACCGACGCGGGCGCGCGGCCGGAGAGCGGGCGGCCCACGCGGCCCACGGCAGCGAGAGGAGCCCGTTGGGGCGCCAGCCCGCGATCAGCATGATGACCGCGCCGTAGATGATGAGGTCGATGCCGCGGCCGGCGAGCGGGCCCGCGCCGAGGGTGGCGGTCATGAGCTGCGAGATCGGGATCAGGACGATCGCGCCCAGCACCGGGCCCCACAGCCGCCCGAGCCCGCCCACCACCGCGGCCATCATGGGCAGGATGTTCCAGTTCACCTCGAGTACCTGGTCGGGGAAGACGGCCAGCGCCCAGAAGCCGTAGAGGGTGCCGCCCGCCGCGAAGATCGCGGCCATGAGGCAGCGGGCGATCACCTTGTAGAGCCGGCTGTCGATGCCGATGGCCTCGGCGCCGTCCTGGTCGTCGCGCACCGCGCGGAAGTAGAAGCCCCACTTCGAGCGCTCGACCGCGCGGGCGCCCAGGAGCGTGACCGCGAAGAGCAGCAGCGAGAGGTAGTAGAAGCCGAGGCCCTTGCCGCGTCCCGGGGAACTCCATCGTGAGCATGCCGTGCACGAAGCTGCCGCCGGCGGCCACCGGGATGAAGAGGCCCTGGCTGCCGTTGATGAGCGACCAGGTGGCGCCGATGGGCTGCGCGATCATCCACATCGCCACGGTGGCGATCGCGAAGTAGTGGCCGCGCAGCCGGGTGACCGGGTAGGTGAGCGCGGCGCAGATGACCACCGACACCGACCACCGCGCCCAGCAGGGCGAGCCAGGCGTTCCAGCCGAAGTGGATCGACAGGAGCGCGGCGGTGTAGGCGCCGATCGCGAAGAAGATGCTCGGGCCCGAAGTCGAACTGGCCGGCCCAGCCGCCGATGATGTTCCAGCCGATGCCGAGCATGGCGTTGAGCAGCACCAGGAAGCCCACCGTCTCGTAGTAGATCTGGCCGCTGCGCTCGAAGGGAATCGGGTAGAGCAGGGCCACGAGGGTGGCGACCACCCAGACCACCTGCTGCGCGCGGCCGGCGCGGGCCGGCGGAGCTAGAAGCGGCCAAATAGCCCCTGGGGCCGGAACAGGCCGATCAGGATGTAGGACCCGAAGACGAAGGCGTCCTTGAAGGCGGGCGGCAGGTAGGCCGCGGTCACGCTCTGCACCACGCCGACCAGGAGCGCGGCCAGCAGCGTGCCCAGGATGCGAGCCGAAGCCGCCGAGGGCCACGATGGCGTAGGCGAGCACGGTGAAGGAGAGGCCGGCCTGCGGGTACACCGAGAAGAAGTTGGCGAGGATGACGCCGGCCACCGCCACCAGCGCGGTGCCGAGGCCCCAGGCCACCGCGTACATGCGCTGGGGCCGGATGCCCACCAGCATGGCCGCGTCGCGGTCCTCGGCGGTGGCCTGGAGCGCGAGGCCGAAGTCGGTGCGGTCGATCAGGAGATAGAGCACCAGGAAGAGGGCCAGCGCGATGAGGCCGCCCACCAGCAGCGGCACGCCGATGCGCACGCCCCCGAGCGTGAGGTTGACGCCGCTCAGCCCGGTGAGCACGGCTCTTGTTGACGAAGCGGTAGTCGCTCGTGAAGAGCGCCACCACCCCGTTCTGGACGAAGAAGAAGAGGCCGACGGTGGCGAAGATCTGGGTGAAGATCTCGCCGCGCTGGACCCTCTGCATGAGCAGGCGATAGACGAGCACGCCCGAGGCCGTACATGAGGACCGCGAGCGGGACCATGGAGACGAGCGGGTCCCAGCCGAGCGACACGCTCAGCCCCCACGCCCCGAACATGCCGAGCATCATGAACTCGCCGTGGGCGAAGTTGATCATCTCCATCAGGCCCCAGATGATGGCGAGCCCCACCGCGACGAGCGCGTAGAGCAGCCCCATCTGGAGCCCGTCGGCCACCGCCTGGAGGAAGAGGGTCACGGTCGGCGGCTACTTCTTGCTGCGGCTCTCCCGCTCCTGCCAGCTCGGGGACGGGAAGATCGGCTTGAAGCCGGCCTGGGCCGCGAGGTCCCACGGCCAGATGGTGTGCTTGTCGTCGTCCCAGCCGACCTGGGTCACCACGCCGGTGGCCAGCTCGTTCTGGCGGTTCTTGTCGAACTTGATGCCCTTGTAGTCGATGATCATCAGGTCCGGCGTCATGTTGGTCTCGTTGGCCGCCTTGGCCAGCGCGGCCGGCTCCACCGACTTGGCGCGGTTGATCGTGTCGGCCATCCAGAGCATGCCGGTGATCTCGCGCATGGCCAGCTCGCCCATGTCCTGACCGCGGCTGTACTTCTTGTAGATCTCGTTGACCTTCTTCCACGACGGCTTCTTGCTCGCGAGGTCGATCGCGGTCGGATCGCGGCCGAGCCAGCCCGACGGCGCCCGCGGTCGCCTTCTGCGCGGTCAGCCAGGTCTGGTCGGAGTAGGCGCCGTTGCTGGTGGCGATCACCTTGGGCATGTAGCCGGCGCGCTTGGCATGTCGGCCTGGAACACGGTGGTCTCCGCCGGGTACTGGACCGCGAAGAGGATGTCCGGGTTCGCGGCCTGCAGCCGCTGCACCTCGGAGGCCAGCGTGGTGGCGCCGGTCTTGGTGGTGAGGTCGGCCACGATCTTGTAGCCGGCCTTCTCGGCCAGGTCCAGCGCGATCTTGCGGTTGTCCTGGCAGAAGAGGTTGTCGCAGGTGAAGAGCGCGATGCGTCTTGAGGTCGGACGGCCCGCCGTGCGACGGCCACTCCTTGAGGAACTGGAAGACGCTCGCCACCATGGTGCCGTCGTTGGGCCCGGTGCGATAGAACCACTTGAAGCCCTTCTCGGTGAGCGTGGGCGACGCGCAGGCGTGGCAGGTCATCGGGATGCCGTAGCTGTCCACGAGCGGCTGGATGATCGAGGTGTTGCCGCTCGTGCCCTCGCCGTTGAGCCAGTGGACCTTGTTGACGGTGATGAGCTGCTCGGCCAGGGTCCGGGCCTGATCGCCGCGGCTCTGGTCGTCGCGCACGACCAGCGTCATCTTGGCGCCGCCGAGGCCCGGGAAGCCCTTGCCGGGGCCGAGCGGCACCTGCAGATCCGGGTAGTCGTTGTTGACGATGTCCTCGACGGTCTGCCCGGCCCAGAGGTACTGCTGGCCCAGGCTCGCGAAGTTGCCGGTGAGCGGCAGCAGCTCGCCGATCAGCACCTCGCTGACGGGGCCGGCGGCCCGGACCCCGGGCTCGAGCTGGACCGCGACGAACGACAGCACCGCGACGACGACGATGAGGCGGAGAATCCGCATGCGTGCCCCTCCTTGCAGTGAGTGCGGGACGGACGGCTCGCGACCATGGCGGCGCCGCGACCGGAACCGGCCGGCGGGCCCGACTTGCGCGCGCCGAGTCTAGCGCATGGCCCCCTCCCTGTCACTCCCTCTGCTCACCCCGGCGGGCGGGGTCGGGAACTGCGCCCCGGCTCGCTACGCCGGCTCCTTCGGCGCCTTCGGCATGATGATCCAGAGCAGCAGGTAGACGAGGATGCCGGGGAACGCGACCGAGATGATCGAGCCCACCACGTAGAGGACCCGCACCACGGTGGGATCCCACCCGAACCACTCCGCGATCCCGCCGCAGACCCCGGCGATCATCTTGTGGCGGCGCGAGCGACGGAGCGGCACCGGGGTGGCCGCGCTCACGACCGGAGGGGCCGCGCGAACGACAGGATGTGGCCGTCCGGATCGGCCACGTGGAAGAAGCGCTCGCCCCACGGCGCGTCTCGCGGGCCGGACTCCGGCGTATATCCCTGGGCCAGGACGTGGAGGTGCATCGCGTCGACGTCGTCGACGTAGAGGATGACGCGCACCAAGTCTCCCGCCGGGCGCCCGGCCCGCGCGAGATTCAGGTGCTGGCCCTCGATGCGACCCTCGATACGAAAAGACGTGAAGTCCGCCTCCTCACCCCCGTAGGCTAGCGTAAATCCCAGCGCGCGGTAGAAGCGCACCGCCCGCGCCATGTCGGGGGTGCCCAGGGTGACCGCGTTGATCGAGCGGATCACGAGTACCGCGCCATCACCCGCCGGGCGAACTCCTGGCTGAAGCGCCACTTCTCGTCGACGCCGGTGGCGCACATCAGCTCCCGCAGCCCGCCCCGCTCGAGCTCGCGGATGCGCTCGATCAGCTCGTCGGCCTCGCCCACCAGGCAGGTGGCGCGCACCAGGTCCGCGTCGATCAGCTCGGCCTCGCCCGGGTGCAGGTAGGTGTAGTGGCCCTCGTGGGTGCGGAAGTGCCGGTGCGCGGCGCGGGATCTCCTCCACCAGCGCGCAGTAGCGCGTCCAGATGCGCCGCAGGAAGGGCGGCAGCTCGATGCCGCGCTCGTGCACCGCATCGTAGAAGTAGTAGACGCTGGCCATCACGTTCGGCCCCACCGTGCGGATGACGCGCTCGGAGTCGGCCGGCTCGCCCGGCTCGAGCAGCACGACGTTGGTGAGCGCGCACGTGTGGAAGTCGTCGCCGAGCTTGCGGCCCGCCCGCGCGGCCCCGACCCGACACCGGGCGAGGGCCTCCGCGGGCGCGATCCCGCGCGGCGGGATCGCGAAGACGACGCCGTCGCCGTACTCGCCGGCCAGCTCCATGGCCCGCGGGCCGAAGGCGGAGACGTAGAGCGGGATGCGGCGGCTCGAGGCTCATGTACTTCTTCTCGCGGATCAGCATCTTGATCGGGCGCGTCGCGCCGCCCTGCGTGTAGTCCACCGGCTCGCCCCGGAGCAGGCCGCGCAGCACGCGCAGGTACTCCGCGTACTCCGCGATGCGCATCGGCGGCTGGCCCATCGAGCGGGTGGCGGTGTTGCCGGTGCCGACGCCCAGGTGCACGCGGCCCGGGGCGAGCCGGTTCAGGGTCGCCATCGCGGCCACGTGCACCGGCGGGATGCGCGTGCCGCAGATGGCCACCCCGGGGCCCAGAGCGGATGCGGCGCGTCTGCTGGGCGGCGAGGGCCAGCACCGCGTAGCAGTCGGAGAACAGCATCTGGCTGTCGGTGACCCAGACCGAGTCGTAGCCCAGGGTCTCGGCGTGGCTGAAGAAGCCGATCTCGTCGACGTCGGCCATCACGCAGATGGAGAAGCGCATGCGCGTCCTTTCTCAGTTCTTGTCGCGGATCGACTCGAGCATCTGCCGGGCCCGTGGCACTTCCTTGAGGGTCCAGCGCGGGCGGTCGGTGGGCGCCCGCTCGGCGAGCACCGCCTGCAGCTCCTGGCGCGCCTCCGCGTAGCGGCCCAGGTTGATGTAGAGCTGGGCCAGCTCGATGCGCACCCCGGTGAGCCGCGGGTCCAGGCGCTGGGCGGTCTTGAAGTGCGCCTCGGATTCCTTGCGGTCGCCGCCCAGCAGCAGCGGCAGCTCGCGCGCGATGCTGCCGGCCATGATGTGCGCCTCGATGTTCTTCGGGTCCAGCTCGAGCACCCGGTCCACCTCCCGGCGCAGGTCGCGCAGGGCCAGGGCCGAGCGGAGCAGGCCCTTGGCCTGCGACCAGGTGCCGAGGGTGATCGCGTACCAGAGGTGCGCGTCCGGGTCGCGGGGGGCCAGCTCGGTGGCGCGCTTGGCGAGGTCGCGCGCCCGCTCGTAGGCCGCCACCTTGGCGTCGTCGGTCTTCGCGCGCTCCTCGCCGTAGAGGAACCAGGCGCGGGCCAGGGTCAGGAGCGTCGGCACGTCGCTGCCGGCGCCCCTGGCGACCGCGGCCTCGAGCAGATCGCGGGCGCGGTCGATGCGCGCGGGGTCCTCCTGGTACTGCTTCAGGAGGCCGCGCGCGGTCTCCACCGGGGTCTGCGCCGGTGCCGACACCGGGGCGGCGACGAGCAGGGCGAGGGCGAGGCCGAATGGGAAGAGTCTCACGGGCCGATCAACGCTGGCCGGATGATAGCACCCGACGCTCCCGGGACCAGCGGCCGGTAGCCGAGACCCCCGGGGTTCGGCTACGATGGCCCCGGTGATCCGATTCCCGCACGACGAAAGGACACGAGATGGACCATGACGCTAGGGATGACGCTGGAAACGTTCACCCGGGTGCACGTCGTGATCAGCCTGATCGGCATCGTCTCGGGCTTGATGCTCGTGGGCGGGATGATGACCGGGAAGCGGCGCGACGGCTGGACGACCATCTTCCTGTGGTCCACCGTGCTGACGAGCGTGACCGGGTTCGGCTTCCCGTTCGACCATCTGCTGCCGTCGCACAAGGTCGGGATCATCTCGTTGGTGGTGCTGGCGATCGTGTTCGTGGCGCGGTCCCGGGCTTACAGCGGGGGCTCGTGGCGCTGGATCTATGCGGTCGGCTGGGTGATCGCGCTGTACCTGAACGTGTTCGTGCTGGTGGTGCAGGCCTTCCGGAAGGTGCCGACCCTGAGCGATCTGGCGCCGACCCAGACCGAGGCGCCGTTCCAGGCCGCCCAGGTCGCGGTCTTCGTGCTCTTCGTCTGGCTCGGGGTGCGCGCGGTCCGGGGCTTTCGCGCGTGACGATGCGGGCGCTTGGCACCGGCAGGGACGTGGCGGTGTAGCGCGAGAAGGCCAGATCGGAGCCGGCGCCGGCCTCCCGACGGTAGAAGCCGATGCCGGGCTGGCCGTCCTTCCAGGTCGGGTCGATGGCCCGCGCCATCAACCGGTCGTTGATGTAGCCGGTGATGACGGGACCGACGACCTGGGCGCGCACCAGGTCGCGGTCATGAGCCGGCGGCCGAGGCGTCCCTCCGCGGCTCCGATCGAGTTGAAGTCGCCGGGCGGGCCGTTCCACCGGACGATGTCGATGTCGCCCTCGAAGCTCCACAGGCACTCGTAGCCCCGCGCCTGGTACACCGAATCGGCCCAGCGCAGGAGCAGCTCACCTCGTGGGGCTCGCCGACCAGCCGGGACGACACGTGGACGACCGCCTCGCCCTGGTGATCGGTCGCTAACCCGGAGAGATAGGCGTACGAGTCGTCGTAGCCGCCGTACCCGCTCTGGGTCCCGTAGGCGAGCCCGTCCTTCTTCTGCACGCGCGTCCACGGCCGCCGCGGTGCGACCACGCGCCGCCCTCGGAGATCGGGTTCTCCGTCCCGGCGAAGTCGGTGGTGTAGCGAGAGCGCGGGGTGGAGGAGCGGGGATCGGCTCCGGGGCGCTCGCGCACGCCGAGGCCGCGGCGGCCGCGATGGAGCCGGCGAGGAATCCGCGTCGCGTGAGGAGCGGCGTCACCGATCGTCGCCGAGATGGGCGGCCAGGCGACGGCCGAGCGCCTGCCGTGCACCGTGACCGCGGTGAGATGATCGCCCGGACCGTCTCGACCTCCGCGAGGGGAGAGATCCGACGCCACCAGCGCCGCGCCTCGTCCACCGGCTCCGGCTCCTCGGCCGGCCAGAACACGACGACCTTGCCCGGATAGGGGCGGGGCACGTGATCGGCGGCCGCGTCCATGAACGTGTCGATGAGCGTGTCGCGATCGTCGGGACCCGGCGTCGAGCCCTGGGAGCCGCCGTCCCGCGTCGGCCGGCGGCCGTCGTACCAGCCGGAGGAGCTTGCGCCGCGACCAGGCGGATCCGGCCGCTCGGGGTGGCCGCGCTGCCACGCCTCGGCAAACCACCGCCATCGCCGAACGAGGTCGCCGCCGGGTCGCCGCGCCGAGGCCGAGCCGGCCGCCGAGCCGCTCGATCACGGCCTGGGCGCGCGCGAAACGGACGTTGCCCGCGAAGGTCCGGATCACCAGCACCGGATCGACGGTTTCGCCGGCCGCGGCGGAGCCGCCGCGCCATCTCGAGCGCGATCAGCCCGCCGTTGCAGTTGCCGGCGAGCCGGTACGGCCCGCTCGGCCGATGGCGACGCAGCGCCCGCAGGTGGCGGTCCGCCATCTCCTCGATCGTGGGCGGCGCGGGCTCGCCGTCGAGGCCGCACGGGGTCAGCGCGAAGACCGGCTGCTCCGGCCCCAGGGCGCGGGCGATCCTGCGGCGTACATGCCGCGGCCGAGATAGTCGCCGTGCAGGAAGTAGAGCGGCGGCCGTGAGCCCCCGGGCTGGATCGGCACGACCTCGGGATCGGCCATCGGCGCGTACAGGCCGGCGGCCACGTGCTCGATGGTCGTGCCGGAGAGGAGGACCGACGGCGAGGCCTCGACGCCGAGCGCCTCCTCGATCGCGGCCAGCATCGCGGTGGCGAGGAGCGAGTCGCCGCCAAGGTCGAAGAAGTCGTCCCGGATGCCGATCGGGCTCACCTCCAGGAGCTCCTCCCAGATGCGCACCAGCTCGGACTGGGTCGGATCCTCGGGCGCGACGTACGCCTGGTCGAGGGCCGGCCGCGCGCCGTCGGGGGCGCCGGCAGGGCAGCGCGATCCACCTTCAGGTTCTGGTTGAGCGGCAACGCGGCGAGCCGGACGTAGCGCGACGGGCATCATCGGAGGCGGGAGGCGCTCGGCGAGATGTCGCCGCAGCTCGCTCACGCGTCGGCTCCGCTCCGCCGCCGGGACGTAGTACGCGAGTCAGGCGGCGCGCGTCGCGCGCGTCGGTCCGCGCGACCACCGCGGCCTCGCGGATGAACGACAGCGCCGCGAGCGTGGCCTCGACCTCGGCGAGGGACACGGTGACGCCGCGAATCTTGGTGCGCGAGTCCTTGCGGCCCAGATGCTCGAGACAGCCGTCGGCTCGGAGGCGGCCGAGATCACCGGTCCGGTAGGCCCGCCGGCCCTCCGCGTCGGTCTCGAACGCGCCGCTCGGTGAGATCCGGGCGGTTCCAGTAGCCGAGGGCGAGGTACTCGCTGCGCACCGCGATCTCCCGACCTCGCCGGGCGCGGCCGGCGCGCCGTCCTCGTCGAGCACCGCGACCTCCATGTCGTGGACCGGATAGCCGACGGCACGATCTCGCGCTCGAGCGGCGTGTCCCGGCCGAGAGGAACCGACGCACGATGCCGGTCTCGGTGGCGCCGAGTCCGTTGGCCAGGACGCAGCCGGGAGAGAAGTGCCGCGGAACAGCTCGACGTCCAGGCGCGCGGACCGATCGCCTTCCAGCCGGACGACGCGGACGCGAGGGAACATCCGATCGCCCCGCAGGAAGCTGCGGAAGATGGTCGGAACCGAGTGATAGATCGTGATTCCCTCGTGGTCGACGTAGTCGGCCAAGTCTCCGCTGCTCGGCTTCGCGAACGTCGAACGGCAGCGACGTCGCGCCGTTGAGCAGCGCGCAGAACATGCTGGACACCGCGCCGCTGAAGCTCGGCGACTGGAGCAGCGTGAGCCGATCGTTCGGCGGCCGATGCGCGAGACCGTTCGTGTAGCGCATCACGTTGTGGAGCACGTTGCGGTGCGAATCCACCACGCCCTTCGGCTCGCCCGGTCGAGCCGGTCGTGTAGTAGATGTACGCGGGCGCGTCGGCGCGCGATCTCGATCGCCGGCGGCTCGGCGGGGTCGTCCGGGCGGGAGCGCGTCGATGTCGATGAGGTGCGAGGTCGGGGCCGGCCACGTCCCGGACGAGGGACATCGCGGATGCGGTCACCACGCGCGGTGCGCGCAGGAGTCCCGCAGCATGTAGGCGAGCCGCTCGCGGCCCAGCGCCGGCCTCGAGGGGAACGTAGATCCGTCCCGCCTTCAGGATTCCGAGGATCGCCGGGATGAGCGACAGTCCCTGGTCGACCACGACGGCGACCGGCTCGGAGCGTCCATCGTCGGGCAGGATCGCGTGCGCGACCTGGTTGGCCCACCGGTCGAGCGCGGCGTACGTGAGCGCCTGCGGACCGGAACTTGACGGCGAGCCGCTCGGGGCCCGCGGCGACCTGGCGAGCGAATCGCCGCGGGATGCTCTGCGCGATCGCGGCGCGCTCGAACGGGACGAAGACGTCGTCGATGGGATGACGTGCGGAGTACGAGCGTCCGGTCCTTAAATGCGCCAGAGAAGGCCTGTGAGCCGGGTTCTGTCTGACCGCCGAGGTTGCCCCCGTCGGCGAGATGATCATTTCTCTAGGACGCCGGTTGCCCGGCGCCTCAAGCGGCCATACCCGAGAGCCCCACGCGGGCCGCGCTTCACCTGCTCTTGCGAGCAGGATCGCTCTCCTATTTGGCCTTGCTCCGGGTGGGGTTTACCGAGCCGACCCGGTCACCCGGGTCGCTGGTGAGCTCTTACCTCACCGTTTCACCCTTACCGCCCGTGAAGGCGGCGGTCTGTTCTCTGTGGCACTGATCCGTGGGGTCGCCCCCCCTGGCCGTTAGCCAGCACCCTGCCCTGCGGAGCCCGGACTTTCCTCCCGTGCGGTTGCCCGCACCGGCGATCATCCAGCCTTCTCTGACGCAATCAAAGAGCGTGTGTCGCTGACGAGCAGTATAGCTTACGCGCCGGGCGCTCACGGCTCCTGGCGCTTGACCGCCTTCCGGTTGGCGCGTCGCTCCAGATCCCAGTAGCGCTGGTCGCGATCCGCCAGGATCTCCTCCGAGGCGCGCAGCGGCGCCGCGGGCGGCTGCTCCACGCCCAGCGCGTGGCCGATCTCGTCGACGATGTCCTGGTCCGGGGTGGACACGCTACCGCCCACCGCTTCCTCGCCCGAGCTCTGCGCGCGCTGCCAGTCCGCGTCGATGTCGCCGCCGGTGGCCGCGGGGCCCGTCTCGTGGTGCTCGGTCAGATCGCGCAGGAGGCCGATCGTCTGGCCGCGGTCCTCGCCGCCTTCCCGCCCGCGCCGGGTGGCCGGGGTGCGCTTGCGCGTGCGGCTGCGCGCCTTCCGGGGAGAGGGCGCCGCGCGCTTCGTCGGGACGCGCTTCGTCCGGGCCCGCTTCGCCTGCGCGCGCTTCGTGCCCGGCGCGTCTCGTCGGGGTGCGCTTTCTCACGGTCCGCTTCGCCGCCGCTCGTCTCGGCCTGGCCTTGCGCTTGCTCATGATCCACCTCCCGGGTTGGGCGATCCCGACGGCTCGTTCTGTGATAGAGAATCGTTCGCATGGTCTCACGAATCGTGCTGGTGTGGCTCGCTGGCCGCCCTGGGTCTGGTCGGCGGGCTCCCGGGCGGGGCGGCGGGGCAGGGCAGCGCGCCGGTCGCCACCCTGGCCGACGGCCGGGTGGGCCAGATCCACTTCGAGAGCCGGACCCCCGCCGGCTACTTCGCCCTCGCCCGGCGCGAGGCCGCGCCGGGTGCCGTGGTGGTCGGCACGCTCCGGCTGCCCAAGGACGCGGCCGGCCGCGTGCCCGCCATGGTGATCGCCCACGGCAGCGGCGGAGTGGACGTGCGGGAGGCGGCCTGGGCGGACCGCCTCGGCGCCCTCGGCCTGGCCACCTTCGTGGTCGACAGCTTCACGCCGCGCAACATCCGCGAGACCGCGACCGACCAGGGACGCCTCCCCACCGCCGCGAACGTGGCCGACGCGCTGGCCGCGCTGCGCCTGCTCGCCACGCATCCGCGCATCGACCCGGATCGCATCGGGGTCATCGGCTTCTCCAAGGGCGGCCAGGTCGCGCTCTACACCGCGCTCGAGCCGTTCCGGCGCGCGATCCTCGACGACGACCGCCACTTCGCCGCGCACGTGGCGCTCTACCCGTACTGCAGCGACTGGTACACCGCGGCCCGGGTGACCGGCGCGCCGCTGCTGCTCCTGCTGGGCGGGCGCGACGACTACACGCCCGCGGAGGCCTGTCGCGGCTACGCGGAGTGGTTCAAGGGCGCGGGGGCGGAGACCACCGTCGTCACCTACCCGAACGCCTACCACGACTTCGACTCGGAGCGGTCGCCGCGCTTCGAGCGCGGGCTCGTCACCGGGCGCGGCTGCGACATGGCGGTGGACCTGGATCACTTCACGGTCGCGCGTCGCGGGACCGGGGAGGACATCACCGCCACCGCGGGCCGGTACGGACGCGACTGCCTCGCCCGCGGGGCCACCATCGGCGGAGACGCCGAGGCGCGGCGCCGGGCTCCCGGAGGACGTCGCGGCCTTCCTGCGTCGCGTGCTCAAGCCCGAGACGCATTGACGGCCTCCGGGCCGTCTGCTACGGTTGCCGCGCGAATCGCTTCTCTCATTCCTCTCGAACGACGTGGTCAGGGAGGTGGCAATGGCGCAAGAAGCGTACGATCCGGAAAGCAGCGCGGTGTCGCGACGCACGATGCTCCGCAGCGTGGGCGCGGCGGTCGGCGCCGCGGTCCTGGCCCCGCGCCTCGTGGGCGCGCAGACCCCGCCGATCGGGCCGCCCAGCACCATCACCCAGCCGCCGCGCGACTTCAGCCCGCGCGGCGCGCCCACCACGTACTTCACCGATCCCGACGTGCTCACCGTGGAGCCGGCCTTCAACGGGCTCCGGCAGCCCAACGCGCCGATCCAGCGCCTGTGGACCGGCGCGCTCTGGTCGGAGGGGCCCGCGTGGAACGCGCAGGGCCGCTACCTCGTGTGGAGCGACATCCCCAACAACCGCCAGCTCCGGTGGATCGAGGACAACGGGCACGTCAGCGTGTTCCGCATGCCGTCGAACAACAGCAACGGCAACACCTTCGACTTCCAGGGGCGGCAGCTCTCCTGCGAGCACGTCACCCGGCGGGTGGTGCGCTACGAGCTGGACGGCTCGGTGAGCCTGATCGCCGGGCATGTTCAACGGCAAGCGGCTCAACTCGCCCAACGACGTGGTGCCGCACCCGGACGGCAGCTACTGGTTCACCGATCCGCCCTACGGGGCCCAGCTCTACGAGGGCACGGTGGACGCGGCGGGCGGGCCCGCGAACACGGGGGGCCGGCTCAACCCGAAGCTCGGGCAGCCGCTCGAGCTCGGCTCCTACAAGCGCGAGCTGCCCACCGCGGTGTACCGCGTCGACAAGAGCGGCACGCTCACCCAGGTGGCGGGGGAGGACCTGGTGCCGGATCCCAACGGGCTCTGCTTCTCGCCCGACTACAAGAAGCTCTACGTGATCAGCACCGGCAAGGGCCCCGGCGACACCCACGCGGGCGGCAAGGGCGACATGTACGTCTTCGACGTGGGCTCCGACAACAAGCTCTCCAACGGCAAGCTCTTCAGCGCCTTCATGATCGACGGCGTCAAGTGCGGGCCGGACGGCGTGCGCGCCGACGTGGACGGCAACCTGTGGGTGTCGAGCAACGCGGGGCGCGCGGTGGGCTACAGCGGGGTCACGGTGTGGACGCCGCAGGGCCAGCTCATCGGGCGCATCCGGCTGCCCGAGATCTGCGGCAACGTCTGCTTCGGCGGGCCCAAGCGCAACCGCCTGTTCATGGCCGCGAGCCAGTCGCTCTACGCGGTCTACACCGCCACGCAGGGCGCCGCCCCCGGGTAAACGGGAGCTGAAGCGGGGTCAGGTCTTACATTCCGACATTTCCTGCGCGCTCGCAGCCGGCGGCGCGCGGAAATGTCGGAATGTAAGACCTGACCCCATGCCAACCATGAAGCTCGGGTCTATCTCGAACGCGCAGCACCCGGCGGGCGACGATCCGGCGCGCCGGTTCGCGGAGACGCTGGAGCAGGCGCGCCTGATCCGCTCGCTGGGGTTCGACTCGATCTGGGGTGGGGAGCACCACGCCACGCCGGGCTTCCACTACTTCCCGCTGCTGCCGATGCTGCAGCGACTGGCCGCGGAGGTGCCGGGGCTCGAGATCGGCACCAACCTCGTGCTGCTGCCGCTCCACAACCCGGTGGAGATCGCGGAGGTGGGGGCCTTCCTCGACGTGCTCACCGGCGGGCGCTTCCTGCTGGGCGTGGGTCTCGGCTACCGGCCCGAGGAGTTCGCCATCTTCGGCGTGCCGATGGCGGAGCGGGTGAGCCGGCTCGCGGAGGGCGTGGAGATCATCCGGCGGCTCTGGACCGAGGACAAGGTCACCCACCGCGGCCGGCACTGGACCTTCGAGAACCTCACGATCCGGCCGCGCCCGATCCGGTCGCCGCGCCCGCCGATCCTGGTCGGCTCGCAGGTGCCCGCGGGCATCGCGCGCGCCGCGCGCATCGCGGACGGCTGGCTCGTGGTGCCGCTGCCGCGCGTCGACGAGTTCGCCGCGCAGGCGCGGGCCTTCACCGCGGCGCGCGCCGCGCGAGGGGCGGACCGGTGACGCGCAGATCTGCCGGCTGCTCGAGGTGGTCTGCGCGCCCGACGAGGAGACCGCGATCCGGCGCGCCGCGCCCTACCTGCTCGAGAAGTACGCGGCCTACTTCTCGTGGGGCCTCGAGGGCGTGACCCTCGACCCGGGCGCCCGCCCGGAGGCTCAGCTCCGCGGCCTCGCGGCCAACCGCTTCGCGATCGGCTCGCCCGCCCAGGTCACCGAGGCGCTGCTGGCCCAGCACGCGGCCGGCGCCACGCACCTGACGATGCGCGTGAGCTGGCCCGGCATGCCGCAGGCGGACGTCCTCGCCGGCATCGAGCTGCTGGGTCGCGAGGTGCTTCCCGAGGTCCGTCGCCGCGCCGCGACCTAGCCGGGCCGCCGAAATGTCGTATTGTAAGACCTGACCCCAACCGAGGAGAGTCTCATGCGGGTGGCGGCGGGGAAGATCGAGGAGCAGCTGGTGGCGGTGCTCGGGGCGTGGGGGATGTCGGCGGAGCACGCGGCGGTCACGGCCCAGATGATGGTCGAGACCGATCTGCGCGGGGTGGACTCGCACGGCATCTCGATGCTGCCGACCTACGACAAGGAGTTCCGCGCCGGCCGGCTCAACATGCGGCCCCAGTGGAAGGTCGTGCGCGACCGGCCCTCGATGGCGCGCATCGACGCGGACCGCTCGCTCGGCCATCCGATCTCGGCCCACGCGATGAACCTGGCGGTGGACAAGTGCCGGGCCACCGGCGTCGGGGTGGTCGCGGTGTTCAACTCGCACCACTTCGGCGCGGCGGGCTGCTACGCGAAGATCGCGGCGGACCGCGGGGTGATCGGCATGGTCACCTCGGCCACCCGCGGGGTCACCCTGGTGCCGACCTTCGCGGCGGAGCCGATCATGGGCACGAACCCGCTCGCCTTCGCGGCGCCCGCGCGGCGCAACGCCCCGTTCCAGCTCGACATGGCGACGACGACGGTGGCGGCCGGCAAGGTGAAGGTCTACAAGCTCAACCACAAGCCGGTGCCGTCGGGCTGGGTGGTGGACGGCGACGGGCGCGCGGTGACCGACGAGAGCGGAGGCCTTCCGCCACGTGTTCGAGCGGCCGGAGGGCGGCATCACCCCGCTCGGCGGCGGCCGCGAGCTGGGCGGGCACAAGGGCTACGGCCTCGCGGTGATGGTGCACATCCTGGGCGGGACGCTCGCCGGCGCGTCGTTCTCGCCGCTGCGCAACCGGACCCAGCGCGACTCGGATCCGCACAACATCGGCCACTTCTTCATGGCCATCGATCCGGGCGCCTTCCGCGACGAGGGCGAGTTCGAGAGCGATCTCGACGACGTGATCGACGTGCTGCACGGGGCCAAGCGCGCCGACCCGGCCCAGCCGGTGCTGGTGGCGGGCGACCCCGAGCGCCTCACCCGCGCCGAGCGGCTCGAGCAGGGCGTCCCGATCCCGGACGACCTGATGGAGCAGCTGCGCGGGGTGGCGGCCTCCGCGAAGGTGCCGTTCCTGCTCTAGGAGTCCTCTAGGAGAGGGCCTTGCGCAGGGCCCCCGCGACCTCGTCGAGCAGGACGCGCGACTGATCGAGGATGCGCGTCATCCGCAGGAACCCGTGGAACATCCCGGCGTACTGGGTGAGCGTCACCGCCACCCCCGCGTCGCGCAGCCGCATCGCGTAGGCCTCGCCCTCGTCCCGCAGCGGATCGCAGCCCGCGGTGACCACCAGCGCGGGCGGCAGATCGGCCAGGCTCTTGGCCAGGAGCGGGGAGGCCGAGCGGCTCGCGCCCCTGCTCCTCGCGCGACAGGTAGTGGCGCCAGAACCAGCGCATGTCCTCGGTGCCCAGCACGAACCCGGTGGCGTTCTCGCGATAGGAGACGGTGCCGAAGTCGTGGTTGGTGACCGGGTAGATCAGCACCTGCAGCAGGATCCGCGGCCCGTGGCGATCGCGGGCCAGCAGCGCCATCACCGCGGCCAGGTTGCCGCCCGCGCTGTCGCCGCCGACCGCGATGCGGGCCGGATCGAGCCCGAGGCGCGTGGCGTTGGCCGCCACCCACAGGAGCCCCGCGTAGGAGTCCTCGACCGGCGTCGGGTACTTGAACTCGGGCGCGAGCCGGTAGTCCACCGAGGCGACCGCGCAGCCGGCCGCGTTGACGATGGACCGGCAGATGCCGTCGTGGGTGTAGAGGTCGCCGATCACCCAGCCGCCGCCGTGGTAGAAGACCAGCACCGGATGCGGGCCGACGCCGGCGGGCTGGTACACGCGCACCGTGATCTCGCCGCCGGTGACCGGCACGCGATGGTCGGCCACCGCGGCCACCTCCTCGAACGGGCCGAGCGCGGCGGTGCGCGAGCGCATGGACTCGCGGGCTTCCGTCGGGGTGGAGTCCTTGAACGGCTTCAGGTTGAGCGCGGCGAGGGCGTCGACGACCTTCTGGGCCTGCGGATCGAGTGGCATGTGCGCCTCCTGGACGGTCCCGCGAGATATGCGGAGACACTAGGCGCTCGCGCGCCCGACGTCAAGCGGCGCCTCCGCGCGCCCGCCCGCATTGACAGCCCGCGGCGGGCCCACGTACACTCGCCGCGATCCCTCGTGCGCTCGCATCCGCCGGTGCATCGCCGCATCCCGACTCCAGGAGGAGCCCTCATGTCCCAGCCGACCCGGGCGGTCTTCGCCGCCGCCTGCCTCGCGATCGTCACCGTGCTGCTCTCCGGCTCCCCGGCGGCGGCCCAGGCTCCCAAGTCCGGCGGCACGCTGCGCGCGGCCCTGCGCGCGGAGGTCTCCACGTTCGATCCGCACCGGGGCGCCTCGGGCAGCGACCACATGTACCTCTACCCGGTGTTCGACACCCTGGTGCGCTTCGACGAGAAGCTGAATCCGAAGCCGGGGCTGGCCGAGTCGTGGGAGACGCCGGATCCGAAGACCCTCGTGCTCAAGCTGCGGCGCGGCGTGAAGTTCCACGACGGCACCCCGTTCAACGCGGAGGCGGTGCGCTTCAACCTGATGCGCGCCCAGGACAAGACGATCTCGTCGATGTCCTCCGAGCTGGTCAACGTGCAGGAGGTGGAGGTGGTCAACGAGTCCACCGTGCGCCTGCGGCTCAAGGCCCCCGACGCCTCGCTGATCCTGGCCTTCACCGACCGCGCCGGCATGATGATCTCGCCCACCGCGGCCCAGAAGCTCGGGCGACCAGTTCGGGCGCACGCCGGTGGGCGCGGGCGAGTACCGCATGGCGCGCTGGCAGGCGGGCAGCGAGGTGCGCCTCGAGCGCTTCGCCGACTACTACGAGCCGGGCCGCCCCTATCTCGACGCCATCGTGTTCAAGATCATCCCCGACGCGGACACCCGCGTCTCCGCGCTCCGCAGCGGGCAGGTGGACTTCATCATGGAGGTGCCCGCCCAGGACTTCGCCGGGCTCAAGGGCGAGCGCAACCTCCGCGCGCTGGAAGGCCCCACGCTCGCCTACTGGCGCGTCTTCCTCAACACCGCCAAGGCGCCGCTCGAGAAGAAGCCGGTGCGCGAGGCGATGAACCTGGCCCTCGACCGCCCGACCTTGCTCAAGACCATCATCTTCGGCCTGGGCGAGGTGGTGGCCTCGCCGTTCCCGGCCGGCTACTGGGCCAACAACCCGGCGCTGAAGCCCTGGCCCTACGATCCGGCGCGCGCCAAGGCCAAGCTCGCCGAGGCCGGGCTGCCCAACGGCTTCACGCTCGACATGGTGCTCGAGCCCACCCCGGAGCACGTGCGGCGCGCCGAGGCCATCCAGGCGCAGTGGGGCGCGGTCGGCATCAAGGTGGATCTCAAGCCGATGGACCTGGCCAAGGGCGTGCAGAGCTTCTTCCGCGGCAAGGAGATCGCGGCGGCGAACTATCGCTGGACCGGCCGGCCCGATCCCGACCAGTCGGTGCGCGCGATGTTCCACTCCACCGGCTTCTACAACCCGGGCGGCCTCAAGGTCCCGCGGGTCGAGGAGCTGATGGACCAGGCGAAGGCGACCTACAAGCTGGAGGAGCGGCGCCGCCTCTACCAGCAGGTGGCCGAGGTGGTGCAGCAGGAGGCGATGGACATCGGCATCTACGTCGCCAGCTCGCTCGAGGCGATGAACGCGAGCGTCCAGGGCTACCAGCAGAACTTCCTGGGCAAGCCGGTGTTCCGCGGGGTCTGGCTGCAGGGCAAGTAGAGGCACTGCCGCGTGGGGCGCTTCCTTCGCCGGCGGCTGCTGGCGATCGTGCCCCTGCTGCTGCTGGTCACCTCCATGGTGTTCTCGCTGATCCTGCTGCTGCCCGGCGATCCCGCGGTGGCCCTGATCGGCATGGAGGACGCGAGCGAGGAGAAGCTCGCCGCGATCCGCCAGCGCATGGGCCTGGACCGGCCCCTGGTGGTGCAGTACGCGAGCTGGCTCGGGCGGGTCGCGCGGGGCAACCTCGGGGAGTCGCTGCGCACCGGCCAGCCGGTGACCGAGGCGATCCGCGAGCGCGCGCCGATCACGCTCGGCCTGGCCCTGGCCGCCACCGCCTTCGGGCTCCTGGTGGGCGTGCCGCTCGCGATCCTCGCGGCCCGGCGGCGCGGCGGGATGATGGACGCGGCGGCCAGCGGCCTCGCCGCCTTCGGGGTCGCGGTGCCGAACTTCTGGCTCGGCTCGATGCTGGTCCTGGTGCTGGCGCTGCACCTGCGCTGGCTGCCCGCGACCGGGTACGTGAGCCCGTTCGACTCGGCGTCGGACGCCCTCCGCCACATGCTGCTGCCGACGCTCACCCTCGGCGCCTCCGCGGTCGCGGAGGTGACGCGGCAGCTGCGCTCGTCGCTCGGCGAGACGCTGGCCGCCGACTTCGTCAAGACCGCGCGCGCCAAGGGCTTGGCCGAGGGGCGCGTGGTGGCCAAGCACGCCCTGCGCCCGGCCCTGATCCCGGTGGTCACGGTGGCCGGTCTCACCATCTCGCGGCTGGTCAGCAACACGGTGGTGGTGGAGTCGATCTTCGCGCTGCCCGGGCTCGGGCGGCTGAACCTCGAGTCGGTGCTGAACCGGGACTTCCCGATGCTGCAGGGCGCGGTGCTGGTCACGGTGCTGGCCGTGATCGTGGTCAACCTGCTCTCGGATCTCCTCTACGGGCTCATCGACCCGCGGATCCGCTATGGGTGAGACGCGGCTCGCCTTCCGCCGCTTCGCGCGGCGCCGGATGGCGCTGGTGGGCGCGGCCTTCCTGGCGCTGCTGATCGCGGGCGCGCTCGCCGCGCCGCTGGTCTCGCCCTACGACCCGCTCCGGCAGGATCTCGCCCGCATGCTGGCGGGCCCGTCGCCCGCGCATCTCCTCGGCACCGACGACCTGGGCCGCGACGTGCTCACCCGCCTCCTCTACGGGGCGCGCCTGTCGCTCGGCGCGGCGTGCCTGGCGGTGGCCATCGCCACGCTCGCCGGCGTCCCGATCGGGCTGGTGGCCGGCTACCTGGGCGGCCGGATCGACGACGCGCTCATGCGGGTGATCGACGCGCTCCAGGCCTTCCCCGCGCTCATCCTCGCCATGGCGATCGCGGCCGCGCTCGGCCCCGGGCTCTTCAACGTGATGGTGGCGGTGGGCGTGGTCTACACCCCGCGCTTCGCGCGCCTCGTGCGCGGGCAGGTGCTCGCGCTGCGCGAGGAGCCGTTCGTGGAGAGCGCGCGCGCCGCCGGGGCCAGCCACGCCCGCGTCCTCGCCCGCCACGTGCTGCCCAACGTGGTGGCGCCGATCGTGGTGCAGGTCTCCATCGGGGTGGCCTTCGCGCTGCTCGCGGAGACCGCGCTGTCCTTCCTCGGCGTCGGCATCAAGCCGCCCGAGCCCTCGTGGGGCACCGACGTCGGGCGCGGCTACCGGTTCATGCGGCTGGCCCCGTGGCTGGTCTTCATGCCGGGGACCGCAATCCTATTGACCGCGCTCGCGTTCAACCTGGTGGGCGACGGCATCCGCGACGCCTTCGATCCGCGCCAGAGCCGGGAGGGCTAGCGCGCCGTCGCGGTCCTCAGGGGGCCGCCCCCCGTCGCAGGTGGCGCGCGCCCAGCAGCAAGACGCCCGCGGCCAGCCACGCGAGCGTGCCGTCCAGCACGAAGGCCCCGGGCAGGCTGATCGCGGCCAGCCCCCCGCTCACCAGCGGGCTCGCCGCGGTGCCGATCTGCACGCTGAGCGCGAGCCAGCCGAAGGCGGCCCCGCGGCGCTCACCGGTCACGAGGCTGCCGCCGATCGAGTAGGCGAGCGTCAGCGCGCCGCCCAGGCAGAGCCCGGTGAGGCAGCGGAAGAGCATCAGGCTCTGCCATCCCGTCGTGAAGGCCATGAGGGCGCAGGGCAGCCCGCCCGCGACCAGGCCGATCAGGAGCAGGCGCTCCGCCGGCCAGCGCTGGGCGAGCCGGCCCGCGAGCAGGGCCGAGCCGGTGGCGCAGATGGCGGCGAGCGAGATGATCTCGCCCGAGGTCGCGGCGATGCGGGTGACGTCGAGCAGGGTCCCGACCTTGAGCGGGACGAGCAGCGAGAGCCCGCGGTCGATGAACTGGGCGACGAAGAGGAGGACCAGCACCAGCGGGAAGCCCGCGCGAGGTCCACACCTGGCGGAGGGTGAAGCCGGTGTCGGAGGTGGCCGCGGCGGGCCCCGCGTCGCCCGGGGCCCGGTTCTCGGTGAACAGCACCAGCAGGCCGACGAGGGCCAGCGCGCACATGCCGGCGGTGACGAAGAACGCGTAGCGGAGCCCGAAGTGGGAGGCCACGTAGCCGCCCGCGGCGGGCCCGATGGCCACGCTCAGGAGCTGCGCGCCCTGCACGCGCCCGATGGCCACCGGCACGCGCTCCTTGGGGCACGACACGCTGGCCAGGGCCATCGCGAAGATGGAGAAGCCGGCGATCACGCCCTGAAGGATGCGCAGGATCAGGAGCTGGGTGACCGAGGTGACGAGCCCCATCGCGGCCACGATGATCACGAAGCCGACCAGCGAGCGGACCATCATCATCTTGCGGCCGACCCGGTCCGCGAAGCTGCCCCAGAGCGGGCCGAGCAGCCCCGAGACCGCGGGGGTCACCGCGGTGAGCACCCCCGACCAGAGGGCGACCCGGGTGGGGTCGGTGACCCCCAGCTCCATCACGTAGAGCGGCAGGAAGGGCGAGAAGAACTGGAAGCCGACGAACGCGATGAAGACGACGAGGGCCAGCGCCCAGACGTTGCGTTCCCAGCTCTCCACTCGGCCCGGGCGTCCCCGTCTACCGGCTGTACCGGTAGGCCGCCGCCTCCGCGGCGATCTTGCCCACGTCCATCCGGTTGATGTCCTCGATGAGGTCGTTGGTGATCAGGTCGGAGGTCGGCACCTTCTGGGTGATCACGCTCCACTTCACGAGGAAGTCCACGTAGTCGCGGTAGTTGACCTCGGAGTTCTCGCCCCAGCGCTTCACCCCGGCCGGCTCGAGCTTGTAGTGGGGCATGCGCGCCTCGAGCACCTTGACGTCCTCGCGCACCGCGGTGGCCTCGTCCTTGCCGGTGGGCTTGGTCTGCGGGAACACCTCGTAGACGATGCGCACCGCGGCCTCGGGGTTGGCGATGGTGAAGATCGTCCCCTTGGCGTAGGCGCGCGCCATGCCGATCAGCTCCTTCTGGCGGGTCCGGAGCGTCTCCTCGGAGGCGAGGAAGCCGTTGCCGGGGAACTTCTCGATGTCGCGCCGGTCGAGGTAGCGCATGCGCACGCCCGCGTTCTCCACCATCGCGTACTGGGTGTCGAACTGGCTGAGCGCCTCGACCTGCTTGTTGCGCACCATCGCCGCGGTCTGCGCGCCCTCGCCCGCCACCACGATCTGCACGTCGCGCGCGGGGTCGAGGCCGGCCGCCGCCACCTGGGCCCGCGCCACCACCACGCCGGCGGAGGCGAGGCTGGTGACCCCGATGGACTTGCCGCGCAGCTCGCTCGGGCTCTGGATCGGGCTGTCCGCGGGCACCGCGATGCCGTAGCCGTTGGTCTGGTACGCGGTGTAGTAGATCTTGGCCTTGACTCCCTGCGGCCGGCCGTTGGCGAGGGGCTCCACGCTCGGGAGCGAGATCGGCACCTCGCCGGTGGCCACCGCCTTCACGCAGTCGGTGGAGCCGGGCAGCGGGACGATCTCGATGTCGAGCCCCTCCTGCTTGAACCAGCCCATCTTCATGGCCACCGCGAACGGGGATCCGACGCCCATGCTGATGGTCCGGGCGCAGATGGCCACCCGCAGCTTGGTGGTCTGGGCGAGCGCCGCGGCGGGCGCCCACAGGACGAGCACGGCGAGGACGATGGCGGCTTTGCGCATGGAGCGTTGGTCTCCTCTCGGGGTCAGGTCGGCAGTCCGAACAGCGACGACATCCGGGTCGCGTCGTGCAGGGCCGTCATCTCCTCGTCGGAGGGACGGCGGGTGAAGCGGCTCGCCGCGTCGAGGACCTTCGGGAGCAGGCCGAGGTCCCCCGCGGTGTTCAGGAAGACGCCGGGCCGGCCCACCACCCAGTGGACCGCGCGGTCGATGTCCTCCTGGCGCTCGAGGGGCTGGTACCAGGTGGCGTGGCTCCGGTCGGCGGCGGCCCACGGCCCGCGCGCGATGGCCTTGATGGTCTGCACCGCGGTGCCGCGCTCGCGGCAGATGGTGGCGACCTCCTCGAAGGCCTGCCGGTAGCGCTCGTTCTGCATCATGAAGAAGTTGTAGGGCAGCAGGATCGAGTCGAAGTCGAAGCGCGCGAGGCTCCGCCGGTGCATGGCCGCGATGGTCCAGCCGTGGCCGGTCACCCCGATGGCCCGCACGAGCCCCTGCTGCTTGGCCTCGACGAGGGCTTCGAGCGCGCCGCCCGGGCCCATCGCCTGGTCCCAGTCGTCGGGGTGGACGAGCGAGTGCATCTGGATCAGGTCGACCGAGTCGACGCGCAGCCGCTCGAGCGAGCGGTGGAGATCCTCGCGCGCCTCGCGCCCGCCGCGCGAGCCGGTCTTGGTGGCGAGGAAGAAGTCCTTGCGGTGGCGCGCCATCCACGGCCCGATGCGCAGCTCGGAGTCGCCGTAGCGCGCGGCGGTGTCGATGTGGTTGACCCCGTGCCGCAGCAGCACCTCGAGCGCGCGGTCGGCCTCGTCCTGGCTGGCGCGGGCCAGCGCGGCCGCGCCGAAGAGGGTGACGGTGGACTGGTGGCCGGTGCGGCCGAACGGTCGACGCTCGATCATCGGTTCCTCCTCCTTGTCGTCAGCTGAGTCTTAGCGGCTGGCGGGCCAGCGGCCGGTCGCGCGCAGCAGCTCGAACACGCGGGCCGAGGTGACCGGCGGCCGGTCCACCAGGACGCCGTAGTCGGCGAGCGCGTCCTCCACCGCGTTGGCCACCGCGGCGGCCGGCGAGATGACGCCGCTCTCGCCCACGCCCTTGATGCCCAGGGGATTGATCGCGGACGGGAAGTTCATGTGGACCACGTCGAGCGGCGGCATGTCGTCGGCGCGGGGCATCGGGTAGTCCATCAGGGTGCCGGTCAGCAGCTGGCCCGCGTCGTCGTAGATCAGCTCCTCGCCGAGCGCGCTGCCCAGGCCCTGGGCGATGCCGCCGTGGAGCTGGCCCTCCACGATCACCGGGTTGATGGGCCGCCCGCAGTCGTGCATCGCGGCCAGCCGGAGCAGCGTGATCGCGCACGCCTCGAGGTCCACCTCGAGCACGATGCCCTGCACGCCGAAGGCCCACGTGACGGTGTCCGGGTAGAAGAAGGCGCAGGCGCTGAGCCCCGGCCCGCCCGCCTCCGCGACCGCGCGGCTCCGCACCGCGGCGCGCGCGACCTGGCCGAGCGACACGCTCTTGCCCGGCACGCCGCGGACGCCCACGCGCCCCTCGGCCAGCACCACGTCCTCGGGCGCGCACTCGAAGATCTCGGCGCCCACCAGGCGCGCCTTGTGCGCCACCTGCGCGGCGGAGCGCTGCACCGCGGGCCCGCCCACCGCGGCCACCCGGCTCGCGATCGTGCCCATGCCGTAGCCTACCAGGCTCGTGTCGCCGCCCACCACCGCCACCGACTCGAGCGCGACCCCGAGCTCGTCGGCCGCGATCTGGGCCAGCGTGGTCTCGTGGCCCTGGCCCTGGGCGCAGACCCCGAGATGCACGAACACGGTGCCGTCGGGATCCACCCGGATGTCGGCGCCCTCGAACGGGCCGATGCCGGTGCCCTCGACGTAGGCGCAGAGGCCGATGCCGATCGGCCGCGGGCCGCCGCGCCGCTCCGCCTGCCGGGCGCGCCAGCCCGGGTAGTCGAGGGTCGCGAGCAGGCGATCGAAGGCGGCCGGGTAGTCGGCCGGGTCGTAGACGATGGGCGCGCCGTCGCGATAGGTGAGGCCGGTCGGGACCGGCATCTCGTCGGGCCGGATCAGGTTGAGGCGCCGGAGCGCGGCCGGATCCATCCCGATCTCGCGCGCCGCGCGGTCGAGCAGCCGGTCCAGGACGAACGCGGCCTCGGGCCGGCCCGCCCCGCGATAGGCCGCCGCGAAGGTCTTGTGGGTGAGGACGTTCTGCCCGGTCCCGCGGTAGTGCGGCACGCGGTACGGCCCGGGCAGGTGGTTGATGGTGTTGAGCGTGATGGCCTCGCCGAGCGTCGGCGCCACCCCGTGATCGCGCGTGAACGCGGTCTCGATGGCGATGATGCGCCCGTCGCGCTCGAGGCCGATGCGCGCCTCGTGGACCTGGTCGCGGTCGCCCGCCGCGGTGAGGCAGTGCTCGCTGCGCGTCTCGGCCCACTTCACCGGCCGGCCGAGCCGGCGGGCCACCACCGCCACCAGGATCTCCTCGGGATAGACGTGGCCCTTGACCCCGAAGCCGCCGCCCACGTCGGGGACGAGCACGCGGATGCGCTCCTCGGCCAGGCGGACCACCGGGGCGATCGCGCTCCGCACCGCGAACGGCACCTGGGTCGACGTCCACACCGTGAGCCCGCCCCCGATCGGATCGGGCGCGGCCAGGACGCCGCGGGTCTCGAGCGGCATGCCGGCCACGCGCGGGTAGGCGAGACGCGCGGCCACCACCACCGGGGCGCGGGCGAGCGCCTCCGCGGGCTGGCCCTTGGAGCTCGTGGTGACCGAGGCGAGGTTGTCCGGCCACGTCTCGTTGACGCGCGGCGCGCCGGGCGCGATGGCCGCGGCGGGCGACGTCGCGGCGGGCAGCGGATCGTAGGCGACGACCACGCGCTCGACGCCGTCGGCGGCCGCGTACGGATCGGTCGCCACCACCACCGCGACCGGCTCGCCCACGTGGCGCACGCGCGCGCCGGCCAGGACCGGGTGGACGTACGGCCGGCCCTTGGGCTCCGGCACCAGCGGGGGCACGGTGGCGGCGGCCAGCTCCGGCAGGTCGTCCAGGGTGAGCACCGCGAGCGACGCCGGGCGACGGCGCGCGCGGCCGCGGCGTCGATGGCGCGGACGCGCGCGTGGGCGTGCGGGCTGCGCACGAGGGCCAGGTGGAGCAGGCCGGCCACCCGCACGTCGTCGAGGTAGCGGCCGCCGCCGGCGACGAAGCGGCCGTCTTCCTTCCGCTTCGGCGAGGCGCCGACCAGCACCGGGGCCGGGACCGGGAGCGCGCTAGCCGCGGGCGCCCGCCGCGCGCAGGTGCTCGTCGCGTCGGGACTGGAGATCGCCGTCGGTGTAGGTCATCAGCTCGGGCCGGGCCTTGCCGAGCATCACCTGGAGGTACGCGGGCTCGAGGCCCACGTTGGTGAAGCCGTGGATCACGTTGGCCGGGCAGGAGACGCAGTCCCACGGCCCGAGCACCGTCTCGGCGCGGTGGCCGGCCCCGTCCTCGATGAAGACCAGCACCTTGCCCGAGAGGATGAAGAAGACCTCCTCGACCTCGTGGGTGTGCGGGGCGTTGCCCTGGCCGGGCGGGATGAACATGACCGAGAGCGTGAAGTGCTGGGCCGGGATCACCGAGGCGTCCGCCTTGCCGGAGGCGCCCGAGCCGATGAAGCGGTGCTGGGCGCGCTTGAAGCCCTCCACGCGGGCGTCGGCGAACGCGTCCCAGTCGGCGCGGCGCTCGGTGAAGCGGGCCACGTGGGTGCGCAGCGTCTCGTCCAGGGACTGAGGGGCTGGGCGGTCTGGGTCATGTCGGTGTCCTCCCGGGGATCACAGTCTAGTCGGTCGCCCCCGGGCCCGCAAGACGCGCGGCCGCGCCTTGCGTCCGTCGCGTCCATCCGTTACGATCCGCGCTGCGCCGGGCGCGCGGCTGTCGGCCCGGCCGGGAGGCTCGTCCAATGGGCAAGATCGTCTTCGCGGGCGCGATGTCGCACGTGCTCGATCCCGACTACTACCAGCGCGCCTGCGGCGACGAGGGGCGCCGGATGGTCACCGACTGCATGACCGAGATCGCCCGGATGGGCGAGCGCTTCTCGGCCACCCGCGCCGACGCGCTGATCGTGGTGGCCGACGACCACCTGAACGCGTTCTCGTTCAACGCGGTGCCGGCCCTCTGCGTCCGCATCGGCCGCACCGTGCAGCGCATGAAGCAGGATCACGCCGAGGCCTTCGACGCGGTCCTCGACCACATGCCGGAGGAGTACCCGCTCCACGAGGACCTCGCCAACCAGATTCTGGAGAAGGGGCTCGGGTCCGGGTTCGACCTCGCGATGTCCTGGGAGGCCCCGGTCGACCACGCGTTCCTGAGCCCGGTCAACACCATGCACGGGACGCGGCCGATCCCGCCGCTGGTGCCGATCTGGGTGAACTGCTTCGTGGCGCCCCAGCCGACCCCGAAGCGCTGCTTCGACTTCGGCCGGCACATCGCCCGCGTCGTCGCGGCGTCGCCGTGGAACGTGGGGATCATCGCCACCGGCGGCCTCTCGCACTTCCCGGAGCTGTCGCTGCCGCGGGTGGGCGAGACCGACACCGTCTTCGACCGCAAGCTCGTCCACTGGATGGAGCGGGGCGAGCACGAGCCGCTGCAGGAGCTGACCGTCGGCGAGCTGCACAAGACCGGCGAGCACGAGTTCCTCAACTGGATGGTCCTGATCGGCGCGATCACCCCGGCCCGGGCCCAGGTGCGCTACTTCGGCGAGCTGCGGCGGATCAACCTGGCCGCGGTGGAGTGGAGCCTCCCGTGAGCCGCTACGCGGTCAACAGCCTGCTCTACCGCCTCAAGAAGGAGCCGGAGTTCCGCGCCCGCTTCGAGGCCGACGCGGCGGCCGCGCTGGCCGGTCTCGACCTGAGCGAGGCCGAGCGGGCCGCCTTCGTGGCGCACGACATGCGCCGGATCAACGAGCTGGGCGGCTATCTCCACCTCGTGATGTCGGTCCCCGGCCTGGCCGCGCACTAGGCCCCGCCCATGAAGCTCGTCCGGTATGGCCGCGCGGGCGCCGAGCGCCCGGGGCTGGTGGACGCGACGGGTCGCCTGCGCGACCTCTCGCGGGTGGTGGAGGACATCACCCCGGAGGTGCTGACGCCCGCCGGGCTCAAGCGGCTGCGGGCGGTGAAGGCGGACCGGCTGCCGCGCGGTGAAGGGCAAGCCCCGGCTCGGCTGCCCGCTCGCCTCCATCGGCAAGATCGTGTGCATCGGGCTCAACTACACCGACCACGCCCAGGAGGTCTCGCTGCCGCTGCCGAAGGAGCCGACCATCTTCATCAAGGCCAACAGCGCGATCAGCGGGCCCGATGACCCGATCGCGCGCCCTCCGGGCGCGGTGAAGCTCGACTACGAGGTGGAGCTGGCCGCGGTGATCGGGCGCGCCGCGCGCTCGGTGGACGAGGCGCGCGCGCTGGGCCACGTGGCCGCCTACTGCCTGCTCAACGACGTCTCCGAGCGCGAGTTCCAGATGGAGCACGGGGGCGGCACCACCAAGGGCAAGAGCGCGGACACCTTCGCGCCGATCGGCCCGTGGCTCGTCACCGCGGACGAGATCGCGGACCCGCAGGCCCTCGCCCTCTGGACCACCGTCAACGGGGAGCGGCGCCAGCACGGCAGCACCAAGGACATGGTCTTCCCGGTGCGGCAGCTCGTCGCCTACCTGAGCCGATTCCTGACGCTGCTCCCCGGCGACCTGGTGTCGACCGGCACGCCGGCCGGGGTCGGCCACGGGGCGCGGCCGCCGCGCTACCTCGTGCCGGGCGACACGGTGGAGCAGGGGATCGACGGCCTCGGACGGCAGCGGCACCGGGTGACCCAGCGCCGGACGTGATCCTCGTCGAGCACGCCACCGTCATCACGGTGGACGGCGAGCGGCGCGTCTTCGCCGACGGGTCCGTCCTGGTGGACGGCTCCCGCATCCTCCAGGTCGGACCCTCGCGCGAGGTCCACCCGCCGCGCGAGCCCGACCGGGTGATCGACGGGAGCCGGCTGGTGGTGACGCCCGGCTTCGTGGACACCCACGTGCATCTCTCCGAGCATCTCAATCGCGGGCTCCTGCTCGACGACATCCCGGTGGACCGCTACCTGCCCGACTGGCTGATCCCGCTCTACGCGGTGATGACCGCGGAGGACGAGCAGCACGCGGCCCTGCTGGCCGGGATCGAGATGATCCGCACCGGGACGACCACCTTCTGCGAGGCGGGCACGCTCTTCGACACGTCCGCGGTGGCCGACGCGGTCGAGCGGCTCGGGATGCGCGCGATCCTGGGCCGCTGGACGTGGGATCTCGAGTCGGGCCCCGACCGCATGCGGCAGACCACCGCGGAGGCGCTCGCGGCCAACGCTGCGATGCTCGAGGATCTGGGCGCGCGCGACGGCCTCGTGCGCGGCTGGCCGCTCCTGCTCGGGTTCGGCACCTGCTCGGAGGAGCTGATCCGCGGGGCCAAGGCGCTGGCCGATCGGCACGGGGTGGGGTGGGGGATGATGCACCTGGCCTCGCACCCCTCGCGCCGCACCCGGGACCGCCTGCCGCTCGCGACGCTCGACGCGTGGGGCGTGCTCGCGCCGAACGCCAAGCTCTCCCACATGGTCTATCTCGACGACGCGGACATCGCGCGGCTCGTGCGGCGCGGGGTGAAGATCAGCCACTGTCCGACCGCGGGGCTCAAGCACACCAAGGGGCTCGCCGCGCACGCGCGCGTCCCGGAGATGGTCCGGGACGGGGTCTGCGTCTCGCTGGGCGGCGACAGCGGCAACGGGTCGAATCACTTCGACATGCTGCGGATGATGTATCTCGTCGCCAACATCTACAAGGATGCGCGGCTCGACGTGCGGGTGCTGCCGCCCGAGACGGTGGTCGAGATGGCGACGATCCGCGGAGCGGAGGCGCTCCTGATGGAGCGGGAGATCGGCTCGCTCGAGGTGGGCAAGCGCGCCGATCTGGTGCTCTTCGACCGCGACGCGCCGGAGTGGCGGCCGCTGCTCAATCCGCTCAACAACCTCGTCTACGCGGCGAGCGGGGCGAGCGTGCGCAGCGTGATGATCGACGGGCGGCTCGTGCTGGACGAGGGGCGGATCACCACCGTGGACGAGCGGGCCGTCTACGAGCGGGTGGAGGTGCTGGCCCGCGATCAGGTGCGCCGCGCCGGTCTCACCATCGAGAACCGGTGGCCGCTCCGGCCCTGACCCGGCCTAGATGATGAAGCCGCCCCGGAAGCCCTTCCGGGCGAGCGCGTCGCGGGCCGACTCGGCCTGCTCGCGCGTCGAGTACCCGCCGATCCGCACCACCCACGGGACCGTGGCGGATTCCACCCGGAGGACGTCGGCCGCGTAGCCCGCGCGCTTGACCGTCTCGGCCACGCGTCCGGCCTGCCGGGCGTTCTTGAACGCGGCGATCTGCACCGTGAACGTCCGCCGGCCGGCCGGCGTCGCGGCGGCGGCGCTCGCCGGCTTGCTCTCGCGGGCGGCCGGCGCGGGCTTCACCTCGCGCGGGGCGACCGCCGCCTTCGCCTCGCGGGGCGCGGGCTTGCTCTCGCGCGGGACGGCCGGGGCCTTCGGCTCGACCGCGGCCGGGGGCGGCGTCACGGCGGCGGGCGGAAGCGCGACGGCGGGCGGCGCGGGGGCGGCTGCGACCGTCGGCCCGGGGGCGGCCTCGCCCGAGGGCTTGGTGGTGACCGTCGAGATCACCGAATCCGGGGTCAGCTCGCGCTTGGCCCGCGGGGTTGCCGGCCCGAGATCGTACCAGCCGAGCCAGTGCGGGATGGCGAAGACGAGCGCGAAGGTGAGGGCCGCCGCGGCCACGCCGATCCAGATGCCGCGGAACGCGGAGTCCCGCGGCGCTTCCATGTCCTCGAATTCCTCGTCGTCGAGCCACGAGGGCTCCTCCAGGACGGGGAACGGCTTCGGCGTCTCGGTCGCGACGGGCGCCTCGTCATCGTGCGAGCCGGCGTGCGGGCCGTCGTGAGGATCGTCCATCCGGTGTGGCCGGTCGTGCTCGGTCAGCATACGTCCGTCTTAGCATGGGGCCCGCCGGGCTCCGGCAAGAATAAGTACAGCCTGAGGCCTGACGCCGCGCGACATCGAGTTTGGGGTCAGGTCTTACATTCCGACATTTTCGTGGAGCGCGGGGCCTCGCCTCAGGCGATGAAAATGTCGGAATGTAAGACCTGACCCCTACCTGGGGATGCCGGAGCGGGCGAGGGCGTCGGCGCGGTCGTTCTGGGGGTGGCCGCTGTGACCGGCGACCTTGTGCCAGGTGACGTCGTGCTGCTCGACCAGCGCGATCAGGGCTTCCCAGAGGTCCCGGTTCTCCACCGGCTTCTTCTGGGAGTTGAGCCAGCCGTTCTTGCGCCAGCGCTCGTACCACCGGTCGCGGAAGCAGTTGATCACGTACGCGCTGTCGCTGTGGATGGCGACCCGCCGTCGGCCGGTGAGCGCGCGGAGGCCCTGGATCGGGGCGGTCAGCTCCATCCGCTGATTCGTGGTGGGGGTTTCGCCGCCGGCCATCTCGATCTCGCGGCCGTCCTCGATGAGGAGGACGCCCCAGCCGCCGGGCCCGGGGTTACCCGAGCAGGCGCCGTCCGTGTACATGATCACGGGAGACTGGGCGGGCATTGGCGCGTCGCCCTGGGGCCCCTCACCCTGCCCTCTCCCCATCGGGGAGAGGGAGAGAGGGGATCAGGAGGGCCAGTAGATGTAGCGGCCGCAGGACTCGCAGGGGATCAGCGAGGACTGCGCGCGGAGCTCCTGCAGGCGCTGGGGCGTGATCGTCATGCGACAGGCGCCGCAGAAGTTGGGCTTGGTCACCGGGACCAGGGCCAGCCCGGCGCGGGCGCGGAGGATCCGGTCGTAGTCGGCCAGGATGTTCCCGGGGAGCTTGGTGGCCAGCTCCTTGCGCTCGGTCCGCACCCCGGTCAGGTCGGCCTCGATCCCGCGGAGCTGCTCCTTGAGCGTGGCCTCCTGGCTCCGCCCCTCGCTCTCGCGCTGCTTGAAGCGCCCCTCGGCCTCGCGGATGTCGCCGGTCAGGCGCTCCTGGGCCTCCATCAGGACCAGGACCTCTTCCTCCATCCGGGCCTTCTCCTGCTTGATCTCCTCGATCTCGATCAGGACCGCCGAGTACTCCTTGTTGGTCTTGACCTCGTAGAGCCGGGCCTCGTTCTTGGACCGCTTGGCCTGGACGACCTCGAGGTCCTTTTCCTTGGCGCGCTGGTCCTTGCGGGCGGCGTCGAGGCGGGTCTTGGCTTGCTCGGCCTGCTTGCGGGCTTCCTCGACCGCGGAGTGGATGGCGGCGATCTCCCTCGGGAGCCGCGCGGCGTCCGCCTCGAGCGCGGCGATCCGGGTGTCGATCGCCTGGAGACTGATCAGCGTCTGAAGGTTTCCGTCCACTTACCCTCTCTCGATCTCACGACCGGCCGGCACCCCTCATCCTGCCCTCTCCCCGGTGGGGAGAGGGTTTCCATGTGGTGGGCCCACTTGGACTCGAACCAAGACCGGACCGGTTATGAGCCGGGGGCTCTGCCAATTGAGCTATGGGCCCGTCGCTCATCATACACCGCGGCTCACGACTCCAGGAAGCTCCGGAGCTTCTTGGAGCGTGAGGGATGCCGGAGCTTGCGCAGCGCCTTGGCCTCGATCTGCCGGATGCGCTCGCGGGTGACCGCGAAGTCCTGGCCGACCTCTTCCAGCGTGTGCTCGCAGCCGTCCGACAGTCCGAAGCGTAGACGCAGGACCTTCTCCTCGCGGGGCGTCAGCGAGTTCAGCACCTTGTTGGTCTGCTCCCGCAGGGAGAGGCCGATCATGCTCTCGACCGGCGAGCCGACCTGCTTGTCCTCGATGAAGTCGCCCAGGTGGCTGTCCTCTTCCTCGCCGATCGGCGTCTCGAGCGAGATGGGCTCCTGGGCGATCTTGAGGACCTTGCGGACCTTGTCGACCGGCACTTCCATCTTGATCGCGATCTCTTCCGGGGTGGGCTCCCGCCCCAGCTCCTGGACCAGCTGGCGGGACGTCCGGATGAGCTTGTTGATGGTCTCGATCATGTGCACCGGGATCCGGATGGTGCGGGCCTGGTCCGCGATGGCTCTGGTGATCGCCTGCCGGATCCACCAGGTGGCGTAGGTCGAGAACTTGTACCCGCGCCGGTACTCGAACTTGTCGACCGCCTTCATCAGGCCGATGTTGCCTTCCTGGATCAGGTCGAGGAACTGGAGCCCGCGGTTGGTGTACTTCTTCGCGATCGAGATGACGAGCCGCAGGTTGGCCTCGACCATCTCCTTCTTGGCCCGCGCCGCCTTGGCCTCGCCCTGCTTGATGATCTTGACGATGTTCTTGAGCTCGTCCGCCCGTGCGTCGGCCAGCTCCTCGGCCCGCTTGATCTTCTGCTGGGCGACCCACACCAGGCGGTCCTTGATCGAGGGGTACTTGCCGGCCGCCTTCTGGTAGAGATCGCGGTCGCCCTCGTCGCGGTCGTCGTCGGCCAGCGAGGAGAGGAACGCGTCCACCGCGGTGGGAGCCGGGCGCTTGCCGTCGGACCAGAGCGCGATCTCGCGCTCGGCGCGGTGGATCTTCTCCACCAGCTTCTTGAGATCGGCGCCCCACATGTCGAGGAGGGATTGCTGGAGGTTGAGACCGCGGAGGATCCCGAGGACCTTGCTCTTCTTGGCTTCGGCCTGGGTCTCGATGCGCTTCCAGGCCGGCTCGGCCTTGCCGCGCTTTCGCCCGCCGGCCTTGGCCTTGAGACGTCGCCACTGATGGGTGAGACGCTCCCGCTCCCGCAGGAGCCGGTCCACGTTGCCCAGCTCGCGGATCACCGAGCGGCGGAGCGCCTCTTCCTTCTCCTCGGTGGACTCCTCTTCCGGGAAGTCGACCACGTCCTTGATCGGCGCCTCGTCGCGGCGCAGCTCCTCGCGGAGCGCGCGGATCTTCTCGACCGCGAGGCTCGTGGAGAGGATGGCGGCGGTCGCCTCGTCCTTGCCCTCCTCGATGCGCTTGGCGAGCGTGATCTCACCCTCGCGGGTCAGCAGGGCCACCTTGCCCATCTCGCGCAGGTAGAGGCGGACGGGATCCTCGGTGCGGCCCACCGGGCCGGGGGTCAGGTCGATCCGGCGCGGCTCGGGCTCCTCGTCGTCGGGCTCGGGGTCGGCGGCCTGGGAGGCCATCTCCGACGGCAGGCGTGCGGCCTTGGTCGAGTCCACCAGCTCGATGTCCATCGAGCCGAACATCAGCATGATGTCGTCGAGCTGATCGAGCGTGACGAGATCGGAAGGCAGGGCGTCGTTCACCTCGTCGTAGGTGAGAAAGCCCTTCTGCTTGCCCTTCGCGATGAGCTTGTCCAGCTCCTCGATCTTCGGTTCGTCGGCCGTCTTCGACTCGTTCGCCATGCCTCGCCGTTCTCCTGGTGGGGGGTTAGGGTGTTCCTGCCTGGCGCTGGGGGTCCGCGGGTCCTAGGCCCGCCAGCCCCGGGCGCGCCAGGGCTAGCTCCCTGACGGCCTCCGCCTCCCGCTGCAGATCACGCTGCAGGCCTCGAAGCTCGTCCTCGAGCGCGGGCAGCGCCGGATCGCCGCTGGCCTGGGCGTCGATGATCGCCCGGGTCACCTGGCTCACCCGGTGTTTACGATGCCGGATATGGTACCGCCTCTTTAGCTCTGCGATGTGACTATGTGTATCGACCCACTTCCGCTCCTCGACGAGCAGGGCGGCCAGCAGTCCCCGCTCGCGATCTCCCGGCATGTCGGCCATCAGGGTCTCGGCCACTCCATCCGGAGTTCGCCGCAGTGCGGCCAGGACCAGGCGCAGGCCTTGATGCACCACGTCCTCTTCCTGGAGCATCGGGAGCAGCTCCGAGCGTGCCTCGTCCACTTGCAAGAGGAGGGCCACGAGGTCGCGCTCGAAGGGAACCGGCGGAGGCCAGGCATCGGCGTCGGGGGCGCCCGGCGTGTTGGCCATCGGCGCGGGGCGTCGTCCCCGGGCCCGGGCGCCTTGCAACTGCTGGGCCTCGATCCAGAGCTGGGTCGAGTCCACGCCGAGCCGGCGGGCGGCCTCGCGGGCCAGCGCGGTGGCCTCCTCGGCGTTGGCCACCTTGGAGAGGATCAGGGCGACCCGGGCGTGGGCGTTCGCGCGCCCGCGGGGGGTGGCCAGATCTTCCTCGCCGAGCGCCTTCTCGAGCACGAACGAGAGCAGCGGACGCGCCGCGTCGAGCATGGCATTGAGCGCGGCGGCCCCCTCGGCGCGAAGGAGGCTGTCCGGGTCGTGGCCGGGAGGAAGGAGCGCCACCCGGATCGGCAGGTGCCCCGCCTTCTCGAAGCCCCCGGTGCGCGCGACGGACCAGCCCAGGTTCTGGAGGTCCATCACGTCGTTCATCATCTCCTCGAGGCGGCCCGAGGCCTTCTGTCCCGCGGCGTCGGCGTCGAAGAGGGCGAGCACCTCGTCGGCGTAGCGACGCAGCAGCCCGAGCTGGGCGGTGGTGAAGGCGGTACCGAGCGCGGCCACCGTCTCGCCGAAGCCGTGCTGATGCGCCATCAGGCAGTCGAGGTAGCCCTCGACGAGGATCGCCCGGCTCCGGTCGCGGATCGCGCCCTTGGCCACGTCGAGGGCGTAGAGCACCTGGCCCTTGACGTAGAGCGGGGTCTCCGGAGAGTTGAGGTACTTCGGCTCCTCGCCCGACAGCGCGCGTCCGCCGAAGGCCACCACGCGGCCCTGCACGTCGCGGATCGGGAACAGCAGGCGGCCGCGGAAGCGGTCGTAGAAGCCGGGCTGGTTCTGGCGGGAGAGGATGAGCCCGGCCTGCACCAGGAGGTCCTCGCCGATGCCCTGCCGCCCCATGACCGAGAGGAGCGCGTTCCAGCTCTCGGGCGCGTAGCCCAGGCCGAAGCGCTTGGCGATCTCGGGGTCCACCCCGCGCTGCTCGAGATAGGCGCGCGCCTTCTCGCCGCCGCGCTCCCACAGCGAGGTGACGTAGAACTCGGCCGCGAGCGCCATCACCCGCCGCAGCGCCTCGAGCTTGCCGTCCACCTCGGGCGCCCGCGCGCCCGCGTCGGGCAGCGTCACCCCGGCCCGCTCGGCGAGCGCGCGCACCGCCTCCGGGAAGGCCACGCGGTCCTGGCGCATCAGGAAGCTGAAGGCGTCGCCGCCCGCGCCGCAGCCGAAGCAGTGGTAGATGTTGCGCTTCGGGTTCACCGTGAACGACGCGGTCTTCTCGGTGTGGAAGGGGCAGAGGCCCTTCCAGTTCTCGCCCGCGCGCTTGAGCTTCACCACCTGGCCGACGATCTCGAGGATGTCGACGCGAGAGCGGATCTCGTCGAGGTGCTGCTGGGTGAATCCGCCCGGCATGGCGTGAGGCCTCAGCCCTGGGCCAGCGTCGCCACCGTCGCGCCGCCGCCGCCCTCGGAGGCGGCGCCCGGCCGGTGCTCGACGATCAGGGGATGGCCGCCCAGCACGTCCTCCACCGCGCGCCGGAGCGCGCCGGTGCCCTTGCCGTGGATGATGCGGACGGTGGGGAGCCCGGCCAGGAAGGCGTCGTCGAGGTATTTCTCGAGGAGGTCGCGCGCCTCGTCGGTCGTCCGGCCGATGAGGTGCAGCTCGCCGGGGACCCCGCTCTTGCCCGGCACCGCCACCACCCCTCGAGATCCGGCCTTCGCGCTCCGCCCCGTCCCCATCCGGGGGCGAGAGTACATGACTCCTTCGCCGGGCGCCACCGCGTCGAGGCCGGCCTCGCCCCGGGCCACCACCGTGAGCGCCTGCAGCGGCACCTTCACGGTGACCGCGCCGGCCTGCACGGTGGCGGTCTCCCCGTCGACCGCGAGCACCCGGCCCTTGAGACCGAGGTGCGAGACCTCGACGCGGTCTCCCGGCGTGGCGGCGCCCGAGATCGCGGGGGACGGCGCGGCCGCGCCCGCGGTCTGCTCCACGCGCTGCGCGGTCTCGACCAGGCGCTTGCGCGCGCGCTCGAGCTCGGGGCGGCTCTTCTCGGCGCGCTTCAGGCGATCCCACTCGTCGTTCACGTGCCGGCGCACCTCGGTGACGAGCCGCTGGGCCTCGGCCTTCGCGCGGGCCACCGCCTCCCGCGCGGTGGCCCGCGCCGCCTCCAGCTCGGCCTGGGCCCGCGCGAGCAGGCCCGCGCTCTCCGCCTCGCGGCGCTCGAGCGCGGCGGTGCGCTCGGCGTCCCGCCGGTCGCGGTCGTCGAGGCGGGCGAGCAGCTCCTGGAGCTGGCGCTGCTGGGTCGAGCGGTGCGCGTGGGCGCGCTCGATCAGGGCGGGCGGCAGGCCGAGCCGCGCGCCGATCGACAGGGCGTAGCTCTGGCCGGGCCGGTCGTAGACGAGCCGGAAGGTGGGCGCGAGGCGCTCGGGGTCGAACTCGACCGAGGCGTTGCGGGCCCGCGGGTGGGTGGAGGCGAAGCCCTTCAGCGGCTCGAGATGCGTCGAGGCCGCCACCACCGCGCCGCGCTCCGCGAGCGCTTCGAGGACGGCCTGGGCCAGCGCGGCCCCGTCGTCGGGGTCGGTGCCCGCGCCCAGCTCGTCGAGCAGCACGAGCGAGCGGCCGTCGACGCGCTCCAGCACGTCGCGGAGCTGCTTGACGAACGCCGAGAACGTCGAGAGGTTCTCGGCCACGCTCTGATCGTCGCCCACGATGGCGAAGACCTGGGAGAAGACGGGCAGGCGCGCCCCCGCGCGCGCGGGCACGTGGCAGCCCGCCTGCGCCATCAGGGCGAGCAGGCCCAGGGTCTTGAGCGCGACCGTCTTGCCGCCCGCGTTGGGCCCGGTGATGACGAGCAGCGGGCGATCCGCGTGGATCTCGATGTCCATGGGAATGACCTGCATTGTTGATCCGCTCGGCTCGCCTTCGGCTGCACCTCGCCCAGCCATTGATCCGCTCGGCTCGCCTTCGGCTGCACCTCGCCCAGCCATTGATCCGCTCGGCTCGCCTTCGGCTGCACCTCGCCCAGCCATTGATCCGCTCGGCTCGCCTTCGGCTGCACCTCGCCAAGCTTGTGCGAGGAGTAGCGGGTTGCGGGCGCCGGGGAGGGAGACGTCGCCCGCCTCGCGCGATCGCGGGCTCGACCGCCTCCATGCGCTCGGCGAGGGCGCCGCGGGCGAAGATCAGGTCGAGCCCGCCGATGCCGGCGACGAGGGCGTCCAGGTCCGGCAGCGCCTCCCGCACCGCGTCGGTGAGGGCGGCCAGGATGCGGAGGATCTCGGTCTCCTCCTCGCGCGCCGCCTGCACGAGGTCGTTGTTGGCCTCCACCATGCCCTCCGGCTCGACGAAGAGCGTGGCCCCGCTCTGGGAGCGGTCGTGGACGATGCCGCGCAGGCGGCTCTTGGCCTCGGCGCGGATCGGCAGCACGTAACGGCCGTGACGGACGGTGACGTAGCGCTCCTGGAACGTGATCTCCGCGCCGGGCGCGCCGAAGTAGGCCTCGAGCCGCTTGACGATCTCGCGCCGCTGGTCGCGGATGCGCCCGCGCACCCGGCGGAGCGCGGGGGACGCGTCGTCGCGCAGCTGGCCGTCGGCGTCGATGGAGCGGGTCAGCAGATCGGCCAGGTCTTTCTGCGGGGGAAAGCCGGCGAGCGCGGCGGCCAGGTCGGCGGCGACCGGGGCGATCGCGCGGCCGTAGGCGCGCAGCCGTCCCGCCGCCTCCAGCAGCGGGATGAGCGCGGCCAGGTCGGCCGCCTCCGCCACCGAGCCCGGCACGCGCGCGGCCTCGAGCATCGGCCGCACGTCGACCACGCCCTCCCACGGGGGCGCGCCGGTCTGGCCCAGGGCGGCCCGCGCCTGGGCGGTCTCGCCGAGGGCGCGCCGGACCGCGTCCGGATCGGCGAGCGGGATGGCGGCCAGGGCCTCCTCGCGGCCCATCGGGGTGCGGGCCTCGCGGGCGAGCAGGGCCAGCACCTCCGGCCATTCGAGCCCGCCGCTGCCGGTGGAGAGCCGCACCGCGGGCCGGGACGCGCTCATGCGGCCGCCGCGCTCAGCGGCCCTCCACGAGCTTCATCACCTGATCGGCCGCCTCGTCGCAGGCCTGGGCGACCGCGTCGTGCTCCTCCGGCAAGAACGGCGAGAGCACGTGGTCGGCGACCTGGTCGCGATCCTCGCCCGGCCGGCCGGGGCGGCCCACGCCGATCTTCACGCGCCGGAGCGCGTCGGTGCCGAAGGCCTCGATCATCGAGCGCACCCCGTTGTGGCCGCCCGCGCTGCCGGTCTGGCGCACGCGGACCTTGCCGAGCGGGAGGTCGATGTCGTCGAAGACGACCACGAGGTCGGCGGGACCCAGGTGCAGCTTCCGGGCGAGGCGCGCCATCGGCCCACCGGTGACGTTCATGAAGCTGCCCGGCTTGATCAGGTACAGCGGCTCGCCCTGCCAGCGCCCCGGCGCGACGGCGTGAGCGCCCTCGCGCTCGAAGCGCGCATGAATGCGGCGGGCCAGCGCGTCCACCACGCGCTGGCCCACGTTGTGTCTGGTGTTGCGATACTCCGGCCCCGGGTTCCCCAGTCCGATGACGGCCTGGGCCACTTACTTCTTTTTCTCGCCTCCGGCCTTGTCGGCCTCGCCCGCCTCTTCCTTCGGCTTCCGCTCGGTGAGGACCTCGGGCTCGGCCGCCGTCGCCTCGGTGGGCGCGGTGGTGACCGCCGCGACCTCTTCCGCGGCCGGCGGGGCCACCGTCACGACCGCCTGGTTGGGGTCGTTCAGGACGCGCACCCCGTCCGGGACCTTCAGGTCCTTGACCGTGAGCACGTCGTGGATGTTCAGGTTGGTGATCTCGGCCTCGAGGAACTCGGGGATGTTGCCGGGCAGGCAGGAGACCCGCACCTCGCGCAGCACCATCTCGAGGATGCCGGAGGCGTCCTTGACCCCGATCGACTCGCCCACGTGGTGGATGGCCACCGAGACCTGGATGGCGCGGTCCATCGCCACCTCCTGCAGGTCGACGTGGAGGAGGCTCTCCGAGACCGGATCGAACTGCATGTCGCGGATGATCGCCATCTTGCCGTCCTTGCCGCCCTCGAAGGTCACCCGGAACAGCTGGGTGCTGCCCTCGTGGCCGTGGATCAGCCGGAGGATGTCCTTCGGCGTCACCGCGATGTTCACCGGGGCCGCGCCCCCGTAGAGGGTGGCGGGGACCTGCCCGCTGCGGCGCAGCCGCTTGGCCGGGCCCTTGCCGATGCCGTCGCGCTTCCTGATGGTCAGCTCACGCATTTCCATGATTCGTTGCTCCTTGAGTGGGTGGTCTTACACGAAGAGGGTCGACACCGACTCCTCGTCGTGGATGCGACGGATCGCCTCCGCGAGCAGGGGGGCGACCGAGAGAACGCGGATCTTGGGCAGCTGATGCTCGGGAGTGAGCGGGATCGAGTTCGTGATGATGACTTCTTCCAGGACGGACTCCTTGATGCGGGCGATGGCGGGTCCGGACAGGACTCCGTGCACCGCGCAGGCGAGGATGCGCCGGGCGCCCTCGCGCCGGAGCGCGTCGACCGCCTGGATCAAGGTGCCCGCGGTATCGATCATGTCGTCGGCGATCACGACGTCCTTGTCCTTGACGTCGCCGATGAGGTGCATGAACACCGCCACGTTGTTGCCATCGCGCCGCTTGTCGATGATGGCGAGGCCGGCCTTGAGCCGCTTCGCGAGGGCCCGGGCGCGTTCCACGCCTCCCGCGTCGGGGGAGACCAGGACGGGGTCCTTCAGATCCTTCTTCGCCAGGTAGTCGATGATCACCGGCGGGGCGGCGAAGAGGTGATCCACCGGGATGTCGAAGAAGCCCTGGATCTGGCCGGCGTGGAGGTCCACCGCGAGCAGTCGCTGGGTGCCGGCCGCGGTGAGGAGGTCGGCCACGAGCTTCGCGGTGATCGGCATCCGCCCCTGCACCTTGCGGTCCTGGCGGCCGTAGCCGTAGTAGGGCAGGACCGCGGTGATCCGCCGCGCGGAGGCGCGCTTGAAGGCGTCGATCATCACGAGCAGCTCCATCAGATGATCGTTGACCGGCGGACACGTGGGCTGGATCACGAAGATGTCCTGCCCGCGGACGTTCTCGTTGATCTGCACGTACACCTCGCCGTCCGAGAAGCGGGAGACGTCCGCGTCGCCCAGCGGGAGCTGGAGCGTCTTGGCGATCTCCTCGGCCAGGGGCCGGTTCGCGTTGCCCGAGAACAGCTTCAGCTCGTAGGACATACCGGCATCGCCATGTCGGGTTCGTCTCCCGTGACTGATGGTACGTTCTTATTCTTGTATCCGCTCGGCTCGCCTTCGGCTGCACCTCGCCAAGCCACTGCACCTCGCCAAGCGCGAGGTGGCTGGGGCGGGAGGAATCGAACCTCCATTGCGGGGTCCAAAGCCCCGAGTCCTGCCACTGAACGACGCCCCAGTGCCGTCATCGGCTCGCCCGGATCGCCGGTCCCGAGTTCGTCCTGACCGCCCAGCACGCCCAGCCGGCCCGGCTCACCCGCGATCGCACCTGCCGCGCGTGGTCGAGGGACCGCGCGAGGCCGAACACGGTCGGGCCGCTGCCCGACATGATCGCCCCGAGGGCTCCCGCCGCCAAGAGGGCCGCCTTCATGCGGCCGATCACCGGCAGCACCGGCTCGACCACCCGCTCCAGGTTGTTCGTCAACGCCGCCGCGAGGGTGGCCACGTTGCGCCGCCGCAGCGCCTCGATCACCCGCTCGGTGCCGGTCGGCTCCGCGTGCCAGCCCGCCGGCACGCGACCGTAGACCTCGCGGGTGGAGAGCGGCGCGCGCGGATTGACCAGCACCAGCGCGTACCCCCCGCCGCCCGGCAGCGCCTGCAGCCGCTCGCCGCGCCCTCTCGCCACCGCCCGGCCGGTGCCCAGGAAGAACGGCACGTCCATGCCGAGCTCCACCGCCAGCTCCTGCAGCCGGGCGCGAGGCCATCTGAGCCCCCACAGCCGGTTGAGGCCCCAGAGCGTGGCCGCCGCGTCGCTCGACCCGCCGCCGAGCCCGGCCGCGACCGGGATCCGCTTCTGCAGCTCGATCCGCGCGCCCTTCTCGATCCCCGCGGTCTTCTGCAGCAGCCGCGCCGCGCGCATCACCAGATTCCCTTCGTCGGTGGGCAGTTCGGGATCATCGGCATGTAGCGAAAGGGTGTCGGCGGTTTCCACGGTCAGGCGATCGAAGAGGTCCACCGCTTGCAGCACCGTCGCGATCTCATGGTAGCCGTCGCCCCGCTTCCCCAGCACCTCGAGGGCCAAGTTCACCTTGGCCGAGGCGCGGAGCACGAGCCTCTGGCTTCCCCGCGGCCGCTTCGACAAGGCAGCACACGCTATCACGCGTCGAGACGGAGTGTCAACGGAAGTCTTGAATTCTAACGTCTTGCGGAACAGTGAGGGTCAGCAGGGCGGGGTCGAACGACGTGTTCATGCGCGGCTCGCGGTAGACGATCGCGACCCGCAGCGATCCGTCCGCGGTCTCGAGCGTGAAGCCGGCCGGCGGGCCGTCGGCCGGGGCCGGCGTGAAGCGTCACGCGCGCCGGGTTCTTGCCGGTCCACTCCACCTGTCGGGCCTGGCCGCTGTCGGGATCGAACCAGATGCGCTGCTCGCCCGGCGCGCCGGTGAGCCGAAGGGACGGGCCGACCGCGTCGGCGGCCACGAGCTCGACCGTCGTCGGATCGGGCATCGCCCGCACCCGACCGCCGAGCAGGGCCACCAGGTCCTCGACCCCGAGCGCGAGGCCCAGCCAGCGGCGATTGGCGTCCGGGGAAGCCGGGGCGATGTAGGCCCGGTCTGTCGAGCACCTCCCAGAGGGTGACGCTCTTCGGATCGCCGGCCACGATGAGCACCGGCGTGCCGAGAGGGGAGAGAGCCTCGAAGCGCATGGTGGCGGGCTCGCCCAGGAGCAGCAGCACCCCGGTGAGGCGCTGGGCCCGTCCGCTGCGGCGGATGGTGATGTCGGCCCGCGAGCGCAGGTCGTGCAGCGAGAGGCGGTGCTGCTCGATCCGCGCCAGCGCGGCGCGCGCCTCCTCGCTGACCGGCGGGGGCGCGGGGGCGGGCGCGGCGGTCGCGCAGCCGCCCAGCGCCGCCGCCAGCAGGAGGGCGCCGAGGCGGCTACTTCTGCTCGGCCTTGGGCGGCGCACCCTTGGCCCGGGTCTGGCTCTCCCGCAACTCCTTGATCTTGGTGCGGACCTGGGGCGCGGTGGGGGCGTCCGGATCCGTCTTCAGCGACTTCTCCCACGCCTCGATCGCCTCGTTGGAGAGGTTGTTCTTGAGGTAGGCGTCGCCCAGGTGCTCGTAGAGGACGGGGTCTTCCTTGGCGAGGCTCACCGCGCGCTTCAGCTCGCGGAGGGCCTCCGGATAGCGGCCCTGCTGGTAGTAGGCCCAGCCCAGGCTGTCGATGAAGTAGCCGTTCTCGGGCTCGAGCGCCAGCGCCTGCTGGATGAGCTGGATCGCCTCGCCGAGATTCGTGCCGCGCTCGGCGTACATGTAGCCGATGTAGTTGTACGACTCGGCGTGCTTGGAGTCGATCGCGAGCACGCGACGGAAGGAGCGGATCGCGTCGTCGAACCGCTGCTGCTTCTCCTGCACGACCCCGAGCTGGAAGTGGAGATCCTTGTTCTTGTCGTCGACCGACAGCCCCTCGCGCAGCACGTTGGCGGCCCGATCGTACTGGTTGGCGCGCTGCAGCGCGGTGCCGAGGTAGAGGAACAGCTCGGGCCGCTTCGGCTCCAGGTTGACCGCCTCCTGCAGGGTGGCCACCGCGTCGTCGTAGCGCTTGGCGCGCCCGTAGAGGAAGCCGAGCTGCACGCGCGCGTCGACCGAGCGGGGGTCGGCCTGGAGGATCTTCTCGAGCTCGGCGCGGGCCTCGTCGTCCTTGCCCGCGTCCATCAGCGCGGTGGCGAGGTAGTAGCGGGTCCGCATGTTGCCCGGCTCGAGGGTCACCGCCTGCCGGAACGCGGACACCGCGCGGTCGTACTGCTTCTGCTCGTAGTGGATCGCGCCCAGCTTGAGCCACACCCGCGGATCGCGCGGCAGGGACTCCACGAGGGCCTCGATCTCGTTCTGGGCCTCGCCGTAGCGGCCGAGCTTGACGAGCAGGTCCCCGAGGCGCTCCACGAACGCGGCGTTGTCCGGGTTGGCCTTCAGCGCTTCCTTGTAGACCGCGACCGCGTCGTCCAGCTTGTTCTGCGCCTCGTAGACGAAGCCGAGGGCCGACCACGCGCCGTCGTGGTCCGGGTCGAGCTCGACCGCGCGCTTCAGGTTGGTCAGCGCGTCGTCCCACTGCTCGTTCTCGATGCCGATGCGGCCGAGCAGGTAGTAGCCCTGCGAGAGGTTGGGGCGCGCGGCCACCAGCCGTCCCAGCACCGCGCGGGCCTTGTCGTAGTTCTTCTGCTCGAAGTGCAGCTGGGCCAGGGCCAGGTAGCCGTCCGGCGTCTTGGGGTCGAGCGCGACCGCCTTCTCCAGCGCGGCCTCCGCCTCCGGCATCCGGCGCTGCCGCTTGTAGAGATCGGCGAGCGTCATGTACGCGCTCGCATTGTCGGGCTCGAGCGCGATCGCCTTCTGCGCCGCGGTGAACGCGCCGGTGACGTCGTTCTGGCGGACCAGCCACTGCGAGAGCTGGATCCAGAGGACCCCGGAGTCGGGATCGGTCTTGATCGCCTCGCGCAGCTGGGCGATGGCCTGGGGCAGGCGGCCGGCCCGGGCCTCCATCTGGGCGATCACGTAGTGGTCGTACGCCTCGCCCTGCGCGCCGATGGGCCGGCGGACGATCGGGGCCGCGTCGACCGCCGCGGTCGGCTGGCCGGGGTCGGCCGGCTCCGGTCCCGCCGCTGGCGCAGCCGGCCAGCGTGGCGGCGAGGACCGCCCCGCCCAGGGCCAGAACCGCGAGCCCGCGGGGGCGGCGCGCGATCAGGTCCTTCGACATGAGCCGGCGCACCGTCGTCGCCAGATCGGCGTCCTGAACGGGGGCGAGCGCGCTCTCCACGAGCGCGGTCTCGTCGGGATCGAGACGGGAGGAGCCGGTGGGGGGCGTCGCGCGCCGCGCGGGCCGCTCCGGCGCGGGCGCCGGGCCGGCGAGGCTCAGGCGCAGCGCGGTGACGGACGGGCCGAAGCGGGCACGGACCGCGCTGAGGACTTCCGCGGATCGCATGGAGAGCTCCTGGAGCCAGGGTGAGTTGTCGACCATGATCGTGAGCGTACCCGCTTTCAGCTCGCCGGGTCGCGAGCGGCGCGAGAGATCGGCGCCCACCGCCGCGCGCCAGCCGAGACGGATGCGCTCGGCGAGCAGCCGTTCCTGGAGCGCCGGGAGAGCGGCGAGCAGCACGTCGCCCACGCGGACCGGGGAGGGAGAGCGATTGGCACTCCGCATCGCTCACCCATGATACGCGACCGGCTATCTCATCGCTACTTCAGACCGCGTCGGCGACGGTCGTGGCGCGCGGGGGGTGGGTCAAATTGACTCCAATCCGACGGACCTCTATAGTGTCGCTACCATGGCGCGACCCAAACGCGGGGAGATTCTGTCCCTGACGATCGACGACCTGGCCTTCGGCGGCGAGGGCGTCGGGCGGGCCGATGGATACGTGGTCTTCGTGCCGGGCGCGCTGCCGGGTGATCGGCTGCAGGTGCGGCTCGTCCAGGTGCGCTCCCGGTTCGGTCGCGGTGTCATCGAGGCGGTGCTCGAGCCGTCGCCCCAGCGGGTGGAGGCGCCGTGCCCGTATTTCGGGCGCTGCGGGGGGTGCCGGCTGCAGCACGTGGCCTATGAGGCCCAGCTCACCTTCAAGTCCAAGCAGGTGGTGGACGCGCTCGAGCGCCTGGGCGGCCTGCGGGACGTCCCCGCTCCGCCCGATCATCGGCGCGGACGAGATCTTCGGCTACCGGAACAAGATGGAGTTCACGGTGGCGCGCGCCCGGCGGCCCGCGGGGAGCGAGCCGGCCGGGAGCGAGCCCCCGCGGCACGAAATGGTCGTCGGCCTGCACGAGACCGAGCGCTACGACTCGGTGCTCGACATCGAGCGCTGCCTGCTCCAGTCGGACCGGATGAACGGCCTCCTCGCGGAGGCGCGCGCCTTCTTCGCCGAGCGCGGGCTCACCGTGTACGAGCAGGATACCGGCGAGGGGCTGCTGCGCTTCCTGATGCTGCGGGAGGGCCGGCAGACCGGCGAGCTGATGACCAACGTGGTGACCTCGGCGCCCGCGGTGTCCGAGCTGGCCCCGCTGGTGGAGCGGCTGCAGGCCCGCGACGCGGGGACCACGAGCGTGGTCATGAACGTGAACCCCAAGAAGGCGAGCGTGGCGGTCGGGGTGGAGGAGCACCTGCTGGGCGGGCGCGACCACATCCGCGAGAGCGTGGGCGGCCTCACCTTCCGGGTCTCGGCCAACTCCTTCTTCCAGACGAACACCCGGCAGGCGGAGCGGCTCTTCGACCTCGTGGTCGAGTCGACGGGCCTGACCGGCACCGAGACCGTGCTCGACCTGTACTCGGGCACCGGCGCGATCAGCCTGCTGCTGGCCCGCCGGGCGCGCTGGGTCTACGGGGTGGAGCTGGCCCAGGCCGCGGTGGACGACGCGGGGGCGAACGCGGCCGCGAACGGGATCACCAACTGCACGTTCCTGAGCGGCGAGGTGCGCTTCGTGCTGCCGGAGCTCATCGCCAAGGGCGTGACCGCGGAGGTGGTGGTGGCGGATCCGCCGCGCGCGGGGTTCCATCCCAAGGCGCTCCACGCGCTGATCACCCTGGGCGCCCGGCGCATCGTCTACGTCTCGTGCAACCCGACCACGCTGGCCCGCGACCTGGGCGAGCTGGTGCGCGGCGGCTACCGACTGGAGTGGGTCCAGCCGGTGGACATGTTCCCGCACACCCCGCACATCGAGGCGGTGGCCCGGCTGGAGCGCGTGACCCCGTGAAGTCGTACCTGCGGCGGCGCCTCTGGCAGTCGCTGCTCGTGCTCCTCGGCGTCTCGGTGGTGGTGTTCCTGATCCTGCACCTGACCGGCGATCCCGCCGCGCTCCTGCTGCCCCCCGACGCCACCGCGGAGGACATCGCGAAGTTCCGCACCGCGATGGGCTTCGACGATCCGGTGGCCGTCCAGTACGTGCGCTTCCTCAAGGGCGCGGTGCGGGGCGACTTCGGGGAGTCGCTGCGCCACGGCGAGCCCGCGATGGCGCTCGTGCTCGAGCGCCTGCCCGCCACCTTCGAGCTCGCCGGGGCGGGCCTGCTGATCGCGCTCGGCCTCGCGATCCCGGCCGGCATCGTGTCCGCGGTCCGCCGCAACACCTCGGTGGACTACGTCTCGACCGTGGTGGCCCTGCTCGGCCAGGCCATGCCGACCTTCTGGCTCGGCATCATGCTGATCCTGGTCTTCTCGGTGCGGCTCAACTGGCTGCCCTCCTCCGGACGCGGCGGCCTCGAGCACCTGATCCTGCCCGCGATCACCCTCGGGCTCTTCACCACCGCGCGCATCACCCGGCTGACCCGCTCCGGCATGCTCGAGGTGCTCGGCCAGGACTACATCCGCACCGCGCGGGCCAAGGGGGTGGGGGAGCCGCCGGTGGTCTGGAAGCACGCGCTCAAGAACGCGTCGATCCCGATCGTCACCATCGTCGGCATCGAGCTCGGCACGCTGCTCGGCGGCTCGGTGATCACCGAGACCATCTTCGCGTGGCCGGGGGTGGGCCGCCTCTCGGTCCAGGCGATCTTCAACCGCGATTATCCAGTGGTTCAGTCTGCGGTCTTCTTGCTGGCGAGCACGTTCGTGATCGTGAACTTCCTGGTCGACGTGATCTACACCTACCTCGATCCGCGCATCCGGTTCCGCTGATGGCCGCGCTGCCGCCGTCGGTCGCTACGTGAGGCCGTCACGCTCGCGACGCCCCCTCGGAGCGCGGCCGAGCGCGAGTGGGTGACCCTGCTCCGCCGCCTGGTCCGCCGGCGCACCGCGCTCTTCGGCATGCTCGTGGTCCTGGGGGTGCTGCTGGCCGCCGCCTTCGCCCCGCTGGTGGCGCCCTTCGATCCGCTCGAGCAGGACATCGGCCAGCGGCTGCGCGAGCCGGGCTGGCAGGACGCGCAGGGGCGCGTGCACCCGCTCGGCACCGATCACCTGGGCCGCGACATCCTCTCGCGCATCGTCTTCGGCTCCCGCATCGCGCTCGTGGTCGGGCTGGCCGCGGTGGCTGATCTCGGGGGTCCTCGGGATGCTCATCGGGCTCCTGGCCGGCTACTTCGGCGGGCGGGTGGACGACTTCCTGATGCGCCTGGCCGACATCCAGCTCGCCTTCCCGTTCATCCTGCTCGCGATCGCGGTGATCGGGGTGCTGGGGCCGAGCCTGCGCAACATCATCATCGTCATCGGGGTGTCGTCGTGGGTGGTCTACGCCCGGGTGGTGCGCGGCGAGGTGCTCTCCATCCGCGAGCGCGAGTACGTGCAGGCCGCGATCGCGCTGGGCAGCCAGCACTGGCGCGTGCTCCGCCAGCACGTGCTGCCCAACACCCTCACCCCGTGGCTCGTGGTGGCGACGCTCGACATGGCGCGGGTGATCGTGATCGAGTCCGCGCTGTCGTTCCTCGGGCTCGGGGTGCAGCCGCCCACCCCGACCTGGGGCGGCATGCTGGCGGACGGGCGCGTCTATCTCTCCACCGCGTGGTGGCTCGCCACCTTCCCCGGCCTCGCGATCCTGATCACCGTGCTCGGGATCAACCTCTTCGGCGACGGCCTCCGCGACACCCTGGATCCCCGTCTGAAGGTCTAGCCGTCATGAGCGACGACACCCTGATCCTGAGCGGCGCCCGCATCATCGACGGCACCGGGGCCGAGCCGGTGCGCGGGCGCTCGGTGGTGGTGGAGCGCGGGATGATCACCGCGGTGGTGGACGAGGCGCGCGCGCCGCGCGGGACCGGGGTCGACCTCGCGGGCCACACCCTCCTGCCCGGCCTCATCAACTGCCACGTGCACCTCTGCTTCGGCGCGGAGGCCGACCCGGTGCGGCCCATGCGCGAGGAGCCGCTCGCGCTCACCGCGATCAAGGCGCTGATGCGCGCGCAGCAGACCGCGGAGGCGGGGGTCACCACGGTGCGCGACCTGGGGGGCCGCGAGTACGCCGAGATCGCGGTGCGGCGCGCGATCCAGGAGGGCTGGGTCGCGGGCCCCCGCATCGTGGCCGCGGGCCGGCCGGTGTGCATGACCGGCGGGCACGGGCACTTTCTCGCCCGGGAGGCCGACGGGCCCGACGACGCCCGCAAGGCGGTGCGCGAGCAGCTCAAGGCGGGCGCGGACGTCATCAAGATCATCGCCACCGGCGGGGTCATGACCCCGGGGGTGGAGCCCGGGTCGCCCCAGCTCACCCTCGAGGAGATGCGCGCGGCGATCGAGGAGGCGCGCAAGGCCGGGCGGCGCACCGCGGCCCACGCGATGGCCGCCTCCGGCATCAGCGACGCGATCGCGGCCGGCATCACGTCCATCGAGCACGGCATCTACCTCACCGACGAGATCGTGGCCCACATGCGGCGCGACGGGACGTTCCTGGTCCCGACCCTCAACGCGCCGGTGGCGATCGCGGCGGGCGGGCTCGCGGCCGGCATTCCGGAGTTCATGGTGCGCAAGTCGGAGCTGGTCATGTCGGCGCACGTGGCGAGCTTCCAGCTCGCGCACAAGTCCGGGGTGCGGATCGCGGCGGGGGCCGACTCGGGCACGCCGCTCAACTTCCACGGCTCGCTGCTGCCCGAGCTCGAGCTGATGGTGAAGTACGGCATGACCCCGCTCGAGGCGATCCGCTCCGCCACCACCGTCGCGGCCGACTGCCTCGGCCTGGGCGCGGTGACCGGGCGCATCGCGCCCGGCTACGCGGCCGACCTCATCGCGGTGGCGGGCGATCCGGCGGAGCGCCTGCAGGCGCTCGCCGACCTGCAGCTGGTGCTGGCCAACGGCCGGACGATCCGGCGGGACGGCGACGCGGGCTAGAGCCCGAGCAGGAGCTGCGCGAGGACTCGCACGACCAGCAGCGCGAAGGCGAGCCCGCCCAGCGCCACCACCGCCTCCCGCCAGCGCGGGGGCCGCAGTGGCTCCGGGAGCAGCGCGCGGTTCAGGCGCAGGGTGTGGAAGGATAGGACCGCGAAGTTGAGCGCGGCCACGTTGGCCCCGATGAGGATCAGGGTGAGCGGCGCCGCCCTCGTCATCGCGAGGCCGCCCGCCACCACGAAGAGCGCGAGCACCGGGTAGAAGAGCCAGGCCGGTCCCTTGGCTCCGGGCCGCGCGCCCGCGGTCCACAGCATCTCGGTCACGTGGCGGGCGAAGCCCTCCGCGATCCCCACCTGGGTCGAGAAGAAGATCCAGAGCGCGGTGAGCAGCGCGGGCATCCAGAGCACCGCCCCGTAGCGCCGCGCCAGCTCGCGCGCGAACACCGCGCCCGCGCCGAGGCCGCTGACGTCGGTGTGGCGCGGCACCGCGTCGAGGGCCAGCGCCACCGGCAGGGCCATGCCGATCAGGCACACCACCGTCCAGAGCGAGAAGAGATCGGCGCGGAGATAGCGCCACCACTCGCGCCACTTGGCCAGGTTGGCCTCGCTCGGCGGGAAGATCGCGCCCTCGCGCGGGAGCAGGAGGATCTGGGCGCCCACCGAGGTCGGCTGGACGCCCACCGTCCCCGCCATGCCGAAGCCCTTGTCGCGCAGCCAGTAGGTGAGCATCGCGTTGACGGTGCCGCCCGCGCCCGAGTAGGCCGCGAAGCCCGTGACGAGCAGCCAGTCGAGCGGGCGACCGAGCGGCGGCGCGGGCAGCCAGCCCGGCTCCCAGAGGGGCCGACCCGCGAAGCCCCCGCCGAGCGCGACCCACACCGGCCGCGGCACGTAGAGCAGCGCGAGGGTGGCCAGGAACAGCAGCATCCAGCCCATCATGATCCACTCGACGATCTCGAGCGCGCGATGGACGTGGCGACCGGCGAGCACAGGCCCACCGCGGCGAGGAAGAGCAGGTAGCCGAGCCCCACCGTGATCGCGCGGTCCTCCTCGCGCGGCATGCGCCCGAGGAGCAGCGCGGCGAGCGCGGAGCCGCCCGCGAGGGCCCAGCCGGCCCAGCCGACCTGGGCCAGGTGCAGCAGCGAGTAGACGACGGCCCAGGTGCGCGGCCCGGGGCGCTGGCGCATGAATCCGGTGAACACCGGCTCGCCGGTCGCGAGGGTGTAGCGGGCCATCTCGGTGTTGAGCACGCCCTGGAAGAGGATCGAGAGCGTGCAGATCCAGAGCAGGCTCGGCCCGTAGCCCGCCGCGATCGCGGGGCCGAGCAGCCAGTCGCCCGCGCCCGAGGGAAAGGCCGAGCAGGATCGCGCCCGGCCCGATGACGCGCACCAGGTTGACGGGGTTGTAGGCGGGCGCGTGGGGCAGGTCGCCCTGCCGCCACGCGGGCAGGTCGTTCACGCGCGGGCGCGCCCCCGTCGCCAGGCCCAGAGCGTGAGCCACGCCGCCGGCACCGAGATCCAGAGCCAGCCGGAGGGCGCGGCGGCCGCGACGTCGATCGCGAGCAGCACGGTGCCGCCCGCGGCGGCGGCCCACAGCAGGAGGCGGGCGAGATGATCGGCGCTCGGCCGGATCCCGAGCGCGGCCACCGCGAGGGCGCCCGCGGCGGCGGCCCCGTCGAGCAGCACGTCGGCCACGCTGCCCTCGCGGGTGAGCGTGGTGGCCTGGTGCGCCTCGTCGAGCGCGGCGGTGAGCAGCGCGAGCAGGAAAGGCCCGCGCCATCCCGCGGGGGCGAGCGCGCGGCGCCAGAGCAGGGCCAGCACCGCGTACTCGCCCACGTGGCCCGCCTTGCGGGCGAGCCAGTGGAGCGCGGCGATCTGCTCGGGGGCGGCCCACGGCGCGAGCGCGCGGAGCCACGGCTCGAGCAGGGGAGACGTCGCGCCCGCGCCCCAGCGGTCGCTCGAGAACCAGGCGATCAGCGCCGACCACGCGAGCGGCGCCAGGAATCGTCGCGCCGTCATCACGTACCCCAGGGTGGCACAGGGGCCCAGGGTTGACAACGATCCGGGGAGGCGCGCGGAGCTAGCGGCTCTCCGGGCGCGGGTTCGCGGCCCGCTCGCGCTCCGTCGGCCGCGTGGCCAGCCACGCGGCCACGCCCGATCCCGCCACCGCGCCGGCCGCGATCAGGAACGCGAGCGCGTAGCTGCCGGTGGTGTCGAAGAGCCAGCCGCCGAGGAAGGGACCGATCGCGCCGCCGAGGCCCCCACCCGCCTGGACGACGCCGAGAATGGTGCCCAGATGCGGGCCCGAGAACACGTCGGCGGGGATCGCGGAGAGCTGGGCGATCCGCATGCCGAATCCGACCCCGGACGCGGTGTAGAGGAAGAGGAGCGCCAGGTCCTGCGGGCCCCGGACCGCGGCGAGGCAGGCGATCCCCGCGATCGCGACGATGGAGCCGAGGGCGAACACCCGGCCGCGCCCGAGCCGGTCGGAGAGCCAGCCCCCGAGAAGGTTGCCGACCATCATGCAGAGCGCCCCGAAGGAGAAGAGCCACACGACGGTGGCCGGTGCGACGCCGCGGTCCACCGCGTGAGCGACCTGATGGGTGGCCATGATCTGGAATCCGATGACCCCGAGGGCGGTCATGACGAACGCGGCCCAGAGCCGGCCGCTCCGTAGCGCGCGCCGGAGCGTCCACTCGTCGCCGCGAGGATCCGCGTGCCGCGGCGGCCCGGGACGTGGGTCGCGAGGGGACCCGTCACCGGAGGCGGGCGGGTCCCGGTAGAGGAGCGCGAGCGAGATCGTCGCGGCCGCGACCAGGCACCCGAAGACCGCGATCGCCCGGCGCCAGCCCAGGGTGGTGATGAGCCAGGCGTTGACCGGGTAGAAGGCCACCGCGCTGGCCGGACCGCCCGTGCTCAGGATCCCCATCGCGGTCCCGCGCGCGCGCACGAACCACCGCGTGACGATCGTGGTCGCGGGGACGATGATGGCGGCGGTTCCCGCCGCGGCGAGCACGCCGAAGCACAGGTAGTACTCGGTCCGCGACGTCGCGCGACCGGTGAGGACGAGGGCCGCCCCGAGGATCACTCCGCCCGCCGCCACCACCGCCCGCGCCCCCACCCGATCGCCGAGCCAGCCGGCCGCCGGCGCGAAGACGACGAAGGCGAGCCAGCTGAGCGAGTAGCCGAGCGCGGTCGAGCCGCGCCCCCAGCCGAACTCCGCCAGCATCGCGACGAAGAACAGGGCGAAGGTGGAGCGCGCCCCCCACGCGAGCGCGTTGACCCCGGTGGAGGTCCCCACCACGACCCATCGGTATCGTCCGGGCCCGCCCGCCGGCGTCGTCGCCATCCCGCTCTCGACGGTGCGCGCGGCCGGCCCGCTTGTAAAGCACAGACTAGTCGACTACCATCGAACTATGGATGCAGAGGTGAGCATCGCGGCGGTGGCGGGCCTGGTGGCGGATCCGGCCCGCGCCCGGATGCTCACCGCCCTGATGGACGGCCGCGCCCGGACCGCGAAGGAGCTGGCCTACGGCGCCCGCGTCACGCCGCAGACCGCGAGCAGCCATCTCGCGAAGCTGCGCGCGGCCGGCCTGCTCGCGATGGAGCGCCAGAGCCGCCACCGCTACTTCCGGCTGGCCTCGCCCGGCGTGGGGCACGCGATCGAGGCCCTGATGGCGGTCTCGGCCGTCCCCTCGCGCGCGGCCCGGGCGGCTCCCGCGGGGCCGCTCGAGGGGCTCCGGCTGGCCCGGACCTGCTACGACCATCTGGCCGGGCGCCTCGGGGTGAGCGTCACGGACGCGATGGTGCGCCGTCACTGGCTCACGCCGGGGGAGCGCGACTATCGCCTGACCGCGGCGGGCGCGCGCGTCCTCGCACGCCTGGGCGTCGACGTGGACCGGACCCGGCGAGAGCGCCGGGCGTTCGCGCAGCAGTGTCTCGACTGGAGCGAGCGCCGCACGCACCTCGCGGGCTCGCTCGGCGCCGCGTTGGCTCGCGCCTGCCTCGATCTCCACTGGGTGCAGCGGGTGGCGGAGGAGCGCACGCTCCGGCTGACCCCGAAGGGCCAGCGGGGCCTGCGGACGTGGTTCGGCATCACCTGGCGGCTCCCGTAGCCTCGCGAATGTACCAGGGATGGAAGGTCGTCGGCTGCGCGTTCCTGATCGCGGTGTTCGGGTGGGGGTTCGGGTTCTACGGGATCGGGGTCTTCCTGGCCGAGCTGGTCGAGCGCCACGGCTGGGCGACGAGCTCGGTGGCGTCGGCGGTCACCGTCCTGTACCTGGTAGGGGCGATCCTGATCGCGTTCATCGGGAACGCGTTCGAGCGCTTCGGCCCGCGCCGGGTGGTGCTGGCCGGCATGTCGGCCATGGGGGCGGCCGCCGTCGGGCTCACCTGGATCACGCAGCCGTGGCACCTCTACCTGGTGTTTCCGCTGATGGCGATGGGCTGGGCCGCGATGAGCGGGGCGGCCCTCAACGTCATCGTCGCGCCCTGGTTCGAGCGCCGGCGCGGCCTCGCCATCAGCATCGCGTTCAACGGCGCGGCGGTCGGCGGAGTCCTGCTCGTGCCGGCGCTCGTGTTCCTCATCGGGCGGATCGGATTCAGGCCCGCGGTGCTGTCCCTGGTCGCGCTGATGGTCGCGGTGCTCACCCCGCTCGTGCTGTGGCTGCTCGCCCGCGGGCCCGAGGCGGTGGGCCTCGCGCCGGATGGCGATCCCCCCGCGGCCCGGACCACGGTCGCGAAGGCGGCCGGCGCGGTCCCTCCCCGGCGGGAGCTCATCCGCACCTGGCACTTCTGGTCGGTCGCGCTGCCGTTCGCCCTCGGGCTGACCGCGCAGATCAGTTTCATCATCCACCAGGTGTCCTTTCTCAAGCCGACGCTCGGGACGGAAGGCGCGGCCTGGGCGGTGAGCTTGACGTCCGTCTGCGCGGTGCTCGGACGCCTGGCGGTGGGCTCGTTCGTGGACCGCGCGAATCGCCGGGCGGTGATCGCGGGCAACTTCCTGCTGCAGGCGGCCTCGATCGGGCTGATGCTCTCCGATCCGGGGCCGGCCCTGCTCTACGTCGCCTGCGCGATGTTCGGGCTCGGAGTGGGCAACACCACGAGCCTGCCGAGCGTCATCGTGCAGGCGGAGTTCCCCAAGGCCGCGTTCGGGCAGGTGGTGAGCACGATCATCGCGATCAACCAGTTCACCTACTCCTTCGGGCCCGGCCTCCTGGGCTGGCTGCGCGACGGATTCGGCAACTACCACGCCGCCCTCGCCGGATGTCTCGCGCTCCAGCTCGCCGCGGTGGCCATCCTGGCCGGGGGAGGCGCCCGCAAAGTTGACAACTTGGCTCACTAAACATAGGATGAGCCATGCAAATCCGGGAGCTCCTCGACGAGCTCTTGACGTCGCTCGAGACCGGGCCGCTGATCAGCGCGGTCCGCCACTTCGAGGCCAAGCCGGCGGTGTTCGCGCCCTTTCCCTCCTCGCTCGATCCGCGAATCGTCGAGGCCTTGAAGGCGCGCGGGGTGGAGCAGCTCTACTCGCACCAGGCCAAGGCGGTCGAGGCGGTGGCCAAGGGCGAGCACCTGGTGGTGGTGACCCCGACCGCGTCCGGCAAGACCCTCTGCTACAACCTGCCGGTGCTGCAGGCGCTCGTGCAGCAGCCGGACGCGCGCGTGCTGTATCTCTTCCCGACGAAGGCGCTCGCCCAGGACCAGCTCGCGGAGCTGACCGAGCTGGCCAAGTCGCTGCCCGACATGCGGATGTTCACCTACGACGGCGACACCCCGCAGGACGCGCGGCGCTCGGTGCGGGCGCGGGCCAACCTCGTGCTCACCAATCCCGACATGCTGCACTCCGGGATCCTGCCGCACCACACCAAGTGGGTGAACCTGTTCCAGAATCTCAAGTACGTGGTGATCGACGAGCTGCACGCCTACCGCGGCGTCTTCGGCAGCCACCTCGCCAACGTGCTGCGGCGGCTCAAGCGGATCTGCCGCCACTACGGGGCCACCCCGCAGTTCATCATGGCCTCGGCCACCATCGCGAATCCGGGCGACCTCGCGCAGCGGCTGACCGGCGAGCGGGTGGTGGAGCTGAACGAGAGCGGCGCGCCCACCGGGGAGAAGACCTTCATGGTCTACAACCCGCCGGTGGTCAACCCGGAGCTCGGCATCCGCGCCCCGTACCTCGGCGAGGCCGCCAAGCTCGCGGGGCGCTTTCTCAAGAAGAAGGTCGCCACCATCGTGTTCTGCCAGAGCCGGCTCTCCACCGAGGTGGTGCTGGCCTCGATCAAGAAGATGGTGGAGGACAAGACCGGCGACTCCGGCATCGTGCGCGGCTACCGCGGCGGCTACCTGCCGCTGCGCCGGCGCGAGGTCGAGCAGGGGCTCCGCTCGGGCGAGGTGCTGGGGGTGGTCTCGACCAGCGCGCTCGAGCTCGGCATCGACATCGGCCATCTCGACCTGGCGGTGCTCGCGGGGTACCCGGGCACCATCGCCTCGATGTGGCAGCAGGCGGGCCGGGCGGGCCGGCGCACCGGCGAGTCCGCCGCGGTGATGGTGGCGACCAGCTCGCCGATGGACCAGTACCTGGCCGCGCACCCGGACTACCTCTTCGGGGCGCCGCCGGAGCACGCGCGCATCAACCCGGAGAACCCGTTCATCCTCATCAACCACGTCAAGTGCGCGGCCTTCGAGCTGCCCCTGGGAGCGGACGAGGCGTTCGGGGGCGACGTGTCGCCGCACCTGGCCGCGCTCGAGGACGAGGGCGTGCTCCACCGGGCCGGGGAGCACTTCCACTGGAGCTCCGAGACCTACCCGGCCGATCACATCTCGCTGCGCACCGTCACCTCCGACAACTTCCTGGTCATCGACACCACCGCGCGCGATCAGCAGCAGGTGAAGCGGCGGCAGATCATCGCGGAGGTCGACTGGAAGAGCGCCTTCGCCATGATCTATCCCAAGGCCATCTACATGGTCGAGGGCGAGCCCTTCGAGGTGCAGGAGCTCCACTACCGCGAGGACGAGGAGAAGGTCGCCTACGTGAAGAAGGTGGTGGTCGACTACTTCACCGACGCGATCACCGCCAAGGGGGTGTGGATCCTGCAGCGCTTCGGACGCCAGGAGACGCCGGGCCTGCTCGCCGAGCAGGGCGAGGTGCTGGTGGCCGAGAAGGTGGTCGGCTTCAAGAAGATCAAGATGGGCACGCTCGAGAACGTGGGCTCGGGCGAGGTCGAGCTGCCGCAGCAGGAGATGCAGACCACGAGCGCCTGGCTCACCCTCGATCCGGAGCTGCTCGCGGAGATCTCGCCGCGCCGCGACGACCTGGTCGACGGGCTGCGCGCGCTCAGCCACCTGCTGCACAGCCTCGCCCCCATCTTCCTGCTGTGCGACATCCGCGACGTGGGGGCCTGGCTCGGCGACGGCTCTCCGTCCCAGGCCGGCCAGGTGGTGACGCGGGAGACGATGCGGGCCCAGCTCCTGCAGGGCGAGCACTTCACCCCGACGATCTACCTCTACGACAACCAGCCCGGCGGCATCGGGCTGGCCGAGCGCATCTTCGAGGTGCTCCCGGAGATGCTCGCGCGCGGCCGGGAGACGCTCGAGGGCTGCGGCTGCCGGAGCGGCTGCCCGTCGTGCGTGGGACCGGTGAACGAGGTGGGCCGGCAGGCCAAGCCGGTCGCCCTGAAGCTGCTCACGCGTCTCGTCCCCCGGCGCTGAAGGGCCGATCCCGTTGGGCCGCGACCTCACCGAGCTGACCCGCATCATCCGGCGCATCGAGGCGAAGAGCCGGATCCGTCCGCCCGCGGGGGCGCCCCGCTCGCTCGAGGGGCTGCTCGACGGCGCGGTCGAGGAGAACGAGCGGGGCGCCTCCTGGTGGTGCGCCGCCGCTTCCCGGTCGATCATCGGCACGGGGACCAGTCGCTGCTCGCGGCGCGCGACGCGGCGCCGCGGGCGCTGTCGCTCCTGGCTCGCGCCGGCGGCCGACCTGGCCGAGGGTCGCCGGCTGCTCTACCTCGACACCGAGACCACCGGCCTGGCCGGCGGCACCGGCACCTACGCGTTCCTGGTCGGGGTGGGCTTCTTCGACGGCGACCACTTCGAGGTGCGCCAGCTCTTCATGCGGGATCTCGACGAGGAGCCCGCGCTGCTGACCGCGCTCGAGGAGATCTTCCAGCGCTTCGACGGCTTCGTCACCTACAACGGGAGCGGCTTCGACCTGCCGCTGCTCGAGACGCGCTTCGTGCTCGGGCGGCGCCGCTTCCCGGGGACCGTCTTCCACGTCGATCTGCTGGGCCCCGCGCGCCGCCTCTGGAGCGACCGGCTCGCCGACTGCCGGCTGGGAACCGTCGAGCAGCACGCGCTCCGCTTCACCCGCGACGACGATATGCCCGGCGCCCTGATCCCGACCGTCTACTTCGAGTACCTGCGGCGCAAGCGGCCCGACGAGCTCCCGCGGGTGTTCGAGCACAACCGGCACGACATCCTCTCGCTCGCCGCCCTGACCGGCTGGGTCGCGGATGCGGTGGTGCGCGCGCCGGTCCCCGACTTCGAGCCGGAGGCGCTGGCCGGGCTCGGCCGGCTGCTCGAGCTGAGCGAGCCCGAGCGGAGCCTCGCCTGCTACCGGATGGCGCTCGACTCGGGCCTGCCGACGCCGTTCCGGGAGCGGCTGCTGCTCCGCCTCGCTCAGGGCGAGAAGCGCCGGGCGCGCTGGGACGAGGCGCGGGCGCTCTGGGAGGCGGCCGCCCGCGGCCCGCGCGATTTCGATCCGCGGCCGTGGGAGGAGATCGCCAAGGTGCACGAGCACCGCCGGCGCGATCTGCCCGCGGCCCGGCGGGTGGTGGAGGAGGCTCTGGAGCTGGCCCGGCGGCACCGCGCCTCCGAGCGCGTGCTGGCCGCCTTCGAGCACCGGCTGGAGCGCCTGGCCCGCCGGCTCGAGCGCAGCGTCGGCTTCAGCGCCGCGCGGCTGCCAGCCTGACCCCGAGCGCGATCAGCACCGCGCCGCTCACGCCCTCGAGCCGCGCCCGCCAGAGGCGGCTCTCCACCAGCGGCCGGATGCGCCCCACCCCGAACGACAGCACCGAGAGCCAGACCACCCCGATCCCGATGTGCAGCGCGGCCAGCAGCAGCGACCGCTCGAGCACCGGATCGCCCGGCGCGATGAACTGGGGCAGGAACGCGAGGTAGAAGATCCCCACCTTCGGGTTGAGCACGTTGGTGAGCAGCCCTTCCACGAACGAGCGCAGCCGTCGCGACGGGCGGAGCGCCGCCCCCGGGTCGGATGCGGCGGGGGCACCGTCGTCCACCCGCCACCAGCGCCGGACCGACTGCGCGCCGAGCACGATCAGGTAGGCCGCGCCGCAGAACCGGAGCACCGCGAAGGCCTCGGCCGAGCGCACCAGGATCAGCGAGACGCCGACCGCGGAGAGCACCGCGTGGACGACGCAGCCACCCGCGATGCCGGCGACGGTGAGCAGCGCCGCGACCCGTCCCCGCGTGAGCACGTTGCGCACGACCAGCAGGGTGTCGGCGCCCGGGGTGACGGCCAGCAGGGTGGCCACGACGACGAAGGCCCAGAGGCGGGAGTCCATGGCCCGCATTGTAGCCCGGCGGGCCGCCTCGCCCCGGCCGGCCGGCTTAGGTTTGACACATTCCGGATATTAGGCTAGCCTCACTCTCCATTTCAGCCGTCACCCCCGTATCCCAGGAGAGACGACATGGCGAGAGCGCGGACGAGGACGATTGGGACGATGACCCTGGCGGCGGCGCTGGGCCTGGCCACCTGGATGGCGGCGGCGAGCGGCGAGGCCGCGGAGGTGATGGTGTACTCCGCGCGCGCGCACTACGGGCAAGAGCCGGCGATGGAGGCCTTCACCCGGAAGACCGGCATCCAGGTGAAGAGCTTCGGCGGGGAGGCCGGGCCGCTCTTCGAGCGCCTGAAGGCGGAGGGCGACCGGACCCCGGCCGACGTCCTGATCAGCGTGGACGCGGGCCATCTCTGGAACGCGGCGCGCGCCGGGCTCCTGTCCAAGGTGGACTCGCCCGAGCTCCAGGCCAACATCCCCGCGCATCTCCGCGATCCCGAGAGTCGCTGGGTCGGGCTCACGGTGCGCGCGCGCACCATCATGTACAGCACCGCCCGGGTGAAGCCGGAGGAGCTCTCCACCTACGAGGCCCTCGGGGATCCGAAGTGGAAGGGGCGGCTGTGCCTGCGCACGTCGACCCACATCTACAACCAGTCGCTGATCGCCACCATGATCAAGCGCTACGGGGAGCCGAAGACGGAGGCCACCGTGCGAGGCTGGGTCGCCAACAATCCGACCCTGATCAACGGGGACACCAAGATCCTGGAAGCGGTCGCGGCCGGTCAGTGCGACGTGGCGCTGACCAACACCTACTACCTCGGGCGTCTCCTGGCCAAGGACTCGGCCTTCCCGGTGGCCGCCTTCTGGGCCAACCAGCAGACGACCGGGACCCACGTGAACATCTCGGGGGCCGGCGTCACCACGCACGCCAAGAACCGGGCCGAGGCGATCAAGCTCATCGAGTTCCTGACCGGCCCCGAGGCGCAGCAGATGTTCGCGGACTCGAACTTCGAGTTCCCGGCCAACCCGCAGGCCGCGGTGAACCCGGTCATCGCCAAGTGGGGCAAGTTCAAGCAGGACGACACCAACGTGGCGGCGGCCGGCGAGTTCCAGGCCGCGGCCACGCGGCTGGCGGACCGGGCCGGCTACAAGTAGCCCGCGGGTGCTCGCCCGCGCGCCGGCCGGGTCCTCGCTCTGGGCCTGGACCGCGATCGGGACCGCCGCGGTGGTCGCGGTCCCGATCGCGGCGGTGCTCTCGTCGCTGGTCGTCCCGTCGGGGGACGTCTGGCGCCATCTCTGGCGCACCCAGCTCCTCGAGCTGATCGCCAACACGCTCCTGCTCCTCGCTGGGGGTGGGGGCGGGCACGCTGCTGGTCGGCGGCGGCCTCGCCTGGCTCGTGGTGTTCCACCGCTTCCCCGGGCGCTCGGTGCTGGAGTGGGCGCTGATCCTGCCGCTCGCGGTGCCGGCCTACGTCATCGGCTTCACCTTCCTCGGTCTCTTCGAGTACGCGGGACCGATCCAGGGCGCGCTGCGCGGCGCGCTCGGCGCGGGCGCCCGGCTGCCCGAGCTGCGCTCCTACGGCGGGGTGGTCACCATGATGACCCTGGTCTTCTACCCGTACGTCTACCTCCTGGCCCGGGTGGCCTTCCGCGAGCAGGGCACCGCCGCGGTGGAGATCGCGCGCACCCTCGGCCGCTCGCGCCCGGCCGCGTTCCTCGCGGTGACGGTGCCGATGGCGCGGCCCGCCCTCGCGGCGGGGGTGGCGCTCGCGATGATGGAAGCGCTCGCCGACTTCGGGACCGTCACGACGTTCGGCTATCGCACGCTGACCGAGGCCATCTATCGCGTCTGGTACGGCATGTTCGATCGGATCGCGGCCACCCAGCTCGCGAGCGTGCTGCTGCTCTTCGCCCTGGCGCTGCTCCTGCTCGAGCACCGCTCGCGCGGCCGGGCCCGGTTCGTCCAGCGCGGCCGGGCGAGCCGCGCCCTGGAGGCGGAGCCGCTCCGGGGCTTCCGGGCGGTGGCCGCCACCGCGGTGTGCCTGGCGGTGCTCGGCCCGGCCTTCGTGCTGCCGGTGGGGCAGCTGGCGTGGTGGGCCCTCGCCGCGGTGCGCGGGGGTCGCGTCGCGCCCGACTTCCTCGCGCTGCTCGAGCACACCGCGCTGCTCGCCGCCGCGGCGGCGGGGCTCGCGTGCGCCCTGGCCGTGCTCCTCGCCTACGCGGGCCGGCTCCACGGCACCCGCGCGGTCCGGCTCGCGGCGCCGGTTCGCGTCGATGGGCTACGCGCTGCCCGGCGCGGTCATCGCGGTCGGGGTGCTCCTGCCGCTCGCCTGGGCCGACCACGTCCTGGTGCCCCCGCTCGAGCGCGTCCTCGATCGCCCGCTCGGCCTGCTCCTCACCGGGTCGGCGGCGGGGCTGATCCTCGCCTACGTCGTCCGCTTCCTCGCGGTGGGACTGCAGTCGGTGGAGGCGAGCCTCGGCCGGATCCCTCCGAGCCTCGACGACGCGGCGCGGACGCTCGGGGCCCGCGCGGGCGTTGCCCTGCGCCGCGTCCACCTGCCGCTCATCCGGGGCGGACTCCTGACCGCGCTGGTGCTCGTGTTCGTCGAGGCCATGAAGGAGATGCCGGCCACCCTGCTGCTCCGGCCGTTCGGGCTCAACACGCTCGCCATCGAGATCTGGGAGCGGACGTCGGAGGCGATGTGGCAGGAGGCGGCGGTGCCGGCGCTGGCCCTGGTCGGCGTGGGGCTGCTGCCGGTGATGCTGCTGATCCGGCTGACGTCTCGCGGCTAGGCGTCGACCGCCGGGAACGCCACCACGTGGAGCACGTGGGACGTGACCCGGACCCGCATGCCGGCGGGCAGGATCGAGGCCGAGGGCTGGGAGGAGTGCACCCGGTGGCCCGACGGCAGCCGGATGCAGTACACCGTCTCCGACCCGCGGAAATAGCGGCGGGTGATGGTCCCGGCCCCGTCCGTCTCCGGGACGAACGTGATGTCGTCGGGCCGGATCATCACGTCGATCCGGGCGCCGATCGCGAGCTGCTCGACGTTGGCGAACGTGCCCACCTCGGTGACGATGCCGAGACCGGTGACGATCCCGGGCAGGAAGTCGGCCGCGCCCACGAACGAGGCGACGAAGCGCGTGGCCGGGCGGTGGTAGATCTGCGACGGGGTCGCGAGCTGCTCGACGCGAGCCGGCCCGCAGGACGCCGACCCGGTCGGCCAGGGTGAACGCTTCCTCCTGGTCGTGGGTCACGAAGATCGCGGTGGTGGCGCTCGAGCGGAGGATCCGCTCCACCTCGTCGCGCATCTGGGCCCGGAGATCGGCGTCCAGGTTCGAGAACGGCTCGTCGAGGAGCATGACCGCGGGGGCGGGGGCGAGGGCGCGCGCGAGGGCCACGCGCTGCTGCTGGCCGCCGGAGAGCTCGTGCGGGTAGCGAGCGGCGAGGCCTCCGAGCCCGACCAGGTCGATGACCTCGGCGACCCGATCACGGCGGGCGGCCCGGGCCAGGCCGAAGCCCACGTTGTCGCCCACGGTCAGGTGCGGGAACAGGCGCGTAGTCCTGGAACACGATGCCGACGCCGCGCTCCTCGGGCGGCACCGCGTGGCCCGGCCCGGCCACGAGGCGGCCGCGCAGCGTGATGGTGCCCGCGTCCGGGGTCTCGAGGCCCGCGATGAGGCGCAGCGTGGTGGTCTTGCCGCAGCCCGAGGGACCGAGCAGGGCCAGGATCTCGCCCTCGGCCACCCGGAGCGACAGCCCGTCGACCGCCGGGGATGCGTCCGGCCCGAAGCGCTTGCTGACCCGATCGAGGACCAGCAGTTCCACGGCTACCGGCGCGTCAGCACCTCGGGATTGACCGGCGTGGGCGGCGTCTTGCCCTCGAGCACGGCGAGGCAGTTCTCGACCGCGAGGGTGGCCATCTTGAGCCGCGTCTCGGAGGAGCGCGCTCGCGATGTGCGGGGCCAGCACCACGGTCGGCAGCCCGATCAGTCCCGGGTGCACCTTCGGCTCCTCCTCGAACACGTCGAGACCGGCCCCCGCGATCCAGCCTTCCTCGAGGGCCTGGACGAGCGCCGCCTCGTCCACCACCGGGCCGCGGGCCGCGTTGATCAGGAACGCGGTCTTCTTCATGGTGCGCAGCGACTGGGCGTTGATCAGGTGACGGGTCTCGGGGATGAGCGGGGTGTGGAGCGTGACGAAGTCGGACTCGCGGAGCAGGGTGGCGAGGTCGGCCCGCGTCGCGTGGAGCTCGCGCTCGGTCGCCGCGTCCGCGGCCACCGCGTCCTGGTAGAGCACCCGCATGCCGAAGCCCTGGGCCCGGCGCGCCACCGCGCGGCCGATCCGACCGAAGCCGACCACGCCGAGGGTCTTGCCGTGCACGTCGCCGCCCAGGAGCGTCATGTACTCCCACTGCTGGAAGCGTCCCTCGCGCAGGTAGCGGTCGGCCTCGACCACGCGGCGGGCGGTGGCCATCAGGAGCGCCCACGCGAAGTCGGCGGTGGTGTCGGTCAGCACGTCGGGGGTGTTGGTGACCACGACCCCGCGCCGGGTGCAGGCGGCCACGTCGACGTTGTTGAAGCCCACCGCCACGTTGGAGACGACGCGAAGGTCGGGGCAGGCGTCGAGCAGCGCCTGGTCGATCACCTCGCTGATGACGCAGATCAGGCCCCGCTTGCCCGCCAGTCGCGCCAGCAGCTCCGCCCGCGGCATCGCGCCGTCGACCGCGTAGGCGTCGATCTCGGCGCGGCTGCGCGCGAGGTCGACGGCCGGCTTGGGCAGGAGTCGGGAGATGAGAATCGCGGGCTTAGCGGGCTGGGACGGCATGGGTCATCCTTGGCATGCAAGTGTCCATCGTTAAATATCTATTTAGATTTGACAAGCACGGGACCGCCGACTATATTAGCACTCGCCTTGGTTGAGTGCTAACACCGCCAAGGGCGGCATTCGCCGCAAGGCCCAACATCTTACTATCTGGAGGCACGTTGACCATGAAGATTCGTCCGTTGCACGACCGAATTCTCGTCAAGCGGGAGGAGGAGAAGGAGGTCAAGAAGGGCGGCATCATCATCCCGGACACGGCGAAGGAAAAGCCCCAGGAGGGCAAGGTCATCGCGGTGGGTAACGGGAAGGTGAATGACGAGGGCAAGAAGGTCCCGCTCGACGTGAAGGCCGGCGACAAGATCCTCTTCGGCAAGTACTCCGGTTCCGAGGTCAAGCTGGACGACGAGGAGTACCTGATCCTGCGTGAAGAGGACGTGCTCGCCATCATCGAGTAGGCGGCGGAGTAGCGCCGTCACATCAACCGAAGGTACTAAACCCGGCCGGTCTGCCCATGCGGGCGAGCGCGGCCAATTCCATCGAGTGAGCCAGGAGGAGAGCGAGAGATGCCGAAGCAGGTCATGTTCAGTGACGAGGGACGGGCGGCCCTGTTGCGCGGGGTCAACATCATGGCGGCGGCCGTCAAGGCGACCATGGGCCCGAAGGGCCGCAACGTGGTCATCGACAAGAAGTTCGGTAGCCCGACCATCACCAAGGACGGGGTGACGGTCGCGAAGGAGATCGAGCTCAAGGACAACTACGAGGACATGGGCGCGCAGATGGTCAAGGAAGTCGCGTCCAAGACCTCGGATATCGCGGGCGACGGGACCACCACCGCCACCGTGCTGGCCCACGCCATCGTGCGCGAGGGCCTGAAGAACGTCACCGCGGGCGCCAACCCCATGGGGCTGAAGCGCGGCATCGACAAGGCGGTCGAGGCGGTGGTCGAGGATCTGAAGAGGATGTCGAAGTCGACCAAGGACAAGAAGGAGATCGCCCAGGTCGCGACGATCGCCTCCAACAACGACAAGACCATCGGCAGCCTGATCGCCGAGGCCATGGAGAAGGTGGGCAAGGACGGCGTCATCACCGTCGAGGAGTCGAAGTCGGCCGACACGGTGCTGGACGTGGTCGAGGGCATGCAGTTCGACCGCGGCTACCTCTCGCCCTACTTCGTGACCGACGCGGAGCGCATGGAGGTCGTGCTCGAGGACGCGCTGGTCCTGATCCACGAGAAGAAGATCAGCGTGATGAAGGACATGCTGCCGCTGCTCGAGCAGGTGGCCCGCTCCGGCAAGCCGTTCCTGATCATCGCGGAGGACATCGAGGGTGAGGCCCTGGCCACCCTGGTGGTGAACAAGCTGCGCGGCACGCTGCACACCGCGGCGGTGAAGGCCCCCGGCTTCGGCGACCGCCGCAAGGCCATGCTGGAGGACATCGCGATCCTGACCGGCGGCAAGGCCATCACCGAGGATCTCGGCATCAAGCTCGAGAACATCAAGCTGGAAGACCTGGGCAAGGCCAAGAAGATCGTGGTCGACAAGGACAACACCACGCTCGTCGAGGGGTCGGGCAAGACCGCGGCGATCGAGGGGCGCATCAAGCAGATCCGGGCCCAGATCGAGGAGACCACCTCGGACTACGACCGGGAGAAGCTGCAGGAGCGGCTGGCCAAGCTGGCCGGCGGCGTGGCGGTCATCAAGGTGGGCGCCGCGACCGAGACCGCGATGAAGGAGAAGAAGGCCCGGGTCGAGGACGCGCTCAACGCGACCCGCGCCGCGGTGGAGGAAGGCATCGTGCCGGGCGGCGGAGTGGCCCTGCTGCGGGCCTCCAGCTCCATCGACGGGCTGAAGCTGGAAGGCGACGAGAAGGTCGGCGCCATGATCGTGAAGCGCGCGCTCGAGGAGCCCATCCGCCAGATCGTGGAGAACGCGGGGCTCGAGGGCAGCGTGATCGTGGAGAAGGTGAAGGCCGAGAAGGTGGTGACCCGCGGCTTCGACGCGGAGTCGCTCGAGTTCGTGGACATGATCCAGGCCGGTATCATCGACCCCACCAAGGTGGAGCGGGTGGCGCTGCAGAACGCGGCGTCGGTGGCCTCGCTGCTGCTGACGACGGAGGCGCTGATCACCGATCTGCCCGAGGACAAGCCGGCCGCGGCCCCGCCGATGCCGCACGGGGACTTCTAGACCCGCTTCGGAACGACCAGGCGGCCCTTGCCGGCGACGGCAAGGGCCGTGCTATTTTGTCCACTCTTGACGCGAGGTTGTCTTTCGAGACAGGCTCTGGTAACGTTAAGCGCTTCCAATCACGAGAATAGCCGAGTAACTGGGGGAGGTGAGTCGTCTGTACCCGTACGAAATCCTGGTAATCATCGATCCACGACCCACCGAAGAGGACGTGACGGCCCTGCTGACCAAGCTGCAGGACACGCTCAAGTCGCTCGGAGGTGAGGTCACGAAGGCCGAGAGCTGGGGCAAGCGCCGGCTGGCCTATGAGATCCGGAAGCAGCGAGAGGGAACCTACGCGGTCATCGAGTGCAAGGCCGAGCCGGCCGTCGTCAAGGAGTACGAGCGGCAGCTGACGCTCAACGAGCAGGTCCTCCGGCACTTCACGACCCGCATTCCCGCTCCCAAGCGGATCCGGTCCGCCCCGAAGCCGCAGACCCCGGCGGTGGAGGAGGTCGTCTGATGGCGAGTCTCAATCGAGTGTTCCTGATCGGAAACCTCACCCGCACTCCGGAGCTCCGGTACACGCCCAGCGGCACCGCGGTGGCCGATCTCCGGCTGGCCGTCAACCGCAACTACACGACCCAGGGCGGGGAGAAGCGGGAGGAGACCTGCTTCCTCACCTGCGTGGTGTGGGGCAAGCAGGCGGAGAGCTGCGGCGAGTACCTCGACAAGGGTAGCCCGGTGATGGTCGAGGGCCGGCTGCAGACGCGGGACTGGGAAACGAAGGATGGTCAGAAGCGCAGCGTCGTCGAGGTCGTCGCCGAGCGGGTGCAGTTCATGGGACGGAGCAAGTCCGCCGCCGCCGCGACCCCCGGAGTCCCCGAGCCGGTCGAGGCCGGCAGCGAGGGCGGCGACGACGAGGTGCCGTTCTAGCACGGTCGGTTCCAAGAGGAGGAACAAGCCATTCCGCCAGCTTCGAAGCCCGTCAAGCGGCGTCGGTTCGGACGCCGCAAGGTTTGTAAATTCTGCGTCGATCGGGTGAGCCTGATCGACCACAAGGATATTCGCCGGCTCCGGAACTTCGTCTCGGAGCGCGGCAAGATCACCCCCCGCCGCATCTCGGGGAGCTGCGCCCGGCACCAGCGCCAGCTCACGCGCGCGGTCCGGCGGGCGCGCACCGTCGCCCTGCTGGCCCAGACGTCAGAGTGAGCGGGCGAGCGAGGAGCCGGCCATGAAGATCATCCTGCCATGAAGATCATCCTGATGGACGACATCCCGACCCTGGGCCGCCGCGGCGAGGTGCGCGACGTCTCGGACGGCTATGCGCGCAACTTCCTGCTGCCCGCAGAAGCTGGCCCTGCACGCCACCGCGGCGAACATGAAGAACCTGGCCCAGATCAAGGCCAGCCAGGACGCCCAGGCCGCCAAGCTCAGGTCGGACGCCGAGAGCCAGGCCCAGGCGATCGGAGCCCTGCACTTCGCCCAGCGCCGCCAGGCCTCCGACGAGGGCCGCCTCTTCGGCTCGGTCGGGCGCGCCGACCTGGCCGCCTTCCTGGCCCAGCACGGGATCGAGCTCGAGCGACGCCGCATCGGGCTCGACGAGCCGATCAAGAGTCTCGGCGAGTTCTCGGTGCCGGTTCGCCTGCACGCCGACGTGACCGCCCAGTTGAAGGTGTCCGTCAGCCGGGAATAGCCGTGGCCACGCTCACCGACCTGCTCACCTCCAAGATCCCTCCCCACAGCCTGGAGGCCGAGCGGGCCGTCCTGGGGGCGATCCTGCTGGAGCGCGAGAGCCTGCCCAAGGCGATCGAGCTGCTCAAGCCGGCCGACTTCTACAAGGAAGGCCACCGCAAGATCTTCGACGCCACCCTCGCGCTCTTCGAGCGCAACGATCCGGTGGATCTCCTCACCGTCTCGGAGGAGCTGAAGCGGCGCGCGGAGCTGGAAGAGGTCGGGGGAGCCGCCGCCCTCGCGAGCCTGGTGGAGGAGGCGACCACCGCGGCCCACCTCCTTTCCTACGGGGCCATCGTCCGGGAGAAGGCCCTCCTGCGCGACCTCATCCGCATCGCCACCGACATCATCGGGCAGAGCTACGAGGCCCGGGACGACGTGGACAAGCTGCTCGACGACGCGGAGCGGCTGATCTTCCAGGTCTCCGAGCGGCGGATGCAGGGCGCGGCCTTCCCGGTGCGGGCCATCCTCAAGGACACCTTCGAGCACATCGAGAAGCTCTACGACCGCAAGGAGCACATCACCGGGCTCGCCACCGGCTTCGACGATCTCGACCGGATGACGTCGGGCTTCCAGCCGAGCGACTTCATCATCATCGCGGGGCGCCCCTCGATGGGCAAGACCGCCTTCGCGCTGAACGTGGCCAAGTACGCCGGGGTGGAGGACCACAAGCGGGTGCTGGTGCTGAGCCTCGAGATGTCCAAGGAGCAGCTCGTGCAGCGGCTGCTCTGCTCCGAGGCCAAGGTGGACTCCCACAAGGTGCGCACCGGCTACCTCGACCCGCGCGACTGGACCCGCCTGACCAACGCGGCGGGCCGGCTGGCGGAGGCGCCGATCTACATCGACGATTCGCCCGCCCTCACGGTGCTGGAGGCGCGGGCCAAGGCCCGGCGCATGAAGGCGGAGCACGGGCTCGACCTGATCGTGATCGACTACCTCCAGCTCATGCGCGGGCGCCACCAGCAGGAGAACCGGCAGCAGGAGATCTCGGAGATCTCGCGCTCCCTGAAGGCGCTGGCCAAGGAGCTGAACGTGCCGGTGGTGGCGCTGTCCCAGCTCTCGCGCGCGGTGGAGACCCGCGAGCGCAAGGAGCCCCAGCTGTCGGATCTGCGGGAGTCGGGCGCGCTCGAGCAGGACGCCGACGTGATCCTCTTCCTCTACCGGCCGGAGCGCTACGGCCTGCAGTCGGAGGACGGGGATCGGGTCGCGGACGTGGTCATCGGCAAGCAGCGCAACGGCCCCACCGGCAAGGTGCAGGTGACCTTCATCCCCGAGTACGCCTCCTTCGAGCGCCTCGCCAAGCGCGAGGCGCAGCCCTTCTAGCCGCGCCTCCGGGACGGTGACCAAGGTCGTCATCGTCGGGGCGGGCAAGGGCGGCCGCGCCCTGCTCGAGATGTTCAGCGGCGATCCCACCGTGACCATCGTGGGCGTCGTCGACGTGAACCCGTGGGCGCCGGGCCTCGAGCTGGCCCGCCGCCTCAACGTCCAGGTGAGCACCGACCTGGGCGAGCTCATCGCGGATCCCCAGCTCGACCTGATCATCGACGTGACCGGCAATCCGGAGGTGCAGGCCGCCATCCAGCGGTTGAAGCCGGCGAGCACCGAGGTCATGGGCGGGGCGAGCGCCAAGTTCATGTGGGACCTGCTGGCCGAGCGCAAGCGGACCGAGGAGCTGGAGGACCGCTACTCCCTGATGCTCCGGGAGCTGCAGGCCAAGTCGGACGGCGACTTCATCATCGGGCAGAACCCGAAGATGCGGGAGCTCGCCGAGCAGATCGTCCGGGTGGCCCAGACCCCGACCACGGTGCTCATCCGCGGAGAATCCGGCACCGGCAAGGAGCTGGTGGCGCGCGCCATCCATCGGTACTCGAACCTGCGCGACAAGCCGCTGGTCACCGTCAACTGCACCGCGCTGACCCCGACCCTCATGGAGTCCGAGCTCTTCGGGCACAAGCGCGGGTCGTTCACCGGGGCGGTGGCGGACAAGGTCGGCCTGTTCGAGAAGGCGGACGGGGCGACCATCTTCCTGGACGAGGTCGGCGACATGCCGCCCGAGATGCAGGGGAAGCTGCTCCGGGTCCTGCAGGCCGGGGAGGTGAAGCCGGTCGGCGACGTGGTGACCCGCAAGGTGCGGGTGCGCGTGATCGCGGCCACCAACCGCGACCTCGAGAAGGCGCTCGCCACCTCCGAGTTCCGCGAGGATCTCTTCTACCGCTTCAACGCCTTCACGGTGGTCCTGCCGCCGCTGCGGGAGCGGAGCGAGGACATCCCGGTCCTGGCCTATCACTTCCTCCGCAAGGCCGAGGCGAAGGTGAACAAGAAGGTCGACCGCTTCTCCCAGGACGCCCTGGACCTGCTGCGGAGCTACGCCTGGCCCGGCAACCTGCGGGAGCTCGAGAACATCATCGAGCGGGCGGTGGTGCTGTCCTCGAACCAGCAGGTGGAGGTCGCCCACCTGCCGCTCTATCTGCGGGACGCGAGCCCCATCCAGGTCACGACCCAGGAGGGGTTCGTCCAGGCCAAGGAGCGGGTGGTCGCGATGTTCGAGAAAGAGGCCGTGGCCCGCTTCCTGTCCGAGGCGCGCGGGAACATCTCGGTGGCCGCTCAGAAGGCCGGCATCACCCGGAGAAACTTCCACCGGCTCCTATCCAAGTACTCGATAAACACGAAGAAGTTCAAGGTAGGGTCGTAGTCGACTCGTATATGAGTCGTAATAAGACTCATGCGAGCCATGCCAGAATAGCTCATATCTATCTGCGTGTTCCGCCTCTGTAGGCAAGCTTGTCTCCGCTTCTGAGTGAGACACGGCTGTCACACTTCGGTCGGCAATCGGCTGCATGTGGCCTGTCGAAACAGTAGCTTCTGGGTCGCGGCGCGGTGGAACGGTTCTTGTCTCTCCTCGAGATATCTCTGGCTCAAGGAGGAGCTCCATGGGGAGCCGTTGCCGCTGCGGGACCGAGATCCACTTCGCCTTCAATCACCTCGGCTGTATCGAGTGTGGGGCGGCCTGCTGCCCGGCTTGCTCCTACCAGCTCGAGTCCACGACCTACTGCTCGAGCTGCGCCGGTAGCCTCCTTGAGCTGCCGCCCGCGCTCGGCGCCTAGAAGGAGGCTCATCATGGAATCCAAGGGCAGAACGTTCCGCCGGCTCCTCGACGAGGAGCCCTATCTCTTCACCGGCGGTATCTACTCGCCGCTCGACGCGCAGATCGCGGAGCAGGCCGGGATGAAGTCGATCTACCTGAGCGGCTACTCGCTGGCCATGCTCAACGGCTGGCCCGACATGGGCCTCCTCACCATGACCGAGGTGACCAAGGCCGCCTCGATGGTGGCGAGCGCGGTGAACCTGCCGATCATCGCGGACGCGGACGACGGCTACGGCAACGCGCTGTCGACCATGCGGACGGTGCAGGAGTTCGTCAAGACCGGCGTCGCGGGCATCCACCTGGAGGACCAGCGCTTCCCGAAGCGCTGCGGCCACATCGCGGGCAAGACCATCGTGTCGCGCGAGGAGGCCCTCGGCAAGTACCGGGCCGCGATCGCGGAGCGTGACCGGCTCGACCGCGACTTCGTGATCATCGCCCGCACCGACGCCTACGGCGCGGTCGGGGGGAGCATGGACGAGGCGATCTGGCGGGGCCGCGCCTACGCCGACGCGGGGGTCGACCTGGTGTGGGCCGAGCTGTCGAACTCGGAGCGCGAGCCGGCCATCGAGTTCGCGCGCGCGATGAAGCAGTCGCACCCGAACCTGCCGCTGGCCTTCAACTACTCGTCGTCCTTCCGCTGGCACAAGGATCCGAACCCGCTCACGTTCCGCGAGCTGGGCGAGCTGGGCTACCGCTTCATCTTCATCACCCTCTTCGGCGCCCACGCCGCGATGTACTCGGTGTGGAACTTCATGCAGGAGCTGGTGAAGAACGAGGAGCAGGCCCAGTGGACCCTCGAGCGGCAGAAGGTGGGCCATCCCACCGAGAGCCATCACGTGATGGCCCGGGTGTCGCACTTCCAGGAGCTGGAGCGCCGGTACATCCCGGGCACCGACGAGCGCCTCAAGGGCTCCGACGGCTTCGGGGAAGCGAAGAGCCACTGATCGACCCGGTCGCGGCGGCGACCGGGCGCTCTCCGCGTCCGGTCGCCGCGGCCTCAGTCCGTCTTGCGCTGGCGGACGGCCTGCGTGATCCGGAGCGCGACCAGGGCCAGGATGCCCAGCAGCACCAGGAGCAGGACGGTGCGCTCCACCTCGCCGACCACGTAGCGCATCTGCTCCACGTAGGCGCCGAACCCGTAGCCCACCGCCAGCCCCGCGCCCACGACCACCGGCACGTAGAGCACCGCCCCCGCCACGTTCGCGAGCAGGAACGAGGAGAACCGCAGGCCGAGGGCGCCCGCGAGGGGGCCGGCGGTGAAGCGCACCCCCGGGACGAAGCGGGCCACGAACACGGCCAGGGGGCCCCGGCGGGCCACGAACGCCTTCATGGTCTCGAGCCGCTCCGGATGACCGAGCACCCAGCGGGCGTAGCGGGGCAGCGCGGTCTGGCCGTACCGCCGGCCGAGCCAGTAGCCGATGTTGTCGCCGACCACCGCGCTCACGATGCCGACCACCAGCACCAGGGAGAGGCGCAGCTTGCCCCGCCAGACCAGGTAGCCGGCGAGGGCCAGGATGGTCTCCTCGGGCACCGGGAGGCCGACGTTGCCGAGCACGACGACCACGAAGATGGCGGCATAGCCCCAGTGCCCGACGAACTGGTGGAGATCGCTCACGAAGCGGGAGGGATGCGGCGGCTCACTCGCCGCGCGGACGCCCGGTGATGACGCTCACGTGCCCGTCCTCCTCGAGGAAGGCATAGCGGATGTCCCGGATCGAGACCACCCCGTGATGCCGCAGGGCGGCGCGGAGATCCCGAGGGCCCAGACGCTCGCGCCGCAGGTTGTCGCGCAGGATGCGGCCGTGCCGGACGAGCACGGTCGGGGAGTGCTCGATCACGCGGTCGGCCCGCCGGAAGCGAAAGGTCACGTACGCGACCAGCAGGTTGAGGAGGAGGATGGTGGTGGCGCCGAGGAGCCCGCCCCCGAGGGAGTTGTCGTTGCCGATCACCGCGTTCTGCACCACGTTGCTGATGATGAGGAGCACCACGAGGTCGAAGGCGCTCAGCTGGCCGAGCTGCCGCTTGCCGCACAGGCGAAAGGCGACGAGGAGGAACGTGTAGACGGCCACCGAGCGGAGCAGCTTTTCCGCGATGCTGATGTCGGGTACCAGGATGTTCATGTCCGCCTCCGGCTCCTTGCCCACAGCATCGCACCGGCCCCGACGGTTCGACGCCGAATTTGACACGCGGACCCCGCGGCCGTAGGCTCGGCGCCATGCTCGGAGCGCGCACCCTGGTGGCGGTGCTGGTGCTGTTCCACGTGGGGCTGCTCACCGCCGCCACGGTCCAGTCGGTCGACTTCGCGTGGGTCCCGAGCTACTTCGACGACGACGACGGCGACTTCCTGCCGCTCCTGCTCTCCGAGCAGATGTCGGCGCTGGTCGAGCCCGCCCGCGGGTGGATGCCCGCGCTGATCGTGCTCGCGGCGGTCCTCGGGTGGCGACCGCGGCCGCGCCCCTACCTCGTCGCCGCGCCCGCCCGTTTCCGGGCTCCGCCCTGTCCATAGCCTCCTCCCCACGCAGTGCACGCGGCCGGCCCGCCGGTCGCACGGTGGTGGACTCTCGATTCGAGGAGGATGCACATGTTCGGACTGGGTGCTCAGGAGCTGATGCTGATCCTGCTCATCGCGCTGGTGCTGTTCGGTGGATCGAAGATTCCCGACCTGGGCCGGTCGCTGGGGCAGGCGATCCGCGAGTTCAAGAAGGGCGTGGAGACGCCGGACGCGGTCGCCGAGCCGAAGGAAGGCGCGGAGCGCCCCAAGGATTCCGGCCCCGTCCGGTAGCGCGCGCCGCCTCCGGGCCGCGCGAATGCTTGACACCCGGGCGCCGCCGCCTCTAGCGTTGATGATCCAGAGGCTGCCCGGGTGAAGATCAGCGCGGTCAAGAAGCTGTTCGTCGGGTCGCCGCTGGCCACGGCCCAGGCCCGGCACGAGCGGCTGTCCCGGACGTCCGCCCTCGCGGTCTTCTCCTCCGACGCGCTGTCCTCGGTGGCGTACGCCACCGAGGAAATCTTGCTGGTGCTGGTTCTCGCCGGTACCGCCGCGCTCACCTTCTCGATCCCGATCGGGATCGCGATCGCCCTCCTCATCGCGGTGGTGGTGAGCTCGTACCGCCAGACGATCCTCGCCTACCCGAAGGGGGGCGGCGCCTACATCGTCACCAAGGACAACCTGGGCACGCTGCCCGCGCTGGTGGCGGCGGGGGCCCTGCTCATCGACTACGTGCTCACGGTGGCGGTGAGCGTCGCGGCCGGAGTCGCCGCGATCACCTCCGCGTTCCCCGTCCTCTACGACTACCGCATCCTCATCGGGGTGCTCTTCATCGCGGGGATCGCGACCGTGAACCTGCGCGGCCTGCGCGAGTCGGGCAGCCTCTTCGCGGTGCCGACGTACCTGTTCGTGGTGAGCTTCGCGACCATGCTCGCCTACGGCTTCGTGCGCTGGCTGTTCGGATGGGAGGGCGTTCCCCCGCCCGCCGCGACCCCCACCGCGATGAGCCAGGACCTCACGATCTTCCTGGTGCTCCGCGCCTTCGCGTCCGGCTGCGCGGCGCTGACCGGCGTGGAGGCGGTGTCCGACGGGGTGCCCGCGTTCCATCCGCCGGAAGCGCGCAACGCACGCATCGTGCTCGCCTGGCTCGGCATCATCCTGGTCACGCTGTTCATGGGCATCACCTTCCTGGCCCGGCACTACCAGGTGCTGCCCCGCCCGGAGGAGACCGTCGTCTCGCAGCTCGCGCGCCTGATCTTCGGCGGCGGCCTCCTCTACTACGAGATCCAGGTCGTGACCATGCTGATCCTGGTGTTCGCGGCCAACACCGCGTTCGCCGACTTTCCCCGCCTCGCGTACTTCCTCGCCCGCGACGGGTTCATCCCCCGGCAGTTCGGGACTCGCGGGGACCGGCTCGTTTTCTCGAACGGGATCCTGATCCTGGGCGGCCTGGCCGCGCTCCTGATCCTCCTCTTCGGCGGCGCCACCCACGCCCTCATCCCGCTCTACGCGGTCGGCGTCTTCGTCTCCTTCACCCTCTCGCAGGCCAGCATGGTGCGGCGGTGGCTCTCGCGGCGCGAGCCGGGCTGGTGGTGGCGGTGGGTGCTCAACGCGGTCGGAGCCGCCACCACCGGGCTCGTGATGCTCGTGATCGCGGGCACCAAGTTCAGCCACGGCGCGTGGATGGTGGTGCTGCTCATCCCCCTGCTGGTGGCGCTGTTCATGATGATCCGGCGCCACTACGCCGACGTGGCCCGGCAGCTCTCCCTCGACAACTACGGGGGCCCGCCGTCGATCGAACACTCGGTGCTGGTCCTGGTGGGCGACCTCCACCGGGGCGTGGCGGCGGCCCTGCGCTACGCGCAGACCCTCTCCACGTCCGCGAAGGCGGTGTACGTCGAGGTCGACCCCGACCGGACCCAGAAGCTCGAGGAGAAGTGGGGCAAGTTCGGGCTGGGGGTCCCGCTGGTGGTGCTGACCTCCCCCTACCGGTCGCTGCTCACGCCCTTCCTCGACTACGTCAACCATCTCCTGGCGGTGGGCGAGAACCACGTGGTCACCATCGTGATCCCGGAGTTCGTCCCCGCGCGCTGGTGGCAGCACCTGCTCCACAACCAGACCGCCCTGCTCATCAAGGGAGCGCTGCTCTTCCGGAAAGGCGTCGTCGTCGTCGACGTCCCGTTCCATCTCCGGTAGGGAGGGGCGGTAGGCAGCGGGCGGTAGGCAAGCGGCACCATAGCAGGGCCCTTCACATGCAATAGTTGCGGACGGCCAAAAGGCGAGTATTCTTGGCCGAGGCTCATGAGTACTCCGGCCCTCCGGACCGCGGATGTTTCGCTCCGAGACGCCCTTCCGGCCGACAGTGACGCCTTGCAGTCACTGGACGGCGCGGCGCCCGATGCCGGCGCAGCCCTGATCCAGGCCCGCCGGAACTTCTTCGCGCGCACCGCCGCCTACACCCGCTGCCGCACCTTCGTGGCCGAGCAGGACGGGCGGATCATCGGGGTCAACTGCGTGGCGCTCATCCCGGTGCGGGTGGCCGGACGACCGTGCATGGCCGGCTACAGCTTCAACACCCGGGTCGCCGCCGGCTTGCGCACTCGCGGCGTGGGCACCCTGATGATGAGGGCGGGGGCCGAGTGGATCGAGCAGCAGGGAGCCCCCTACGTCACCGGGCTGATCGGCGTCAACAACGTGGCCTCGATGGCGATGGTGACTGTCGCTCGGCTGGGAGCCGGTCGCCCGCTTCGACTACCTGGTGCTCGACCTGGCCCGGTTCGCCCCCGATCCGGAAGTGAGAATCCGGAAGGTCGACGCTCTCGGCGACCCCGCCCACGCCAGCTGGCGCTTCGGGGAGGTGTTCCTTCACCACTTCGTCCCGCGTTACCTCGTCTCCGATCTCTTCCGGCCATACCCCAGGGGACCGTACATGGGGAGCCTGACCGCCTTCGGGCCGGGGGGCAGCGCTTGGCTGTCCCTGTGGGACGACCGGACCCGGCGCGGCCTCGACCCGGACCGGATCCGGGCGGTGAAGGCCTATGACGTCACCTTGAAGGGCGAGGGTGGCTTCCGCGCGTTCTCGGCCATCGCGGCCACTCTGGGCGGGATGGAGCTCGACCATCTGCTGCTCCCGATCCCGCACGACACCACCGCCCGGGCCCTGCTCGAGCCGTACGCCAGCGACATCGTCGAGTTCAACTTCTGCGTCAAGCGCCTCAACGGCGCCGGCCCGCTCCCCCCCGGACCCGTCTACTTCGACATCCGCCACTGAGCGGCGCGGCCGCCGGACGGGCCGGCTCCCGCGCGCGGTCCGTTGCGTGCCCCGCTCCCCGGACGCCTCTGCTACACTTGGCCGCGTTGTCTATGGACGCGACGTTCATGGTCTCCCGCGCGGCCTCCGGCGTGGCCTCGGGCCCGGTGGACGTGGCCGCGACCCTGTCGCGGTTTCACCTCTGGGGCGAGGATCCGGTCAACCGGCTCTCCGATGGCGTGTTCCGCCGTGCGTTCAAGTGGGGCGGTCGCTGGCGCGGCTACGAGCTGCGCTGGAGCGGGAGCCCCGATCACGCGCGGCTGACCGTCTCCGTACCCGGGGCCCGTCGCGCCGCGGTCGTCGACGGCGCGATCAAGGAAGTGCGGCACGTGTGCGGGCTGGACCTGGATCTGGTCGCGTTCCGTGACGCGGCGGCGGGGGACCCGGTGCTGGGCGGCCTGGCCACCCGGCTCCACGGGCTCAGGCCGACGCTGTCGCCCAGCCCGTTCGAGATGCTGGTGAGCTCGGTGTGCGCGCAGCAGGTCAACCTGAGCTTCGCGTTCACGGTGAGGGCGCGGCTGGTCCGGCGCTTCGGTGAGGCATTGCTGGTGGGCGGAGAGGTGGTGTACGCGTTCCCGGAGCCGGCGGCTCTGGCCCGGGCGGGAGTCGCCGAGCTGCGGCGCATGCAGCTCACGACGCGGAAGGCCGAGTACGTGGTGGGCTTGGCCCGTCAGGTCGTGACGGGTGAGCTCGACCTGGACGGACTGATGTCGCGGTCCAACGACGAGGTGATCGAGCGCTTGACGGCGGTGCGTGGGTTCGGGCGGTGGAGCGCGGAGTGGTTCCTGGCCCGCTGTCTCGGGCGGGGCGACGTCTGCCCGGCGGGCGACCTCGCGGTGCGCCGGGCCTTCGAGCACTTCTACGCTCGCGGGCGCGCGCTGGACGAGCCGGCGATCCGCCGGCGGGCGGCCCGCTGGGGCGCGTACCAGAATCTCGCCGTCCACTATCTCCTGGCCGGCCGCCGTCTCGCGTCCGTCGCGGCGGCCGGAGGCGGGGCATGACGCCGCTCGGCAAGTTCCTGCCGATCGTGGGGCAGCCGGATCCGGCCCAGCCCAAGAACGTCCACCTGGTCGGCCGCTACGCGGTCGGGGTGACGTGGGCCGACGATCACGGCAGCATCTACCCGTTCGACCGCCTGCGCCTCGACGATCAGACCGAGCAGACGACCGCCGAGGGCGCGCTCACGCAGGAGATGACGTGGCCCAAGGAGATCACCAAGCTGCCGGACGCGCTCCGGGTCGGCTGGCTCGACGGCCACGAGAGCCTGTACCCGTACGCGACCCTGCGCGCCCTGTGTCGCTGCGCGGGCTGCACCGGCGGCCACTGATGGCCACCATCGACTCCCGCGCCCGCCGCGGGCTCGTGCTCGGCGGGGTCATGGCCGCCATGTTCCTCGCCGCGATGGAATCGACGGTGGTCGCCACCGCGATGCCCACCGTGATCGCGAGCCTCGGCGGGATCCGGATCTACTCGTGGACCTTCTCCGCCTTCCTGCTGACCTCGACGGTGTCGATGCCGATCTGGGGACGTCTCGCCGACGACCTCGGCCGGCGGCCCGCCTATCTGGGAGGCCTCTTCATCTTCCTGCTCGGCTCCGCGCTGGCCGGGTTCTCGCAAACCATGGAGCAGCTCATCGCCTTCCGGGCGGTGCAGGGCCTCGGCGCCGGGTCCCTCATCACCATCGGCATGACCATCGTCGGCGACCTCTACGGCATGGAGCGCCGCGCGAAGATGCAAGGGTACTTCTCGAGCGTCTGGGGAGTGGCCTCGCTGGTCGGGCCGCTGGTGGGCGGGCTCCTGACCGATCGGGTGTCGTGGCGCTGGGTGTTCTACATCAACCTGCCGTTCGGGCTCCTGGCCGCGGCCGCGATCACCGCGGGCCTGCGCGACGAGGCGCCGGCCCGGCCGCGCGGGACCTTCGACGTGCTGGGGATGGTGGTCTTCGTGGCCGCGATCTCGGCGTTCCTGGTGGGACTGGTCGACGCAGGGTGCCGGAGAGTCCTGGCTCCATTCCTCGGGGGCCGCTTTGCTCGCCCTGTCCGGCGTGCTGCTCGTGGTGTTCGTCCTGATCGAGCGGCGCGCCTCGGAGCCGGTCATCCCGCTGGGCCTGTTCGGCAACCCGATCGTGCGCTCGGCGGCGGTCACCGGCCTGCTCGCCGGCATGGCCATGTTCGGCGCCATCGCGTACGTGCCGCTCTACCTCCAGGCCGTGATCGGAGCGACCGCGACCGAGGCGGGATGGGTGCTCATGCCGTTCGTGCTCGGCTGGGTCCTGTTCTCCATCCTGGCCGCGCGCCTCTCCCTGCGGATCGGCTACCGACGCGTGGTGCTCACCGGCATGGGGGCTCTCGTCCTGGCCTTCGTGCTGCTGTCCGGCTGGAACGAGACCCTCACCGTCGGCGTCGCGGCGCGCGACATGACGCTGGCCGGGGTGGGCATGGGCATGATCTTCGTGCCGATGCTCATCGCGGTGCAGAGCGCGGTGCCGCGCACCATGCTCGGCTCCGCGACCTCGCTCACGTCGTTCTTCCGGACCATCGGCGGGGCGGTGGGCGTGGCGGTCATGGGAGCCGCGATGACCCACCGGCTCGAGCGGGCCCTGGCCGGCGTGGTGGCCACCGCGCCCGACGGCCTGCGGGAGCCGCTGCAGCGGCTCGCCGCCCACCCGGACCTCGTGGTCAACCCGATCACCCGCGCCACCCTGGGGAGCGACCTGCTCGGGCAGATGCGGCCGGCGCTCGCCCATGCCGTGGGCGGCGTGTTCGTGGTGGGGCTGGTGATCGCGGCGATCGCCCTGCTCTCCGCCCTCCTGGTCCCCGCCGGGCGCGCGCACGACCTCGCCATCCCCCGGGACCGCGCCGCCCGGCCCGGCGCCTGATCCCGGGGGCAGCCCAATGACCACGCCGGGCGGCTCCGATCTCCCGCTCCTGGAGCGGCTGGCCGGCCTGCCTGCGGTGTCGCTCTCCGAGCTGGTGGCCCTGCTCGAAGGCATGCCCGACCTGTCGAGGGAGCCGCTCCTGGCCGGGCTCGTCGGGACGGACGAACAGGGGGAACCTGCGGCCCATCCGTTACTCGGGCTCGTTCTCGAGCATCTAAAGGAGCGACCGGACGGGACGTGCTACGCGGCCTTGCTGGAGGCGCTGACCGGGATCTGGAACGCGGCGGTGCGGGGCGCGGTCGTGGCCCGGCTGCGGGCCTCCGGGCTCCCCGCCGACGACCTGCTGCTGCGCCTGCAGGCGCTGTCGCCGACGCTCGGCTTCCAGGCCGAGAAGCGCGAGTGGGCCCGCCAGTGGATGTCGGACCCGACCGCCCAGGACGGGCAGCTGGTGCAGCAATGCCTGGTGCGGCTGCTGCTCGCGATTCGCGGGCTGGCGGAGGCCCGGGCGCGGTTCTTGACGGACAGCGGGTCCACGGGGCCCGCCTGAGGCAACGGCACCCTGACGGCGAGATCGACCGACGAGAAAAGGAGAAATCTCATGGCCGGCATTCCCGACGGATACAAGGACATCCTGCAGAAGAAGGCATTCGCCAACCTGGCGACGGTGAGCACGGACGGCTCGCCCCAGATCACCCCGGTCTGGGTGGACTACGACGGCACCCACATCCGGTTCAACACCGCGAAGGGGCGGGTGAAGGATCAGAACCTGCGTCGCAACCCGGCGGTGGCCCTGTCCATCCTGGATCCGGACAATCCCTACCGCTACATCCAGGTGCGCGGTCGGGTGGCCGAGATCACCGAGGCGGGGGCCGACGCCCACATCGACTCGCTCGCCAAGAAGTACCTCGGGCAGGACAAGTACCCCTACCGGAAGCCCGGCGAGGTGCGCGTCATCTACAAGGTCACTCCCGACCGCGTCCAGACGATGGGGTAGGCATGATCGCTCTCGACGGGGTCTCCAAGGGCTACGGCGGTCAGCAGCTGCTCCAGGACTGCACGTGGCGCATCGGGCGGGGCGAGCGGATCGGCCTGGTCGGGCCGAACGGGGCCGGGAAGACCACGCTCTGCCGCATCCTCGCCCTGGTGGAGGAGACCGACGCGGGGCGGGTCCACCGTGACACCGGGGTCACCGTGGGCTACCTCCCGCAGGAGGTCACCACCGGCGAGGACCGCACCGTGCTGGCGGAGGCGCTCTCGGGCTTCGACGAGGTCTGGCGTCTCGAGAGCCGAGCTCGAGTCGCTCGCCGCCCGCATGGCGGGCCCCGACGCCGATCCCGGACTGACCGACACCTACGGCGAGGTCCAGCACCGGTTCGAGGCCCTCGGGGGCTACCGGCTCGAGGCCGAGGCCAAGATCATCCTGGGCGGGCTCGGGTTCTCGCCGGAGGGGGCGCACCGGCCGCTCGCCGAGTTCTCGGGCGGCTGGCGCATGCGGGCGGCGCTGGCGCGGCTCCTGCTGCTGCGGCCCGATCTGCTGCTGCTCGACGAGCCCACCAACCACCTGGATCTCGAGTCGCTCGGGTGGCTCGAGAACTTCCTCGCCGCCTACGAGGGCAGCGTGGTGATCGTCTCGCACGACCGCTACTTCCTGAACCGCATGGTCACCGCGATCGCCGAGCTGGCGGGGGGCTCGGTCACGCTCTACCACGGCGACTACGACCACTTCCTGGTGGAGCGCGAGGCCCGGCAAGCCCTGCGGGAGGCGCAGGCGCGCAACCAGGCCAAGCGGGTGGCCGAGATCGAGCGCTTCATCGACCGGTTCCGCTACAAGGCGAGCAAGGCCCGGCAGGTGCAGAGCCGGGTCAAGATGCTCGACCGGATGGAGCGCATCGAGACCGAGGCGGGGGCGCGCCGCATCCATTTCTCGTTTCCGCAGCCGCCGCGCACCGGCCGGCTGGTGGCCCGGCTCGCCGGGGTGCGCAAGGCGTACGGCGACAACGTGGTCTATTCGGGAGTGGACTTCCTGGTCGAGCGCGGCGATCGCGTGGCCCTGGTGGGCGTCAACGGGGCGGGGAAGTCGACGCTGCTCAAGGTCCTGGCGGGGGCGCTGCCCTTCGACGCGGGTGAGCGGGCGCTCGGCAGTCACGTGGAGGTGCAGTACTACGCCCAGCACCAGCTCGACCTGCTCGACCCCACGCGGACCGTCCTCGAGGAGATCGAGCTGGCCGCGCCCGAGGCGCAGACCTCCCGCCTCCGGACCATCCTGGGCAGCTTCCTCTTCAGCGGGGACACGGTGGAGAAGAAGGTCGCGGTGCTGTCCGGCGGCGAGAAGGCCCGGCTCGCGCTCGCCAAGATGCTCGCGCGGCCCGCCGCGCTCCTGTGCATGGACGAGCCGACCAACCACCTGGACCTCGCGTCCAAGGAGGTCCTGGAGGAGGCCCTCTCGGGCTTCACCGGCACCATCGTCTTCATCTCGCACGACCGCTACTTCATCAACCGCATCGCCACCCAGGTGGTCGAGGTGGATCGCGGCCACCTCACCACCCACCTCGGCACCTACGACGACTACCTCGACCACAAGGCGGCCGCCACCGCGAGCCCGGCCGCGGCCGAGCCCACCCGCTCGCCCGCGCCGAAACCAGCATCGAAGGATCAAACGACTGCCCGCCAATCACGAGCGTCCGCGGCCGGGGGGAGTGCGGGGGCCATTTCTGGGCCCCCGCAGATGAAAGGCTTGAAGAACGAAACGAAAGACTCGACGAATCCACAAGAAGAGCCACAAGAACCTCGACCGCGAGATCAAGGCCATCAAGGCGCGGCTCGGCACCGTCGAGGCCCAGATCCACGAGATGGAGGCCCGGCTGCAGGAGATCGGGCTCGCGCTGGCGGATCCGGATCTCTATCGCGACGGCGACCGGGCGCGGGACATCGCCCAGGCGCGGCGGGACACCGAGGAGCGCGTGGCGTGGCTGATGAAGGAGTGGGAGGACCTGTCGGTGCGCCTGTCCGCGGTCTCCGCGGAGGGATCGTGAGCGACGACCGCTACGTGCGGGAGGTGGACGACGACACCCTGCGTCGCGAGAAGGCGCGCGCGCGGGCGCTGCGCCAGACTCCGTGGTGGCGCCGGCGGATCGCGTCGGGCCGCTGCCACTACTGCCAGCGCGACGTGGGCGCGAAGGCGCTGACCCTCGATCACGTCGTGCCGCTCGTGCGCGGCGGCCGCTCGATCCGCGCCAACCTGGTGGCCGCGTGCAAGGAGTGCAACCACAAGAAGCAGTCGCTCCTCGCGTGGGAGTGGCAGGCCTACCTCGACACGCTCGATCGCTCCGCCGACTCCTAGATACGCCGCGCCGTCTGAAATTGTCCGCATTGACCGCTCGCGCCCTCCGGCGTGCAATCGCCCCAGCAACTCATCTCATCTCGATCCGGGAGGATCATCATGATGAAGCGCTGGATGGGGGTGGTCGCGGTGACGCTGTGGTGCCTCGGTGGCGGCGTGGCGCTCGGGGAGGACAAGCAGAAACCGGTCCGGGTGAAGGTCGACGCCAAGGACGTCAAGGTGAACATCAACGAGGCCACCAAGACCGAGCTGATGCACCTGTCGGGCGTCGGCGCCGGGGGCGCGCAGAAGATCATCGACTACCGGGAAGCTCACGGTCCGTTCAAGAAGGCCCAGGATCTGGAGAAGGTGGACGGCATCGGCAAGGGCGTCATCGAGAAGAACTCGGGGCGGATCACCGTGAAGTGAAAATTGCTTTCCCGGTCGTTCGGGCTCATGTACGATGAGCCGAAATCGGTCGGAGCTCACACAGGCTCCTCAGAGCGTTCCCTCCCGGTAATTTCGCCGGGAGCAGCGTGACCGAGCCTTGCGGCGGGAGTCGGCGTCCGCGGCAAGGTGAGTGGGTCCTGGGCCCTTGCGTGGGCCGCGCCGAGAAAGGGAGGTGATCCAGCCGATGTGTACCCCTACGGTGATCTGTGAGGTGGTCGCCTCCTAAGGCCCAGATGTAGCAGTTGCAGGTGGCCCTGGAGGATCCAGGAACCACCGGCCCCGACGGACCCGCTCTTTCACCAGCGGGGCGGCATGGCAGAAGGACCGCCGCCGCAGCCTCCGTCGGGGCTATTTTTTTGCCCCGGCGCGTGAAAAAGAGAACGGCCCGCCGGGCCTACCGGCGGGCCGTCAAGTGGTCGGCGACGCCTACGCCGACTTCCGAACGTTGGAAGCCTGCAGCCCCTTGGGCCCCTTCGTCACCTCGAACTCGACCTTGTCGCCCTCGGCCAAGCTCTTGAAGCCCTGGGCCTGAATGGCGCTGTAGTGGACGAAGACGTCTTCCCCGCCTTCGACCTGGATGAAACCGTACCCCTTTGCGTCGTTGAACCACTTGACCGTTCCTTGTGCCATACGTCTGTACCCTCTCTCCTTGGGCGGGGATGGGCCGCCCGCTAAGCCCCGCGCCACCATGGCTGGGGATTCCCCCGGGATCGGGGGGAACAACAAAAAAGCGCCGATGAGGGGCCTAGGCCCTCACGGCGCTCACATTCCCTAGAACCGAGTTTCGTTCACGTACGAAAGGAACCGAACTTCAGAGTCCCCGAAAACGCGCGCAGGTTAGCAAAGGACCGGAACGACTGTCAAGGCCGTTTCTGGTGCCGGGACCGGGGGTCTGCGGAGGGCGGGAGAGGAGGAGGCCGGGCCCCGGAGCGGTCCGGAGCCCGGCCGGTTCGACGCTAGACCTTGCGGACGTTCGCGGCCTGGAGCCCCTTCGGGCCCCGCGTGACCTCGAACTCGACTCGATCGCCTTCGGCCAGGCTCTTGAACCCCTGGGCCTGAATGGCGCTGAAATGCACGAACACGTCCTCGCCATCCTCCTGAGAGATGAACCCGTACCCCTTCGCGTCGTTGAACCACTTCACGTTGCCCTGAGCCATCTACTGTCCTCTTTCGTGAGGCGTCGTGCGCCTCGGTGATTCCCCGTCACCAGGACGGGGGCGTCCTCCTGAATCGGAGGACAAACAAAAAACGCCGCCCGGACTTGAGGTCCTCGCGGCGTTGGTCTCGAATCTCTGAATTCCGACTACCGGATGAACCCACAACCTGGCAGAAAACATAAGCGGAGAGGGCCCGCCCTGTCAAGGAGTATCCCGGATCGCCACCGTCACCGGGCGGGAGCCGTTCTTGGTCCCGAGCCACCCCGGGATCGCCATCGAGAAGCGGCCGGCGGTTCCGCCCGCCACCACCACGTGCAGCTCCTCCGGGGAGGGGAACTTGGGGATCGGCTGATCCGGGGCCGGCTCGCCCCCCTTGGCGAAGCGCAGATTGGTGCCCTCTCCGTTGTCCTCGTCCGGCGTCAGGCGGCGCGTAGGGCATGCGCACGGTCTCGAAGATGTGCCGGACGAGGTCGTCCTTGCTCCAGCCGTCGTCGGCCAGGGTGCGCGCGTGCTCGGGCCCCACCACCAGCATGGTGTGGGAGTAGAGCGGGAAGTGCTTGGCGTTCCACAGCGAGGCCATCGACCAGCCCAGCGAGCCGGCGAGCGCCCGCGCGGTGCGGCTGGCGTGGTCGGAGATGCCGTGGGGGGCCTCGCCCGCGAACACGGTCACCGCGCTGTCGGCGGCCGCGAGCCCGCGGCCCGCGTGATAGGGCGGCCAGGGGCTCGCCTCCTCGTGCTCTCCGATGCAATAGGTGTAGCGGCCCGGGTGGCCGAAGGTCGACATCGAGGTCTCGCCGGGGCGGACGCCGCCGACGTTGATCATCACGAGCCGCAGGGCGCGCCCGATGGTGGCGTTGGCGCGGTGGCCCGGCCCGAACACCCCGAACGAGCAGTTGAGGCCGATCCGCGTACGGATCGGTCCGTGGACGACGATGAGAGGGCTCGAGAAATGGGTCGAGGTCGACACCCCGTGCAGGTTGAACGACGGGTCGCACGCCGCCTCGACCGCGGCCAGCACCACCGGGAAGTACTCCGGCCGGCAGCCCGCCATGACCGCGTTGATCGCGATCTTCTCGACGGTGGCGCGGCCGTAGTTGGGCGCCACCTCTCCCACCAGGTGGTCGCGGGCGCGCGCGCTGGCCGCGAGCATCCGCTCGACGCGCGCGCGCGAGGGAGGAATCACGGGCAGCCCGTCGGTCACGCCCTTGTCGAACCAGATCTCGAGGTCGTCCACCGGCGCCATGGTCACACAGTTGCCTCGTGGCGGCCAGCGGCGGCGGGCGCCGGGCGCGACCTGCGGCTATACTTGCCTCCGTGAACCCGTGGCACGACGTGGAGCTGGGCGATTCCATCGAGCAGCACTTCCGCTGCGTGATCGAGATCCCGAAGGGCTCGAAGGTGAAGTACGAGCTCGACAAGCAGACGGGACTCCTCTGGCTCGATCGCGTGCTGCACTCGGCCGTGCACTATCCGGCCAACTACGGCTTCCTGCCCCGGACGTACTGCGACGACGGGGATCCGCTCGACGTGCTCGTGCTGGGCCAGGAGCCGGTGGTCCCGCTCTGCATCCTGCGCGCGCGCGCCATCGGCGTGCTCACCATGAGCGACGAGAAGGGCGGAGACGACAAGGTGATCGCGGTCCACGTCGACGATCCGGAATACGCGCACTATCGCGAGGCGGCCGAGCTGCCGCCGCACCGCCTGAAGGAGATCCAGCGCTTCTTCCTCGACTACAAGGTCCTCGAGAACAAGGTGGTCGACGTCGAGCAGATCCGGGGGCGCGCCTGGGCCGAGCAGGTGATCCGTGACGCGGTGCGCCTCTACAAGGATCGGATCGCGCCCACGATCGGCTCGGGCGAGGGAGGTCGTGCCTAACCCACCGGAATCCCGCCAGTTTCCCGAGCTTCTCCGCGGCCCTCGCGATTGTCTCTGCCGAGTGCGCCGGTGACGTCCATCCTCTCGAAAATCCTAGGTTTTCCTTGTTGCGAAAAAATCAGGGTGCTAGACTCAGCCTTGGGTTCGAACAGTCGTCGTTACGCGTCTCAAACCACCGATCTCACACGGGTGCCTTATGCTGATTAGCCTCCTCGCCGGGCTGTTCTCCAACGACCTGGCCATCGACCTGGGTACCGCCAACACGCTCGTCTACGTCCGCGGGGAGGGGATCGTGATGAACGAGCCCTCCATCGTCGCCATCCACCAGGCCGATCACTCGGTCCTGGCGGTGGGGCACGAGGCCAAGGCGATGCTCGGACGCACGCCGGGCAACATCACGGCCATCCGCCCGCTCAAGGACGGCGTCATCGCCGACTTCGACGTGACCGAGAAGATGCTCCACTACTTCATCAACAAGGTGCACCGCCGTCGCACCCTCGTGCACCCCCGGATCGTCATCGGCGTGCCCTCGGGCATCACCCAGGTCGAGAAGCGCGCGGTCCGCGACTCGGCGATGCAGGCCGGCGCCCGCGAGGTGTACCTGATCGAGGAGCCGATGGCGGCCGCGATCGGGGCGGGCCTGCCGATCCAGGAGCCGGGCGGGAACATGATCGTGGACATGGGCGGCGGCACCACCGAGGTCGCGGTGATCTCGCTGTCGGGCATCGTGTACTCGAAGTCGGTGCGCATCGCGGGCGACGAGATGGACGAAGCGATCGTGCAGTACATCAAGAAGCACTACAATCTCCTCGTCGGCGAGCGGCGCGCCGAGGAGATCAAGATCAAGCTCGGCTCGGCCTATCCGATGGGCGGCGAGCGCATGACCATGGAAGTGAAGGGCCGCGACCTGATCGACGGGATCCCGAAGACCATCGTGGTGACCGACGAGGAGATCCGGGAGGCGCTGCGGGAGCCGGTGATGGCGATCGTGGACACGGTGCGGACCTGCCTCGAGCGGACGCCGCCCGAGCTCGCCGCCGACATCGTCGACAAGGGGATCGTGCTCACCGGCGGCGGCGCCCTGCTGCGCGGCCTGGACTTGCTCCTGCGGCAGGAGACCGATCTCCCGATCACGGTCGGAGACGATCCCCTGTCCTGCGTGGCGCTCGGCACCGGCAAGGTCCTGGACGAGCTGGAGCTTCTCAAGAAAGTGGCGATCCCCGCCTGAACGCCGGCCTCGGGCCGGCCTCGCGCTGATCGGCCGTAAGGGTGACGGAGCGGTGAGAGTTGGCAGATACGGAATCCTGCTCGCGGTGCTACTGGTGTCCCTGCTGCTGCTGACGGTCCAGACGCGCGGAGGGGGAACCGGACGGGCGGGAGAGCTGGTCACGATCGCGGTCACCCCCGTCCAGAGCCTCCTCGTCCGCATCCACCGCGGGGCCCTCAACTTGTGGGCCAACTACGTGGACTGGAAGTCGGTCCGCCGCGACAACGCCACGCTCCACGAGGAGAACGAGCACCTCCGCGTCCAGGCCATGCAGGCCGGCGAGACCCGCGAGGAGAATGCCCGCCTGCGCCGGCTGCTGGTGCTGAAGGACCGCCTGCCGCTGGCCACCGTGGCCGGCGAGGTCATCGGGCGTGAGGCCGGGGGCTGGGTGCGCTCCCTGACCGTGAACCGGGGGCGCGGCGACGGCATCGCCCAGCAGACCCCGGTCATCGTGCCGGACGGCCTGGTCGGCCGGGTCGTGCAGGTCCACCGGGGCGCGGCGGTGATCCAGCTCCTCAACGATCCGGCGTCGACGGTGGGCGCGGTCGTGCAGCGCACCCGGACCGCGGGCCTGGTGGAGGGCGACGCGGGCGGCACCGTCCGGTTCAAGTTCATGGCCCGTGACGGCGCGAGCGTCGCGCCGGGGGACCTCGTGGTCACCTCGGGCCTCGGCACGCTCTTCCCGAAGGGCCTCCCGGTCGGCCGCGTGATCAAGATCGAGGACAAGGGCTCGGCCCTCTTCCACTTCGCGGTCCTCGCCCCCGCGGTCGACTTCTCCCGCGTCGAGGAGGTCCTGCTCGTCACCGGGCAGACCACCCAGGACGTGGCCACGCTCTTCCCGTCGGAGGGGTGACGCGTGCTCCGCCTCCTCGTGCTGCTCGTCATCGTCGGCGGGGGCGTGCTGCAGTCGACGGTGGTCGCGGTGGCGGGAGTGGCGGGAATCACCCCCGACATCCCGCTCATCCTCACCGTGCTCATCGCCCTGCGTTACGGGCCGGAGTCGGGTTGCCTGGCCGGCTTCGTGGCGGGCCTGCTCCAGGACGCGACCGGCGGAGGTCTCGTGGGCGTGCAGGCCCTCACCAAGGGTCTGGCCGGCTTCGGCATGGGCCTGCTGGTGGGACGCTTCTGGGTCAGCAACCCGCTCGTGCAGGTCCCGGGCCTCGTGCTCCTGAGCATCTCCGAGGGGTTGGGGCGCTTCCTGCTCCTGCAGATGTTCCACTATCCGGCGGCCTTCGGCGACCTGATGCTCCACGTGATCCTGCCGCAGGCACTCTACAACGGGCTGATCGGTACCCTCTGCATCCTGGCCGAGGCGAGCTTCGAGCTGGTCCGGAGGCGCACGTGGCGCTGAGCCCGTCTCCGGCCAATCGACGCGAAGCCTGGGGCCGCCGCGTGCTCGCCCTCGCGGTGGTCACCGCGATCGGCTTCGTCGGCCTGGTCGGCCAGCTCTGGTACCTCCAGGTGCTCGAGGGCGGCCGCATGCAGGAGCTGTCGGAGAAGAACCGCATCCGGGTCCGGCCGGTGGCGGCGCCCCGCGGCATCCTCTTCGACCGCAACGGCCTGGCGCTGGTGGACAACCGCCCCGCGTTCACCCTCTCCCTGATCCCGAGGGAGATGGAGGACCGCAACTCGGTGGTGGCGCGCCTGGCCGTTCTCCTGAAGATGCCGGTCGGCGACCTCATGGAGGCGCTGGAGCGCGTGCCGGCCGACTCGATCCGTCCGGTGCGCGTGCGGCGGGGTCTCTCGCTCGAGGACGTGACCAAGGTGGAGGAGCGCAAGCTCGAGCTGCCGGGCGTGATCGTGGAGGTCGAGCCCCAGCGCGTGTATCCCACCAGCACCTTCGCGGCCCACCTGCTCGGCTACGTCCGCGAGGTGAGCGACGAGCAGATGAAGCAGGGGCGGTACCGCCGCGGGGACATGATCGGGCAGTCGGGCCTGGAGCGGCTCCTGGACGAGTACCTGCGCGGCCGCGACGGCGGTGAGCGGATCGAGGTCGACGCCCTGGGTCGGCCGGTGCAGGTGATGCGGCGCGAGGAGCCGGACCCGGGGGCCCAGGTCGTCACCACCATCGATCGCCGGATCCAGGAAGTGGCGGAGCAGGCAGATGGCGGGCAAGGCCGGCTCGGTGGTGGTCATGGATCCGCGCAACGGCGACGTGCTGGCTCTGACGTCGAGTCCCGCGTTCCCCCTCGATCGCCTCACCGGGAACATCGACCGCGACGAGTGGCTGCGCCTGGTGAAGGACCCGATGACCCCGCTCATGAACCGCGCCCTGCAGGGGCAGTACCCGCCCGGCTCGGTGTTCAAGATCATCGTGGCCGCGGCCGGGCTCCAGGAGGGCTCGCTCGCCCCGATGGACCGGATCTACTGCAACGGGGAGTTCAGCCTGGGCCACTGGACGTTCAAGGACTGGAAGGCGGGCGGGCACGGCCACGTGGATCTGCGCACCGCCGTCGCCCAGTCGTGCGACGTCTACTTCTACCAGGCCGGCCTCAAGGTCGGCGGCGACACGATGGCCCGGTACGCCCAGGCCTTCGGCCTCGGCGCGCCGACCGGCATCGATCTGGGCGGCGAGCGATTCGGGCTCGTGCCGTTCGCGGCCGCCCGCCCGCGAAGCAAGCGCCCGTGGCAGTCCGGCGACACCGTGAACATGTCCATCGGGCAGGGCCAGCTGCTGGTGACCCCGCTCCAGGTCGCCCGGATGATGGCGGCGGTGGCCAACGGGGGCATCCTGTGGAAGCCCCGCCTCGTGCAGCGCGTGGCGAAGGCGGACGGCTCCCTGGCCTACAGCGCCACCAGCAAGATGACGGAGCGGGTGGAGCTCTCGCCGGTGGTGTGGGCGTTTCTCCGGAACGCCCTGTCCGCGGTCGTCAAGGAGGGCACCGGGACCGCGGCGCGGCTCCCCGGCCTGGACATCGCGGGCAAGACCGGCACCGCCCAGACCATCTCCAAGAGCGACTCCGCCAAGGGGCAGGATCACGCGTGGTTCGCGTCCTTCGCGCCCGCCGACGACGCGCAGGCGGTGGTGGTGGTGTTCGTCGAGCGCGGCGGCCACGGCGGTGACGTGGCGGCCCCCATCGCGCGCAAGATCTACGAGGCCCTCTTCCTCCAGAAGGTCGCGCAGGTGACTCTTCCCGAGCCCGGTTGATGCTCCGGCTCGACCGGCGCCTGCTTCAGAACGTCGACTGGCTGCTCCTGGGCGCCGCCCTGTTCATCATCGGGCTCAGCCTCGCCTGCCTGTGGAGCCTCAATCCCGGCCGGGGCATCTCGTCGCTCGTGTGGCGGCAGGTCTCCTGGGTCGGCGTCGGGCTGCTGGGCCTGCTGGTGGTGGCCAGCGTGGACTACCGGAACCTGGTGCGGACCGCCCCGGTCCTCTACGTGGTGGGCCTGGGCCTCCTCACGTCCGTCTTCGTCCTGGGCCGCACCGTCTCGGGCGCCCGGCGCTGGATCCACCTGGGCCCCTTCACGGTGCAGCCCTCGGAGCTCTTCAAGCTGATCTTCATCATCACGCTGGCGTGGGCGCTCACCTCGGGCCGGGGCGAACGGTTCTCCCGGGGGATGCTCATCGGCATCTTCGTGCTGCTGGGGGTTCCCTTCCTGCTGGTGGTGCGCCAGCCGGACCTGGGTACCGCCCTGGTCCTGGTGCCGGTGCTGGCCGCGATCCTGGTGGGCATCGGGATCCGGCTGAAAGTCCTGGGCGCGCTGTCGCTCGCGGGGGTGGCCGCGATGCCACTCGCCTGGCTCGTGCTCAAGCCCTACCAGCGGGACCGGCTGCTCGTCTATCTCGATCCGTTCCGCGATCCGCTCGGAACGGCCTACAATGTCATTCAGGCGAAGATCGCCATCGGTTCGGGCCAGCTCCTGGGGAAGGGGATGGGCGGCGCGACGCAGAGCCGCCTCTCGTTTCTGCCGGAGCGGCATACTGATTTCATTTTTGCCGTGTTCGCCGAGATGTGGGGGTTTCTTGGCTGTCTGGTGCTGATCGTGGCCTACGTGCTCCTGGTCATGCGGGGGTTCGAGATCGCGGCCGGCACGCGTGAGATGCGCGGGCGCATCCTGGCTCTCGGGGTGACGACCGTGTTCGCGGCCCAGATCCTGATCAATATCGGGATGGTGACGGGCCTGCTCCCCATCGTGGGGATACCGCTGCCGCTGATGAGCTACGGCGGATCCTCCATGGTGGTCTCGCTGACGGGCCTGGGACTCCTGCTCTCGATCCGAATGCGGCAGTTCCACTAACCGCAGAACTGCCGGCCGGGTCTCCCGCGAGACCCCGGATCGAGGTTGGCCGTGGGAAAGCGCATCGTCGTCAACGCCGGTGTGACCGAAACGCGTCTCGCCGTCCAGGATGGAAATCTCCTCACCGAGCTGTACGTCGAGCGCGCCGACCGGCGCTCGATCGTCGGCAACATCTACAAGGGCGTCGTCACCAACGTGCTGCCGGGGATGCAGGCCGCGTTCGTGGACATCGGGCTCACCAAGGACGCCTTCCTCTACGCGGGCGACTACACCGCGAACCTGGGCCAGGTCGAGCCCGCGCCGGAGGCGCCCGACGCCGAGGACGTGAGCGCCGACGTGGACGTGGGCGACGCGGAAGCGGAGACCGAGGCCGAGCCCCGGCGGGAAGCGGTCGGGCCGATCGAGGAGATGCTGCGCAAGGGCCAGGAGGTGCTGGTCCAGGTCTCCAAGGAGCCGCTCGGCACCAAGGGCGCGCGCGTCACGTCCTTCGTCTCGATCCCGGGCCGCTACATCGTCTACATGCCCCAGGCGCGGCACGTGGGCGTATCGCGCCGCATCCACGACGACGCGGAGCGCGACCGGCTCCGCGCCATCGTCAAGGGGCTGCCCCCGCCGCCCGGCGGATTCATCGTTCGAACCGTCGCGGAGGGCAAGGGCGACGAGGAGCTGGTGGCCGACATCCAGTTCCTGAGCCGCCTCTGGAGCCAGGTGCAGGCGCGCTTCGAGGCGGCCAAGGCGCCCTCGCTTCTCCACGAGGAGATGGACGTCACCTTCCGGGTGGTGCGGGATCTCTTCTCGCCGGAGGTGGAGGAGTTCCTGGTCGACAGCGAGGCCGCCTACGAGAAGTGCCTGCACTTCGCCACCTCGCTGGTGCCCCAGCTCGCCCCGCGGGTCAAGCGGTGGGACAAGGACGCCCCGATCTTCGAGGCCACCGGCATCGAGCGGGACATCGACAAGGCCCTGCGCCGCCGGGTGTGGCTCAAGTCGGGTGGCTACATCGTGATCGACCACACCGAGGCCCTGGTGGCGATCGACGTCAACACCGGCAAGTACGTGGGCAAGCGCGATCTGGAGGAGACCATCCTCAAGATCAACCTGGAGGCGGTGACCGAGGTGGTCCGCCAGATCCGCCTCCGGGACCTCGGCGGCATCATCATCATCGACTTCATCGACATGGAAAGCTTCGAGCACCGCGACCAGGTGTTCAAGGCCCTGAAGCGGGTGCTCGCGGACGACAAGGCGCGCACCAACGTGCTGGAGATCTCGGAGCTGGGCCTGGTGGAGATGACGCGCAAGCGCGTGCGCCAGAGCCTCCAGTCTCTCTTCTGCGCGCCGTGCCCCACCTGCAAGGGCAGCGGGGTCGTGAAGTCGGACGCCACCCTCGCGGCCGAGATCTTCCGCAAGATCCAGGCGGGGGCCCACGAGGGCGGGCCCCGCGAGGTGGTCGTGCGGGTCCATCCCGAGATGGCCCACCACCTCGAGTCGACCCAGCGCGACGGCCTCGAGCGCCTGCAGGCGCTGATCGGGCGCAAGGTCGTGGTGCAGGGCGCGTCCTCCTATCACCGCGAGCAGTACGAGCTGACGTTCAAGTGACCCCGTGACCCGCCCGTCGCGCATCAGCCGGGCCGCCATCGTCGCCCAGCTCCGGGCGGCCGCGACCAAGGGAGATCGCTCGGCCCTGGCCCTCGCGATCGACCAGATGAAGACCTGGGCGTACTCGCCCCGCTACTGGCAGAAGTACCTCCACCTGCTGACCCACCCGATGGCGCGCCTGGTGGACCTGACCGTCATCAAGCAGGGCGACAAGATCGCCCACCAGAAGGGCTGGGTGAAGCCCAAGCGCGAGCCGCGCAAGGCCAAGCGGGCGGTCGAGCCGCGCCCGGCCGGCCGGGCGCGGCGGGGCGCCCGGTCGACGCGCCGCGGCAACGCAGCCCTCCCTCTTTCCGGAGATCTGATCGCGCTCCACGCCCCGCCGGTGGCTCCGCCCGGGGCGCCGCCCCTCGACCACTGGATGACTACCCCCGTAGGGTATATGCTGCTCTCGACATGGGGCGCACCGGGGCGATCGGGCTGATCGGCGGGCTGGCGGTGCTGGCGGGGACGGGGGCCTTCCTGATCCCGCCGATCCCGCAGGATCCCGCCTACCATCGGCTGGCCGACGCGCGGAGCTGGCTCGGCATCCCCAACGCGCTGAACGTGCTCTCCAACGCGGGCTTCGTCCTGGTCGGCGCCCTGGGACTGGGCTTTCTCGGCGACGGCGGGGCGACGGCCCGGGCCTTCCGCGAGCCCGGAGAGCGGTGGCCCTACACCGTCTTCTTCGCCGGCCTGCTCCTGACCGGGCTCGGCTCCGCCTACTACCACTGGGCGCCCGGCAACCCGCGTCTCGCCTGGGACCGGCTGCCGCTGGCCATCACCCTCATGGGCCTCCTCGACGCGGTGATCGCCGAGCGCGTCGGGGTGCGGGCGGCCCTGCGCCTCCTGGGCCCGCTGGTGGCGCTCGCGGCCCTCTCGGTCGGCTACTGGGCGCTGACCGAGCAGCGGGGCGCGGGCGACCTGCGCCCGTACGCGCTCGTGCAGTTCTATCCGCTGGTCGCCATCCCGCTCATGATCTGGCTGCTGCCGCCGCGCTACACCGGGAGCGCCGGGCTGCTGGCCGCCGCGGGCATCTACGCGCTGGCGAAGCTGCCCGAGCTCGCGGACGCGTGGATCCTCTCGGCGACCCGCGTGGTCAGCGGACACACCCTCAAGCACGTGCTGGCCGCGGTGGCCGGCTACTCGGTGCTCCGGATGCTCCGAGATCGACAGGCGGTCTGAAACGAAGACACCATGATGGACGATCAGACGAAGGGGAAGGCGCTCGGTCGCCTGCGCCGCATCGAGGGCCAGGTCCAGGGCATCCAGCGGATGGTGGAGGAGGACAAGTACTGCGTGGACATCCTGCTCCAGCTCACCGCGGTCCAGGGGGCGGTCGAGCAGGTCCAGAAGCTCCTGCTCGGCCAGCACCTCGAGACGTGCGTGGCGGACGCGGTGCGCTCCGGCAGCTCGCGGGACCGCCAGCGGAAGCTCGACGAGCTGCTCGACGTCTTCTCCCGGTTCTCCGGGCGATAGGGGGCCCGGGTGAGCCCGAAGACGTCCGACGCCCCTCGCCTCGATCTCCCGGTGAAGGGCATGCACTGCGCGGCCTGCGTCGGCAAGGTCGAGCGCGCGCTCCGGTCCGTGCCGGGGGTGACCGACGCCGCGGTCAACCTCGCCACCGAGCGCGCGCGCGTGGAGCTGGGCCCGGAGCCGGCCGCGCTCGACCAGCTCCGGGCCGCGGTCGCCGCCGCCGGGTACACGATTCCCGAGCAGATCGCGGTCACTCCCGAGAGCCGCGAGCGAGAGCAGGCGGACCGGGCTCGCGAGATCGCGCGGCTGCGCGTGAAGCTCGTGGTGGGCGCGCTCCTCGCGGTGCCGGTGCTGCTCGGCAGCATGACCGAGCTCTTCCCGTGGGCGCCCGGATGGCTCCGGGACCCCCGGCTCCTGTGGCTCCTGACCACGCCGGTGCAGTTCTGGGTCGGCGGGCAATTCCACGCCGCGTTCCTGCGCGAGCTGCGGCACCGCACCACGAGCATGAACACCCTCGTGTCGATCGGCACCAACGCGGCCTACTTCTTCAGCGTGGCGGTGACCCTCTGGCCGCACGCGTTCATGGCCGCGGGGGCGATGCCCTACTTCGAGGCCTCCGCGCTCCTCATGACCTTCCTGGTGCTCGGGCGCTGGCTCGAGGCGCGCGCCCGCGGCGGCACCTCGGAGGCGATCCGACGGCTCGTCGCGCTCCAGCCCCGCACCGCGCGCCTGGCCGAGCCGGGCGGCGAGCGCGACGTGCCGATCGGCGAGATCGTGCCCGGCGACCTGCTGCGCGTGCGCCCGGGCGAGCGGATCGCGGTGGACGGCCTGGTCGTCGAGGGCGCCTCCACCGTCGACGAGTCGATGCTGACCGGCGAGAGCCTCCCGGTCGAGAGAGGCCCCGGGGCCCCGGTGGTCGGCGGCTCCATCAACCGCACCGGGACGTTCACCTTCCGGGCCACCCGGGTGGGGCGCGACACCGTGCTCGCCCGGATCGTGCGGCTGGTCGAGGAGGCCCAGGGCTCGAAGGCGCCGATCCAGCGGCTCGCCGACCGGGTCGCGTCCGTCTTCGTCCCGGTGGTGCTGGGGATCGCGGCGCTCACGTTCGGGGCCTGGATGCTCTGGGGCCCCGCGCCGGCCTTCTTCCACGCGCTCACCAACGCGGTGGGCGTGCTCGTCATCGCCTGCCCGTGCGCGCTCGGGCTGGCGACGCCCACCGCGGTGATGGTGGCGACCGGCCGGGGCGCCGAGCTCGGGGTGCTGATCCGGAGCGCGGAGGTCCTCGAGACGCTGCACCGCACGCACACCGTGGTCCTCGACAAGACCGGCACGCTCACGATGGGACGGCCCGTCGTCACCGACGTGGTCCCGGCGGCCGGAATCGAGACGGACCTGGTGCTGGCCCTGGCCGCCGCGGTCGAGCAGGGCTCGGAGCATCCCCTCGGCGAGGCGATCGTGACCGCGGCCAAGTCCCGCGGCCTCGCGCTGCCGCCGGTGCGCGAGTTCCGGGCCGTGCCGGGGCAGGGGGTGGAGGCGCTGGTCGAGCAGGGCCGGGTCCTGCTGGGCAATCAGCGGCTCATGGACGGTCGCGGGGTCGAGCCGGGATCTCTGGCGGAGCCGGCCCGGCGGCTCGCCCAGGGAGGACAGAGCGTCGTCTACGTGGCGGTCGCGGGCGAGCCGCTCGGGCTCATCGCGGTGGCCGACGTGCTGCGGCCGGAGGCGCCCGCGGCGGTGGCCGCGCTCCGCGGGATGGGCGTGGACGTGATCATGCTGAGCGGCGACGCGCAGAGCACCGCGGCGGCCATCGCGCGCCAGGCCGGCATCGAGCGGGTGCACGCGGAAGTGCTTCCGGAGCAGAAGGCGACCGAGATCAAGCGCCTGCAGGCCGACGGCCGGCTGGTGGCCATGGTCGGCGACGGGATCAACGACGCGCCTGCGCTCGCCCAGGCCGACGTCGGCCTCGCGATGAGCTCGGGCACCGACGTGGCCATCGAGGCGGCCGACGTCACCCTCATGCGCGACGACCTGCGGGGGGTGGTCGCGGCGATCGAGCTGTCCCGCCGCACGATGCGCATCGTCAAGGAGAACCTGGGGTGGGCGTTCGGCTACAACCTCGTGCTGGTGCCGGTGGCCGCGGGTATGCTCTACCCGATCTGGGGTATCCAGCTCTCGCCGATCCTGGCCGGGCTCGCCATGGCCCTCTCGTCGGTATCGGTGGTCACCAACAGCCTGCGGCTCGGCCGGTTCCGTCCGAGCGCGTGGGGAACGGAGCGATGACGATGGCCAAGGACCCGGTGTGCCAGATGGACGTGGACCCGAAGAGCGCGGCCGCGCAGTCGAAGCATCAGGGGCAGACCTACTACTTCTGCGCGGTGGGCTGCAAGGTGAAGTTCGACGCCGATCCCGCCAAGTACCTCGGTCGATGATCGGCTCGCCGTTTCTCGCCGGCCGCGACCGCTACGAGCGGGTGATGGACGGCCGGGTCGACAACACCCACGACGCGGCCTTCACCCACACCGTGCGGCTGACCGATCCGGATCGGTCCGTCGAGGTGACCGCGGTCTGCACTCCCTCGCCGGGATACGAGGTGCGGGAGGCGAGCGTGCGCGTGCTGTCGGGCGCGGTCGACCCCGGCATCGCCCGCGACTTCCCCGGCCTCGCCGGAGCCCGGATGGTGGGCGGATTCACCAGGCGCCTGGCCGACCTCTGCGGCCCGCGCGAGGGCGCGGGGCTGCTCGTGGACGCGGGCATCGAGGTGGCCCGGCTCAGCCGCCAGGTGACCAAGATGCCGGCCGCGGCCGTCGCCTCGCTCGCGCCGGGGGATTCGCAAGCGTGCTGGGCGCTCGACATGGCCGGGTGGGTGGACCTGCCGGACTCCTGCTTCACCTACAGCCCGGCCGGGCGCGCGCTCTTCGGCACGCGGGCGGTCTCCTCCCCCATGGTGCCCGCGCTCTACTGCCCCCCGCCCGGGGATGCTCGGCGTCTTCACCCGCAAGAAGGTCGCCCGTCTGGTGGTGACCGGGCCCCGGCTTCACCTGTTCCACTCCATGCACGACAACGTGCACGGCTTCGACGTGCACTACGAGATCGACCTCGACCGGGGCACCATCGTGGCGGCCGACTCCATCACGTCGCGCCTGCCCTATGCCGGGATCTGCTCCGAGCCGCAGTCTCGCATCGAGTCCCTGCGCGGGCAGGCGGTCGACGTCGCTCTCCGGAAGCGCATCCAGGGCCTGCTCGGGGGCATCGGGGGCTGTGCCCAGCTCTACGACCTCACATCCGACCTGCTCAAGCTCCTGAGCATCGAGTCAAATAGCTGATAAATAAGGAATAAAAGTTGTAATTTGACAGAGCGGGTCCGCCCGTCTATATTTCTGTACCGACTGGTCAGTAAATTCAGGAGGAGATCCGACGATGGCGGGTGGCGCCGCGGTGATGTCCGAGACGAGGAGCACCTCCGAGACGAGAAGCACCAAGGGGGCGGCGACCCGGGACCAGATCCTGAACGCGGCCGCGCGGCTCATCCACGTGCAGGGCTACCAGTCCACCTCGCTGGACGACGTGCTCCGGGAGAGCGGGGTCGGCAAGGGCAACTTCTACTACTACTTCAAGAGCAAGGAAGACCTGGGCTACGCGATCATCGATCGCATCACCCAGGCATTCGTCGAGCGCAGCCTGGGACCGGCCTTCGCGGATACCGACGCGGATCCGGTGACCCAGATCCACGCGTTCCTCGATCGGGTGCTCGAGGCGCAGCGGCTCCGCAAGTGCGTGGGCGGCTGCGTGATGGGGAACCTGGCCTCGGAGCTCTCCGACGTGCACGAGGGGTTCCGGCAGCGGCTGGCGAGCATCTTCGATCTCTGGCGCGTCCATCTCGCGGAGGCGGTGAGCCGCGGGCAGGCGCGGGGACGGCTGCGGGCAGACGTGGACGCTTCTCGGGTGGCCCAGTTCCTGGTCGCGGGCCTCGAGGGCTCGATCCTGCTCAGCAAGGTCACCAAGGACATCACGGTCATGGAGAGATGCGTCGAGGAGCTGAAGCGGCACCTCACGCTCTATGGGACATGAGCATGTCAACGGTTCACGCACAGAACGGACACGAGCAGGACACGGGCGCCCCGCGGAAGGTCGATCGGGACGCGGAGCTGGTCGAGCGCCTGCGGCGGCAGGAGCCGGGTGCACCCGAGGCGCTGGTCGAGACGTACGGCGACCGCGTCTACCGGCTGGCCATCCGCATCACGGGCAACGAGCAGGACGCGGAGGAAGTGGTGCAGGATGCGCTCTGGACCGCGGCCCGGAAGATCGACACCTTCAAGGGAGAGTCGGCCTTCGGCAGCTGGGTCTACCGCATCACCGCCAACGCGGCCTATCAGAAGCTGCGGAGCCGCCAGGGCCAGCGGAACGAGATCTCCTGGGACGCGATGTCGCCCGGGTTCGACGAGCTGGGCCAGCACGCGGAGCCGCTCCGCGACTGGTCGGCCCGCACCGAGGAGCCGGCGCTCCAGACCGAGCTGCGCTCGCTGCTGACCACCGCGATCGACGACCTGCCGGGGGACTACAAGACCGCGTTCCTCCTCCACGACGTGGAGGGGCTCTCGAACCCGGAGATCGCGGAGACGCTCCACATCAGCCTGCCCGCGGTGAAGTCGCGGGTCCACCGCTCGCGGCTGTTCCTGCGCCAGCGGCTGGCCGACTACATGCGGGCGGCCTGAGGACCGGGCCTAAAGCCCCGTCCGACTTGACTTTCGCTCGGACGCTGTGGTCAGATAGGCGCTCGCGGCAATCGGCTCAATCGCCAAGCTGTCGGCTGGGCTCACCTGAGAGCGGACTCGAGTACGGGCGCCGGAGGGCGCCGGTAGTCGCAAGAAAGGTAGCGGGCATGGAAGCGGTGATCGCGACGGGCGGCAAGCAGTACCGGGTGGCTCCGGGCCAGATCATCAAGGTCGAGCGCCTCGGGAAGGACAAGGGCGCGGCGGTCGAGTTCACCAAGGTCCTCCTCGTCAACAACGAGGGGCAGGTGACGGTGGAGCCGAAGGCTCTCGCCGCGGCCAAGGTGGTGGGGCAGGTGGTGGCGGAGCGCAAGGGCGACAAGGTCCTGATCGTGAAGTTCAAGCGGCGGAAGAACTACCGGCGGCATCGCGGGCATCGCCAGACGATGACGGCGGTGCGCATCACCAAGATCGAGGTCTAGGGCAATGGCGCACAAGAAGGGTGTCGGCAGCTCCCGCAACGGTCGCGACTCCAATCCCCAGATGCTCGGGGTGAAGCGCTTCGGCGGACAGTTCGTCACCGCCGGCAGCATCCTGGTCCGCCAGCGCGGGACCCGCTTCAAGCCCGGCGCGAACGTGGGCCTCGGGCGTGGACCACACGCTCTTCGCCAAGTCGGACGGATACGTGCGGTTCGAGCGCAAGGGCGACGACAAGTACGTCAGCATCGCCCAGCAGCAGCCCGCCTGAGCCGGTCCGGCCCCGCCGGACCGCGGTAACCACGCCATGTTCGTCGACGAGATCGACGTGTTCGTCAAGGGTGGCGACGGCGGCGCGGGATGCATCAGCTTCCGGCGTGAGAAGTACGTCCCCCGCGGCGGCCCCGACGGCGGCGACGGCGGGAACGGAGGCAGCGTGATCCTCGAGGCGGATCCCGCCATCACCACGCTGCTCGACTTCCACTACCAGCGCCACTACACCGCCGAGCGCGGCACCCACGGACAGGGCTCCAACAAGCACGGGCGGAGCGGCGAGGACACCGTGCTCCGCGTCCCGCTCGGCACCACCGTCTCCGAGAGGGACGGCCGGCTGCCGCTCGGGGACCTGACCGAGCGCGGCCAGCGCCTGGTGGTGGCCCGGGGCGCCCGGGGTGGACGCGGCAACGCCCGCTTCGCCACCTCCACCAACCGGGCCCCTCGTCGCGCGGACCTCGGCCGGTCCGGCGAGGAGCACTGGATCCACCTCGAGCTGAAGCTGCTGGCCGACGTGGGGGTGGTGGGCTTTCCGAACGCGGGCAAGTCCACGCTGGTGTCGCGCCTGTCCGCGGCCAAGCCCCGGATCGCCGACTACCCGTTCACCACGCTCGAGCCGAGCCTCGGCATCGTGCGCGCCGGCGACGATCGCACCTTCGTGATCGCGGATCTGCCCGGGCTCATCCCCGGCGCGGCCCACGGCAAGGGGCTGGGCATCCGGTTCCTTCGCCACACCGAGCGGACGCGGCTGCTCGTGCACCTGATCGACCTCGATCCCTCGACCGGGCGCGATCCCCTCGCCGACTATCACGCCATCCAGGACGAGCTGCGCGCCTACTCCGAGGAGCTGGCCGCGCGGCCGCAGATCGTGGCGGTGAACAAGATCGAGCTGCCCGGCACGGAGGAGTCCCGCGCGGCGGTCGAGCGCTTCTGCGCCCAGCACGGCTTCTCGTTCCACGCGATCTCCGCGGTGACCGGCGCCGGACTGCCCGGGCTGGTGCACGAGATGGCCCGGTGGCTGACGAGCGAGCCATGGGTTCCCGCCGCCCGCTGAGCCACGCGCGGCGCGTGGTGGTGAAGGTGGGCAGCGGCCTCGTCACCACTCCCGGCGAGGGCCCCTCGAGCGAGCACATCGGACGGCTCGCCACCGACATCTCGACGCTGGTCCACGACCGCCACGAGGTCGCGCTGGTGACCTCGGGAGCCATCGCCACCGGGATGGCCCGGCTCGGGTTGAAGGCCCGTCCCCGCTCGATCCCCGAGAAGCAGGCCGCGGCGGCGGTCGGCCAGTCGGCCCTCATGTGGGAGTACGAGCAGGCGTTCAAGAAGCACGGCATCGCGGTGGGCCAGGTGCTCCTCACCGGCCAGGACATCAGCGATCGCTCGCGCTACCTCAACGCCCGCAACACGCTGCTGGCCCTGCTCGAGTTCGGGGTGCTGCCGATCGTGAACGAGAACGACACGGTGGCGGTGGACGAGATCAAGGTGGGCGACAACGACAACCTGGCCGCCCTCGTGGCCCATCTCATCGACGCGGACCTGCTCGTGCTCCTGACCGACGTGGACGGCCTCTACACCGGGGACCCGCGCCGCGATCCCGCCGCCCGGCGCCTCGAGACCGTGGAGGCCATCACCGACGAGATCCAGCGCATGGTCTACGACGCCTCCGCGTCGGTCTCGGTGGGGGGATGAGCACCAAGCTCCAGGCGGCCCAGAAGGCGGGGGCCTCCGGCATTCCCATGGTGATCGCGAGCGGGCGCGAGCCGGGCACGCTGCCCCGCCTCCTCAAGGGCGAGCCGGTCGGCACCTACTTCCAGCCGCGCGACGACCGCCTCGCGGCCCGCAAGCGCTGGATCGCCTTCGCGGTCCCGCCCCAGGGCCGGCTCACGGTTGACGCGGGCGCGAAGAAGGCCTTAACTGAGAGGGGCAAGAGCCTGCTGCCCTCGGGCCTGGTGGAGGTGGACGGCCAGTTCGACGCGGGCGACGTGGTCGCCCTGACCGAGGCCGACGGCCAGGAGTTCGCGCGCGGGCTCGTCAACTACGACACCGACGAGCTGCGGCGCATCCGGGGCGCGAAGACCGCGGACATCGAGCGGACGCTGGGCTACAAGGGTGTGGACGAAGTGGTGCACCGGGACAACCTGGTGATCCTCTAACGGTTCGCCGACGGGCGGAGAGCGCGAGCATGGACGCGGCGGCACACGTCGAGACGAAGGCGAAGGCGGCCAAGGAGGCCTCGCGCGTCCTCGCGCTCGCCTCGACCCGCGTCAAGAACGAGGCGCTCGCCCAGATGGCCCGCGGGCTGGAGGAGCGCACCGGCGCGATCCTGGACGCCAACCGGCACGACCTCGAGCGCGCGCGGACCGCCGGGCACGCCCGGGCCTTCGTGGAGCGCCTGACCCTCACCGAGGGCCGCGTCGAGGAGATGGCGGCCGGGCTCCGCCACGTGGCGGGCCTGCCCGACCCGGTGGGCGAGACGGTGGAGACGATCCGGCGGCCCTCCGGGCTCGAGATCGCGCGGGTGCGGGTTCCCCTCGGCGTGATCGGGTTCATCTACGAGTCCCGGCCCAACGTCACCGCCGACGCGGCCGGCCTCTGCCTGAAGTCGGGCAACGCGGTGCTCCTGCGCGGCGGGAGCGAGGCCCTCGAGTCGAACACCCTGCTCGCGCAGATCCTCGGCAAGGCGGTCGAGAAGGCGGGCCTGCCCCCCGAGGTGATCCAGGCGGTGGAGACCGCGGATCGCGCCGGGGTCATGGCGATGCTCACCCTGGATCGATACCTCGACCTCATCATCCCGCGCGGCGGCGAGGAGTTCGTGCGCCTGGTCGCGGAGCGGGCGACGGTGCCGGTGCTCAAGCACGACAAGGGCCTCTGCCACCTCTACGTGGACGACGGGGCGGATCTCGACATGGCCCTGGCGGTGGCGGTCAACGCCAAGGCCCAGCGGGTGAGCGTGTGCAATTCGCTCGAGACGCTGCTGGTCCACGCGGCGATCGCGCCCGCGCTGCTGCCCCGGCTCGCCGCGCGCCTGGCCGAGGTTCCGGTGGAGGTGCGGGCCGACGAGCGGGCGCGGGCCCTCATGCCCGGCGCGCGGGCCGCCGAGCCCGCCGACTGGGACGCGGAGTACCTCGACTACATCCTCGCGGTGCGGGTGGTCGAGGACCTCGACGAGGCGGTGGCGCACATCCGCCGGCACGGCTCGGGGCTGGCCGAGTCCATCGTCACCCGCGACGTGCGCCGCGCGCGCCGGTTCACCCAGGAGGTGGACGCGGCCGCGGTGCTCGTCAACGCGTCGACGCGGCTCGTCGACGGCAGCCAGTTCGGGATGGGCGCCGAGATGGGCATCTCCACCTCCCGGGTGCACGCGCGGGGCCCGGTCGGTGTGCGGGAGCTGACCACGACCAAGTTCGTGGTGTGGGGCGACGGGCATATCCGGGAGTAGCCGTCTCCAGGCGCGCGTCGGCGTGTTCGGTGGATCGTTCAACCCGATCCACTTCGGCCACCTGCTCGTGGCCGACGAGGTCTGCGAGACCCTCCGGCTCGACCGGCTCCTGCTCGTGCCGGCGGCCCAGCCGCCCCACAAGCCGCTCACCGAGCTGGCCCCCGCGGCCGACCGCTACCGGATGACCGCGCTCGCGGTGCGCGAGCACCCGCGCTTCGAGGTCTCCGACGTCGAGGTCGCGCGGAGCGGGCCCTCCTACACGGTGGACACCCTGACCGCGCTGCAGGACCGCGGGCGCCTGCACCTGATCATCGGCTCCGAGACCTTCCTCGATCTGCTGAACTGGCGGGACCCCCAGCGCGTCGTCACCCTCGCCCGCCTCGTGGTGATCCCGCGGAACGGCATGGACTTCGACCCGGACGCGCCCGCCGCGGTCAAGGTGCTGCGGGAGCTCGGTCTGCCCGGCTTCGCTCCCGCGTCCGGGGAGTCGCCCGACGGAGCCGCTCCGCTGCTGCTGCACGCGGCGTCCCTGCCCATCTCCGGGTCGGACCTGCGCCGCCGCGCCCGCGAGGGCCGGAGCCTGGCGTTCCGGATGCCCGACGCGGTGGCGGCGTACCTGCGCGAACACCATCTCTACCGTCCGGAGGCGTGATGGCCACACTGTCCGCGGAAGCCGTCGTCCGTGCCGCCGCTCACGCGGCGCTGGAGAAGAAGGCGATCGACCTCGCGGTGCTCGACCTGCAGGGACTGTCGAGCGTCGCGGACTTCTTCCTCGTCTGCAGCGCGCGCTCCACCCCCCAGGCCGACACCATCGCGGAAGCCATCCGCGCCGCGCTGCGCGCGAAGGGGGTGCGCCCGCGCCACAACGAGGGGAGTGCGGAGAGCGGCTGGCTCCTGCTCGACTACGGCGACGTGGTGATGCACGTCTTCCTCGAGGAGACGCGCGGATTCTACGCCCTCGATCGCCTCTGGGGCGACGCGCCGCTCGTGTCGGTGGAGGGCTGAGGCTTCCCGGATTGCTTTGCCCTGGACCCCGTGGTAGCCTGCGCGACTAGCGGCGAAGCCGCGGGCAGCCAGGAGGGCGCGATGAAGAAAGATCGCTTGGTCCACTACCGCAAGAAGCTGGAGGAGAAGCACCGCCAGCTCGTGGAGGAAGTGGGTAGGAACGTGCTCTACGGGAAGGGTCCCGAGGACGACTCCATCAAGGACCTGGGCGACCAGGCCTCCTCTGCCTACAATCGCGAGTTTCTCTTCGAGCTGGGCAACGGTGACCGGCGGCTCCTGAAGGAGGTCGTGCTGGCCCTGCAGAAGATCAGCGAGGGCGGCTTCGGCGACTGCGAGCGCTGCGGCGAGCCGATCTCCGAGAAGCGCCTGGAGGCGCTGCCGTTCGCGCGCTACTGCATCGAGTGCCAGCGCGCCGTCGAAGAGGAAGAGCGCACCGCCGCCCGCTAGCGCCCCCGTTCCCTCCGTGTCGATCCGTCTCGGCCTCGTCGTCGGTCTGCTCTTCGCCATCCTGGTCACCTATCTCGCCTCGCTCAATCCGGGCCGCGCGCACCTGGCCCTCGGCGGCGACTGGGCGGTCGACGTGCCGCTCATGGGTCTGGTGGTGGGGGTCTTCGGGGCGGGCGCGGTGCTCGCGCTGGTGCTCGGATGGCTGCGGGACCTCACGCGCTCCTACGCCCGCGGGCCGGTCGCGGTCGCGGCGCCGCGGGCCTCGCTCCGCCCGGACGGCGCTCCGCTCCGCGCCGCCGAGCCGGCGCCCGCTCCGGCCCGCGCCGCGCGCGACGCCCTGATCGAGCGCGGGCGCTTCGCCGAGGCTCTCGTGGCCCAGACCCAGATCCTGGCCGGGGTGCCGCGCGAGGAGCGGGCCGCCGAGGAGGTGACCCTGGCCGGGCTGCACTACGAGGTCGGGCGGGAGCGCCTCGAGCGGGGCGACCTCGCGGGCGCGGTGTCGCACTTCAAGGACGCCCTCCGCATGCAGCCGGACTTCGTGCCCGCGGCCCTCCTGCTCGGCGAGGCCCATCTGAAGGCGGGCGAGCCGCGCGACGCGCTCCGGGTGTGGGAGCGGGCCGCGGAGGCGCCGCAGCCCGCGCTGCCGGTGCTGGCCCGCATCGAGCAGCGGCACCGCGAGGAGGGCCGGCCCACCCGCATGATCTCGCTCTACCGGAACGCGCTCGACCGCCATCCCGACAATCTCGCGCTCGCCTTCGGGCTCGGCCGCGTCTACTTCGAGCTGGCGATGCTGGACGAGGCCGCGGAGCAGTTCCAGAAGATGGAGGTGCGGGCGGCCGACCTCCCGCTCATCCACGCCTACCTGGGCGCGATCCTCGAGCGTCGCGGCCAGTTCCGCGACGCGATGGAGGAGTACCGGCGCGCGCTTCGCCTGAGCGACAGCGTCCAGTGGCCGCATCACTGCGCGACGTGCGGAGCCCTCCACCCGCGCTGGGTGGATCGTTGTCCGTCGTGCCGTCGCTGGAACACGTCCCGACCCTAGACCGTCCTCGCCCGGACCCCGCGCTCTGGCCGCGGTGGGCGGGTGCCCTGCTGGACCTCGTCTTCCCGCCGTTCTGCCCGGTGTGCCGCGCGCGCCTCGAGGAAGGCCGGCGCGATCCGCTCTGCGGCGCCTGCTGGGCCGGCCTTCCGCGCATCGGGCCTCCGTGGTGCCGCGTCTGCGGTCAGCCGATGGCGGGCTTCCCGGTCGCGGCCGGGCCGGCGACGGCCGCTCCGGCGCTCGCGGCCGGATGGCGCGCTCTGCGCGGCCTGCCGACGACGGCCGCCCGCCTTCGCGTACGCGCGCGCGGCGGTCCGCTACGAGGACGTGGCCCGCGAGGCCCTGCACGCCTTCAAGTTCGGCGGCCATCGCGCCCTCGCCGGTCCGCTCGGCGACGTGCTGGTCGAGGCGGTCGAGGGGCGACTGCCCGCCGGGGTTCCCGATCTGCTGGTGCCGGTCCCGCTGCACCCGCGACGGGAGCGCGAGCGCGGCTTCAATCAGTCACGCCTGCTCGCGCGGCGGCTCGGCCGGGCGTGGGGCTGCCCGGTGCGCGACGACGTCCTGGTGCGCGCGGTGGCGACGCCGTCCCAGACCTCGCTCGACGGAGCCGCCCGGCGCGCGAACGTGAGGCGCGCGTTCCGGCTGCGCCGGCCCGAGCTGGTCGCGGGCCGTCACGTGGTCCTGGTGGACGACATCCTGACGACCGGCGCCACGCTCTCCGAGTGCGCCCGGTGTCTCGAGGAGGCCGCGCCCCGCATCGTGGGCGTCCTCGCGGTCGCCCGGGTCGTCTAGGACGCCTTCGGGAGGGCCCGCCCGGACCCGATCCGGGCCGCGGGACCCGGTCTTGCGCCTCACGCCCCGGGCTCGCTATAATCGGAAGCCTCCGTGGACCGGAAGTATTCGACAAACCGAGACAAACAGGAAGGGGAGCGCCCATGGCAGTGCGCGTCGGAGTGAACGGGTTCGGACGGATCGGCCGGGTGTTCTTTCGCGCGGCCCTGGAGTCGCCGGACATCGAGGTGGTGGCGGTCAACGACCTGGCCGACGCCAAGACGCTGGCCCATCTCCTGAAGCACGACTCCGTCCACGGCACGCTCGACGGCCGAGGTGAAGGCCAAGGGCGAGGCGATCTTCGTCAACGGGCGGGAGATCCGGGTCTGCTCGGCCAAGGACCCGGCCACGCTGCCCTGGGGCGAGATGGGCGTGGGGATCGTGGTGGAGTCCACCGGGATCTTCCGCGACCGCGCCACCTCGTCCAAGCACCTGCAGGCCGGCGCCAAGAAGGTGGTCATCACCGCGCCCGCCAAGGATCCGGACATCACGGTGGTGCTCGGGGTCAACGAGCAGAAGTACGATCCGGTCAAGCACGAGCTGGTGTCCAACGCTTCCTGCACCACCAACTGCCTGGCCACCGTCGCCAAGGTCCTGCTCGATACCTTCGGCATCAAGCGCGGCTTCGCCTCCACCGTGCACTCCTACACCAACGACCAGCCGATCCACGACTTCCCCCACAAGGACCTGCGCCGGGCCCGCGCGGGCGCGGTGAGCATGATCCCCACCACCACCGGCGCGGCCACCGCGGTCGGCCTGGTGCTGCCCGAGCTGAAGGGCAAGCTCGACGGGATCGCGATCCGGGTGCCCACCGCCAACGTCTCGGTGGTCGACCTCACGGTGGAGCTCGGCAAGTCGGCCACGCCGGCCGCGGTGAACGACGCGTTCCGGGCCGCCGCGGCGGGGCCGCTCAAGGGCATCCTGGACGCCACCGACGAGGAACTGGTCTCGGTCGACTTCAACGGCAACCCGCACTCGTCGATCGTGGACCTGCCCGTCGACCGCGATGGTGGACGGCAACCTCGTGAAGGTGCTGGCCTGGTACGACAACGAGTGGGGGTACTCCTGCCGGGTGCGCGACCTGATCCGCTACATGGCCCGGTCGCTCTAGCCCGCGGCCGCTCCGGGCCGTCGCGTGGCGAAGCTCGTCGTCGATCAGGTGGACCTGGCCGGGAAGCGCGTCTTCCTCCGGGCGGACTTCAACGTCCCGCTGGACGGCGCGCGCGTGACCGACGACACGCGGATCACCGCGGTCCTGCCGACGATGTCGTGCTGTCTCGATCGGGGGGCGTCGCTCGTGCTCGCCTCCCATCTCGGCCGCCCCAAGGGCAAGCCCGATCCGAAGTACTCGCTGCGGCCGGTCGCGGAGCGGCTCCAGATCTTGCTCGAGCGGCCGGTGACGCTCCTGCCCGACTGCGTGGGGCCGGAGGTGGAGGAGCGGGCGCGCGCCCTCCGGCCGGGCGAGGTCGTGCTGCTGGAGAACCTGCGCTACCACGCGGAGGAGGAAGCCAACGACGAGGAGTTCGCCCGCTCCCTCGCCGCGCTCGCCGACGTCTACGTCGACGACGCCTTCGCGGCGTCCCACCGGGCCCACGCCTCCATCGCGGCCATCACCCGCTTCCTGAAGCCGGCCGCGGCCGGCCTGCTGATGGCGCGGGAGCTGGACGCGCTGGCCCGCATCTTCGAGCGGCCCGAGCGGCCGATCTGGGCGGTGCTGGGCGGGGCCAAGGTCTCGGACAAGCTCGGCCTGGTCGAGCACCTGCTGGGCCGGGTGGACGGGGTCGCGATCGGCGGCGGAATGGCCTTCACGTTCCTGAAGGCGCTCGGCCACGGGGTCGGCCGCTCGCTCCTCGAGCCGGATCGGGTGGAGGCCGCGCGCACGATCATGGAGGCGGCCCGCGCGGCCGGGATCCCGCTCCGCCTGCCGGTGGACGTGGTGGCCGCCGCCGGGCTCGACGCGACGAGCGGTCTCCGCACGGTGGGTATCCGCGAGATCCCCGACGACCTCATGGGGCTCGACATCGGCGCGGCCACCGTGACCCAGTTCACCACCGCGCTCCGGGGGGCTCGCACCATCGTGTGGAACGGGCCCATGGGCGTGTTCGAGAAGCCCGCCTTCGCGGCGGGCACCCTCGGGGTGGCGCACGCGGTGGCGGGCTCGGGCGCCTTCTCGGTGATCGGCGGCGGCGACACCATCGCGGCGGTGCAGCAGGCCGGCGTCATGGACAAGATCGGCTACGTGTCCACCGCGGGCGGCGCCTTCCTCGAGTTCCTGGAGGGACGCGTGCTGCCCGGCGTGGCGGCCCTCGACGACGCGGCCTGATGCGCACCCCGCTCGTGGTCGGCAACTGGAAGATGTACGGCACGCAGGACGCGGCCCGCGAGCTGGCCCGTCGCGGTGCGCGACGGGCTCAAGCGCCCGCGCGGGGTCGAGGTGGTGGTGTGCCCGCCCTTCACCGCGCTGCCCGCGGTGGCCGAGGTGCTGAAGGGCGCCGCGGTCGCGCTCGGCGCGCAGAACTGCCACTGGGAGGCCCAGGGGGCGTTCACCGGCGAGGTCTCGCCCGCGATGCTCGCCGAGCTGGGCTGCCGCTGGGTCCTGCTCGGCCACTCGGAGCGGCGGCACGTGTTCCACGAGACCGACGAGGAGATCAACCGCAAGGTCGTCGCGGCCCTCCGCCACGGCATGCGGCCGGTGCTCTGCGTGGGCGAGACCGACGAGGAGCGACGCCAGGGGCTCACCTTCACGGTGGTGGAAGGGCAGCTCCGCGCGGGCTGGTCGGGTCTCTCCCCCGAGGATCTCGCGCGCTGCGTCCTCGCCTACGAGCCGGTGTGGGCCATCGGCACCGGGGTCAACGCGACCCCCGCCCAGGCCGGCGAGGTGCACGGCTACCTCCGCGGCCTGGTCTCCGAGGTCGCGTCCAAGGAGCTGGCCCAGTCGATGCGGATCCTCTACGGCGGCAGCGTCAAGCCCGACAACGCCCAGGCGCTCACCCAGGAGCCGGACATCGACGGCGTCCTGGTGGGAGGAGCCAGTCTCCAGGCGCCCGGCTTCATCACCATCGCCAAGAAGTCGGCCGCCCGCAGCGGCGCTTCGAAGGAGTAGCGCTCCATGTTCATCCTGGTCGTGATCGTCCACGTCATCGTGTGCCTGGTCATCGTCGGCCTGGTGCTGCTGCAGGCCGGCAAGGGCGCCGACATCGGCTCCGCCTTCGGCGGCAGCGGCAGCCAGGCGGTGTTCGGGTCCATGGGCACGCCCACCGTTCTCGGCAAGGCCACCTCGGTGGTGGCCATCATGTTCATGGTCACCTCGTTCGCCCTCTCGATGATGGCGCACAAGCGGACGCTGAGCATCATGCCCGCGACGGGTCCCGCCGCGCCCGCGCCGGCGACGCCCGCGGCGCCGCCCGCCCCGATCACGCCCGCGCCCCAGAAGTAGTCGTCCCCGGCATGCCGAGTCGTCGCGCGCGCATTCGCGCCCTGCTGGCCTGGACCGCCGGGCTCGGTCTCGCGGCGGCGTGCAACGGGCCGATCGAGAGCCGCCCCGACGAGGTCGCGGCGACCGGCCCGCCCGCCTACGGCGACACCTTCATCCAGGCCTCCATCGGCGACATCGGCGGGCTGATCCCGAGCCTCACCTCCGACCAGTCCTCGCACGAGGTGGGCGGGCTGATCTACGACGGGCTCGTGAAGCAGGACAAGGACCTGAACCTGGTCCCCGCGATGGCCGAGTCCTGGACGTACAGCCCGAACTGTCTCGAGCTGACCTTCAAGCTCCGCCGGGACGTGAAGTGGCACGACGACTACCCGTTCACGGCCGACGACGTGGTCTTCACCTACGAGACCATGATCAACCCGAAGACCCCCGCGCCGTTCAAGGAGGGCTTCCTCCTGGTCAAGGAGGCGAAGGCCCTCGACAAGTACACCGTCCGGATCCGCTACGACAAGCCGTACGCGCGGGCGGTGGAGACGTGGGGCACCACGATGCTGCCCAAGCACCTGCTCCAGTCGTTCGCGGACGCGGGCACCTTGCGCGAGTCGCCCCAGAACAGCCAGCCGGTCGGGACGGGCCCCTACCGCTTCCAGGAGTGGAAGCCGGGGGAGAAGGTGGTGCTGGTCGCCAACCCCGACTACTACGAGGGCCGACCGTACCTGAGCCGGATCGTGTACCGGGTCATCCCGAGCCAGGCCACGATCTTCCTCGAGCTGAAGGCCAACGGGGTCGACTACGTCAACACCCTCACCGGGATCCAGTACGCGCGCCAGACCGAGTACCCGGCGTTCCGCAAGGCGTACCACAAGTTCCGCTATCCGGGTGACAACTACACCTTCCTCGGCTTCAACCTCAAGGATCCGCGCTTCGCGGACAAGCGGGTGCGCCAGGCCTTCGCGCACGCCATCGACAAGCAGGAGCTGATCGACGGGGTGCGGCTCGGGCTGGCCCACGAGGCCAACGGGCCGATGCGCCCGGGCACGTGGGCCTACACCGAGGACGTGAAGCACTACGAGTACAGCCCCGAGAAGGCCAAGGCCCTGCTGGCCGAGGCGGGCTGGAAGGACCGGGACGGCGACGGAGTGCTGGAGGACCGCGACGGCAAGCCGTTCACGCTGACCATCCGGACCAATCAGGGCAACGACGAGCGGAAGAAGATCGCCGAGATCGTCCAGCAGCGTCTGAAGGAGATCGGCATCCAGGCCGACATCCAGCTCATCGAGTGGGCCGCGTTCATCAAGGAGTTCATCAAGCCGCGGCGGTTCGAGCTGGTGGTCCTGGGTCTGGGCACCGGCGCCGATCCCGATCAGTACGTCGTCTGGCACTCCTCGCAGCGCGGCCCGGACCAGATGAACCGCACCGGCTACTCCAACCCGGAGGTGGATCAGCTCCTGGAGGTGGGGCGCGCGTCCTGCGTCCAGAAGGACCGGGTGCGCGTCTACCATCGGATCCAGGAGATCCTCGCCGAGGACCTGCCGATGATCTTCCTCTTCAACCGGGATTCGCTGCCGGTGGTGACCTCGCGCATCCGGGGGGTGAGCCCGTCCCCCTCCGGCATCCTGTACAACTTCAACGAGTGGTACGTGCCGAAGACACAGCAGCGCTATACGTCCGGCTAGATGGCGCTCTTCGCCCTCCGGAGGCTCCTCCTCTCGATCCCGCTCCTGATCGGCATCACGTTCGTCTCCTACTTGGTCATCAGCCTCGCCCCCGGCGGCCCGCTCGACTTCCTGACCCCGGATGACCCCAACGCGTCGCCGGAGGTGAAGGAGCGGCTGATCAAGGAGTTCGGGCTCGACCGGCCCATCCACGTGCAGTACTGGCAGTGGCTCAAGCGCGCGGTCCGGCTCGACTTCGGGCGCTCCTTCCTGCCCGACGGGCGGCCGGTCCTCACCAAGATCGGCGAGCGCCTGCCGGTGACCCTGTTCCTGAACGTGATCGAGCTGGCCATCATCGTGGGGCTCGCGGTGCCCATCGGCGTGCTCTCGGCCACCCGCCAGTACTCGCTCTACGACAAGATCACCACCGTCTTCGTCTTCGTGGGCTTCGCCACCCCGGATTTCTGGCTCGCGCTGCTGCTGATGATCCTCTTCGGGGTCCAGCTCGGCTGGCTGCCCATCTCCGGGCTGCGCTCGCTCAACTGGGAATACCTCTCGTTCTGGCAGCAGCAGTGGGACTTCTTCTCCCACCTGGTCCTGCCCATCGTGGTCGCCACCTTCGGGGGACTCGCCGGCTTCTCGCGCTACATGCGCCAGAGCATGCTGGAGGTGGTGCGCCAGGACTACGTGCAGACCGCGCGGGCCAAGGGCCTCTCGGAGCGGGTGGTGATCAGCAAGCACGCGTTGCGCAACGCGCTGCTCCCGGTGATCACGATCCTGGCCCTGGCCCTGCCCGGTCTCATCGGGGGCAGCGTGATCATCGAGTCCATCTTCGCGATCCCCGGGATGGGCCAGCTCATGGTGCAGTCCGTCTTCTCGCGCGACTACCCGGTGGTGATGGGCAACCTGGTCATCGTGGCGAGCCTCACCCTGGTGGCCAACCTCGTCGCCGACATCACCTACGGGCTCGTGGATCCCCGCATTCGATTCGCCGGGCGCCGGGGGAGGCGCTAGTGGCGCCCGGGCGGACGCGTCGCGGCGAGATCCGTCAGTTCTGGCGCACGTTCTCCCGCAATCAGCTCGCGATGTGCGGGGGTGCGGTGGTCACGGTGCTGGTGTTCCTGGCCGTGCTCGCGCCCGCGCTGGCTCCCTGGGACCCGAACCGGCCGGACACCCGGAAGATCCTGGTCGCGCCGTCGAGCAGCCACTGGTTCGGCACCGATCCCCTCGGCCGGGACGTGCTCTCCCGGGTGCTCTATGGCTCGCGGATCTCCCTCTCGGTCGGCTTCGTCTCGGTGGGCATCGCGGCGTTCATCGGGGTGCTCCTGGGCGCGGCGGCCGGCTACTACGGGGGGACGGTCGACAACGTGGTGATGCGGCTGGTGGACCTGATGCTGGTCTTCCCCCGCTTCTTCCTCCTGCTGGCCGTCCTCGCGTTCCTCAAGCCGTCCATCTGGACCATCATGACCGTGATCGGCGTCACCGGCTGGATGGGGGTGGCCCGGCTCGTGCGCGCGGAGTTCCTGACCCTGCGCGAGCGCGAGTTCGTCATCTGGTCGGAGTCGGTGGGGGCGGGGGCGCTGCGCATCATCTTCCGCCACATCCTGCCCAACGCGATCGCGCCGATCCTGGTCGCCATGACCCTCGGCATCCCGGCCGCCATTCTCACCGAGGCGGGGCTCTCGTTCCTGGGCCTGGGCGTCCAGCCGCCCTACGCCACGTGGGGGAACATCCTCAACGACGGGCGCGACTACATCGAGATCGCCTGGTGGCTGACCCTCTATCCGGGCCTGGCCATCCTGATCACGGTGCTCTCCTACAATCTGATGGGCGAGGGGATCCGCGACGCGCTCGACCCGCGCCTGCGCCAGTCCCGCGTCGGCCGCATCCTGCGTCTCGGCCGCTAGCCGAATTGACAAGGCTCGCGGGGGCGCGGCATACTGTGCCCTCGTCGGCGCCGAAGTGGCGGAATTGGCAGACGCGCACGTTTGAGGGGCGTGTGGGGCAACCCGTGGGGGTTCGAGTCCCCCCTTCGGCACCACTGATCTGCAAGACATCGAGCGGCCAGGTCTAACCGGAAGCGCTCGAGCCCTAGTTCAATTCCCTCATCTCGTCCGGTGACAGCGTCAGCCGCGCTGCGCCGGCATTCTCTTCAAGGTGTTCGAGATCGGCGGTGCCGGGAATCGGCAGCACCACCGGCGATTTCGCCAGTAGCCAGGCCAGCGCGATCTGGGCCGGCCGGGCCCGGTGTTTTCTCGCCAGGGATTTCACCTTCGGCGATTTCAGGGCCGCACCCGCGCCCAGCGGGTACCACGGCAGAAAAGCGATACCCAGTTTTTCGCATGCCCTGAGGACGTTCTCCGAAGAGCGGTTCTCGAGGTTGTACTCGTTCTGCACCGACACGATGGCGCAGATGCGGCGCGCTTCTTCCAGCTGCTTGACGCTGACATTGGACAGGCCGACGTGGCGGATCTTGCCGGCGCGCTGCCCGTCGGCCAGCGCGCCGACCGAGTCCGCGAAGGGGACCTTCGCGTCCGGCGCGTGCAACTGGTAGAGGTCGATGCGCTCGAGCTTCAGGCGCTTGAGGCTGCCGTCGATGGCGCGCTCGAGATGCTCGGGCCGGCCGTCCGGATCCCAGGCGCCCGGGCGTGGCCGCAACAGGCCGCCCTTCGTGGCGATGACCAGGTCTTTCGGGTATGGATGCAGCGCTTCGGCGATCAGGTCTTCGTCCACGTGCGGGCCGTAGCTGTCGGCGGTGTCGAAGAAATTCAGGCCCAGGTCGTACGCCTTGCGCAGCACGGCGTGCGCGGCGGCACGATTCTTCGGCGGTCCCCAGACGTTGGTGCCGCACACGCGCATCGCGCCGAAGCCGAGACGGTTGACGGTCAGGTCGCCGATGCGGACGGTAGAAGCCATGGCGCGGCGTTCGATGCTACTCGGGTGCGACCTGTGGACCCGATGGCGGGCGAGATGGCGGATGCGACTCCCCGTGCGCGGCGGGCTCGGGCCGCCGGCCCTTCCGCGCCCGCTCGCTCAGGCCCTCGAGGGCCACGTAGAACACCGGCACGAACGGGATGGCCAGCAGCGTCGAGGCCATCATCCCGCCGAACACCACCGTGCCGATGGCCTGCTGGCTGGCCGCGCCCGCTCCGGTGGCGACCATCAAGGGCACCACGCCCAGGATGAAGGCGAACGAGGTCATCACGATGGGCCGGAACCGGCGCCGGGTCGCCTCGACGGCGGCCTCGACGATGGAGAGGCCGTCCCGGTGGTGGAGGTCGCGGGCGAACTCCACGATCAGGATCGCGTTCTTGCTCGCGAGCGCGATCATCAGGACCAGGCCGACCTGCGTGTACAGGTTGTTGTCGTAGCCGCGGCTCAGCTGCGCCAGGAGGACTCCCACCAGCGCGATGGGAACGACGAGGACGACCGCGGCGGGGGACGTCCAGCTCTCGTAGAGCGCGGCCAGCACCATGTAGACCAGAACGATGGAGAGCGCGTAGATGAGGTACGCCTGGTAGCCGACCTTCTTCTCCTGGTAGCTCGTCGAGGTCCAGTCGTACGCCATGCCCTCCGGCAGCGTCTCCGCGGCCAGCTGCTCCATGGTGGTGAGGGCCTGTCCGGAGCTGAAGCCCGGAGCGGCCGACCCGAAGATGGACGCCGCCGGATAGAGGTTGTAGCGGGTGACCAGCTCGGTGCCCTGCACCTGCCGGACCTGGATCAGGGCGTTCAACGGGACCATCTCTCCGTTCTGGTTTCGGACGTAGAGGTGTCGCAGGTCGTCGGCCTGCAGACGATAGGCGTTGTCGGCCTGGATGTAGACCTGGAACACCTGGTTGAACTTGTTGAAGAAGTTGACGAACGAGGAGCCCAGGTAGGCCTGCAGCGTGTCGAAGATGCTCTGCGGGAGCACCTGCAGGGATTCCGCCTTGGTCCGGTCGATGTTCAGGTACACCTGGGGGCTGCGCGTGCTGAAGGTCGCGGCGAGGCCACGCAGGCCCGGACTGGCGTTTCCCTTCTGGACGAGCTCGGCGGTGTTGCGCGAGAGCTCGCTCAGGCCGAGGCTCCGGCGGTCCTCCACCATCATCTGGAAGCCGCCGGTCTGCCCGAGACCGCGAATGGGCGGCGGGATCACCACGAAGGCCAGCGCTTCCTGGATCCCGGACAGGTCGCGGTTGAGGCCGCCGACGATCCGGTCCTGGGTCACCCCCTTGCCGCGCTCGCTCCAGTTCTTGTACACGATGAAGGTCGTGGAGACGTTCGGGACGTTGGCGAAGTCGAGGACCGAGAACCCGCCGATGGTCACCCAGCCCGCGAGCCCGTCGGTCTTCTCGAGGAGCGCGGAGATCTTCTCCGCGACCGCGCGAGACCGGGGCTGAGCGGCGCCCTCGGGCAGGATGGATACCAGGACGGCGTACCCCTGGTCCTCGGTGGGGAGGAACCCGGTGGGCTGGCGGACGAAGCCCCAGGCGGTCGCCCCGACGATGAGGGCGAAGAGCACGATCATGAGCACCGTGTGCTTCACCATCCAGGCGACGACGCCCACGTAGACCCGGGTCACGCTCTCGAACGCCCGGTTGAACCCGCGGTAGAACCAGTTCGGCCGCTTGTCCCCGCGGGGCCGGAGCCACGTCGCGCACTGGACCGGCTTCAACGTGAGCGCGTTGAGCGCGCTGATGACCGCGGTGGCGGCGATGACGAGCGCGAACTGGCGGAAGATCTGCCCGGTGATGCCGGGCAGGAAGGCGGCGGGCAGGAAGACCGCGACCAGCGCCAGGGTGATGCCCATCACCGGGCCGGTGAGCTCTTCCATGGCCCGGATGGTCGCGTCCTTGGGCGACATCCCCTGCTCGATGTAGTAGGAGCTGTTCTCCACGATGATGATGGCGTCGTCCACCACGATGCCGATGGCCAGGATCAGGGCGAACAGGGTCATCAGGTTCACGGTGAACCCGAGTCCGGCCATGGCGATGAAGGCGCCCATGAGGGTGACCGGCACGGTGGTGGCGGGAACCAGCATGCCGCGGAAGTTCTGCAGGAACAGGAGGATGACCACGAGCACCAGCACGCCCGCGATGAACAGGGTGACGTAGACCGCGTGGATGGCTTCCCGGACGAAGAGCGTGGTGTCGTACCGGATCGCGTACTTCATGCCCGTCGGGGAACTGCTTGCTCATCTCGGCCATGGCCTTGTAGACGCGATCGGCGACCTGGATGGCGTTGGCGCCCGGCAGGGCGAACACCACGATCTGCGCCGCCTTGTGACCGGTGAATCGCGAGAAGTTGCTGTAGCTCTGCTGGCTCAGCTCCACCCGGCCGACGTCGCGCAGGCGCACGAGCTGCGGCGCGGTGCCGCTGGCCGCGGCCGACTTGATCGTGATCCCCTCGAACTGGCTCGCATCGGAGAGCCGGCCGAGGGCGTTGATCGTGAACTGGAAGGGCTGGTTCTCCGGGACCGGCGGGCCGCCGATCTGCCCGGCCACCACCTCGATGTTCTGCCCCCGGATGGCGGCCAGGACATCGGCGGTCGTGATCCCGAAGGTCTGCAGGCGCTTCGGGTCCAGCCAGACCCGCATGCTGTAGGGGCCGGCTCCGAATATCCGGATCTGGCCGACGCCCTGGATCCGGGCCAGAGGGTTCTGCACGTTGATGATCGCGTAGTTGGAGAAGAAGGTCTCGTCGTAGCGATCGTCCTCGGAGTAGAGGCTCGCCACCAGCAGGATGTTGGGGGAAACCTTGAGGATCGTGACGCCCTGCGCGGTGACGCCTCCCGGCAGCTGAGCGAGGGCGGTGTTGACGCGGTTCTGGACCAGGGCCAGCGAGGTGTCGAGGTCCGTTCCCACCTCGAAGGTGATGGTGAGGGCATACGAGCCGTCGCTGGCGCTCGTCGAGGACATGTAGATGGAGTTCTCGACGCCGTTGATCGCCTGCTCCATCGGCACCCCGATGGTCGCCGCCACGACCTCCGCGCTCGCTCCCGGATACCGCGTGCTCACCTGGATGGTCGGCGGCACGATCTCGGGATACTGGGCGACGGGCAGCCCGTAGAGGAACACCCCCCCGAGGATGAGGGTGACGAGGGCGATGACGTTGGCGAAGATCGGATGCTCGATGAAGAACTTGGAGATCACGGGGCCGCCTTCTTCTCCGGAAGCGAGGGACGGGCCTCCGGCCCGGGCGCGCCCTCTCGCTCGGGGGTGACCGGCCGGCCCGGCGCGGCCTTCAGCAGGCCGTTGACGACGACCCACTCTCCGCCGGTGAGACCGGTGGCGATGACCCGCCGGCTCTCCACCGCGGCACCGGTCGTGACGGGGCGGCGCTCCACCACGTTCTTGTCGTTCACCACCAGCAGATAGTCGCCCTGCTGGTCGTGCCCGACCGCGACCTCGGGAACCAGCAGGGCGCTGCGCTGCTCGAGCGGCACGCGCACCCGGGTGTAGAGGCCCGGCAGGATCTTGCCGTCCGCGTTGGGCAGGATGCCCCGCATCAGCAGGGTGCCGGTGGTGGTCGTCAGGTTGATGGCGGCGAAGTCGAGGTAGCCCTGGTGGGGATAGCCGTCCTCACTCGGCAGCCCGGCGTGGACCGGCCACTTCCGCCCGTCCGTGGGGCCGGGGATTCCGCGCGTGACCTTGAGCAACCGCGCCAGGTCGAGATCGCTGATGTTGAAGTAGACGTAGATCGGGTCGATCTGGTTGATCTGGGCCAGGACCGTGCTGTTGCCTCCCGATCCGACGAGGTTGCCGGGGTCCACCAGCCGTCGATCCATCCGGCCGTCGAACGGGGCGGTGACCAGGGTGTAGTCCAGGTTGAGCTTGGCCAGGTCTCGCTGGGCCTCGGCGGAGCGGAGGTTGGCCGCCGCGGTGTCCCGCTGGAAGAGCCAGTTTTCGACGTCGGACCTGGCGGCCGCGTTGTGCTGGATCAGGTTGGAGTAGCGGGTCAGCTGGGATTCGGTCCACTGCAGCTGGGCCCGGTACTGCAGGATCGCGGCCTCGGCCTGCCGGAGGTTGTCCTGGTAGGTGTTCTGCTGGATGACGAAGAGCGGCTGGCCCTTCTTGACCTGCTGCCCGTCCTGGAAGAGGACCTTCTCGAGATACCCCACCACCCGGGCGACCAGCTGGACGGTGTAGATGGCCTGGGTGTTCCCGGTGAGATCCAGGCTGTCGGTGACCGACTGCTGCACGGGCTGGGCGACCGTCACCTTCGGGGGCGGGGGCGGTTGCGGCTTCGGCTGCTCCTTGCAGCCGGCCTGCAGGGCCAGGAGCGCGGCGAGCACGAAGCAGCCGGGAACGCGTTTCTTCCGCACGGTCGTCACCAATCCGGAAGCCGGGGCCGCGACTGTGGCTCGCGGGAGGCCGGCAGGTTGTAGGTCGTGGGGGTGAGCAGCCTGCCCCAGTTCGTGCGCTGTCGCATCTCCGCCTTGATCTCGGCCGGCACGATGTCCTCGCCCTCCCGGACCTCCCAGCCGCCCCCCAGCGCCCGGTACACCCCGACGAGGCTCGTCGAGATGGTGCCGAGCGTGCTGGCCAGGGTGTCCTGCTGGGTCAGGAGCGTCTGCTGAGTGGTCAGGACGGTGGTGAAGTCGGTCACGCCTTCCCGGTACTGCAGGACGGCCAGGTCCACGGCAGACCGGCTGGACGTGACGCTCTTGGCGAGGAGATCGGCCCGGTCCTGGTTGCGGAGGAAGGAGGCCAGGTTGTCCTCCACGTCCTGCTGCGCGGCCAGCACCGTCTGCCGGTAGGCCAGGAGCCGCTGCTGGAAGCGCGCGTCCTGCACGCGGACGTTGTTCGTGATCTGCCCGTAGTTGAGGATGTTCCACTGCACGGAGGGACCGATCTGGACCTGCCGGCTGCCCCAGCGGAACATGTCGCTGAGCCGGAACGTCCCCAGATCGGTCGAGAGGAAGACCAGGTTGCCGATCAGGGAGAAGGCGGGGAGGAGCTCGCCCTTGGCCACGCCGATCTGGGCGGACTGCGCGACCGCCTGCAGCTCGGCGCTCCGGATGTCCGGCCGGCGGCGCAGCAGATCGGCGGGGATGCCCACGATGACCAGGGGCGGCGAGGCCGGGATCGCGGAGGGACCGTCCAGCAGATCGCCGAGGTCGTTCGGGGCCATGCCGAGCAGCACGCTGAGGGCGTCCCGCGCCTGGCGTCGCTGCGTCTCGAGGGTCGGGAGCGTCGCCTGGGTGTTCAGGAGCACGGTCCGGGCCTGCTCGACGTCGAGCTGGGTCACGGTGCCGTACTTGAACCGGGCCTCGACGATCTTCAGGGTCTGCTGCTGGATGTCGATGTTCTCCAGGGCGATGCGGATGCGCTCCTCGGCGGTCCGGAGCGCGATGTAGGTGTTGGCCACGTCCGCGGTCAGGGTGACCAGCGTGTTGTCGTAGTCCGCGAGCGTGGCGAGCAGGCTCGCATCGGCGGACTGGATGTTGCGCCGGATCCGTCCCCAGAAGTCGAGCTCCCAGCTGGCCTGGGCCCCGATCGTCGACTGCCAGTACGCGATGCTGCCGTTGCCGCCGCCGTTGAACAGCGCGGCGGTGGAGGCCCGGTCGCTCGTGCGGTTGTACTGGACGGACCCGATGGCCTGCTGCGTCTGCGGGAAGATCTCGCCGACCGTGATGCCCAGCTGGGCGCGGGCCTCCAGGACCTTCACCCCGGCCTGCTGGAGCGTGAGGTTGTCCTGGTAGGCCCGCGCGATGAGCCGGTCCAGGACCGGATCGTTGAAGGCCTTCCACCAGTCCCGGTAGTTGGTCGATTCGGCGCTGAGACGCGGGTCCCCGGTCTCCCCGAAGCTCGGTGACACGGAGACCTTGGGCCGCTGGTAGTTCGGCCCGACCATGCATCCGGCGAAGGCCAGGAGCACGGGCAACACCAAGAGGACGAGGCCGGGGAGGGCACGGCGCCCGTTGATCGATCTGCTCATCTGTGGGCTGCCGGGGAGTCACCTCCCTTCGCAATGGCCATCTCGACAACGCAGCATAGGGGATCGACGGGAACGTCGCAAGGCGACGCGTCATCTCGTGGCCCCGCGGGGTGGTTGACTCCCCTGCCGAAAGTCTCCAGAATGCGCGTCGTGACGACGCTCAGGTGGGGCCAGGCCGCGCCCGAGTTCGAGCTGCCCAGCACCGAGGGGCGGCCCGATCTCGCTCCGGGAGTTCCGCGGGCGCGACGTCGTCCTCGGCTTCTACTGCTACGACTTCGGCGGCATCTGAACCCCGGAGCTCACCGGCCTGGGTCAGGCCGCGGGCGAGTTCACGAGGCGAGGCGCGGTGATCCTCGGGATCAGCGGCGACAGCCCGTTCTGCCACACCGCCTTCCACAAGGCGCACCCGTTCCCGTTCCCCCTGCTGAGCGACGTGCACCGCTCGGTCATCACGTCCTACGGCGTGCACGACGTCGACCGCAACGTGGCCTACCGCTCCACGTTCGTGGTGGACCGCGACGGAATCCTGCGCTGGGGCCAGGCGGGTGATCGCCAGATGGTGCGCGACGGCAGCGAGGTCCTGCGCGTGCTGGACCTGATCAACTCACTGCGGCAGCAGAGCTCCTGAGGAGGCAGCCATGTCCTTCCCCCTGTCGGTCGCCACCCCGTCCTCGCTCGGCCTCGACGTCCCCGCGCTCGACCGCCTGCAGGAGCTCATCACGCGGCACCTCGCGGAGGGCCGTTACCCGGGGGCCCAGATCGCGCTCGCGCGCGACGGCAAGCTCGCGCTGTTCCGCACCTTCGGCGACGCGCGCCTGGATCCGGCGCGGGTGCCCGGCCCGCGAGGACTCGCTCTGGCTCCTCTACTCCAACACCAAGGTGATCACCGCGAGCGCGATCTGGGTGCTGGCCGAGCAGGGGGCGCTGCGCTTCACCGACCGGGTGGCCGAGCACGTGCCGGGCTTCGAGGCCAACGGCAAGGGTGACATCACGATCATCCAGCTGCTGAGCCACCAGGGCGGCTTCCCCAACGCCGACGTCCCGAAGGCGGCCTGGGAGGACCACGAGCTGCTCCGCCGTGCGGTCTCGGGCTTCACGCTCGAGTGGACGCCGGGCTCCCGCGTCTACTACCACGGCCGCGCCGCCCACTGGGTGGCCGCGGTGCTGATCGAGGCGCTCACCAAGACCGACTACCGCGCCTTCATCCGCGAGCAGGTGATCGAGCCCCTCGGGCTGGGCGACGAGCTGTTCGTCGGCCTGCCCGACGCGCGGCACGAGCGCGCCGCCGACATGCACGAGCCGGCCGCGTCCGGCGCCGGCCAGGTCAAGCGCGCGGAGGAGAACAACCCGGAGTTCCGGCGCGCCGGCACCCCGGGTGGGGGCGGGTACGCCTCGGCCCGGGCCATGGCCGCCTTCTATCAGATGCTGGCCGCCGGCGGGACCCTGAACGGCAAGCGGCTCCTCTCGCCCGCGCATGGTCCAGTACGTCACGCGCAGCGTCACCGGCGACCGGGTCGACGGGTACATGGGCATGCCGATGCACCGGGCCCTCGGGCCGCACGTGCGCGGGACCACCGAGAGCATCCGGGGCCTCGGCAGCATCGCCTCGCCGCGGACCTTCGGCCACGGCGGGGTGGGCTCGTCCTACTGCTGGGCCGACCCGGACTCGGGCGTCTCGTTCGCGTACCTGACCAACGGCCGCGTCCCGGACCCCTGGCACAGCGCCCGGCTCGACGTCATCAGCAACGCCGCGCACTCCGCGATCCCGTCCGGGCGCTGACGGCCGCTGCGATCGACTAGCGGACCCGAGTGCCGGCCACCGTCGATTGGCGGCTTGTGAAAGATGTGCCATAATGACGCCGCCCGAGGGGACAAAGGACAATAGTGATGGGAGTTTCCCTACCACTGCTCGACGCGACGCGTCCGGCGCAACCGCCCAAGCCGCCCTGGTTGAAGGTGCGCGCGCCGGGCGGGCCGAAGTACATCCGCCTGAAGGGGCTGATGCGCGAGTGGAACCTGCACTCGGTGTGCGAGGAGGCCCACTGCCCGAACATCGGCGAGTGCTGGGAGGATCTGACCGCGACCTTCATGATCCTGGGCGACGTGTGCACCCGCAACTGCGGCTACTGCGCGGTGACCCACGGCCGGCCGGTCTGGGAGGACCGCGAGGAGCCCGAGCGGGTCGGGCGCGCGGTGGGTGAGCTGGGGCTCGAGCACGTGGTGATCACCTCGGTCAACCGTGACGACCTCGCCGACGGCGGCGCCGGCCCACTTCGCGGCGACCACCCGGGCGATCCGCCGGCACGCCCCCGCCTGCCGGGTCGAGCTGCTGATCCCCGACTTCCAGGGGAGCGCCCCCGCGATCGAGGCGGTCATCGCGGCCCGCCCCGACGTGCTGAACCACAACACCGAGACGGTGCCCCGGCTCTACAAGGTGGCCCGTCACGGCGGCCGGTACGAGCGGACGCTGGAGCTCTTCCGGCTCGCGCGGCGGGTGGCGCCACGCCTCGTCACCAAGTCGGGGATCATCCTCGGGCTGGGCGAGGAGCGGGACGAGCTGCTCGCCACCATGGCCGACCTGCGGGCCGCCGACGTCAACATCCTGACTCTCGGCCAGTACCTGCGCCCGTCGGCCCAGCACCTGCCGGTGGCGCGCTTCTACCACCCCGACGAGTTCGCCGAGCTCGCCGAGCGCGGCCGGGAGCTGGGCTTCGCCCACGTCGAGTCGGGCCCCCTCGTCCGCTCCTCCTACCACGCCAAGAAGCAGACGGACGCCGCCGGTAGTCCGCAGCAGTTGCCTGGCGAGGCGCAGCCGAAGGCGAGCCGAGCGGATAGATAATCTAATGGACTACGTTCCGATCCTGATGGTCTTCGTGGTGGCCGCGGTGGTGGCGGGCGCGCTGCTCGGCATCCCGTCGCTCATCGCGCCCCGGCGGGTCTCTCCGGTCAAGCAGGAGCCGTTCGAGTGCGGCAAGGACCCGGTGCAGCTGCCCGAGGGGCGCTTCGCGATCAAGTTCTCGACCATCGCGATCTTCTTCATCCTGTTCGATATCGAGCTGGTCTTCGTCTGGCCGTGGGCGACCATGTACCGGCTCCTGGGCTGGTTCGGGTTCGTGGAGATGGTGGTGTTCCTCGGGATCCTCATGCTGGGGTTCCTCTACATCTGGAAGAAGCGGGGGCTCGAATGGGAGTAGGCACGTTCTTCACCTCCAAGCTGGACGAGGCCATCGGCTGGGCCCGCAAGTATTCCATCTTCCAGTACCCGTTCGTGACCGCGTGCTGCGGGATGGAGTACATGGCCACCGCGTGCTCGCACTACGACGTCGACCGCTTCGGGGCCGGGCTGCCGCGCTTCTCGCCCCGCCAGGCCGACGTGCTGTTCGTGGTCGGCACCATCAGCCACAAGATGGCGCCGGTGCTCAAGCGCATCTACGACCAGATGTGCGAGCCCAAGTGGGTGGTCGCCTTCGGGGTCTGCACCTGCACCGGCGGCTTCTACGACAACTACGCGACGGTCCAGGGGATCGACACCATCATCCCGGTGGACGTCTACATCCCGGGCTGCCCCCCGCGCCCCGAGAGCGTCATCGACGGCCTGATGAAGCTCCAGGACAAGATCGCGGTCGGCACCCAGCGGTACTGAGCCGGACACTCCCCGACATGGACGGTTCCGCCATCCTGGCCCGGCTGCGCGAGCGGCTGGGCGACCGCGTGCTCGCGACCCACGAGTACCGCGGCGATCACACCGCGGTGGTGTCCCGCGAGGGCCTCGTGGCCGCGCTGAGCCTCTGCCGGGACGACGCCGCGCTCGGCTTCGACATGCTGGTGGACGTGACCGCGGTGGACTACCTGCGGTTCCCGGGCCGGGAGGACGGTCCGCGCTTCGAGGTCGTCTACCACCTCTACTCGGTCGCGAACAATCACCGGGTGCGGCTGAAGGTGCCGGTGGAGCAGGACGATCCGGTCGTCCCCACCGCGTGCGGCCTCTGGCCCATCGCCAACTGGCTCGAGCGCGAGGTGTGGGACATGTTCGGCATCCGCTTCGACGGCCACCCCGATCTGCGCCGCCTCCTCATGTACGAGGAGTTCGAGGGCCATCCCCTGCGCAAGGACTACCCGATCAACCGGCGGCAGCCCCTGATCGGGCCGAAAGTGTAGGGCGAGATGCAGCCGAAGGCGAGTCGAGCGCATTTGAAAGTCGGGCCGAGCGGAGTGAGGCCTAATGGCCGACGCGCGCGAGCTGTTCCTGGGCGAGGGGACCGGAGGCGGCGAGGGCACCAAGCACCTCCACGTCAACATGGGGCCGGCGCATCCCGCGATGCACGGCATCGTCCGCATCTTCGCGGAGCTGGACGGCGAGACGGTGGTGAAGACCGACGTGGAGATCGGCTATCTCCACCGCGCCTTCGAGAAGGACTGCGAGGCGGGCCCCTACAACAACGCGATCCCCTACACGGACCGGCTCAACTACGTCTCCCCGCTGATCAACAACTTCGGCTACAGCTCGGCGGTGGAGAAGCTGCTCGGCATCGAGATCACCGAGCGGTGCAAGTACATCCGGGTGATCATGAGCGAGATCTCCCGGATCTGCGACCACCTCACCTGCGTGGGCGCGGGCTCCATGGAGCTGGGGGCGTTCACCGTCTTCCTGTACATGATCAAGGCCCGCGAGTTCCTGTGGGAGCTGGTGGAGGACGTCACCGGGGCGCGGCTGACCATCTCCTACGGGCGCGTGGGCGGGGTGAAGGCCGACCTGCCCGCCGGGTTCGATCTGAAGGTCAAGAAGGCGTTCGCGGAGACGCGCCAGGTGCTGGAGGAGGTGCACACCCTCGTCACCGGCAACCGGATCTTCATGGACCGGATGGTCGGGGTGGGCGCGCTCTCGAAGGAAGACACCATCGCGTGGGGTATCACCGGGCCGCTGCTGCGCGCGGCGGGGGTGCCCTTCGACCTGCGCAAGACCCAGCCCTACTGGGCCTACGATCGCATCCCGTTCGAGATCGCGCTCGGCAAGAACGGCGACAACTTCGATCGCTACCTGGTGCGCATGGCCGAGATGGAGCAGTCGATGCGCATCGCGGAGCAGGCCCTCGACGGCTTGCCCGGCGGGGCGATCCAGGTGGACTGGGAGGGCAAGGCCATCCCGCCCGACGCCTACGTCGATCTCGGCAAGCAGGGAAAGACCGAGGGGCTGCTGCTGCTGCCGATCACGCTCTCCCCGAATCTCCAGGGACAGGACCGGGGCGCGCACGACCGCGTCAACACCCAGGACAAGCGCGTGGTGCTGCCCACCAAGGCCGATACCTACGGGTCGATCGAGGGCCTGATGAACCACTTCATGCTGGTGATGGACGGCTACGGCATCCGTCCCCCCGCGGGCGAGGCCTACTTCGCGGTGGAGGGGGCGAACGGCGAGCTGGGCTTCTACGTGGTGTCGGACGGCAGCGACCGGCCCTACCGCGTGCACTGCCGGCCCCCGTGCCTGCCTCCGGTGGCCGCGCTGCCCAAGATGATCGAGGGCGAGATGGTGGCCGACATCATCCCCACCTTCGGCTCCGTCAACATGATCGGCGGCGAGCTGGACCGCTAGCCCATGCCAGACGCGCGGCGGCCCGAGTTCACGCGCCGAGCAGCTCGGGGAGGTCCGGCGGCTGCCAGGGGCCTGTACCCGGACAAGCGGGCGCGCTCCTGCCGGTGCTGCGCCTGGCCCAGGACGTGTTCGGCCACGTGTCGCTCGAGGTGGAGGAGTACGTGGCCGGGCTCTTCGAGATGTCGCCCGCGCACGTCCACGAGGTCGTGACCTTCTACACGCTCTTCTTCCAGCAGCCGCCCGGCCGCCACGTGGTCTCGGTGTGCCACAACCTCACCTGCCATCTGCTGGGGTCGAAGTCGATCGTCGAGCACCTGACCCGGCGGCTCGGCATCGAGGTCGGGGAGACGACCGCGGACGGGCGGGTCACGCTCCTGACCGTGGAGTGCCTCTGCGCGTGCGAGCAGGCGCCGATGATGCAGGTGGACGAGCGCTACGAGGGGCTGCTCACGCCGGAGAAGGTGGACCGGATCATCGAGGGGCTCTCCTGATGGCGGAGCTGATCTTCACCCGGAATTTCGACCGCCCGGACTCCCACACCCTCGCGGTCTACCGCGAGACCGGCGGCTACACCGCGCTCCCCAAGGCGCTCCAGATGGAGCCGACCGCGATCACCGAGGAGGTGAAGAAGTCCAACCTCCGCGGGCTCGGGGGCGCCGCGTTCCCCACCGGGGTCAAGTGGAGCTTCATTCCCAAGGGCTCGACCGCGCCCAAGTACCTCGTGATCAACGCGGACGAGGGCGAGCCCGGCACGTTCAAGGACCGCTACCTCCTCGAGCGCGATCCCCACGCCCTGATCGAGGGCATGGTCATCGCGTCGCGGGCCATCGACTCGCACCTGGGCTTCGTCTACATCCGGGGCGAGTACGTGAAGCCGTGGCGGATCTTCAGCGAGGCGGTGCGGGAGGCCTACGAGGCGGGGCTGCTCGGCAAGAACATCCAGGGCTCGGGCTTCGACTTCGACATCGTGGTCCATCGCGGGGCGGGCGCCTACATCTGCGGCGAGGAGACCGGGCTCCTGTCCTCGCTCGAGGGCAAGAAGGGCTGGCCCAAGATCAAGCCGCCGTTCCCGGCGGTGAAGGGCGCGTTCGGGCATCCCACCATCGTGAACAACGTGGAGACCATCGCGGCGGTGCCCCACATCATCAACCGGGGCGCGGCGTGGTTCGCCGGGCTCGGCACCAAGACCCAGGGCGGGACGCGGCTCTACTCGGTCTCCGGCCACGTGGTGAGGCCCGGCGTGGTGGAGGCGCCGGTGTCGGTGACCCTGCGCTCGCTGATCTACGACCACTGCGGCGGCATGCGCGACGGGCGCCGGCTCAAGGCGGTGGTGCCGGGCGGCTCCTCGGCGCCGATCCTCACCGCGGACGAGATCGACGTGACCATGGACGCCGACGGCCTCAAGGCGGCCGGCACCATGATCGGCTCGGCGGGGGTCATCGTGATGGACGAGACCGTCTCGATCCCGGAGGCCCTGATGGTGGTGGCGCGCTTCTACGCCCACGAGTCGTGCGGGCAGTGCACGCCGTGCCGCGAGTCGACCGGCTGGATCTACAAGATCGCCCACCGGATCGTGGAGGGGAAGGGTCGCAAGGAAGACCTCGACACCATCCTGGACGTGTCCAAGCGCGGGGCCGGCACCACCATCTGCGCCTTCTACGACGGCGCGGTCGGCCCCTACGTGAGCTACATCGAGAAGTTCCGCGGAGAGTTCGAGGCCCTGATCCCCCACGATGCCTAGACCGACCGATGCCTAAGCTCACGATCGACGGCAAGGAAGTCGAGGTCGCCCCGGGCACCAACCTCATCGAGGCGGCCCGGCAGGCCGGCTCCGAGGTGCCCCACTACTGCTATCACCCCGGGCTCAGCATCGCGGGCCAGTGCCGGCTCTGCATGGTGGACATCGAGAAGAACCCGCGCCCGCAGATCGGCTGCAACACCCAGGCCGCCGACGGGATGGTCGTGCACACGCAGACCGAGCGCGTGCTCGAGACCCGCAAGTCGATCATGGAGTTCCACCTCGTCAATCACCCGCTGGACTGCCCGGTGTGCGACCAGGCGGGCGAGTGCTGGCTGCAGATCTACTACATGCGGCACGGCCTCTACGATCCCGCGCATGATCGACGAGAAGGTCCACAAGCCGAAGGCGGTGCCGCTCGGGCCCCACGTCATGCTGGACGCGGAGCGCTGCATCCTCTGCTCCCGCTGCGTGCGCTTCTGCGACGAGGTGACCGGCGGAGGCGAGCTCGGCATCTTCAACCGCGGCGACCACTCCGAGATCGGCCTCTTCCCGGGCAAGACCCTCGAGAACAAGTACTCCGGCAACGTGATCGACATCTGCCCGGTGGGCGCGCTCACCGACCGCGACTTCCGCTTCCAGGTGCGCGTGTGGTACCTCGACACCGCGCGCTCGGTCTGCAACGGGTGCGCGCGGGGCTGCAACGTCGAGGTGCACACCAACCGCCGCCGGCCGCACCACAACCAGGGCCGGCGCATCGCGCGGATCAAGCCGCGCCACAACCCCGACGTCAACCAGTGGTGGATGTGCGACGACGGCCGCTACGGCTTCCGGTGGATCGACGACGAGAGCCGGCTGCTGGTCCCCACGCGGCGCGCGGCGGGCAAGGACGTCGCCCTCGGCTGGGACGAGGCGGTGGCCGCCCTGGTGGAGGCCCTCAAGCGCTACCGCCCGGAGGAGATCGGCATCCTCGCCTCGCCCCAGATGTCGAACGAGGACCTCTTCGCCCTGCAGCGGGTCGCGGCCCAGCTCGGGATCGGCGGGATCGATCACCGGGTCCCGCCGCGGGTGGCCGGCGACGAGGACAACCTCCTCATCCGCGCGGACAAGAACCCCAACCGGCGGGGGGCCGAGCTGATCGGGCTGGGCCCGGCGGACGGCCACGCCATCCTGGACGGGGCCCGGCAGCGTCGCGTCAAGCTCCTGTGGGTCTTCCAGCACGACCTGCTCGATTCGGGCTGGCCCCAGGCCGACGTGACCGCGGCCCTGGCCGCGGCCGAGATGGTGGTGTTCCAGGGCCCGAGCGCGAACGCGACCAGCGCGGGCGCGCACCTGGTGCTCCCGAGCGCGGCCTACGTCGAGCGCGAGGGCACCTTCACCAACTTCCAGGGGCGGGTGCAGCGCTTCCGCACCGTGGTGGAGCCGCTCGGCGAGGCGATGGCGGACTGGGCCATCCTCGGCCGGGTCGGGCGCGCCCTCGGAGGCACGGATCCGGTCTTCGCGGCCGACCCGCGCCGAGCAGGTCTTCGCGGGCCTGGCCGGCCAGGTGCCCGCCTTCTCCGGCATGAGCTACCGCGGGCTGCGCGACGCGGGCCAGGTGGTGAAGGCGTGAGCGGTCTGGCCCTGGATCTCCTGCTGCAGGCGATCCCGGTCGGGTTCGTCATGTTCCTGGTGCTGAACTTCGGCGGGCTCCTGACCTGGGTCGAGCGCAAGCAGTCCGCGATCATGCAGGACCGCATCGGGGCCAACCGGGCGTCCATCTCGGTGCTCGGCTTCCGCATCCGGATCCTGGGCCTGCTCCACCCGCTCGCCGACGCGGTGAAGATGCTCACCAAGGAGGACTTCACCCCCGCGCGCGCGGACGTCCTGCTGTTCAAGCTGGCCCCGTTCGTGTCGGTGTTCTTCGGCCTCGCCGCCTTCGCGTCGATCCCGTTCGGCGACACGCTGCAGATCATGGGGCGCGAGATCCAGCTCCAGGCGGTGACCCTCAACGTGGGCATCCTCTACGTGCTGGCCATGATCTCGCTCGGGGTCTACGGGCTGATGATGGCGGGCTGGGCCTCGGCCAACAACTACGCCCTCCTGGGCGGGCAGCGCGCGGCGGCCCTCATGATCTCGGCCGAGATCGCGATCGGGGCCTCGATCATGGGCGTGGTCATGGTCTACGGCTCGCTCAACATGCAGGACATCGCGCGCGGGCAGGGCCAGCCGCTGCTGCCGCAGTTCCTCGGCAACTGGATCCCGGCCTGGGGCGTGCTCACCCAGCCCGCCGCGTTCATCCTGTTCCTCACCGCGGGCATCGCCTCCACCAAGCGCATCCCCTTCGACACCCCCGAGGGCGAGTCGGAGATCATCGGCTACTTCGTCGAGTACAGCGGGATGAAGTTCGGCATGTTCGCGATGGCCGACTTCCTCGAGACGGTGGTGATCGCGGGGATGACCACCGCGCTGTTCCTGGGCGGCTGGCAGGTGCCGTACCTCCAGGCCGTCCGGCTTCGTCTTCCCGTGGGGCGCGAGCGTGGCCCTGCCGCACCTCGCGGTGGTCGGGCTTGCAGATCGTGTCCTTCCTCACCAAGGTCGTGGTCATGATCTGGTTCCTCATGCTCATCCGCTGGACGCTTCCGCGCTTTCGCTACGACCAGGCGATGCGGCTCGGCTGGCTCGCCCTCTTCCCCCTGTCGGTCCTCAACATTCTCGTCACCGCGCTGGTGCTGCTCGCGGTGGGGAAGGGCTGAGCCGTGGCGTACCAGACCGAGAACACCCCCGCCGATCCGCGGCACTCGAGCCGGCTCGGCCTCCGCCAGCGCTTCTACGTGGTGGAGGTGCTGGTCGGGCTCGCGCTGACCTCCCAGCACTTCTTCGCCAACATGTGGCGCCACACGTTGAAGGTGGTGTTCCGCAGCAAGAGCGCCCGCGGCGCGGTCACCATCCAGTACCCGGACGAGCGGCGGCCCTACTCCCCCCGGCTGCGCAGCCTGCACCGGCTGGTGCGCCGGGAGGACGGCTCGCCGCGCTGCGTGGCCTGCATGATGTGCGAGACGGTGTGCCCGGCCCACTGCATCTACATCGTGGCCACCGAGCATCCGAATCCGGAGATCGAGAAGGTCCCGGAGCGGTTCGACATCGACCTCGGCAAGTGCGTCTTCTGCGGCTTCTGCGTCGAGGCCTGCCCCGAGGACGCCATCCGGATGGACACCGGCATCCTCGAGTTCGCGGCCTACGACCGGGCGAGCATGGTCTACACCAAGGACACGCTGCTGGCGCTCGAGGCGGCCGGCCCGAACGGCGTCCCCACCTCGCCGGTCCCGATTCCCCCGGCGCGGAGACCGGCGTGAGCTTCGTCACCTTCTTCGTCCTGGCCGCCCTCGCGGTCGGCTCGGCGGCGGGGCTGCTCCTGCGCCGGAACCCGATCCACGGGGCCCTGTTCCTCGCGGTCAACCTGGGCACGATCGCGGCCCTCTTCCTGACCCTGCGGGCCGAGTTCCTGGCCGCGGTGCAGGTGATCGTCTACGCGGGCGCCATCGCGGTGCTCTTCGTGTTCGCGATCATGGTGCTGATCCCCGGCAAGGAGGAGACCGGGCCCGATCCGCTGCGCGGCCAGCGTCTCCTGTCGGTGCCGGTGGTGGGCGTCTTCCTGGCCCTGGTCGCGGTCGTCGTCGGCTCGGCCACCCTCGCGGGCAGCCCGAAGCCGCCGGTGGCGGGGGGCGCGGACGCGGTGGGACGCGTGCTCTTCACCGACTACCTGTTTCCCTTCGAGGTCACCTCGGTGCTGCTGCTGGCCGCCATCGTGGGCGTGATGGCGCTGACCAAGCGCAAGGCCTAGGCCCGCCGATGGTGCCCGAGTCCTACTACGTCGCGCTGTCCGCCGTGCTCTTCAGCATGGGCGTGCTCGGGGTGCTGATCCGGCGAAACCCGCTGGTGATCTTCATGTCGATCGAGCTGATGCTCAACGCGGCGAACCTGGCCCTGGTCGCCTTCGGCCAGCGCCACGGGACGACCGAGGGACAGGCTCTGGTATTCTTCGTGATGTGCGTGGCCGCCGCCGAGGTCGCGGTGGGCCTCGCGATCATCGTGGCGATCTTCCGCCAGCGCCGGCGCCTCTCGGTCGACGAGCTGAGCACCCTGCGAGGCTAGAAGTAGACGGTAGCAGCGGCAGAACGAAGGCTCCAAGGAGAGACCGATGGCGCAGACGAAAACCGCACCGCCCCCGACCCGCCTCGACGGCGAGCTGGCGCGGCGGCTGCTGACCCAGATGGCGCTCATCCGGCGCTTCGAGGAGAAGGCGGCCGAGATGTACGCCCTCGGCAAGGTCGGCGGCTTCCTCCATCTCTACATCGGGCAGGAGGCGGTCGCGGTCGGCGCCACCTCGACCTGCCGCCCCGACGACTACGCGGTCTCGTCCTATCGCGAGCACGGCCACTGCCTGGCCAAGGGCTCGGACCCGCGCCGCATGATGGCCGAGCTGTTCGGGCGCATGGGCGGGCTGAGCCACGGCAAGGGCGGCTCCATGCATCTCTTCGACAAGAGCGTCAACTTCCTGGGCGGCCACGGCATCGTGGGCGCGCACCTGCCGCTCGCGGCGGGGGCGGGCTTCGCGATCAAGTACCAGGGGGGCGACCAGGTGGTGCTGTGCTACTTCGGCGACGGGGCGGTGCCGGAGGGCGAGTTCCACGAGTCGATGAACCTGGCCGCGCTGTGGAAGCTGCCGGTGATCTTCATCTGCGAGAACAACCGCTACGCGATGGGCACCGCGATCCACCGCGCGCTGGCCCAGACCGAGATCTGGCGCTTCGCGGAGACCTACGGCATTCCCGGCGAGGCGGTCGACGGCATGGACGTGCTCGCGGTCCGGGACACGGTGGGGCGGGCGGTCGAGCGGGCGCGGCGGGACAAGACCCCCACGCTGGTGGAGGCGCGCACCTATCGCTTCCGCGGCCACTCGATGCGCGACCCGGCCGGCTCGGTCTACCGGACCAAGGAGGAGGTCGAGCGCGAGAAGCTGCGCGACCCCATCGCGCTCTTCACCGATCGCTGCCTCAAGGAGGGCGTCCTGACCGAGGCCGACCTCAAGAACATCGAGAAGGCGGTCAACGACCTGGCCGACGAGGCGGTCGCGTTCGCGGAGGCCTCCCCCGAGCCGCCGCCGGAAGAGCTGTTCACCGACGTGTACAAGGACTGACGCCATGTCGGTGATGACCTATCGCGAGGCCCTCAACGTCGCCCTCCGCGAGGAGATGCGCCGGGACCCGCGCGTGTTCGTGATGGGCGAGGAGGTCGGTCTCTACGACGGCGCCTACAAGGTCACCCAGGGGCTGCTCAAGGAGTTCGGCGAGAAGCGCATCATCGACACGCCCATCTGCGAGTCGGGGTTCACCGGGGTCGGGGTCGGGGCGGCGATGCTGGGGCTGCGGCCGGTGATCGAGATGATGACGTTCAACTTCTCGATCCTGGCCCTGGACCAGATCGTCAACTCGGCGGCCAAGATGTGCTACATGTCCGGCGGCCAGTACAACATCCCCCTCGTGGTCCGCGGTCCGGGCGGGCCGGCGGCGCAGCTCGCGGCGCAGCACTCCCAGTCGATGGAGACGTACTTCTATCACGTGCCCGGGCTCAAGGTGGTGCGGCCGTCGACGCCGGCCGACGCCAAGGGCCTGCTCAAGTCCGCCATCCGCGACGACAATCCAGTCATATTCATCGAGGCGGAGACGCTGTACGCGGTGAAGGGGGAGGTGCCGGACGATCCGGACTTCCTGATCCCCCTCGGCCAGGCGGTGATCCGTCGCGAGGGCACCGACGTCACGGTGGTGGCCTACATGGGCATGCTCTACCGGGGACTCGAGGTCGCCGAGGAGCTCGCCAAGGAGGGCATCTCGGTCGAGATCGTCGACCCCCGCACCCTCCGGCCGATGGACGCCGACACCATCATCGGCTCGGTGCGGAAGACGCATCGGGCCGTCGTGCTCGAGGCGGGCGCGGGCTTCGCGGGGATGGGCTCGGAGATCGCGGCCCAGATCACCGAGAACGCCTTCGACGATCTCGACGCGCCCGTCGAGCGGGTCACCGGCGAGAACGCCCCGATGCCGTACGCCAAGAACCTCGAGCTGCTGAAGACGCCGTCCAAGGCCAAGATCGCGGCGGCCATCCGCCGGGTGTGCAACCGATGATCACCAAGGTGATCATGCCCAAGCTGTCGGACGCCATGGAGACCGGCAAGGTCATCAAGTGGCTCAAGAAGGAGGGCGAGGCGGTCAAGGGCGGCGACATCCTCGTCGAGGTCGAGACCGACAAGGCCAACGTCGAGGTCGAGGCGTTCGGCAGCGGCGTGCTGCGCAAGATCGTGATCGCCGAGGGCGGCCAGGTGCCGGTCGGCGATCTGATCGCGGTGATCGCGGACCCGGCGGAGGACATCTCGAGCGTCGCCGCCACCCCGGCCAAGCCGACGCCCGCGGCTCCGGCGGCCCCGGCTGCCGCCGCGGCGGCCGCCACGGCGCCGGCTCCGCGTCCCGCGCCCGCCGCCGCGCCGGCCGCCGCCCCATCCGCCGGTCCGCTCCCCGCGATGGAGAGCTACCAGTCGGTGCCCGCGACGACCGCGGTGGTGCCGATGGCCCCGGCGGCCGCCGCGTCGGCCGCGCCCGCCGGCGGGCGCGTCAAGGCCTCGCCGCTCGCGCGCAAGATCGCGGGGCAGACCGGGGTCGATCTCCGCCTGATCCAGGGAACCGGCCCGGGCGGCCGCATCATCCGCGCGGACGTGGAGGCGGCCCGGACCGCGCCGCGCCCGGTCGCGGCCCCGCCCGCGGCGGCCGCCGCGACGGGCCGCCCGCAGGCGGTGCCCGCGCGGCCCGCGTTCGTCGTCCCGCCCCGGCCCGAGGCGGAGTACGAGGACGTCCCGATGTCGGCGATGCGCGCCGCCATCGCCAAGCGCATGCCGATGTCGAAGGCGCCGGTCCCGCACTTCTACGTCACCTCCGAGGTCGACATGGACGCGGCGTGGGCGCTCCGCGAGCAGCTCAACGGGCTCGACGGCCAGCCGAAGGTCTCGGTGACCGACATGGTCATCAAGGCTGCCGCGCTGGCGCTGCTCAAGAACCCCGGGGTCAACGCCCAGCTCAACGGGCAGGCCATCCGGGTTCACCACCGGGCGCACATCGGCATCGCGGTGGCGCTCGAGCAGGGGCTGATCACCCCGGTGCTGCGCGACTGCGACGTCAAGCCGCTGGGCCGGATCGCGGTCGAGTCGCGCGACCTGGCCGACCGCGCGCGCGGGGGAAAACTCCGAGCGCAAGAAATGTCCGGGGCCACCTTCTCGATCTCCAACCTCGGCATGTTCGACGTCGAGGAGTTCTCGGCCATCATCAACCCGCCCGAGGGCGCCATCCTCGCGGTGGGCTCCGTGCTCCAGAAGCCGGTGGTGGACGACGGGGAGATCCGGGTCGGCCGGCGCATGAAGATGACCATCTCCTGCGATCACCGGGTGATGGACGGGGCGATGGGGGCGCGCTACCTGCAAGACCTCAAGCGGCTGCTGGAAGAGCCGCTGCGTCTGCTGGTGTAGCCGGTGGCCACCCAGACGTTCGACGTGGTCGTGGTGGGCACCGGGCCCGGCGGCTACGTGGCCGCCATCCGCTGCGCCCAGCTCGGGCTCAGCGTGGCCACCGTCGAGGACGACCGCCCGGGTGGTGTCTGCCTCAACTGGGGCTGCATCCCGACCAAGGCCCTGCTCCGCAACGCCGAGGTGGTCGGCCTCTTCCAGCGCGCCCAGGAGTTCGGGATCACGGTGGGCGAGTGGAAGGCCGACTACGCGCAGGCGGTGCAGCGCTCCCGCAAGGTGGCCGACCGCATGGCCAAGGGCGTCGAGTTCCTGTTCCGCAAGAACAAGATCACGCTCTTCCCGGGCCGGGGGACGCTCAAGAGCCCCCGCCTCGTGGAGGTCGCGGGTAAGGACGCCGCGGGCAAGGACTCGGTCCAGAGCCTCGAGGCGCGGCGGGCGGTCATCCTCGGCACCGGCTCCGAGCCCCGCTCGCTGCCGGGAGTGACCATCGACGAGAAGCGGATCATCTCCTCGACCGGCGCGGTCACCAACGAGAGCCGTCCCGGCTCGCTCGTGATCATCGGGGCGGGCGCGGTGGGCATCGAGTTCGCCGACGTGTACGCGGCCTACGGCGTCTCGGTCACGGTGCTCGAGGCGCTGCCGCGGGTGCTGCCCATCGAGGACGAGGAGGTCTCGGCCCAGATCGCGCGGCTCTTCTCCCGGCGGGGCATCACCATCCGCACCGGGGTGCGGGTCAAGTCGGTCACGCCCGGCGCCTCGTCGGTCGCGGTGGCGGTGGAGGCGGAGGGCAAGACCGAGACGATCGAGACCGACCAGGTGCTGATGGCGGTCGGGCGCGCCGCGCGCACCCGCGGGCTCGGGCTCGAGCCGCTCTCGGTCGCCACCGAGAAGGGCTTCGTGACGGTGTCGTCCAGCATGGAGACCTCGGTGAAGGGCCTCTACGCCATCGGGGACATGGCGGGCCACCAGATGCTGGCCCACAAGGCGATGGCCGAGGGGGTGGTCGCGGCGGAGACGATCGCGGGCCAGACGCCGCGCCCGGTGGACTACGGCAACGTGCCCTCCTGCACCTACTGCCGTCCGCAGGTGGCCTCCATCGGGGTGTCGGAGGCGACCGCGCGCGCGGGCGGGCGGGAGATCGCGGTCGGGAAGTTCCCGTTCACCGCCAGCGGCAAGGCGGTCGCGCTCGGCGACACCGAGGGGTTCGTCAAGGTGGTGGCCGACAAGAGCACCGGCGAGATCCTGGGCGTGCACATCGTCGGCCCCGAGGCCACCGAGCTGATCCACGAGTTCGCGGTGGGCCGGACCCTCGAGGCCACGCTGGAGGAGATCGTGCACACCATCCACGCCCATCCCACGCTCTCCGAGGCCGCGCTCGAGGCCACGCTCGCCGCCCTCGGCCACCCCATCCACATATGATCCCTCTCCCCTCTGGGGAGAGGGCAGGGTGAGGGGGAGATTGTGATGAGGGGGAGATGGACTTCAAGCTGACCGCCGAGCAAGAAGCGCTGCGCCTCCGCGCCCGCGACCTCGCGGACGGAACGTTCCGCGCCCGCGCCGCGGGCTGGGACGCGACCGAGCAGTACCCCTGGGACAACGTCAAGGACCTGGTGCGGGCCGGCTTCATGGGCCTCACCATCCCGCGGGCGTACGGAGGCGCGGGCGCCCCGATCCTGGACGTCCTCCTGGTCGTCGAGGAGATCGCGCGGGTGTGCGGGGTCACCGCGCGCATCGTGGTCGAGGGGAGCCTCGGGGTGGTGGGCGCGCTCGCGGCCTACGGGAGTGAAGCGCAGAAGCGCCGCTACTTCCCCTGGGTGCTCGACGGCGACAAGCCGGCCATCGCGATCACCGAGCCGGAGGCGGGATCCGCGGCCACCGATCTCGTGACCCACGCCGACGAGGCGCCGGAGGGCTACGCGCTCACCGGCGAGAAGCGCTGGATCACCGGCGCCGGGACCTCACGGCTCTATCTCGTCTACTGCCGGATGAGCCGCGCGCCCGGCGCCGCGGGCATCGGCGGCATCCTCGTCGAGCGCGACGCTCCGGGCTTCCGCATCGGCGATCGGGACCACACCATGGGCCTCCGCGGCATTCCGGAGGGTCGGCTGCACTTCGACGGCTGCCGCGTCCCGAAGGAGCAGGTGCTGGTGGGCCCGCCCGAGGGCTTCAAGCAGCTGATGCAGGCCTACAACAGCCAGCGGCTGGGCGCGGCCACCGTCGCGCTCGGGCTGGCCCAGGGCGCCTACGAGCTGGCGCTCGCCTACGCGGGGCAGCGGCGGCAGTTCGGGCGGGCCATCGGGGAGTTCCAGGGCATTCGCTGGAAGCTCGCCGACATGGCGATCCGGCTCGACGCGGCCCGGCTCCTGATCCATCGCGCCGCCGTGAATGCGGGCGACGGGTTCCCGGATGCGCTCGAGGCGGCCAAGGCCAAGACGTTCGCGGCCGAGATCGCGCAGGAGGTGACCGGCCAGGCGCTGCAGATCCACGGCGCCGCCGGGTACGGCCGCGGGCTGCCGCTCGAGCGGATGGCGCGCGACGCGCGCATGTTCGCGATCGGGGGCGGGACCGTGGAGATGATGCGGAACCTCATCGCCGATCGGCTGCTGCCTACGCGGGCTGACTTCCGGCGGTAGGGCGTTTCACCCCAGCCCTCACCCTCTCGCCCCTCAGCCTGGGGCCCCTCAGCCTCTCGCCCCTCACCCTGGAGCCCCTCACCTTGCCCTCTCCCCGGAGGGGAGAGGGAGAAACTAGTGGCCGGCGCCGTGCATGAAGGGGAGCTGGAAGAGCAGGAAGTAGCCGTTGAGGGTGAGCACCGCGCCGATCACGGCCAGCCCCAGGCTGAACGAGAAGATCAGTCCGGAGCGGGCCAGGATCGAGACCGACGCCATCACGATGGCGATCTGGAGCAGCGCTTCCGCGACGAGGAAGTACGGATCGCGGGTCGCGAAGCCGTCCCGCTGGTGCTCGAGCGCCTTCGCCGCTTTCTCGATGTCCTTCTTCTCGACGTTGTAGCGCTTCTCCTCCTCCTCGAGCTTGGCGAGCAGGCCCTCGAGCTTCTTCCGGGCCTCGGGCTTGAGGGTGGTGTCACGCTCGACGAGGTCGGCCTCGAGCCTGAGCTTCTGCCCGCGGTAGAGGTGCTCGCGGATGACCTTGGCCTGGTAGAACGCCCACTGGTCGGACGACTGCTGCTGGGACAGCAGCATCTCCTTCATCGCGTGGTTGCCGCCGAGGGCCGCGATGGCCAGGACCACCGCGAACACGGCGGTGACCAGCGCGACCCGGCGGCTGAACCGATTCTCGGCCTGCTCGTGCAGCTCCTCGGGCTTGGGAAGCTCGACCTCGGCCATCGGCTGAGGGCGCTCAGTTGCTGGAGCGGCCCCGCGTGATCTCGTCCTTCATGGCCGAGCGTCCCGCCTCGAAGGCGGAGGTGAGCCGCTGGGCCTGCTCCTCGAAGTACTCGCGGCCCTTGTCGAACAGGTCGCCGGCCCGATCCTGCGCCTGGCCCGCCGCCTCCTGGGCGCGCTTGAACAGGTCGCCGCTGTGCTCGGCGAGCAGCTCGCGCGTCTCCCGTCCGGTCTTGGGCGTCAGCAGCACCGCCGTCGCCGCGCCCGCGATGGCGCCCAGGAAGAACCATCCCAGATAGCCCGCCGCGTCGTTTCCACGCTCTTCGCTCATGGTCTTCTCCTTTTCGCCGATCGATCGTTCAGTGCCGATCCTTCAGCCGGGTGAGGAACACCTCGAATCCGCGCTTCACCCCCGCCGCGAGGCCGGCGTACTGGCCGATGCGCGTGAGCCCGCCCACCGCACCCACCACGCGCGCCGCGGTCACCGAGATGTCCTCGACGCGCTCGACCACCGTGCCGATGCGGTCGAGGCTGTCGTTGGCCTTGTGGGTGAGCTTCTGCAGCTCCGCGGTCAGGTTCTCCAGCTCGGTGGTCATCGGGCGGATCTCGCGCTCCACGATGGCCAGGACGCCCTCCGCCCGCTGGGCGGCGCGCTTGAACGACAGCAGCATGGAGATGAGCACGACCGTGAGGGCCACGATGCAGGCGAGGATCACAGCGACCGCCAGCGGGGTCATCGGTGTTCGAGTATGGCAGGGGCTCCCGGGCAAGTCAAACAAACCGGGCGAGAAGCGCCCGCATTCATTGACTTTCCGGTTTCCGGACCCCTATACTCCAGCAGCAGAGGTCCCCCTGTCATGTCCCTCCACGATCGCTTCGACGAGCTGAGGCGCCGCAACGAAGCGGCAGAGCTCGGCGGAGGCCCCGATCGCATCGCCCGCCAGCACGGGGCGGGCAAGAAGACCGCGCGCGAGCGGATCGAGCTGCTGCTCGACAAGGGCTCGTTCGCCGAGATGGATCGCCTGGTCGTCCACCAGACCCACGACTTCGGGATGGACGAGCAGCGGTTCCCCGGCGACGGGGTGGTCACCGGCGGCGGCCGCATCCATGGCCGGCCGGTGTTCGTGTTCGCCCAGGACTTCACCGTCTTCGGCGGCTCGCTGTCGGAGGCGTACGCGCGGAAGATCTGCAAGATCATGGACCTCGCACTCAAGACGGGCACCCCGATCGTCGGGCTCAACGACTCGGGCGGCGCCCGCATCCAGGAGGGCGTGGTCTCGCTGGCCGGCTACGCGGACATCTTCCTCCGCAACACGCTCGCCTCCGGCGTCGTCCCGCAGATCTCCGCGATCATGGGCCCCTGCGCCGGGGGCGCGGTCTATTCGCCCGCCATCACCGACTTCGTGTTCATGGTGAAGAACAGCTCCTACATGTTCGTGACCGGACCGGACGTGATCCGCGCGGTCACCCACGAGGAAGTCTCGTTCGAGGAGCTGGGCGGCGCTTCCACCCACGGGAGCACCTCGGGCGTCGCCCACTTCGGGGCGGAGAACGAGGAGGAGTGCCTCGCCCTCATCCGCGAGCTGCTCACGTTCCTGCCCCAGAACAACTCGGAGGACCCGCCCGTTCGCGCGAGCCTCGATCCGGTCGATCGCGTCGACGAGGAGCTGCAGACGGTGGTGCCGGAGCAGCCGAACCGGCCCTACGACATCAAGGACATCGTGCGGCCCGTCCTCGACGACCGGTACTTCTTCGAGGTCCAGGCCGACTTCGCGCCCAACCTGGTCATCGGCTTCGGGCGGCTCGGCGGGCGCCCGGTGGGGATCGTGGCCAACCAGCCCGCGCACCTCGCCGGCTGCCTCGACATCAACGCCTCGGTGAAGGGCGCCCGCTTCGTGCGCTTCTGCGACTGCTTCAATATCCCGATCGTGACCTTCGAGGACGTGCCCGGCTTCCTGCCCGGCACCGCCCAGGAGTTCGGCGGCATCATCAAGCACGGGGCCAAGCTGCTCTTCGCCTACTGCGAGGCGACGGTGCCGAAGCTCACCGTGATCACCCGCAAGGCCTACGGCGGCGCCTACTGCGTCATGTCCTCCAAGCACATCCGGGGCGACGCCAACTTCGCGTTCCCCACCGCGGAGATCGCGGTGATGGGGCCGGACGGGGCGGTGAACATCCTCTACCGGCGGGAGATGGAGGCGGCGTCCGACCCGGCCGGGCTCAAGGAAGAGAAGGTCCGCGAGTACCGCGAGAAGTTCGCGAACCCCTACGCGGCGGCCGAGCGCGGGTACATCGACGAGGTCATCGAGCCGCGGGACACGCGGCGGCGGCTGATCCAGGTGCTCGAGGTCCTCCACACCAAGCGCGACAGCAACCCGCCCAAGAAGCACGGGAATATCCCGCTATGACCCCGGACGAGCGCGCGCGCTTCGAGGAGGCCCGCCGGCAGTGGGAGGAGCGGACGCTCAAGCCCGCGCTGGGTCGGGGCCCCGAGCGGCCGGGGCCGTTCGCGGATTCGAGCGGCGCCCCGCTCGAGCGCCTGCACACGCCCGCCGACGTCGACGGCGTCGACTACGTGCGCGATCTCGGCTTCCCGGGCGAGTTCCCGTTCACCCGCGGCGTGCAGCCCACCATGTACCGCGGGCGCCTCTGGACCATGCGCCAGTACTCGGGCTTCGGCTCGGCCACCGAGACCAACCGCCGGTTCCGCTACCTGCTCGAGCAGGGGCAGGGCGGTCTCAGCGTGGCGTTCGACCTGCCCACCCAGATGGGCTACGACGCGGACCACGAGATCGCCCGCAGCGAGGTCGGCAAGGTCGGGGTCGCCATCTCGAGCGTGGAGGACATGGCCGCGCTGTTCGAGGCCATCCCGCTCGACCGGGCCTCCACCTCGATGACCATCAACGCCACCGCCTCCATCCTGCTCTGTCTGTACATCGCGGTGGCCGAGCGGCAGGGGGTGCCGTCGGAGCGCATCTCCGGCACCGTCCAGAACGACATCCTCAAGGAGTACGTGGCCCGCGGCACCTACATCTTCCCCCCTGGCCCCTCGATGCGGCTCATCACCGACACCTTCGCGTTCTGCCGGGAGCGGGTGCCGCGCTGGAACACCATCTCGATCTCGGGCTACCACATCCGCGAGGCGGGCTCCACCGCGGCCCAGGAGGTGGCGTTCACCCTCGCCAACGGCGTCGCCTACGTGACCGCGGCCCAGGAGGCCGGGCTCAAGGTCGACGAGTTCGCGCCCCAGCTGTCGTTCTTCTTCAACGCCCACAACAACCTGATCGAGGAGGTCGGGAAGTACCGGGCCGCGCGCCGGCTGTGGGCGCGCATCATGCGCGAGCGCTTCGACGCCCGCGACCCGCGCTCCCAGATGCTGCGCTTCCACGCCCAGACCGCGGGCAGCATGCTCACCGCGCAGCAGCCCGAGAACAACATCGTGCGGGTGGCGGTGCAGGCCCTCGCCGCGGTGCTGGGCGGCTGCCAGTCGCTGCACACCAACTCGATGGACGAGGCGCTCTCCCTGCCGAGCGAGCAGGCGGTGCGCATCGCGCTACGGACCCAGCAGGTGCTGGCCCACGAGTCCGGGGTGGCCGACGTGGCCGACCCCCTGGGCGGCTCCTACACCGTGGAGCGGATCACCCGGCGGATCGAGGAGGAGGCGGAGGCCTACATCGCGAAGATCGACGGGCTCGGCGGCTCGGTGCACGCGATCCCCTTCATGCAGCGCGAGATCCAGGAGGCGGCGTACCGCTACCAGCAGGAGATCGAGGGCAAGCAGCGCGTGGTGGTGGGCGTCAACGAGTTCGTCATGGACGAGCCGCCGCCCGCCAACCTCTTCCAGGTCGACCCCGCGGTGGGCGCGGCCCTCGCCGAGCGCCTGGCCGAGCTGCGCCGGCGCCGCGACGGAGACCTGGCCGCGAGGGCGCTCGACGCCGTCGACCGGGCCGCCCGCGGCCGCGACAACCTGCTGCCCCCCATCCTGGCCGCGGTGCGGGCCCACGTGACCCTCGGCGAGATCTGCGACACGCTCCGGCGGGTGTTCGGCACGCACCAGCCGTCGGTGGTCTTCTAGGGTGCGCTGGCCTCGGCTCGCCGCCCTGCCGTTACTCGTCCTGGCGCTCAGCACGCCGGTCGGGGCGGGCACCGCGGACCAGGTGGGCGCCACCTTCGGCCTCCTGATCCAGGACGTGGTGGCCGCGTTCCCGCCCGTCGAGGGCCTGGTGGTGCAGGTGGATGGCGAGCGGCTCTTCCTCGACCTCACCGAGAAGAACGGTGTGCTGCCCGGCCAGGAGTTCTCGGTGTTCCGCAAGGGCGAGGTCTTCCGCCATCCGATCAACGGCCGGCCGCTCGGCCGCTACGAGGACGTCCTGGGCTATGCCCAGATCCTCCGGGTACACCCGCAGTACTCCGAGGCGCTGTTCGTGCCCGCGGAGGGCAAAGCGCCGGTCCAGCCCGAGGACGGGATCCGGATCACGAAGGGGCGCATCCGGGTGGCGGTGGCGCCGGCCACCGATCTGACCAAGGCGAACGCGGACCTGCGGCGGGTGCCGTTCATGCTGGCGCACGCCCTCGAGCTGACGAAGCGCTTTCAGGTCGCGGATCCCGCCACGGTGCAGGAGCACCTGCTGGGCCAGAAGACGCGCAGCGAGGAGCTGCTCGTGAGCCCCGGCAAGGCCCGCAGCTCCGGCAAGACCCTGGAGGTCACCGGCTGGCTGGTGCCGGTGCTGATCGAGCGCCGCGGGGTCACCTATCTCGACGTCACCTGGGTATCCGCGGTCACCGGGACCGCCCTGTTCTCACGCCGGGCGGCCCTGAGCCGGACCGAGGGCACGGCCGAGCAGCGGTTCCCGTGGGAGCCCCTCCCGACCGACTAGACTCCCCCCGGAAGCCACGGGGAAGACGGGGGTTCTGATATGCTGTGGCCCATTATGAAGACGACTTCCCGAAGCGTGCAGTGGATCCTCCTGGCCGCCGTTCTGATGGTCACCGTCGTCGGCTGCGGGGGGCGGGGCTGGCGGGACTACGTCGGGCTCTCGACAACGGCGGATCCATCGGTCGCCCTCCGGGCCGCGGAGCCCAAGTGGCTCCTGATCCGGAACCCTCGGTGCTGCGACGTGGCGAGCGAGCCCGAGTACATCTGGGTCGAGGAGGACAAGGTCCCCACGACCGTCAAGTCGTTCGTGTTCGGCCAATCCACCCTCCTGGCGCCACCCGAGATCGTCTCCAAGTACGGCCCACCCCCGGGCGGCGGACGGATCAGCGCCCGCCAGGGGGGAGCCTACAAGGTGGAGAACGTGGTCCCGACGGTGCAGACGTCGCGTAGCGCCTCCGCGGTGGTGGCCAACACGAGCCGGACCGACGCCGCCACCGGCGCCGCCGCGCAGCCGGCCACGCGGGGCTACGTCGTGTTCGTGGACACTTCCCGGGTGGTCATCGACCTGGCCGCGTCCGACGGGGTCAAGCTCGGCACCGGGGTGAGCGTGCGGCGGGACAAGATCGCGATCGTCCATCCCATCACCGGCGAGCTGCTCGGCGAGCTGGACGAGGAAGTGGCCACCGGGCGCGTGGTCGAGGTCCGCGACAAGTTCTCGGTGGTCGAGGTGCAGAAGGCCGCCGCGGGGGCGCAGGTCCAGGTCAAGGACCGGGTGGTGCTCCGGTAACCGGCGGGCTCCCGCCTCCTTCGGTGAAAGCGCCCACTCCGCTCGAAGCGCTGCTCAAGGACCGCGTCGCGCTGGCCATCGGCGACGACCTCGGCGCGATCGAGGCCGCCATCGGGCGCGAGATCTCCTCGCCGGTGCGCCTCATCCACGAGATGGGCGAGTTCATCGCGGGGGCGGGGGGCAAGCGGCTCCGCCCGATCCTGCTCCTGATCGCGGCGCGCCTGGCCGGCTACCAGGGGCCGCGCGCGGTTCGAATGGGCTGCGTGGTGGAGCTGCTGCACACCGCGACCCTCATCCACGACGACGTGGTCGACCAGGCCCCGCTGCGCCGCGGGCGGCCGTCGGCCAATGCGCGCTGGGGCGACGACGCCTCGATCCTGGTGGGCGACCACCTCTACTCGAAGTCGTTCGCCCTGATGGTCGAGGACGGCGACCCGCGCGTGCTCGAGACGCTCGCGCGGGCGACCGTGTCGATGACCGAGGCCGAGGTCTTCCAGCTCGAGCGCAAGCGCAGCGGCACCACCGGGGAGGCCGACTACCTGCGGATCATCACCCAGAAGACGGCCTCCTTCATGTCGGCGTGCTGCCGGATCGGCGGCCTCCTGGGGCGGGCCGACCCCGAGCAGGTCGAGGGCCTGACCCGCTACGGGCTCGACATCGGCATCGCCTTCCAGATCAGCGACGACTCGCTCGACTTCGTCGCGGACCAGGCGCGCCTCGGCAAGGCGGTGGGGGCGGACCTGAAGGAGGGCAAGCGCACCCTGCCGCTCATCGCCACCGTCGAGCGGGCCGGCCCCGCGGATCGCGACCGCATCCAGGCCCTGCTCCGGCAGCCCGCGCTCAGCCCCGACGAGATCGAGGAGATCCGCCGGCTGGTGGTCAAGCACGCCGGGGTCGAATACGCGCTCGAGCGGGCCCACCAGTACGCGCAGAGCGCCAAGGACGCGCTCCGGCGATTCCCCGACTCCGAGGACAAGGAAACGCTGATCCTCGTCGCGGACTTCGTGGTCGATCGCGACCGCTAGCCTCTCCCTCTCCCCTCAGGGGGAGAGGGCAGGGGGGGGTGGCCGGCCGGGGCGAGGAAAGACCGATGCCGCCCATCATCACCCTTACCACGGATTTCGGGCTGCGCGACCCGTTCGTCGGGATCATGAAGGGCGTGATCCTCTCGATCTGCCCGACCGCGCGCCTGGTGGACCTGACCCACGACGTGGAGCCACAGGACGTTCGGGGAGCCAGCCTCGCGCTCCTGGCCGCGCTGCCGTTCTTCCCGGACGGCACCGTGCATCTGGCGGTCGTCGATCCCGGCGTCGGCAGCCGCCGGCGCCCGCTCGCGGTCCGGGCGGGCGGACACTACTTCGTCGGCCCCGACAACGGGGTGCTCACCCCCGCGCTCCGCGGCGCTCGATGGACCGCGGTCGCGCTCACCGCTCCGGAGTACCGGCTGCCCGAGGTGAGCCGCACCTTCCACGGCCGGGACGTCTTCGCGCCGGCGGCCGCCTACCTGGCGGCGGGTGTTCCGCTCGAGCGCCTCGGCGCGGTGGCGGCGGACCCGGTTCTCGAGCCCATCCCGGGCAGCCGTCTCGAGGGCGAGGCGCTGGTCGGAGAGGTGCTCGCGGTCGACCGCTTCGGCAACCTGCTCACCTCGATCGAGGCGGGCCGGCTCGCGGAGCTCGCCGGCGACGGGCCCGTCGCGGTGGAGGTGTCGGGCCAGCCGGTCGCGGGGCTCGTCGAGGCCTACGCCGACGGCGGCGACGGGCGGCCCGCGGCGATCATCGGCTCGACCGGGCACATCGAGATCTTCGTGCGGGACGGCAGCGCCTGCCAGGCGCTGGGCGTGGGCCGGGGCGCGCCGGTGCGGATCCGCAAGCGCGGGTGAGAGAGGATTGCTAGGCGGCGGGGGTGGGCTTGGTCGTCTTGGTCGTCGAGGAAGCGGAGCCGCTGCCGGTGTCCGTGCTAGACTTGCTCTCCGATGACGCCGCCGGCTTCGACTCGGCGCTTCCGCCATCCTTCGACGACGCCTTCGAGGTCGATTCTTTCGACGTCGACTCTTTGGCCGTCGACTCCTTCGAGTCGGACCCGGAGTCGGACGACGTGCCCTTCTTCCGCGCCTCGGACGGGTAGTCGGTGACGTACCAGCCGCCGCCCTTCAGGATGAACGGCGCCGCCGAGAGGAGCCGGTGGATCGGGCCGCCGCAGCGATCGCAGGTCTCGAGCGCGGGCTCGGTGATGCGCTGGCGCACTTCGAAGACGCGGGGACACTTCAGGCATTCATACTCGTAGGTGGGCATGAATCAAAGGAATACATGGCGCGGATGAGGGTGTCAAGGCGCGCGGGAGTGCTCGGGCTGCTCGCGGTCGCCACGCTCTTGCCCGCGTGCGCGACCTCGACCGCCGACGAGGAGATGCGCCGCCTCGAAGCGCGCTCCGCATACGAGGCGGGCGTGAAGAGCATCTCGGAGGGCCGCGTGTCGCTCGGGCTGGCGTCCCTGCGTCAGGCCGCGGAGGTCGAGCCCGGCAACGCGCTCTACCACAACGCGGTCGGCGCGGTGCTGCTCAACGTGGGCCGATACCCGGACGCCCAGGCCGAGTTCCAGAAGGCGGTGGAGCTGGACGCGACCTACGCCGACGCCTTCCACAACCTGGGCTCGACGTACGCCGAGCAGGGCAAGTGGGAGGAGGCGATCACCGCCTACAAGAAGGCCCTCGCCCAGACGATCTACACGACCCCCGAGACCACCTACAACAACCTGGGCTATGCCTACTGGGCGCTCGATCGTCGCCAGGAGGCGGAGGAGGCATTCCGCGCCGCGCTCCAGCTCGAGCCGAAGCTCGTGCCCTCCCACTTCTGGCTCGGAGTCCTGCTGCAACGGGAGGGGAAGAAGGACGAGGCCAGGGCCCACTTCAAGGCCGCGAGAGACCTGGAGCCGGCTTCCCTGCTGGGAAAGCGAGCGGCCGAGGTGCTGAAAGCAATCGGTGACGGTGGGTAAGTAGCTGATTTAGCTGGCTGTAAGTCCAATATTGGCCTCCGGCTTTTTCCTTGACCCCTGAATATGATTCGCGGTAAAAAGGTCAGGCGTTTTCCCATTCTTCTCTCCCGAGGGGGTGACAAGGAAAAACACTCGTCTCTCCAGCCGTACCGTCGTTGCGCACAAAGCGGGAAGTCAGACAGCACAAGATGAAGCAAATTGCACGTCATCGACCTGATTGAGGAGAGTCTAATGAAAAGGACGAGTCTAGCCGTCCTGATGATCGCCTTGGCCATCGTGGCCCTGGCGGCGCCCCTGGCTTTCGCCCAGGCGCCCGCCCCGAAGGTGACCATCAACGGCCTCATCGACAACGTCACCTCTTACTCGCAGAACATCAGCAACTACAACACCGGCCTGTTCAACCGCGGGGACAGCATGTGGTACTACCGCACCCGCGGCCGCTTCGACTTCATCGGTGAAGTCGGCAAGGCCAAGGGCGTGCTCGGTATCGAGCTCGACCACGTGTTCGGTCAGACCGGGTCCAACGACTCGACCATCGTCAACGCCGGCGCTGCGGCCACCACGGCCGTGCAGACGGGCTTCGGCACTGACGGCAGCTTCGACCTGAACACGGACTCCCGCGGCATCATCGAGATCAAGTGGTTGTACGTCGAGTTCCCGGTGCCGCTCATCCCGGTGCCGACGACGGCCCGCCTCGGCGCTCAGCCGTTCGGGTCGCTCGCCAACTACAAGCTGGCCGCGTATGCGACGGGTGACTTTCCCGGCGTGAGCGTGACCAGCCAGGTCACCCCGAACGTCAAGATCGTGGCGACCTACGTCCAGGTGGAGGAGAACCTCACCGGGACGGGCTCGAAGAACAACCTGTCCGGTCCGTTCGGCGTCGCCAGCACGCAGAACCGTGGCGACGACTTCGCCTACATCCTGGCCCCCGAGATCACGCCGTTCAAGGGCCTGGACATCAAGCCGATGTTCTCGATGTTCTACGCGCAGGGCACGACGAACGGTAACGCGCGTCAGGGTCGCGGTGGTATCAACACCACGACCGCCTTCTCGCGGCGCGGCGGGTAACTCGCTGGGCGGCATCAACGAGTACCGCTACACCGTGGGCGTGGACGGCCGGCTCCGCATCGGGCCGTTCTCGTTCGATCCGACCATCCTGTACCAGTTCGGTAACAGAGGCGATCATCGGCCCGACGGATGCCCAGTTCCAGAGCAACGGCGTCGTCGCGGGCCGGAAGTACCATTCGGACATCGACGCGTGGCTCATCGACCTCCGTGGCGGGTTCCAGCTGGGCCCGCTGCTCCTCGAGGCGATGGGCATGTACACGACGGGTAACAGCCGCCGTAACAACACGCTCGGCACCACCCGCTACTTCCAGCCGCTGACCACGGACACCGGGTACCTGGCCGACTGGGGCTCCTCGCTCACGTCGCTGGGTATCGACTACCTCAACGCCTGGAACGAGGCTGGCGGCCGGATCGCGTATCCCGGCGTCAGCATCGGCTGGGACAAGTACGGGCGCGCGCAGCTCGGCGCCAAGGCCACCTATGCCATCACCCCGGCGCTCAGCGTCATGGCCGGTGCGAATGGTCACTGGACGGCCCAGAAGGTGGATCGTGACGGCACGGCGGTCGCCGGCGCCGGCATCACGCCGCAGTTCACGGTGCCGGGTGGCGGCTCGCAGAATCGTGATTCCAGCCGCTACGTCGGTACCGAGCTTCAGGCCCAGATCAGCTGGCGGTTCGCCGACGGCCTGGTGTGGGACAACCAGTTCGGCTACATGTTCATGGGCAAGGCGCTGGATGGTGTGACGGATCCGGCTGCGGGTCGGCCGCAACACCAACGACCCGTTCATGCTCACCTCTCGCGTCCGCTTCACGTTCTAACAAGCGCGAGCGCAGTCGGCTTCGGGCCCGGGGGGAGACCCCCGGGCCCGTCGTCTTTCTTCAGGTCTTTCGATGGTTTCTTGCCGCGGTACGGGAGCCGACGTATAGTCACCCCCATGGTCAGGCTGCTCGTAGGACTGCTCCTGGTGCTGGGTCTCTCGGGCCCCGCCGGAGCCGAGGAGTACCGCCTCCAGGTCGCGAGCCTCTACCGGGACAGCTTCGTCCACTACTTCGATGGGCCGCTCGGCACCGGCTCGGGCGAGCTGGCCATGGACCGCCTCGAGCGGGACCTGGATACGGACCGGGTGCCCCGCGGCGCCATGCTGGGCGACCGGACCTTCCGATATGGCTGGGATGCGGTGGCGGCGTCGTTCCGGGCCGTGAAGGTCATCGCCGAGATCCGGCCCGCCGAGGGCTCCCGGCGCTGGGACGAGGTGGTCTGGCGAGGTGTGCCGGGTGAGCGGAGCGTCTGGGTGATCGGGCCGACCACGACACGGACCCAGGAGGTGGTTCAGATCGCCTTGCTGGGGACCCCGCTCGGCGCCGATCCGGCCCGTCTCCGCTACTACCAGCCCTATCGGGTGACCGGCTCCCCGTCGCCGCAGGTCGCGGTGACCTACCCGCTCGACTTCGTGCGCTTCTACGAGGACCGCGGGCCCGCGCTGTGGGACCGCTATCTGTCGCGCTCCACGAGCCTCGGGCAGGGGATCGCGGCGGTGGTCGGGGAGAGCTCGAACCCCACGTTCGCCGACTGGGTGTATCTCGTGATCCAGCATCCACCCCGGCCGTCCACCTTCAAGGCGGTGGTGGGCTGGGAGCGCCGTCGGGGCGCCGATCGCTCCAACCTCGATGGAGCCACGCTGAGGGAATGATGCCAGCCAAGATGCTTCGACGCCTGTGCGAGATCCTGCCCGCTCTCCTGATCGCGCTCGCGGTTGCCGGTAGCGCGCTGGCCCAGTCGGCGCCGCAGCCCGCCCAGCCGCCGTCCGGCCCCGTGACCTCCGCGCCGATGACCGCGCTGGTCGATCAGCTCCTCGACCTGTTCCCCAAGTTCGAGGGCGAGGTGCTCGAGTCGCAGAACGGGACCCTGACCCTCGGCGCCGGCGTGAAGGCGGGAGCCCGGCCCGGACTCGAGGTCGAGCTGTTCCGGGAGGGACGCGAGATCAGGCACCCGCGCACCGGCGAGGTGCTCGGCCGCGCCGAGGACTCGCTCGGGACGGGCCGGATCACCCAGGCGCAGGAGACCCTGTCGGTGGCCCAGGCGCCGGCCGGCGTGGAGATCAAGCCGGGGGACCGGTTCCGGGTGTCGTCGGCCAAGGTCGGCATCGTGCTCGTCCCGCTGCTGGGCAGCCTGCGCGAGACCCTGGTCGAGACCGCGACCCAGGAGCTGGTGGAGCGGCTCTCCGCGACCGGCCGGTTCCGCGTCACCATGGGCGACACCATCAACGTCTTCCTGGCCCAGCAGCGGCTGACCGCGACGGATTTCCTGGCCGGCAAGGGCGTCCGCGAGGCGTCCGAGCGCTTCAAGGCGGACAACATCCTGGCCGTCCACTTCACGCGGGCCCAGGGCAAGCCGTTCATGGACGTGCGCTTCTTCGCGGCGCCGCGGCCGGATCCGGCGATCGCGACGTCGTTCTTCGTGCCGCCGTCGACCCTGCGGGCGGCCAACCCCGGCCCGCGGTTCTCGCAGGGCGGGCCCGCGAACCCGCCGCAGGCGAAGCCGCGGACGCTCCTGCAGCGCCTGCTGGGCGGCGACCTCGAGGCGGGCAGCTACTCCACCGGCGACAACTCGCTCCCCCTGCGCGAGGTGGCGAAGTTCAATTTCCCGGTGCTGGCCATGGACATCGCGGTGGCCCCCGCCGACAAGCTCCCCCACATGGTGGTGAGCGACGGCGACCAGATCTACATGTACCGGATCGTGAACCAGAAGGTCGAGCCGGAGTGGACCAAGTCGGTGCGCAGCCTGGGGAAGGTCTTCTCGCTGCAGCTCGCGGATCTGAACGGTGACGGCCACCTCGAGGTGATCGGCAACCGCTACGCGTCGAAGATCGGGCTGAACTCGTTCGTCATCGAGACCAAGGACGGCAAGCCGTCCATGGCGATCGAGTACGTGTCGGACTTCCTCTACGCGGTGGACCTCAAGGGAGAAGGGGTCAAGCAGACGCTGTGGATGCAGCGCTTCAGCCCGGAGTTCTTCTTCACCACCGGCCAGGCCGATCAGATGACGCTCAAGAACGGCAAGCTCAGCACCGAGAAGAGCGGTACGGGTGCCGTCGTCGTTCCGGCCCATGGGGGCCGCCTTCTCGAACGTGATGGGCAAGGATACCCGGTCGCTGGCCCTCATCGACGAGTTCAACCGGCTGCAGATCGTGGGCGAGGGCGGGGACGAGGTCTGGCGCTCGTCGACGGCGGTGGGCGGCGGGTACATGTCCATCGAGCTGGTCGATTCGGTCTGGTCGTCGAAGAACCAGCGCAGCAAGTTCTTCAAGATCGAGCCGACCCCGCTCGCGGTGGACCTCGACGGCGACGGGATCGACGAGCTGATCGTCCCCCAGAACCTGGTCCGGGAGGGGCTGCTCGCGGTGGCCTTCAAGGGACCGGCCGGCTTCCGCCTGCAGTCCATCAACTCGGGCTTCGAGGGCGGCATCACCTGCCTCGGGTCGTACAAGACCGAGGACTCGACCCAGCCGACGATCATCGCGGCGGTGGTGCGGTTCAGCGGCGTGATCCTGAAGTCGGCCGGCGAGACCCAGATCATCATGACCGTGCCGCAGGAGTAAGCCTCCCCTGACGAGCGAGCCCCGGCTCGACCCCACGCCGCCCCGCGGCATGCGGGACGTGCTGCCCGACGAAGTGGCCCTGCGCGACTGGGCCATGGCCCAGATCCTGGCCGTATACCGTCGCCACGGCTTCGTCCGCATCGAGACTCCCGCGGTGGAGAGCCTCCGCCTGCTCCTCCGGAGCGACGGGGGCGAGAACGAGAAGCTGATCTTCAAGATCTTGAAGCGCGGCGAGAAGCTCCAGGCCGCCGGCCGCCCCGAGGACATGGCCGACCTCGGCCTGCGGTTCGACCTGACGGTGCCGCTCGTGCGCTACTACGCCCACAACCACCCGCGCCTGCCCCAGCCCCTCAAGGCGATCCAGATCGGGCCGGTGTGGCGGGCCGAGCGGCCCCAGCAGGGCCGCTACCGCCAGTTCACCCAGTGCGACATCGACGTGCTGGGCGTCGCGTCGGAGGTGGCCGAGATCGAGCTGATCCTCGCGACCACCGAGGCGCTCGCCGCGCTCGGCCTCAAGGACCTGACCGTCCGGCTCAACGACCGGCGGCTGCTGGGCGCCATGGTGGCCCACTGCGGGTTCGACCCGGCCCGGGCGGGGTCCGTGTTCATCGCGCTCGACAAGCTCGACAAGATCGGGCGGGACGAGGTCGCGGCCGAGCTGCGGGAGGCCGGCCACCCGGCGGACGCCGCGGGCCGGCTCCTCGAGCTGCTGGGCGCGGTCGCCACTCCCGCGGCCCTGCAGGCCCTCCTGGGCGCGCGGGCCGAGGAAAGCGTGTGGCGAGGCCTGCAGCGCATCCTGGACACGGTGGCGGGCCAGGCCGCGGGGCGCTTCCGGATCGCGTTCGACGCGACGCTGGTGCGGGGCATGGGCTACTACACCGGGCCCATCTTCGAGATCCAGCACGGCGACGCCACCTCGTCGATCGCGGGCGGCGGGCGCTACGATCGGATGGTCGGCAAGTTCATCGGCCGGGACGTCCCGGCCACCGGCTTCTCGATCGGCTTCGAGCGGGTGATCGGGATCCTCATGGAGCGTGGGTCGTCCACCGAGACCGACGGGCCGCGGGTGGCGCTGGTGTTCGACGATACGATGGATCTGGCCCCGGTGCTGGGCCTCGCCCGCGACCTGCGGGAGCAGGGCCGGCACGTGCTGCTGGAGACCCGCGGCAAGCGGCTCGGCAAGCAGCTGCAGGATCTGGAGGCGCGCGGGTTCCGCCGGATCGGGGTGGTGGGCGCGGACGGGACGGTCGAGTGGCGCGAGCCCCGGACGGCCGGGGCGGAGGAGACGAAAGCGTGACGGAGAGCCTGGGCGGGTGGCGGCGCACCCATAGCTGCGGGGCGCTGCGGAGCGAGCACGTGGGGCAGGCGGTGACCCTGATGGGATGGGCCTACCGCCGGCGCGATCACGGAGGTCTCGTGTTCGTCGACCTGCGCGATCGCGAGGGTCTCACCCAGTGCGTCTTCAACCCCGGCGCGGGCGGCGGCGCTCACGCCAAGGCGGAGTCGGTGCGCGCGGAGTTCGTGCTGGCGGTGCGGGGGACGGTGGGGGCGCGGCCCGCCGGGACCGAGAACCCCCGGCTCGCCACCGGTGCGGTGGAGGTCCAGGTCACCGAGATCCGCATCCTCAACGAGTCGCGCCCGCTGCCGTTCCAGCTGGACGACGACGCGGACATCGACGAGACGCTGCGGCTCAAGTACCGGTATCTCGACCTGCGCCGGCCCCACATGCTGCGCGCCTTCCAGATCCGCGACCAGGTGTGCCGCACCGCCCGCGACTACCTGCACGCGGAGGCATTCCTGGAGGTCGAGACGCCGTTTCTCACCCGCTCCACCCCCGAGGGCGCGCGCGACTTCCTGGTCCCGAGCCGGCTTCAGCCCGGCAGCTTCTACGCGCTGCCCCAGTCCCCCCAGCTCTTCAAGCAGCTGCTGATGGTGGCGGGCTTCGAGCGCTACTTCCAGATCGTGCGCTGCTTCCGGGACGAGGATCTCCGCAAGGACCGCCAGCCCGAGTTCACCCAGATCGACATCGAGACCTCCTTCCTCGACCGGGACGATTTCCTGCCGATCATCGAGGGGCTGGTGGCCGCGGTCTGGCGGGCGGTCAAGGGCGTGGAGCTGGCGCTGCCGTTCCCGCGCATCGCCTACGACGAGGCGATCGGCCGTTACGGCTCCGACAAGCCCGACCTCCGCTTCGGCCTCGAGCTGGTCGACTGCTCGGCGCTGTTCGCGGGGAGCGAGTTCCAGGCCTTCGCCCAGACGGTTGCCGCGGGCGGCGCGGTCAAGGGACTGCGCGTGCCGGGCGCGGGAGGCATGAGCCGCAAGGAGCTCGACGACCTCACCGCGGAGGCCAAGCAGGCGGGCGCGAAGGGCCTGGTGTGGATCAAGGTGAGCCCGGAGGGCGTGCAGTCTCCGGTGGCCAAGTTCATGACGAGCATCCAGGCCGCCTGCTCGAGACGCTGGGCGCCACCCCGGGCGACCTGCTCCTGCTGGTCGCGGACGCCCCCATGGTCGCGGCCACCGTGCTCGGGCGGCTGCGCGTGGACCTGGCGCGCCGCTTCGACCTGATCCCGGCCGATCGCGACGTCTTCGCGTGGGTCATCGATTTCCCGCTCGTCGAGTGGAACGCGGACGAGAAGCGCTGGGACGCGGTCCACCACCCGTTCACCGCGCCGCGCGACGAGGATCTCCCCCTGCTGGAGTCCGATCCGGGGAAGGCGCGGGCCAAGGCCTACGACCTGGTGCTGAACGGCCAGGAGGCCGCGGGCGGCTCGATCCGCATCCACCAGCCGAGCGTGCAGGAGCGGGTCTTCGGCCTGATCGGCATCTCGAAGGAGGAAGGCCGCGCGCGATTCGGCTTCCTGCTCGACGCGCTCGAGTTCGGGGCGCCGCCCATGGGCGGCATCGCCTTCGGCCTGGACCGGCTGGCCGCCAACCTGGCGGGCCAGGAGTCGATCCGGGAGGTCATCGCGTTCCCCAAGACGCAGAAGGGCACCTGCCCGCTCACCGACGCGCCCGCGCCGGTGGACGCCAAGCAGCTCCGCGAGCTGGGGATCCGGGTCGTGGAAGGGCTCGGAGCCGCGTGATATGCTGCCCGGCAGAGGCATGAGCGCTCGTTGACCGAAGCTACCGGCGTCACCCGGCGGATCGTCCTGCCTCCGGACCTCAATCACCTCGCCCTCCTCGGCCGCCACGACGAGCATCTGCGCACGCTGGAGACCCAGCACGACGTCCGCATCACCGCGCGCGGCCACGACATCACCCTGCGGGGCGAGGAGCGCCAGGTGGTCGAGGCGGAGCGGGTCCTGCGCGAGCTGGTGGCGATGCTGCGGGAGCGGCCGTCCCTGGGGGCGGCCGACATCCGCTCGGCCCTGCGGATCGCGAGCAGCGAGCCGGGCGTCGACGTCAAGTCGGTGCTCGCCGACTCGATCGCGGTGCCGTCGCGCCGGCGGTTCGTCACCCCCAAGACCGCCAATCAGCGGCGATACCTGGAGGCGGTGCGAGGCCACGACCTGGTCATCGCGATCGGCCCCGCCGGCACCGGCAAGTCGTACCTGGCGGTGGCCATGGCCGTCTCGGCCCTGCTCAAGCGGGAGGTGGCGCGCATCATCCTCACCCGGCCCGCGGTGGAGGCGGGCGAGCGGCTCGGCTTCCTGCCCGGCGACCTGGTGGAGAAGGTGCACCCCTATCTCCGGCCGCTCTACGACGCGCTCTACGACATGCTGGAGCCGGAGAAGGTGGGCTCGCTCTCCGAGAAGGGGGCGATCGAGATCGCGCCGCTCGCCTACATGCGGGGGCGGACGCTCAACGACGCCTTCATCATCCTCGACGAGGCCCAGAACACCACCTCCGAGCAGATGAAGATGTTCCTGACCCGGCTCGGCTTCAATTCCAAGATGGTCGTGACCGGGGACATCACCCAGGTGGACCTGCCCGCGAGCCGCACCTCGGGGCTGATCGAGATCCAGAGCGTGCTGCAGGGCATCGACGGCATCCGGTTCATCTACTTCGACGATCGGGACGTCGTCCGGCACGATCTGGTGTCGTCGATCGTGCGGGCCTACGACCGCGTCCGGAAGCCTCCCACGCGCGGAGCGGGCTGAGGTTCGGCCCGGCCGTGCCCGTCGCGATCTCCAACCTCCAGCGCCGCTCCCGCGTCTTCCCCGGCCGCCTGCGGGCGGTCGCCCGGCGCGCCCTCGCGGCCCTCGGCCGGGCGGACCGGGAGGTGCACGTGACGGTGGTCGACGACCGGCGCATTCGCGCCCTCAACGCGCGGTACCTCGGGACGCGGCGCGCCACCGACGTGCTCGCCTTCGACCTCGCGGGGCCCGGCCCCGGTCGGCTCTGGGGCGAGGTGATCGTCTCCGCCGAGACCGCGGCGCGCCATGCCCGGCGGCTCCGGGTGCCGCTCGCGGTGGAGCTCGACCTGCTGGTGGTGCACGGCCTGCTGCACCTGGCCGGCTACGACGACCACGACCCGCGGCGCGCCCGGCGCATGCACGAGCGGGCGCGCGAGATCCTGGCCGGCCGCTCGGCGCGCGCGGTGCCCGCGCGGCTCTGGGCCGGGCTCCTGGAGGCCTGATGCCGGCCCCTCACCGCGCGGGCTTCGTGGCCCTCGTCGGCCGTCCCAACGTGGGCAAGTCGACGCTGCTCAACCGCCTGGTCGGCGAGAAGATGGCGATCGTCTCGCCGCGCCCGCAGACCACGCGCACGCGCATCACCGGGATCCGGCACCTGCCGTCCGCCCAGGTCATCTTCGTGGACACGCCGGGCCTGCATCCGGGCGCGGGCCGTCTCGGGCAGCTGATGACGAAGACGGCAGAGCGGGCGGTCGAGGACGTGGATCTGGTGTGCTTCGTGGCGGAGGCCACCGAGGATCCCGGCCCGCCTCGACCGGGAGGCGCTCGACCGTCTCAAGTCCTCGCGCGCCCCCGTCTTCTGCTGCCTCAACAAGACGGACCTGGTGAGCCCGAAGGCGCGCCTGCTCCCGCTGATCGCGGCCTACCGGGTCGCCCATCCGTTCGCGGAGATCGTGCCGATCTCGGCGGAGCGCGGCGAGCACTGCGCGCGGCTGCTCGATCTGATCGTGGCGACCCTGCCCGAGCGGCCGGCCTACTTCCCCCCCGACGCGCTCACCGACCAGCCGGAGACCTTCTGGGTCGCGGAGGCGATCCGGGAGAAGATCTTCCGCCTGACCCACCAGGAGGTGCCGTACGCCTGCGCGGTCCGGGTGGAGGAGCTGACCGAGCGCCGCCGGCCCGAGTGCCTCTACATCCGCGCCGTCATCTTCGTGGAGCGCGAGTCGCAGCGGGGCATCGTGATCGGCAAGGGCGCGGCCATGCTCAAGCGCATCGGCGCCACCGCCCGCACCGACCTGGAGCGCTTCTTCGGCATCAAGGTCTTCCTCGACCTCACGGTGCGCGTGCGCGCGGAGTGGCGCAAGGACGACCGGGCCCTCCGGGAGTTCGGCTTCCTCCTGACCTCCTGATGGCGCTCTACAAGACCCGCGGGGTGGTCATCGGCCGGCGCGCCTTCGGGGAGAGCGACCGGCTCGTCGACTTCTACACCCGCGACCACGGCAAGGTGCGGGGGATCGCCCGCTCGGCCCGGCGCCCGCGCTCGCGGTTCGGGAGCGCGCTCGAGCTGTTCACCCTCGGCGAGATGGTGTTCTTCGACAGCGGGCGGAGCGAGCTGGTGCAGGTGGACCACTTCGACATCGTGCGCTCGTTCGTCGGGGTGCGCGAGCACCTCGAGCGGCTGGGGCAGGGGGCGTGGGCGGTGGAGGTGGTGGCGCGTCTCTCCGCCGACCGCGATCCGCAGCCCGCCCTGTTCGGGCTGCTGGTGCGGGCGCTCCAGGCCATGGAGACGGCGGCCCGGCCCGCGCGGGTCGCGGTCTGCTTCGGGCTGCGCGCGGTGGACCTGCTGGGGCACCGGCCCCGGATCGACCGCTGCATGTCCTGCGGTCGGCTCCACCCCTTCGACGACCCGGCTCTCGACGTCGACCGCGGGCGGCCTCGTCTGCGCGGCGTGCCGGCCGGGGGCCGACGCGATCCCGCTGTCCGGGGCCCTGGTGGGGACCCTCAAGCGCCTGCGCGCGCTCTCCTGGGACGAGGCCCTGCGGCTCAATCTCGCCTCCGACCTGGACGCGGAGCTGGCCGGCCTGCTCGAGGGGCTCCTCGCGCGGCTCATGGGGCGCTACCCGCTCTCGTCGCGCTTCATCACCCAGACGCGACGCGTGCCTCCGATGGTGTCGCTGCCGGAGCGGTGAGCTCCCGATCGCGGGCGTCGAGGCGCTCCCGATCGCGGATCCCGACCCCGGCCGCTCCGCGATCTCCCGACCCCGTCCCGGCCGCCGCGGCGGATCCGTGGTGGTGGCGGGGGCTCGGCCCGCTCGCCTGCGCGCTGATCACGGTCGCGGTGTTCTGGCCGGCCCTCGGGCACCAGTTCGTGGACTGGGACGACCCCATGAATCTCGTCGACAACCCGGATTTCCGGGGGCTCGGCTGGCAGAACCTGCGCTGGATGTTCACCACCACGCTCGCGGGCCACTGGATCCCGGTCACCTGGATCTCCTTCGGGGTCGACTATCGGCTCTGGGGCATGAACCCGCTCGGCTATCACCTGACGAACGTCCTGCTCCACGCCGCCTCCGCGGTCGCCTTCTACTTCGTGGCCCTGCGGCTGCTGCGCGTCGCGACGGGCGCGGGCGAGCGCGTGCTCCGGCTCGGGGCGCTCGCCGCCGCGCTGTTCTTCGCGATCCATCCGCTGCGGGTGGAGTCGGTCGCGTGGGCGACCGAGCGGCGCGACGTGCTCTCCGGGCTCTGGTTCCTGCTGACGGTCCTCACCTACCTGAAGGCGGTCGGCTCGCACGGGGCGCGCCGGCGCGGCTGGCTGGCGGGCTCGGTGGCGTGCTTCGTTCTCGCCGCGATGTCCAAGGCCATCGTCATGACCCTGCCGGTGCTGCTGATCGTCCTGGACGTCTATCCGCTGAGACGGCTGCCGGCCCGGTGGCGCGAGTGGACGACTCCGGCCGCCCGGTCGGTCTGGTGGGAGAAGGCTCCGTACGTGGCCGTCGGCATCGCCACCGGGATCGTCGCGCAGCACGCCGTCCGCTCGTACGGGGACATGATCGCCGCGCTGCCCCTCGAGAACCGGGTGGCGGTGGCGCTCTACGGCCTGGCCTTCTACGTCTGGAAGACGCTTCATCCCGATCCTGATCGCGCCCATGTACCAGCTGCTCGCGGGCCAGGACCCCTACGACGGGCCGATGCTCGCGAGCGCGGCGGGAGTGATCGGCCTGACCGCCGTCCTGGTGTGGCTCCGCCGTCGGTGGCCGGCGGGGCTCGCGGTGTGGCTCGGCTACGTCGTCCTGGTGGCCCCGGTGAGCGGGATCATCCAGTCCGGCCCGCAGCTGGTGGCCGCGCGGTACAGCTATCTGCCCGGTCTCGGGCTCGCGCTGCTCGTGGGCGGCGGGGTGTGCCGGCTCGGCCGGTGGGCGGTGGAGCGACCACGCTCACGTCGATGGGCGCGGGCCGGCCTCGCGGTGGTCTTCGGCGGCTACGCCGGGCTCGCCATCCTGTCCTGGCGGCTCGTGTGGGTCTGGCGGGACTCCGAGACGCTCTGGGCGTACGCGGTGGCGCTCGAGCCCACGTCGCCGCTCGCGCACGGCAACCTGGGCTTCGCCTACCTGAATCGGGGCCGGCTGCCCGAGGCCGAGCGCGAGACGCGCGCCGCCCTGCGCCTGGCGCCGGAGTGGGAGCTCGGCCAGCAGAATCTGGCCGCGGTGCTCGCCCGGCAGGAGCGGTTCGTCGAGGCGGGGGAGGCCCGGGCCCAGCTCGGATACCTTCTGCTGAAGCACCGCAGGTACGACGCGGCGGTCGCGCTGTTCCAGAAGGAGGTGAGCGTGCGGCCGGGTGACGCGGCCGCCCACAACAACCTCGGCGCGGCACTCCTCCTGCGCGGCGACGTGGGTCCCGCCATCGAGCACTTCGAGGAGTCGCTGCGCCTGGACCCCGGGCACGAGAAGGCGAGGCGAAACCTCGCGGCGGCCCGCCAGCGCCGCTGACGCGGCCGGCCCGGCCGCGGGTCGCTCCGCGGCCCTGTGCTATCCTGACCGCCATGGTTTCGATGGAGACGCTGGTCTCGCTCTGCAAGCGGCGCGGGTTCGTGTTCCAGTCGAGCGAGATCTACGGGGGCACCGGGTCGTGCTGGGACTACGGGCCGCTCGGCGTCGAGCTCCGGAACAAGATCAAGCGGGTGTGGTGGCGCGACTTCGTCCAGCGGCGCCCGGACATGCTCGGCCTCGACGCCTCGATCCTCATGCACCCCACCGTGTGGAAGGCGAGCGGCCACGTCGACAACTTCACCGACCCGATGGTGGACTGCCGCGAGTGCCGTCACCGCTTCCGGGCCGACCAGCTCGCGGAGACGCCGTGGGTGCACTACTGCCCGGCCACCAAGGGCAACAAGTTCACCATCCCGGCCGGGGAGGCGTGCTCCCACTGCGGCGCCGCGCGGACCCTCTGCCCGGACTGCGGCAAGGGGGAGCTGACGCCTCCGCGCCAGTTCAACCTGATGTTCAAGACCCTCATGGGGCCGGTGGAGGAGGACGCCGCGGTCACCTACCTGCGCCCGGAGACCGCGCAGGGCATCTTCGTCAACTTCGACAACGTGCTCCAGTCGATGCGGCGCAAGCTCCCCTTCGGGATCGGGCAGATCGGCAAGGCCTTCCGCAACGAGATCACCCCGGGCAACTTCATCTTCCGGACGCGCGAGTTCGAGCAGATGGAGATCGAGTACTTCGTCAACCCCCACGAGACGGTGGAGGGCCGGCCGGCCGACGAGTACTGGCACGACCGCTGGATCGAGGACTGCCTCGCCTGGTTCCACCGCTACGGGATCCAGTCCGACAACCTGCGCCTGCACGAGCACGCGCGGGACGAGCTGGCGCACTACGCCAAGCGCACCGCCGACGTGCAGTACCGGTTCCCGATCGGCTGGAGCGAGCTGATGGGCATCGCCAACCGCACCGACTTCGATCTCAAGCAGCACGCCAAGTTCAGCGGGAAGGCGCTCACCTACTTCGACGAGGAGCGCAAGGAGCACGTGGTGCCCTACGTCATCGAGCCGTCGGCGGGGGTGGACCGGGCCCTGCTCGCGTTCCTGGCCGACGCCTATCGCGAGGAGGAGGTCCGGGGCGAGAAGCGGGTGGTGCTGCGCTTCCACCCCGAGCTGGCCCCGGTGTCGGTGGCGGTGCTGCCGCTGCTCAAGAAGCGCGACGACATCGTGCGCACCGCGCACGCCATCCGCGACGAGCTGTCCCGCGATATCACCGCGGTCTACGACGACACCGCCGCCATCGGACGGCTCTATCGCCGGCAGGACGAGGTGGGCACGCCCTACTGCGTGACGGTGGACGTGCAGACGGTCGGCGACACCGACAAGGGCGAGCCGGCCGACGGCAAGGTGACGATCCGGGACCGCGACTCGATGGAGCAGATCCGGGTGGAGGCGTCGCGGCTCGCCCAGGTGATCGGCGACCTGCTGCGCGGCACCGCGTGGGCCGAGGTGGCCGCGGGGGCCGGGCGCTCCTAGCTCCCTACGACTGGGGCTGTTGCGCGCTCGGGGACGGCGGTGCCGCGGGCGCGGGGGCGCTCGGCGCGACGGGAGCGCTCGGGGTGCCCGGAGCGGTCGGGGCGCTGGGGGCCGGCAGCAGCGGCGGCTCGGTGCGCGGGGGCGAGACGCCCGGCGCGTACCGCGCGGGGCCGCACGCCTCCTTCGGCTCGGTGCCCGCGATGAAGGCCATGGTCACCGGGCGCACGCATCCGCCGCTCGCGTTCATGTCCACCGGCACCAGCACCACCCGCTCCGGGATCGGGAAGTCCTCCGGAGGTGTGCCCGCGAGCGCCTCCTGCATGAACGCGGTCCAGATCGGCACCGCGACGCGGGAGCCGGTCTCGTCCTTGCCCAGGCTGCGGGGCCGGTCGTAGCCGACCCACACCCCGGTCACCAGCTGCGGGGTGTAGCCGATGAACCACGCGTTCGAGTAGTCGTTGGTGGTGCCGGTCTTGGCCGCGGCGGGCCGCCCGAGCGCGCGGGCCGCGACCCCGGTGCCGCGCTCGATCGTCCCGCGCAGCATGTAGGTCATCACGTAGGCCAGCTCCGGCGAGACGACCTGCTTGCTCTGCGGGGTGTTCTCCTCGAGGAGCTTGCGCTGCGAGTCGAGCACGTAGCGGATCGCGGTGGGTCGCATCCACGCGCCCTGGTTGGCGAGCGCGCCGTAGGCGGAGGTGATCTCGAGCAGGCTCAGGTCGGAGGTGCCGAGGGCGATCGAGAGATTCTCGCCGAGCGGGCTCTCCACCCCGAGCCGCCGGGCGAGGTCCACCGTGCGGCGGACCCCGTTCTTCTCGAGCACCTTCACCGCGGCCACGTTCACCGACTCCTCGAGCGCCTGCTGGTAGGTGATCGGCCCGCGGAACTTCCGGTCGTAGTTGTCGGGCTTCCAGGGCTTGCCGTTGCGGCCGGTGGTGAACTCGACCGGTGAGTCGTCGACCACGCTGGCCGGGGTCTGGCCGGACTCGAGCGCGGCCAGGTAGACGAAGGCCTTGAAGGCCGACCCGGGCTGCCGGCGCGCCTGGACCGCGCGGTTGAACTCGCTCTTGAAGAAGTCGTAGCCGCCCACCATCGCCTTGATGTAGCCGGTCTGGGGGTCGATGGTGAGGAGCGCACCCTCCGGGTCGCTCGGGCGCCGGCGCGGTCTTGTCCTTGGCCGCCGCGACCCGGCGCGACTCGAGCGCCCTGAGCCCCTCGCGCAGGGCGCGCTCCGCCTTGACCTGCATCACCGGGGACAGCGTGGTGTAGACCTGCATGCCGCCCTTGAAGACGAGGTCGGCCCCGTACTGCGCCTCGAGCTGCTGCTGGACGTACTCGAGGTAGTACTGGCCGGTGGTGCGGCGGCGCTCGGGCGGGATCAGGCCGAGCGCGCTCTCCGCGGTCTTCTTGGCCAGCGGGGGCGCGAGCGCGCCCACGTCCACCATGCGGGCGAGCACGGTGGCGCGCCGGCGCTTGGCCGCTTCCGGGTGCTCGAACGGCGAGTAGGTCGAGGGCGCCTTGGGCAGCCCGGCGAGCAGGGTGGCCTCGGGGAGGCTCAGCTCGGCGACCGACTTGCCGAAGAAGGTGCGCGCGGCCGCCTCCACCCCGAAGGCGCCGTGGCCGAAGTAGATCTGGTTCAGGTACATCTCGAGGATGCGGTCCTTGGAGTAGCGCCGCTCGAGCTCGAGGGCGAGCACCGCCTCCTTGAGCTTGCGCTCGAGGCTCTTGTCCGGAGTGAGGAAGAGCACCTTGGCGAGCTGCTGGGTGATGGTGCTGCCGCCCTCCACGATGCGCCCGCGCCGGAAGTTCTGGTAGACCGCGCGGGCGATGCCGGTCGGATCGACGCCGTGGTGCGAGTAGAAGCGCGCGTCCTCGGTGGCGATGATCGCCTCGCGCAGCCCCTTCGGGATCTGGGCGAGCGGCACGAAGATGCGGCGCTCGACGTGGAACTCGGTGATCAGCTCGTCGTTGTCGTCGTAGACCTTGGTGCCTTCGCTCGCGTCGAAGGTCTCGAGCTGGGCCACCGACGGGAGCGAGCCGGGCAGGATGGTGAGGACCCAGAACGCGGAGGCGGCCACTCCGAGGGCGCTGACGAGGACCACCACCAGAACCGCCATGAGCAGCCAGCGGACCCAGCGGCGGCGCCGGAGCGCGGCGCGTTTGGTGCGTCGGTCTCCCGCCATGGATTGCTATTATACAGGCGTGAACACGGCCCCCACCGCGGATCAGCAGCTGGCCCGCATCCGCCGGGGCGCCGCCGAGATCGTGGTGGAGGCCGAGCTGCGCGGCAAGCTCGAGCGCTCCCTGCGCACCGGCACGCCGCTCAAGGTCAAGCTCGGCCTCGATCCGACCGCGCCCGACCTGCATCTGGGCCACACCGTCGTGCTCCAGAAGCTGCGCGACTTCCAGGACCTGGGCCACCAGGTGATCATCATCATCGGGGATTTCACCGGGATGATCGGCGATCCCACCGGACGCTCCGAGACCCGGCGTCCGCTCACGTGGGACGAGATCCGCGAGAACGCGGAGACCTACAAGGCTCAGCTCGGCAAGGTCCTCGACATGGCGCGGACCCAGGTGCGCTTCAACTCGGAGTGGCTGGGCCCGCTCAGCTTCGAGCAGATCATCCGCGAGACCGCCCACCTCACGGTGGCCCGCATCCTCCAGCGCGAGGACTTCGCGTCCCGCTACGCGGCGGGCCGTCCGATCAGCCTCCACGAGTTCCTCTACCCGCTCGCCCAGGGCTACGACTCGGTCGCGCTCGGCGCCGACGTGGAGCTGGGCGGCACCGACCAGACCTTCAACCTGCTGGTGGGCCGCGATCTGCAGCGCGCGCACGGGCAGGAGCCGCAGGTCGCGCTCACGGTGCCGCTCCTCGAGGGGCTCGACGGGGTGCAGAAGATGTCCAAGAGCCTGGGGAACTACGTGGGCATCAACGAGCCGGCCGGGGACATCTACGGCAAGCTCATGTCGGTCTCGGACGCGATGATGTTTCGCTACATGGAGCTGGTGACCCGGGTGCCGGAGGAGGAGGTCGCCGCGCTCCGCCTCCTGCATCCGATGGAGGCCAAGAAGCGGCTCGCCCGGACCGTGACCGCCATGTACCACGGCGACGCCGCGGCGGCCGAGGCGGAAGCCCAGTTCTCCCGGGTGGTCCAGAAGAAGGAACTGCCCGACAATATTGAGCTAATCCATCTTTCGACCCCGAGCGACGGGGAGCCGGCCTGGAAGATCGTCGTCCAGGCCGGTCTGGCCGCGTCGAACTCCGAAGCCCGGCGGCAGATCCAGCAGGGGGCGGTGGAGCTCGACGGGGCCCGGCTGACCGACCCGAACCAGAAGGTGATGGTCTCCGGCCTGAGCCGCCTGCTCCAGGTCGGCAAGCGGAAGTTCAAGCGGTTCGTCCTCGAAAAGGATTAGCTTGACAGCCTAGAGGCCGATCCGTATTATCACTCCTTGCCCATCCCTCCGGCCTTGCCGGTAGGTGGGCGTTGAGAGATGTCAGCCGGTCCGCAGTAGTCCGCTGGCCTCGATTCAACCTGAGGGGTTCACACCCCGCCGCTCTTTGAAAATCGCATATGTTACTGGCTCACCGAAGAAGTGTGAGCACCATCCGTAACTACTGAGTACCTTGCGCTCGACCGAAGCAACATCTTGGTTGGGCTTTTAGGGACCAGGGTTCAAAGTTGTCGATTTAATCATGGCGAGTTTGATCCTGGCTCAGAGCGAACGCTGGCGGCGTACTTAACACATGCAAGTCGAACGAGGATCATCGGTGTAGCAATACATTGTTGGTCCTAGTGGCGCACGGGTGAGTAACACGTGGGTGACCTGCCCTGGAGCTCGGGATACCCCCTCGAAAGGGGGGCTAATACCGGATACGTTCCTCGGTCGAAAGACCGGGGAGGAAAGGTGGCGCAAGCTGCCGCTCTTGGAGGGGCTCGCGGCCTATCAGCTAGTTGGCGGGGTAACGGCCCACCAAGGCTATGACGGGTAGCTGGTCTGAGAGGACGACCAGCCACACGGGGACTGAGACACGGCCCCGACTCCTACGGGAGGCAGCAGTGGGGAATTTTCCGCAATGGGCGAAAGCCTGACGGAGTGACGCCGCGTGTGGGACGAAGGCCTTCGGG
>CAWJDX010000002.1:190000-296730 GCA_963841755.1 uncultured Candidatus Rokubacteria bacterium
GCGCCTACCTGGCCGGGGATCTCACCGCGCTCGATCGGATCCCGGTCGACCCGGGCGGCACCCCGTTCCAGCGGCGAGTCTGGCAGGCCCTGCGCCGGATCCGGCCCGGCCGTACCCGAAGCTACGGGGCCCTCGCCCGGGCCCTCGGGTACGGGGCGGCGGCGCGCGCGGTGGGCGCCGCCAATGGCCAGAACCCGATATCGATCGTCGTCCCCTGCCACCGGTTGATCGGCGGGGACGCCTCGCTCACCGGCTACGGAGGCGGGCTCTGGCGCAAGCGCTGGCTCCTCCACCACGAAGGAGCCGATCCCGAGCGCTCGCGCGGGAGCGCCGAGGCTAGACCACGAGCCGGACGATCGACAGGTAGAAGGCGCTCACCACGTTGAAGACCGGCTGCACCACGTAGCGCGTCGCCCCGCTCAGCAAGAGCAGGATCAACAGGAACGGTCCGATCTGCTCGAGCTGATGGATGAAGCTCCAGGACGCCCGCGGGATCAGATAGGGCAGGAAGTGGCCGCCGTCGAGCGGCGGTAGCGGGATCAGATTGAAGATGCCGAGCGCCAGGTTGAAGATGTACGTCCAGAAGAGCACGCCGGCGAGCGGCTCGGCCACGAAGGCGGGCGCCAGCGCGTCGAGTCGGCTCAGTACCCGCACCGCCACGAGCGCCACGAAGGCGGCCGTGAAGTTCGACAGAGGACCGGCGGCGGCGACCCACGCCATGTCCCGGATCGGGTGTCGCAGGTTCTGACCATTCACCGGGACCGGCTTCGCCCACCCGAAGCCCGCGAGCACGAACGCGATGGCGCCGAGCGGATCGATGTGCGGGAGCGGATTCAGGGTGAGGCGCCCGAGCCGTCGGGCGGTGGGGTCGCCGAGGCGATCCGCCACGACCGCGTGGGCGAACTCGTGCACGGTCACCGCCACCAGCAGGGCGGGGATTTGTAGGATCAGCCGGGAGAGGAATCCGAGCGGGTCGCCGAACGGGTCGATCATCCGCCGCTCGGAGCCCCGGGTCCCAGGGACTCCGAGTCGGTCGGCAGCTCGGCCCCCGGAACGCGATAGCGCTCGTCGAGCCACTCGCCCAGGTCGATCAGACGGCACTCGAGCGAACAGAACGGCCGGTGCGGGTTGCCGGTCCATTCGCAGCCCGCGTCGCAGCGCGGGCAGCGCACCTGACGTCGCGGGCGAGCCTCGGGGCGTGCCACCGCGTCATCCTAGCCAGGGGGTTGCGTGCTGTCAACCGGCCGCGCGGCGTTGACATCGGCCGGACGCCGGGAGAGGATACTGCCGTGTTCCGGCTGCTTCCGCGGGAAGAGAAGTTCTTCGATCTGTTCGAGCAGCAGGCCACGCACATCGTGTCCGCGGCGCGCGCGCTCGAGGAGCTGACCCTCGACTACGCGGACGCCAAGGCAAAAGCCCAGCAGATCAAGGACCTGGAGCACGCGGGCGACACCCTGACCCACGAGATCGTGCGCCGGCTCAACACCACGTTCATCACGCCCATCGACCGCGAGGACATCTACGCGCTCGCCAGCCGCCTCGACGACGTGCTGGACCTGATCGACGCGGTGGCGGACCGGCTGCTCCTGTACAAGATCAAGGCCCCGACCGACGGCTCCATCGGCATGGCCAAGATCATCGTGAAGACCGCGGAGGAGACCGACCGGGCGGTGCGCTGCCTCCGGACGCTGTCGCCCTTCTATCACAAGCACGCGGTGGAGGTGAATCGCCTGGAGAACGAGGCGGACCGTCTGCTGCGCGATCAGCTCGCCGCCCTCTTCGAGGGGGGCACCGACGCCATCGAGGTCATCAAGTGGAAAGAGCTGTACGAGACCATGGAGTCGGTGACCGATCGATGCGAGGACGTGGTCAACGTGATCGAGGGAATCACCCTCAAGATGGCCTGACCCGGCCCGCCCGCCGCGCATGAGCGGGTCCCTGCTGCTGGTGGTGTTCATCATCCTCGTCGCGCTCGCCTTCGACTACATCAACGGCTTTCACGACGCGGCCAACTCGATCGCCACCGTCGTCTCCACCCGGGTCCTCACCCCGATGCAGGCGGTGGCGTGGGCCGCCTTCTTCAATTTCGTGGCCGCGTTCGGCTTCGGGGTGCAGGTGGCGCGCACGGTGGGCAAGGGAGTGGTCGACGCGGGCCTGGTGGACCAGTGGGTGATCCTGGGCGGGCTCGCCGGCGCCATCACCTGGAACCTCATCACCTGGTACTACGGGATCCCGTCGAGCTCCTCCCACGCGCTCATCGGCGGGTACGCCGGCGCGGCGGTGGCGAAGGCGGGCTTCGGGGCCCTCGTGCCGAGCGGTCTCCTGAAGATCCTGGTCTTCATCGTGCTCGCGCCCGTGCTCGGCCTCTGCCTGGGCTTCACCCTGATGGTGATCACCCTGTGGACGGTACGGTCGATTCGACCCAGCCGGGTGGACGGTCTCTTCCGCCGACTGCAGCTGCTCTCCGCCGCCGCCTACAGCCTGGGCCACGGAACCAACGACGCGCAGAAGACGATGGGGATCATCGCGATCCTCCTCTTCTCCGCCGGCTATCTCGGGTCCGAGTTCTACGTTCCCATGTGGGTGATCCTGGCCGCGCACGCCGCCATCGGGCTGGGCACCCTCGCCGGGGGCTGGCGCATCGTCAAGACCATGGGGATGAAGCTGACCAAGCTGCGCCCGATCGGCGGCTTCTGCGCCGAGACCGCCGGAGCGATCATGCTCATCGGCACCGCGGTGGGCGGCATCCCGGTCAGCACCACCCACACCATCACCGGCTCGATCATGGGGGTCGGCGCCACCCAGCGGCTCTCCGCGGTCCGCTGGGGAGTCGCGAGCAATATCGTCTGGGCCTGGATCCTGACCATCCCGCTCTCCGGGCTGATCGCGGCGGCGGTCTGGGGTGTCACCAATCTGATCCTTCGCGCCGGATGAGCGCGTCCCCACGCGCCGGCCGGCTGGCGGCGACCGTGGGTCTCTGGGGCCTCCTGCTGGTCGGCTGGCTGCCGGCCCATCTGCCTCCGGCGGCGGGCCTGGCCGCCGGCCGGCGGATCGGCGATCTCCTCTGGTGGCTCCTGCCCGGCCGCCGCCGCCGGGCCCTCGACAACATCCGCCTGAGCCTCGGCCGGGAGATGACGCCTCGAGAGATCGAGCGACTCGGGCGACGATCGTTCCAGCACCTGGGCATGAACCTGATCGAAGCCTGCCGCTACTTCCTCCGTCCCACAGAGGTCATGCTCTCGCAGGTTCACGTCGAGGGGGTCGAGCATCTACAGAGCGCCGCCGCCCGGGGCCGGGGCGTCCTCGTCTTGACCGCCCACTACGGCAACTGGGAGCTGCTGGCGGCCGCCCACGGGCTGACCGGCCTGCCCCTGTCCATCGTGATCCGACCCCTCGACCATCCGGTTCTCGACGAGCTGGCCGCCCGCTTCCGGCGACGCAGCGGCGCCGAGCTCATCGTGAAGCGCCAGGCGGTACGGGAAGTCCTGCAGGCTCTGCGACGGGGACGCATGGTCGGCATCCTGCTCGACCAGAACGCCACGCGCGCCGAGGGCGTGTTCGTCCCGTTCTTCGGGGTCGCGGCCTCGACGTCGAAGGGACTGGCCGTCCTCGCCCTCCGGACGGACGCTCCGGTGGTGCCGGTGTTCCTGCGGCGGACGGCGGATGGGCGGCACTGCATGGACGTGAGCGCCCCGCTCGAGCCGCCGGCCGACGGTGACGTCGTCGCCTACACCGCGAGGTTCAACCGGGTCATCGAGGGGGCGATCCGTCGTGCTCCGGAGCAGTGGCTCTGGATGCACGCGCGGTGGCGGACCCGTCCGCCGGAGGCGAGCTCGTGAGCGGGGCTTGCCTCGGCCGGGCCTTGATCGTCGCGGGCGGCCTGCTCCTGCTCGCCGGCCCTGGGGCGGCGGCCGACGAGTCGGTCGCCGGCCTCGTCGCGCCCTACCTGAAAGCGCGCGGTGCCGGGACCCTGGGCACCGTGGCGGCGAAGGCCTACGCCGAGCCCACCCGTCCGAGCGCCGGCCCGACGCCCCAGCCTTCGGTCTCGGTCACCCTCGTCCCGTACTCGGCGGCCCTCGAGGCCGAGCTGGACGCGGTCAAGGGCGGGCTCCGCGACTCCCTCGACGGTTACGTGCAGGCGGTGGCCCGGATCGAGGATGCGCGGGTCGACTACGAGCGGGCGCTGCTCGAGGCGGGCGCGGGGGAGCTGGTTCGCACCCAGCTGACCGACGGCCAGGGGGAGGCGCGGGTCGGCGAGCTGCCGGTGGGCGACTGGCTGGTGCTGGCCTGGCGGGAGGGAGGTCACCTCTCGAAGCGCTTCAAGCTGCGCGATACGGAGGCATCCCGTTACCCGAACGTCTCGAGCAACGTGACCTACTCGACGGTGACCTACTGGCGCACGCGGGTCACGGTGCGGGCGGGGGAAGCGGCCGAGGTCACGATGAGCGACCGGAACGTGTGGCTCACCGCCGCTCGGCAGGAGGGCGGCACCCCGGTCACGCCGCGGCGCCCCCAGGGGTCCAAGCAGCGCCGCTAGGGCGCCACCTCGGTCGGTGGCGCCCCTGGGTCGCGGCTGCGCTACTTCTTTTCTTCCTTCTTCTCCATCTTGTCCATCTTGTCCTTGTCCATCTTGTCCGACTTCTTCTTCTTGGCGGCACCCTTCTTTTCGCCCTTCTTCTCCATCTTGTCCTTGTCCATCTTGTCCATCTCGCCCTTCTTCTCTTCCTTGGGGGCGGGAGTCTGGGCGAACGTCTGCGGGATCGCGAGACCGATACCGAGCGAGAATGCGATGCCGGCAACCAGGGCCACGAGCTTCTTCATAGCGCGTCACCTCCTTTCGACATTGACGGAATTAACACAAAAAGGCCTTTCATAAAGGCGACTTAGGATATGGGGCGCCCCCCGGGTGTCAAGAAATATTCTGCGAGATTCGGCAGGGCCTGACCCCGTTGCCCTAAATATACGGTCGTGATAAAAAGTTCATGCCACCTCCGTATTTAGCGTATCTGATGGCTCCTTCAATCCGGCGGCTCCTGATCGTTGCGGTGCTCCTCTCACCCGGTTACCTGGCCCTGCCAGCTACAGCCGGGACGGAGCCCGAGACGGCATCTGCTTGGAGGGGAGAGCCCGGAGCCGAGCCCGCTGCGGTCGCTCCCATCGAAGACGCCGGATTGGCCTCCCTCCCTCAGCCCTCGGTCTCCACCGATGCCCCGCTCACCCTGGATGCCGATCTCTGGGCCGAGTTCTTCACGACGCCGGCTCCGCCGGTGGCGAAGACGGAGCCGGCCCGCCCGGTCGGCTCGTCGTCGGCGTCGCCGCGGCCCTCCAAGCCGGCGGGGATCGTGGCGGGCAGCTACCAGATCCAGCAGAACGACACGGTTCAGCGCTTCCTCGATCAGTTCCAGACCGGCTACCGCCGGGCGGTGGTGGAGCGGTGGCTGACTCGATCGGGCCGGTTCCTCCCGATGATCCTGGAAGTCTTCCGGCAGAAGGGACTGCCGGAGGAGCTGGTCTTCACCGCGATGATCGAGAGCGGCTTCGATCCGGTCGCGGTGTCGCGCGCCGGGGCCAAGGGCCTCTGGCAGTTCATGGCGCCCACCGCCCGACAGTACGGCCTCCGGGTGGATCGGTGGCTCGACGAGCGCCTCGACCCGGAGAAGTCGACGGTGGCGGCGGCCAACTACCTGAAGGATCTCTACACGACCTTCGGGTCCTGGGACCTGACCCAGGCCGCCTACAACGCGGGCGAGATGAAGGTCATCCGGGCCATCAAGGGCACCGGGACCCGCGACTTCTGGAGCCTGACCAACAGCCGGCTGCTCCGCGATGAGACCAAGAACTACGTGCCCGCCATCCACGCGGTCACCATCATCAGCCAGGAGCCCGAGCAGTACGGGTTCGCGGTGACCCCGGACGAGCCGCTCAGCTACGAGCGCATCACGGTGCCGAAGGGGACCAGCCTCAAGCACGTCGCGACGCTCTCCGGGATCTCGTTCGACGAGCTGGTGCGGCTCAACTCCGAGCTGCGCATGAAGCAGACTCCGCCGGACTCGCCCTACCACCTGAAGGTCCCGCTCGGCAGCGGCGCCTGCGCTGCAGGCCGGCCTCGAGCGCGAGGTGGAGACCCGCAAGGCCGCCTCGGCGGCTCGCCTGGCCGAGCGCACCCCCAAGAAGAAGGGCCAGCTCGCGGTCCAGAAGACGGCCGCGGTGAAGCCCCACGTCAACCGTCCCCGCGACACGGAGCAGGGCGGCTTCCGCTAGACCGTGAAGGTGGAAGTTCACCTCACGGCGACCCTCAGACGCTTTCTCCCTCCTGGAGCGACCGGAGATCACGTGCTCCTCGACCTGCCTCCGGGCACCACGGTCGGGCAGGTGGTACACTCGCTCCGCATTCCGGCCGATCTCGAGCGTCTGACCGTCGTCAACGGTCGGGACGCCGCCCCCGATCAGCCGCTGTCGGAGGGTGACGTGCTCTCGCTGTTCCCGCCGCTGGCCGGCGGCCGCTAGCCCGGAGGAGGTACCGCCATGCCCACCGTGAGATTGCGGGACGCGTCCGAGTATCCCGAGGCCGCCCGGAAGCTCTTCGAGCTGTCCAACATCTGGTTCAAGCACGACTTCGCCCAGCCCCCGGCGATGAGCCGGGTGATGGCCTGGGACGGCGGCTTCGGCGCCCCTCACGGCCGCGCCATGAAGCGCGCGATGGCCCCGGGCGAGTTCACCCGCGGCGAGAAGGAGATGGTCGCCGCGGTCGTGAGCGGCGTCAACGCCTGCAACTACTGAGTGCGCGCCCATACTGCAGCCGGGAAGCTGCAGGGGATGCCGGACGACGCGCTCTGGTACGAGGCCGCGCAGGTGGTGGGAATCACCAACGCGCTGAACGTGGTGGCCGACACGCTCGGCGAGATCGGCGCGGGATTCCCCGCGGTCGACCCCGGCGCGGCGGATGGGGAGACGCGCGCGCTCTTCGCCGAGATCGCGACCTTCTACGAGTCCACCCAGGTCCCGACGCCGTTCCGGCTGCTGGCTCACGATCCGGGCTACGCGTCGGACGTCTGGCAGGCGACGCGGCATGCGTTCGCCGACCACCGGCTGAGCCGGCGGCTCAAGGAAGCGCTCGCGTTCGCGGTCTCGGTGACCTCCCGCTCGCGCTTCGGCACCGCCTTTCACCTGGCCGAGATGCGGCGGCTGGGAGTGGGCGGGCGCGGGGTGATGGAAGTGCTGGGCGTCACCCAGATGTTCTCCAGCTACACCAAGATCGCGGACACGCTCCAGCTCGAGCCGGACATGGGCGATATTGCACCGGTCGATCACTCGCCCGCGCCCGGCGGCCCCCCGGCGCCGTCCGCGTCGGCGGGCGCGCGGCGACGCTCAGGTCAAGGGCACGTCGCGGGCGAAGATCTCGAAGGGCGATCGGCGGGTCGCCTCCAGGGCCTCGCGAATCAGCGCCTCGCCCTCGCCGGCTCCGGTCTCGAGGAGGGCCCCGAAGAAGCCGGTGTAGAAGTGATCCGGGTAGACCGTGACCGTCACGCGCAGCGTGAGGCCCGGGCGGTCGAGCGAGTGGCCGTAGCGGAGCACGAAGCGACCGCCCGGCGGGATCCGCGTGTCGGCGATCTCGCGCGACAGATCGAGCGGCACCTGCCGGCCGATGACTCCCTCCTTGATCGTGCCGTCGACCGGTGATCCGTCCGGCCCCACCAGCACCGCTCGCACCACGACCTGCGGGGTGACGTAGGTCGGGAAGTAGTGTCCCACCCGCACGCTCGCCACCGTCACGGTGGCGCGCAGCGACTGGCCGGGCCGATACCGGGTGCGATCGAGCGCCAGGCTCACCTGCACGCCCGACTTGACCATCTCCGGATCGTGAATGCCCCGCCACCGATGCCTCCGGTCGGGCATGTGGCAATCCTGGCATTGCTGCCCGCGCCGTGCCGCGGGGCTGCCGCGCCATTCCACGTAGGTGTTCTCGAGCGGCTTGCCGTTGAGGCTCAATCCGCTCGGCCCGAACTGGTGGCAGGCCGCGCAGAACTCGGCGCGCAGATAGGCGGAGACGTAGGTGGCGCCGTTGTGGGGCAGGTCGGCGCGCGGCACGCGCAGACCCTGGCTGCCCGCGCGCGGGGGCGGCCCGAAGCGCTGATGCCCGCGGACGTGGCAGGTCGCGCACACGACGCCGTGCCCCTGCAGCGCGGTGTCGAACGCGGGATTGGCCTCGAGGCCCGCCGCTCCTCGGACCAGGGGCGACTGCTCGGCGAGCGGGGCATGGCAGACGAGACAGCCCCGCGCCCCGGCCGGGTCGCGCCGAGCCATCTCCACGAGCTGGCCGGCGACGCCGGGCCCCATGCTCCGGGCGTGGATGCTGCCTTGCCAGTCGGCGTACTGGGAGGGGTGGCACGTGCCGCAATCGGCGGGGGCGAGCGAGCGCTCGATCGGCGCGAATGTGGCGGGCGGATCGCCCTGGGGGGCGAGCGGCATCCGCCAGTGCCGCTCGAGGAATGCCTCTTCGGCGGCCTTGATCGGGCCGGGGCCACCGCCACCGTCTCCGGCGGCCGGGTGCGCGCTGGGGCCGAGCGCCAGGACCAGGCTTGCCAGCAGCAGGGGACCCCGGAGCCGGCTCACGAGCCGAGGGTAGCACGCGGTCTCCGGCCCGCCCCTCGCATCGGCCGCCGGTGGTACACTGAAACGCCCTGATTTCAGGCGAAGTTGTAGCACCGGAAGCGTCTAGGATCCCGGTGGGCCTCCCGGACTTCAAATCCGGCGTCCGGCTCTAGACAAGTCGGAGGTGGGTTCGACTCCCACACGCTTCCGCCATCGTTCGAAGGAGTGGCGCATGGCCAACGAGAGGACGGGCAAGGGCGACAGGTCGAGACCGGGTGCGCGAGCGGCCCGCCGCCGCACGTGGATCACCGGTCTCGGCGTCGCGGTGGTCGCCGCGGCCATCGTGGGGTACTTCGCGTACCGCGCGGTGGCCGATCTGCCGGGGGCCAAGTTCGACGACCAGGGCAACGCCCACATCCAGATGGTCACCGAGGCGCACCCGCCGTACAACTCCGACCCGCCGACCTCCGGGCCGCACCTCCCCTACATCGCCCCCTGGGGACTCCACACCGAGCCGATCCCGCGGGAGCTGCAGGTCCACAACCTGGAGGACGGCGGCGTGGTCGTCCAGTACCGCTGCGCCACCCCGTGTCCCGATCTCGCGGATCAGCTCGCCCGGATCGTGCGCCGCTACGAGACGCAGGTGATCCTCGCCCCGTACCCCGGGATGCGGACGCGCATCGCCCTGACCGCGTGGACGCGGCTCGACGCCTTCGACGATTTCGACGAGGCGCGCATCGAGCGGTTCATCCGCGCCTATCGCGGGATCGACCATCACCGAGGCTAGGGTAGAATGACGCCATGACGCAGCGTTCCCGGCGTCGCGCCGCCGCGCTCGCGTCGGCCCTCGCGGTCGTCGTGCTCGGAGGGTGCTCGCGCGTGGTCGTGTCGCCGATCGCGCCGCCGCCGTACCGCGACGAGACCGCCGCGCCCTACGACGCGACCTGGCGCGCGCTGGTGCGGGCCCTCGTGGTCGAGAACGTGCCGCTGCGGGTGGTCGCCAAGGACTCGGGGGTGATCTCGTCGGACGACTTCATCTCGCCGATCGGGGTCTACGCCGACTGCGGACGCATCGGGGAGGCGCTGCTGGAAGGGGAGGCCCTCGTGGCGTTCACCCTCTTCGTGCAGCCGGGGCGAGACGGCGCTACCCTGATCCAGGTCAACTCCAAGATGCGCACCCACGCCTACCGCCGCGGCAGCTCGGGCAAGCTCAAGACGGATCGGGTCTTCGATTGCGTCTCGACCGGCCGCTGGGAGGCCAACCTGCTCGACTCCGTCCGTCGCCTGGTCAAGGAGTAGCGGGACCGTGGCCCCCCGGCTCCCGGAGCTGATCAAGCGCGCGCGGCGACTGGCCACCGAGCGCGATCGCCTGGTGCAGGAGCTGGCGCGCGAGTGGAGCGCGGCCCTCCGCGGCCAGGGCTTCTCCCCGCGGGATCTCGACGAGCTGTGGGCCGGCCTCACCGAGGACGCGGTGCGCCGCCTCCTGCACTCGCGCGCGGAAGGGGCGAGCCCGGAGGCCATCCGGCGCGAGGCCCACGAGGTGATCGCGCGGGTGAAGGAGCGCGTGGAGACCGAGCTTGCCGCGGGCGGCTAAGGGCGGAGGCGCGGCGGACGTGCAGGGGCTGCTGCGCGCGCTGCCCTCGGTCGACGTCCTGATCGGGGCTCTCGCCGGCGAGTCCGCCCTCGCGGGCGTGCCGCGCCCGCGCCTGGCCGCGGCGGTGCGCGAGGCCCTGAACGCGGAGCGGCGCCGCCTCCTGGAGGCGGGCGGCCCCGCCGCGGACGCGGCCGCCCTCGGCGCCCGGATCGTGGCCGCGCTCACCCGGAGCGGCGTCTTCTCGCTCGCCCCCGTGATCAACGCGACCGGCGTCGTGCTGCACACCAACCTCGGCCGCGCGCTGCTCTCCCCCCTCGCGCAGGAGCGGCTGCACGAGGTGGCGGGGTCCTACTCGAATCTCGAGATGGACGTGTCCCGGAAGGAGCGCGGCTCGCGCTACTCGCACGTCGAGGGCCTGCTGCGGCGGCTCTCCGGCGCGGAGGCCGCCCTCGTCGTCAACAACTGCGCCGCCGCGGTGCTGCTCGCGCTCGAGAGCCTGGCCCGCGGAAAGGAAGTCATCGTCTCGCGCGGCGAGCTGATCGAGATCGGCGGCGAGTTCCGGATCCCGGACATCCTGCGCCGCTCCGGCGCGGTGCTGCGCGAGGTGGGCGCCACCAACCGCACCCACCTCAAGGACTACGTCAGCGCCATCGGTCCCGAGACCGGCATGATCCTCAAGGTCCACACCTCCAACTACCGCGTGGTCGGCTTCACCGCCGCGGTGTCGTCGCGCGGAGCTGGCCGAGCTGGGCCGGGCCCGCGGCGTCACCGTGATGGAGGACCTGGGCTCGGGCTGCTTCGTGGACCTCACCCGCTACGGGTTCCCGTACGAGCCGACGGTGCCCGAGGTGGTCGCGTCCGGCGTCGACCTCGTGTCCTTCTCGGGCGACAAGCTCCTGGGCGGCCCGCAGGCGGGCATCGTGGTCGGTCGGGCCGAGCTGATGGAGCGTCTCGCGCGCAACCCGCTGAACCGGGCCCTGCGCATCGACAAGTTCACCATCGCCGCGCTCGAGGCGACGCTCTACGCCTACGAGGCGGGCACCGCGCTCGAGACGATTCCCACCCTGCGGATGCTCACCGAGCCGCTCGCGTCGATTCGGCGCCGCGCCCTCAAGGTGCTCGGGCGCACCGGACCGGCGGCCCTGCGCGCCCTCGGGGCGGCCGTCATCGAGTCCAGCTCGCAGGTCGGCGGCGGGGCGCTTCCCACCGTCGAGCTGCCGAGCGCGGTCATCGCGCTCGGGACGCGGGAGCGGCCGGCCGAGGGGCTGGACGAGGCGCTGCGGACCGGTCACCCGCCGGTCCTGGGCCGGCTGCTCGACGACCGGCTGCTGCTCGACTGTCGCACCGTCCTGCCCACCGACGTTGTCGCCCTCGCGGCCCGTCTCGCCGCCCTCTAGCGCGGGCGAGCCGTGCGACACGTCGTGGTGGGAACCGCCGGCCACATCGACCACGGCAAGACCTCGCTGGTGAAGGCGCTCACCGGCACCGACACCGACCGGCTGCCCGAGGAGAAGGCGCGCGGCATCACCATCGACCTCGGCTTCGCCTTCCTCGAGGAGGCGGGCGACCTCGTGATCGAGATCGTCGACGTGCCCGGGCACGAGCGCTTCGTCCGCAACATGCTGGCGGGGGCGGGCGGCATCGACCTGGCGCTCCTGGTCGTCGCGGCCGACGAGGGGGTGATGCCGCAGACCCGCGAGCACCTCGCGATCTGCCAGATCCTGCGCATCAAGTCCGGGCTCGTGGTCCTGAGCAAGGCCGACCTCGCCGAGCCCGACTGGATCGAGCTGGTCCGCGACGACGTGCGGCGCGCGGTCGCGGACACCTTCCTCGCCGGCGCCCCGATCGTGCCGGTCTCGGTGAAGACGGGCGCGGGCCTGCCCGAGCTGCGGGCCGCGCTCGCGGATCTGGCGCGCGCGGTGCCGGCCAAGGATCCGGATCGCACCGCGCGGCTCCCGATCGACCGGGTCTTCACGGTCAAGGGATTCGGGACCGTCGTCACCGGCACCCTCGTGGCCGGGCGCCTCGCGGTCGACGAGAGGGTCGAGGTGTACCCGCGCGGCGTGCAGTCGAAGGTGCGCGGCCTGCAGGTGCACGGTCACGCGGTGGAGCGCGCGACCGCCGGGCAGCGCACCGCGGTGAACCTCCAGGGGGTGGAGCGGTCCGCGATCGAGCGCGGCGACGTGCTGGCCCCCGCGGGGGCGCTGGTCCCCACGCTGCTCCTGGACGGGACGCTCGAGCTGCTGGAGGACGCGCCGCGCCCGATCAAGACCCGCGACCGCATCCGCTTCCACGCGGGCACCCAGGAGGTGATGGCGCGGGTGCTGCCGGTGGACCGCGCCGAGCTCGAGCCGGGTGAATCCTGCCACGCGCGGTTCCGGCTCGAGTCCCCGCTGGTCGCGCTGCCCGGCGACCGGTTCGTGGTCCGCTCCTACTCGCCGATCGTCACCATCGGGGGCGGCACCGTCCTCGACATCGCCCCGCCCCGCTTCAAGCGGAAGGGGCCGGCGCTCGCCCAGCACCTGACGCTGCTCGCCACCGGCGAGCCCGGGCAGGTGCTGGAGGAGCACCTCAAGCAGGCCGGCGCGGCGGGCGTGCGGGCCGCCGACCTCCGGGCGCGGACGCCCTTCGGGCCGGAGCAGCTCCGCGCGCTGCTGGAGGAGCTCCAGCAGGCGGGGCGCATCGTGGCGGTGGACCGGGAGTGGTATCTGCACCGGGACGCGAGCGATCGCCTGCGCGCCCAGACGATCGCCCTGCTCGAGGACTTCCACCGGGAGAACCCGCTGCGGAGCGGGATCTCCCGCGAGGAGCTGCGCAGCCGGGCCGGCCACGCCCAGGAGCGGGTCTTCGCCCAGCTCCTGGGCACGCTCGAGACGGAAGCGGTGGTCCGGAGCGAGCGGGACCAGGTCCGCCTGGCCTCGCACGCGATCCGCCTGAGCCCGGAGCAGGAGCGGGTGGTCAAGGGGCTCGAGGCCGACTTCCGGAGCGGCGGCGCGGCGCCCCCGAGTCCGGAGGAGGCGCTGGGCCGCCACGGGGTCAAGGGCACCGAGAAGCACGAGCTCTTCCAGGTGCTGGTCGCGGACCGGACGCTCGTGCGGGTCAAGGAGTCGCTCTTCTTCCACGCCGACGCCCTGCGCGTGGTCCAGGACCAGCTGGTCACCCTCCTGCGCCAGAAGAAGGAGATCGGCCCCGCCGACTTCAAGGACCTCTTCGGGGTCAGCCGGAAGTTCGCCATCCCGCTGATGGAGTACTTCGACGCCCAGCGCGTCACGGTCCGGGTCGGAGAGCGCCGGGTCCTCCGCGAGGGGTACGGGCGCGTTGACAACCCCGGGACCGGCGCGTAGTGTAAGGGGGCGTCAGCAAAGGAAAGGAGTCCCGCCATGTTTGGTCTGGGATATCAAGAGCTGCTGTTGATCCTGGTGATCGTGCTGATCCTGTTCGGCGCGCAGCGTCTGCCGGATCTCGCGCGCTCGCTCGGCAGCAGCGTCAAGGAGTTCAAGAAGGGCGTGACCGAGCTGAAGGACGATTCGACGGCGGCCGCGAAGAAGGACGACGAGAAGAAGGCGTAGCCCGGTTTCCTCTCTCCCCCACACGCTGCTCGGGTCGCCGATGTACCAGGTCCTCTTCGACCGTCGGCACCGGCTCGAGCGGCGGCCGCTCCGTGATCCCTCGCGTCTCGCACCTGCTTCCGTGATCCGACCGTTGCTCGCCGGGATGGCGTCGGGCGGCCGACGGGCCGCCGCGCGCCTGGCCCCCCACGGCGACCTCGCGGTCGCGCTCGGCCTCGCGATCGTCACCCTGCTCTCTCGCTGGCCCTACCGCGCGCGGATGCTCTACAACTGGGACGCGGTCCAGTTCGCGCTGGCGCTCCACGAGTTCGACATCGCCAAGCACCAGCCGCACCCGCCCGGCTACCTCCTCTACGTCGCGCTCGGCCGCCTGCTCAACGCCTCGCTCGGCGACCCCACGCTCGCCTACGTGGCCCTCGCGATGCTCTTCAGCGCGGGCACCACCTTCGTGCTCTACTGGCTCGCGCGGCGGCTCTACGATCGGCGCCACCGCGCTCATCGCCGCGTCGCTGCTCGCGGTGAGCCCGCTCTTCTGGTTCTACGGCTCGGTGGGGCTCACCTACGCGGGTGAGGCGTTCGCGGCCTCGGTGGTGGCGTGGTTCGCCTACGGGGCGCTCACCGGCCACGTGCGGTCGCTCTACTGGGGCGCGCTCGCGCTCGGCCTGACCGGCGGGATGCGGCAGTCGGTGCTCGTCCTCCTGCTGCCGCTCTGGCTCGGCTCGGCCCTGCTCGGCATCCGGTCGCGCCGGCGGGTGGCCATCGCGGGCGGGATCCTGCTCGCCTCCGTGCTCGCCTGGCTGCTGCCGATGCTCTGGCTGACCGGGGGCCCGGCCGCGTACGTCGGCGCGTCGACCCAGCTCTACGGCTCGGTGCTGCTCCCGACCTCGGTGCTGGGCGGCTCGCTCGAGATCACGCTCGCCCAGGCCCGCTATCTCCTCGAGTCCACCCTGGTGGGGCTGGGCCCGCTCGGCCTGGTGGCGCTGGCGCTGCCCGCCTACGCGCGGCGGATGGGCTGGAGCCGCCCCGAATGGTTCCTTCTCGGATGGATGGTCCCGCCGATCATCTTCTACATGCTCATCCACTTCGGCCAGGCCGGCTACGTGCTGACGTTCCTGCCCGCGCTGGTGATCCTCCTGAGCCGCGTGCTCGCCTGGGTGGTCGCGGCGGGCTCGGAGCGGCTGCGCCGCCCCAACTGGCGCTGGGCGCTCACCACCGCGACGCTGCTGCCCCTGGTGCTGATCAACACCGGGTTCTTCGTGAGCGCGCGGCCGCTGCCGCGCGAGTTCGACAATCGCGGGGGCGACGGGTGGGTGTGGCGGGCGCGTGACGAGTTCCACGACTGGATCATGAGCCGCACCGCGGCCGCGCTGCGCGAGCACGAGGCGGTGATCCGCACCTACGTGGAGACCATCCGCGCGGTCTACGATCCGAGCGACACCGCGCTCGTGACCGAGCTCGGCAACCCGCGCTCGTATCCGTGGCTGCGTCACGCCATGTTCTACATGCCGGAGTACCCGACCTATCAGGTGCAGGTGGGCGCGATGCCGCTCGGCTTCTACGCCCCGCAGTACGCGGCCACCATGATCCTGACCCCGGGCGCCCGCATCACGCTGCCGGCCGGGATGCGTCAGCTCGTCTGGTTCGTGGATCACTGGGACCCGGCCACCCAGCCGCCGGCCGGCCTGCGCGAGGTGCAGCTGCCCTACGGGCGCTTCCTCTACGTCCTGCCCCTCACCCGCACGCCCGTGGAGTACGCCGGCTACACCTTCGAGCGCGCCGCGCGGTGACCGGACGCGCCCTGACCCTCGGCGCGGCCGCCGCCGCGCTCGGGCTCGGCGTCGCGGTCTTCCTCTGGAAGACCCGCCAGATCGCCGGCTCGATCGGCGTCGGCGCGTTTCCCCTCGACGACTCGTGGATCCACATGCAGTTCGCCCGCAACCTGGCCGAGGGCCGCGGCTTCGCCTACAACCCGGGCGTGCCGGTGTCGGGGTCGACGGCGCCGCTGTGGACGCTCGCGCTCGGCGGCGCCTTCACGGTGTTCGGTCCGCATCCGGTCCTGGCCAAGGCTCTGGGACTGGGCCTGGCCCTGGCGACCGCCTGGCTCACCGGCTCTCTCGCGGAGCTCTGGACCGGCCGCCGCGAGCTCGGGCTCCTGGCGCTCTGGTCCTCACCGCCCTCGCGGGGCCGATGCTGTGGGGCGCGCTCTCGGGCATGGAGGTCTCGCTCGCCGCCCTGCTCGTGACCGCCGCGCTGGTGCTCCGGGCCCGGGAGCGCGAGGGCGCGGCCGCGGTCGCCCTCGGGCTGGCGGCTCTCGCGCGGCCGGAGGCCGTCCTCCTGCTGCCCCTCTTCTGGCTGTCCGGACCGCTCACCTGGCGGCGCGCGCTCACGTGGCTCGGCCCGGTCGCGGCCTGCCTCGCGCCGTGGGTGGCCTTCAACCTGGTGACGATCGGCAGCCCGCTGCCCGGCACCGCGGTCGCGAAGATCGAGGGCGGGACTGCTCGGCGCGCTCTCGGGGGTCCGCGAGCCGCTCGCCACCTCGCTCGTGAGACGGCCCGGCCAGTACACCTGGGAATGGATCCGCTGGCTCTGGCGCGTGGATGCGCTCCTGCCGCTGCTGCTCGTGCCCGGCATCGCCTGGCTCGGCCGGCGCCTGGGCCGCGCGGCGCTCATCCCCGCCTGCGTGCTGCTGGCGCACCCGCTGGCGATGGCGCTGCTGGCGCCCTACCGGGGGCCCGGGTTCCAGGAGGGCCGCTACTCCATTCACCTGTTGCCGCTGGCGATCGCGACGGCCGTCGCGCCGCTGGCCGCGGTCACCGCGCTGCGGGCCCGCCGGGTGGCGGCCCTCGCCCTGCTGGTGGGCGTGCTCGTGGCCCTGCCGGGCGCGGCGTCACGCTACGGCTGGGCGGTCCAGAACATCGAGGCCATGCAGGTCCACCTGGCGCACTGGGTCACCGACCACACCCCGCCGGCCGCCCGGCTCGGCCTCAACGACGTCGGCGCGATCACCTATTTCTCCCGCCGCGAGATCGTCGACGTCATGGGGCTGGTCACCCCGGCCATCCTCCCGTACCGCCGGGAAGGGGAGAGCGGCGTGCTCCGGTATCTCGAGCAGGCGTGCCCCGACTACCTGATCATCTTCCCGGAGTGGTTCCCGACCATCTCGGCGATGACCGACCGGTTCCGGCCGGTCTACCGCGTGCGCCTGGACCACAACACGGTGGCGGGAGCCGACGAGCTGGTGGTCTACGAGGCCATCTGGAGCCGCTGGGCGGCGGACCGGCACCCCTGCCCGGGGGCCCTGGCGGTCGCCCCGGGCCCCGCCGGCCCGGGTGCCGCGGAAAAAGGCCGGGACCGTATAATCGTCACGTGGAGCCCATGAAGGGTCTCGGCCGGGTCCTCGCCGCCGGTATGGCGCTGGGCGGCCTCGTCTGCGGCGCGGCCGCCCCCGCCTCCGCCCAGATCTACCGCTGGACCGACGAGCGGGGAGAGGTGCGGTTCTCCCAGGGGATCAACAGCGTGCCGCCCCAGGCCCGCGGCGGCGCCGTCATGATGAGCACCCCCGGCCCGCCGGCCCCGTCGGCGCCCGCGCCCGCCGAGACCCCGGCCAGCACCGCCGCGCCGGCCGGCGCGGCCCGCATCCCGTTCACGCCGGGCCGGCCCATCATGGTGAGCGCCCGGATCAACGGCGGCGGCACCACCCAGCTCATCCTCGACACCGGCGCCCAGGGCACGGTGATCAGCCCCACCGCGCTCGCGGCTCTCGGGATCAGCTACCGCAACGCGGCGCGCGGCTCCATCCGCGGCGTCACCGGGGAGACCAGCGTCCTCGCGGTGCGGATCGAGAGCCTCGAGGTGGAAGGCGCCCGCTTCGGTCCGCTGATGGTGATCTCCCACGATGCCGGGCTCGGGTCGGGGACCGACGGCCTGCTCGGCCGGGACTTCCTCGACAACTTCATCGTCACGATCGACAGCTCCAGCCGCGTCGTCACCCTGACCCCGAAGAAGTAGTACCGACGTAGCCTCAGGCGTCGCCCGACGCCGCCCGCCTCGGAGGGCCCCATTCTTGCCGGGAGCAGGGATGAGTGCTAGCGTTGGCCCTCTATGGATTACAAAGACACGCTGAACCTGCCGAAAACCGCCTTTCCCATGAAGGCCAACCTGCCCAAGCTGGAGCCGGAATGGCTCGAGCGCTGGGCGGCGATGGACATCTACGGGCGGATCCGGCAGGCCTCGGCGAGTCGTCCCCTCTGGATCCTGCACGACGGCCCGCCCGTACGCCAACGGCCACATCCACATGGGGACCGCGCTCAACAAGATCCTGAAGGATCTGGTGGTGAAGTCGCGCTCCATGCTCGGGCACAACGCGGTCTACGTGCCGGGCTGGGACTGCCACGGGCTGCCGATCGAGCACCAGGTGGACAAGGAGCTGGGGCTCGACCAGGCCTCGGTCGACGTGCGGCAGGCGATGGATCCGCTCGAGAAGCGCCGGCGCTGCCGCGAGTACGCGAGCAAGTTCATCGACATCCAGCGCGAGGAGTTCCGGCGTCTCGGGGTCTTCGGCGACTGGCGCGATCCGTACCGCACGATGGCGCCCGCCTACCAGGCGACCATCGCGCGCGAGTTCGGCCGCTTCGTGGGGCGCGACCTGGTGCACAAGGGGCTCAAGCCCGTGCACTGGTGCATGCACTGCAAGACCGCGCTGGCCCAGGCCGAGGTGGAGTACGAGGACCAGACCACGCCCTCGGTCTACGTGAAGTTCCCCCTCAAGGCGCCCGCGCCGGCCCTGGCCGCCCTCGGCAGTCGACCGGTCTCGCTCGTGATCTGGACCACGACGCCGTGGACCTTGCCCGCGAATCTCGCCATCGCGGTCCACCCCGAGGCGATCTACACCGCGGTCGAGCTGGACGGGCAGGCGCTCGATCGTGGCCCAGCCGCTCGTGGAGGCATTTCTCCGGTTGCCCGGCGTGAAGGGCCGCGGGACCGCGCTGCCCCTCGCGGTGCCCGGCCGCGCGCTCGAGGGCCTCGTGGCCCGGCACCCGTGGATCGACCGGGACTCGCCGGTGGTCACCGCGGACTTCGTGGCGATGGACGCGGGCACCGGGCTCGTGCACATCGCGCCGGGCCACGGAGAAGAGGACTACGAGGTCGGCCGCCGCGCCGGGCTCAAGATCTACAACCCGGTCGACGACGACGGGCGCTTCATCCCCGAGGTCGCGCACTTCGCGGGGCTCACGGTGTGGGAGGCGAACCCGCGCATCATCGAGCACCTCCGCGCGCTCGGGGCGCTGGTGGCGGAGGTGTCGCTCCAGCACACGTATCCGCACTGCTGGCGGTGCAAGAACCCCACCCTGTTCCGCGCCACCGAGCAGTGGTTCATCGCGCTCGACCGCCACGGGCTGCGGCAGAAGGCGCTCGACGCGATCCGCAACGAGGTGCGCTGGATCCCCGGATGGGGCGAGGAGCGCATCTACAACATGGTCGCGCACCGGCCGGAGTGGGTCATCTCCCGCCAGCGGGTGTGGGGCGTGCCGATCGTCGCCTTCTACTGCACGGGCTGCGACGCGCTGCTGCTCGACGAGGCCCTGGTCGAGCACGTGGCCGCGATCATGCGCACCGGAGCGGGCGCCGACGAGTGGTACATGCGCGAGGCGGCCGACCTGCTGCCCCCGGGCACCCGGTGCCCGAAGTGCGGCGGGAGCGGCTTCCGCAAGGAGACCGACATCCTCGACGTGTGGTTCGACTCCGGCTGCAGCCACGCGGCGGTGCTCGAGCAGCGCCCGGAGCTGCGCTGGCCCGCCGAGATGTACCTCGAGGGGTCCGACCAGCATCGCGGCTGGTTCCACTCCTCGCTGCTGGAGGCGGTGGGCACGCGCGACCGGCCGCCCTACCGCTCCGTCCTCACCCACGGCTTCGTGGTGGACGGCGACGGGCGCAAGATGTCGAAGTCGGGCGGCAACAACATCTCGCCCGACGAGCTGATCCCCAAGTACGGGGCGGAGGTCCTGCGCCTCTGGGTGGCCGCGGAGGACTCGTCGGAGGACATCCGCCTCTCGCTCGAGATCCTGAACCGGCTCGCCGACGCCTACCGGCGCATCCGCAACACCAGCCGCTTCCTGCTCGGCACCCTGGCCGACTTCGACCCCGAGCGCGACCGGCGCTCGTACGACCAGATGGACGAGCTCGACCGCTGGGCGCTCCTGCGCCTGGGCGACCTCATCTCGCGCGTCCGCAAGGCGTACGACGACTACCAGTTCCACGTGGCCTTCCACGCGCTCCACAACTTCTGCGCGGTCGACCTCTCCGCGCTCTACCTCGACACCATCAAGGACCGGCTCTACATCTCGGCTCCCGACGACCCGCGCCGCCGCGCGTCCCAGACGGTGTGCTTCGAGCTGCTCACCGCGCTGACGCGCCTGATGGCCCCGGTGCTCACCTTCACCGCGGACGAGGTGTGGTCCTACATCCCGGGCCGCGGCAAGCCGGAGAGCGTGCACCTCGTCCTCTTCCCGGAGGAGCGCGGGGAGTGGACGAACGAGCGGCTCGCGGCGGACTGGGAGCGGCTGCTCGAGGTGCGCGGCGAGGTCTCGCGCGCGCTCGAGTCGGCCCGCCAGCAGGGCAAGATCGGCAAGGGCATCGACGCGGTGGTGTTCATCGCGAGCGCGCCCGAGGAGCAGTGGCGCCCGCTGCTCGAGGCCAAGGGCGAGGCCCTGCTCACCACGCTCTTCAACGTCTCGGGGACGCGGCTCGGCAAGCCCGCGCCCGCCGGCTCCGTCCGCTACGAGAGCCAGGACATCCCCGGCCTCGTGCTGGAGGTGGTGCCGGCCCAGGCGCTCGGCTGGAAGAAGTGCGAGCGCTGCTGGACCTGGAGCGCGCGGGTGGGGGAGCATCCGGCGCATCCGACGCTCTGCGAGCGCTGCACGCCGGTCGTGACGGCGCTCGCCCGGTGACGTCGGCGGCCCTCACCGCGCTCGTCGTTCTGATCCTGGACCAGCTGACGAAGGTCTGGGCGCTCCAGGGCCTCGCCCCGGGCCGGCCCGTGCCGGTGATCGACGGCTTCTTCTCCCTCACCCTCGTGATGAACCCGGGCCTGGCCTTCGGCATGCTCTCGAGCACGCCGGCGGGCTGGCGATGGGTGGTCGCCCTGCTCTCCATCGGGGCCCTCGCGGTGCTGGCGGTGGTGGGGCTCCGCATGCTGCCGGGTGGCGGCCGCCTCACCCCGCTCGCGCTCGGGCTCATCTTCGGAGGCGCGGTCGGCAACCTGATCGATCGCGGCCGCTTCGGGGCGGTGGTCGACTTCCTCGACTTCTACTGGCGCGGCTACCACTGGCCCGCGTTCAACGCGGCCGACTCCGCGATCACCGTCGGCGTGGCGCTGCTCGCCCTGCGCCTGCTCACCGCGCCCCCGTCGACCCGCTGAGGCGCGGGGTGGCGGCCGCGCCGTGACCGGCGATCGTCGCGTCACCCACGTGGTGGAGGGCGACGGCGCCGGGGCGCGCCTCGATCAGTGGCTGGCCCGGCGGCTCCCCGAGCTGTCGCGCATGCGCGTCCAGGCCCTCATCACGGCGGGCCGCGCGCTGGTCGACGGCCGCGCCGTCAAGGCCGCGCACCGGGTCCAGGCGGGCGAGCGCGTGGAGGTGGCCATCCCGCCGCCTCCCCGGGATGGCCTCGAGCCCGAAGCGGTCCCTCTTCGCGTCGTCTTCGAGGACGCCCACGTCCTGGTCGTGGACAAGCCCGCCGGCATGGTGACCCATCCCGGCGCGGGGCGGATCGACGGAACGCTGGCCGCCGCGGCGCTGGCCCACGCCCCGGAGATGGCGGGCGTCGGCAGCGCCCGCCGCCCGGGGATCGTCCATCGCCTGGACAAGGGCACCTCGGGGCTGATCGTGCTGGCCAAGACCCAGGCCGCGTACGACGGGCTCACCGCGCAGCTCGCCCGGCGAACGGTGAGCCGGCGCTACCTGGCGCTCGCCCAGGGGACGGTGCGCCGGGCGGAGGGGGTGGTCGACGCGCCGATCGGCCGCGACCCGCGCTCCCGGATTCGCATGGCGATCGTGCCCGAGGGGCGCGGCAAGCGGGCGGTCACCCACTACCGGGTGCTCGAGCGCTTCGGCAGCGGCGCCTCGGCCGTGACCCTGCTCGAGTGCCGGCTCGAGACCGGTCGGACCCACCAGATCCGGGTCCACGTGGCCTCGCTCGGCCATCCCCTCCTGGGCGACGACACCTACCGGGGCCGGCGCGCCGCGCCGGCGGGGGACCCGGTGCTCACCGATCTCGTCTCGGAGCTCGGCGGGGTCGCGCTCCACGCGGCCGGCCTGGCCTTCACGCATCCGGTCACGGGCGCGCCGATGAGCTTCGCGTGTCCTTCGCCCGACAGGATCGAGCGGATCGTGTCTCATCTCCGCAACAGGGCCGGCTGAGCGGCCGGCCGGCACGCCGCGGGCGGTAGCCAACACCGCGTCATAACGGGCCATTCCAGGTCGGCGCGCGCCCCCGGCGCGTGGCATGCTCGCGTGCTAACATGGTCGATACCATGAACCAGCTCACCGCCATCATTCTCGCCGCCGGAGAGGCCAAGCGCATGCGCTCGGCCCGACCCAAGGTCCTTCACGCGCTCTGCGGCCGCCCGCTGATCGCCTATCCCGTCAGCTGCCGCGCGGGCCCTCGGGGCCCGGGTGGTGGTCGTGGTGGGGCGGGCGGCGGACGAGGTCCGGGCGTCGGTCGCGCCCGAGGCCGCCGCCACCTTCGTCGAGCAGAAGGAGCGCCTCGGCACCGGGCACGCCGTGCTGCAGACCCACGTGGCCTGCGGCGACGCCGCCGGCACCATCCTGGTCCTGCCGGGCGACGTGCCGCTGCTGTCCGAGGCCACGCTGCGGCGGCTGGTCGAGCACCACGTGGCGAGCCGCGCGGCTGCGACTCTCCTCACCGCGGAGGTCGCGGATCCCACCGGCTACGGCCGCGTGGTCCGGGAGCAGGGCCGGCCGATCGGGATCGTCGAGCACCGCGACGCGACGGCGGCGCAGCGGGAGATCCGGGAGATCGGCACCAGCGTGTACTGCTTCGACGCCCAGCGCTTCTGGCCCGCGCTGGCCCAGGTGACGCCCGACAACGCGCAGCACGAGTACTACCTCACCGACGTGATCGGCATCCTGCACCGCCAGGGCGAGCGCCTGGAGGCGGTGATCACCGACGACCCGAGCGAGTGCCTGGGGGTGAACGACCGGCGCCAGCTGGCCGAGCTGGGCGGGATCATGCGCCGGCGCATCCTCGACCGGCTGATGGCCGCGGGCGTGACCGTGATCGATCCGGCCACCACCTACGTCGACGACACGGTGACGATCGGGATGGACACCGTGCTGCACCCGAACGTGAGCCTGGCCGGCCGCACCGTGGTGGGGGCCGAGTGCGTGGTGAGCGCGGGCTGCCAGGTGACCGACACCACGATCGCCGACGGGGTGCTGCTCAAGCCGTACTGCGTGCTCGCGGAGTCGACCGTCGAGACGGGCGCCCAGCTCGGTCCCTTCTGCCACCTGCGGCCGCTGAGCCACGTGGGGGCCAACGCCAAGATCGGCAACTTCGTCGAGCTCAAGAAGTCGAAGATCGGCCGCGGCTCGAAGGTGCCCCATCTCTCCTACGTGGGCGACACCCAGATGGGCGAAGGGGTCAACGTGGGCGCGGGCACCATCACCTGCAACTACGACGGCGCGAAGAAGCACGAGACCGTCATCGGAGACGGGGTGTTCGTGGGGACGAACTCGAGCCTGGTGGCCCCGCTCACCATCGGGGAGGGCGCCTACGTGGCGGCCGGCTCCGTCATCACCAAGAACGTGCCGCCGGGCGCGCTGGCGGTGGCTCGCGGGCGCCAGGAGACGCGCGAGGGATGGGTCTCGCGCAAGCACAAGGACAAGCAAGCCCAAGCACGGGGAGTAGGCCCATGTGTGGAATCGTCGGCTACGTCGGGGACAAGAGCGCGATCGACATCGTGATCGAGGGCCTGAAGCGCCTCGAGTACCGCGGGTACGACTCGGCGGGCGCGGCGGTGATCGGGCCCGAGGGGCTCCAGATCCGGCGGGCCGCCGGGCGCATCAAGATACTGGAGGGCATTCTCCGAGAGCGCCCGATCGACGGCCCCATCGGCCTCGGCCACACCCGCTGGGCCACCCACGGCCGCCCCACCGACGAGAACGCGCACCCCCACACCGACGGCTCGGGCGAGCTGGTCGTGGTGCACAACGGCATCATCGAGAACTACCTGCCGATCAAGGAGCGCCTGCAGGCCGAGGGGCACGTCTTCAAGTCGGAGACCGACACCGAGGTCATCGCCCACCTGATCGAGCGGCATCTCAAGGACGTCCCGCGCCTGGACGAGGCGGTCCGCCGGGCCCTCCGCGAGCTGCGCGGCTCCTACGCGGTCGTGGTGCTCCACCGCCGGATGCCGGATCGCCTGGTGGCGGCCAAGCTCGGCGCGGGCAGCGTGGTGGTGGGGCTCGGCGAGAACGAGACCTTCCTCGCCTCCGACATCCCGGCCATCCTCTCCCACACCCGCGACGTGGTGGTGCTGGAGGACGGGGACGTCGCGATCATCACCCGCGCCGGGGTCGAGATCACCGATCTCGACGGCGCCCCGGTGCAGCGGACGCCGAGCCGCATCCTGTGGGACCCGATCATGGCCGAGAAGGGCGGCTACCGCCATTTCATGTTGAAGGAGATCTTCGAGCAGCCGCGCGCCGCCGCCGACACCATGCGGGGGCGCGTCCAGCTCGAAGGGGGCACGGTGGTGCTGCCCGACGTGCAGCTCGATCCCGACGTGGTCGCGGGCATTCAACGGGTCGTCCTGGTCGCGTGCGGGACCTCCTATCACGCGGCCATCGTCGGCCGCTTCATGATGGAGCGCCTGACCGGCATCGCCTCCGAGGTCGACATCGGGTCCGAGTTCCGCTACCGCGACGCGATCGTGGGCCCGGAGACCCTCATCGTCGCGCTCTCGCAGTCCGGCGAGACCGCGGACACCCTGGGCGCGGTCAAGGCCGCCCGGGCCAAGGGCGCCCCGATCGTGGGCATCACCAACGTGGTCGGCTCCGCGCTGTCGCGCGAGGCCACCGGCACGCTCTACACCCACGCCGGCCCCGAGATCGGGGTCGCCTCCTCCAAGACCTTCACCGCCACCCTGGTGGCCTGCTATCTCCTCGCCCTCTGGCTGGGGCGTCGCCGGGGCGCGCTGCTGGCCGAGGACGGGCGCAAGCACATCCAGGGCCTGCTCGAGCTGCCGCGACTCATGGAGCAGACGCTCGAGATGGAGAACGCGGTGGCGGACCTGGCCCGCGAGGTGTCGCGTCACAAGAACTTCCTCTTCCTGGGCCGCGGGATCAACTACCCGCTCGCCCTCGAGGGCGCGCTGAAGCTGAAGGAGCTCTCCTACGTGCACGCGGAGGGCTACCCGGCCGGCGAGATGAAGCACGGGCCGATCGCGCTGCTGGAGGACGGCTTCCCGGTCATCGCGCTCAACCCGCGCGACTCGTCCTACGACCGCATGATGGGCAACCTGGAGGAGGTGCGCGCCCGCGAGGGACGGGTCATCTCCATCGGCCACGAGGGGGACCGCGAGCTGCGGGCCAAGTCCGACATCATGCTGACGGTGCCGCCGGCCGGCGACCTGCTCACCCCGATGCTGCTGTCGATCCCGATGCAGCTCCTCGCGTACCACATGGCGGTGCGCCTCGGCCGCGACGTGGACCAGCCGCGGAACCTGGCCAAGTCGGTCACCGTCGAGTAGCTTTTCACCCTCTCCCCCGGGGAGAGGGCAGGGTGAGGGCCACGACCCCTCGCGGTTGTGGTAACGTTAGGCTCCATGCCGCACCCCGCAGTGACCGCCGAGAGTCTGCTCGCGCCGCTCAACCCTCCGCAGCGCGACGCGGTCACGACGACGAAGGGCCCGGTGCTGGTGCTGGCCGGGGCGGGCAGCGGCAAGACCCGGGTCATCGCCCACCGCATCGCCTATCTCCTCGCGGTGGAGGGCATCGGCCCGCGGCACGTCCTGGCGGTGACCTTCACCAACAAGGCGGCCGCCGAGATGCGGCACCGGGTGGAGGACCTGCTGCTGCCCGCGGGCATCCGGCCTCCGCTCATCGCCACCTTCCACTCCGCCTGCGTGCGCATCCTGAGGGAGCGCGCGGTCCACGCGGGGCTGCCGCCGTCCTTCGTGATCTACGACGAGGACGACCGGCAGGCCCTCGTGAAGGAGGCGCTGCGCGAGCTCGACTTCGACGAGCGGACGCTCACCCCGAGCACGGTCGTGCACCGGATCAGCCACTGCAAGAACCAGATGCTGACCCCGGCCGACGTGGAGCAGCTCGCCCGCACCCCGCGCGAGGAGCGCATCGCGTCGCTCTACCGGCTCTACGAGCAGAAGCTCCAGGCGGCCGGCGCGCTCGACTTCGACGACCTGCTGCTCCGGGTGGTGCGGCTGCTCGAGACGGTGCCGGAGGCGCTCCGCTGGTACCGCACGGTGTGGACCCACGTGCTGGTGGACGAGTACCAGGACACCAACCGCGCGCAGTACCGCATCGTGCAGCTCCTGACCGAGGAGCACCGGAACCTCTGCGTGGTGGGCGATCCCGACCAGTCGGTCTACCGGTGGCGCGGGGCCGATCTGCGCAACATCCTCGACTTCGAGAAGGACTATCCCGACTGCCGGGTGGTGGCGCTCGAGCAGAACTACCGGTCGACCAAGCGCATCCTCGGCATCGCCTCCGCGGTCATCGTCAACAACACCGCGCGCCGGGACAAGCGGCTGTGGACCGAGAACCACGAGGGCGAGCGTCCCGAGGTCTACCGCGCGTGGGACGAGAACGAGGAGTCCGCCTTCGTCGCCCAGAAGGTGCGCGCGCCTCCGCGGGGAGGGGCGCGACTACCGCGACATGGCGGTGTTCTACCGCACCAACGCCCAGTCCCGCGTGCTCGAGGACGCGCTGCGCCGCGCCGGCGTGCCGTACCTGATCGTGGGCGGCGTCCGCTTCTACGAGCGCCGCGAGATCCGGGACGTGGTCGCCTACCTCCGGCTGGTCTCGAACCCGCTCGACGACGTCGCGTTCCGGCGCGCGGTGGCCGCGCCCGCGCGCGGGATCGGCAAGGCCACCCTCGACCGCCTGGCCGACGGCGCGCGCGCGGCGGGCATGCCGCTGCTCGCGCTCTGCGCCGCGATTCCCGCCGACATCACCGGCAAGCCGCGCCGGGCGCTGGAGGAGTTCGCGGGGGTGATCGCCCGCCTGGGCGAGCGCCGGGGCGGCCTGACCGTGCCCGCCCTCATCGACGAGGTGTGCGCGGCCTCCGGCTATCGCGAGGCGCTCAAGGCGGAGCGCACCGCCGAGGCCCAGGCCCGGCTCGAGAACCTGGAGGAGCTGGTGGCCGCGTCGGAGGAGTTCATCGTCACCCAGCAGGCGGCCGGGCTCGAGACGGTGACCCTCGAGGCCTTCCTCGACTCGATCGCCTGGTGGCCGACACCGACGAGATCGATCCGGAGGCGGGCGGGGTGACGCTCATGACGCTCCACTCGGCCAAGGGACTCGAGTTCCCGGTGGTCTTCCTCACCGGGCTCGAGGAAGGCGTCTTCCCCCACTCGCGCTCCATGCTGGAGCCGGAGGAGCTGGAGGAGGAGCGGCGCCTCTGCTACGTCGGCATCACCCGGGCCCGCGAGCGGCTGCTGCTCTCCTACGCGCTCCACCGCCGCATCCAGGGCTACGGGGTCGCCGAGCCCTCGCGCTTCCTCCTCGAGATCCCGGAGGAGCAGCTCCACCTGATCAACGCGCGCCGGCCGGATCCGGTGGCGCCCGCGGTGTCCGCGGCGGCCACGGCCGATCCCGGCGACGACTTCCCGTTCCGCCTGGGCGCCAAGCTCCGCCACGCGCGCTGGGGCGAGGGCCTGCTGGTGGGCATGGAGCGCGAGGGCGCCGACGTGATCGCCACCGTCCACTTCGCCAGCGTCGGCCGCAAGCGCCTCTCGCTGCAATACGCCCACCTCGAGGAGCTATGACTCGCCGGTACCTCTGCGTGACAACAGCGGGTCGCCGCGACCATCTCGCCCACGGTCAACATGGCTCAGCCATGTTGAAGCTGAAGAGAATCTAACGGTGGCCACACCCAAAACGAAGATCTCCCTCGAGGAAGTCGACCACGTGGCCCGACTCGCCCGCCTCGACCTGTCCGCCGCCGACAAGGAGCGGATGCGGAGCGAGCTGGACAAGATCCTCGGCTACATCGACAAGCTGCGCGCGCTCGACACCCGCGACGTGGAGCCGACGTCCCACGCGGTCCCGGTCACCAACGTGATGCGGGACGACGTCGAGCGCCCGTCGCTGCCGCGTGGAGGACATGCTCGCCAACGCGCCCGATCGCTATCGCGAGATGTTCCGCGTCCCCCGGATCATCGAGGAGTAGATGGCCGCGCTGGCGTCGCTGACCGCTCACGAGCTGGGTGCCCGCTACCGGAGCGGGGAGGCCACCCCGACCCAGGCGGCGACCGAGTACCTGGCGCGCATCGAGGCCCTCGATCCCGAGGTTCGCGCCTTCCTCACCGTGACCCGCGAGGACGCCCTCCGGCGCGCCGCGGCGGCCGACGCCCGCTTCAAGGCCGGGACCCCGCTCGGCCCGCTCGACGGGGTGCCGGTCGCGCTCAAGGACGTGCTCTGCACCCGGGGGATCCGCACCACCTGCGGCTCGAAGATCCTGGAGCGGTTCGTGCCGCCCTACGACGCGACGGTGGTCGCGCGGCTCTTCGAGGCGCGGCGCGGTGCTGCTCGGCAAGCTCAACATGGACGAGTTCGCGATGGGCTCTTCCACCGAGCACTCCGCGTTCTTCACCACCCACAACCCGTGGGACCTGGCCCGCGTGCCGGGCGGGTCCTCCGGGGGCGCCGCCGCCGCGGTGGCCGCCGGCATGGCCGCCCTCACGCTCGGCACCGACACCGGCGGCTCGATCCGCCAGCCCGCCGCCTTCTCGGGCGTGCTCGGGATGAAGCCCACCTACGGTCGCGTGTCGCGCTACGGCGTCATCGCCTTCGCCTCGTCGCTCGACCAGGTCGGCCCGTTCGCCCGGGACGCGGAGGACGCCGCCCTGATGCTCGGGGTCATCGCGGGCGCCGACCCGATGGACGCCACCGCGATCGACGTCCCGGTGCCCGACTACCGGGCCGCGCTCGGGCAGGGGATCGAGGGGCTGCGCCTCGGGGTGCCCGCCGAGTACTTCATGGACGGCATGGACCCCGAGGTCGAGCAGGCGGTGCGCACCGCCATCGCGACGCTCGAGAAGCTGGGCGCGCACACCGAGCCGGTGTCGCTGCCTCACACCGAGTACGGGCTGGCCGCCTACTACGTCATCGCGCCCGCCGAGGCCTCGTCGAACCTCGCGCGCTACGACGGCGTGAAGTACGGGCTGCGGGCTCCCGGCGCGCGCGACCTGATCGACATGTACAGCAAGACGCGCGCGGCCGGCTTCGGCGCCGAGGTGAAGCGGCGGGTGATGCTGGGGACCTACGTCCTCTCCGCCGGCTACTACGACGCCTACTACGGCCAGGCCCAGAAGGTGCGCACGCTGGTGCGGCGCGACTTCGAGCAGGCCTTCGCGCGGGTCGACCTGCTCGTGGCGCCCACCACGCCCGGGGGTGGCGTTCAAGATGGGCGAGCGGGAAGACCCGCTCCAGATGTACCTGAACGACATCTTCACGATCCCGGTGAACCTGGCCGGCCTGCCCGGGAGTGTCGATCCCGGGCGGCTTCACCCAGGCCGGGCTGCCGATCGGGCTGCAGCTCATCGCGCCCGCCTTCGACGAGGCCACCCTGCTGCGCGCGGCCCACGCCTACCAGACCGTCACCGACTGGCACACCCGCCGCCCGCGCCTCGGGCCAAGACCCCGAGAGGGCCAAGGCCGAAGAGGCCAACCGGCCGTGAGCCGACGCCGCGCGCTACGAGACCATCATCGGCCTCGAGGTCCACGCCCAGCTCTCGACGGTCACCAAGATGTTCTGCGGCTGCCGGGCGGTGTTCGGCGCTCCGCCCAACACCGCCACCTGCCCGGTCTGCCAGGGCATGCCCGGCTCGCTCCCGTTCATCAACCGTCGCGCGGTGGAGTTCGGCATCATGACCGCGCTCGCGATCGGCTGCGGGATCAACGCGCACAACCGGTTCGCGCGGAAGCACTACTACTACCCGGACATGCCGAAGAACTACCAGATCAGTCAGTACGAGGAGCCGCTGGCCGAGCACGGCCGGCTGGTGATCGACGCGGGACCGCGGCCCGCGGGAGATCGGCATCCAGCGCGTGCACCTCGAGGAGGACGTGGGCAAGCTGCTCCACGAGGGCGCGCTCGAGACCGCGCAGTCGAGCAGCGTGGACTACAACCGGGCCGGCGTGCCGCTGATGGAGATCGTCTCCAAGCCCGACCTGCGCAGCCCCGACGAGGCCGCCGCGTATCTCCGGGCCCTGCGCGCCATCGTCGTCTACCTCGGGGTGTGCGACGGCAACATGGAGGAGGGCTCGCTGCGCTGCGACGCCAACATCTCGCTCCGGCCGCGCGGGCAGACCGAGTACGGCACCAAGGTCGAGATCAAGAACATGAACTCGTTCCGCAACGTCCGCGACGCGCTGGAGCACGAGATCAAGCGGCAGACCCGCGCGCTCGAGACCGGCGAGCGGATCGTGCAGGAGACGCGCCTCTGGGATCCCGACCGGATGGTGACCGTCTCGATGCGCTCGAAGGAGTTCGCCCACGACTACCGCTACTTCCCCGAGCCGGACCTGCCGCCGCTCGACGTGCAGCCGGCCTGGGTGGACGCGGTCCGGGCGCGCCTGCCCGAGCTGCCGGAGGCCCGCCGGGCGCGCTTCCAGGCCGACTATGCCCTCTCGGCCTACGAGGCCGATCTCCTGACCCAGGGGCGCGGCCTGGCCGACTACTTCGAGGCGGCGACGCGCGCGGGGGGGAAGCCCAAGAGCGTGGCCAACTGGGTGCTCAACGAGCTGCTCCGCGAGCTTCCGGGCGACGACGACCGCGCGATCGGGGCCTGCCCGATCCCGCCCGCCAACCTGGCCGGGCTGCTCGCCCTGATCGACGACGGCACCATCAGCGGCAAGATCGCGAAGGACGTGTTCGAGAAGATGTATCGCTCGGGCGACACCGCCCAGGCCATCGTGAGCCGCGAAGGGCTCACCCAGGTGGCCGACGAGGGCGCGCTGGGCGCCGCGGTGGACCGGGTGCTGGGCGAGCACGCCAAGGTCGTGGACGACTACCGGGCCGGAAAGAAGGCCGCGCTCGGCTTCCTGGTGGGGCAGGTGATGAAGGCCACGCAGGGCAAGGCCAATCCCGGCCCTCGTGAACCGCCTCTTGATCGAGAAACTACCGAAAGTCTGAATAGTTAGGTAAGATGGAACGCAGCCCATGATTCGGCTGCAGCACGTGTCGAAGGTCTTCGGAGCGGGCCCTTCCCGGGTGTCCGCCCTCAACGGTATCTCCTTCAGCGTCGCCAAGGGCGAGTTCGTGGTCCTCACCGGCGCCAGCGGGGCCGGCAAGACCACGCTGCTGCGCATGCTGTATCGCGCCGAGACCCCCTCCGAGGGCGACATCGAGGTGGCCGGGTTCGACGTCACCGAGCTGCGCCGCTCCGAGATCCCGCGCCTGCGCCGCTCCATCGGCATCGTCTTCCAGGACTCCAAGCTCCTGGCCGGCCGCACCGTGTTCGAGAACGTGGCGTTCGTGCTCCGCGTGCTGGGCACTCCGCGGCGCGACATCACGCCCAAGGCCTTCGCGGCCCTGAAGGCGGTGGGCCTCTCCGCCCGCGCGCAGGCCTTCCCCAACCAGCTCTCGCAGGGCGAAGCGCAGCGGGCCTCGCTGGCCCGCGCCATCGTCAAGTCGCCCGGCCTGCTCCTGGCCGACGAGCCGACCGGCAACCTGGACGAGGACATGGCGGGCGAGATCCTCGGGCTGGTCAAGGAGATCTGGAGCCGCGGCACCACCGTGCTCTTCGCCACCCACCAGGCCCGCCTCGTCCCCCTGCTGAAGCGCCGCACCCTGCGCCTCGAAGGCGGCCGCCTGGTGAAGGACGAGGGATGAGCCGCACGCAACGGGCCGCCCCGACCGAGAAGGCCCACGGTCAACATGGCTCAGCCATGTTGAAGATGAAGAGAAGTCACGGTGTCAGCCCAAGCGGCCCGCACGGTGCGCCGCCATGCTGAGCTTCATCTTCAACGAGGCGATGCGCGACCTGCGCCGCGCGGGGCGGGTCGGGATCAGCGCGATCCTGCTCATCGCGCTCTCGCTCACCGCGCTGGGCGGGTTCTGGCTCCTCTCGCTCAACCTCGGGCGCGCCATCGACCAGTGGGGCGATCGGGTGCGCGTCATCGTCTACCTGAAGGACGAGCCGCCCGCCGCGCGCGTCGAGGATCTCATGCAGCGGATCGAGGCGGTGGGCGGCATCCAGCGCCTGCGCTACGTGTCCAAGGCCGAGGCGCTGCGCGTGCTCAAGCGCTCGCTCGGCAGCCAGGCCGACGTGGCCGACCAGCTGCCGCGCAACCCGCTGCCCGCGTCCGTCGAGGTGACGCCGGACGCGGCGATCGCCACGCCGGAGGGCACCCGCGCGCTGGTGGGACGGCTCGTCCTGCTGCCGGAGGTGGAGGAGGTCCAGGGCGGCAGCCAGTGGGTCGACGGTCTCGCCCAGTTCCGTCGGCTCTTCCAGGGCATGGGCCTCGTGGTGGGCGCGGTGCTCGCGCTGGCCGCGATCCTGACCGTGACGACCGCGACCACCCTCGTGCTGCACCTGCGGCGCGACGAGATGGAGATCATGCGGCTGGTCGGCGCGACCGAGAGCGTGATTCGCTGGCCGCGGCTGCTGCAGGGCATGGCCCAGGGTCTCCTGGCCGCGATCGTGGCGCTGGCCACCCTCGAGATCGCCTACGCGGTGGCGGTGCCGCGCCTCGAGCCGCTGCTGCCGGTCACCATCGGCCTCGAGCGCGTCACCTTCCTCTCGCCGCTGCAGGCGCTGGCCCTCATCGGGGCCGGCACCATGCTGGGCGCGATGGGCGGCCTGCTCGCCCGGGGGCGCGCGCAGGCATGACCGGCGCCCGGCGGCTCGCGCTGGCCCTCGCGGTGACGTCCGCCCTGCTCGCTCCCGCGGCGGCCTGGGCCCAGGCTGCCCAAGCGCGAGGGCGCGGCCGACATCGGCGACAAGCAGCGCGACCTGCAGCAGACCCAGAAGCAGCTCAGGGAAGAGCGGCTGAAGGCGGCCGACGCGCGCAAGCGCGAGGCGAGCGTGCTGAGCGAGCTGGAGGCGATCGACCAGCGGCTCACCGAGAAGCGCAAGCAGGTGGTCGCGATCGACGGGCGCATGCGACGCGCGCAGGCCGACATCACGGATCTGCAGGGCGAGATCGGCCGGCTCCAGACGCGCCGCTCCGGGCAGGAGGACGTCCTCGGCCGGCGCCTCCGCGCGCTCTACAAGCTGCAGGCCCAGGGCGGGGTGCTGCCCATCGTGCTCTCCGGCGACGACCCGGTGAACCAGGCGGTCCAGCTCCGCCACCTGACCACCCTGGCCACGGTGGACGCGCGTCTCATTCGAGAGTATCGTGTGACCTCCGAGGTTTTGGCCGATCGCAAGAGCCGGGTCGAGGCGCGGGGCAAGGAGCTGGCGTCGCTCAAGTCCGAGGCGGAGCAGGAGCGGCTCGAGTTCGACCAGGAAGCGGCGAAGCGCCGCGCGCTCCTGTCGAAGGTGCAGGACGAGCGGGCCTACCACGATCGGATGGTGGGCGAGCTCTCCGAGGCCACCCGGCGGCTCGAGGCCTTCATCCGAGACCTGCAGGAGAAGCAGCGGCGGGCGGTGGCGAAGGTGCCGCCCCCGAGCCGGCCCGCACGACCGTCGCCCGGCGACGCGCCGACGGGAACCGGGTTCGCGGCGCTGCGGGGACGGCTCTCCTGGCCGGCGGACGGCCGGGTGGTCGCCGAGTACGGACCGCAGGTCAATCCGCGGTTCGGGACGAAGACGTTCCGGAACGGGATCGACATCGAGGCCACCGAGGGCTCGAATATCGCGGCGGTGTTCCCCGGCCACGTGGTCTACACGGGATGGTTCCGGGGGTACGGGAACCTGATCATCGTGGATCACGGGGGCGAGTACTACACGGTCTACGCCCACGCGGCCGACATCCGGGTCACGGAGGGCGACGAGGTCAAGCAGGGGCAGCTGATCGGCACCGTCGGAGACACCGGCTCGCTGCAGGGGCCGCGCCTGTACTTCGAGGTACGGCACGAAGGCAAGCCACAGGACCCGGCCCAGTGGCTGCGTCCAAAAGGATAGTTCAACGGAGGCGTACACGATGCGGCCCATCCGGCACATGAAGAAGGTGGTCCTGATCTCCTCGCTCCTGCTCATCCTGACCCTGTCGCTCGGGGGCGGGGTGGCGAGCAAGGGCAACGACACCGCGGCCACCTACGAGAACCTGCGGCTCTTCACCGAGGTGCTCTCGATCGTCCAGAGCCAGTACGTGGACGAGGTCCCGCCCAAGGACCTCATCTACAACGCGATCAAGGGGACGCTTCGTGGGCTGGACCCGCACTCCTCGTTCCTCGATCCCGACATGTACCGGGAGATGCAGGTCGAGACGAGCGGGTCCTTCGGCGGGCTCGGCATCGAGATCACGCTGCGCGACGACGTGCTGACGGTGGTCGCGCCCATCGAGGGCACGCCCGCCTACCGCGCGGGCATCCAGCCCGGCGACCGCATCCTGAAAATCGAGGGCCTCTCCACCAAGGACATGCAGCTGGCCGACGCGGTCAAGCGCATGCGGGGCAAGCCGGGCAGCAAGATCACGGTCACCATCGTGCGCGAGGGCTGGACCGAGCCGAAGGACTTCCTGATCACCCGCGAGCAGATCCGGGTGCAGTCGGTGAAGAACAACCAGCTCGAGCCGGGCATCGAGTACATCCGGCTGCGCCAGTTCCAGGAGCAGACCTCGAACGACCTGGAGACCGCGCTCGAGAAGTACGCCAAGGAGGGCAAGATCCAGGGCCTGGTGCTCGACCTGCGCAACAACCCGGGCGGCCTCCTCACCTCCGCGGTCGAGGTGACCGAGAAGTTCCTCGAGCCGGGCAAGCTGGTCGTCTACACCGAGGGGCGCGTGCGCAACCAGAACATGCGCTTCTCCTCGAACGCCAAGCGGTCCTTCACCGACTTCCCGGTGGTGGTGCTGGTCAACCAGGGCAGCGCCTCCGCCTCCGAGATCGTGGCCGGCGCGCTGCAGGACTACGGGCGCGCGGTCGTGCTGGGCACCCAGAGCTTCGGCAAGGGCTCGGTGCAGACCATCATCCCGCTCTCCGACGGGTCCGGCCTGAGGCTCACCACCGCCAAGTACTTCACCCCGAAGGGCCGGTCGATCCACGGCAAGGGCATCACCCCCGACATCCTGGTGGAGGGTCCGAAGACGACCGCGGTGAACACCACCGGGGAGAACCCGAACCCCACGCCTCCGGTGGTCGAGACCCCGCAGGAGCAGCTCAAGCGGGACCCGCAGCTGCAGCGGGCGCTCGATCTGTTGAAGGCGATGAAGATCCTGGACAAGAGCCGGCCGACGCCGGCGACTCCGCAGGCGCAAGCCCGCTAGGCCCACGGGAGCCCACGAGTGCCGGCGAGAGTGTGGCAGGCTCTCGCCGGCCTCATCGTCCTGCTGCTGATCGCGGTCGTCGGTCTCGACCAGTGGCAGGCGCGGCGTGGAGAGGCGAGCCTGTTCGGGCGGGGGCTCCTCGGCTCTCCCCCGTCCCGGCCGGCCGCGCCGGTCCCGCCCGCGCTCTCCCGGCCGAGCCCCCCGCTCGAGGCGGCCCCGGCCCCGCCGCCCCCGGGAGCGCCCCGGATCGCGGTCATCGTCGACGACCTGGGCGGCCGCCGGGACGTGTTCGACGTGCTGCGGGAGATCCGCCGTCCGCTGACGGTGGCGGTGCTGCCCGCGCTGCCGCTCTCGGCGTCGATCGCGCGGGACGCGTTCCGGGCCGGGCATGGAGGTGCTCCTGGACGTCCCCATGGAGCCCTACCGGTACCCGGAGCTCGATCCGGGCCCGGGCATGCTGCTGACGTCGATGGCCCCCGGCGAGATCCAGCACGCGGTGGGGACGCAGCTCGAGACGGTGGCGTCGGCGGTCGGGGTGATGAACCGGATGGGCTCGCGGCTCACCGAGGACCGGACGCGGATGCGGGCGATGCTCGAGGTGCTGGCGGCCCGGCGCCTGTTCCTGGTGGACGCCTACACGTCGAGCCAGTCGCTCGCGTTCGACGAGGCGCGCAGCGCGGGGGTGCGCGCGGCGCGCCGGCAGATCCTGGTGGATCACACCCGCGGGGAAGCCGGAGACCGGCTACGATGGGACGAGGTGGCGGGGTGGGCGGAGCGGCGGGGCGAGGTCATCGTGGTGGCCCACGGGCATCCGCTGACGGTGAAGCTCTTGAAGGAATACGTGCCGCGGTGGGAGGCGCGCGGGCTGCGGCTCGTCCCCGTGTCGACCCTCGCGCGCTAGGCGCTACCCGATGATCGTGCTCGGCATCGAGACCTCGTGTGACGAGACCGCCGCCGCGGTGGTGGACGGCGGCCGGAAGGTGCTCGCCAGCATCGTGGCCTCGCAGGACGACGTGCACGCGCCCTTCGGCGGCGTGGTGCCCGAGCTGGCCTCGCGGCGGCACCTGGAGGTGCTGGTGCCGGTGGTACGGCGCGCGCTGGAGACGGCCGGGATCGGGCTCGCCGACGTGGACGGCTTCGCGGTGACCCACGGGCCCGGGCTCGTCGGCTCGCTCCTCATCGGCTGCTCGGCGGCCAAGGCGATCGCCTACGCCCGCCGGCGGCCCCTGGTGGGCGTCAATCACCTCGAGGGCCACATCTACGCGGCCTTCCTGGAGGGCGAGCCTCCCGCCCACCCGTTCCTCGCCCTGGTGGTCTCGGGCGGCCACACCGCGCTCTACCTGGCGCGCGAGCCGCGCCGCTACGAGTGCATCGGGCAGACCCGCGACGACGCGGCCGGTGAGGCCTTCGACAAGGTGGCCAAGCTGCTCGGCCTGGGCTTTCCGGGCGGCCCCGCGGTCGAGCGGATCGCGCGGACCGGCGATCCGCGCGCGATCGCGTTCCCCACCGCCAACATGAGCGACGGGGCGCCCGGCTTCTCCTTCAGCGGCATCAAGACCGCGGTCTCGCTGCACGTGCGCCGCGCCGGCCCGCTCGATCCCGCGCAGGTGGCCGACGTGGCCGCGTCCTTCCAGGCCACCGCGGTCAAGATGCTGGTGCGCGAGACCACGAAGGCGGCGCGCCGCTCCGGGGTGCGCCGCATCGTGCTCACCGGCGGGGTGGCCGCCAACACCGCGCTGCGGGAGGCGCTCGAGGGCGAGTGCCGCGAGCGCGGATGGGCGCTGCACGTGCCCTCGCGCCGCCTGTGCACCGACAACGCGGCCATGATCGCGGCGGCCGGCCACGACCGCCTCGAGGCGGGCGAGCGCGCCCCGCTCAACCTCAACGCGGTTCCCGACCTGGCGCTGGCATGAGCGCCGGGCCGGCCTGAGCGTCCGGTGGCCCGCCTCGACTACGAGAGCCTCCTCGCCGGCCTGCCCGACGCGGTGGTGGGCGTCGACGACGGTCTCCGCGTGATGCTCTGGAACCCCGCCGCGGAGTCGCTGCTGGGGCGCTCGGCCCGCCGGACGGTCGGCCGCGCGCTCAAGGAGATCTTCCCGCCCGAGACGTCGCTGGTGCGCCACCTGGGCGACACGCTCGCCACCGGCGAGAGCCGGTCGGAGTCGGAGGCGGTGATCGAGAGCGGCGACGGCCGGCCGGTGCACGTCAGCATCGTGACCGCCCCGCTCGCGCGGAGCGGCGACGTCGAGGCCGCGGTGGCGGTGATCCGCGACATGACCCGCCTGCACCAGCTCGAGTCCGAGGTGCGCCGCGGGGAGACGCTGGCCGCGGCCGGGCAGATCGCGATGGGCCTGGCCCACGAGATCCGCAACCCGCTCGGGGCGATCCGCGGGGCGGTGCAGCTCATGCGGCGCGAGCTGGGCGACGACCCGCGCCTCGGCGAGTACACCGACGTGCTGTTCAAGGAGGTCGACCGGGTCAACCGCATCATCGAGATGCTGCTCGACATCGGCCGCCCGGTGACGCTGCGCCCGGTCCCGCTCAACGTCCACCAGCTGCTCGAGCGCGTGGCCCTCCTCGCCGAGGAGATGGCGAGCCAGCGCGGCGTGCAGATCCTCCGGCGCTACGATCCGAGCCTGCCGCCCATCCTGGCCGACGAGGACCGGATCCTCCAGGTCTTCCACAACCTCGTGCGCAACGCGGTCGAGGCGATGGACCGGGGCGGGCGGCTCACCCTCGTCACCCGGCTCAGCATGAACCCGCTCTTCGCCAAGGTGGACCTGGGCCACGGGCAGCGCAGCATGGCCGAGATCCAGGTGATGGACGACGGCCAGGGCATCCCGGAGGCGACCCGGTCCCGGCTCTTCACCCCGTTCTTCACCACCAAGGACAAGGGGCTGGGCCTCGGGCTCGCGCTCTGCCACCGCATCATCGACGAGCACCGCGGCGCCATCCAGATCGCGAGCGAGCCCGGCAAGGGCACCACCGTCTCCTGCTACCTCCCGATCGCCCGATGAGCGACGCGCACCCGATGAGCGCTTGCGCGAAGAGGCCACGACGTCCCCGCGATGTCTTCCATCACAGACCGCTATGACAATCGCCGGCCAGATCCTGATCGCGGACGACGAGGACAGCCTGCGCTGGGTCCTCGAGAAGGGGTTCCGGGGCGCGGGCTACCAGGTCACCGCGGTCAAGGACGGCACCGCGGCCCTCAAGGAGGTCGAGGCCGCACCCTTCGATCTCATCCTCCTCGACGTGCGCATGCCCGGCATCGACGGCCTCTCGCTCCTCAAGCAGGTGCGGGACAAGCGCCCCGACGCCCAGGTCGTCATCATGACCGCCCACGGGACCATGGAGACCGCGGTCGCGGCCATGCAGCAGGGCGCCTACGACTACCTGGCCAAGCCCTTCGATCTCGACGAGGCGCTCCTGCTCGCCGAGCGCGCGCTCACCGCGCGGCGGCTCACCCAGGAGGTCACCGCGCTCCGCTCGGGCCTCAAGGAGGTCTGGGAGTTCGGCGCGCTGGTCGGCCGGCACCCGACCATGCAGGAGGTCTACAAGGCCATCGGCCGGGTGGCGGCCAGCGACGTGTCGGTGCTGCTGCGCGGCGAGTCCGGCACCGGCAAGGAGGTGGTGGCGCGGGCGCTCCACCACTACAGCCGGCGCGCGGGGCGTCCCTTCGTGGGCATCTCGGCCGCCGCGATCCCGGCCACCCTGCTGGAGTCGGAGCTGTTCGGCCACGAGAAGGGCGCGTTCACCGACGCCAAGGAGCGGCGCCTGGGCAAGCTCGAGCTGGCCCACGGCGGGTCGGTCTTCTTCGACGAGATCGGCGACATGCCGCCCGAGCTGCAGGTGAAGCTGCTGCGCGCGCTCCAGGAGCGCAGCTTCGAGCGCGTCGGCGGCCACGAGCTGATCCGCATGGACGTGCGCGTGATGGCGGCGACCCACCGCGATCTCGAGGCCATGATGAAGAGCGGGCGCTTCCGGGAGGACCTGTTCTACCGCCTGAACGTGGTCACCCTCTCGCTGCCCGCCCTGCGCGATCGCCGCGGCGACATCCCGCTGCTCGGGGAGCACTTCCTGGCCAAGTACGCCGAGTCGCTCGGCGAGCGGGTGGTCACCGCCGACGCGATGGACCGGCTGATGGGCTACGACTGGCCCGGCAACGTGCGCGAGCTGGAGAACGTCATCCAGCGGGCCATGGTCATGGCCTCGACCGGGGCGATCCTGCCCGAGCACCTGCCGATCGGCCCGGTCTCGGCCGCGGCCGCGGTGGGCACCGACGCCTCGCTCGAGGAGATCATCGAGCGCAAGATGCACGAGTGCGTGCGCGGCCTGCGCGGCCACGCCTCCGCCAACCTCCACGGGCTGATGGTGGGGCTGGTGGAGAAGCCGCTCCTGCGCGCGGTGATGCGGGAGACCAAGGGCAACCAGGTGCGCGCGGCCCAGCTCCTCGGCATCAACCGGAACACCCTGCGCAAGAAGCTCAAGGAGCACGGCATCGACCCCGACGCCGTCTAGGAGACCCGTGCCGACCCGCTGCGCCTGGGCCAACGGAGGCCCGCTGGAGATCGAGTACCACGACACCGAGTGGGGCGTCCCCTCGCGTGACGACCGGCACCTCTTCGAGATGCTGATCCTCGAGGGGGCCCAGGCCGGGCTCTCCTGGTCCACCATTCTGCGCAAGCGGGAGAACTACCGGAAGGCCTTCGCGGGATTCGATCCGGTCAAGGTCGCCCGCTTCGACGCGCGGAAGCGCGCCGCCCTCATGCGGGATCCGGGCATCGTGCGGAACCGGCTGAAGATCGAGGCGACGGTGGCCAACGCGCGGCAGGTCCTGGCCGTCCAGGACGAGCACGGCAGCCTCGCGGCCTATCTGTGGCAGTTCGTCGACGGCAAGCCGATCGTGAACCGATGGACCACGCGGGAGCGGGTGCCGGCCGAGACCGCCGAGTCGCGCGCGATGAGCAAGGCGCTTGCTCCAGCGCGGCTTCCGCTTCGTGGGGCCGACGATCTGCTACGCGTTCATGCAGGCCACCGGCATGGTCAACGACCATGTCACCACGTGCTTTCGGTATTCCAAACGGAGGAGTCGACGGGCATGAGGATCGGGGTCTTCGGAGCGGGAGCGATCGGCTGCGTGGTCGGAGGGCTGCTCACCAAGGCGGGACACGACGTGACGCTGGTGGACCAGTGGCCCGAGCACATCGAGACCATGAAGCGCCGCGGTCTCAAGCTCTCCGGCACCTGCGGCGAGCACACCATCCCGGTGAAGGCGCTCCACATCCACGAGCTGCAGGGCGTGTCGACGCCGTTCGACGCGATCTTCGTCGCGGTCAAGTCCTACGACACCGAGTGGGCGGCCCAGATGGCGCTGACCTATCTCAAGCCGCCGGACGGGGTGGTGGTCGACTTCCAGAACGGGATCAACGACGAGCGGGTGGCTTCCGTGGTGGGCAAGGACCGCTGCCTCGGCTGCGTGATCACCATCGGCGCCGGGATGTACGAGCCCGGCCACGCGATGCGGACCGACTCCGGCGCGGTCGGCTTCAAGATCGGCGAGCACGACGGCCGCGACACCCCGCGGGCCCAGGCGCTCGCGAAGGTGATGAACGACGTGGCCGGCACCAAGGTGACCACCAACCTGTGGGGCGAGCGATGGTCGAAGCTCGCGATCAACTGCATGGCCAATCCGCTCGCGGGCCTGAGCGGCCTGGGCTCGGCCGAGGTGCGCACCGCGCCGGTGCCCCGGCGCATCGCCATCCACGTGGCCGCCGAGGTGATCAAGGTCGGCCGCGCCGCCGGCTACGAGGTCGAGCCGATCTACGGCATCGAGGCCCAGCGCTTCGTCGACGCCGCCGCAGGGCAAGGGCTTGGAGGCGGTCGAAACCGACATGGGCGCGAGCGTCAAGTTTCTGACCGGCGGCCGCCCGTCCATGCTCCAAGACGTGATGAAGGGCCGCCGCACCGAGATCGAGTACCTGAACGGCTACGTCGCCCAGCAGGGCCGCCGCCTCGGCGTCCCCACCCCCGTCAACGACGCGGTGGTGGCCGCGGTCCGCAGCCACGGCGTCGGCACGCTCAAGCCCGACCCCAAGAACCTCGAGCCGCTACTTCAGGCCCTGCCCGCGCTAGCCCAAGCCCCGCCCCGCTAGCCTGGCTCCCGCCCGGCCGGGCTCCTCGTGAGCGGGCTCGCGCGAGACCGGCCGGGTGGCGGCGGGGGCGGCTCCCGGGTGGCCGCGGAGTGGGCCCCCCGAGTCCGGTGCGCCGCTCGAAGAGCGGCGAATCCGGCGAGCGGGTGACGGAGACGGCCAGCCGGGAGCCGCCCCCGCCGACAGGACCCGGCCGCCTCGCGCGGACCCGCTCACGAGGAGCCCGAGCGACGCGCGCAACGTCTGGGAGCTCCGCGACGCGACGAAGCTCTACGACGCGAGCGCGGGCTTGCGCGCGAACCAGGGGCGCGCCGCTTCGAGCTGCGCGCCGAGGCGGAACAGCGTCGCCTCGTCGCCGAAGCGCGCGACGAGCTGGACCGCGACGGGCAGCCCGCTCGCGGAGTGGCCGAGCGGCAGCATCATGGCGGGCTGGCCGGTCAGGTTGAACCAGACCGTGAACGGCGAGAAGGCGAAGACGCGGCGCCAGTACTCCTCGACGTCGTCCATCATCATGTCGATCCAGCCGAGCTTGACCGGGAGCTGGCCGAGGCCCGGGGTCAGCAGCACGTCGTAGCGCGAGTGGAAGGCCGCCATCTGCCGGCCCAGCCGGTGGGCGGTCTGGGTGGCCCGCACGTAGTGCGCCGAGCTGGTGCGCTCGCCGATGCGGGCGGTGTGCCAGGTGACCGTCTCCACCTCGCCCTCGACCGCGGGCCGGCCCGCGGTCGGATGGGTCGACAGGTTCACCACCGTGTTCACCGCGGCCAGGGTGATGAAGGTGGGGATCACCACGCCGCGCTCGATCTCCGGGTCGGCCTCCTCCACGTGGTGGCCGAGCTGGGCGCAGAGCCGCACCGTCTCCTGGAGCGTGGCGAGGCTCTCGGGGTCGATCGGCGCGCCGTTGGGGGGCAGCGTGGTGTAGGCGATGCGCAGCGGCCGCGGCGCGGCCCCGCACTCCTCGAGGTAGGGCCGCGCGGGCGGCGGGGCGGTGTAGGGATCCCCGGGCCCCGGCCCGTGGGTGGCGTCGAGCAGCGCCGCGCTGTCCCGCACCGAGAGCGTCACCGCGTGCTCGGTGGAGCAGCCGCCGAGGCCCTCGCCGGTGACCGGCGCGAAGGTGTTGCGGCCCCGCGTGGGCTTGAGCCCGACCAGCCCGCAGCTCGCGGCGGGCGCGCGGATCGAGCCGAAGCCGTCGCTGGCGTGCGCCATCGGGAGCATGCGCGCGCCCACCGCGGCGGCGGCCCCGCCGCTCGAGCCGGAGGAGATGCGGGTCGGGTCCCACGGATTGCGGGTCGGCCCGTAGAGCCGGGGCTCGCAGGTGAGCGAGAGGCCCACCTCGCAGCTGTTGGTGCGGCCGAAGATCACGAGGCCGGCTCGCTTGAGCCGGGCCACGTTCTCGCTGTCGAACGTGGACGGCGGGGTGTCGGCGAAGAACCGGCTGCCCCGCGTCATGGTCGTCCCGGTGAGCGGGGCGCCCAGGTCCTTCAAGAGAAACGGCACGCCGCGGAACGGCCCGTCGGGAAGCCCGTCGGCGATCGCGCGGCGGCCGTGGTCGTAGAGCGGCATGATCACCGCGTTCACCTTCGGGTTGCGCGCTTCCACCCGCGCGATCGCGGCCTCGAGCAGCTCGGTGGGCGTCACCTTGCCGCGCCGCACGAGGTCGGCCAGCCCGAGGGCGTCGTACTGCTCGTAGTCCGCGAAGCCGCTCATGTGGATCCGCGCGCTACGGCTGCTTCACGTAGAGCTGGCCGCCCGCCTTCTTGAACTCGGCCGCCTTGTCCCGCAGGCCCTGCACCACCGCGGCGGTCTCGTCGCCGATGCCGTGCTTGGCCGCGTAGTCGCGCACGTCCTGGGTGATCTTCATCGAGCAGAAGTGGGGCCCGCACATCGAGCAGAAGTGGGCGATCTTGGCCCCGTCGGCGGGCAGGGTCTCGTCGTGGAAGGAGCGCGCGGTCTCCGGGTCGAGCGAGAGGTTGAACTGGTCCTCCCAGCGGAACTCGAAGCGGGCGCGCGAGAGCGCGTCGTCCCACTCGCGGGCCTTGGGATGGTTCTTGGCCAGGTCGGCGGCGTGGGCCGCGATCTTGTAGGCGATGACCCCGTCCTTGACGTCCTGCCGATCCGGCAGCCCGAGGTGCTCCTTGGGCGTGACGTAGCAGAGCATCGCGGTGCCGTACCAGCCGATCATGGCCGCGCCGATCGCGGAGGTGATGTGGTCGTAGCCGGGGGCGATGTCGGTGGTGAGCGGCCCCAGGGTGTAGAACGGCGCCTCGTGGCAGACCGCGAGCTGCCGGTCCATGTTCTCCTTGATCAGGTGCATCGGGCACGTGGCCCGGGCCCTCGATCATCACCTGGCAGTCCTGCTCCCACGCCAGCGTGGTCAGCTCGCCCAGGGTGTCGAGCTCCGCGAACTGGGCGTCGTCGTTGGCGTCGGCCTGGCAGCCGGGACGCAGCCCGTCGCCCAGCGAGAACGACACGTCGTAGGCGGCCATGATCTCGCAGATCTCGCGGAAGTGGGTGTAGAGGAAGCTCTCCCGGTGGTGGGCCAGGCACCACTTGGCCATGATCGAGCCGCCGCGCGACACGATGCCGGTGAGGCGCTTGGCGGTGAGCGGGATGTAGCGCAGCAGCACGCCCGCGTGGATGGTGAAGTAGTCGACGCCCTGCTCGGCCTGCTCGATGAGGGTGTCGCGGTAGATCTCCCAGGTCAGGTCCTCGGCCTTGCCGTTGACCTTCTCCAGCGCCTGGTAGATCGGCACCGTGCCGACCGGCACCGGCGAGTTGCGCAGGATCCACTCGCGCGTCTCGTGGATGTTCTTGCCGGTGGAGAGATCCATGATGGTGTCGCCGCCCCAGCGGGTGGCCCACGTCATCTTCTCGACCTCCTCCTCGATGGAGGAGGAGACCGCGGAGTTGCCGATGTTGGCGTTGATCTTCACCAGGAAGCGCCGGCCGATGATCATCGGCTCGCTCTCCGGGTGGTTGATGTTCGCCGGGATGATCGCGCGCCCCCGGGCGATCTCGTCGCGCACGATCTCGGGGGCCATGCCCTCCCGCAGGGCCACGAACTCCATCTCGGGGGTGATCTCGCCCCGCCGCGCGTAGTGCATCTGGGTCACCCGGTGGCCCGGCTTGGCGCGCAGGCCCCAGCGGCCGCTCGCGCCCGGCTCCACGTCGGCGCGGGAGAGGACCCAGTGACGACGGAGCGGAGGCAGGCCCTGCTTCACGTCGGGCGTGTAGTCGGGATCGGTGTAGAGCCCGCTCGTGTCGTAGAGCCGGAGGCGCTCGTTGTTCGAGAGCGTGACCTCGCGGACCGGAACGCGCACCGAGGGATTGGAGCCGGACACATAGATCTTTCGGTTGGACATGCAGGGCCTCCCTTCGCTGGCATTACCCAGTTCAGGTTTGTAGCGGTCGGCAGCGTCCCCGCTGCCCTCTCAGCCCGGATCACCGAGCTCCCGCGTGGGAATGGCTGTCCGAATGCTACGACCAAAGGTAGGGGGGGTCAAGGCCGCCCGGACGGCGCGCCGCGCGATGGCGTGGCGCCGGGCCCTGCGCTATAGTCCACCCCCGAGCCGGCCCGATCCGATGAGCGACGCGAACCCACAGGAGCTGGAGGTTCTCGCCGAGGCGAGCCGGCTGCTCACCTCGACGCTCGATCTCGCCGAGGTGCTCGATCGTCTCGCCGACATCGCGCGCACCCGCCTCGAGACCGACGTGGCGCGGATCTGGCTGCTCGACGAGGCGGGCGAGGTGCTGCGGCTCGCCGCCCACAAGGGCCGGGTCCGCTCGCCGCTGCCCGCCCGGGAGCAGGTGGCCACCCGCTCCTCCCTGGTGGGCTGGGTGTTCACCCACCGCAAGCCCCTCGCGCTGGCCGACGTGCAGCAGGACCGGCGGCTCGAGAAGCGGGACTGGTTCAAGGCCGAGGGCTTCGCCTCGCTCCTCTGCGTGCCCATCCTGCTCGACGGAGACGTGATCGGGATCCTCTCGGGCATGACCCGGCAGCGCCGCGAGTTCCGCGCCCCCGACGTGGCGCTCGCGGAGGCCCTGACCGCGTCCGCGGCGGTGGCGGTCCGCAACGCGCGCCTGCACTCGGAGACGGTGCGCCGGCTGGCCGAGATCGAGGCGTTCCAGCGCGTCGCCTCCGACACCCTCTCCTCTCCGGACGTGGTCACCGCGCTCGAGGCGGTGGTGCGCGAGATCCCGGCGCTGCTGCGCTCCGACGGGGCGGCCTGCTCGCGGGTGGACCCGCGGACCGGGGCGCTCGAGACGGTGACCACCGTCGGCGCGCGCGGGCGCGCGATGCAGCCGATGCGCCTCGATCCGGGCCACGGGCTGGCCGGCCTGGTCCTGCGCGAGAAGCGGCCGCTCTGCACCGACGACTACTTCGCCGACACCCGGTTCGAGCGCCCGCCCGCCGTCGCGGACTGGGCCACCGCCGAGGGCGTCGTGAGCATGATCACGGTCCCGGTCACCGACGCGGCGGGCGAGCCGATCGCGCTGCTGTGGGCCTTCAATCGCAGCGCGCGCCCGTTCACCGGTCGAGACGAGGCGACCCTCACCGGGCTGGCCCGCCAGGCCGCGCTGGCGATGGACAACGCGCGCCTGGTCGGCGATCTCCGCCGCACCCTGGAAGAGCTGCAGGCGGCCCAGGACACGCTCGTGCGCGGGGCGACGCTCCGCGCGGTGGGGGAGCTGGCCGCGGGGGCCGCGCACCACCTCAACAACCTCATGGCGGTCGTGCTGGGGCGAAGCCAGCTCCTGCTCTATCGCAACCGCGATCCCGAGATGGGCTCCGCCCTGCGCACCATCGAGCGCGCCGCCCTCGACGCGGCCGACACCGTCCGGCGCATCCAGGCCTTCAGCCGGGCCGGGCACGGAGCGAGCGCGACCGTCGTGGATCTGAACGACACGGTGCGGGAGAGCATCGACCTCACGCGCGCGCGCTGGGAGCACGAGGCGCAGGTGCGCGGCGCGCAGATCGAGCTCGTGTTCGAGCCCGGCGCCCTGCCCCCGGTCTCGGGGCGCAACGCGGAGCTCCGCGAGGTGCTCACCAACCTGATCCTGAACGCGGTGGACGCGCTCCCGCGCGGGGGACGCCTCCTGATCCGCACCTGGGGCGAGCCGGGCCGGGCGCTCGTCTCGATCACGGACTCCGGCCCCGGCATGCCCGAGGACGTGCGCGGCCGCGCCTTCGAGCCGTTCTTCACCACCAAGGGCGTGCGGCGGCTCGGGCTCGGGCTGGCCGTCGCCTACGGCCTCGTCAGCGGCCACGGGGGCGACATCGCGCTCGAGAGCGGCGAGGGCCGCGGCACCACGGTGACCTTCTGGATTCCCGCCGAGGCCCGCGTCGAGGCCGGCGCGCCGCTCGGGAGCGGCGGGAACGGCGGGCGCCACGGCCGCATCCTGGTGGTCGACGACGAGGCCGACGTGCGCGAGGTGCTGGCCGACGTGCTGCTCTCCCACGGCCACTCGGTCACGCTGGCCGGCGGCGGTCAGGAGGCGCTGGCGTGCCTCGAGCGCGACCCGTTCGACCTCGTGATCACCGATCTCGGGATGCCCGACGTCAACGGCTGGGACGTGGCGCGCGCGGTCAAGAGCGGGCGCCAGGGGCTCCCGGTGCTGCTGCTGACCGGCTGGGCCGACGCGGTGGAGGCGGGCGTGGGCCGGGTCGACGCGGTGATCAAGAAGCCGTTCGACATGACGAAGCTGGCCGCCGCGGTCAGCGCGGCGCTGGGGCCGGCGTCCGGCGTGAAGTCGGGGAGTGATCCGGATCAGGACGCTCTTCTGGGTGTCGAGCCCCTTGCGGATGAAGCGGCCCATGAAGACCGGGACCAGCAGCCAGTACTTGCGGCGGTAGTCGGACAGCAGGGCGGTCTCCAGGTCCGCCCGCCCGTCGACCCACTCCGCGCGGCCCTCGAAGGCCGGCCCGTCCTTGGTCCCCACGTGGACCGTCACCCGACCGTCGTTGCGGATGCGGCGCGCCTTGAGGCTGTCGCGCCGGGTCGTGAAGTACACGTCTCCCTCGTGCGGCCAGAGCCAGGTCGGCACGGTGCCCGGCTTGCCCGCCCGGCTGTAGGTCGTCACGTACATGTAGCGGGCGCGGGCGAGCGCGGCGGCCAGCTCCGAGGGGATTCTTGCGTCCATGTTGGCTAGAGCCTACCATTGCCGGGTGAACCGCCGCGAACCGTGAGCCCCGGAGGAGACCACATGCCCCCGCATCGTCATGCGTACCGTCCGACCATCATGGGAACCCGCGGCGCCGTGGCCTCGGCGCATCCCCTCGCGTCGATGTCCGGCATCCGCGTGCTGCTGGAAGGCGGCAACGCGGTCGACGCGGCGGTGGCGGTCGGCTCCACCCTGAACGTGGTCGAGCCGTTCATGTCGGGCGCGGCCGGGATCGGGCTCATGCTGATCTCGCGGGCGCGCACCCGCGAGCGGCACGTGCTCGACTTCATCGGCCCCGCCCCGCGCGGCGCCGACCCGGCGCGCTGCACCGAGGACGAGCTGGCGGGCGGGCCGAAGTCGTGCGCCACGCCCGGCAACCTCGGCGGCTGGCTCGCCGCGCTCGAGCGCTTCGGGTCGATGCCGCGGCAGAAGGTGCTGGCGCCCGCCATCGATCTGGCCGAGAACGGGGTGCCGCTCACCTTCGCCAACGTGAAGTTCTTCGAGCAGTCGCGCGCCCAGCTGGCCCGCTCGGCCGAGGCGGAGCGCCTCTTCCTGGGCAACGGCGGGCCGCGCCCCGGGAAGATCGTCACCTACAAGGAGCTGGCCGGGACGCTGCGCCAGGTGGCCGAGGGGGGCGCGGAGGCGTTCTACCGGGGGCCGATCGCCCGGACCATCACCCGCGCGGTGCAGGAGGCCGGCGGCTGGCTCGCGGAGGAGGACCTGGCCGCGTTCAAGCCCGAGTGGCGGGAGCCGCTCGCCATCCCGTACCGGGGCCGGGAGGTCTGCTCGGTGCCGCCGCCGTTCTCGGCGTTCCAGATGCTCGAGACCCTCAACATCCTGGAGGGCTTCGACCTGGCGGGCTGGGGCCACAACTCGCCCGACTACCTGCATCACCTGATCGAGGCGATCAAGCTCGGCTCGGCGGACCGGCTGGCCTTCGCCTACTCGGGCGCGCCGCCCGATCGCGGGCCTGGTGTCCAAGGCGTACGCGGCCTCGCAGCGGGCGCGCATCGACCCGGCGCGTGCGGCGGTGAGCGAGGGCGAGCGGCACACCCGCGAGCGGCTGGCGGGCCAGATCGCCGAGGGCCACCCGGCGCAGTTCGTCAACGAGCAGACGACGCACTTCGCGTGCGCCGACGCGGAGGGCACCGTGGTCTCGGTCACCCAGACGCTCGGGATGGCCTTCGGCTCGGGCTTCGCGGTGCCCGGGACCGGGCTCGTGCTCAACAACATCCTCAAGTGGTCGGATCGGGATCCGGAGTCGCCCAACGTGCTCAAGCCCGGCCGCAAGTCCGGCACCATGATGTCGCCGACCCAGGTCTTCCGGGACGGCGCCTTCGAGCTCTCGATCGGCACGCCCGGCTCGTACGGCATCCTCCAGACGCAGCCGCAGATGCTGCTCAACTTCCTCGAGTTCGGCCTGAACCTGCAGGAGGCCATCGAGGCGCCGCGGATCCGGGTGTACCGCGACCGGCTGCTCGACGCGGAGTCGCGCATCGCCGAGACGACCCGCGCCGAGCTCGGGCGGCGCGGGCACCAGGTCAACGTGATCGACGACTGGTCGTGGGTGGTGGGCGGCGGGCAGGGGATCGCCCGCGACCCGGAGTCCGGCGCCCTCATGGCCGGCGCCGACCCCCGCCGCGACGGCTACGCCCTGGCCATCTAAACCGGCGCCTCGCCGAGGCGCCCTCCAAATACCCCTCTCCCCTCCGGGGAGAGGGCAGGGTGAGGAGCTGAGCACAAGGGAGACGACGGTGGACCTCCAAGACAAGGTAGCGATCGTGACCGGCGCGGGCTCCGGCATCGGGCGCGGCATCGCGCTCGCGATGGCGGCCCGCGGCGCCCGCGTGGCCGCGGTGGATCTCGACGGCAAGAGCGCGGACGAGACCGCGCGCCTGCTCATGGGCGCGGGCGGCAAGGGCATGGGCGTGCAGGCGGACACGAGCCGCGCCGCCGACGTGGACCGCGCGGTCGCCGCCGCGGTGAGCCAGCTCGGGCCGCTCGACGTCATGGTCAACAACGCGGGCATCCTCGACGGCTACTTCAACGTCGACGAGACCGACGAGGCGGTGTGGACCCGGGTGATCGGGATCAACCTGACCGGCGTCTTCCTCGGCTGCAAGCGCGCGCTCAAGGAGATGCTGCCCCGCGGGGCCGGGCGCATCGTCAACATGGCCTCGGTGGCCGGGCTCAACGGCACCGGCGGCGGCGCGGCCTACGTGGCGTCCAAGCACGGCGTGGTCGGCCTGACCCGCCAGATGGCGGTGACCTACTCGGCCCGCGGCATCACGATCAACGCGGTGGCGCCCGGCCCGATCCTGACCGGGCTCCGCGCGCACTCGCAGGAGATCCTCGGCCCCGGCGTCCCCGACATGAGCGGCCGCGGCGTGGCGGTGAACGACGAGCAGGTGCGCGCGATCGCGCCCGCGGGCCGGCGCGGGACGGTGGAGGAGATCGCCTCCGCGGTCTGCTTCCTGGCCTCGGACGAGGCGGGCTACATCACCGGACACACCCTGGTCGTCGACGGAGGCTGGAGAGCCAAGTGATCAAGAAATTCTCGGTCCTCTACGTGGGGCAGATCGAGCTGGAGAACGTCGGCATCAACGGCACCCCGACCGAGCAGCGCGCCTATTCCAACGAGCGCCTGGTCGAGGCCTTCCAGACGTCGAAGGAGGTCGCCCAGCTCATGGACGAGCTGGGCTACTACTGCCTGTGGACCGCCGAGCACCACTTCCAGAAGGAGGGCTACGAGGTGCTGCCGAACCTCGTGCAGCTCTCGCTCTGGCTCGCCACCCAGACCCGGCGCCTCAAGCTCGGCTGCGCCTTCAACATCCTGCCCATGTGGCACCCGGTCCGCCTCGCCGAGGACTACGCGATGGCCGACATCGTCACCGACGGCCGCGTGATCATGGGCGTCGGCCGTGGTTATCACACTCGCGAGGTCGAGTCGTTCGGGGCGCCGCTGCTCGACGCGGCGGCCAACCGCGAGCTGTTCGAGGAGCAGATGGAAGTGCTGCTCAAGTGCTTCAACGAGGAGTCGTGGAGCCACCGGGGCAAGCACTACGTGATCCCGCCCGACGTGGACTACCGCGGCTATCGCCTCCGTGAGGTCACCTGCGTCCCGCGCCCGATCCACCGGCCGGTCGAGATCTGGATGCCGATCGCGAGCGGCAAGACGATCGACTACATGGCCCGCATGGGGCTCAAGGCGATGGTGACGCTCAACGGGGAGAAGGTGCTCGACCAGGTCGCGCGCGCCTACCGCGACGCGTGCGTGCGTCACGGGCGGCCGAAGGAGCTCGGCGAGGATCTCTGCTGGGGCGTGGGCCTCTACCTGGCCGACTCGCGCGAGGAGGCGATCCGTCGCCTCGAGCCGGCCCACGACGAGCGCTACAAGTGGTTCGCCCCCTTCGGCTTCGTCCGCTACGCCGACGAGCAGGGCCGCTCGTGGGGCACGCCGGGCGCGCCCGCGCGCGTGCCGACCCTGCGCGAGGGCGTCGAGCAGAAGGCCTGGCTGGTCGGGCGGCCCGCGGAGGTGATCGAGACGATCCGCGAGATCGAGGCGCGCTATCCCGGCCTCGACCAGTGCATGATCCACTGGGCCGAGGGCATCCCGCCCGCCGAGTTCAAGGAGCAGCTCCGCTGGTTCGCGCGGGACGTGATGCCCGCCTTCGTCGGACGGGGCTGAGGCCGGGGGGGATCCCCCCCGGGGGTATACCCCCACCGGGTAGTCTCTCCCTCGTGGAGACCCCCTAGGGATTGTATTTTCCCCTTTTCTCTCCCTCGGAGTTTGTCCATAATACCCCTGGCCGTTCCGGGGGGCGCCGGGCAGCACCCCCAAATAACCTAACGAGGGAGGAATGACGGATGGCGAAGAAGAAGCTGGCGTTTGGCGGCTACGCGATCAACTTCAAGGGCTGCGACGACACGCTCGAGTCGGTCATGGGCTCCAAGCCCATCGGCCCCTCGGAGATGACGAAGAAGATCTGGGCGTACGTGAAGCGGAAGCGCCTGGCCAAGAAGTAGGACCCGTTTCGCAGCGCGCGGACCGTCCTGACCCCGCCCGGCGCCCCAGGACGCTCCGCCGCTAGAGTCCGAGCTTCTCCGGAATGGCGTCCAGACGGTCCACCTCGTAGTCCGGGGTCAGGTCCAGCTCCTCGGCGGGGGCGTTGGCGCGGTTGCACCAGCAGGTCGTGAATCCGTAGGCGGCGGCGCCCGCCACGTCCCAGCCATTCGACGACACGAAGACGATCTCCCCCGCGCTCAGCCCGAGCGCCCGGGGGGCCATCTCGTACACCCGCGCGCGACGGCTTGTAGACCCCGACCGCGTCCACCGAGAGGACGTGGTCGAAGGCGCCCGCGAGCCCGCTCGACCGCACCGCGCTCTCCAGCATGCGAGGGGAGCCGTTCGAGAGGATGGCCAGCGGTGTGCCCCGGAGCGCCCGGAGCGCGGCCGGCACCTCGGGGAACGGGCTCAGCGCGAGGTAGGCCTCCATCAGCGACTCGATCTGGGACTGGCCCGCGGCGACGCCGAGCCGGCGCAGCGCGAAGCGCAGGGCCTGACCGGTCACCAGCCAGAAGTCCTCGTAGCGGCCCATCAGCGAGCGCAGCCACGTGTACTCGAGCTGCTTCTGACGCCAGAGCAGGGACAGCGCCTCCGGGTCCGAGGTCACCGCGCGCGCCGCCTCCACGACCGAGTGGACGTCGAACAGCGTCCCGTAGGCGTCGAAGACGAAGGCGCGGGGCGCGGCCACCCTAGCCGGCCCCGGACAGGGCCGCCCGCGAGCCGCGCTGAGCCGGGCGCCGGGGAGGCTTCGCGGGTCGACGCGGCGCCGCCGGCGGGGGCGCCGCCTCCAGGCCGGTCTCGTAGAAGCCGTAGCGGAGGATGGCCTTCGCGTCGCGGAAGGAGAGGCTGCGGGTCTGGGAGCCGAGCGTGATGAGGACGAACTGCTGGCCCGACTTCCAGGCGGAGATCGCGAGGTTGTAGCCCGCCTCGCGGGTGAAGCCGGTCTTGAGCGCCTGCACGCCACCCGGATCGCGGAACAGCGGGATGTTCCGGCTGTAGACCCGCCCGCGGTACACGAACGTCGCCCCGCCCGAGGAGCGGGCGCGAGGCGGGATAGTCGTCGAGGAGCCGGCCGACGAGCTTGGCGAGGTCCTCGGCGGTGGTGCGCTGGTTGGGATCGGGCAGGCCGTGCGGGTTGGCGTAGTGCGTGTGCGTCAGGCCCAGCTCCTCGGCCTTGGCGTTCATCGCGGCCACGAAGGCCTCCTCGGTGCCGCCGAGGTGCTCGGCCACCGCGGCGGCCGCGTCGTTGGCGGAGGCGATGGCCACGCCCTCGAGCAGGGTGCGCAGGGGCACCGCCTCGCCGGTCCGGAGGCCCATGCGGTAGCGGGGCGTCAGGACCACGCGATGGCTCACCACCACCGGCTCCTCCCACTGGGCCCGCCCCGCCTCGAGCGCCTCGCACGCGAGGTAGAGGGTCATGAGCTTGACGAGGCTCGCGGGCGCGTGGGACTCGGCCGCGTTCTTGGCGAAGACCACGCGACCCTGCGTGTCGAGGAGGAGCACCGCTTCCGCGCTCAGGGCAGGCGGCCGGCTGTTCTGACTGCTGGTCTGGGCTAGAGCCGGGGCTGCGATGAGCGAGAGGGACACGCTGACGATGAGGGCCGGGATGACGCGCACTGCCCCTATCTTACCCGCGGCCAGAATTAGCCGAGCAGAGAAAATCCCTAGCGCACCGCGCGCTTGAGCTCCTTCGACGGCTTGAAGCGCGGGGTGCGTCCGCCCGCCACGTGCATCGGCTGTCCGGTGCGCGGGTTCTTCCCCTTGCGCGGCTTGCGGCGGCTCACCGAGAAGGTGCCGAAGCCGACCAGCGTGACCGGCTGGCCGCGCTTGAGCGAGCCGCGCACCGCGGCGAGGAACGCGCGCAGGGCGCGATCGGCGCCGGCCTTGGTCCAGCCGCTGGCGGCGGCCATCGTGTCCACGAGATCGATCCGGCTCACGTCTCTCCGACCGGTCGCGGATGCTAGCAAACGGGACGTTGGAGCGTCAAGGTCGAGGTGATATCGTGGCCCCGGTGAAAAAGGCGCTCGTCTTCACGATGGAAGGCAACGCGGACGGCGAGGCCGCGCTGGCGTTCTTCCAGGCGCGGGGCGTGGCGGTCGACGTGCGCGACGTGGGCCGCGACCCGCAGGCGAGCCTCGACCTGTTCGCCCGCGCGGGCCGCCTGGGCGTGCCCACCGTCGTGATCGGCGACCGCATGTTCGACGGCTTCGGCGCGCATCGCGAGGAGATCGAGGCCCTCCTGCGCGACTAGGCGGGCCCGCCCGCGGCGCAACGCGCCGCGTTGACGGAGGCGGGCGCCTGCGGTATAAACACGCGTTGGGCCGGTGGCCGACCGCGCCGCCGTGACCCGCCCTTCGAAACTGGCTCAACGAGGAGATTCGGACTATGGATGCGATCTGGCCCTTGCCCCGGCGCGCGCGCATCGCGCTCGTCTGGGTGCTGCTCGTCGTGAGCGTGTGCGCGCTGGGCCTGGCCCCGGCCGCGCTGGCTCAGACCCCCGCCCCGCCCACGGCCGCCGTGGCCGCGCCGCAGCACGGCGGGGGCGAGGCGTCGCTCAAGCTCCCCGACCTGTCCCAGGCGACCTTCGTGGGCATGAACGGGCGCACCATGCTGCAGTGGGGTCTGCTGGTCTGCCTCCTGGGCCTGGGCTTCGGCCTGGTGATCTACTCGCAGCTGAAGAACCTGCCGGTGCACCAGTCGATGAAGGACATCTCGGAGCTGATCTACGAGACCTGCAAGACCTACCTGATCACCCAGGGCAAGTTCCTCGCGATCCTCGAGCTGTTCATCGCGGTGATCATCGTCTTCTACTTCGGGTTCCTGCAGCACTTCGAGGGAATCAAGGTCTTCATCATCCTGCTCTTCAGCGTGGTCGGCATCCTGGGCTCCTACGGGGTGGCGTGGTTCGGCATCCGCATCAACACCTTCGCCAACTCCCGCACCGCCTTCGCGAGCCTCGCGGGCAAGCCCTTCCCGGTCTACGCGATCCCGATCAAGGCGGGGATGAGCATCGGCATGCTGCTGGTGTCGGTCGAGCTGTTCATCATGCTGTGCATCCTGCTCTACATCCCGCGCGACTACGCGGGGCCCTGCTTCATCGGCTTCGCCATCGGCGAGTCGCTCGGGGCGGCCGCCCTCCGCATCGCGGGCGGCATCTTCACCAAGATCGCCGACATCGGCTCCGACCTGATGAAGATCGTGTTCAACATCAAGGAGGACGACGCGCGCAACCCGGGCGTCATCGCGGACTGCACCGGCGACAACGCGGGCGACTCGGTCGGCCCCACCGCGGACGGGTTCGAGACCTACGGGGTCACCGGGGTGGCCCTGATCACCTTCATCCTGCTCGCGGTGCCCAAGGAGCTGGTGCAGGTGCAGCTCCTGGTGTGGATCTTCGTGATGCGCGTCATCATGATCGTGGCGAGCGGCGCCTCCTACCTCGTCAACGAGGCCTTCGCGAAGGCCCGCTACGCCACCGCGGCCAAGATGAGCTTCGAGGCCCCGCTGACCAGCCTGGTGTGGGTCACCTCGATCGTGTCGGTGGTGCTGACCTACGCCGCGTCCTGGGTCATGATCCCCGATCTCGGCGACGGCAGCCTCTGGTGGAAGCTCTCGACGGTCATCACCTGCGGCACCCTGGCCGGCGCGATCATTCCCGAGTTCGTCAAGGTCTTCACCTCCACCAACTCGGCCCACGTGCGCGAGGTCGTCACCTCCGCGCGCGAGGGCGGGGCCTCGCTCGGCATCCTGTCCGGCCTGGTGGCGGGCAACTTCAGCGCCTACTGGCTCGGTCTCACCATGGTGCTGCTCATGGGCATCGGCTACGGGGTGAGCACGCTGGGCCTCGGCAGCCTGATGGCCGCGCCGGCGGTGTTCGCCTTCGGCCTCGTGGCCTTCGGCTTCCTCGGCATGGGCCCGGTGACCATCGCGGTCGACTCCTACGGTCCGGTGACCGACAACGCCCAGTCCGTGTTCGAGCTGTCGGTCATCGAGACGCTGCCCGGCATCAAGGGGCAGCTCAAGAAGGACTACGGCTTCGACGTCAACTTCGAGCAGGCCAAGCACCTGCTGGAGGAGAACGACGGCGCGGGCAACACCTTCAAGGCCACCGCCAAGCCGGTGCTCATCGGGACCGCGGTGGTGGGCGCCACCACCATGATCTTCTCGATCATCGTGCTGCTCACCGCCGGCCTCACCCAGAACCTGGACAAGCTCTCGCTGCTGCACGCTCCCTTCCTGCTGGGCCTCATCAGCGGCGGCGCGGTCATCTACTGGTTCACCGGCGCCTCCATCCAGGCGGTCACCACCGGCGCCTACCGGGCGGTGGAGTTCATCAAGGCCAACATCCGGCTCGAGGGCTCCACCAAGGCCTCGATCGCGGACAGCAAGCGGGTGGTGGAGATCTGCACCCAGTACGCCCAGAAGGGCATGTTCAACATCTTCCTCGCCGTGTTCTTCGCCACCCTGGCCTTCGCGTTCGCGGAGCCCTACTTCTTCGTGGGCTACCTGATCTCGATCGCGCTGTTCGGCCTCTACCAGGCCATCTTCATGGCCAACGCGGGCGGCGCCTGGGACAACGCCAAGAAGGTGGTCGAGGTGGACCTGAAGGAGAAGGGCACCCCGCTCCACGCGGCCACCGTCGTCGGCGACACGGTGGGCGACCCGTTCAAGGACACCTCCTCGGTGGCCATGAACCCGATCATCAAGTTCACCACGCTGTTCGGCCTGCTCGCGGTGGAGCTGGCGGTGTCGCTCACCGCCGAGCGCGGGGCCGGGTTCACCACCGGGCTCGCGGTGGTGTTCTTCGTCATCTCGGTCATCTTCGTGTGGCGGTCCTTCTACTCGATGCGCATCAAGGTCGAGGGCGCGGGGTCGACGGCCCCCGCCATGGCGAAGCACTGAGCGGAGGGCGGCTCAATGGACCGCTCGAGCGTGCTCGGTTCCCTGGTGGCGCTCCTGATCGGCCTGGCCATCGGCGCGGCCGCCCTCTCCTGGTGGGAGGGCGGCCGGCAGAGCACCGAGATCGAGAGCCTCAAGGTCCGCCTGGCCGACGAGCGCGGGGTCGTCCAGGCCAAGGTCAAGCAGCTGACCGACGAGCTCAGCGCCGAGAAGCAGCGGCGCGAGGCGCTCGAGCAGGTCGTGGAGCAGCAGAAGAGCGGCAAGCGTCGCTAGCCCCGCCGCCGCTAGCGGATGCAGACCCCCGGATACCACAGCCCGTTGCTCGACGCCCAGCACTGACAGGGCGTGCCGGGCCGGATCCCGATCCCGATCCGGCACTGCCCGTAGTCGACCCGGCACACGCGGGGAGCGATCGGGCAGGGGTAGCTGAAGCTCACGAGCAGGTAGAACGGCAGCTCGGGGCACTGCAGCTCCGTCTGGGCGTCACCGTCCCGGGCGAGCAGCAACGCGAGCGACAGCGCCACCAGCAGGGCTCTCAGCATGGCCGGCTTCCTCCGCGGCCACCGTACCATCGGAAGGTGCGGCCCGCGAGCGATCGGCCGTGGCCTCGACCGGGCGCGTGTTTCACCATCCCCGTGTTGCACCATCTGGGGACCTGAGCCAGAATGCCGCGATGGCCGAAGCCCCTCGCGTCCCCTTGCGCAGACGGCTTCTCCTGCTGGCGGCGGCCGGCCTCGTGCCGGTGGTCATCATGTCCGGGGTCGGGCTGTACGCGCTGGCCCGGCAGCAGCGGACCCAGGCCGAGCGCATCGGGCTCGAGCTGGCGCGCGCCCTGGCCACCGCGGTCGACGCGGAGCTGCGCAGCTCCATCTCCGTGCTGCAATCGCTGGCCGCCACCGTCGAGATCGACCCCAGGAACCTCGCGGCCTTCCGGCAGGAGGTCCAGCCGGTGCTCGAGACGCAGCCGACCTGGGCCGCGCTCTTCCTCGCCGACCCGTCCGGCCATCGCCTCGTCGACACCCGCTTCCCGCTCGACGCGACCCTGCCCGCGATCTTCGAGGCCGCGAGCTTCCAGCGCGTCGTGCGCACCCGCGCGGCCACGGTGGGCGGGCTGGCGCGCGGAGTCGACGGCGTCATGCTGTTCGCGGTGCGGGCGCCCGTCCTGCGCGCCGGCCGCGTGCAGTACGTGCTGACCGCGCTGGTCAAGCCCGACGGCATCCTGAACGTGATCACCCGCCAGCGGGTGCCCCGCGACTGGATCATCTCGATCTTCGACGCGAACGGCCTGCGGGTCGCTCGCTCGCGGGCCCACGCGGAGACCCTCGGCGGGCGGGCGTCGGAGAGCCTGCGGACCCTGATGGCGACCTCGGCCGACGAGGGCGTCGGGCAGACGACCGACCTCGAGGGAGGCCGCAACTACGCCTCGTTCAGCCGGCTCGGAGACTACGGCTGGACGGTGGCTCCGGGCATCGCGGCCGGCTTCGTCGAAGGGGTCACCTACCGCTCGCTCGCCATCTACGGCAGCGGCATCCTGCTCTCGGTCGTGCTGGGCGTGCTCGGCACGATGATGGTCGCCCACAGCGTCAACCGGCCGATGGAGGCGCTGCGGGGCATGGCCAAGGCGATGGGCCGGCGCGAGCCCGCGCCGTCGATCTCCACCCCGATCCAGGAGATTCACGACGTCGCCGACGCGCTGATCGCCGCCGCCCGGGAGCGCACGAGCGCGGAGACCGAGCGGGAGCACCTGCTGCGCCGCGAGCAGGACGCCCGCGCGACCGCGGAGGCGGCCAGCCGGGCGAAGGACGAATTCCTTGCCGTCCTGTCGCACGAGCTGCGCACGCCGTTGAATGCGGTCTACGGCTGGGCGCGGCTGCTCCAGTCCGGCCAGGTCCGGGACCAGGAGGCGGCGCGCGCCATCGACGCCATCGTCCGGAACGCCAACGCCCAGGTGCAGCTCATCGACGACCTGCTCGACGTCTCGCGGGTCATCTCCGGCAAGATGCGCCTCGAGGTCCAGCCGGTCGACCTGCGGGCGGTCATCGAGTCGGCTCTCGACGGGGTCCGCCCCGCCGCGGAGTCGAAGGGCATCCGGATCCAGACCGTGCTCGATCCGACCGCTCCGATCGCGGGCGATCCCAATCGCCTCCAGCAGGTGGTGTGGAACCTGCTGATGAACGCGGTGAAGTTCACCCCCAAGGGTGGCCGCGTGCAGATCCACCTGCAGCGGGTCAACTCCCACGTCGAGATCGTGGTCAGCGACACCGGCCAGGGCATCGCCCCCCACATCCTGCCGTCCATCTTCGACCGCTTCACCCAGGCCGACAGCTCGAGCACCCGGGCCCACAGCGGTCTCGGCCTCGGCCTGGCCCTCGTCAAGCACCTGGTCGAGCTGCACGGCGGCAGCGTCACCGCCCGGAGCCCCGGCGAGGGCCAGGGGGCGACGTTCGTGGTGGCGCTCCCGCTGTCGATCGTGAGCATCCCGGCGGGCGCGGCGCTCCGCCATCACCCCACCGCGGATACGCTGGAGCCGCCGCTGGCCGGCGTGCGGCTGGACGCGCTCCGGGTGCTGGTCGTCGACGACGACCCGCAGGCGCTGGACCTCGCGTCCACCATCCTGACGAACGTGGGGGCCGACGTGAAGACGTGCGGCTCGGCCCCCGACGCCATGGCGGTGCTCCAGACGTGGCGGCCCGACGTGCTGGTCTCCGACATCGAGATGCCGGGCGAGGACGGGTACACGCTCATCCGCAAGGTCCGGGCTCTCGACCACGCCCAGGGGGGCAACACCCCGGCCATCGCGCTGAGCGCCTACGGCCGCACCCAGGATCGGACCCGGTCGCTCACCGCCGGCTACAGCATGCACGTGCCCAAGCCGGTGGATCCAGGAGAGCTGACCGCGATCATCGCGAGCGTCGCCGGCCGCGCGTTTCCGACCGGCGCGGTCCGGTGAGGTCATCGACACCGCGCACGCCGAAGTCATGCGAGTATTCAGGAATGCCGCGGCCACCGTCGGGAACCGTGTTCAGGATCGAGCCGACGAGGTCGGCTTATGCTCGGCTCGAGCCCGCCGCCGCGCTAACGGCGGCGGCGGCTCCCGGAGTCCTCGTGGGCCTCGCGGTGGCGGTCGGGAGTTCCAGCGGACAAGGCTGGCTCGCTCCAGGGGAGGTGCCCATGCAGAAGATCACAAAGGCCGGAGGGGAGATCGGGTCTGGAAGTGATGAGGGGAGATTCACTCTCGGCCGGTTCATCGCCGAGAATCGCGGCGACACCTAGGCTTGCGTCGAACGCCATGGGGCGAATTCTTTATATCGTCGCGCGGGAGCACCCTTTGCTGTGTGGGTATCTGATGGCCAAGATGGACGCCCGATCTCCTGACGGACATAGCGTAGAGATCAAGCTGGATGAACGGAGGGGTGAGCGTCGACGGCAGAGCATGGGACGAGCTCCCGAGCGACGCAGAAGCGAGCAGCGACGCCAGCCGAGCCTGCGCCGCGAGCTCCGCTCCAGGGGCTATGCCAGGGTACTCCAGCACGAGGACACTCGATCGCGGCCCGGAGTGCCCGTAGCCGAGCCGGCACTCGGCTGGCGACCCAGATCGACCCGTGGGCGACGCGCTGCCCGATCGTGGCGGCGGAACGGCGTGCGGTGGGCTCTGCGTGCCGGCATCCTGGTCGCCGCCCTCGGCCTATCGATTGTTGTGGCCCGATTCATCCATCTGACCGCGAATTCGTCCGGTACCCTGGCCAGCTTCGAGACCGGGCCGCGCGTTCCGCCGGTCGCGGAAGTGTCCCCGCCTCCTTCCGCATCACCGAGCGGGCCGGCCTCGCCGCCCCTTCGCCCGATGCCGACGCCGCCATCGCCTCAAGCGCCGCCGCGAGTTACCTCCATCCCAACGCGCGTTTCCGGTGTCGTGCTTTCCGTCGACTTGAAAACCAGAACGCTCGTTCTCCAGGACATGGGAGCCGCCATAGAGGCTCGGCGGCTTCGCGTCGGGCTCGCGCCCGACGCCCGCGTCGTTGTTTCCGAGCGAGAGTCGCCGGTGGGTGATTTCAAGGACACGGCGATCAGCTTGTCCGAGATTCGGGACGGCGATTTCGTGGTCGTGGACATGAAGCGGTCGGAAGGAACGCCGCTCGCGCGTTCAGTCGTGGTGACCTTCCGGGCCAGTCAAGGTGCCGGCGGACCAAAGCGGCCCGAGAACTAAGGCTTCTTCTCCTGCGCACCGCTCGCCTGGCATCTCTGATGCCATCCGCGGCGGCCGAGACCACCGCCGAAATGCCGGAGAACCCCGACGCCGAGCGGTTCGCCATGCCTTCGTTCGGGCCCAGTTCGCCGAGGTTCGTGTCGACGGCGACACCGTCGCAGCTGATCGGAGGGAGGACGATGGGGCTCTCGATGGCGCTCCACGAGGTGGGGATCATGGACGCTCGCTTCGGCCTCGTCGTGAACCACGACCTCGCGGGGTACCACATCGTGAGCCACGCCGACGTCGCGGGCATGGACGCGGTGTGGCTGGACGAGACCGATCCGCGGGTCAACCCCATGGGCGCACGCGGGATCGGTGAGATCGGGATCGTGGGGGCGGCCGCGGCCATCGCCAACGCCACCTACGATGCGACCGGGATCCGGGTTCGCGACCTGCCGCCCCTCCGATCGGTTCCTCTCCGGATGAGCCCGCCCGCGCGACGTGGGCGGGCATGAAGCCCGGGGGTAGGTCTAGAGACGAGACGTCGGCTACCCGGCTAGGCGCGCGCCTCGCCTCCTATTCGCGTTGCTCCGCGACAGAAGTACTCGGACGTTTCTTCCCTTAGGACCCCCTTTCGGCAGTCACGCGGCGGTGCGTGTATGTAGTCTCGCGAGCATCTGTCCGGTCGACACGATGGCATGCCGGTTGCCACCGAGCACGGACCGCGCGCAGCGTGCGGGGTGCCAAGGGGGGATCGCCATGAAGGTCATCGGCCGTCTACTCGTCTCCGCTCTAGGCTTCAGCTTGGCCATGGGCGTGGGCACTGCCGCCCTCGCGCATGCGGTGGAAATCCGCTGGGGAGTCGGACCGGCCGGTGGAAGGACGACCTCTGACGACGGGGGCGGTGGAAAGGAGCTCTACATCGCCAAGGGCGGTGGCGGCGGGGGAGGCGGTGGTGGCGGCGGCGGTGGGGCTGGTGGCAGTGGCGGCGGCGCTGGCGGCAGTGGTGGAGGAGCCGGTGGTGGAGCCGGCGCGGGTGGTGGCAGCGGAGCTGGCGGTGCGGGAGGCGCCGGCGGCGGAGGAGGCGCTGCCGGAGGTGCCGGGGGGGCGGCTGGAGCTGGGGCCGCTGGCGGAGCCGGAGCGGCTGGCGCAGGGAGCAGCGGCGCTGGGGCCGGAGCCGGCTCTGCTGCGGGGCCCGCCGGAGCGAGTGGTGGGGCCGCGCCTGCTGGAGCAGGAGCGGCTGGGGTACCAGGAGGCGGGGGAACCGCTGGGGCGTCGGGAGTTGGAGGTGCCGGGGTCGGATCCGGGGCCCCCGGCGGTGGAGGAAGTCCGGGACGTCCTGAAGCCGCGCCCGCCTCCGGAGGTCAGGGCGGCCCGGATGTTGTCGCCATGCTCGGGCTCGTCAGAGCCGATCTAGCTGCTGGCGCGTTCGTCCAGGCGCAGGCTCGCGCGGACGCCCTGCTACAGGCCTCGCCGCCGCCCAGGTTGCGGGCGACGGCCCTCATGCTAGCGGGGGACGCCGCGTATGCGCTCGGCGCCTATCGAACGGCGGCGAATCGGTACGGCGAGGCCCTGCGAGCCGACCAATTGCCGGCGGAGGCTGCCCATGCGGGATTTGCCCTGGGTTGGGCCCAACTTCGTCTGGGACGCGGTGACCAGGCCCAATCCACGTGGGTACACGTGGCGCAGCAGTTCCCAGCGGATCCGGGCACACCCCTCGCCCTCATCCGGGCCGCGGAGCTCGCCGCCCAGGCTGACGACCTCGCGGGCGCGCTGAAGCGGCTTGATCAGGTGCTGGAGGGATACCCGACGGCGTCGGAGGCGGAGATCGCGCGGCTGAGCCGTTCCCTTCTGGCCCTCCGCCAGGGGCGCACCCAGGAAGCGGTCCGCGACCTGCGCACGCTGGCCCTCTCGGGTCGGCCGTCCCTGCCGCAGGAGCGCAGAATGCTCCTCGATCGGCTCACCCCGTCAGGGGCGTTTGCGGGCCCGGAGCCGCGTAGCCCCGCCACGGCACATGAGAGCGACACCGCTCAATCCGGCACCGCCGGGGTGCTGGAGCGGTTCGCGACGACCTTCCTGGACGGCGCCGGCGACCCGGAGACCACGCCCCGGGTGCTGCACGGACTGGTGTTCGTAGCGGCGGAAGACAAGGCGTGGCCGGATGTCCACAGCCTCTCGGGCCGGCTCGTCGACCGCTTCCCCGGTTACCCTTCCGCGCCCGACGTGCTCCTCTGGGTTGCAGCCCGCGCCACTTCGGCGCAGCAGTGGCCGATCGTGCGAAGCAGCTATGAACGCCTGCTGGCCCTCAACCGAAATGCCGCCCTGACGCCGCCGGCACTGCTGAATTTCGCCGAAGCCCTGTTCCGGACGGACGCCCCAGCGCAAGCCCGGGTACAGCTGAGCCGTTTTCTGGAGGGCGCGCCCCGGGCCGAGAACGCACCTCAAGCCCTGCACCTCCTGGCCGAGGTCGACGAAGCGCTCGAGCGACCTGCCGAGGCCATTGCCGCGTACGAGCGGCTCCGTCGAGACTACCCCCGGGACGAGTGGACGGCCCAGAGCCTGCTCCCGCACGCACGCTTGCTCCAACACGCGCGCGGGAGAGAGCAGGAGGCTCGGGCGCTGCTCGAGGAGGCCGTGCAGTTGATGCAAGGAGACGCACGCACAGAGGCGTCGTTCAGGCTCGCCCAGCTCTTGACCGCCAATGGTGAGCACCAGCAAGCCGTGGATCTGTACATGAGCGTCGCCTATGGGACCGGCGAGTCCTCACGGTGGTATCGGCCCGCCTTGCTCGGGGCTGGCCGTTCCCTGGCTGCTTTACATCGCACGCCGGCGGCGGAGGCCGTGTATCGCAACCTCCTGCCCTCGACCCCGGTAGGGCCTCTCCCGAGAGACGGGCGTCCCCTGCGAGGGCTCAAAGAGAAGGTCGAGGACCCGGAGATTGCGGCAGAGGCCGCCTCTGGCATCGCCGAACTCCTGAGCGGAGCGGGGCGGAACGCCGAAGCCGTCGACATGTACCTGACCGCCGCCTCCTTGGCGCCCACATCGGACCAGGCCTGGCGCGGGCTGGTCGGCGCGATCCGCGCCCTGGTCGCGATCCGGGACTGGAAATCGGCGGCGGCGATTTACCAGCGACTCGTGGACTCTCATGGCCACACGCCCGAGATCCTGGCCGAGGCGAGGAACGCGCTCGGTCCGCCGCGACGCGACACGTCCCGGCCTGGGCGCTAGCACGACGACGCGGGTGGCGCCTCCACCGGCCGACCAAACGACCGTTCCGGGCGACCGCTTGTGCAAGAACCGCGAGTTTTCGTATACTCGTGCTTCGAAAAGGTCTTCGAAAAGGTCGAACAATGCTCAACGCGCTCTATCGGATCGCGGACCTCGTCGCACACGTTGGCAATTTCGAGGAGATATACGACCCGGCCGTCGATGCGATGATCGCGGCAACCGGCGCAGACCGGGCGAGCCTCCTGTTGTTCGATCAGGCGGGCGTCATGCGCTTCAGGTCAGCGCGGTTCCTCTCCGAGACCTATCAGAAGGCCGTCGAGGGGCACTCGCCGTGGACATCCGACTCCAAGGACCCTCAGCCGATTTTGGTCCCGGACGTCGCATCCGATATGTCCTTGGGCTCGCTCCGGGACGCCATTCTGGCGGAAGGCATCCGCTCGCTCGCCTTTATCCCCCTTGGCCGGCCGGGGCGTCTGCTCGGTAAGTTCATGGTGTACTACAACCAGCTGCATGACTTTCACGAGACGGAGCTCAAGATCGCGGCCATGGTGTGTCACTACGTGGCCTTCGGTCTCGACCGCGCGCGCGATGAGGCGGACATCCAGGACCTTTTCGACCGGGAACGGGCCGCACGCCGTCAGGCTGAGGCGTTGAATCGGGCGAAGGACGACTTTCTGGCAATCCTGTCGCACGAACTGCGGAATCCGCTGAGCGCGATCGTTAGCGCGGTCGGTGTTCTCGACCAGTCGCGCGGTCAAGAGTCCGCGACAAGCAAAGCCCGCGATGTCATCCGGCGTCAGACCACCCATCTGACCCGCCTGTTGGACGACTTGCTCGACGCCGCTCGGATCGGCCGAGATCGCATGCAACTCCGGCTGGAAGTGACCGACCTTCGTTCTTCGACTGATGCCGCCGTGGAGAAGCTCGGACACCGCTTCGCAGAGAAGCATCAGATGTTGCACGTCTCGGTACCAGACCATGTCGTCAGCGTCGCGGGTGATCCGACTCGCCTCCAGCAGGTGGTGGCCAACCTGCTGGACAATGCCTCGAAGTACACCCCGGAGTCCGGGTCAGTTTGGCTGACGTTGACGGTGGATGGTGGTGATGCGGTCATCAAGGTTCGAGACACCGGTCCCGGAGTCCCCGTCGACCGGCAGGGCTCAATCTTCGAGCCCTTTACTCAAGGGGAGCCGGCCGCTCGACACGGCGGACTCGGAATAGGCCTCAGTCTGGTGAAGCGCATTGTCGAACTTCATCGTGGCTCGGTAGACGTCGGAAGCACCGACGATGGAGCGGAATTCACGGTGCGGTTGCCGATCACACACGAAATCCCGCCGGTCGCGGCGCCAACCCGCGTGACCGTCCTCCGCCAGCGGATCGTCGTGATTGAGGACAATGACGACGGACGGGAAGCACTGGTCACGGCGCTGGGACTGATGGGCCACGAGGTCCGTGCCGCGGCCACGGGTCAGGCTGGAATCGAACTTGTCCTGAGGGGGCAGCCACAACACGTTCTCGTTGACGTGGGTCTGCCGGATATGGACGGATACGAAGTGGCGCGCCGACTTCGGCTCCGATTGGGCCGACGGATCAACATCGTTGCGCTGACCGGGTACGGCCAGGAGGCGGATCGACAGCGCTCGGCAGCGGCGGGCTTCGACGCGCACATCGTGAAGCCGGTGACCCCTGAAGAACTCCTCCGGACGATGACCGGGTCAGCCTAGTCCACGTCCCATCGGAAGCTCCGCCGAACTCGAGGCTTGTGTCAATTCAATACACGAGCGCTCGCTTCTTGGTTCGCTAGACCTGTTCTGTCGGTTAGGCACCACTTTGCCAGCTGGCTCGCGAAGCGGGCGGATCTCTGCCCGCGCTGCAGAAGGTCGTGGGCCACGCTTCGCTACAAATGCTGGAACCAGGGCGGGTCGGTCGCGACAGAACCGGGCCGGAAGGGGTAGAGTTTACGGACGACGACCCTGAACCCCACCGACGACAGCAGATTTCTGAGCGAGCCGCGAAATGATACGTCGTCGTCCACGAGCGAGGCTAGCCGCTTGCCGTCCGTGCTCACCGTTGGGAGTCGACCCTGAGGGCAAGCCTAGGTCACCGGGAACCCGCTGTCTACCCGACTAATGTCGGGTCAGGCTTGGGACAGGGCCCGTGCTAGTATCCGGCCCATGTCCGCGAAGCGTTGCCGCGGAGTGCTCTTCGCAATCCTCGTGTATGTCATGCTCGATCTCTCGTTGCCCGCGATGCCGGGGGCCTTCGTGTTCGAGGCCGCGGACTCGGCCGAGAGCACCCAGATCCGTGCTCGTGCAGCGTCCGAAACGGTCGCGCTGTCCGCTCAGGCACGTGACCCCGGGCGCGTCCTGTTCCAGCCGCCGTTCGAAGTCAAGGGACGCCTCGCACCCGCCCGTTCGGCCCAGCGTTGTGGGCGCCCCGTCGTCAATTGGTGGTCTCGGGCGCCCTACGATTCCGCGCCTTCTTCCGAAGACCCCCACTAGATCCTCCGGCTCGGTGTGGGTGTCGGCGGCCTCATGACGGGGCCTGCCTGTCTCCATCACTCCAATGGCGCGGAGGGGTCAGCAATGAAACAGGAATACGAAGGCATCGCCGTCGGTGGGACCATGCTCGCGGTCGTGCTCCGGGCCGTCGCAATCACCGCTGGCTCTTCTAACAAGGAGGCGACCATGACGAAAGTCGGACGCTTCGTCAACGATCCTAGGGCCGGTGCACACTGCCAGATCACGCTCGACAGGGGCGAGAAACTCATCGTCAACCACGAGAAGGATGGCTTCAAGGGCGGCCTGCTGACCATTGAGGTCTCGAAGTTCATGGGCTTCAGTTCCGATCGCATCTTCACATGCGACCTGGATAGTCCAGGTGGCCAGAGCGTGCTCTCTTGGCTGACACGGGGCGCCGAGCCCGGGAGCCTGGCGGCAACGCCGCTGGGGGCCGCCGTCGAGTTCGTCGAGGATGCCGGGTCGCTCGGCGAGTTGGAGACGAGATGCGCGGCGTTGCTGTCGGGTCGCTAGTGGAGTAGAGCGACAATGGAGTTCCGTGACCTGCTGGTGAGCCTCGTTCTGGTCTGGCTTGCCGCGAAAGTGGCAGGCGAGGCCATGGAGCGGATCGGCCAGACCGCTGTCCTGGGGGAACTGCTGGCCGGAGTGATCATCGGTCCCGGCGTCCTGGGGTTCGTCCATGAGTCGGACGTGCTTCACGCCCTGGCCGAACTCGGTGTCTTGATCTTACTATTCGAGGTCGGCCTGGAGTCTGATCTGGCTGAATTGCTGCGAGCCGGGCTTCAGGCCACGCTCGTCGCCCTCGTCGGGGTGGCGGTTCCGTTCGCCGCTGGGTATGGTGTCATGCACTGGCTCGGACACCCCACACTCCTGGCCGTCTTCGTCGGCGCCACGTTCACCGCGACCAGCGTCGGGATTACGGCGCGGGTGCTTCGTGACCTCGGTCGCCTCCAGGACGCCGCCGCCAAGGTGGTGCTCGGCGCGGCGGTCGTGGACGACATCCTGGGCCTGGTGATCCTGGCGGTGGTGACCGGGGTGGCGCAGACCGGAAGCGTCTCACTCGCCACCGTTGGCCTGCTCTCAGGAAAGGCAGTCGTTTTCCTGGTCGTGGCCATCGTGGTCGGGATCCGGCTCGCCCCGCTGCTGGTCCGCTGGGTGGTACGGTTGCAAGCGCGCGGCACGCTCATCGTCTACTCGGTGGTCTTCGCGGTTGGGTTGGCCGCCGTCGCGGACCTGATGGGGCTGGCGACCATCATCGGCGCGTTCGCGGCCGGGTTGATCCTGGCCACGACGGAGCGGCGGATGCACATCGAGGAGCGCGTCAAGCCGGTCGCCGATCTACTGGTGCCCGTGTTCTTCGTCACCGTGGGGATGAAGGTGCAGCCCTCGGTGCTGAACCCGTTCGCCGAGAGTTCCCACTTCGGCATCGCGATGTTGTTGACCGCCATCGCCGTCGTCTCGAAGCTGGTGACGGGCCTCGCCGTCTACCAGTCTGGGGTACGCCGGTGGCCGGTGGCGGTCGGCATGGTCCCGCGGGGTGAAGTCGGCCTGATCTTCGCGGGAGTGGGCCTGGCCTCGGGCGTGGTCGCCGAGGGCCTCTACTCGGCACTCATCGTCGTGGTGATGCTGACGACGTTCGCCGCTCCGCCGTGGCTGAAGGCCCTGTATCGCGAGTGAGACCGAGGGCAGAAGTCAGCGCGCTCAGCTGCGGAGCAGGCGCTCCACGTCCTCGCGGACGGTGTTGACCCGGCGCCAGGCCAGAAACGTGCGTCGCAGGGCGGCGTCAGGCAGCCGACCGGCAGTCTGATCCAAGGTGTCGGCCGCGAGACGAGCTGCAGTCACCGCCTGTTCTCCGTCTCCCGCGGCCGCCTGGGCGAGAGCAAGGAGGTGGGCGGCCTGCCAGGTGAGAGTGGGATAGCCGATGCGGCGGGCCAGGGTGAGTGCTTCGGCGAGCTCACGCCGGGCGTCGGCAGGTTGGCCGGCTTCGAGGAAGATTTGGCCGCGAAGGGCCAGGGCCTTGCCCTGATACTTGAGCGACCCCGTGCTGCGGGCTTGCCGGAGGGCCTTGTCGGCCTGCTCGAGCGCACGTTCCCGCTCGCCGATCGCGAGAAGGGCCTCGCTGAGGTACGCGCTCAGGTGGTTCGACCAGCGCCACCGATGAGCCCCGAACGCGAACTTTTCCACCCGCTCCTGCGTCTCCTCCATGAGGGCCAGGGCTTTCCGAGGGTCGCCCAGGGTGAGCTCGTCCAGGCTCAGGTTGATCAGTGAGCTGACCTCCACGTTGGCGTTCTTGGCCCGACGGCCGATCTCCGCCGCCTCACGGTTGTATTCGGTCGCGCGGCGAAAGTCGCCCAGCTCCTGATAGAGCCAGCCCAGCGTGTTGGTCAGCCGGCCCACGATGAACGAGTTGTTGCGGTCGCGCGCCTTCGCCAGCCCATCGTCGATGGTGGCGAGGGCCTCTGGGTACTGCCCGAGGCCGATCTGGCTCAGACAGGTGAACGCGTTCGAGAGCATCTCGGAGAGGCCATCGTTGATCTCGCGCGCCGCCGTGGCCGCCTGCTGGCTCGTCTCGATGGCCCGGGCGAACTCGCCGCGCCAGTTGGCGTGGGCTCCGAGCCACGTGAGGCTCACGGCCACCGTGTCCGGGAAGCCGCCGGCTCTCGCGATGTCCAGGGACTCCTCGAAGAGACGGTCGCCCTCCGCCACGTCGCCGTCCGCCTGCGCGGCGAGGCCGAGGTAACAGAGGCTCCGGGCCACGATATGTTGACTGCCGGTCTCCCGACCGATGGCGAGGGCGTCCTGGGCCAGACGCCGGCAATGGCTTATGGCTTCGCTGCTGAAGGTGAGGAACTGGCTGTAGGAGTCCTCCACCAGCGCCTCGCCCTCACGCACGCGGTCGCCGCTGCTCCGCGCCACTTCGCGCATGCGCTCGAACTCGGCGATAGACTCCGGATAGCGGGCGAGCAACCGCAGCACCTCGCCCCGGCGATGATGGATCTCCACGATCCGGGCGGGGGCAAGGGCGGGAGTCACTTGCCCGCTCGCCTCGAGTGCGCGCGCGTAGAAGTCGAGAGCGGTCTGGTTCGCGTAGGCCGCCTTCGCGCGGTCACCGGACCGAACGAGGTAGGTGAAGGCCTTCTGCCAATCCCCACCGTTCTGGAAGTGGTGGGCCAGCTCCTCGGCGTGCTCCGCCAGCCGGTCGGCGTAGATCTCCTCGATCGCGATGCCGACGGCCCGATGGAGCTCGCGCCGGCGCTCTTTGAGCAGGCTCTGATACGCCACGTCCTGGATGAGCGCGTGCTTGAAGATGTAAGCGGGCTCGGGGGCCAGCCCGAGCTCATAGATGATCTCGAGGTCCTTCAGCTCTTCCAGCAGGTCCGTGAGTCGCTCCGCCAGGCCGGCGACCCGCTGGAGCAGGCGCCCGAGGAACTGGCGCCCGATGACGGAGGCGAGCTGCACGGTGCGCTTGCCATCCTCGCCCAGTCGGTCGAGGCGGGCCATGATGATGCCCTGGATGGTGTCGGGGACGTTGAGGGCGCCTACGCCTTCCACCACGCGGTAGCCGTCGCCTTCTCGCCGGAGCAGCCCGAGATCGAGCAGAGTCTTGATCACCTCCTCGATGAAGAGGGGCACGCCTTCGGCCTTTTCGAGGAGGGCCCGGCGGAGCGCCGGCGGTAGGTCCGCCGCGCCGAGCACGTGCCCCGCCATGCTCACGGCGTCCGACTCGGACAGCGGGTGCAGCGTGAGCGCGGTGTGGAAGCTGCGGGCGGGGATCGGCGGGGAATAGCCGACCCGGTAGGTCAGGATCAGCATGAGCGGTACGCTCGCCACCGCGTCGGCCATCGACGCGAGGTACTCCTCGGTGCCGGCGTCGATCCAGTGCAGGTCCTCGAAGACCAGGACGAGGGGACGCAGGCGCGCCCCGCGAAGCGAGAGGGCGCGGATCGCCTCGAAGCTCTTCCGCCGCCGCGCGCTCGCCTCCATCTCGAGGATGCTGCGGTCGCCGGGATCGACCGACAGCAGGTTGCGTATGTATGGGATGTGCGTCTCCAGCTCTCCCATGCGGCGCATGCCGTGCTCGACCTTGGCGATGATCTCGGGCTCGCCGTCGAATTCCTCGATGTGAAAGTTCAACCGGAGCTGCTCGATGAGCGGCAGAAAGGGTATGGACTGACCGAACGAGACGGACTGTCCCTCCAGCCACGTGGGGTGCTCGTCGGCCGCCGTGACGGCTCGGCGGAACTCGAGGAGCAGGCGTGATTTGCCGATCCCGGCGTCTCCCGCCAAGGACACGATCTGGCCGCGGCCGCGCTTCACCTCGTCGAAGCGCTCGAGCAGGGTGTCCACCTCGCGGGTCCGGCCCACGAGTGGCGTCAGCCCTCGCTCCACCGCGGCGGCGAGTCGCGAGCGGCGGGCGCGGGCGCGCAGCACCTCGAAGGCCCGCGCCGGCGCACGCCCCTTCACCGCGACCTCGCCCAGGTCGAGGGTGTCGAAGAAGCCGTCGATGGCGGCCTGGGTGGCCTCGCTCACCACCACACTGCCCGGCCGCGCTGTCTGCTGAAGGCGCGCGGCCAGGTTGGTCGTATCTCCGACGGCCGTGTAGTCCATCCGCAGGTCGTCCCCGATCCTCCCCACGACGACGGGCCCCGTGTGGAGACCGATCCGCATCTGGAGGGGAAGGCCGCCCTGGGACTGCACCTCCCGGTCGTAGCCTCGGAGCGCCCGCTGGATGGCGAGCGCGGCGTGGGCCGCGCGCCGCGGGCTGTCCTCGTGAGCGATGGGCGCGCCAAAGAGCGCCATCACCCCGTCGCCGGTGTACTGGTTGATCGTGCCCTCGAACCGGTGGACCTCGGCCGTGATCAGCTCGAAGCATCGGTCCATGATGCGGTGCACGTCCTCGGGGTCCAGCTTCTCGGCGAGAGTGGTGAAGCCCGCGATGTCGGCGAAGAGGACGGTCACTTGACGGCGCTCACCCTCGAGGGCGGACCTTGACCGGAGGATCTTGTCAGCGAGATGCCGCGGGGTATAGGCAACCACCGGGCTCCGGTATTCGAGCGGGGGATGCGCCGCGGGCCGTCCCGGTGACGCCTCGGGCTCCACCCGTCTGTCGGTCGCCACCGCCTCACCGAGGCGCTTGCCGCAGGTCCCGCAGAACCGTGCCTCGGACCTGACGGTCCCCCCGCAGCTCGGGCATACGGTGTCGAGGGTCGCCCCGCACTGGTCGCAGAAGCGGTTCTGGGAGGGGTTGTCCATGCCACATGCCCCGCATCGCATGCGGTATGTGTATCACGGGTTTGGGGGATGGCGGAACCATGCCCTACCGGCGGCCGGCTCGCGAATCCACGGGGCGCGCCCGCGACCGGCATCGCCGCAGACCGACGCTTCGCCGCGGCCCCGGCGTCAGGCGAACCTCCTTGAACGGATCGGCTGGTGGTGCTACCACAGCGCCCAAAGGCCCTTGGCCGCGGACTCCGGGGGGTCAGAGGGCGCATCCAAGCAAGCGGAGCAAGGGAGAGGATTATCAGAACGATAGCGAGCGCGCGGATGGTCGGTGCGATGACCTGCCTCCTGGCGGCCGGCCTCCCCGGCGCGTTGACCGCCGCGACGGAAGCGGAGCTCCAGTCGGCCGTGTTCCGCGCCAAGCCGGCCGTTGTCATGATCGCGGTGCGTATCGGCGCGACGGCGACGGTGCGCTGCAGTACCGGGCCGCCCGCCGTCGTTCGTCCGGGGACGATCGGCGAGCTCGGGAGCGGATCCATCATTCATCCCGACGGGTGGATCGTGACGAACGGCCACGTCGTGCAGCCCTATCAAGAGGGCGCCGACGGATCATTCGCGGTCGAGTTGCTCGAGCGGGCGGTGGCTTCGGCCTGCGCCGCCGAGCTCGACGGTCTGTCCGTGCCTGCGCGGACCGAGCGTATCCGCGCGCTCGCCGCGCAGCCTGACAATCGTGGCGGTCTGGTCGCCGAGCGATCGCTCGAGGTCCACCTGTCCAACGGCAAAGCCTACCCCGCGGCGGTGAAGTTCTACAGTCCGCCCGCCTACGTGGTGGTTGGTACCCGCAAGGATGCCTCTGGTAACGTCCAGCAGGAGCACGGTCGCGACGTGGCCATCCTGAAGGTCGAGGACAAGGAGCTGCCGGTCGTCCGCCTCGCCCGGCACAGCACGGACCTACACCTGGGTCAGGCGCTCTTCGTGATCGGGTTCCCTGGAGTCGTGGCATCCCACGAGCTACTCAGTCGTGCGACGCGGTACGAGCCCTCGATCACGACCGGCCGCGTCTCCGGCTTCAAGGAGGACATCGGCGGGCAACGCGTCATCCAGACGGACGCGGCCATCATCCAGGGCAACAGCGGCGGGCCGGTCTTCGACGATCGCGGCCAGGTCGTGGGCGCGGCGACCTTCACGTCAACCCAGGGGGAGCAGGTCGTCCAGGGGTTCAACTTCCTGATCCCGGTCGAGACCATCCAGGAGGCCGCGCGCGCGGCGGAGGTGGTGCCCAAAGGCGACAGCATGTTCACGCGGCTCTGGAACCATGGGGTGGACCTCTACATCCGCGACCTCCACTATCGGGCCTACCGGAACATGAGCGCCGCGGACCGGATCCACCCCGGCTTCCCCGACGTGGAGCGCGTCCGTGAGGACTGCGACATCAAGCACAAGGAGCAGGGGTATCTGCACCGCGAGGAGTTCCAGTGGGCCCTGATGGGCACGCTTCTTTTGGGCGGGATCGCCGGCGTTTGGTTCGGCGGACGGCGAGCCATGTTCGCAACGCGGCAAGGCATCCGCAGCATTGTCCGCGAGGAACTCGACGCCCGAGACGGACAATCCAGACGCTGAGCGTTGCGCCCGGCGGGGGAGGCATAGACCGCATCGATAAAAACCAAGGGACATCGAGTCCCTTCCAGCCTACTGCTTCTTGTCCATCATCTTGTCCTTGTCCATCACAGGCGCCCACCGCGTCCCCATCGTCGTGCTGGCGAAGGGCGATCCGATCGGAGACGGGCTCGTAACCAGCTTGGCCCGTCCGGTGGACCCAAATGTTGGAACCACGGTCGGGAGTCGGGACAGAATGCGTCGGAAGTGGTAGAGTTTACGGACGAACGCCGGGGTAGCTCAGTGGCAGAGCAACTGATTCGTAAACCCCGCCCGCCTGTCCACGCCTTTCGCCGATTCTTCGCGACGTTACCCGCAACCCCGCATCGCCTCGCGGCTTTCGTGTGCTGACGGCGTTTCCGAGCCAGCGCCGTATTTTCTGGACGGGCACCCGATTCTCGGGGCAACCTCGAGGTGGTTCAGCACACGGTCAGCACATGGAGACGTGGGACGAAATTCGCCGAGAATGGCTGCCGGGCGGTAGCCAGCCCCCGTTTGCGCCGGAGGTCATCGTGGATGGGATGGCTGCGGCTCGTCGACTGCTCGGCTCGGGGTGGCCCGAGGAGGTAGCCGGGGCCGGCCGGGGACCGATCTACGTCAGCTGGATCGTTTCCGTTGGCCATCGGCTCGACTCGATCGCGCACCTCACGGGTGCCGGGCAGCTCGTCGAGAGGATTGCCCGAGAGGGCCTCCGGTCCAGCGCGCTCGCAGAATTGGCCGTCGCTGCCGCCTTGCAGGCGCGAGGGTATCCGCCGGAGATCGAGCCTCGCGTCGCTGACCGGGAGAGCCCGCCGGACTCCCGCGTGACTTTCGACGGTCAGGTGGTTGACATCCAAGTCGTGCAGCCTGAGTTCTCGAAGGACCAGGCCGCCGTCCAACCGGTGTTGACCAGAATTTCGCAAGGCATCTGTTTCGCGCGCGGGGAAGAGGTCCTCGTGGAGGCCCTTGTCTCCTGGCCAATTACGGAAGCAGCCGAGCTCGAGCTTCTGCGGGCGGCCGCTGGAGAGGCGGTCGCGGTCCCAGGGGCGACCATTCGGCTCCCTGGGGTCGGCACGCTCTGGATTAGCTCGCCCGCTCCGGCGTCTGAGTCCCGCAATCTGCTCCAGCAATCCGTTACGCGAGTGGAGCCGCCGCTCGGGGATGATGAGACAGCGTTCGTCGCCCCGACATTCGCGATGGGGGAAGGGTCGTCGCGGCGGCGTTCCTACGTCGAGATCCGGATTCCACATACAGAACGCCTGCTAAAGAAGCTCAAAGCTAAGCGAGAGCAACTTCACAGGGATGGCAGGGGCGTCATCGTCATGGACGTGACTCGGATTCCCGAGGGCCGGCGAATCGCGTCCCCACTCATCGCCGACTTGTTCCGACAGAGTGGCCGCGTGGGCGCGGTGATTCTGCTCGATGATGGAGACGGCGAAGTTCATGCCATGGTGAATCCTCGAGCGAGAAACCCGCTTCCGGACGGGTTTGTCGCGACCTTGGAGATAGGGCTAAGGCAATTGATCCGGTAGTCACGTCGCGGGCCTAGGGTCTGCAGCCTGAAGAGCCGTTCCCCTGACGGCCTGGCCCGCGATTCCTTTCAGGGGCTCCCGAGGGAGGGAGCGATGGCGAAGAAAGCCAAGCGGCCACGCCGCCGACGACCGGAGGCGCAGAAGACATCGGTCAGAGAAGTCAGCCGTGCCGCTGTCGACGAGCTCGGGCTGACGGATGACCAGCGCCAGGCGATCGCCGCCTCTTGGGTGCACTTCCACGAGGAGCGGTACTCGGAAGCCGACTGGACTGACTATGTCGAGGGCTGGACAGGGCCGTGGTCGTCGCCCCCAACGGCACGGCCGTCCAGCAGGCGCAAGGTCGGCAACCCCCTCGCCGTCTGGGGTGCGTATCTCGAATGCCGGGCGGCAAAGCTTCCGCTGCCCGAATGGGTGCTGGCCTATTTCGACCGCGTCGCGAGCCGTCTCACGAGACGTGTGTCTGCAGGAATGCCGTCCGTTCCCAAGAATCCTGCGGCCGCAATCGCCGCCGATCTGGAGATGGTCCGGCAGGGAGCGGGGAGTGTCTTCGCGCACTGGGACCGCCAAGACGAGCTGCTCATGGCCGCCGAGGTTGAGCGGCGGATGTCTCACGGCGAGGGCGTGACCGCGTCGATTCGGAACGCCAGCAAGGCTCTCTCAAAGGGCGAGCAGACCGTTGAGCGCGCCTGGAGGAAGCACAGGAACACGCTCCCGTAGCTCTGCCCTCAAGAAGTCCCCGACTTTCTGAAGTACCGCCCTCAAGAAGTCCCCGACCTTTTGACGCTGACTCGCCGGTCGCGTGGTGCTTGGATAGTCGCACCATGACACAACTCCTCACGGCTGGCGAAGTCGCACGGCTCGCGGAATGCAGCGCCGACACCGTCCGACGGCTCGTCGACTCGGGACAGATCCCGGCGATCAGAGCCTCGGGAGGATTACGGCTCATCGAGCGGACCGCTGCTGAGGCGTTCGCGCAACAGCGCGCCACGCGAGCCCAGGAGCGGCGCGGGCGGTGAGCTCAGCCGATCCGAACGCTGTCCCACTTCTCCCCACCGTCTCGACGGCGCCCGTCTACCTCACCGCCGACCAGGTCGGTGAGCTGCTGCAGGTCAAGCCCAAGACCGTGTACGCCTGGGCTGCCGCCGACGTGACGATGCCCCGGCTCAAAATCGGCGGCACGGTGCGCTTCCCGCGAGAGCGGCTGTTGCGGTGGCTGGCGGACCGAGAGCAGGGGAGAGCGCGGCCTCGCCGAGTGCAGACGGCCCGCCATGCCGAGGGCGAGCCGGCCCAGTGATCGCGACGGACCGCCGGCGACCCCGCGCGACCGGCCCGATGCTCCTGCTGGCGTTCGACGCGGACGGGGAGGCGATCCTCTACCCCTGCGCGATGAGCGACAGGGAGATGGCGACGCTCGCGCGCGGATTGCAACGGCTCGCCGCCCAGCTCATCGAGAACCCGTCCATCACTCGCCGCATGGCTGCGGGCGATGGCGTGAGGCGGTGATCGTGGCGACGCTGACCGATCATCTGACGTCGAAGGTTGCCCCACACAACCTCGAAGCCGAGCGCGCCGTCCTGGGCTTGCTACTCATCGAGCCGAGCGCGCTCGCCCTCGCGCGGGAGAGTCTGCAGCCCTCCGACTTCTACAAGGACGGGCACCGGCGGCTCTTCGCGAGCATGTGTGCCGTGGCCGATGCGGGGCAGGGGCTCGATCTGATCACGGTCGGCGATGCGCTCCGCCGGGAGGCGGCGCTCGACGAGATCGGCGGGCCGGTCTACTTGGCCCAGCTCACGGACGAGGCGACGCTGCTGACCGAGCTGCCGAGTTACTGCCGCATCGTCGCCGAGAAGGCGCGCGCGCGCGCGAGATCATCCGCATCGGCACCGACCTGGTCGGCCGCGCCTACGAGAACGGCGTCCCGAGCCGCGAGCTCATCGCTGCCGGGGCTGGCCTGCTCGAGGCCCTCGCCCGCCGCGCGGCCCCGACGACCGTCTTCCCCGCCATGCTCGGCAGCGCGCTGCTGCTCTTGCCGATAGAGCCGCCGACGTTCCACGTGCACGGCTGGATTCCTCGTCGCGGCATCACCCTGCTCTTCGGCGACAGCGAAGCCTATAAGAGCTGGTTCGCGAAGCTGGTCGCGCTCTGCGTGGCCGCCGGCCAGCCGCTATTCGGCCGCTTCCCCGTCGTGCAGGCCCCGACCCTCGTCATCAGCGAGGAGAACGGCCTCGCCGAGGATCGCCGCCGGCTCGGCGCCCTCGCGCGCGGCCTGGGTCTAGCGGACCTCAAGGACGTGCCGATCCACGTCGCGAGCGAGACCGGCTTCTCCTTCGACGATCCCGCCCGCTACGCCGCCCTTCAGTCCTACGTGGTCGAGCATGGGATTCAGCTCGTCGTCCTCGACAGTTTCGTCCGGATGCACCGGCGGAAGGAAAACGACGCGGGCGAGATGAACGCGCTCTACGTCGACAGGATCAAGCCCCTGGTCATGAGCGGCCTCTCGCTCGTCCTCCTGCACCATCGCCGCAAGGCCCAGCCCGGGCCGGGCCAGTCGACCCCGGGCGACAGCGACGAGATCCGAGGATCGGGCGACATCCGCGCTGCCGCGCACGCGGCGATCTCGCTCCGCGTGGTCAGCGACACGCAGATCTTGACCCGGCACAACAAAACCAGGGGTTTCCGGAGGCAGGAGCCCTTCGTTTTCACCGTCACCGACACCGACGACGGCGCCGTCGCGCTCACCTGGGAGGGCGCGCCCGCCGACGCGCTCGACAAGACCTCCGGCTGCAAGGAGGCGATCCTGCAGTACGCCGCCGCCAAGGGCAGCTTCGCCCGGAAGGACCTCGAGGCCGCGCTCAAGGGGACCTTCTCGAAGAAGACGATCCGCCCCGTCCTCGACGACCTCTCGAAGCTCGGCACCCCGCTGCGGCGGGAGCTGCGCGGGCGGCAGCGGGCGGCCTGGTACTGCTACACCCAGGGCGCCGATCCGACCCCCGACGGGGGCCAAGAGGAGGTGCCGTTTTGACCCGGTTTCACCCGGCACCAGCCCCGAAAGTTAGGCTTACCTTCCGGGACGGCGTCCCGACGCCGGCACCACGCGGTGACGGCTCGGTGCCAGCGTCACGGCCGTCCAGCATAATCTGCCGTCATTCCTACTCATTTCACCTGGCACCGCTATCGGGTTCTCTGGTGCTGGTTCGGTGTCACGACCCCAGAGACCGGTCACGGTGGCACCCGTCACCGCCGCCTTATAAGGCGGTGACGTGGTGCCAGCGACGGACGGGGCCGGCTCGATCTGGGGGGTTCTCTTCCAAGCCCGTCGCCCCACTCTGCCCCACCCCGGAGCCCGCCTGATGCCATGGGCTCCGCGACGGCCCTGCGGCGAGCAGCGATGCCCGGCGTTCGCCGAGCCCGGGCGTTCGCGCTGTGCTGCGCATCAGCGGCAGGAGTGGCGGGAGCAGAACCAGCGGCGCCCGGGATGGCTCCGGGCCTTCTACGATAGCCCGCAGTGGCGGGCGCTCCGCGCGGCCCATCTCGAACTCCATCCCGCGTGCGAGGACTGCGCGACCGCCGGCCGAGCCGTGCAGGCGAACCAGGTCGACCACACCCTCCCCCTGCGCGTACGGCCCGACCTGGCGCTCGAGGCGAGCAACCTGCGGTCGCTCTGCAAGGGCTGCCACAGCTCGAAGACCCTGCTCGATAGGCACCGGGGGGTGGGGCGGTGTGAAGAACTATAGGCGTCTCCGGTATAGCAACGCGCGCTGGTCGCGCATGCGTCGCCTCGAAATTGGGAACTCCGTTCGGTCGGCTGAAACGCTGAAGGGGCGGCGATGAGCGGGCCGTCGACACGCTGCCAGCAGTTGCACCGCGCCCTCGCCACAGCCGGCCGCACCGAGGGCCACCGGCGCGGCTGGGGTCGCCAACCGCACCAGCACTTCCAGAGGCTGTGCCTTCACTACCAGTGCGGCTTCTTCGCCGTCGCTCGCCCGTGCGGGGGACGCCGAGAGCTGCTCGTCCCAAGGAGGGCCGTATGACCACGAGCCGGAAGGGTGAGGCGACGATGACGACCGAGGCGCTGGCGACCTGGGCGGAGGCGATCCCGCGCGCCCAGCGCGAGGCGGCGGCGCGGGCCGCTGCGACGGCGACGGCGACCGAGCGGGCGCACGCCGCGCGGCTGGAGGCCTTCGAGACCGGGCGCGATGCGTTCTGGCTCGGCCTCGAGTCCGGCGTCCGACGCGCGGTTCGCGCCTACGCGCGCGGCGGTGGGGACGGCCTCCAGATCGTCACGGCCGACTCGGAGATCGCGCTGGTCGCGCCGGGGCCCGGGTGGAGCGTGGTCTTCCGCCTGCGGGGCGGACCGGACCCGGCGCTGCTCGTGGGGCGGCAGTCGCCGCGCGGGCGGGAGGCATGGCCGCCCCTCGACGTCGTCCCCACGGAGCAGGGCGCGCTCGCCATCGACTGGGCGGGCGACGCGCTCGATCCCGACGAGCTGGTCCGCGCGGTCGTCGAGCCGCTGCTGCAGCAGCTCGGGGCCGCGCGATGAGATGGCCCTGGGCGAAGCCCGCCGCATCCGCCGCACCGTCGTACCGCGCCCTGCGCGCGGAACTCATCGAGCAGCTCGAGAACACCGGGAGGAGATCATCACCCATGACGCGAGAGCAAGGACCCGAGGTCTACGAGGCCGGCACGCACCGCCCGACATTTCTCCCGAACCCGACCGGCGCCGGACCGGGGCTCATGGCGCCGGCCGGGGCCACGCCGGAGGAGCGCCGCGCCCGCGTCGAGGCGCTCGAGGCGGAGCGGGTCGCCTGGACGCAGCGTTGTGAGCGGCTACAGGGGAATCTCTCCCGCGCGCGCACCGAGTCCGCGCGGATTCGGGAGCAGCTCGCGGCGGCCGAGCGCCGAGAGCGGGAGGCGGACACGGTCCTCTCCCGCGCGGCGGCGGATCACGATGCGGCGGTGATCGGCCACGAGCGATTCCTCCGCGAGACCGCCGATCCCCTGATCGAGGAGGTCCTGGTCTTTCTGCGCGATCAGCTCGATGCCGGCCGCCGTCGCGGCGTGCGGCAGATGACCGAGCGCGCCAGTGGCCCTCGCAATCCGATCACCCTGCTCCGCCCGCGCCAGACGTTCTCCAACGTCGAATCGATCGAGGCCCGGCGCGTGGCCATCATGGCGGCCATCACGATCTGGGAGGGCTACCGCCTGGCGGCGGTCGACCCGGCGGAACTCCGAGCCCGGGCCGAAGCGCTGCCAGCCTCGCTGCCCGCGATCGACGAGAGCGTGGTGGCCCCGGTGGAGCCGCTGCTCTCGACCGCCGAGGTGCGGGAATTGGCCTGGCGCCAGGAGGAACGCTCATGACCTACGCCGAGTACGTCGACGCGAAGAACGACCGGCGGCAGGCGCTCGGATGGTACGGGCCCATCGGCTTCGGCGGCCGGGCCTATCGCATCACGCTGACGCCCCAGGAGCGGGCGGAGGCTGCGCCGCTGCGCCTCCTTCCTGTGGCGCCGCGCCGTCCAGCGGCTCCGACCGGGCGCCACGGATCATCCACGTCCCGGAGTGTCGAGGACCAGCGGGCTCGCCAGCGCCTCGAGCGGCACCGCCAGGACGCGGCGCACGACGCGGTCGTGCGGCGGCTGCGGGCGCTGAAATGAGCGGCGGCGGCCGTCGAGCCACTCGATGCGGGCGGCGGCCGCGAGTCATGGCAATCGCGCAGCATCCGATCCTCTCAAAAGTTGCGCACGGGCAACATTTGCCCCCCTCGTGGGGCACGCTCTACGAGCTGACGCAGCTCTCGCACGACCATTCCTCGGAGGACGTGAGCTAGATGCCCGGCACGCGGCTCGAGATTTCGATAGAGGCCCGAGATAACGCGAGCGCGACCCTCGACAGTGTGCGGTCGAAGCTCCAGCTCTTCGACCAGTACGGCCGCACGGTCTCGGACCTCACGAGCAAGACCGACGGGTTCACGCGGGCGACTGAGTCGCACACCGCCTCGATGGCGCCGTCTGGAGCGGTGCCGCCAAGGCGCGTAGCCTACTCGTGTATGTATGGTCGCGCGCCGATAAGGCGATTTACCTCCGCATGAGCAGCGGCCCCCGCCCTGGGTGCTATCCGGCTACTATTGGGCGGCGGAGGACGGCGAGCATGGCAGAGCGGAGGCATCCCTGGCGGTCCTTTGCAGAGGCGCGGGCATTTGTGCACACGCTCGGGCTGAGAAACGAGGATGAATGGCGCGCCTACTGTCAGTCCGGTCAGAAGCCCGACAACATCACCTCGCATCCCGACAGGGTGTACAAGACCGAGTGGCGGGGCCTGGGCGACTGGCTCGGCACGGGCACGCTCGCGCAGCAGGACCGCGCGTATCGCCCGTTTCCTGAGGCACGCGTGTTCGTCCGCGCGCTCGGGCTGAAAAACTTGGCCGAGTGGCGGGACTACTGCCGTTCGGGACGGAGGCCCGCCGACATCCCCTCGCATCCCGACAGGGTGTACACGGCCGAGTGGCGGGGCCTGGGCGACTGGCTTGGCACGGGCACGCTCGCGCCGCAGGACCGCACGTATCGCCCGTTTCCTGAGGCGCGCGTGTTCGTGCGCGCGCTCGGCCTGAAGAGCCGGGCCGAGTGGGAGGACTATTGCCGTTCGGGACGGAAGCCCGTCAACATCCCGAGTAATCCAAACAGGGTGTACAAGACCAAGTGGCGGGGCTACGGGGACTGGTTTGGCACGGGCACGCTCGCGCCGCAGAACCGCACGTATCGCCCGTTTCCTGAGGCGCGTGCGTTCATGCAGGCGCTCGGGCTGAAAAACTTGGCCGAGTGGCGGGACTACTGCCGTTCGGGACGGAGGCCCGCCGACATCCCCTCAACTCCCCACATGGTGTACAAGACCGAGTGGCGGGGCCTGGGCGACTGGCTCGGCACGGGCAGGCTCGCGCCGAAGGATCTCACGTATCGCCCGTTTCCTGAGGCACGCGCGTTCGTGCAGGCGCTCGGACTGAAGAACAGTGTCGAGTGGCGGGACTACTGCCGTTCGGGACGGAAGCCTGCAGACATCCCATCGACTCCCCACATGGTGTACAAGACCGAGTGGCGGGGCCTGGGCGACTGGCTCGGCATCGTCTCCAGGTGGACGAAGGCCGCGCTCCTTCACTTCCTCGATAGCCTCCGCCCCAATCTATCCCGTCTCCGAGAAAGCGAATTGTATCTGCTGCTCCAGCAGGGCGGCCAACTTCCCGCCCTTAGAGCCGCGCTCGGTGGGGCTTCTGCGGTTGCCGTATTACGTGATCTTACGAACAACGACGGGCGCGCAATCCAGGATGCCATCGCAGACGCATCCGCAGAGCAGGTCCAACGCGACGCCGAACAGTATCTCGGTGATGTTGACCTGCCGAACCAAGGCGCCGTCGAAGTCTTGTCAGCGGAAAGCACCTTCGACCAGTCGGCCCAGGACGCCCCGCCATCGCGGGGGGCCGACGTTCTGCCGATCGTCACGACCCCCGAAGACCTCCGCGTGATCGATGCGCTCGCGAGTCTCTCTTACGGTCAAGACGCGGAAGCCGCTGAATACCTCGTGATGAATCGTGTCAGCGGACTCTGGGAACGCTATATCAACGAGGGGCGTGCCATCGTTGACGACCTGCTTGCCGGTGATGGCGGCCGATGGTTTATGGAGATCAAGACCCGTTTCCTCGCGGAAATGGACGCCGTCGAACGCCTAGACATTCCCTCCGGCTGGTCATTCACGAAGAACGGCGACCTCACACCGCCGAACCTCATGCAGCGGTATGCCGCCTGGGCCGTCCGTGAACGCCGACGGGTGGGCAACTGGTCGGGGGTCGGGGCCGGGAAGACCCTGTCTGCTATTCTCGCCTCGCGGGTCGCGGGGACCTACCGCACGCTAGTCGTCACAAACAATGCGACGGTCGACCAATGGGAGACTGAGATCAGGAAGGCCTATCCCGACAGCGTCGTGCATCGAGTGGTTACGGAAGGGCTCCGACGAAACCACGGGAAGTCCCACTATCTCGTTCTCAACTACGAGAAGTTCCAGGTGGCCAGCGGCAGCCGTCTGGCCCGTGACCTACTTGCCCATGACTTCGACTTCGTCGTGCTGGACGAAGTGCAGTTCGTCAAGCAGCGGGACGAACGGGCCAGCAAGCGGCGAACGGCGCTGGTCGGCTTCCTCGCGAACGCCGCCGAGCGAAATCCGGAACTGCGCGTGCTGGCCATGAGCGCAACGCCCGTGATCAACAACCTTCTAGAAGCGAAGAAGTTGCTCGAAACCACGACGGGGGTCGAGTTTGACGATCTTGCGACGCAACCGACGGTCAATAACATCTTGGCGGTCCACCGCGCCCTGATGTTGCACGGCTTCCGCTACCGGCCCCCGTATGAGCAGGAGATGCGCATTGTCACAGTGCCGGTAGTCCGTAACGATCTGCTGGAAGACGTGCGGGCGGCGCAAGGCCAGGTCCTGATCCTGGAGCAGGTGCTTCTGCCCGCGAAGTTGGAAGCGGCGCGGCCATGGTTTAGCCGGGGGACGCTAGTGTATTCCCACTACGTCGAGGGCATGATCGCGCCCAGCCGCCAGTTCCTCGAACGGGTGATGGGACTCCGGGTCGGCCTCTATACGGGCACGGATAAGTCCGGCCTCGAAGACTTCCTCCATGGAAAGGTAGACATCTTGCTGGCCTCGAGCCCAGTCGGCACGGGGCTGGACGGGCTCCAGCAGGTGTGCAACCGGCTCGTGTTCCTGAGTCTGCCCTGGACGAGCGCCGAATATGAGCAGATCATCGGACGTCTCCGACGTCAGGGCAGCCGCTTCGACGAGGTCCAGATCATCGTCCCGCAAGTGGTCCTGGAGTACGAGGGTGACCCCTACTCCTGGGATCGCGTACGTCTGAGGGTCATCCACTACAAGAAAACGCTGTCGGATTGTGCGCTGGATGGCCTGGTTCCCGAGACCGTGCGGCTTAGCCCCACGGCACTCCTGGCGAAGAGCCGCGAAGCATTGGAGCGGTGGATTGCCCGCGTGAGCGAGCAGGGCGTGCTGATGATCGACCGGAAGCGGCTCAAGGTGCCGTTGCCGCTCGACCTGCGGCGCACGACCATCGTCCGCCATGGTGATTTCAGCGCGATCACGCGGCGTTGGAGCGTGTCGTCGAGCCAGACGACGCACCAGCGCCTGCAACTCGACCCATCCGAGTGGTACCTCTACCACACGCTCTACCGCGAGGCGCGCGCGGCGTGGGCCGAGCTCCCCGTGGATCGCATCGCCGATCGCATCCGCGTTCGCCCAGACTGGGTGGTCGGTGACTTCGGGTGCGGCGAGTGTCTCCTGCAAGACATGATCCCCAACAAGGTGGTCGGGATGGACCACGTCGCCGCAAAGGCGGGCGCCATCGCCTGTGACATGGCGGCGACCTCTTTGGACGATGAGAGCCTCGATGTCGCGGTGTTCTCGCTGTCACTGATGGGGACGAACTGGCGCGACTATTTGAAGGAGGCCCGCCGCACCCTGAAGCCATACGGGTATCTCGTGATTGCGGAGCCGGTAGGGCGTTGGCGGGGTGATCTCACGTCTCTACGCACCACCGTTGAGTCAACGGGGTTCCGCCTTGTCGGCGATATTGAGCAGCGGTACGGGTTCGTCTACCTCACCGCACTCAAGGCTGATAAGTAGTGAGCCTCCTCACCTGCCTCCATGCCTTTCGTCCGCAGCAACTGGCGCCTCTTTTGCGCAGCACGCGCCCGGCGCTCGGCGAGCCGCTCGGCTCCCAGCCGGAGTACGACCCCGCAGTGAGCGGCGCCCCGCCGATCCGGCTTCCCGCGCCCGTGACAATTCGCGGGGGCGTCGTGTCCGTGATCGGACAGGACGGCAAGCACTACTTCTTCCGTTGCTCGGACCTGGTGGAAGGGACGCCGCCCCTCGTCGCCCGTGCCCACGTCGCATTCCTCGCGATGACGAAGTCCCCTCGCGGCCGCCGTGCCCGCCACGCCCCTCACGTCTGCCTGATGTGCCGACGCGATAGCGACTCCCCCGGCGCGAGCAGCAGGGCCTGACGCACATGGCCCGTCCCACGACGGCGAACCGGTGCAACCAGGAGACGACCGCGATCGTGGGGAATCAGTCGGTCCCGGTCGTCTGCCAGCGGGGCGAAGGGCACAAGGGCCCGCACCAAGCGCCGGTGCGGTGGGCGCCTCGGGGCGCCAAGGTCCCGCCAGGCCGCTCCGCCTAGCCGACCATGCCGACACCCCTTCTCCCGCCCCAGGTGTCGCCCCAGGCCGTACGTACGGGCGTGATAGGTTCCCCGGAGCCGGCCTGCGCCGTCTGCGGCGGGCCACGAGAGACGCGAAAGAGGGAGGCCTGCTCCGCCAAGTGCCGGGCGGCGCTGAATCGGCAACGGCAGACTGAGGCCCGGGAGATCCGGGATCGCGAGGTCGTGGCCCTGCTAGACCACGCGGAGCGGCTCGAGGCCCGCGCGGCCGACCTCCGGGAGCAGGCGCGACGGCGGCTCGTGGGATCGACGGAGTAAGGGCAGCCCCACGCTTGAACAACATATGACCAGGAGTCATAATGTCCCCGAAGAGGCTCGGCCGAATGCTCAAGACGCGGCGGGAGGAGAAGGGGTTGACCCAAGTGGCGCTGGCGAAGCGAGCCCGGGTCACGCAGACCTACATCGCGAAGCTCGAGAGCGGCGACAAGAAGAACCCGTCGCTCGAGATCCTCCAGCGCCTGGCGAAGGCGCTGGGCGTGCCGGTGACGGAGCTGCTGGGATGAACGACGATCCTCGGATTGACCGGACGATCATGCTGCTACAGGAATCGTGGAGCCTCCTGCGGCGGCTGCAGGATCTGAAGAGGGAGTTCCCCGCGCCGGTCGACGACTCTCGCCGGCTGGCCGAGTCACGTGACAAGCGCCTCAACGCGTACGCTCTCCTCACGCATCGTCTGGAGGCGTCGCTCCGCTTCGCGCTCCGGGCTGCGGTCAAGGATCTGGAGGTGGGGGGCCATTGGGACATCCGCCGCGAGATCCTGCCGCCGACCGCCAAAGGGCTCACGAACGAGGAATGGCTGAAATGGCTCGACCAGCAGATGGGATCTGAGCCGCCGCCGTCGTAGAACGCACAGCGCCCCCGATCGGGCTAGCACCCGACCGAGGGCATGGCCGATCAACCGTCCCCGAGGAGAAGGAGCGAACGATGGCCGACCGCAGGATAGCATGTTGCCCGGCACGCCCCACGAGCGCCGCTGATCTCTCGGCCGACGCCGAGCGGCTCACGGCCGTGCTCCTCGCCCTGGAGCACGGCACCGACCCAAACCACGATCTCGCTGATGCGCTGGGGGAGAACCTCCGCCTCGCGCTCCTCTACGAGCTGCTCCCGCACGCCATCGAGATGAGCCGGCGGCTCAGCGTCGACCTCGCGGGCCTCGACGGCGGGCGGGCGTGATGGGCGGCGCGAGGGATGCCCTCCTGGGGCCCTGTTCGCGCTGTGGACGGAACATTCGCCTTGAGCCCGGCGGGGAAGGGTCGACGCTCGCGTTCCGCTCTGAGGGTCGGATGGCGGAGCGCATCTGTGATGAGTGCCAAGAGCGCGAGCGACGGCAGCATGCTGGTTTCTGCCGCGTGTGCGAGTCGGAGGTCGAGAACCCCGAGGGACTCGTAGGGCCAGTCTGCACGGAGTGCTATGGACAGTACCTCGGGGTCCAGGACTGGCCAGCCCTTGACCGCGAGATGCGCGCACGGTGGAATCCGGAGGACCCGGAGCACCAGACGCGCGTGCGCCTGGTCAACCTGAGAGGGCACGTTGAGCAGTATGAGAGCCAGCACCTCGAGCGATTTCCGATGGTAGTTCGGCCCCGCAGGGCTCAGCCTGGCGGACCATCAACCCTGTGAGGGACTTCACCTCCGAGGCCCGCACCGCCATGCTGTTCATCCACGAGGGCTACCGCTACACCGTCGTCACGATCGCGAACGGGCTCAACGGGGTGGAGGCCGAGCTCTGGTATGTCCCGGCGGGGCACGACACGAAGACGCCGGCCTGGAAGTACTTCGGCCGGGGCACCTCGCGGACCCCGGCCGAGGCGCGCGACCAGGTGGAGCGCGACTTCAAGGCCTGGGGCCAGCTCGAGGCCGAGGGAGAGGGCCGTTGAGGATGCGGGCGCTGCTCCTGTTGACCGTGGCGGCGGTGTTCGCAGCCGGCTGCTCGAGCACCCTGCGCGAGGTCCGCGCTCGAGAGCCGGGAGTTCCAGTTCGCCGGCGTGCCGGCCACCGCCCAGCTCGAGACCGCGCGCTGCATCCGGAACGGCTTCGACGAGCGCGTCGGGGTGCTCTACTCGATCCTGCAGGAGGTCGAGCAGGACCGCGACGGCGTGCACGTCATCGGCCGGGCGGGCCTGACGCCCTCCGCCATCATGTTTGACGTGGCGGTACGAGAGGACGCGGTCGTCGCCATGGTGGCGCCGGCGCCGCTGACCCCGCGCGGGACCCTCCGGGACGCGATCGCGGCCTGCGTCGGGGCGAGGCGCTCGTGAGGCGCTTCGCTCGGGATGAGATAGAGCGGCCAGGCGCAGGCGAGGCGCTCAGTCTCCCGGCGGGTGTGGCCACGGGCGCCGCGATCGCGGCCTTCGGGGTCCTGCTGCTGGCGCTCCGGCGGCCGAAGCGGGATGCACCATAGATGGGCGACCGCAGCCTTTGGCTATTCATCAATAGCTTCGCCGGCTGGCTCTCCGCCTTCGGGACTATCGCGGCGGTCATCGTCGCCCTCTATCTCGCTCGGAGAGATTCCCGGATCAGACTGAGGGTCGTGGTTGGTCTGCGTCTGCTACTTCAGCAGGGCGCCGATAAACAGCCGGAGTTCTTCTCGCTCGAGGTCACGAATGTGGGGCGTCGGCCGGCCAACATCATCAACATCCTCATGCGCGACGGCCTACGCTTCCGGGTGAAACAGTTCGGGTTCGGTAGCCTGATGGTCATGATCCCGCCGGCCCACCCCTTGTCGGCCCGCGTGCCGATCACCATCGGTGATGGCGAGCGCGCACACTATCTCGTCCCCTGGCCCGAGTTCGAGAGGATCAACGGCCGCAAGGTGCGAGGACACTTCGCCGGCCGGCTGGGCTCGGTCCGGGCACGACTATTCCGTATTGGCGTCTCAACCTCCGCCGGCGGGATCTTCGACACCAGAATCGAACGGCCGCTCGCGGATCGGCTTGTTGAGTTGGCGCACCGACCGGCGGAAAGGAATTCGAGATGAGCGAATCCGCATTCTCCCCGGCGCAACGCGAGGTCCTCGAGGAGCTCCGCCGGCGGATGAGGGGGGAGGAACAGGCATGATGCCCACGTCGTTCTGGAATCCGATCCCCTGGCTTTTCCTCGGCGCGATCATCACGGGCTGGGCAGGCGTCCTAACCTTCCTCGAGCAGGCCAAGGACGCGCGCGAGATCAAAGGCTGGCTCACCGGCGGTGAAAGCTACGGCTATCTCGAGCCGCTCTTCGACAGGCAGGCCTCCGGCCCCGGTGGGCTTGCCTACTTCATCCGCCATAGCGGAGACTATCCGCTCTACGACGTCAGCGTGCGCGTCCAGGATGCCGCCGGCCACGATATCCAGCCCGTTCAACTCTTCGGCACCCTGACTTCCAACAGCCAGTGGTACGGCGTTCAGGGGCTGATCTTCCCAGCCTCGGCGGCCGCTGATGGCCCTCGCGAGTTTCGCGTCGAAATCATTGCTCGAAACGGGGTGACTGTTCAGCGCCTCCTGATACGGCCAGATCAGGGCCGATGGCTCACGAGCTCGGCTGATATTCGGCGCAGCGCGCGGGAGCTTCTGAGGCCCGCCGGCTTCCCCACTGAGGCCCTGCAGCCGTGATCGCCGCGATCTACTCTCGCAAGAGCATCGCCCGATCGCTTCGCATCCTGCTCGCGTCGCTCGGCGTTCTCCTCTTCGCCACGTCGGCCTCCGCCGAGTGCGCGTGGGCGCTCTGGGTAAATCCCGGAAACACCGCAACGGGGTGGCGGATTGCTGGTGGCGTTCCGGCGTGGTACGCGAGCAAGGCCGACTGTCAGGGCACCGCGACGTATCAGCGGGCCGGGACGCCTTCACAGTCCGGGGATGTCATGTGCCTACCGCAGGGGGTTCAACCGATGGGGACGATATTGGGCGGGTATGAGTACGGCCCGTGGCGCGGCGGTAAGTAACGACCGTGGACCCGCGCGGGCCGAAGCGGCGGCGGCCTCAGCCTCAACCTGAGCGCATCACGAAGGTTGACGCGGCCCGTCGACAATTGAGCACGGCGATTCGCCTCTTCTTCGAAGAGAAGGACACCGTTTCGACCTACGCGTTGGCGGCCGCCGCGCAGGATCTCCTTCGAGGGTTGCTGAGGACCCGAGGCGAGGGGAGTCGCATCAAGGATACCGATCTCGTCGTGCCCGGCCGGGAGAAGGAATGGCGAAGCGGAATGAATCGGCCGCAGAACTTCTTCAAGCATGCAGACGAGGATCCTGACGGCGTGCTCGAGTTCAGGCCGGTCGACCTGGTGCCTTTCGTCATCCTGGATTGCATTGATATGTATGGCCGCTACGTTCGGAGTAGCCCGCCGGATAGCGTGCTGTTCATGACGTGGTTCTCCCTGAACTACCCAGATCTTATTCGACCCGGGACCATCGTGATGCAGCTCGTCGAGAAGTTCCATAAAGAGAATCCGTTCACGGAGCCGAGGAAGGATCTATTCCTTGAGGTGCTCAATCACGGACTGACCAAGGGGGACCCAGGATGGCTACCGTCGTAAGGCGCGCGTGGACGAGTCGAGGCCCGACCGGCCACAAGGTCAAGAAGATCTCGTGGGGTTACACGCTCCAGGTGAAGGGCAAGCAGGAGCGGAAGTTCTCCGGGAAGTGGACGCGCGAGGACGCGCAGACCGCGCTCGCCGCTCGGCTGCTCAACGTCGAGGCCCCGGCGGCGCCGCCGGTGGGCGAGGGGATCACCTTCGGCCAGGCGGCCGAGCGATACCTCGCGGTGAAGGCCCGGAAGCGGTCGCTCGCCGACGACCGCCGGATGCTTGAGCAGCTCAAGGCCGCGTTCGGTACGGAGACGCCGCTCGTCGAGATCACGGCGAGCCGCATCAGCACCTACCGGACGGCGCGCCTCTCGACGATGTCCCGCCGCCGAACGGCGGCCGACGGGTCCGCGACGAAGCTCTCAGGCGCGGCGATCAATCGCCCGCTCGCGCTGCTGCGGCATCTGCTCCGGCTCGCCCACGAGGAATGGGAAGCGGTGGCGGTGGTGCCGAGGATCCGCCTGGAGCAGGAGCCCGAAGGGCGGATCCGATGGCTTGAGCCCGAGGAGGAGGCGCGGCTGCGCGCCGCCTGCCGGGCGACCGACGCCCAGCGCGCAGGCCAGAAGCTCCCGCCGATCGCGCTCGAAGAGATCGTGACCGTCGCCCTCGAGACCGGCCTGCGCCAGGGCGAGATCATGGGCCTGACCTGGGAGCGGGTGGATCTCAGCCGTGGGGTTCTCCGCCTGGAGCTGACGAAGCGGGGCGGCGCCGCGAGGTCCCGATGCGCGACGTCGTCGACGCAGCTCCTGGCGGCCAAGCCGGAGGCGAGCCGTCAGGGCGCGTGTGGCCGATTCGCTGGCCCCGCGCCGCCTGGGAGGCCACCGTGGCCCGCCGGGCTCGAGTCCTTTACCTTCCACGACTGTCGCCACCACTTCGCCTCGTGGTTCATGATGCGCGGGGGCAACCTGCTGGCGCTCCGCGAGATCCTGGGCCACCGGGACATCAAGCTCACCGTGCGCTATGCTCACCTCTCCCCGGGTCACCTGCGCACGGAGATCGAGAAGACGGCGGCCGGATGACCGCGGTCAACCGGGCCGGCGTCAGCACATGCTCAGCACAAAGTGGTAGAATCGGCCGTGCGTGGCTCGTAAGTGCTTGATTGCCGGGGTAGCTCAGTGGCAGAGCAACTGATTCGTAATCAGTAGGTCGCGGGTTCAACTCCCGCCCCCGGCTCCATCCAATTAGTGGGTCGCTATCTGCCGGCCGTACGGAAATCGGCGGGACCGCACCGCAGACTTCCTAGGTGCCCCCCCGCTGAAGCCGGATCGCAGGAGTGGGTCGCCCAGCTTGGGCTCAGGGGGCGCTGGAACCCTACCAGCGCCCGAACGTGCTCACCAGACCGAGCCACAAGGCGCCAAGCTCGGCGCCCATCGGCTGGTCGCTGATCGAGGCGGTCTTGGCCACGGCGGTATGAACGAGTACCAGGCGCAGCTCCGGATCGAGATAGATCGCCTGGCCGTACACTCCGCGCATGAGGAAGCGCCTCTTGTCTCCGCGCATCGTCCAGAAGTGAAAGCCGTAGCCGTTGGCGGGCGGGGACGTCCTGGGCGCAAAAGCATCTGGTTGTCGGTGCCAGTCCGTCGCGTCGAGGAGATAGTCCCTGGGAATGATCTGCCGCCCGTCCAGGGCCCCATCGCTCGCCAGCAGTCTCCCCAGCCGGCCCCAGTCCCGTAGCGTGGCGTTGAAGAATGCGGCGCCGCGCTCCATATCGTCGGGCCCGGTGATCCACGTCGCGTCGGCCTCGGCGCCCATGGGCCGCCACAACCGGTCCCCGAGGTACTGGGCCGGCGACTTGCCGGTGGCGGCGCGCAGCACGAGGGTCAAGACCTGCGTCTCGATCGACGCGTAGTGAAAGTGCTCGCCCTCGGGCGCCTCTCGGGTGTTGAAGGCCCGGATCGCCGCGATGCTACCCTTGGTGCCGTGTAGCCGGGCGAACCTCGCGGCGTCGTCGTTCCGTCCGGTGTTGTTCTCGCTGAAACGCGCGCCGGACGCCATGCGGAGCAGGCTCCGGATCCTCGTTTCACCATAGATGTTCCCTCTGAGCTCCGGCACGTAGTCGACGGCCCGGTCATCCAGCGAGTGGATCAGCTTCTCCGACAGCGCGAACCCGATTCCGATGCCGACCAGGGACTTGGCCATCGAATTCGACGTCAGGCGGTCGGTGGGTTTTCGATCGTACTGATTCCGCTCGATCAGGATCTGGCCGTCCTTGATCACGAGCAAGCCGGTCGTCCGCTGATGCGCGAGATAGTCATCGATGGAATAGGCGCGCCCGTCGAAGCGGTACCGAAGTGGGGGAGCGACCGTCACCGTGGTCAGTGGTGATGGCCTCTCGGCTCGGGTCAGTACGTGATGCTGATTCGGAAACAGCTTGTCCAGATTCGTGTACGACCCGACCCGGACCGAATCGTCCGTGTACCAGTTCGCACGCGTACCCATCGGGTAGCCTCTGGACTTGCCCAGCAGCTCCTCATCGGGCGCGGCCATCGCGAGGGGCGAACAACACAGGCTCGCCGCGAAGCCCGCGACGAGCACGGCAGAGCGTCGGGCACCGCGTCTCGGGGTCGTCATGGCCGCCATCCTCGGGAACCTATACCAAGAAGGCGCGGCAAGGGAATGGCGATTGGCGGCCGCCTCCCAGGCCCCGCTCGCCTCGCGGGGCTGCTTGCCCTCACCTCATCGGCCCGCTGCGCTCGTCTCTGGGAATGCCAGGATGTTGACGAGGAGCCCGTTTGGATCGGCCACCATGAAGTGCCTCATGCCGAAGGCCTCATCGCGCAGATCGTCCGCGATCCGGAAGCCGAGTTTCACTGCGGTGGCATATGCCGCGTCGACATCATCGACCTGAACCGAGATGATGACGCCCTGGGCCAGCTTCTGGAAGGCCCGGGGGGTGAACTCATGGTCACGCCGCACGATGCCGATTTGAAGCTGCGGATTGGTTGGCGAGGACAGCTGCGTGTACCATCCAGCGTGCTCGAACCCGACGACAAATCCGAGCAATGCTACGTAGAAGTCACGGGTCTCGGCCATTCGGTCCGTGCAGATGTTCGGAAGCAGTCTCGTGACATTCATATCAGCCCTCTACTCTGAGATGACACCGGAATCTTTTACAGGGTCGATAGTTCCCTCTCGCCTGGCCGGCCCAGGTAAATCCCGGTAATGTCAGCGCTGGCGAAGTGGCGTGACGGTTGCCTTGTTGGGTTACATGATCGCGATGCCGCTGCTGGGAACGGTCGAGGGGCCTAGGCCTCAGGGGACGCGCAAGGCTCCCGGGGAACTGGCCGGCGTTCATGTACTGGTTGTAGAAGACACCGACGACTCGCGAGAGCTGCTCCGCATCGCTCTGGAGTACTGCGGGGCGCGCGTGACGACTGCTGCCTCCGCAGAGGCAGCCAAGCGAATCCTTGAAAACGTGCGACCTCATGTACTGGTCAGCGACATCGCCATGCCAGACGACGGCATCGAGCTGATTCGCGAGGTCATGGCAGTGGCGCAGACGAAGGGCCTCCGCATTCCGGCCATTGCGGTCACTGCGCGCCGGGGGCGGCGCGAGGAGCTCTTGGCCGAGGGATTCGCGGAACTCGTGGAAAAGCCGCTCGATCCGATCGCGCTGTGCGACACGATCCGGAGGCACGCGCAGCTGCAGACGTGACCGCACCAGACAAGCTGCTCGCCAACGTGAGGCGCCACTATCGTTGGCCGCTGCCGAAGAGAACATCTGCCTGCATCTCCAGTTCACCCTGTACGAGGAACGGCATCATCCGTTTTCGGACATCTTCTCGCACGGCCTGCCGTGCGGCGGAGGGGAGTCTTAGGAACAATTGCCCGTGGCGTCCCCCGCCGGCCTCGAAAGGCTGCCAATACTCCTCGAACGACGTGAAGCGATGGGCGCGGGTCTCCCGCGTGAGGCGAATCGCTTTCAGCCCCGCTCCCGCGAGAAATCGCTCGAGCGTGTCGGCATCGGCCAAGGCCGACGGCTGATACAGGACAGCTCGCTGATCCGGGAAGTAGCGACTGAGCTCGTCCATGAGGATGCCAAAGAGCGGCACACGCTCGGGGGCAGCCCAGACGCACACGGCGAGTCGTGCGCCGCCACGTAGAACGCGCATCCATTCCCGGAGAGCGGTCGCTGGATCAGGCAGGAACATGAGCCCGAGTTGACACACGACCGCATCGAAGCTCTCGTCCCTGAACGCCAGCGTTTGCCCATCCATCAAAAATAGCGACACGGCCTGCTTCGCTACCTTCGACGCCGCGATGCGCAGCATTGGCGCCGACACATCGATCCCAATGACCCTCCCGGTCGTCCCAACGCGAGACCCGGCGAGCGTGGCCGCTTCACCAGTTCCCGTCGCCACGTCGAGGACTCGGTGGCCCGTGGCCAGACCGGCCTCGGCCAGCAGGGTCGGCACGTAGAGCCGGGACCATCGTCCGGAGAGCAAATCATAAGAGGCCGCGCCGGCATCGTAAGAGATCATCCCGCACTCACACCAGACCACGTGACCCGTCGCGGAGCGCGGTTATTGTCTGCCCCGGCGGGGAGCGGCGCGGCGAGGAGGCCGCCAGCCAGGGTCCCGATGAAGACCCGCCTGTCCATCACGTGCCCCCAAACTGGCCGCGTTGTCTAGGAGGGACGGGGTAGGGCGGCCGGGTTGACCGTACACCAGTGGGACCGGGATGGGGGACTACGATTTCCGGGCCCCAATTCCGGTGCCAGCCTCGGGTCGGTTGTTTGCTACCATGCTGCTACCAGAGCGCCCGGTACCAGGCGTATCCGGGAAGACATGCACCCATGTCCGAGTTGCTGACTTCGCCTACGTCTGGATCGCCTTGGGTATCCTGAGGACGTGGATCGGGACAGTTCGTGATCGGTAGGTCGCGGGTTCAACTCCCGCCCCCGGCTCCACCCACCCACTGACTCCGACGGGCCCGCTTCGGTGCGGTCGTCCAACCAGGAGAGGAGAGTCACCATGAAGGGTTTGACCCAGGTCTCGGTGCTCAGCAGCACGTGGAACGAAATGCGGGTGCTTGGACTTCGCGCGGACGGCGCCTTGTTCCGAGGGCACGTCCTCGTCAAGGCCCAGACCGGCGCCGGAGGCGGCGCGTCGGTCACATGGACACCGATAACGGAAGTGGAGGACGCCCCGATCAGCGAGGCGACCCCGCAGGCGGCGACCGGCGTTTAGCCGTCGCTGGCTCACCGGGGCGGGTTCGGCTACGATAGCCCGCGCATGCTCTCCCGCGCCCAGGAAGCTCGCATCCGTGCGCTCATCTGGACCAGCTCGCCCGGCACGCTCCTGACCTATTGTCTCGAGCACCTCGCGACCAGCGCCAAGATCCCGGCCAGCCACATGTCGGATCTCGCCGTCTTCGTCCGCAGCCTGCACGAGCGCGGAGACTGCCAGCGGCGCTTCGGGGGCTTCTGTGAAGCGGGCCGGCACGAGACGCGACAGACCCTCGTCTGGGGCCCCTCGCCTCGGTTGCGGGCCGAGGGAACCTGACGGCCTCCGCCTGATCAGCTCGCGGCGACCGCGCGATTCGGCTTCGATCGGCCCTTGCGGGCCGCCAGAACGACCGCGAAGCCGTGGAGGCGCAGGCTGCGCGTGACCCAGGGCTGATTGCGGGACGTATCGCTCCGGCGATCGAAGATCACCCGGACGTGACGGTCGCCGGCCAGGACGCGCTGGAGCTTGGCGTGGATCTCGTCCTCGTCGCGGGCCACGACGACGAGCCAATGCGGCGGCCGACGGCCGGGTACCTTTCGCGGAGGGATCCGCTTCGGCATCGCCGGATCGTATCGGAGTCGAGCCGGACCCGGATAGTACCGAAATCTCCCGACCCGGGCCGGGAGGGGGACGCATGATCGACGAATCGCTCATCCGCTTCACCGCGCATCAGCTCCCGCGCGAGGCGCTGCACCCCCTCACGGCGCGCGCCGACGGGCCCGCGCTCCGCCGCGCCGCGGTGCACCTGGGCGTGCTCGCGGTCACCGGGGCACTCCTGTGGCGTTTCCGCGCCACCGGCTGGGCCCTGCCCCTGCTGGTCGCCCACGGCTACGTGCTCGCCTTCGTCTTCTGCGCCTTCCACGAGACCGCGCACCGGACCGCCTTCCGCACGCGCTGGCTGAACACCGCTCTCGGGACCCTGGCCGGCCTCCTCATCTTCTGGCCCTACCGGAACTACCGCGTCTACCACTGGGAGCATCACCGCTTCACGCAGGACGAGGCGCGCGATCCCGAGCTCTACTTCGCGAAGCCCGCGTCGCTCGGCGCCTATCTGCTCGTGCTCACCGGGGTGCCGAACCTGATCCGGCGCGTGAGCGATATCCTGCGGCTCGCGGGCGGTCGGGCCGACCGCCCGTGGATGGCCGGCCCGGAGCGCCGACCCCTGATCCGGGAGGCTCGCGTCTACCTGGGGGTCTACGTCGCGGTCGCCCTCGCCTCCGTGCTGATAGGCTCGCCGATGCCGCTGCTCCTGTGGATCGCGCCGCTGCTGGTGGGGCAGGCATTCCTCCGTCCGTATCTCCTGGCCGAGCACACCGCCTGCGGCTCCACCCGCGACTGCCTGGAGAACACACGCACTACCCGCACCCTGGGGCTCGTGCGGCTCTTCGCGTGGAACATGCCGTATCACGCCGAGCACCACGCCTACCCGGCGGTGCCCTTCCACTCCTTGCCGCGACTGCACGGGCACGTCCGGGCCCGGCTGGCCAACCTCGAGCCCGGCTACGTCGCGGCCACGGTCAAGGTGAACCGTCACCTCTTCTCCCGAGGGCGCGGCCGCGGCGAGTAGCCCGGCGGGCGCCTCTCGTAGCATTCTGCGGCACCTGGGCTGACAATCCGGCGCGGGCGTCCGCCCAAGAGTGCATCGCAACTAGCTGACTTCGTGCATTTCCCGAAGTGGCGCGGCCTTTGCTTTTTTGCGTGGCCAAGGTACACGCCAATGATGACGCCGAGTGTGGTCACGCTGCAGGAGGTGCTGAGGCACCACCGGACGCTGTCGCGCCGCGGCCGGGAGTTCTACGAGAGCCTGCTCCATCTGGGTGACGTGCTGGCGGTGCGGGTGGACTACCTGCCGGGCGCGATGCTCTGGCTCGTGACCAGCCCCACGCAGGCCCAGCTGATGCGCAAGGCTCGCGAGGGGCGATCCACGTCCGACGTGTGCGTGATGAGCCTGCGGGAAGCCCAGGATCTCTTCGGAGCGGTGGGCGATCCGACCCCGGCCACGCTCTACGAGGTCGCGGGCTGGCTCCTGGCGCCGGCTCCGGACGAGGTTGCCGCCATCGTCGAAGACGACGAGCAGGCCGAAGACCAGCCCGAAGACCAGGACGCGCTCTAGCCCGACCCGCTCCACCCGCCCCGCCGTCCTCGCTTGACTCGCCGTCCCGGCATCCCTAGGATGCCGACCAGCATGCCCGCCTTCTTCGTTCATCGAGTGCCCGACACCGCCCGCGTCTGCCCGACGACAAGGAGGCCCGAGATGGGCAGAGTGCTCGCGCTGGTCACGACCTTCGTGCTGCTGTGCTCTCCGCTCTCCGCTCCCGCCCAGGACGCGCGGGCCACCCTCGAGAGCGCCTCCCGGGCGCTCGGGGCCGGCACCCTCCGGACGCTCCAGTACTCCGCGCACGGAGTGAGCTTCGCCATCGGCCAGAGCGCGGTGCCGGGCTCGGCGTGGCCGCGGTTCAACATCCCGTCCTTCACACGGGCGGTGAATTACGAGACCGCCTCGCTCCGCGAGGAGCAGGTGCGCTCACGGGCCGAGATGCCGCCGCGCGGCGGGGGTGTTCCCGCGGTCGGCGAGGCGCGGCAGATCGCGCTGGTGAGCGGTGATCTGGCGTGGAACGTGGTGGGCGAGTCGGTCGCGGCCTCGCCGGTGGCCCTGGTGGAGCGCCAGCTCCAGCTCTGGACCACGCCCCACGGGGTGATCTGGGCCGCGATGGCCTCCAACGCCACCCTTCAGGGACGCACCATCGCCTTCGCGGTGCCCGGCCGCTACACGGTCCGGGCCACGCTCGACGGCAGCAATCTGATCGAGAAGGTCGAGGCGGTGCTGTCGAGTCCGGTGGTAGGCGACATGCCGATCGAGATCAGGTACACGGATTACCGGGAGTTTGGCCCGGCCGGGGTGAAGTTCCCGACGCGCATCCGTCAGACCGCGGGCGGGTTCCCGGCGGTGGACTTCGCGGTCACCGACGTGCTACCGAACGCGCCGGTGGACATCCAGGTGCCGGACGCCATCCGGCAGGCGACCAAGCCCTACGCGCGCGTGACGAGCGAGGCCGCGGCCGACGGGGTATGGTACGTCACCGGCGGGAGCCACCACAGCGTGGTCATCGAGATGAAGGACCACGTGATCGTGGTGGAGAGCCCGCTCAACGACGAGCGGGCGACCGCGGTGATCGCGGAAGCGCGCCGCCTGGTGCCGAGCAAGCCGATCCGCGCGGTGATCAACAGCCACCACCACTTCGACCACGCGGGCGGGCTCCGTGCGTTCGCGGCAGAGGGCATTGCGGTGATCACCCACGAGAGCAACCGGGCCTTCTTCGAGACGGCCCTGGTGGCGCCCGCCACCATGACCCCGGACCGGCAGCAGGCCGCCCGGCGAAAGGTCGCGGTCGAGGGCGTGCGCGACAAGCGGGTGCTCACCGACGGCGCGCGCGCGGTCGAGATCCATCACATGGCGGGCAACACCCACGCCGACGGTCTGCTGCTCGTGTACCTGCCGAAGGAGCGGCTGCTGATCCAGGCCGACGCCTTCACCCCCGGCCCGCCGAACGCCCCGACGCCCGCGATCATCAATCCGCTGAGCGTCGACTTGGCCGACCAGATCACGCGGCTCGGGCTTTCCGTGGATCGGCTGCTGCCGCTGCACGGGCGGATGGTGCCGCTGGCCGAGCTGCAGCGGGCGATCGGCCGCGCCAACTGACGAGGAGCGCTAGCTCACTCCCGGCTCGAGGAGCGTGAGGGTCCCGGCGTCGGCGTCCAGCTCGGCGAGGCAGCCGACGGGCAGGGTCGCCTGATCGTCGATGTGGCCGATCATGGCTCCACTGACGGTGGGGATGCCGAGGGCCCGGAAGCGCTCGGCCAGGATCTCCTCGAGCGGACGGTTCTGGAGAAAGAACGGCGAGGGATCGCAGTCCGTGAACTTGCCGAAGACCATCCCGGCCACGCCGTCCAGCGCGCCGGCGAGCCAGAACTGGGTCAGCATGCGGTCGACCCGGTAGTAGGCCTCCTCGACGTCCTCGAGGAACACGATGCTGCCGCGCAGGTCGGGGAGGTAGGAAGTCCCGATGAGGTGCGACATCAGGCACAGGTTGCCGCCCAGCAGCCGCCCGCGCGCCTTCCCCGGCACCAGGGTCACCACGCGATGGTCCCAGTCCACCTGGCCCTCGCGCCGCTCGAAAGGCGGCGGCTCGGCCAGCCGCGCGGGCGCTTCCGCGCGCCACAGCACGCGGCGGAGCGCGCCGAGGGTGTAGGGCGTGAAGGCCCGCCACGCCACCGGGCCGTGAAAGGTCACGAGGCCCACGTGGCGCTGGATGGCCATGTGCAGCGCGGTGATGTCGCTGTAGCCGATCAGGGCCTTGGGCTTGTGTCGCATCTGCTCGTAGTCGAGCGCGGGCAGGAGGCGCGAGGCGCCGTAGCCTCCACGCACGCACCAGATCGCGTCCACCGCGTCGTCGGCGAACATGCCGTTGAGATCGTCAGCGCGGTCCGCGTCGGTGCCGGCCAGGTAGCCGTCCCGGTCGCGCAGGTGCGCGCCGAGCCGGACGCGAAAGCCGAGCGACTCGATGGTCTCGGCGGCGAAGCGGATGCGCTCGGGCTCGTTGGGAGCCGAGGACGGCGCCACCAGGCCGACGGTCTGGCCGGGCGCGAGGCGGCGCGGCTTGATGAGCGGCATGGCTCGATCTTACCGCGCCTTGACTTGCCGGGGGAGCGCGGCTAGTCTCGCCGCCACGATGAGCCCCACCAAGCGCACCGCGATCCGGGCCGGCTACATCCTCGCCTTCGACGGCCGCGGCCACCGCCTCTTGCGGGACGGGGTCGTGGTGGTGGAGGGCGATCACATCTTGGCGGTCGGCCCGCGTTTCGACGGCACGGTGGACGAGACGGTCGACGCGCGCGACCGCGTCCTCACCCCCGGGCTGATCTCGACCCACGCCCACATCGGCGGCTCGCCGCTGGATCGCTCCTTCATCGAGGACCGGGGAAATCCCCAGTTCTGGTTCTCGGGCCTCTTCGAGATGTTGCCGGTGCGCAGCGAGGCGCAAGACGAGGAGGGCGGGCGCGCCTGCGTGGACTTCTCGATGCCCGAGCTGCTGCGGGGCGGTGTCACCACCGTGATGGAGATCGGCGGCCAGGGCGAGTACGTGGTGGAGCGCGCGGCTCACTTCGGCCTCCGGGTCTACATGGGCCAGGCCTTCCGCTCCGGGCGCTGGCTCACGAGGGACGGCAAGCGCGCGGAGTGGGAGTGGAACGAGGAGCAGGGCCGCGAAGGGCTCCGGCGCGCGGTGGAGTTTCACGCCCGGCACGACGGCGCTCACGACGGCCTCGTGCGCTGCTTCTTCGCCCCGGCCCAGATCGACACCTGCACTCCCGCGCTCCTCCAGGAAGCGAAGCGCTTCGCGGATGAGGCGCGCGTGCCATACCAGGTGCACACCGCGCAGTCGGTGGTGGAGTTCAACGAGATGGTGGCCCGTCACGGCAAGACCCCCATCGCCTGGATGCGCGAGCTGGGCGTGCTCGGCCCCAACACCATCCTGGGCCACGCCATCATCGTCGGCGGCTCCTCCTGGACGAACTACCCGGCCGGCGACGTGGCGATCATGGCGGACGCCGGCTGCTCGGTGGCCCACGCGGTGTGGGTGTTCGCGCGGCGGGGGGTGGCCATGGAGTCGTTCGCGCGCTACCGCGCCGCCGGCGTCAACATGTCGCTCGGCACCGACACCAATCCCCAGAGCGTGATCGAGGCCATGCGCTGGGCCACGGTGTGCTCGAAGATCGTGGAGCGCAACACAGAGGCCACCACCGCGGCGCACGCCTTCGACGCGGCCACCCTCGGCGGGGCGCGGGCCCTCGGGCGCGACGACCTCGGGCGCATCGCGCCGGGGGCCAAGGCCGATCTCGTGCTGTGGCGAGCGACCTCGTGGCGGATGACCCCGCTCCGCGACCCGATCAAGAACATCGTCTACAACGCGGCCGACGAGGACGTGGACCGCGTCTACGTCAACGGGCGTCTCGTGGTCGACGGGGGCAAGGTCCTCGCCGCTGACGACGACGCCATCCTGGGCGCGCTGCAGGCGGCGGGCGACCGCATGTGGCCGCGCATGGCCAAGTCGGACTGGGCGGGACGGAGCGCGGACCAGCTCTCGCCCCAGACCTACCCGGACTGGGACGCCTAACGCGCGACGCGCGTCGCGCCGCCCCGGAGGCGGGCGCCGGCTGAGCGAGGAGCGGTTAGCCGGAGAGGAGCCGGAAGGCCGGGACCGCGAGCGCCGCGAAGACCTGGCCGAGGGGCACGTCGTCCTCTCCGTACCAGCGGGCCTCGTGCAGCAGGTTGAGGACGCCGAGCGTGCGGCCGTCGCGGACCACCGGCAGGTTCAGGACCGACGCGCAGCCGAGCGAGGCGATCAGCGCATGGTCGAAGAAGACCTCGCGGATATCGTCCGCGGTGTAGCCGATGTAGGGCTGGCGTTCCTCGAAGAGGCGCCGGGCCCACGCGGTCGGCGGCACCGGCTTCCGGCCGCCCACCGGATAGGCGTCGGGCTGGTTCGTGTAGCGCCGCTCCGATTCACGTCGCGCGGGATGATGGAGCAGGCACGTGAAGAGCTTGTGGCCGAGCGTGGCCGCCACCGCGACGTCCAGCGCTCGGAAGGCTGCCTCCGGCTGGCCTGAAGTCCGGATCGCTGCGGCCAGGGCGGCCAGGTGGGGCAGGGGATCCACCCGGGCTCGTCGGCTCATGCCGCACCCTAGCACGCCGGGGCCGGCACTAGGGGCGTGGCCCTAGCGGCGCCCCTTCAAGAGCCAGTCAACCGCGGCGGCGCCGTCGGTGCCCTCGCCCTCGGAAGCTCGGGCCGGGTCGGCGGGACGGCTCGCGGCCGGCACGGCTGGATTGGCCGGCTGCGGCGGGCGGGCGGCGTCCAGCGTGCGCCCACCGTTGTCGGCCGGAGCGCCTCCCCGCCCGTTCGTCGACGAGGGCCGAGTGAGCACAGGCTCGGTGGCCTGGGCGCGCGCGGGCTCCGGTCGTGCCGCCGGGCGTACTTCCGGCACGGCGGGCGGCAGGGCGGGCGATGCCGGCCTGGCCGGAGTTGCGGTCGGGGGCGCCGGGGCGACGGCGGGCGGCTTCCCGGGCGGGACCTCGAGCATCTTCGGCTCGGGGACCGGCGGGTGACTCGCGACCGCGGGCTTGGTCGGCACGCGCTCGCTCGCGACGTCGGCACCCGTCGCGCTTCCGGAGGTGCTCTTCACCCGCGGGTCCGCGCGGGCCGGGCGGCGCGGCCCTTCGTCCACGAGCAGCTCCACGGTCCGCGCGAGCCGCTTGCCGTGAGCGATCTGGTAGACGACCTTGACCTGGCCACCCGGGCGAATGTCCTCGAACCAGCCTTCCTTGGAGCCGACCATGATCCGGGTGTTCCGGGTCACGAGGAGCGGCAGCACGCCGCCTCCGAACGGACCGGAGTTGACGTGAATGGTGTTGGCTTCCACCTTGGAGACCCAGCCGATCGCCTCGCCGTCGACCTGGTCCCGGTCCGCGGTGGCGGTATCCGACGGATCGGCGGGCCAGAGCATGAAGATGACCACGGCCAGGAGCGCGATGCTCCCGACCGCGGCCGCCAGGGAGAGAAGCCGGCTGCTTCCAGGCACCACGTGTCTACTCGTCAAGAAGCCCCTTGATGGCGTTGAACACCGGATTCTCGTTCTGTCCGGACTTGGCCGGGCTGGCGGTGCCGGCCGGCGCGCCGGTCCCGACGTACTTCCGCACGCAGTCGTACTGCTCCCAGCCCTTCAGCGGATAGTTGAGATCGACGACCTTCCACTTCGAATGGCCGTTCTGCAGCAGCCAGCTCATCTGCCGCGAGATGGTCTGGGCGAAGCGGCCCACCGTGTCGCAGTCCTTCCGGCGGAAGTCGAAGGAGACCAGCACCGCCTTGACCGCCACGCTGCTGACCGGGGTCCGCTGCCACTCGTACACGTTGGCCGGGATCTCGGCCCGCGGGTAGAACTCGGTGATGCTCTTGTTGGTGATCGGGATCAGCTCGAGCCCGTCCTTCTCGGTCACGTCGTCCTTGAGCAGCTTCACCGGATAGCCCGCCACGTAGAACATCGCGTCGATGCGCCCGGCCTTGAGCTCGCCGAGCGCCTCGCCGGTGTCGATCGGCACCATCTCGCTCGGGGCGACCTCGGAGAGCTTGAAGAGCAGGCGCGCGGTCAGGTACGTCCCGCTCCCGTCGCGGCCGATGGCGACGCGCTTGCCCGCCAGGTCGTCGAAGTCCCGGATGCCCTTGCGGCCGAGGACGTGCACCTCCTCGTTGTAGAGCGGGAAGACCATCCGCGTCTTCTTCGCGATGCGCTGCAGGGTGGGATCCGACTGGACGCGAGCCACGAAGGCGAGCACGTCCGACTGGACGATGCCCATCTGGACGCCCGGCCGCTGGTAGACCGCGAAGATGTTCTCGATCGAGCCCTTCGACGTGTGAACCGTCAGGTTCACCCCGGTGGGCTTGGTCAGCTTCTGCAGATCGAGGCCGAACTGGTAGTACGTGCCCTTGTCGCTACCGGTGATGATCCCCAGGTCCTCCGCGGCCGGACACAGGCTTGCGGCGATCAGGATGAGCAGGATGGCTACCGAGCAATGAATGATGAACTTCGTCACTGGCTTGTCTCCTCTAGGCGAGAGTTTGCCCCGCCACTTCCTAGGGGCAAGCGCCGTACCAGTCACCGAAGTCAAATGAACGCGGTGAGTTACCGCCAACCGCGAGGACCTTGCATGGTGAGGCACCCCGTACTAGTGGATAATTCCCTGCCCAACGTGGCCGCTCCGGCCACCCCGCGACGATCCCCGTGGGCATCGCCATCGGCCCGGGCTTTCCGAATCGGGAAGCGCGGGGCGCAAAGTGCCACACGTCTCCCGGCGAGTCAACCCCGATGACTCGGCGCGTCAATACCTTGCGTCAGCCCGGCCGGCGGCGTAGAGTCCCGCTTCCGGAGGAACGACAATGCCCGAGCGTCCGCTGCCGACCGATCAGGAAGTCCGCGCGCTGATCCACGATCGCCGCAACTGGGGCCGCTGGGGGAAGGATGACCAGCTCGGCGCCATCAACCTCATCACGCCGGCCAAGCGGGCCGCCGCGGCGCGCCTCGTGCGGACCGGACGGAGCGTCTCGCTGAGCCGCCCGTTCCCCAAGGAGCCCGGCCTCAACAACGCGCTGCCCGCCCATCACTACATGCGCACGCTGCCGCGCGGCAAGGGTGGCTTCGCGGCCGACTACTACGGCATCTTCTATCACGGCGTGGCGTCCACCCACCTCGACGCGCTCTGCCACACGTGGGACGAGCACGCGATGTGGAACGGGCGCGATCCGAAGAAGGAGATCACCTTCGACGGGGCGACCTTCGGATCGGTCGAGCACTGGGCCGAAGGCATCCTCACCCGCGCGGTGATGCTGGACGTGCCGCGCCACCGCGGGACGGGATCGGTGACCGAGACGAGGCCGGTGCACGGCTGGGAGCTGGAGGACATCGTGCGGGCCCGCGGCCTGCGCCTCGAGCCCGGCGACGCGGTCTGCGTCTACTCGGGCCGCGAGGCCTGGCAGGCCGCGAACCCGGAGCGGCCCTACGGACGCCCCTTCGGGATCGGACCCAACGAACGCCCCGGCTTGCACGTCTCCTGCCTCGAGTTCCTGCGGGACCACGACGTGAGCGTGCTGGTGTGGGACATGCTGGATCACCTGCCGGTGGGCTACGACATTCCGTGGGCGGTGCACGCCGCGCTCTTCGCCTACGGGGTGGCCCTGGTGGACAACGCGCTCCTCGAGCCGCTCGCGCGGGCGTGCGTGGAGGAGCAGCGCGACGAGTTCATGCTGATCGTCGCGCCACTCGTGGTGGTCGGCGGGACCGGATCCCCCGCGAATCCGCTCGCGGTGTTCTGAGCGTCAGTCGATCCGGTACTTCCGCTCCGCCCCGGGGGCCAGCGCCATGCCGTGCCCGGGCCGGTCGGGGATCAGGAAATCGCCGTGGTCCATCACCGGCATCTGGGCGAACAGGTCCTCGGGCACCCAGTCGATCCATTCGACCAGGAAGGCGTTGCTGAGCGCGCCGGCCACCTGCAGTGACAGCTCGTGCACCACGTGGGGCGAGACCGCGATCTGGTGGGCGGCGGCGAGCCGCCCGATCTTGAGGGTCTCGCTGAAGCCGTTGGCGCGGCAGATGTCGGGCATCAGGTAGCGGGCGGCGCGCCGCTCGATCAGGTCGCGGAACTCGAAGCGCGTGTAGTTGTTCTCCCCCGTCGCCACCGGGATGTCGATGCGGGCCGCCACCTCCGCGCAGGCGGCGAGGTCGTCGGCCAGCACCGGCTCCTCGTACCAGACGAGATCGAGGTCGGCGAGCAGGCGCGCCTGCCGGATGTTGCCGAGCACGTCGAGCTTCTGGTTGACGTCCACCATCAGGCGGACGTCGTCACCCACCGCCTTCTTCACCGCTTCCACCCGAGCCCGGTTCGCGCGCGGATCGGGATGGTGGATCTTCATCTTGTAGTAGCGGCAGCCGCGCGCGACGTAGGCCTGGGCTTCGCCGATCAGATCCTCGAGCGCGTAGCTGGGCCAGCCGCCGCTGCCGTAGGTCGCGACCCGGTCCGTCACCGCGCCCCACAGCTTGTAGAGCGGCAGGCCCGCGGTTTTTCCCGCGATGTCCCAGAGCGCGATATCGAGCGCGCTCAGCGCGTATGCCGCGACGCCCTGCCGCTTGATGCCGCGGTCGGCGCGATACATCCGCTCCCACAGCCGCTCCACGAAGAGCGGGTCCTGCCCGATCAGGAGCGGCGCGAGACGCGCCACCAGATAGGCCTGGATGGACTCGACGCCGCCTCCGCCGAACGCGAGGGTATAGCCGAGCCCGGTGACGCCCTCGTCGGTGCGGACGTGCGCCACCACGAGGCTGTGGTGCGGGAAGTCGAGTGCGATCGGCTTGCGGGTCGGAATGCGCAGGATGGTGGTGTCGACGGCCGTGATTTTCATGGCCGCATCCTAGGGCGGCCGGGCGCGCAAGCGCAATGGGCCGCGGTGGGTACCCGGTTGCCCTGACTGAGGCTACCGTCGGCTCACCCCAGAAGGCGCCTTCCGCGCAATTGCTGCCGCCGGCGTGTCTGTCAATTCAACTGATTGAAGTGCTTGTCGTTTTTGGTCGTCATTGCGTGGCACGGCCTTCGCTTTGCCCTCAAGAGCATGAGGCGCTCGTTGGGCTCAGAGTCTGCCCCGCCGCGGGGGCGGAGGATCGCGATCATGTTGCTGGTCCTGCTGCTGATCGCGCTGCCCCTCTATCTGTGGCCGCTGCGCGGAGGCGGTACCGGACTGCCCGGCGCGGCCGCGCTCTCGGGGCCGCCGCGGGACCCGCGGGATGCGACGGCGGTGGCGCACCTTCCCGCCGATGTGTGGGACGGATTGATGGACGAGGGACGAACGGGCCGGAAGAGCGAGACGAGGCAATCGCCCGGGAACCTCACACGGATCGCCCAGCTCGAAGAGGTACCGGGCGGCGGGCCGGTCGGCATCGGTTCGGGCGGTACCTCGCTCCCCTGGTCGCGCGACACCCTGCCGCGCCCGATCACCGCGCTCGTCGGCGACGGGGCGGATCAATCGAGCGGCTCCAGCGATTCGCCGCCCACGTCCGTAACGTTTCTCGCCGGGCCGTCCGGAGGC
>CAWJDX010000003.1:0-472729 GCA_963841755.1 uncultured Candidatus Rokubacteria bacterium
AAATCGTACGTCTGCGAGCCGTCTCCGTAGACGAGCGGGCGGAGCCCCTGGTCGATCCGATCCAGCACCTTCATGATCACGGTCGTATAGACGCTCTTCATGTCCTGCCGTGGCCCGTAGACGTTCATGCCGGAGGCCCTACGTAGTCGAGCCCATAGCGCTGGTGGAAGGCGCGGCACATCTGCTCGCCGGCCACCTTCGATGGCGCCGTAGAAGGTGCGATTGTTGAAGGGGTGCTCCTCGGTCATCGGGATCTCGACCGCATCCCCGTAGACCGACGCCGACGAAGAATAGACGAGGCGCCCAACCCGGTTCGCCACGCAGGCCTCGAGCACGTTGAAGGTGCCGCGGATGTTGACCTCGAAGGCCGAGCGGGGGAAGTCGTTGCAGTGCAGCAGCCAGAGCGCCGCGAGATGGAAGACGCAGTCGACGCCCTTCATCGCGGTGTCCAGCAAGTCCGTGTGCAGATCTCCGCCCAGCTCGAAGATCTTCACCCGCGGGTCGCGCAGCGCCGTCTCGAGGTTCTTCACGGTGCCCCGGGTGAAGTCGTCGTAGACGATGATCTCGCCCACGTCCTCCCGAACGAGCTGCTCGACCACGTGGGAGCCGATGAAGCCGGCTCCGCCGATCACCAGGACCCGCCGCCCGCGCAGGTCCATCTCACTGCCCCCGGTGGAACGCAGCGATGCGATCCACCACGTACGCCTGCTGCTCCGGCGTCAGCTCGGGGTAGATCGGCAGGGCGATGGTCTCGCGCGCCGGCCCGCTCCGGATCGGGGAAGTCGCCCGGCGCTGTGGCCGAGGTCGGCGCGAAGCACTCCTGGAGGTGGAGCGGGCATCGGGTAGTAGATCTCGGTGCCGATCCCCTGCTCGGTCGAGGTGATCGCGCAGCGCAGTCGCGCATCGCGCGGGACGCGGATCACGAACTGGTTGTAGACGTGGGAGCGATGCCCGGCGGCGGCGTCGCACCACCGGCCGAGCAGCGTCGCCAGCCGTCCGCTCGACGAGGCCGGCCTGGCGGAAGAGCTCGCGGTAGCGGCCGCGTGCTGCTGCCGCGGCCTCGTCCAGGCGTCGAGGTGGCGGAGCTTGACCCGCGAGCACGGCGGCCTGGAGGGCGTCGAGCCGGAAGTTGCCGCCGACCATCGTGGTGGTAGTACTTCGGCTTCGCCCCGTGGACGCGCAGGCAGGCGCAGCCGCTCGGCGAGGCCGGCGTCGTCTGGTCACGACCATGCCGCCGTCGCCGAAGCCGCCGAGGTTCTTCGACGGGAAGAAGCTGAAGCAGCCGATCGGCGCCCGATCGTGCCGGCGCGCGGCCGCCTGGTAGCCCGCGCCGATCGCCTGGGCGGCGTCCTCGATGACCGGGACTCGGCCGTGGTCCGCGATCGTCCAGGATCGGGTCCATGTCGGCCATCTGGCCGAAGAGGTGGACCGGGATGATCGCCTTCGGTCCGCGGGCGTGATCGCGCCGCCGACCATCGGCGCGCCGGGTCGATGTTGTAGGTGTCCGGGTCGATGTCGACGAAGACCGGCGTGGCGCCGAGGCGGGCGATGGCGCCCGCCGGTGGCGAAGAACGTGTAGGCGTGGTGATGACCTCGTCGCCCGGCCCGACGTCGAGCGCCATCAGCGGCGAGCAGGAGGGCGTCGGAGCCGGACGACAGCCGATCGCCGTGCCGACGCCGCAGTAGGCGGCGACCTCCGCCTCGAGCGCCGGCGACCTCGGGGCCGAGGATGAAGTGCTGGCTCTCGAGGACCCGCGTCGACGGCCTCGCGATCTCGTCGCGGATCGTCGCGTACTGCGCCTTGAGGTCGAGGAGCGGCGACCGTTCATCGGCGTCTGTCCCAGCCCTCCGTCGGACGCGGCTGCGACCCGCTCGACCGTCGCATCGGAGTCACCCGCGCTGGCGTCCGGGCAGACCGCACCCGGCGGCCGCCTGCCTCCGGAGCGCGCACGCCGCATGCGGCACATCCAGCCCCGCGACCGCGCCGGCACGCCGAGCATCAGCGCGTAGTCCGGCACGTGCCGTTCGTGACCACCGCGCCGGCGCCGACGAAGGCGTAGCGCGCCGATCGTCGCGCCGCAGACGATCGTCGCGTTGGCGCCGATCGTCGCGCCCCGGCGCACGAGCGTCGCGCGGTACTCGTCCTTGCGCGAGACGTCGCTGCGCGGGTTGATCACGTTGGTGAACACGCACGACGGGCCGCAGAAGACGTCGTCCTCGAGCGTGACGCCCTCGTAGACCGAGACGTTGTTCTGGATCTTGACGTTGTCGCCGATGACGACGTCGCGGGCCGACGAGCACGTTCTGGCCGAGGTTGCACCGCGCGCCGATCCGCGCGCCCGGCATGACGTGGCAGAAGTGCCAGATCTTCGTCCCGTCGCCGATCTCGCAGCCGTCGTCGATCGTGGCGGCCGGACTGCGCGGGCGCGTAGCGCGGCGGCCAGCTCGCCGGGCGCGGGGGCAAGCCGACCGGGCTCCCGCCTCGCCAGGGACTGCTGGCAGGCGCTGCGAGGACCCGCAGCACCTCGGACGCCGCTCTGCGACCGTCGGTCCGCGGGCGCTGGCGCGTCGTCCGACGCACTCGAGAAAGTGCCGGCACTCCTGGCGCGCAGGGGCTCGCCTCGGGTCGAGCGGGACCGGCTCGGCCGTCGGCCTTGCACGGCGACCGGCACGCCGTTCGATCCAGTCGCACTCGGTGCGGGTAGAGCTGGAGCTTGTCGGCCGCTCGGCGTGTCGTCGAAGACGGCCATCTTGCGGTCGCCGACCACGACGAGCTTCTGCTCCTTGAACGGATGGAGCCAGCACACGAAGACGTGGGCGCGCACGCCGCTCGGCGAAGGGCAGGTGCTCACCGTGACGTCGGCGATGCTCGTGGCTGCAGGTAGCTGCCGCCCTGGCAGGCCGACCTCGACGGGCGTCTCGCCGAGCAGGCGCAGGATCACGGCAACGTCGTGCGGGGCGAAGCTCCAGAGGATGTTCTCCTCGCGTGCGGATCTGGCCGAGGTTGAGCCGGTTGGAGTAGATGTACTGGATCTTGCCGAGCTCGCCCCTCGCGACCAGGTCCTGGAGGCCTCGGATCGCCGGGTGGTACTCGAGCAGGTGCCCGACCATCAGGATGCGGCCTTCCGCTCCGGCCAGCGCGACCAGGCCTCGCCGTCCTCCGCGGTCAAGAGCCAGGGGCTTCTCGACGAAGACATCCTTGCCGGCCTCCAGGGCCTGGCGGGCGCAGGTCGGTAGTGCGGCGCCGCCGGGGCGGCGATCACGCACGCCTGCACCGCCGGATCGGCGATGGGCTTCTCCCAGTCCGCGGTCAGGCGCGCATCCGGATACGCCTTGCCGGCGGCCTCGAGCGCCCGTGGGTCGGGATCGCTCACGGCGCGAAGAGCTCCCAGCCGCGCGAGGTTGCGGGCCAGGTTCCGGCCCCAGTGTCCAAAGCCGAGCAGTGCGACGCCGGTTGTGTCCATCACTCAGCCTCTCCTGTTCTCGGTGAGGGCTCCAGGGAGCGGAGCCCGCGTCTCCAGCCGCCCGACGGCGACCTTGTAGACCTCGACCAGCTCGCCGATGGTCCGTGCCCACGTGAGGCGGGCGGCAGATGCCCGGCACGCCGCGCGCATGGCCTCGATCCGAGCGCGGTCGCCCGCGAGTCGATCGATGTGGGTCGCGAGCGCGCTGGCATCTCCCGGCTTCACGAGAAAGCCGGTCCGGCCGTCCTCGATGAACTCGGGAATGCCCCCCGTCCGGGAGGCGATCACCGGCACACCGTGGGCGAACGCCTCGAGCATCACGAGGCCGACAGCCTCCGGCACGGGGCGACGGGAAGAGCAGGGCGTCGGCCGAGCCGAGGAGCCGCTCCTTCTCCTCTCCCGCCACGAACCCGCAGAAGCGGATCCGCGGGTCGCGGCGGGCGGCGGCCCGGCAGGCGTCCGCCATCGTGCCGGCCCCGGCGATGTCCAGCGAGGCGCGGGCGTCCGGCGCCCGCCGGAACGCCTCGAGCGCGGGACCCCCGATCCCCTTGTGCGGCTCCAGGCCGCCGATGAAGAGAAACCTCACGGGCCCTTCGTCGCGTCGTGACGACCCGGCGGCCAGGGCCAGCGGCGGCGCTCCCCAGGGCACGACGGCGGTGTGCGCCCGGGGGAAGAAGCCGAGCTCCAGGTGCCGCTCGAGCACGAACCGGGCCGGCGCCGCGACGGCATCGACCGCGCGGCTCAGACGCTCGAGCCAGCCGCTCCGGAGGGCGCACGGGGCGCACTGCCGCTCGCACACGCGCCCGCTCCGCGTCATGCGGACCGCGCGCACACACGTCAGCGAGTGGGTCGTGAAGCGTGTGAACCAGCGGAACCCCCGTTGCCCGCGTCGCCGACCACGCCGCCGCCGAGAGCCCGCCGAGATTGTGCGTGTGCACCACATCGGGCTTCTGCGCAGCCAGGAGCGCGCGCAGCCGCCGATACATGACCGGATTCCAGAGGTCGACAAGATGCCAGAGCGGCTTGACGACCCGGGCTCGACGGGAGGCGTCCCCGGCCCAGTAGATGTTCGCGGGACCCAGGCGGCACACGCGGACCCCGTCCACGGTGTCCCACCCGGCTCGGGCTCGCGGCGCGGTGGCCACCGCCATCACCTCGTGGCCGGCGGCCTGGAGCCCTCGGGCCAGGTGGCCGACCACGATCTCCGCGCCCCCGAGTGCATCGGGCGGGTACAGGTTCGACACCAGGCAGACTCTCATGCCGGTCGAGGCCCCTCGCCGTCACTGACGGGCGGTATTGGCGGGAAGAGGGTAACGATCTTGGTCGTCGGGAACCCCAGCCGGACGAGCTCCGCCACCTCCAGCGCGGGGGGGTCGAACGTGGCGAGCACGATCCCGTCGGCCTCGGCCTCGGTCAGCTCGCTCACCGCGCGCACCGGGAAGCCGAGGAACTGGCCACCCCCCTCGTCGGTGAAGACCCCGACCGGCTCCAGGCCGAACTCCCGCAGCGTGAGATAGGCGAGCTCGGACGCCTCGCCCGTCCCGTAGAGGGCGACGCGTTTCATACCGCCGTCCGAGAGTTGGCCCAGGCGCTCCCGCAGGGCCTCCCGGGCCCGCCGATAGAGGTCCAGAGAGTGCACGATGTAGGCGTAGCTGAGCCGGGTCTTCTCGGCGAATCCCTTGCCGGTCAGCACGTACTGAAGCCGCTGACGGGTGCCGGGCTTCGCGGGGGAACTCCGTGATCTTGATGAGGCCTTTCCGGGCCAGGCGCTTGAGATAGAGGTTGGTCAGGCCGAGGGCGACCCCCAGCCGCTGCGAGAGATCGCGCTGGGTCAGGGGCCGGCCCTCGCCGATGGCGGTCAGGATCTCGAGGTCTCGCTGGCCCTGGCGCTCCATGACGATGTTCAAAACTTGAACACACAGGGTAGCGGCGCGTCAAGAAAAAAGCCCGGATCTCGGGGGCCTCGGCCGGGAGAGGCCGAGCGGCGCGGCTACAACGCCACGATGGCCCGCCCCGGGCCGCGGTACGCCTTCATGGCGTTCCGCGTGTCCACGACGAGCGGCGAGTGGGTAGCGATGGCGGCGTAGTCGAAGCGCGAGTGGTTGGTGAGGATGAGGACGCAGTCGGCCGCCGCGCAGGGCTCCGGGGGACGGCTCGACGGCGGTGAGCTTGAGGCTGTCCAGGGTCGAGCTGCGGGACGAAGGGGTCGGCGTAGGCAACGCGGGCGCCCTTCCGGGCCAGCATGTCGATGATCTCGAGCGCGGTGGACTCCCGGATGTCGTTGACGTCGGGCTTGTACGTCACCCCGAGCACGAGGATGGAGGCCCCGCGGACCGCCCGGCCGCGCTCGTTGAGGGCCTCGGTGAGCACGGTGACCACGTGCTCGGGCATCGCGCGGTTGATCCGGTCGGCGAGCGCAATGAACTGGGTCTCGTACCCGGTCAGCCGCACCTTCCAGGACATGTAAGGGGGTCGACCGGGATGCAGTGCCCGCCCGATCCCCGGGCCCGGGATAGAACGGCATGAAGCCGAAGGGCTTGGTGGCCGCGGCCTCGATGACCTCCCACGGGTCCACGCCGATCTTGCGGCAGGAGAGCGCGAACTCGTTGGCGAGGGCGATGTTCACGCTGCGAAAGGTGTTCTCGAGCAGCTTGGCCGTCTCCGCCACGCGGGGGTCGAGGCCGTGAAGACGCTCGCCGTGACGTGACGGTAGAGGGCCGCGGCCAGCTCGGTGCACGCGCGCGTCACCCCGCCGACGACCTTGGGGATGTTGGCGGTGGTGAAGCGCTGGTTGCCCGGGTCCACGCGCTCCGGGGAGAAGGCGAGGAAGAAATGTCGCCGATCATGAGCCCGCGAGCCTCCAGCCGCGGCTGGATCACCTCTTCCGTCGTCCCGGGATAGGTCGTGCTCTCGAGCACCATGAGCTGCCCTTGCCGGAGATGAGGCAGCAGGTTCTCGAGCGCCGACAGGATGAACGAGATGTCGGGCTCCTTACTCTTCCGGAGCGGCGTCGGCACGCAGATGATGATGACGTCGGCCGAGCCGGCCTCCTCGAAGGTCGTGGTGGCGGTGAGCGTGCCGGCCGTGACCAGCGGGCGCAACGCGTCGCTCGGCACGTCCACCAGGTAGGACTCGCCACGATTGAGGCGGTTCACCCGCTCGAGATCCAGATCGATGCCCCGAACGGTCAGGCCGGCGCGCGCGAGCTCGACGGCCAGCGACAGGCCGACGTAGCCCATCCCGACCACGGTGACCCGGGCGGCGCGCTCCGTGATACGCCGCTCGAGCGCGGTGCTCCAATTGGACATATCGGTGATCATAGGGCACGTGACGCAGTGGGGCAAATTCTTGCCGTATAATCCTGGCGCCGTGATCCGTCGGCCCTGGCTCTTGCTGGTCGCGCTGCTGGTGGCGCTCGGCGTCGTCGTGGCGATCTGGACCTCCATCGATCGGCGGCCGCCCGAGTGGGACTACGCCAATCACCTGGGCCGGGCGCTCCAGTGCTACCGCATCCTGGCCGAGCCCGGGCACGATCGCGCCCGCGAGATCCTCGAGGCGACCGCGTTCTATCCGCCGGTGACCACCTGCGCGGCGGGCCTGCTCTACTTTCTCTTCCCGATCGTGCCGCTCACGGCCCAGGCCGTGATGCTGGGCTTCCTTGCCCTTGGGGTCGTGAGCGTCTTCCTGCTGGGCCAGCACCTGCTCGACACCGAGGCCGGACTGCTTGCCGCCCTCCTGCTGGCGACGGCGCCGTTCGTGGTTTTCTCGCTGACCAACTTCCAGCTCGACGTGCCGCTGACCGGCGTGGTGGCGCTCTGCCTCTACCTGCTCGCGCGCACCGAAGGCTTCTCCTCGACCACCCGGTCTGTCGCACTCGGCCTGGGGCTGGGCGTCGGCATGCTCACCAAGCCTCCCTTCGCGGCCTACGTTCTGCCACCGCTCCTATGGATCGCCTGGCGGGTGAGCCGGGAGCACGGCGATGGAGAGCGCCTGGCGCGCCTCGGCCGGCTCGCGATCGCCCTGGCCATCGCCGGGATGGTGGCGCTCCCCTGGTACGGCCCCCGACTGATCGGGCTCCCGCTGCAGATCATGAACCGCTCATTCAAGCAGGCGGCTCTCTCGGGGAAGCCCGCGACGCTCTCTGCCGAGGGGCTCCTGTACTACCCGATGACGTTCCCGGTCCAGTTCGGCCTGCTGGCCGTTCTGCTCTTCGTCTGGGGCCCTGGGCGGTCCGGCGGCAGCGCTCCACCCGCGGCTTCCTCTGGATGGCCGCGCTGGTCCCGTTTGTCGCTCTTCTGCCTGATCCAGAACAAGAACCTGCGCTACACGCTGCCGATCCTTCCCGCCGCCGCGCTCGTCGCCGCCGCCGGGCTCGTGCTCGGCGCGCGGTGGCGCCGATGGGTAACGCTGGGCCTGCGTGACGTCGGCGCGCTCCAGGTCTCCATGGCGGCCTTCGCGCTGCCGGCCCCGCCCGACCCTGCCCATGTCCGGTCTCCCGATGGTGTTCACGCCGCCCGAGCCGGGCCGACTGGCAGCAGCGACGCATCCTCGCCGACTCGAGCGGCGAGCGCAGGGGCGAGGCCGGCGACCGTGGCGGTGGTGCCCAACCACGACTTCTTCTCGGTCTCGAACTTCCGCTACGAGGCCGCCCGTCGGCGACTGCCGCTCGAGATGACGCGCGGCTGGAGCGGCGCCGCCGCTCGGCGTGGACTTCGTCGTCCTCAAGACCGGCCTCGCAGGGGCCCGCCGCTAGACGGCCAAGGCGAGCGCCTCACCCGCGCGGTGGAGGGCGGCGATCCCTACCTCGGCCGAGGTCTTCCCGGTCGTCGGCGAGTACCCGCTGCCCGGACGGGAGCCGCGGCAGTCCTCCGGGCGCGCCGCATCGCGCCGCTCGCCGCTGGTCGCCCGCGCGCGTCGCGGCACGGCTGTCCGAGGCGCCGGCGGCGCTCGCGTGACATACGTGCGCGACCCGAGCGGACTGCGGGTGCACGCTCGACTACCGGCCGGAGGCGCTCTGCGGGGAGAGGTCGACGGCGCGGCTCACGAGGCCGACCGCCACGGTGGGCGAGCTCGAGCGGCGAAGGATCGCGCACCGCTCCGCGTTCGCGACACCCGCCTCGTCGGTGGAAGGACTGCGTGTTCAACCCCGAGCGGCTCTGGAGACGCGGCGCTCTCGAGGTGCTCGACGATGGCCGCGCTCCGCATCGAGCACGCGATGGTCACCCAGGCCGACCTCGACGAGTTCCTGCGCGGCCAGCCCGCGGGTCGGGAGTGGCGCGTGGGGCTCGACGACGGGGCCGCCAGCGTGCGGGTCACTCGGCCTCGGCCCGGGATCGGCGCGCGTGCGGCTCGCGCCGCGCGACGGCGAGCGCCCGTTCGCACTGGCCGTCGAGCGCGTGCGGCTCGGCCCGCCTGCCCGTCCCCGACTTCCTCGCGGACTGGATCGTGAGCCAGTTCGACCCGACAGCTCGCGCTTCGACGGCTGCCGGTCCCGGTCGTCCGCTGCCGGCGATCCGCGATCCAGGCCGGACGGATCGAGATCGGCGATCAGCAGTGACAGCACGGGCCCCGGTCTCCCGGGGCCCGGCGTCCGGAGCGGAGCGGGAGCGACCTACGCGGCCAGCTTCACCTTGTCGCCGACCAGACGGGCGAGCCGGAGGAGCATCAGCACCCGGATCACCACCCACGAGGGATCGAACTCGAAGCGGCCCATGCTGAACTTGGGGCTCGAGGGATAGGCGTGGTGGTTGTTGTGCAGGCTCTCGCCGCCGGTCAGCCACGCGAGCACGCGCAGGTTGGTGGCGGAGTTGGTGCCGAAGTTCCGGCGGCCCCACCAGTGGCCGAGGCCGTTGATCGACGGGGCGAGCACGAAGACGTAGAGGATGAAGTGGCTCAGGGCCAGCAGCAGCCCCCAGCCCGGCCCCAGGACCAGCATGGCGGCCGCGATGCCGACCACTCCGCCGAGCGTGCCCTTGTTGAAGAGCGCGCGGTCCCAGATGTCGTCGCGGATGTCCTTGGCCCAGCGGGTCAGGGTCTCGGGATTGCGGGCTTCCCGCACGTAGTAGTAGACGTTCCAGAGCTGGATCTTCCAGAAGCCGTGCACCAGCGGGCTGTGCGGATCCTTCTCGGTGTCGGTGAAGGCGTGGTGCTTGCGGTGGACCGCCACCCATTCACGCCGGTTCTGGCCGGTGGTGAACCAGAGCACGAACCGGAACCCCCAGTCGGCGAGCGGGTGCAGCCGGAGCGCGCGGTGGGCGAGGCCACGATGCAGATACACCGACGTCGCGATGACGGCGGCCTGCGTCACCAGGAGCGTGCCGATCACATAGAGAAGCGGTCGAAGCACCGATGGTTCTCCTTGTATGGTTGTCTCTTCGGGGGAACGCGGAGGTCACCGGCTGCGTGACCCACTACCGGGCCCAAGGCTAGCACACTCACCCCATAAGTGGGGGGACAAACGTCCAGGCGAACGCCCTAGGAGGCCGCGGTCTTGGGATCCAGCACGTCCCGCAGCCCGTCGCCCAGCAGGTTGAGCCCCAGCACGGTCAGCGCGATCGCCCCTCCGGGGAAGATGGCATACCACGGGTTGAGGCCGAGGAAGCCCTGGGCCTCCTTGAGCATGAGCCCCCAGGACGGGTTGGGCGGCTGGGTCCCGAGCCCGAGATACGAGAGCCCGGCCTCGGCCAGGATCGCGACCGGAAAGCTGATGGTGGCCTGCACGATCAGCGGCGGCAGCGTGTTGGGCAGGATGTGGCGGCCGATCAGGGCCCGGTCGCCCGCGCCGAGGGCCCGCGCCGCCACCACGAAGTCCCGGTCCCGGAACTCGAGGAAGCTCGCCCGGGTCAGCCGGGCGAAGACGGGCAGGAAGGCGATGCCGATCGCGACCATCGAGATCGTCAGGGTCGGCTTGAAGACCGCGGTGAGCAGGAGCGCCGACAGGATCGCCGGGAAGCCCTGGATCGCGTCGACCAGCCGCATGAAGGTCTCGTCGAGCCAGCCGCCGAAGTAGCCGGAGAGGACCCCGAACGCCACGCCGATCACCATGCCGATGCCGACCGCGATCACCCCGACCAGGATCGAGGTGATGGCGCCCTGCATGATCCGGGAGAGCAGGTCGCGCCCGAACTGATCGGTGCCGAGCGGGTGGGCGGCGGTCGGACCCTGGAGCCGCCCCGCGATCGACATCTCGAGCGGGTCGCGCGGGGTGTAGACCACGCTGACCGCCGCGGTGACCAGGAGGGCCAGGGTGATGGCGAGCCCGATCATGAAGGTCACGTGACGGAGCGCGCGCGGCGTCCGGCGGGGTGTCCCCTCACCCTGCCCTCTCCCCGGGGGGGAGAGGGAGATGCGGTCAGCCATAGCGGATCCGGGGATCGAGGATGCCGTACAGGATGTCGACCACCGCGTTCACGGTCACGATCATCGAGGCCACGAAGAGCACCACCCCCTGCACCACCGGCAGGTCGCGGGCGCTGATGGCGGCCAGGGTGAGCCGGCCCAGGCCGGGCAGGTAGAAGACCGACTCCAGGATGATGGAGCCGGCCAGGAGCTGGCCGAGCTGCACGCCGGCCACCGTCACGATGGGGATGAGGGCGTTGCGGAGGGCGTGGCGGAAGAGCACCCCCCGCTCGGCCACGCCCTTGGCCCGCGCGGTCTTCACGTACTCCTCCCGGAGCACCTCGAGCACCGCGGAGCGGGTGGTGCGCGCCAGCACCGCGAACTGGAAGAGCCCCAGCGCGATCGCGGGCAGGAGCAGCGAGCGCAGGCCGCGCCAGAACCCCTCGCCCCAGCCGTCGAAGCCGCCCGACTGCACCCAGCCGAGCCGCACCGAGAACAGGAGGATCAGGAGCAGCCCGGCCCAGAACCCCGGGACCGCGACCCCGAGCTGGGAGAGGGTCATGGTCAGGTAGTCGCCCCAGCGGCGGTGGCGGGTGGCCGCGAACACCCCGAGCGGGATGGCCGCCGCGATCATGAACCCGGCGGCCAGCAGGGTGAGCGGGAGGGTCACGTTGAGGCGGGAGAGGATGAGGGCCCCCACCGGCAGGTCGTACTGGATCGAGCGCCCGAGATCACCCCGGAGGGCGTGGCCGACCCACTGCACGTACTGGACCGGGACCGGCTGGTCGAGACCCAAGGCCTGCCGGACCCGCGCCACCGAATCCGCGTTGGCCTCGAGCCCCAGGATGATGAGGGCGGGGTCGCCGGGCAGCACCCGGACCACCACGAAGACGAGCAGGGAGACGAAGAAGAGGGTGACCGCGAGCGCGCCGACGCGCCGGACGACGTACCGCTGCAACTACTTCTGCCAGGCCACCTCGGAGAGGTCCTGCACCGGCGCGGGCAGGTCCTTCCAGAAGCCGGTCACGCCCTTCTTGGTGATGACGAGTCGGGGGTGCATGTAGAGCCAGACCGCGGGCGCCTCGTCGGCCAGCATCTCCTGCATCTTGACGTAGAGCGCGCGCCGGCTCTTGTCGTCCACCGTCACCTGCGAGTCCTGGTAGATCTTCTGGAACTCGGGGCTGTCCCAGCGGAAGTAGTACTTCGGGTTGGCGAAGTTGCCGATGTCCCAGGCCTCCGCGTGGCCGATGATCGACATGTCGTAGTCCGGGGTCTGGCAGGGCGCCAGGCAGAAGACCTGGGAGAGCCACTGGCCCCACTCGATCTGCTGGATGGTGGCGCGGATGCCGACCTTGGCGAGCTGGCTCGCCACCACCTCGGCGGAGCGCACCGTGTAGTAGTACTGGGGCGCCACCTTGAAGACCGCGTCGAAGCCGTTCGGGTAGCCGGCCTCGGCCAGGAGCTTCTTGGCCTTCGCGGGGTCGTAGGCGACGCGCTTGGAGACGTCCACGAAGTAGGGGTTGGTCGGATCCACGTTGGAGCCGAGGATCTTCCCGTAGCCGAACATCGCCCCCTTCAGGACCTCGTCCTTGTTGATCGCGTGGGTGATGGCCAGGCGCACCCGCTTGTCCGAGTACGGCTTCTTGCTGTTGTTCATCGAGAGCGTCACGTCGTTGGTGGTGTCGCCCACGATGACCGAGAGGCGCGCGTCCTTCTTCAGCTCGTCCACGCTCTCGGGCCCGATGCCGAAGGCGGAGACGTCGATGTCGCCGGACTTGATCGCGGCCAGGGTGGAGTTGGGATCGGCGATGAACCGGAACACCACCCGGTCGAGCTTGGGCAGCCCCTTCACCCAGTAGTCCTTGTTCTTGAGCAGGACGATGCGGTCGCCCCGCACCCAGTCCGACACCGTGAACGGCCCGGTGCCGATCGGCTGGCTCTTGAGGGTGTCCACCGCCTCGCGGGGATAGATCACCGAGCCCTGGCGCGCCATGGTGTAGAGGAAGGTGGCGTCCACCTTCTTCAGCGCCACCGTCACCGTGTAGTCGTCCTTCATGATGACGTCCTGGATCGCCTCGTACTGCACGCGGTAGGGGTGCTTGGTCTCCGGGTTCACCGCCCGGTCCAGCGCGAACTTGACGTCGGCCGCCTTCATCTCGCGGCCGTTCGAGAAGCGGACGCCCTTCCGCAGGAAGAACGTGTAGTTCTTGTTGTCGCTCGTGTACCACCGCTCGGCCAGCCACGGCACCATCTTGCCGGTGCGGTCGATCTTGATGAGGCCTTCCTGCACGTTGTCGAAGACGACCGCCGCGATGGCGGAGGACGGGTTCGACGTCAGGTCGAGGCCGGGCGGCTCGGTCGGCACCTGGACCACCAGGCTGTTCGGGTTCTGGGCGGATACCACGGCGGGGGCGGCAACCGCCGCCGCGCAGAGCGCGGCGATCACGATGGTAGTGGTCACACGCATCATCCGAGTTTCCTCCCGATGAAGAATTCGACCGTGCGCCGCAGTCCTTCGTCGAAGTCCACCAGCGGCTCGTACCCGAAGTCGCGCTTGGCCGCGCTCACGTCGGCGAGCGTGTGCGGCACGTCCCCCGCCCGGCCCGGCGAGTGCTGGCGCCGGAAGGGCCGGCCGAGCATCTTCTCGAGCATCGTGATGATCTCGAGCAGGCTCGTGCGGCTGCCGCAGCCCACGTTGTAGGCGCGCCCGGAGACGCGGGCCGCGTCGCCGCGGGCCGCGAGCAGGTTGGCCGAGACCACGTTGTCGATGTAGGTGAAGTCGCGCGACTGGGTGCCGTCGCCGTGCACCTGCAGCGGCTTGCCCTGCTGGCCCCACAGGATGAAGCGCGGGATCACCGCCGCGTACTCGCTGTTGGGGTCCTGGCGCGGCCCGAACACGTTGAAGTAGCGCAGGCCGACCGTCTCCACGCCCATGAGGCGGTGCCAGACCGAGCCGTAGAGCTCGCCGGCCACCTTGGTGGCCGCGTAGGGCGAGATCGGCGCGGTGGGCTGGTCCTCGCGCTTGGGCAGGTCGGGGCGCTCCCCGTAGACCGAGGAGGACGACGCGTAGACCACCCGCGGCTTCTTCTTCTGCTGGGCCGCCGCGTGGAAGACGTGCAGGGTCCCGGTCACGTTGGAGGCGTTGGCCCCCAGCGGATCGGCCACCGACCGGGGCACCGAGCGCATCGCGGCCTGGTGGAACACCGCGGTCACCCCGCGCACCGCCTTCTCGACCGCCTTCTGGTTGGTCAGGTCCCCGCGGACGATCTCGAGGCGCCGGTTCCCCTTGGCGAAGTCGAGGTTGGCCCGGCTCCCGGTGGAGAAGTTGTCGAATACCCGGACGCGCTGCCCCTCCGCGAGGAGGCGCTCGACGATGTGCGAGCCGATGAAGCCCGCGCCGCCGGTGACCAGGAATATCGATGAGGGAGCCATGGGTGTGCGTGAAGAACGGTCAATTATGGCGGGGCGGCCGGAATAAAGTCAATCTCGGCGACGCTCGCGCGCGCTCCACGCCTCGCGGGTCAGCACGTGGAAGGTGGTCTGCACGCCCTTGTACTCGGCGAGCCCCCGGCGCTCGAAGCCCAGCTTGTCGAGAACGCCCTGGGAGGCCCGATTCTCCGGGTAGGTCACCGCGACCAGCCGCGGGAGGCCCACGGTGCGCAGACCGTGCGCGACCAGCGCGCCCGCCGCCTCGGTGGCGATCCCCCGCCCCCAGGCGGCCCGGGCCAGCCGGTAGGCGACCTCGACGTCCTGCCCGTCCGGCATCCGGATCAGCGCGGCCACGCCGAGGAAGGCCGCGTCGGCGCGCGCCTCCACGCGCCAGAAGCCGAGCGGCTCGTTCACGCCGCGCTCGACTCTCCAGGATGCGCGCGCGCGCCCGCGCCTCCGTCTCCGCCGGGCGTCTTCACCCCCGCGGGGCTGCCCACGTAGCGCATCACCTCGGGGTCGAGGTCGAGCGCGATCAGGTCGGGCAGGTCGGCGGCGGCCAGCGGGCGCAGGCGAAGACGCGGCGTCTCGAGCGCGGGGAGCATGGCGTGCCCCATCTCTTAGCACACCCGGGCCCGCGGCCGCGGGACGCCTTGACTGCCCGGGCCCTCGCGGCTATTGTTCCTGCACCCAGATGCCCCGTCCCCTTCGTGCGCCAGCCGTCACGATTCCTCCCAAGGAGGTCCTCATGCGTCGTGTACTCGTCCTCGGGCTCGCCGTCCTGTTCGCCGTCGGTCTCGGGCTCGTCCCGGCCGCCTCGGCCCAGACGAGGGAGGAGACCCTCATCTACGCGCTGCAGTCGGACATCGACAACTGGGATCCGCCCAACTCGGTCCTGCGCGAGGCGATCATCCTCGGCTACCACGTGTTCGACCACCTGGCGGTGCGCGATCTGAAGACCCGCAAGGTGGTGCCGAACCTGGCCACGTCCTGGAAGGCGGTCGACGACACCACCTGGGAAGTGAAGCTCCGGCCAGGGCGTCAAGTTCCACGACGGCACGCCCGTTCACCGCCAAGGACGTGAAGGCCACCTTCGACCGCGTGCTCGATCCGACCAAGAAGATGACCGCGCGGGGCAACCACGCCAAGATCAAGACGGTCGAGATCGTGGACGACTACACCGTCCGCTTCAAGACCGACGGGCCCTATCCGCTCTTCGTCGAGCGGCTGACCGCCCAGGTCATGCAGTCCGACAAGGTGATCCGCGAGAAGGGCCACGAGTGGATGCAGGAGAACCCGGTCGGCACCGGGCCGTACAAGCTCGCGAAGTGGAGCCGCAAGCAGGAGCACCTCCTGGTCCGCAACGACGACTACTGGGGCGCGAAGCCCGCGTTCAAGTACGTCCGGGTCCGGATCATCCCCGAGCAGGCGACCCAGATCGCGGAGCTGCTCTCGGGCGGCGTCGACATCATCAAGGCGGTGCCGCCCGACCAGATGGACGTGATCGACAAGTCGGGCACGGCCCGCACCGCCACCTCGCCCATCCTGCGCACCGCGATGCTGCAGCTCGACCAGGCGGCCCGCAGCGGGCCCCAACCCGTTCACCGACAAGCGGGTGCGGCAGGCCGCCAACATGTCGACGGACATCGACGGGATCATCAAGCACGTGCTGAACGGGCTCGGTGACCGCACCGCCACCGGCATCAACCCGATGGCGTTCGGCTGGGACGCGGGCCTCAAGCCCTACAAGCAGGACATCGCGGGGGCCAAGAAGCTGCTCGCCGACGCCGGCTTCCCCAACGGGGTCGACGTCGTCTTCCACGAGGGCCCGCCGGTGGTGGAGCCCGCGATCCAGCAGACCAACGACGCGATCGTGGCCGACATGACCAAGGCCGGCTTCCGGGTGAAGCGCAACTACATCGGCGACAACACGGTGCTGGTGGCCCGGATCAAGGACGGCAAGGCCGGCTCGATGTTCAACTGGTCCTGGGGCTACTACTCGGTCTTCGACGCGGACGCGATCCTGAACGACGTGTTCAAGTGCGGCGAGAACTACAGCTACTACTGCAACCCCGCGCTCGACGATCTGATCAGCCAGGGGCGCTCCACCCTCGACGCCAAGAAGCGCACCGAGATCTACGTCAAGGCCCAGAAGCTCATGTTCGACGACGCGGCCTACCTCTACAAGTGGGGGCTGCGCGGGGTGTGGGGCATCTCGAACCGCATCGAGTACCAGGCCCCCGCCGACGAGGTCGACCGGATGTTCCTCGTGACCCTGAGGAAGAAGTAGCAGGTCGACGCCGACCGGCCCGGGGCGGCGGCGGGGGCCGGGGGGTGCCCTCCCGGTGAGTGGGGTATCGAACAAGGGAGGGCACCCCCCGGCCCCCCGCCGCCGCCCCGGGCCGGTCGCATTCGCACGCATGAAGCGCTACGCGCTTCGGCCAGGTCGTCCAGCTCGCGGTCGTCATCGTCGGGATCTCCATGCTGGCCTTCGCGATCCTGCACGTCATCGGCGATCCGGTGACCCTGCTCCTGCCCCAGAACGCGGGCAAGGAGGAGTACGCGCGCTACTACAAGCTGCTCGGGCTGGACCAGCCGGTCTACGTGCAGTACTGGAAGTTCGCGAGCCGCGCGGTGCAGGGCGACTTCGGCAAGTCGTGGTACACCGACACCCCCGCGTTCAAGCTCGTGATCGAGCGGATGCCGCCCACGCTCTACCTCACCAGCGCCGGCCTCGTGATGGCGCTCCTGATCTCCCTGCCGCTCGGCATCCTCGCCGCGCTCAAGCGCCACTCCTTCGTGGACAGCCTCTGCACGATGGGGGCGGTGGCGGGCCAGGCCATGCCGATCTTCTGGCTCGGCATCATGCTGATCATCATCTTCGCGGTGCGCCTCCGGCTCCTGCCCGCCTCCGGCTACGGCACCTGGCAGCACTTCCTCATGCCCGCCTTCACCCTGGGCGCGTTCCTGGCCCCGATCACGATGCGCCTGGTGCGATCCGGCGTCATCGAGGTGATGAACATGGAGTACATCAAGACCGCCCGCGCCAAGGGCGATGGCCGAGTGGCGGGTGGTGGTCAAGCACGCCTTCCGCAACGCGTGCATCCCGGTCATCACCGTGCTCGGGCTGCAGTTCGGCCAGCTCCTCGGCGGGGCCATCGTCACCGAGACCGTGTTCGCGTGGCCCGGGGTCGCCACCCTCACGGTGGACTCGATCCGCAACCAGGACTTCCCGGTGGTGCAGTGCGCGGTGGTGCTGCTGGCCCTGATCATCGTGGCCATCAACTTCGTGGTGGACATGGTCGTCGGGTTCGTCGACCCCCGGATCCGGGTGGGCGGGTGAGCGCGGTGCGGGCCGGCGACGTGGCGCTGGAGAGCCCGGGCGCGAGCCCGGCGCGCCCGCAGGAGGCCGAGCGCTCGCTGCAGCGCCTCTGGCGGGTGAAGTGGGGACTCGCCGCCGCCGTCCTGCTGCTCCTGATCGTGATCGGCACGCTGGCCGCGCCCCTGATCGCGCCCTACAGCCCGGTCGAGGTGGACATCCGGCACCGGCTCGGCCCGCCCGCGTGGATGGAGGGCGGCAAGACCGACCACTGGCTCGGCACCGACCAGATCGGGCGCGACCTCCTCTCGCGCATGATCTACGGGGGCCGCGTCTCGCTGCTGATCGGGGTCGCCGCGGTGCTGGTCTCGTCCACCATCGGGGTGCTGCTGGGGCTCGCGGCGGGCTACTTCGGCTCGCGCACCGACTGGATCATCATGACCCTGATCAACGTGATGCTGACCTTCCCGTTCGTGCTGCTGGCCCTCGCCGTGATCGCGGTGCTCGGCCCGAGCCTCGTCAACATGGTGATCGTGCTCGGGGTCGCGGGCTGGCCGCTCTACGCGCGCGTCATCCGGGCCGAGACCATGGCCATCCGCGAGCGCGACTTCATCACCGCCGGCCGCGCCCTCGGGATGAGCCACGCGCGGATCGTCTTCCGCCAGATCCTGCCCAACCTGATCTCGGTGATCGTGGTGATCGCCACCCTGCAGGTGGCGAGCGTGATCATCCTCGAGTCGTTCCTGTCGTTCCTCGGCCTCGGCGTCCAGCCGCCGACTCCCGCGTGGGGCAACATGCTCGGCGAGGGCCGCGTCTACATGCTCAACTCGTGGTGGATCGCCGCCTTCCCCGGCATCGCGATCTTCATCACCACCCTCGCCATCAACCTCATGGGCAACGCCCTCCGCGACTGGCTCGATCCCCACATGAAGCTATGAGGAGCAGGCGGCCGGCCGACAGCCAGCCTCGATGCACTGTGACTGAAGGAGCACCAAGACGCGCGGGCCGGCCACATGAAAAGACGAGGGCGGGCGCGGGCGGGGGCGGGGCGGGCGGCGGCCGCTCCCGGTGAGTGGGGTATCGAACAAGGGAGCGGCTGCCGCCCGCCCCGCCCGCCGCCCGCGCCCTCCCTCCTCCTTACTTGTAGCCGGAGCCCGCCTTCTTGTACTCCTCCCGCGGCGGCGAAAAGATGTCGAGCACGACCGCCCGCTTGTCGGTGGCGCGCCCCCCGTGCGGCACGTGCGGCGGCGTCTGCCAGAAGTCCCCCGCCTTGACGGGATGCTCGACGCCGTCCTGGATGCGGATCCACTCCCCCTCGAGGCACACGCCCCACTGCTCGTTGGCGTGCGAGTGCACCGGCGAGACCGAGCCCGGCTGGATCTCGACCACCGAGAGCATCAGGTGCTCGCCGGGGAACACCCGCGCGCTCAATCCCGCCGCCAGCTGACGCGGGAATCCCGCCCTCCTTCAGATTGTGAAAGCACGAATCGGCCATGACATGCTCCTTTCCGCGCCGATTGTACCCCGCGGTGTCCGCGACGGGGGGAGTGCGGGGGCCATTTCTGGGCCCCCGCAGCTGAAGAGCCTGAAGAAGGAAACGGTTGTCCGCCGACCGCCCACCACCCAACGAGGACCGATCCGCGTGAGACTCTTCCTCGCCATGCTCTCCCACGAGACCAACACCTTCTCCAACGTGCCCACCGACCGGGCCCAGTTCGAGGCGCGCGACCTCCGCTACGGCGGCGAGATCGTCGAGACCTATCGCGGCACCGGCACCTGCCTGGGCGGCATGATCCAGGCCGCCGAGCGGCTCGGCGCGAGCCTGGTGCCCTCGGTGGCGGCGGCCGCCTCGCCGGCGGGTCGGGTCACGCGCGACATCTACGAGCACGTCAAGCAGCGCATGCTGGCCGATCTCCAGGCCGCGGGCCGGCTCGACGGCGTGCTCCTCGATCTGCACGGAGCCATGGTGCCGGAGGGCATCGACGACGGCGAGGGCGACATCATCGCGGCGGTGCGCCGGGTGGTCGGCCCCGACGTGCCGATCGCGGTGACCCTCGACTTCCACGGCAACCTCGGCCGCGACATGATCGCCCACGCCGATCTCCTGCACGGCTACAAGACCTACCCGCACGTCGACATGGCCGAGCGCGGCGTGGAGGCGGCGGAGCGGCTCGTCCAGGTGATCGACCGCCGCATCCGCCCCACCGCGGCCTGGCGCAAGCCGCCGATCCTGCCCCCGCTCGGCAACCAGGGCACCGCGCGCGGCCCGATGCGGAGGCTCTACGATCTGGCCGACGCGATGGAGAAGGACCCGAAGGTCATCTCGGTGTCGCTCTTCGCGGGATTCCCGTACGCGGACATCCCCGACGCGGGGCTCGGCGTCTACGTGGTCACCGACGACGACCAGGCCCTCGCCGAGCGCCTCGCCACCGAGCTCTGCCGGGTGGCGTGGGAGCATCGCCGCGAGTTCGTCCACACCGCGCTGCCGGTGAAGGACGCGGTGGCGAGGGCGCTCGCCGCCGAGGGCCGGCCCATCGTGCTCGCCGACATGGCCGACAACACCGGCGGCGGCGCGGCGGGCGACGGCACCGAGATCCTGCGCGAGCTGCTCCGGGTGGGCGCGCGCGGCGCGACGGTGGCGTGTCTGTGGGACGCGGCGGCGGTGCAGGCGTGCGCCAAGGCGGGCGTGGGCGCGCGCGTCACCCTCGAGATCGGCGGCAAGGTGGACGACCGCCACGGCGCGCCGCTGCGCGTGACCGGCACGGTGCGCACGCTCTCCGACGGGCGCTTCGTGCACCGCGGGCCGATGATGACCGGGCTGCCCGGCCGTCTCGGCGCCACCGCGGTGCTGGACATCGACGACGTGAAGGTGATACTGATCACCTACCGCTGGCAAACCCTCGATCCGGAGATGATCCGGTTCGTGGGCATCGACCCCCTCTCGGAGAAGATCCTGGTCGTGAAGTCCACCATTCACTATCGCGCGGCCTTCGAGCCCATCGCCAAGGAGATCATCGAGGTCGACGCCCCGGGCCTCTCGTCGTCCAACCTGGCGCGCTTCGACTTCCGGCGCATCCGGCGCCCCATCTTCCCGCTCGACCCCGACCTGGAGTACGAGGCGGAGTAGAAGGAGAGGGCCCAGCATGTCCTTCACCGGGTTCACCCCGTCCGACTTCAAGGTATTCGAGATCCCGGGGTTCAAGCCCCGCATGGACGCGATCAAGACCCGCATCCGCCCCAAGCTCGAGGCGGTCGGCCGCGAGCTCCTCCCCGACGTGGCCCGCGTGGGCGGGGCCGAGGCCTTCGCCCACGTGGCCCGGCACGCGCGGCGCACCGTGAACCCGCCCGACGATACCTGGGTGGCCTTCGCCCTCGACAAGCGGGGCTACAAGAAGCACTGCCACTTCAAGATCGCGGTCTCCCGCAGCGGGGTCCGCTTCCTCTTCGAGGCCGGCCCCGAGCACGCCCAGAAGAAGCGCTGGGTCGCGGCGTGGAAGCGCCACACTCGCCAGCTCGTGCCGGTGCTCCGCCGGGCCAAGGACCTCGGCTGGTTCAAGGACGAGCACGACGAGGCTCCGGCCGCCGTCCTCACCGACCTGCCCGCGGACGCGGTGGCGCTGCTCGGCGACGAGCTGCTGCGCACCCGCGACGGCCAGTTCGTGCTGGGCCGCCGCGTCCCCGCCGAGGAGGCGGTGAAGTGGAAGCCGCGCGAGTACGCGCGCGCCGCGCGCGAGACGTTCCACCTGCTGGCGCCGCTGTACCGGTTGCGGTGAGCGGACGTTCTATTCCCTCTCCCCTCCGGGGAGAGGGCCAGGGTGAGGGGGAGGGCGGTCGACCGCTTACTTCTGGAAGCTCTTCAGCTGCGGGGGCCCAGAAATGGCCCCCGCACTCCCCCGGTCGGCGCACAATGGTTCGCGGTGAGTAGCGCGGCGATCTTCGACATGGATGGGGTGCTGATCGACAGCGGGGCGCATCATCGGCACGCGTGGCGGATGCTGCTGGACGAGCTGGGGGCCGAGCCCGCCGATCCGGAGCACTGGCGTCTCACCATCGGCCGGCCCAGCGAGGAGGCGATCCCGCTCCTGCTCGGGCGCCGGGTGAGCGGGGCGGAGGCCCGGCGGCTGGCCCGCCGCAAGCGCGACTTCTACCAGGCGCGCGCGCAGACCGGGCTCGATCCGGTGGCGGGCGTGCGCGAGTTCCTCGAGGCCCTCGCGCGGGACGACGTGCCGCGCGCGGTCGGCACCTCCGCCTCGCGCTGGGACGCCGAGCGGCTCCTCGACGACCTCGGGCTCCTGCGCTTCTTCGACGTGATGGTCACCGCCGACGACGTGATGCTGGGCAAGCCCGACCCCGAGGTGTGGACCCAGGCCGCGCGCCGCCTGCGGGTGGCGGTGCAGCGCTGCGTGGTGTTCGAGGACGCGCTCGTCGGCGTGCAGGCCGCGCGCTCGGCGGGCATGCGCGTGATCGGAGTCACCACCGCGCACACCGACGCCGAGCTGCGCGCCGCGGGCGCGGAGCGGACCATTCCCGATTTCCAGGGGCTCGAGTGGAGCCAGCTCGCTCACCGGTAAGCCACGCCGCGTTCTGGGACGGTCTCTACGCGGGCGGCCAGGACGGCTGGGACCTGGGCGAGGCTGCGCCGGCGCTGGTCGACTGGCTCGACGGGGGTGGCCGGTTTCCCGGCGGGCAACCGTCTAGTTCTTCAGAGCCCTTCATCTGCGGGGGCCCAGAAATGGCCCCCGCACTCCCCCAGCCGCGGACGACCGTTTCTGGGCCCCCGCCGCGGACAACCGTTTCCCCCCAGCCGCGGACAGCCGTCTCGGGTGCCGCGCTCGACGCTCCGCGCGTCGCCGTTCCCGGCGCCGGCCGCGGGCACGATGCGCGGCTCCTGGCGCGGCGGGGCTATCGGGTCACCGCGTTCGACTTCGCGGAGGCCGCGGTGGCGGAGGCGCGGCGGCTCGCCGCGGCCGAGGCGGTGGAGCTGACCGTCGAGGCGCGCGACGTGTTCACCCTGCCGCGCGACCACGCGGGCGCCTTCGACGGGGTCTGGGAGTACACGTGCTTCTGCGCCATCGACCCGGCCCGGCGCGACGAGTACGCGAGCGTGCTCCACGCCATCCTGCGGCCCGGCGGCGTCCTGCTCGCCTGCTTCTTCCCGCTCCGCGACGGGACCGACGGCCCGCCCTTCCCGGTGTCGCGCGCCGAGATCGAGCGGGTCCTGGCCGGACGCTTCACGGTGCTGGAGGCGGGGCCTCCGCCGCGCTCGGTCGAGCGCCGCGCCGGGCTCGAGTGGCTGGTGCGGGCCCGGCGGGAGCCCGCCGCCCCGGAATCGGCCCGCGAGAGGGCCCCGAACATTGACCGGCCGCAGCCCGCGTGATACGGTTGGCCACTTTTCTCGCCCCGTACCCTCGGGACCCACTCACGGACGCCATCACACGAGGAGGCAGACAATGAGGTCTCCGCGCATTCTCTCGGCCCTGACCACGCTCGCCGCCGTCGCGCTGCTCGCCGCCTCCGCGGCGCCCGCGATGGCGCAGGCCCAGACCATCAAGATCGGCACCCTCTACGATCACTCGGGCCCGTTCTCGGCCGCCGGCTCGCTCAACTGCTGGCGCGGGGCCAAGATGATCATCGACTACGTCAACGAGAAGGGCGGCGTGCTCGGCAAGTACAAGATCGTCCAGGTCGACGGCGACAGCCAGTCCAAGGCCGACGTGGCGATCAACGAGGCGGAGCGGCTGCTCAACGTCGAGAAGGTCGACATCCTGGCCGGCGTCTACTCGAGCGCCCACGCGGTGCCGATCGCGGAGCGGGTCGACAAGCAGAAGAAGTTCCTGTGGATCACCACCGCGATCGCGGACGCGGTGGTGAAGGACCGCAACCTCCAGTACACCTTCCGGCCGCAGGCCAACGGCAGCCTCTTCGGCACCGGCACCGTCGACTACATCGCCCACTACTCGCAGGAGAAGCTGAAGAAGCCGGTCAAGGACCTCCGCGTCGCCATCATCTACGAGGACGGGCCCTACGGGGTCGGCGTCGCCGCGTCCAACGAGTCCGAGGCCAAGAAGGTCGGCATGCAGGTGGTGCTCAAGGAAGGCTACTCGGTCCAGGCCGCCGACCTCTCCTCGCTCGTGACCAAGCTGCGCGCCGCGCGGCCCGACGTGCTGTTCCACACCGGCTACAACCCGGACATCAACCTGTTCCTCAACCAGGCCCGGGAGCAGGGGCTGCGGATCCGGGTCTACGTCGGGCCACGGCGCCGGGCACAGCCAGCTCGCCAAGCTGAAGGAGGCCTTCGGCAAGGACGCGGAGGGCTTCCACACCTCGGATCCGCCCGCCTCCCAGCTCATCGACGCGAGCAAGCTCAAGCCGGGCGTGGCCGCGATGACCCAGGAGATGGTGAAGCGCTACAAGGCCTTCGAGCCCGACATCCCGGTCAACAACATCGCGCCCCACGTCTCGATGGGCTTCAACAACATGTGGGTCCTGCTCAACGACGTGCTCCCGCGCGCCATCCAGAAGCACGGGGGCTGGACCGCGGAGGCCCTCGCGGCGGCGGCCCGGGAGACCGACATCCCCGAGGGCGGCACCATGCAGGGCTACGGGGTGAAGTTCGCGGGCGAGGGCAATCCCATGCGCGGTCAGAACGAGCGCGCGATCGCCGCGGTGTACCAGGTGGTCGACGGTCAGTTCCGCCACGTGTGGCCCCCGGTCATCGCCACGCCCAATCCGCCGGTTCTCCTGCCCGCCGGGTCGCCCTGGGCGGCCCGCTGACCGAGATCGCCATCGCGAGGCGGAGGCCGCCGCGCCTCCGCCTCGCGGCTCTCTCTCCGTGCTGACGGTCGATCGGCTCACCAAGCAGTTCGGCGGCTTCACCGCCCTGAACGCGGTCTCCTTCGAGGTGAAGGAAGGCGAGATCCTGGGCCTGATCGGCCCCAACGGGTCCGGCAAGACCACCTGCTTCAACTGCATCTCGGGAGCGCTCGCCGCCACCGCGGGCTCCATCCGGTTCAAGGGCGACGAGATCGCGGGCCTCACCCCGGACGCGATCTGCCACCGCGGGCTCGCCCGCACCTTCCAGATCCCCCGCCCGTTCCGCAAGCTCTCGATCCTCGAGAACGTCGCGGTGGCCGCGCACTTCGGGGCGGCCCGGCGCAGCACCGAGGCGGAGGCGCGCCGGCGGGCCCAGGAGGTGCTGGCCCTGGTGGGCCTGCCCACCGATCCGGCCGCCACCACGTCGCTGCTCGGGGCGGGCGGGCTCAAGAAGCTCGAGCTGGCGCGCGCGCTCGCCACCGGCCCCACCCTGCTGCTGGCCGACGAGAGCCTCGGCGGGCTCGACCCGTCCGAGATGCACGACGCGGCCGAGATGCTCCGGCGCATCCGCGGCGAGCTCGGCGTCACGATCGTGTGGGTGGAGCACATCATGGCGACGCTATTGCGAGTGGTAGACCGTCTGGTCGTCCTCGACCACGGCGAGAAGATCGCGGAGGGCACCCCGCGCGAGGTCGCGGAGAACCCGCAGGTGATCGAGGCCTATCTCGGCGAGAAGGTGGTGCTCGGCTGATGCTCGAGCTGCACCAGGTCACCGCCGGGTACGGGGCCTTCACCGCGCTCTGGGACGTGAGCCTGCGGGTGGCCCAGGGCGAGGCGGTGGCGGTGGTCGGCCCCAACGGGGCCGGCAAGACCACCCTGCTCCGCGCGATCTCCGGGCTCATCGCCCCGCGCGCCGGCCGCATCGCGTTCGAGGGCGCGGAGCTGGCCGGCCACCCCGCCTACGAGATCGTGGCCCACGGCATCGCGCACGTGCCGGAGGGCCGGCGGCTCTTCCCCCAGCTCACCGTCGCCGAGAACCTCAAGATGGGCGCGTTCCTGCCGTCGGCGCGCGCGCACTTCCGCGAGAGCCTCGAGCGCGTCTACGCGCTGTTCCCGGTGCTGGCCGAGCGCCCGACCCAGCGGGCGGGCAGCCTCTCGGGCGGCGAGCAGCAGATGCTCGCGGTGGGCCGCGCGCTCATGTCGCGCCCCAAGCTGATCCTCTTCGACGAGCCGTCCATGGGGCTGGCCCCGGTGATGGTGCTGCGGCTCTTCGACCTGATCCGCCGCGTGCGCGAGGAGGGCTACACGATCTTGGTGGTCGAGCAGAACGTCCGCCAGGTCCTGAAGCTCGTCGACCGCGCGTACCTTCTGGAAGTCGGCCGCATCAAGATCGAGGGCCGCGCCGCCGACCTCGCCGAGCAGGACTTCGTCCGCCAGGCCTACGTGGGGCTCTGACCCGTGCTCGATCCGATCTTCATCCTCGAGGCGGTGGTGAACGGGATCCTGCTGGGCGGCGTCCTCGCGCTGCTCGCCCTCGGCCTCAACCTGATCTTCGGCGTCATCGACATCGTCTGGATCGCCTACGTGGACCTGGTCACCCTGTGCATGTACGGGGTCTACTTCCTGGTGAGCCTCTACGGCTGGCCGCTCTGGCTGGCCGGCCTGGCCGGCATCGGGATCGGCGCGCTCCTCGGGCGTGCTGGTGCACCTGCTGATCATCACGCCGATCCTGGCGAGCCCGCCGATCAACCAGCTGCTCGCCACCGGCGGCCTCCTCTTCTTCATCCAGTCGGCCGCCACGCTGCTCTGGAGCACGGACCATCGCTCCCTGCGGGTGAGCCTGCCCACCCTCGAGGTGGGCGGCATCTTCATCTCGTTCACCCGCCTCCTCGCCTTCGGCCTCGCGATCCTGGCCATGGTCGCGCTCTACCTCTTCCTCACCCGCACCTACACCGGCACCGCGATCCGCGCGGTCAGCCAGGACCGCGAGGCCATCGCGCTCATGGGCGCGCGGCCGCAGCGCCTCTACCTGGTGACCTCCGCGGTGGGCGGGGCGATGGCGGGCGTCGCGGGCGCGCTGCTGATCATCCAGTACGCGGTGCACCCCTACTTCGGGGGGGCCTTCGGCCCGCTCACCTTCATGATCTGCGTGCTGGGCGGCCTGGGGAACATGGTGGGGGCCTTCGCGGCCGCGTTCATCATGGCCCAGGTGATCTCGGTGGGCGGCGTGCTGGTCTCGACCGAGATGGGCTACGTCATCGCCTTCGTCATCTTCATCGTCCTGATGTTCGTCCGCCCGGGCGGCATCTTCGCGAGGCGCGCGTGAGCGCGGCCCGGCTCCTCGGGCTCGCGGGCCTGGTGGCCCTGGCCCTGGTGCCGCTGCTCCCGCTCGGGCCGGCCCAGGAGTACATCTGGCACGTCATCATCCAGATCTTCCTCTGGTCCTTCGTGGGCAACGCGTGGTCGCTGATGGGCCGCTTCGGCCTCGTCTCCCTGGGGCACGGCGCGTTCCTCGGCATGGGCGCCTACGCCACCGTGCTGCTCTGGAACTTCTACGGGATGACCCCGTGGGCGGGCGCCGGGCTCGCCGTCGTCATGACGGTGGCCTTCGCCCTGGTGGTGGCCTATCCGTGCTCGCGCTTCCAGGTGGTCGGCCACTACTTCGGCCTCGTCACCCTCGCGGTCGGCGAGGTGATCCGGCTCCTGATCGTGGCCGAGCGCGACTGGACCGGCGGCTCGCTCGGGGTGACCCTCAAGACGGGCGGCACCGCGTCCGACTGGTGGACGCTCCAGTTCGCGGACAAGCGCGTCTTCTACTACGTGGGCCTCGCCGCCTGGCTCTTCGGGCTCTGGGTGTGGTGGCGGGTGGATCGCAGCATGGCCCGCTCGGCCATGGAGGCCATCGGCGAGGACGAGACCGCGGCGGCCTCGGTGGGCATCCGGGTGGCCCGGTTCAAGATGGCGATCACCGCGCTCTCCGCGGGCCTGACCGCGCTGGGCGGCGCGCTCCTCGCGCTGTACCTGGCCTACGCCAACCCCGACAGCCTCGCCGGCATCGGGGTGTCGCTGCGCATCGTGTTCGCGGTGGTGCTCGGCGGCATGTACGCCCTGCTCGGTCCCTTCGTGGGGACCGCGCTGACCATCGCGCTCAGCGAGTACCTGCGCATCTACTTCGGCATCAAGCTCATCGGGATCGCCGAGACCATCTACGGGCTCCTCCTGATCGTGTTCATCATCTTCCTGCCCGCCGGCATCTACGGCAGCATCGCGCAGGCGGTGCGCCGCCGCCTGACCCGCCCTTCCGGCGGCCTCCCGGCTCGGGCATAGTGAATCCCGGACCGATGACATGGTGACCCTGGCGAGCGAGTGCGAGATCGCGGCCGAGCGCGCGCGGGCGGCTCGGAGCGGCCCTGGTGGCGATGGTGATCCTGGGCGGCTGCGCGACCGAGGGCGGCATCGACCTGCGGGGCGGCCAGACCGCCAAGCAGCTCGAGGAAGACCGCGCCAAGTGCCTGCCGTTCGTCCAGGCCCACACCGAGACCACCGCGGACGTGGCCGAGGCCGCGTGCCTGGTCGCGCGGGGCTACCGCGCGCCGGTGACCTTCTCCCAGGGGCCGGCGCGGATCGGCTACCTGTACGCGACCTCTCGCGGAGAGGCTCCCGCGATCGTGGCCGACTTCCAGGGCTGCCAGGTGGAGGCCTTCAAGGCGCCGGTCCCGGTGATCCCGGACACGGACACCTCCGGGATCTTCTCGAACTTCTTCTCCAAGCTCTTCCCGCGCGGCTTCACCTCCAAGCCGCCGACCCCGGACGACTGGGCCTTCAAGTTCTTCGCGGGCTGCCTGAGCCGCCGCGGCTACGCGGTCACCGACGTCACCCGGCTCAAGTGAGCCGGTAGCCCGCGCCGCTCACTCGGCCGGCAGCTCGGCCAGGGTCCAGCCGCCCCCGAGGGCCTTCACGAGCAGCACGCTGGCGTCGATCCGCCGGCGGAGGATGTCGATCTCGTTGCGCTGGTTCTGCAGCGCGACGGTCTGCGCGGTGATCACCTGCAGGTAGTTGTCGACCCCGCCCCGGTAGCGATTCGTGAAGAGCTGGAGCGAGAGCTGGGCCGACTCCACCGCCCGGCGCTGCTGCTGCGCCTCCTGCTCGAGCACGCGGAGCGCGACCAGGTTGTCCTCCACCTGCTGGAACGCGTTCAGGGTGGTCTGCCGGTAGCCCGCGACGGTGGCGTCGTAGGCGGCCAGCGCCGCCTCCGAGGTGGCCCGCCGTCGCCCGCCGTCGAAGATGGTCTGGGTGATCGACGTGCCCACCGCCCAGAGCAGGCTCGACGCGTTCAGGAAGTTCCCGAAGCTCGAGCCCTCGAACCCGACCGACGCGTTCAGCATCACGGTCGGGTAGTAGGCGGCGCGGGCGATGCCGATCTGCTCGTTGGCCTCGGCGACCCGCCGCTCGGCCGCCGCGATGTCGGGGCGCCGCTCGAGCAGCTGCGAGGGCACGCCGGTCGGGATGTTCGGCGGCCGGTGGTCGAGCGGCCGCGGCGGCAGGCTGAACTCGGCGGGCGGCTTGCCGATCAGGATCGCGATGGCGTGCTCGAGCTGGGCCCGCTGCACCGCGATGTCGGTGGCCTGCACCCGGGTGGTGTCGAGCTGGGTCTGGGCCTGCGCCACGTCCGACTGGGGCGCGGCGCCGCCGCGGAAGCGGTTCTCGGTGAGGCGCAGGGCGTCCTCGAAGGCCTTCACCGTCTCGTTCAGCAGCTGCTGCTGCGCGTCGGCGGCCCGCAGCTCGAAGTAGTCGATCGCCAGCTCGGCCTGGAGGCTGAGCCGCGCGGTCTCGAGATCCGCCGCGGTGGCCTGGGACTCGCGGCGGGCCGCGTTCACCGTCCTCCGCACCCGGCCCCAGAGATCCACCTCGTACGACATGTCGAGCGACAGCAGGATGTCCCCGGAGGTGCCGGGCCTCGAGCCCGACGGCAGGAACGGCTGGTGCGCCGACTCGTGCACCGAGCTCGGGCCGAAGGTGGTCGAGATCGTGGGAAAGAGGCCGGCCCGGTTGAAGCGGACCGCGGTGCGGGCCTCGCGCAGGCGCGCCTCCGCGATCTTGAGGTCCTGGTTGGCGATGGCGACCTGCTCCTCGAGACTCGTGCAGCTCGGGATCGTTGAAGAGATCCCACCAGGCGCCGCGCGGCAGCGCGTCGCTCGGCTGCGCCACCTTCCACGGGCCCGCCTCCTTGTAGGCCGCGGTCGACGGCGCCGACGGCTTGACGTAGTCGGGCCCGACCATGCAGCCGCCGAGCAGCAGGGCCGCGAGGCCCAGGGCGGCGAGGCGCCGGCTCATCTCGCCGCCCGGGGCGCGGCTTTGGCCGGCGCCGCGCTCCCGGGCGCCGCCGGGGCCGGAGCGGCCGGCGCCGGCGTGGCCACCCGCACGAGCGTCCCGCTGGTGAGCGAGTCCGACGGGGCCACGATCACCTGGTCGCCCGGATCGATCCCGGCCACGATCTCGACGCTGGTGCCGTAGTCGTGCCCGATCGTGACCGGCACCAGCACCGCCGCACCGTTGCGCACCACCCCGACCTGCAGCCCCTGGGCCCGGAAGAGCAGGGTGTTGGCCGGCACGGTGAGCGAGGCGGTCTGCCCGCGGCAGCCGCAGGTGCACGAACACGTACGCCCCCGGCAGCAGCTCGTCCTTCGGGTTGTCGACGTCCACCTCGACGAGGAGCGTGCGCGACGCGGGATCGATCGCGCTCGAGTTCCGCACCAGCGTGCCGTGGAACTCCCGCCCCGGGTACTCGTCGAGCGTCAGCGACGCGGAGGCCCCGGTGACCGCGGCGCGCGAGTAGACCTCGGGCACCGGCGACGAACACCCGGAGCCGGTGGATCGCGGCCATGTGGAACAGCTCGCGCGGGCCCGCCGAGCCCGCGTCGATCAGGGCCCCGATGTCGGTGTTGCGGGCGGTGATCACCCCGTCGAACGGGGCGTAGATCTTCTCGAAGCCCTGCAGCTGCTCGAGCCGCCGGACGTTGGCGGTGTTGGAGTCGACGGTGGCCTTCATCGCGCTGAGCGCGCTGACCGCCACGTCCGTCTCCTGGCGCGACACCGAGCCGCTGTCCAGCAGCGCCTGCCAGCGGTCGGCGGTGATCTTGGCCTGGCGGAGATTGGCCTGCGCGGTCTCGAGATCGGCCTGCGCCTGCTGGAGCTGCTGGTCGACCTCCGGCGAGTCGATCTCGGCCAGGAGCTGCCCCGCCTTCACCCGCGCCCCGATGTCGAAGTACCAGCGCTTCAGGTAGCCGCTGGTGCGCGCGAAGATCGGCGCGTCGATGAAGGCCTGGGTGGTGCCGGGCAGGCGGATCTCGCGGACCGCGTCGCCCGGCTTCGGCGTCACCACCTGCACCGTCGTGATCGCCGCCTCGTCGGTGGCCTGGCGGAGGGTGGCGTCGGCCTTGCTGCGGGCGCGAACTCCGGAGTAGATGCCCAGGCCCAGCACCAGCGCGGCGACCGCCAGCCCGACCAGCGCGATGGTGCGGCGCCGGCTCGACGCCGGGGCCGGGGCCGCCGGCTCTTGACCCTCGATGGGCTCGGTGGTCATGGCCGGGGCGCCTCCGCGCGCCGCCCGTGCAGGAGCGCGAACACGGACGGCACGAACACCAGCGTGGCCACGGTGGCGCACAGCAGGCCGCCGATCACCGCGCGCCCGAGCGGCGCGTTCTGCTCGCCGCCCTCGCCCAGGCCCAGGGCCATCGGCATCATGCCGATGATCATGGCCAGCGCGGTCATCAGCACCGGCCGGAACCGCGTGAAGCCCGCCTCGACGGCGGCCCGCGGCGCATCGCCGTGCTCGGCGAGCTGCTGCTTGGCGAAGGCCACCACCAGGATGCTGTTCGCGGTGGCGACGCCGACGCTCATGATCGCCCCCATCAGCGCGGGGACGCTGAGCGTGGTGCCGGTCAGGAAGAGGAACACCACGATGCCGGCGAGCGCCGCGGGCAGCGCGGTGACGATGATGAACGGGTCCACCCAGGACTGGAAGTTGACCACGATCAGCAGGTAGACGAGCACGATCGCGAAGGCGAGGCCGGCGATCAGGCCGACGTAGGCCTTTCGCATGGTGTCGACCTGTCCGCGCACGGTGAGGAAGCTGCCGCGCGGCAGCAGCTTCGTGCTGTCGGCCACGATCCGGTCCACGTCCCGGGCGACCGCTCCGAGGTCGCGGTCCTGGACCGCGCCGTAGATGTCCACCACCCGGCGGATGTTGTAGTGCGAGACCGGTCTCCGGCTCCGCGGCGCGGGTGATCGTCGCGACGTCGGTCAGGATGCCGGGTCGCACCGGCCCGCCCGGTCTCGTCCCCGCGTTGGCCGCGGCGGTGCCGGTGGTGGCGAGTCCACTCGCGGGCGCGGGGGCCGTGCCGGTCCCGGCCGCGGTGATCGGGATGTTCTCGATGTCGGACAGGGACTGGATCCGGTACTGCGGGGTCTGGGTCGCCAGGTTGTAGTTCACTCCGTTCTGCCAGTTCAGGAAGAAGGTCGGGGTGGTCTGGAAGCTGCCGCTCAAGGAGACCAGCAGGCTGTTGGCCAGGTCCCGCACCGTGAACCCGCCCTGCCCGGCCTTGGTGCGGTCGACCACCACGTCGAACTTCGGGTAGTCGAAGGGCTGCTGGATCCGGAGGTCCACCAGGCCCGGCACCCGTCGGAGGTCCTTCAGCATCTGCTCGGCCACGCGGCGGTTGCCCGCCATGTCGGCGCCGTCGATCTGGATGTCGATGGGCGCGGGCAGCCCGAAGTTGATGATCTGGGTCACCATGTCCGCGGGCAGGAAGTAGAAGGTGACGCTCGGGAACTCCCGCGGCAGGACGCGCCGCAGGGTCCGGACGTGGTCCGCGGTGGGCCGGTGCCCCTCCTTCAGCGAGACCAGGATGTCGGCGTCGGAGGCGCCGATCGTGCCCGACGCGCTGTGGATCCAGTTGATGGTGCTGTAGGGCAGCCCGATGTTGTCGAGGATCACGTCCAGCTCGGAGGGCGGGATCTCCCGCCGGATCGCGTCCTCCACCAGGTCGGCCACCCGCGCGGTCTCCTCGATGCGGGTGCCGGTCTTGGCGCGCATGTGCAGGCTGATCTGGCCGCTGTCGGTGTCGGGGAAGAAGTTCTGGCCCAGGTGCGGCGCGAGGAGAAAGGCGAGGAGGCACACGCCCAGGAAGACCGGGATGAACAGACGGCGCCGCTCCACCAGCGAGGCGAGCAGGTCCCGGTACCCGCCCCGGAAGCGCTCGAAGCCGCGCTCGAACGCCTGCTGCGCGCGCACGAGGGGGTTGCGGCTCGGCGCCTGCCCGTCGTGGGCCGGCTTCAGCAGGTACATCGCCAGGGTCGGGACCAGCGTCCGGGAGAGCACGTAGGAGGCGATCATCGCGAAGATCACCGACTCCGCGAGCGGGCACGAAGAGGTACCGGGCCACCCCGCCCAGGAAGAACATGGGCAGGAACACGATGCAGATGCAGAGGGTCGAGACCAGGGCGGGCACCGCGATCTCGGCCGCGCCGTCGAGGATCGCGCCGCGCTCGTCGTGGCCGCCCTCCCGGTGGCGCTCGATGTTCTCGATGGTGACGGTGGCGTCGTCCACCAGGATGCCGACCGCGAGCGCGAGGCCGCCCAGGGTCATGATGTTGATGGTCTCGCCGAGCATGCTGAGCGCGATCACCGAGGAGAGGATCGAGAGCGGGATCGACACCGCGATGATCACCGTGCTCCGCCAGCTCCCGAGGAAGACCAGGATCATCACCGCGGTGAGGCACGCCGCGATCACCGCCTCGCGGATCACCCCGTTCACCGCCGCCCGCACGAAGATCGACTGGTCGGCGAGGGGCTGGATCTTGAGCGCGGGCGGCAGGGTCTGGGTCACCCGGGGCAGCAGGTCGCGGATCCCCTTCACCACGTCGAGGGTCGAGGCGGACCCGGTCTTGAGGATGGTCACCAGGGTCCCGCGCCGCCCGTCCTGGCGGACCACGTTGGTCTGGGGGGAGTAGCCGTCGCGCACGTGCGCCACGTCGCCGGATGTAGACCGTGGAGTTGTTGACCACCTTGATCGGGAGCTCGTTCAGCTCGGGCACCGTCCGCGGGCTCGCGTTCATCGCCACGTCGTACTCGAACTCCCCGATCTTGGCCGTCCCGGAGGGCAGCACGATGTTCTGCAGCCCGAGGGTGTTGACCACGTCGATCGGGGCCAGGCCCTTCGACTGCAGCAGCCGCGGGTCGAGGTCGACCATCACCTGCCGCTGCTTGCCTCCGTACGGGTACGGGATCGACGCCCCCGGGACGGTCACCAGCTGGGTCCGGAGAAAGTTGAGCCCCACGTCGTTCAGCTCCGCCTCCGACATCCCGGACAGCGCGAGCTGGAGGATCGGCACCGTCGACGCGCTGTAGTTCAGGATCAGGGGCGGCTGGACGCCGGGCGGGAGCTGGCGCAGGGCGGTCTGCGCGATCGCGGTCACCTGCGCGTTGGCGGTATCGAGGCGCGCGTTCGGCTGCAGGAAGATCTTGATCATCGACTGACCGCTCACCGTCGTCGATTCGATGTGCTCGATGTTGTCCACCGTGGTCGTCAGGACCCGCTCGAACCCGGTGCTGATGCGCCCTTCCATCTCCTCCGGGTTCAAGCCGGTGAACTGCCACGCCACCGCGATCACCGGGATGTCGATGTTGGGGAAGATGTCGGTCGGCGTGCGCAGGATCACCACCGGGCTCAGGATGAGGATCAGGAGCGCCAGGACGATGAACGTGTAGGGACGATCGAGCGCGACCCGGACTATCCACATACGAGACTCACCCGCCTAGGCATTGCCGGCCAGGCATCGGCCGTCGGAGGTGTAGATGCCCCCGACCCCCTGGCACGACTCGCGTCCGTTGTAGGGCGCGGGCGCCAGGGTCCCACAGCCACCCAGCACCACCGTCGCGCTCAACGTCGCCACCAGCAGTACCCGCTCGAGCCTCGACATCCCATGGCCTCCTGCCGTCGTCCGGCTGCGTGCCGTCGTCTCGGTCCTCACTTGTTAAGAGCCGGGGCCGGCGGCAGGGACCCGCGGCGCGGCGCCTTTCCGCAAGAATTGGGTACTGCGCGATCGGTCGTCATCGCTTCGTCACGTCGGCGGGAGACGGGAGCTGGGCCGCGGTCCAGCCGCCCCCGAGGGCCTGGACGAGCAGGACCGCGGCGGCCATGCGCCGGCCGCGGATCTGGATGGCGGTCACCTCGTCGGTCAGCGCGATCGTCTGGACGGTGATCACGTTGAGGTAGCTGACGGTGCCGGCCTTGTACTGGTCCGTGGTCAGGTTCACGGACTTCTGAGCCGCCTTCACCGCGTCGTCCTGCACCCCGTTCTCTTGCTCCAGGATGCGGAGCGCGGCCAGGTTGTCCTCCACCGCCTGGAACGAGCTCAGCACGGTCTGCCGGTAGGTCGCGACGGTCGCGTCGTAGGCCGCGCGGGCCGCGTCGGTCTGGGCGCGCCGCAGCCCTCCATCGAACACGGTCTGCGAGATCCCCGGCCCGACCGACCAGAAGTGGCTCGCGGCGGTGAACCACTGGGCCAGGCTCGAGCTCTCGAAGCCGCTCGAGGCGTTCAGGGTGATGGTGGGATAGAACGCGGCCACCGCGACCCCGATCTGGGCATTGGCGGCGGCCACCCGGCGCTCGGCGGCGGCGATGTCCGGCCGCCGCTCCAGGAGCTCGGACGGCACCCCGACTGGAATGGCGGGCGGGGTGGCCGCGAGCGGCGCGGCGGGCAGCGTGAAGGTGGACGGCGCCTGCCCGATGAGGATCGCGATGGCGTGCTCGAGCTGCGCGCGCTGGACGCCCACGTCGATCGCCTGCGCCTGGGTGGTCTTGAGCTGGGTCTCCGCCTGCACCACGTCGGCCTGGGACGCCACTCCGCTCCCGAACCGATCCTGGGTCAGGCGGAGGAATCTCTCGAAGGCGGACACCGTCTCGTCGAGCAGCTGCTTCTGGGCGTCCAGGGTGCGGAGCTGGAAGTAGTCCTGGGCCAGCTCCGCCTGGAAGCTCAGGCGCGCGGCCTCCAGGTCTCCCGCGCTCGCCTGGGCGGCGGCCCGGTTCGACTCCACGCCGCGGCGGATCCGTCCCCACACGTCCAGCTCCCACGAAAAGTCGAGGCCCAGCTGGAAGTCCGACTGGGCGCCGCCCGACGATCTCGACGTCCCGGTGCCCGACGTGCCGGTAGAGGTCGAGCTGCTCGCGGACGTGCCGCTGGACGATCCCCCGGTGGACCCGAAGACGAACGTGGTCGATTGACGCGACCGCGTGTAGCCGAGCCCGAGCGTCACGGTCGGGAAATACGCCGCGCGCGCCTCGCGCACGAGCGCCCGGGCCTCCCGGTACTGGGCCTCCGATACCGCGAGGTTCTGGTTCGAGATGCTGACGCGCGCCTCGAGGGCGTTCAGCTGCGGATCGGCGAAGATCTCCCACCAGGGGCCGCGGGCCAGGTCGTCCCGAGGGTGGGCGATCTTCCAGCCGTCGATCTCCTTGTAGGCGTCGGGGCTCCACATCGACGGCCTCACGTAGTCGGGCCCCACGGTGCAGGCGCTCCCGAGCACGAGCAGCGCCGCGGCGAGCGCGAGCGGGCCGCCGAGGCGCCGGTGAACGGTCCGGCTCCTCATGGCTCCAGCGCCTCCGGGGCCGCGGGGGCGGCGAGCGGCCGGCCGCCGGCGGGTCCCCGGGCCCACCAGAGCCGCAGGCGGTCGAGATAGAGATACACGACCGGCGTCGTGTAGAGCGTGAGGGCCTGGCTCACGATGAGCCCGCCCACGATGGCGATCCCGAGCGGGCGGCGCAGCTCCGACCCGATGCCCCGGCCGAGGGCCAGCGGCAGCGCGCCGAGGAGAGCGGCCATCGTCGTCATCATGATCGGCCGGAAGCGCAGCACGCACGCCTGGTAGATCGCCTCCGCCGGGCTCTTGCCCAGGCCGCGCTCGGCTTCGAGAGCGAAGTCGATCATCATGATCGCGTTCTTCTTCACGATGCCGACCAGGAGCAGGATGCCGATCAGGGCGATGACGGTCAGATCGCTGCGGCACGCCAGCAGCGCCAGCAGCGCGCCCACCCCGGCCGACGGCAGCGTGGACAGGATGGTGAGCGGGTGGACGTAGCTCTCGTAGAGCACCCCGAGGACGACGTACACCGCGAGGAGCGCCGCCGCGATCAGCCAGGGCTGGCTGGCCAGCGAGGCCTGGAAGATCTGGGCGGTGCCCTGGAAGCTGGCCTGGATCGAGGCGGGCAGCCCGAGCGGACGCACCGCGGCCTCGATCGCGGTCACCGCGTCTCCCAGCGCGACGCCGGGGGCCAGGTTGAAGGTCAGGGTCACCGCCGGGAACTGCGCCTGGTGGTTCACCGCCAGCGCGGTCTGGGTGGGCTCGTACCGGCTGAACGCGCTGAGCGGCACCATGCCGCCCGTGGCGGACGGGAGGTAGATGTCCCCGAGGGTCTCGGGACGCTGCCAGAAGCGCGGCTCGACCTCCAGCACCACGTGATACTGGTTGAGCGGGCTATACATGATCGCAACCTGGCGCTGGCCGAAGGCGTCGTCGAGCGTGTCGTCGATGAGCTGAGGGGTGATGCCGAGGCGCGATGCGGTGGCCCGGTCGATCACCAGCGACGACTGCCGCCCCCGGTCTTGCTGATCGCTGCCCAGATCGGTGAGCTGCGGCAGCGCGCGAAGGCGCTCCGCGACCCGCGGGCCCCACGCGTCCAGCTCCCGCACGTCGTCGCCCTGGAGCGTGTACTGGTACTGCGCGTTCCCCATGCGCCCGCCCGCGCGGACGTCCTGCACCGCCTGGAAGAAGGCGGGGGCCCCCGGCACTCCCGCCACCCGGCCTCGCAGCCGCGTGATCACCTGGTCGGCGCTGATCTTCCGCTCCGCGAGCGGCTTCAGCATGACGAACAGGCGCGCGGTGTTGGTGGCGGTGCTGGGCCCGTTGCCCTGGCTGCCCGTGAATCCCACCACGTTCGCCACCGCCGGGTCGTGCCCGACGATGTCCACGATCTGGGTCAGCTTGGCCTGCATCGCCTGAAAGGAGATGTCCTGCGCGGCCTGGATCGCCCCCTGCAGGCGCCCGGTGTCCTGCTGGGGGAAGAAGCCCTTGGGGATCACCCAGAAGAGATAGCCGTTCAGGGCCACGGTCAGGAGCGTCACCGCGAGCACCCCGCGCGGATGGCGGAGCACCCACGCGAGGCTCGTCTCGTAGCCGCGCCGCATCGCCTCGAACGCCCGCTCGCTCGCCCGGTAGACGCGGCCGTGCTCGCTCGACTCGCGGGCGAGCAGGGTGGCGCACATCATCGGGGTGGTGGTCAGCGACACCAGCAGCGAGATCGCGATCGCGGCGGAGAGCGTCATCGCGAACTCCCGGAAGAGGCGGCCCACCAGGCCGCCCATCAGGAGGATGGGCGTGAAGACCGCCACCAGCGAGAGACTGATGGCGAGCACCGTGAAGCCGATCTCCCGGGCCCCCCGGAGCGCGGCCTCGAGGGGCGAGAGACCGGCCGCCCGATGCCGCGCCACGTTCTCCAGGACCACGATGGCGTCGTCCACCACGAATCCGGTCGCGATGGTCAGCGCCATGAGCGACAGGTTGTCCAGGCTGTAGCCGAGCACGTACATCACCCCGAAGGTGCCCACCAGCGAGACCGGCACCGCCACCGCGGGAATGAGGGTGGCCCGGACGGATCGCAGGAAGGCGAACACGACGAGCGTCACCAGGAGCACCGAGATCACCAGCGTCAGCTCGACGTCGTGCAGCGAGGCGCGGATGGTCTGGGTCTGGTCCATCACCACCGACATGGTGATGGCCGGCGGGATCGCGGCCCCGAGCTCCGGCAGCAGGCGGCGCACCCCGTCGACGGTGTCGATGATGTTGGCCCCCGGCTGGCGGAAGATCACCAGCAGCACCGCGGGCCGGCCGTTCGCCAGGCCGGTGGTGCGGACGTCCTCGACCGAGTCCTCGACGCGCGCCACGTCCGAGAGCTGCACCGGCCGACCGCCGCGGAAGGCGACGATCACCGGGGCGTAGTCGGCGGCCCGGAGGAGCTGATCGTTGGACGCGATCTCCGAGGCCCGGGTCTCGTCGCCCAGCTGTCCCTTGGGCCGATACTGGGTCGTCGCGGCGAGCGCGCTCCGGATCGTCTCGAGCGCGATGCCGTAGCGGTTGAGCGCGGTGGGGTTCATCTCCACCCGGACCCCCGGCAGCGAGCTGCCGCCCACGATCACCTGGCCCACCCCCGGCAGCTGGGACAGCTTCTGCTGCAGGATGCTGGAGGCGGCGTCGTACATCCGGCCGCGATCGAGGGTGTCCGAGGTGAGCGCCACGATCATGATCGGCGCGTCGGCCGGGTTCACCTTGCGGTAGCTCGGGTTGTTGGGCAGCGCGGGCGGCAGGTAGCCGCGGGCCGCGTTGATCGCGGCCTGGACGTCGCGGGCCGCGCCGTCGATGTTGCGGGACAGATCGAACTGGAGCGCGACGCTCGTCGAGCCCAGATAGCTGGTCGACGTCATCTCGGTGAGCCCGGCGATGCGGCCGAACTGGCGCTCGAGCGGCGCCGCCACCGACGTCGCCATCGTGTCCGGCTCCGCCCCGGCAGCGTCGCGCTGACCTGGATCGTCGGAAAATCCACCTGGGGCAGCGGCGAGACCGGCAGCAGGCCCCAGGCGAGGATCCCGCTCAGGGCCAGGCCGATCGTCAGCAGCGTGGTGGCCACCGGCCGCCGTGATGAACGGGGCGGAGATGTTCACGCCGGATCCGCCGGATCCCGCCGGAAGCGCCGCGCCAGCCGGTCGAAGGCGAGATAGATCACCGGCGTGGTGTAGAGCGTGAGCAGCTGGCTCACGATGAGTCCGCCCACGATGGCGATGCCGAGAGGCCGGCGGAGCTCGGAGCCCACTCCCCGGCCGAGCGCCAGGGGGAGCGCCCCCAGCAGCGCCGCCATCGTGGTCATCATGATCGGGCGGAATCGCAGGAGGCAGGCCTGGTAGATGGCGTCCCCGGGGCTCTGGCCCTGCCCGCGCTCCGCCTCCAGGGCGAAGTCGATCATCATGATCGCGTTCTTCTTCACGATGCCGATCAGCAGAATGATGCCGATCAGCGCGATGACGCTCAGCTCCTCGCGGCAAACCAGGAGCGCGAGGATCGCCCCCACTCCCGCCGAGGGCAGCGTGGAGAGGATGGTGAGCGGGTGGATGTAGCTCTCGTAGAGGACGCCCAGCACGATGTAGACCGCCACCAGCGCGGCCAGGATCAGCAAGGGCTCGTTGGCCAGCGCGGCCCGGAACGCCTGCGCCGTCCCCTGGAAGCTCCCCTGGATGCTCGCGGGCAGCCCGAGCTGGTGGGTGGTCGCCTCCACCGCCGCGACCGCATCGCCGAGGGCCGCCCCGCGGGCCAGATTGAAGGACAGGGTCACCGCCGGGAACTGCCCCTGCCGCGACACCACGAGCGGGGCCGTGGTGGGGTAGGTCCGGATCATGGTGTCGAGCGGCACCGCGACCGGCTGGCCATTCGCCCCGGGGGTCGTCCCGGTGACGTAGATGTCCCGGAGGGCACCCGCGCTCCGGCGGAACTCGGGCTTGACCTCGAGAACGACCCGGTACTGGTTGAGCTGGGTGAACATCGTGGAGACCTGCCGCTGGCCGAAGGCGTCGTAGAGGGTGTTGTCGATCGCCTGAGGACCTATGCCGAAGCGCGAGGCGGTGCGGCGGTCGACCACCAGCGCGGTGCCGAGTCCCTGATCCTGCTGGTCGGTGCTGACGTCGGCGCAGCTCGCGCCGCGCGCGCAGCGCGTCGACCAGGCGGGGAGCCCAGAGGTTGAGCTCGCGCCCATCCGGATCCTCGAGGCTGTACTGGTACTGCGTGCGGCTCACCCGGTCCTCCACGGTGAGATCCTGCACCGGCTGCATGAAGAGCTGGATGCCGTCGACCCGAGCCAGCGCGGGCTTCAGGCGGTGGATGACGTCCGTCGCGCTCACCCCGCCGCGCCGGGCGAGCGGCTTCAGGTTGATGAGGATGCGCCCGCTGTTGACCGAGACGTTGGTGCCGTCGACGCCGATGAAGGAGGACAGGCTCTCGACCGCCTTGTCTTGCAGGATCACCGCGGCCAGGGCCTGCTGCCGCTCGGCCATCGCCGGGAATGAGATCGTCTGCGACGCTTCCGAGATGCCCTGGATGACCCCGGTGTCCTGGACCGGGAAGAACCCCTTCGGCACCACGACGTAGAGCACCAGCGTGAGCCCGAGGGTGACGACCGCCACCGCGAGGGTGGCCGGCTGGTGGCCGAGCACCCAGCGCAGGCTCGTGCCGTAGGCCGCGATGATGCGGTCGAAGGCGCGCTCGGACCACCGGTAGAGCCGGCCCTGGCGCTCGGGAGGCGTGTGGCGGAGCAGCCGGGCGCACATCATCGGGGTCAGGGTCAGCGACACCACCGCGGAGAGGAGGATCGTGATCCCGAGGGTGATGGCGAACTCACGGAACAGCCGGCCCACCACGTCGGCCATGAACAGGAGCGGGATGAGCACCGCGATCAGCGAGACGGTGAGGGACAGGATGGTGAAGCCGATCTGCGCGGCGCCCTTGAGCGCGGCCTGTCGCGGCGGGTCGCCCGCCTCGATATAGCGGGCGATGTTCTCGATCATGACGATGGCATCGTCCACCACGAACCCGGTGGAGATGGTGAGCGCCATCAGCGAGAGATTGTTCAGGCTGAACCCGAGGAGCACCATCACCCCGAAGGTCCCGACCAGCGAGAGGGGGACCGCGACCGCCGGGATGAGGGTGGCGGGAACGGTGCGCAAGAAGAGGAAGATGACCAGCACGACCAGCGCCACCGACAGCATCAGCTCGAACTGGACATCCTTGACCGATCCGCGAATCGTCACGGTGCGGTCGGTGAGCACGGAAACCTCGACCGCGGCCGGCAGGGAGGCCCGCAGCTGGGGCAGGAGCCGGTGGATGCGGTCCACGACCGCGATCACGTTGGCGCCGGGCTGCCGCTGGATGTTCAGGATGACCGCCGGGGTGCCGTTCATCCAGGCCGCCTGGCGCACGTTCTCGGCGTCGTCGATCACGTCGGCCACGTTTTCGAGGGTGACCGGGGCGTTGTTGCGGAACGCGACGATCAGCGGCTTGTAGTCCCGGCTCGTGAGGAGCTGGTCGTTGGCCCCGATGACCGACGACTGGCGCGGCCCGTCGAAGCTGCCCTTGGCCTGGTTGACGTTGGCGGTCGCCACCGCGGTACGTAAATCTTCCAGGGTGAGGCCGTACGCCGCGAGCGCGGCCGGGTTGGCCTGCACCCGCACCGCGGGCCGCTGCCCGCCGCTGATGCTGACGAGCCCGACGCCGGGAAGCTGGGCGATCTTCTGGGCGAGCCGCGTATCCGCCAGGTCCTCGACCTGGGGGAGCGGCAAGGTCGCCGAGGTCAGCCCGAGGGTGAGGATGGGCGTATCGGCCGGGTTCACCTTGCTGTACACGGGCGGGTTCGGGAGATCCGGCGGCAGGAGCGTCAGCGCCGAGTTGATCGCCGCCTGCACCTCCTGCTCGGCCACGTCGAGACCCAGGCTCAGGGTGAACTGCAGCGTGATGACCGAGCTCCCGCTCGAGCTGGTGGACGTCATCTGGTTCAAGCCGGGCATCTGCCCGAGGAACCGCTCGAGCGGGGCGGTGACCGACGACGCCATCACGTCGGGGCTCGCTCCCGGATAGAACGTGAAGATCTGGATGGTCGGGTAGTCCACCTGGGGCAAGGCGGAGACCGGCAGCAGGCGGTAGGCGAGGCCGCCCGCCAGCAGGAGGGCGGCCATGAGCAGGGTCGTCGCGACCGGCCGCAGGATGAACGGGCGCGACAGGTTCACGGGCCGTTCCGCAGCGCGATGGCCGCTCCGTCGCGAAGGCGCTCGGCGCCTTCGACCACGACCTGCTCCCCCACCGCCAGCCCCGGTCGATCGACACGTCGTCATCATCCGTCGGCCCGACGCCGACCGGGCGGACCGTGACCGTCCGGTCGGGCCGCACCACGTAGACGAACGGCCCCTTCGGGCTCGACTGGATCGTCGCGGTCGGCACCACGGTCGCGCCCCGACGGGTCTCGAGGCGGAGACGGGCGTTGACGAACTGGCTGGGGAACAACCGGTTGTCGGTGTTCGGGAACTGGGCCCGGAGGCGGACCGTGCCGGTGGTGGGATCGACCTGGTTGTCGATGGTGAGCAGCGCGCCCTCCGCGAGCTCTGGTCCGCAGCTCCCGGTCGTAGGCCTCCACCGGCAGGCGGACGCCGCTGCGGAGCCGGTCCAGCACGGTCGGAATGCTGTCCTCGGGGATGGTGAAGATCACGGTGATCGGCTGGAGCTGGGTGACGATGACGAGGCCCCCGGTGTCGGCCGCGTGCACGATGTTGCCGGGATCGAGTTGCTGAGCAGAGCCTGGTCGCGCTCGAGCTGCCCCTCGAACTGGGTGAGCTGCGCCTGGAACGGGCGCGGGTCGATCTCGGCGAGCAGGTCCCCGCGATTCACGAGCTGGCCCTCGCGGAAGTTGACCGACATCAGCTCACCGTCCACCCGGCTTCGAACCGTGACCGTGTTCAGCGGAGTCACCGCCCCGAGCCCGTTCAGGTAGACCCCCACGTCGCGCGTGCGCGCCGCGGCCGCCGCTACCGATATGCGCGGCGGCGCCGGCGGGACGCCCTGGGCGCGGGCGGTCGACCGCCAGAGCATCGAGACGGCCAGGATCCCTCCACCGAGCAATACGAGCAGGATCGCGATCGTGGCCAGCGCGTAGGGATGCCGCCTCACGCGGCCCGCGATGCCCGCGGGCCGCGGCGGCGAAGCCGGCGGCGATGTCGTGTCGTCTCCCATATAGCCCTTATGACGAGCGCCGCCCCGACGCAGTCGGCCGGAGCGACTCTTCCGCAAGAACCGGATGACCGGGAGGAACCGATGTACCGGCTGAGTCGTCTCATGGGCATGAACGGAAAGAGTCCACTCTTCATCACCGCGTCGCTGCTCATCGCGACGCTCTCGGTGGCCCTGCCGGATCTCGACCTCGAGACCGTGACGGAAACGCAAGCCCGGAAGGTGGCGACGCAGGTCGTCGCCGACGCCCGCAAGGCTTCGTCCGCGCCGGAGGCGAAGTCGTGATCGGTCCGCTCGGGAGAGCGGGACGGATCGCCGCGGTCGTCGTGGGTTTCGGCCTGCTGGCCGCCTGCAGCACGTCGTCGGGCGCGCTCGCCTACCGCAAGCCGGGCGTCGTCGCCGCCGACCAGGAGCAGGACGAGAAGGCCTGCCTGCGCTCGTCGAGCGGGCCCAACGACGAGGGCTACCTCCTGCTTCCCTTCGAGCTCGATGGCCCGGCCTATCGTCGCTGCATGGAGGTCCGCGGCTACGTGCTGGAGCCCGCCGCAACGGCTCCCCGGCCGGTGCGCCGGTAGCCCATGGTCCGGAGGAGGACACAAACATGATCAAGCAAGCTCTCTGGAGTGCGTGCTTCCTGGCCGCGGTGGCCGCCGGCCCCGGGGCGGGGGCGGCCCAGGGGCCGACGGATGGCCCCTTGCTCCGTCTCCGGTGGCAAGCGGACCCCGCTCGCGACGGCGTGCAGGCGGTCTGTGGAGAAGTCCTCAACGACGGCGGGCTCGCGGCCGACCACGTCCGTCTCCTCGTCGAGGAGCTGGACGGCAACGGGCGCGTGATCAACAGCCGCGAGCTCGAGGTCCTCGGAGAGGTGCCCGCCGACGGCCGCTCCTACTTCTGCGTGCCCGAGCCCGTCGGCGCGTCGACGTTCCGGCTGAGCGTCACCGGCGCCGACTCGATGTACACCCGCGGCCAGTAGCGAAGGGCTCAGCGGCCGAGCGCGCGGTCGAGGCCGCGCGACTGGCGCCGGCGGCCAGGGAGGTTCCGGCGCTCCACCATCGCCCCTCGTTGCGGTTCGCCATGGCGCTAGCCCTCGCCGGCCGGCGTGGCTACTTCACGATCGCCTCGCCCCGCGCCATCGGCTCATCGCCCTTCTCGAACTTGAAGGCGATGTTTCCGCCGCCGCTCGCGGGGTCGTTGGCTATCCCGTACAGCTCGCCGTCGCGGGAGCGCTTCAGGGACGAGAACACGGGAAACGCCCCCTTCGTGGCGTGGAGCACGACCAGTCCGTGCTCCAGGCTCACGGTGCCGGACCAGCTTCCCGGCTTGGCGATGTTGTTCGCGGCCGCGGTCGGAGTCACGGTCACCGTGAAGCTGCGGTCCTCCCGGATCTGGAGGAGCATGAGGCCCTCGATCGGATAGTAGAATTCGGCGATTGCCCAGAACTTCCCGTTCCAGATCCCGACGAGCTGCTCGTCGAATGCGGCCGGCGTCACCGTGGGCGACCCGACGGTGGGGCCGGCGCAGCCGGCTATGAGCGCGGTCAGCGCGACCGCGATGAGCGCCGAAGCGAGCGTGTGGTGTCGCATGGTCTGATAATTCCTCCTGCCTTTTTGATGCTCGGGGCGGGGCGGACGGTCTTGGGGGCCCGACGGCCCGCAAGATCGCGATGTTGCGGCCATGCTTCCACCCTTCCACCCGCGTTGTCAAAACCTTGCGCAAAGATCCGGCGGCCCCCGCCGCGGGGGTCACCCCGGCGGTCTTAACCCACGACGGGCGCGCGAGCCCGACCTTCTCGACCCGAGGACGCCATGGACTTGTCACGACGGGACTTCTTCAAGCTGTCCGCCAGCAGCCTCACCGGCACCGCGGTCGGCGGGCTCGCCGGGCTCGGCGCGAGCCTGGCCCCCACCCTCGCCCGGGCGCAGACGCTCCGGATCGAGAAGGCCCGGGCCACGCCGAGTGTCTGCCCCTACTGCTCGGTGGGCTGCGCCACCCTCGTTCACACCGTGGGCGACCGGATCGTCAACATCGAGGGCGATCCCCGGAGCCCGCACAACGAGGGCACGCTCTGTCCGAAGGGCGCCGCGATCTACCAGCTCCACATCAACCCGAACCGCCCCACCAAGGTCCTGCACCGGGCGCCGGGAGCCGCCGACTGGGAGGTGTGGGATCTCGACCGGGCGATCGGCCGGGTGGCCGAGCTGGTCAAGAAGGCCCGCGACGAGACGTTCATCGAGCGGCTCGAGGACGGCAGGCTCGTCAACATGACGCCGGCGATCCTCTCGCTGGGTGGCGCCACCCTCGACAACGAGTGGAACCACATCCAGCAGAAGCTGTTCCGCGGCCTCGGGATCGTGGCCATCGAGAATCAGGCCCGAATCTGACACAGCTCCAGCGTCCCCGGGCTGGGGACACGGCTGGGACGCGGGGCGGCGACGATGTACCCGCGCAGCATGGCGGACTCGGATTGCGTCGTGATCCAGGGCTCGAACATGGCCGAGTGCCACCCGGTGGCGTTCCGCTGGCCGATGCAGGCGAAGGCCAAGGGCGCGAAGCTGATCCACGTGGACCCGCGCTTCACCCGCACCAGCGCGATGGCCGACATCCACGCGCCGATCCGCGCCGGCTCCGACGTGGCGTTCCTCGGCGGCCTGATCCGCCACGTGCTGGAGTCCGAGCGGTGGAACACCGAGCCGTTCTTCCGGGAATTCGTCACCCACTACACCAACGCGCCGACGATCATCGGCGACGGGTTCCAGGACACCGAGGACCTCGCGGGGGTCTTCTCCGGCCTGATGCAGTACACCCCCGGGGTCAAGGAATGGTCCCTCGACGGGTTCGTCGGCCAGTACGATCCGAAGACGTGGCAGTACGCGGGGGCGCCGGGCGGCAAGCCCTCGCCACCGGCCGGGCCGCCGTTCGACCCGCTGGTGCGCTCACTGCTCGCCCCGCTCCCGCGCCGCGACGAGACCCTGCAGCACCCCCGATCGGTCTTCCAGATCGTCCGGCGGCACTTCAGCCGCTACACCCCCGAGATGGTGGAGCGGGTGACCGGCTGCCCGCAGGCGACCTTCCTCAAGGTCGCCGACACGATCCTGGCCAACTCCGGGCCCGACCGCACCACCTCGTTCGCCTACGCGGTGGCGTGGACCCAGCACACCAACGGGCCCCAGACCATCGGCTGCTGCGCGCTGCTGCAGCTGCTCCTGGGCAACGTCGGCCGCCCGGGCGCCGGGGTGATGGCCCTCCGCGGCCACGCCTCGATCCAGGGCTCGACCGACATGCCGACGCTCTATCACTCGATCCACGGCTACATGAACCATCCCTCCGCGCTGAAGGCCCACGGCTCGCTCCGCGACTGGCTGCTCACCGAGACGCCGCCGCGGGGCTACATGGCCAACACGCCGAAGTTCATGGTCTCGTACCTCAAGTCGATGTACGGAGCGGCGGCCACCGCCGGGAACGACTTCGGCTACGACTGGCACCCGAAGATCGTCGGGGACCACTCGCACATGGCGATGTTCGTGGCCATGAACGAGGGCCGGGTGAAGGGCATGCTCTGCGTCGGACAGAACCCGGCCACCTCGCTCAACGCGAGCGTGGAGCGGAAGGGCCTCGGCAAGCTCGAGTGGCTCGTGGTCAAGGACAACTGGCTAACCGAGACCGCGACCTTCTGGCAGAGCGCGCCGGAGGTCACGAGCGGCCAGGTGCGGAGCCAGGACATCGGCACCGAGGTCTTCTTCTTCCCCGCCGCCCAGGTCGCGGAGTACGAGGGGAGCTTCACCAACACCCAGCGCATGCTGCAGTGGCACTACAAGGCGGCCGATCCGCCGGGCGACTGCCGGACCGATCTGTGGCTGACCCATCAGCTCGGCCCTGCGGCTCAAGAAGCTGTACGCGGACTCCACGAGAGCCGCGTGACCAGGGATTCCGGAGCCTGACCTGGGACTTCGACTCGGACGACCCGCGCGAGCGCGAGCGGGGCGAGCCCGACGCCCACAAGATCCTCAAGGAGATCAACGGGTACTACACCGGCCAGACCGACCGGCACATCGCCGGCTTCGGCGACCTCAAGGACGACGGCTCCACCACCTGCGCCTCCTGGATCTACTGCGGGGTGTTCCCCGACAAGGACCGCAATCTCGCGGCCCGCAAGCAGCCCGATCCCCCCGGCGTGATCGGCGCGCAGCTCGAGTGGGGCTGGGCGTGGCCGGCCAACCGCCGGATCCTCTACAATCGCGCCTCCGCGGACCGGGAGGGCCGGCCGTGGAGCGAGCGCAAGAAGTGGGTGTGGTGGGACGGGGCCAAGTGGACGGGCCGCGACGTCCCGGATTTCGCGCTGACCAAGGCCCCGAGCGCGAAGGCCGATCCGACTGCGATCGGGCTCGACGCGCTGTCCGGGGGCGATCCCTTCATCATGAAGCCCGACGGGGTCGGCTGGCTCTACGTGCCGAGCGGGCTCCTGGACGGCCCCCTGCCCGCCCACTACGAGCCGATCGAGTCGCCGGTGGCGAACCCGATCTATCCGCAGCAGTCGAGCCCGGTGCTCAAGTACTGGAAGCTCGACGGCAACGCCCTGGCCGCCCCGGGCGACCCGCGCTTCCCCTACATCGTGACCACGTACCGGCTCACCGAGCACTACCTGTCCGGGGCCATGAGCCGCTGGAACCCGTGGCTCACGGAGCTGCAGCCGGAGTTCTTCATCGAGATCAGCCCGGAGCTGGCCGCGGAGAAGGGCATCGGCAACACGGACCGGATCCGGGTGTGGACCCCGCGCGGCAGCGTGCAGGGCAAGGCCCTCGTGACCCGCCGGGTGCGCCCGTTCACCATCGCGGGCCGCGTCGTGCACCACCTCGGCATGCCGTTTCACTGGGGCTACCAGGGGCTGGTGGTGGGCGACGCGGCCAACGAGCTGACCGCCCTGGTGGGCGACCCCAACGTGTCGATCCACGAGGCGAAGGCCTTCGTGTGCAACGTGGAGAAGGCGTGATGGCGGAGCCGATGGGCTTCTACACCGACACCACCGTCTGCATCGGATGCAAGGCGTGCGAGGTGGCGTGCAAGGAGTGGAACCAGCTGCCGGCCCGGAACGGCGGCGTCGGCGTCCTCAGCGGGGACAGCTACGACAACACGCGCGCGCTCGACGGCATCCACTGGCGACACGTGAAGTTCGTCGAGCAGTTCAGCGCCGATCGCCAGGACGGCCGCTGGCTGATGATGAGCGACGTCTGCAAGCACTGCGTGAACGCCGGCTGCCTCGAGGTGTGCCCCACCGGCGCGATCATCCGGACCGAGTTCGACACGGTGGTCATCCAGGCGGACACCTGCAACGGCTGCCGGGACTGCATCGGCGCGTGCCCGTTCGGCGTGATCGGGATCAACCCGGTGTCGGGCACCGCGCAGAAGTGCACGCTCTGCTACGACCGGATGAAGGTGGGCCTCGAGCCGGCGTGCGCCAAGGCGTGCCCGACCAAGTCCATCAACTTCGGCCCGATCGCGGACCTGAAGCAGCTGGCCCGGGGCCGGGTGGGCCAGCTCCACGAGGCCGGGGAGGGTCGCGCGTATCTCTACGGGGCCGACGAGACCATGCTCGGCGGGCTCAACTCCTTCTACCTGCTGGTGGACAGGCCGGAGGTCTACGGGCTCCCGCCGGATCCGCGGCTGCCGTCGCGCAATCTCAAGCGATCGGCCCTCTGGTCCACGCTGGGGGCGGTGGCGCTCACGGTCATGGGCGTCTTCCACTTCCGGGAGCGCGGGAGCCGTCCGGAGAACCCCCCGGAGAACCCCGAGAATCACGATGTCTAGCACCTTCTTCACCGCGTCGCCCGGCTGGCGCTGGTTCATCGTCGCCTACTTCTTCCTGGGCGGGCTCGCGGGCGGGAGCTATTTCCTGGCCACCCTGCTCGATCGCTTCGGGACCGAGCGAGACCGCCCGCTCGTCCGGCTCGGCTATCTCGTCGCGTTTCCGATCGTGTGCCCTGTGCGGGCTCGTCCTCACCGTCGATCTCGGGCGGCCGGAGCGCTTCTGGCACATGCTGGTGCAGTCCCAGACGTGGCGACCGATGCTCAAGACCTACTCCCCGATGTCGTCCGGCGCGTGGGTGATCCTGCTCTTCAGCGGATGCGCCTTCGTGTCGTTCGCGGGGGTGATGGCCGAGCGCGGCTGGCCCCGGTGGGCGCTTCTGCGCCACGCCAGCCCGGACGCCCGGTTCGGGCGGCTCGTGAGCGGCGCGGGCGCCATCCTCGGTCTCTATCTGGCGGGCTATACCGGCGTGCTGCTCTCGGTCACCAACCGGCCCATCTGGGCGGATACCACGCTGCTCGGGTTGACCTTCCTGACCTCGGCCGCGTCCACCTCGGCCGCGCTCCTCATCCTGCTCGGGATTCTGGAGCGGGCTCGCGCGCGAGCGCCTGCATCCGCTCGAGCGGTTCGATCGCTCGGCGCTGATCCTCGAGGTCCTCGCGATCGTCGCGCTGGTCGCCTCGCTCGGGCGCGTGGCCACCGTGTGGCTCGACGGGTGGGGCATGCTCCTGGCGGATATGGTCCTGGGCGGCATCGCGCTGCCCCTGCTCCTCGACTGGCGAGGGCCGGCCGGTCGGCCGGCCTGGATCGCGCCCACGCTCGTCCTGCTCGGAGGGCTCGTGCTACGCATGGTCATCATCTTCTCCTCGGATCGGCTATGAGCCGGCGGAGGTGGCGCGGGGTCGTGGCACTGCTCGTGGCCGGGCTGGCCGTCGCCTGCACCAGCCCCGAGTCGACCCGGACTCGAGGCGGCGGACCCGGCGCCGACGTCGGCAATCATCCGCGCGGGCCGGTCGAGCTGCATGCCGGCGCCCGCATGTTCGCCGGCACGCCCACCTCCGGCAAGACGATCGGCCGGCACGCCCTCATCGGGGGCACCGAGCAGGCCGGGCAGCGATAGGCGCATGATCGCGACCCGCTCGGACGGCGATCTCCTCACCGCGCTCCGTCTCGCGCACCCCGAGTGGCGGCCGCTGCTCGCGCTGGTCGAGGAGGCGCTCCGGGAGATCGAGCGCCCGGAGTGGCGGCAGTCGGTGCCGCGCCCGCGCCGCGCGATCCACAGAGCGAGCCCCTGCTGTCGGGAGCGATCCTCACGGTGGGGCGCCGACCGATCGAGCGGTGGGTGCGCCGGGTGCTCGAGACCGCGGCCGGCATCGGGCCGGCGGCGCCCTTCGTCGACCCGGCCGCCACGCGGCGGGTCGAGTTGCTGGCCTTGCTCCAGGCCGCGGTGGCCCAGGACTTCGCGCGCCTCGACGACATCGCGAGCGCCGCGGGCGACAGCCATGGAATGCTTCGGGGAGTGCTCCGGGGAGTGGCTCCGCTGATCGCCATGCCGCTGCTGCAGGCCTGCCGCCGCGCCTGGGCGGATCCGGCGCCCGCGACCTGGGCGCACGGCTACTGCCCGACCTGCGGGGCGTGGCCCGCGCTCGCCGAGGTCCGCGGCCTCGACGGGGCCCGGCATCTCCGGTGTCGGGGCTGTGGCGGGGACTGGGCGACCGCGTGGCTCCGCTGCCCCTTCTGCGGCGAGCACGACCACACGCGGCTCGGCTCCCTGGTGGCGTCGGAGGGCCTCGAGCGCGAGAAGATCGAGGTCTGCGACGCTTGCCACGGGTACCTCAAGACCATCACGACCTTCGGCCCGATCCCGGCCGAGCAGGTGGTCCTGCACGACCTCGCCACCGTGGGGCTCGACGTGGCCGCGGTGGAGCGCGGCTACCGGCCCCCGAGTCCCCGGACCCCGCTGGCGGTCCGGATCGTCGCCGGGCGCTCCGGACTCTACCGCATGGCCTTCACCGCCTCGGCGGTCGTCAGGACTGCGTTCGCCAAGAAACCGTAGCCGGCGACCGCCGCAGCGGACGCAGGAGCACCTGCGCCACCTCGCGCGCTACGCCCGACCCCGCAACGTGCGCGAGCTCCGCAACAAGCCGACCCGGCACGTCCCCCACCCTGACGGCCGGTGACGCGCCGGTCGGCCGGCTGCCCGCGGGGTTAGTACTTCCAGCCGCTCCCGCCCACTTCGCAGTAGTCCCCGCCCGAGAAGTACGTTCCGCCGTGAGCCTCGCACATCTTCTGCGCGCTGAGCGGGCTGCCGCCCGGCTGGCACGTCCCCTGCGAGTACGTCCCGCCGGCGGCCTTGCACATGTTGGCGCTGCTCAGCCGCGTGGTGCTGGAACAGGCGACCGTCGAGAGCATCAGAAGCCCGGCCAGCGCCCCCATCCGAAGTACGGTTACTGAACTCATAAGTCTGTCCCCTTCCCGTGAGGTGGTGGTTGGTCGATCCGCGCTTGTGATCCCACCCGCGGCGCGACCGCTCGCGACCGCCCGGCTTTCCGCAAGAAGCGGCAAGCGGGCCTGTCGGATTCCTGCCGAAAGCCTTCCGAGGCGTCACCGGTGCCGTCGCCGCACCCTCCCACACGTACGGGTAGCCGTCGGTATCCCACCCACGCGAGGAGAAGGACGCCATGAAGACCGTCACCGCGAGAACGACCACCCAACCCGCGAGAGTCCGGTACAGGAACGCCCGAGTCGCCGGCCTGGACATCTTCTACCGCGAGGCCGGTCCGAAGGACGCGCCGACGCTCCTGCTCCTGCACGGCTTCCCGACCAGCTCGCAGATGTTCCGCAATCTCATCCCGGCGCTGGCGGACCGGTACCACGTCGTCGCGCCGGACTACCCCGGCTACGGCCACAGCTCGATGCCGTCACGGGATACCTTCGCGTACACCTTCGACAACCTGGCGCAGGTGATCGACCGAGTTCACCGAGCAGCTCGGTCTCGAGACGTACGCCCTGTACGTGCAGGACTACGGGGCCCCGATCGGTTACCGCCTCGCCGTCAAGCACCCGGAGCGGATCACCGCCATCGTGGTCCAGAACGGCAACGCCTACGAGGAGGGCCTCGACAACGACTTCTGGAATCCGCTCAAGGAGTACTGGAAGGACCCGGCCAGCAAGGACAAGCGCGACGCCATTCGCGGGCTGCTCACCTACGACGCGACCAGATGGCAGTACATGACCGGCGCCAAGAACCCGGACCTCGTGAGCCCGGACGGAGCGGCCGAGGACCAGTTCTTGCTCGACCGCAAGGGGAACGACGAGATCCAGATCGATCTCTTTCTCAGCTACGGCAGCAATCCCCCTCTCTATCCAACGTGGCAGGACTACTTCCGGAAGCATCAGCCGCCGATGCTGATCGCGTGGGGACAGAACGACCAGATCTTCCCCCCCGCCGGAGCGGAGCCCTACAAGCGCGATCTGATGACGCTGGAATATCACCTGATCGACGCCGGCCACTTCGCCCTGGAAACGGATGGCGAGACCATCGCGGCACTGATGCGAGAGTTCCTCGGCAAGCACGTGACAAAGAACGCGGAAAGGACACCACCATGAGCGACCACGACGGCCTCGTTCCCGAGAAGACGCGATGAGCCGGCCGGACGGAGGAGCGCTCAGGGTCTCGCGACGCGCGGCGCTGTGGACGGGCGCGACCGGTCTGGCCGCCGCGCTCGTCCCGGCCCGGGCCGGCGCGCAGACCAAGATCGCGCCGAAGCTGGTGCAATATCAGGAGAAGCCGAAGGGGCCGCAAGAATGCGACAACTGCTTGCAATTCGTGGCCCCGGCCGCCTGCAAGCTGGTGGACGGTAAGATTAACCCGAAGGGCTGGTGCCAGCTCTACGCCGCGAAGCCGAAGTAACCGGCTCGCGGGCGCGGGCCGGCCTTCCGGTGTAGACTCGCGACCGAGTCCGCGGACGGTGCGCCCACTCGTCTCTGGTCCGACAATTGGGGCAACCCGATGCTCGTTACCGGAACACACGATCCGTACCTCGTCGCTCTATCCATCCTGGTCGCCTCCTTCGCGTCCTACACCGCCCTCGATCTGGCCGCGCACGCGGGAGCCGCCCGGGGGCTGGCCCGTCGGCTCTGGCTGGTCGCCGCCGCGATCACGATGGGAGGCGGCATATGGTCGATGCACTTCGTCGCGATGCTCGCGTTCATCGTGCCGGTACCGCTCGCCTACGACCTCGGCGTGACCGCCCTCTCCCTCCTGGTGGCGATCTTCGTGACCAGCGCCAGCTTCTACGTCATCAGCCGCCCGACCGTCTCGCCGCTTCGCGTCGCTCTCAGCGGCATCTTCATGGGATTCGGCATCGTCGCCATGCACTACACCGGCATGGCGGCCATGCGAGGACACGCCGACCTCAGCTACGAGCGTCCGTTCGTCGCGCTCTCCCTGGTCATCGCCATCGGCGCGTCGACCGCGGCCCTGTGGCTGGCGTTCCGGACCACCGATCTCGGCCAACGACTCGTCGCCGCCGTCGTCATGGGCCTGGCCATCTCCGGGATGCACTACACCGCGATGCGCGCGGCCATCTTCACGGTTCACGGCCCGCTCAACGAGGCCTCGAAGTACGCGGGGCTCGACCAGACCACGCTGGCGCTGGTGGTCGCGGGCACGACGTTCGTCCTGCTCGCCTTCGCGCTGGGCGCCTCCTTGTTCGAGCAGCAGTGCGCGGAAGAAGCGCTGCGCCAGGCGCGGGCCGATCTCGCCCACGTCAATCGGGTGACGACCATGGGCGCGCTGACCGCGTCCCTGGCCCACGAGGTGAACCAGCCGATCACCGCGGTCGTCACCAACGCCTACGCCTGCCTGCACTGGCTCGAGGGGGAGACCCCGAATCTCGCGGAAGCGCGCGCGTCCGCGATGAGCATCGTGGAGGACGGAACGCGCGCGGCGGACATCATCGGCCGGACGCGCCTGCTCTTCCGGAAGGGCGCTCCGCGACGGGAGCCGGTCGATCTGAACGAGATCATCCGCGAGATGGTCGTCCTCCTGCGCAGCGAGACGGCCCGCCACTCCATCTCGGTCCGGACCGACCTGGCCCCACATCTTCCCCGGGTCATGGGAGATCGCGTGCAGCTGCAGCAGGTCATGATGAACCTCATGATCAACAGCGTCGACGCGATGCGGGACGTGGAGGGTGCGCGCGAGCTCGTCATCAGATCGCAGGGGGCGGGCGACGAGCAGCTCACGGTGTGCGTCAGCGACACCGGCGTGGGGCTACCTCCGCAGCAGGCGGACCAGATCTTCTACGCCTTCTTCACCACCAAACCCCAGGGGACCGGGATGGGACTGTCGATCAGCCACTCCATCGTCGAATCGCACCACGGCCGCCTGTGGGCGGTCGACAATTCGCCGCGCGGCGCGCGTTTCCACGTCACGCTACCTGCCGCGGTCGACGCGTACGACTGACGGGCGCCCGCCCCTTCGGTCACTCCCCGTAGCCGACCAGCTCCACGTAGCCGCGGCCCGCGATCGGGCGGCCGGCCGCGGTGCCCGCGACGCCGACCGCGCCCTCCCAGTAGCGCGTGCCCACGATCAGCTCCTGATCGGGCAGGCGCGGGGTGATCTCGAGGCTGAGCCCGGCGCCCGGGATGGCGAGACGCCAGCGGCTCGGGTAGCGCACGCGGCTCCGCGGGCTCGTCCAGTGGTCGAGGGCCTCGAGCGTCACATCGCCCGGGGCGAGCGGCCGCGTGGCGCCGTCGGCGGCGATCAGCGTGCCGGCGCTGTGCGGGTCGGCGGTGCCGTCGCGCCGGCGGAGGCGGTAGAGCATGACGTCGCGCCCGTCGTCGAGCTGGAGGGCGACCCAGTCCCAGCCGACCAGGTCCGGGCCGAGCGCGCTGGTGCTCCACTCGCGATCCATCCACGCGAGGCCCGAGACCGGGAGCGGCTCGCCACCGGCGCGCACGGTGCCGCGGACGCTCATCCGGGAGAGCGAGTAGTAGTAGGACGCGTTGCCGGGCTCCGGGCCCTTCTGGCTGAGGCCGTGGTCGCCCTGGAGAACCACCGGCTTCTGGCTCGAAAGGACCAGGTCGATGGCGACGTCTCCCTCGGCGGCGCGGAGCCGTACCGGCAGCCCACCGGACACGTCGCTCTCCGCCGACCAGTCCTCGACCCAGACGCGGAACGGGCTCGCCTGCGCCCCGGCCAGCCCGAGCGCTTCCCGCTCGAGCCGGCTCCAGGCGTGAAAGCGCCGCCCGGCGGTGTCGGTGAGCGCGAAGTGCGCGAGGTAGAGCTGGCGGGCCGACCATGCAGACGTGGGCGGGGCGGAGGTACCACGCGCGGGGGCGCCGGCCGCGGGCGGCGCCAGCGCGGTGCGGAAGAACGTGAGCTGGAACCCGAAGTGCCGCCCGGCCGCGCTCTCGAGATTTCCGGTGTAGTACCACCACTCGGTGCGGAACTCGGGATGCGGCCCGAGGTCGGCGGGAAACGAGAAGGGGCGCGGCGCGGTCGCGCGCGCGAAGCCGCTCAGGTCGCCCGAGCCGAGCGCGGCGCCGACCGCCAGGCTCGCCTGGACCACCCCGCTCCGCCCCGCGCCGTCGCGGCCCCACCAGAGGGCGTAGGCGGCCACCGACCCGGCCGCGACGACGGCCACCGTCAGGACGACGGCCACACGCCCGGCCCTACTCATCGCGGAGCGCGTCGGCGGGCAGCGCGCGCGCCATCCGCCAGGCCGGATAGAGCCCGGCCAGCACCGCGGCCAGCACCGACAGCGCCACGCCCTGGAGGAGAATCCCCGGCGACGGATCGATCGGCATGGTCCAGCCGAACGAGCGGCGGTTGATGACGAATACCAGAATTCCCGCCAGCATGAGCCCGCCGGGCACCGCGAGCACGCCGGCCAGCAGGCCCATCAGCCCGGTCTCGGCGGTGACCAGCCCCCACACCTGGCGCGGGGTCAGGCCGAGGGTCCGGAGCACCGCGATCTCGCGCGCCCGCTCGAGCTGCAGCGCCATGAGCGCGGCGAGCATGCCGATGAAGGCGACCGCGACGGTGAGGGTGCGCAGCACGGAGGTGATCGCGAAGGTGCGGTCGAAGATCTCGAGCGACGCCTCGCGCAGCGCGCGGTTCGAGCGGACCACCACCTCCTGGTCGCCGGCCGCGCGCTCCCGGAGCGCGGCCATCAGCGCGCCGAGGTCGGCCCCGGGCGCCGCCTCGATCGCGACGCCCGAGACCCGGCGGTCGTCCCAGAAGCGGTCGTAGGTCCGCCGGCTCATCACCACCACGCCCGCGCTCGAGCCGTAGTCGTAGAACACCCCGTCCACCCGGAAGTCGTGGTCGCCCCGGTCGGTGTGGAGCCGCACCGCCGCGCCCACCCGCGCGCCGCGCCGGTTGGCGTAGGGCTCGGACACGATGACGCCGCCGCCGGCCGCGTCGTCGCGGCCCCGGGCCCAGATCGCGTCCGCGCTGCCGTCGCGAAAGCGCCAGCGCGGAGGCCGGGCGGGATCGACGTCGAGCGCGACCACCTGCACCGGGCCGCCGGGGCCCGGCACGAGGACACTCCGCGACGTGCCGGCGCGCGCCACCCCCGGCGTGGCGGCGAGGCGCGCCACCAGCGCGGGCTCGAGCGTCGCGTCCGGCCGGTTGCCCACCAGGCTCGGCGCCGAGACGTAGACGTCGGCGCGCAGGGTGCCCTCGAGCCAGCTCACCACCGCCTCGCGGAAGCTCGCGATCATGATCCCGACCCCGATCGCGGCCGACACCGCGATCATCAGGGCCGCGATGGCGACCGCGGTGCGGGAGAGCGACGCCACGATGCCGCGGGTGGCGAGCCGCCCGAGGGTGCCGAACGCGGCGGCCGCCACCGGGTGGAGGAGCCGCAGCAGGCCGAGCGCGCCGGCCGGCGCGACGAGGGCGCAGCCGATCATCAGCACGAACAGGCCCGCGAAGCCTCCCGCGATGCCGCCGGGCAGGGCCAGGATGCCGGCGCCGCCCGCGAGCAGCCCGCCGCCGAGCCAGGTCACGCGCGGCACCATCCGCCGCGCGCCGCTCTCGAGCGCGCCGCGGCTCATCACCACGCGCGGCGGCGCGCCGGTCGCCTCGAGCGCGGGCGCGAGCGCGGCGGCGAGCGTCGCGCCGACCCCGAGGAGCACGCCCTTGGCGAGGGCGAGCGGGTCCAGCGCCACGTCGCGCACCGAGAGCACGAAGTAGAGATCGTTGATCGTGCGCGTCACCAGCGCGAGCAGCCCGCGGGCGAGGCCCACGCCCAGGGCCAGGCCCGCCGCGGTCCCCACCACCCCGATCAGCGCCGCCTCGACCATCACCAGCGCGAAGATCTCCGCTCGCGTCACGCCGATCGCGCGGAGGGCGCCGATCAGCGGGCGCCGCTGCACCACCGAGAAGGTCATCGTCTGGTAGATGAGGAACATGCCGACGACCAGGGCGAGGAGCGACAGCGCGGTCAGGTTCCACTGAAAGGCGCGGATCATCTGGGCGGTGGTGCCCGCCCGCGCGCCCGCGGCGACCAGCTCCGCCCCGGGCGGCAGGGCCCGCGTGATGCGGGCGAGGAGCGCCCGCCCCGCCTCGTCGTCGGCGACGATGAGGTCGACGCGGCCGAGCCGTCCCGCCGCTCCGAAGATCTCCTGGGCGCTCGAGATGTCGGTGACGAGCAGGCCGTCGAGGGCGCGGGCGCTCGCGTCATCGCCCGGGTCGAGCAGCCCCGCCACCGTCAGCTCGCGGCGGATTCCCGCCGCGCGGACCGCGAGCCGGTCGCCCACCCCGAGGCCCAGCTCGCGCGCGGTCGGCCGCGCCACCAGGATCGCGCCCGGGCGCGTGACGAGCGCGGCCACCGTGGAGAGGCGGTCGCGCGGCGGCGGGTCGCGGCGCTCGCCGGCCGCGGCGCCGGGCGCGCTCGATCCGCTCTCGGCGGTCCCGGTGGCCCGGACACCCTCGGCCTCCAGATACGGCCGGAACGGGGCCTCCGCGAACGGATCGACGCCGAGCACGGTGAAGGTCCGGCCCGGGCGATCGGCCGCCGCGACGTCGCCGGACAGGACCGGGGCGGCGAGGCGCGCCCCCAGCTCCACCTTCAGCACCCGATAGAAGTCGTCGGGCAGGCCGGACGGGCCGCCGACGACCTGATGGGTCGCGCGACCGGTGACCGCCACGGTGGCCATCGAGAAGGCCCGCCGCGCGCTCTCGTTGGCGAGGTCGATCGAGACCGCGACCGCCACGCCGAGCGCGATGCCGAGCACCGCGAGGCCGAGCTGCCACGGATGCCGCGCGAGATGACGGACGGCGATCCGGGCGAGCTGCCGCCCCATCATCCGCTCGCCGCCGGCGCCCCGCGGCCCGGGGCGCCGGGCGCGATCGGCTGCTCGACGAGCCGGCCGCGCTGCACGTCGAAGATGCGGTCGGCCACCCCGACGACCTCGCGGCTGTGCGTCACCATGACCACCGTCTTGCCCGCCTCCCGCGCGAGGCCGTCGAGCAGCGCCAGCACCGCCGCCGCGGTCTCGGCGTCCAGCGTGCCGGTGGGCTCGTCGGCCAGGATCAGCGCGGGGTCGTGGACGAGCGCCCGCGCGATGGCCACCCGCTGCTGCTCGCCGCCGGACAGCCGGTCCGGCAGGCTCGCGCCCCGGTCGCCGAGCCCGACGCGCTCGAGCAGCCCGCGCGCCCGCGCCACCCCCGCCGCGTCGGCCTTGCCGTTCAGCTCGAGCGGCAGGAGCAGGTTCTCCTCGACGGAGAGGAGGGGGATCAGGTTGAAGAACTGGAAGACGAAGCCGATGCGGCGGCGGCGGAACCGGGTGCGCGCGTCCTCGTCGAGCGCGGTGAGGTCGGTGCCGTCGACCACCACGCGACCGGCGGTCGGGCGGTCGATGCCGGCGATGAGGTTGAGCAGCGTCGACTTCCCCGAGCCGCTCCGCCCGACGAGGACCACGATCTCCCCGGGCTCGATCGCCAGGGAGACGTCGCTCAGCACGGCCCGCTCGGAATCACCCTCGCGGTAGGTCTTGCCGACGTGGAGGAGCTCGACCGCGGGTCCGGGCATGCCCCGCCATTGTACAGGCCGGGCGGCCGGCTACGACCTTCGCGTCAGGGGTTCTCCGCCTCGTGCCACTGGCCGTACTGCAGGCCGATCCACACCACCCCGCACACCGCCCACACCACGAGCGCCCACACCGTGCTCCGGAGCAGCGCGGCCCGGCCGACGTCGCCGCTCCACCAGGAGCCAGAGCAGCCCGGCCGCGATGGCGATGACCGCGCCGATGCGGAGCCATTCCTTGAGCCAGAGCCGCATGCCTCAGGCTCCTCTCGTCGCGAGCTCGTCCGCGCGGAGGAGCGACGCTCGCTTCCCGCTCGACGGGTGCGGGGTGGCCGTTGCCGAGCCCGTTCCGGAGCACGCGGAGGGCGCCACCACCGGATAGCCGCGCCGGCGCCAGGCGCGCAGGCCGCCGGCGAGAGGTCGCACCCGCTCGAACCCGACGCGGTACAGTCCCAGGACCACGTTCGTGTGCGGGGTCGCCCGCTCGCCCCGCATCCGTTTGAGGCGGCGACCGTACACCACCACCATGGCGTCGCGCGGAAGCTCGCGCAGCCGCCGCAACGCGCCCGATTCCATCCGGAGCGCGCCCGGAAGCATGTACGGATGACACGCCACGTCGGCGGCGCCGCGGAGGTCGAGGATGGTGATCCGCTCGCCCCGGTCGAGCCGCGCCTTCAGGTCGTCGGCGGTGATCCGGGCCCGCTGCAGCATGCGCAGCATGCGATGCCGGCGCGCGCGCCGGATGACCAGGCAGAGGAGCAGGGCGGCGAGCACGAAGCCGGTCAGCCGGATCCCGAAGCGCGTCGCGAAATCCACGATCGCGTCGCCGAGCAGATACCCGAGCCCGGTCCAGAGGCCGGCCCACAGGAGGGCGCTGAACGCTCCGTAGCCCACGAAGCGCGTGACCCCCACCCGGGTCGCCCCGGCGAGGCCGGCCGCCACCGGATTCAGCTCCGGCAGGAAGCGCGCGGTGAGCTGGAACTTGCCCGCGTGAGCGAGGAAGCCGTCCTGGGCCCGCCGGACGAGGGCGCTGGCCCGGGGGGAGAGCCCGCCCAGCAGCGAGAGCACGCCCGCCCCGCGCCACCGACCCAGGCCGTACCAGCCGAGGTCGGCGCAGAGGGTGGCCACCACCGCGACGGTGAAGATCTCGACGATGCTCGTCCGGCCGCTCGCGGCCAGCGCGCCCGCGGCCACGAGCCCGGGAACGACCGGCACCGGCACGCCGCTCTGATTGGCCAGCACCCAGCCGAACAGCACCCACTCGACATGGTCGAGGATCACCGGCATCTCTCCCACCCCCTTTTCACTCTTGAGATGCGGGCGACGATGCCCTCGTGCCGGGACCCTCGCCATCCCGCAAGAACGTGACACCACCGCCGAGGAGACGAAGAGCGCCGAGGCTTTTTCGGACCGCCTCCGCGGGCGCTTCAGGCGGAGATCGCGATCCGGCCGGCCGGTCGAACCGGCGCCGGAGCCGGGCGGGCCAGCAGCTCGGGACACTGCTCCCGGATCTGGGCCAGCACCGCCTCCGCGCTTCTCCCGAGCCGCAGCTCCGTCGCGGCCCGGACCAGGATCCGATGGTGGCGAGCCAGCCGGTGCCGCGCCTCCGACAGGCGCTCGAGGCGGCTGCCGATCTCCCCGAGCAGGCTGCCGTCGATCCCTTGTCCCTCGGTCATCGCACCCTCCCTCCGTGTCCGCTGTTCAGATGCCGACCCGCGGCTCACTCCCGTCCCGGCTATCGGCCCACGTGATTCCGCTCGGTCTTTCGTCGGGACGGCTCGTCCGCCCGCACCGGCCCCGCCCCCGCTCTCGTGTGTCCGATGGCGACCGCGATCTCCCCGAGGTCCTCCGCGGTGAGCGTGATCGCGGCCGCGCCGATCCAGCCGTCCACCTGCTCCGGCGTGCGCGCCCCGACGATCGCTCCGGTCACTCCCGGCCACGCGAGCGTCCACGCGATGGCGATCGACGACACCGACGTGCCGTGCCGCGCCGCGATCGGGCGCAGCGCGTCCCGCAGGGCCAGGTTCCGCCGGAGCCGGGGCAGGCGAAAGTCGGGCGCGCCGCGGCGCCAGTCGTCGGCGGGCAGCGCGGTGACGCGCTCGGCGGTGAAGGCGTCGGTCAGCAGGCCGGACTGCATCGGGCTGTAGACGATGACGCCGGTCTCGTGGCGCGCGCACCAGGGGATCTCTCGCTTCCCGGCCGCGCGGTTGATCAGCGAGAAGGGCGGCTGCAGCGAGTCGACGTGGCGGATCGCCTCGCACCGGTCGAGCAGCCTCGAGTCGAAGTTCGAGACTCCCGCCGCGCGGACCTTCCCCTCCTCCACGAGCTTGACCATCGCGGCCCACGAGTCCTCGAGGAACGTCCCGGTCTCGTCCGGCCAGTGGAACTGGTACAGGTCGATGCGCTCGACCCCGAGCCGGCGCAGCGACGCCTCGCACTCGCGCCGGATCGAGTCCGGCTTCAGCACCTGGCGCGGGGCCGCCATCGGATCCTGCTCGTCCCAGACCAACCCGCACTTGGTGAAGACCAGCGGGCGCTGCGCGGGCGGCAGCTCGCGGAGCAGCCGCCCCACCAGCTCCTCGGAGTGCCCGAGCCCGTAGACCGCCGCGGTGTCGATCCAGTTGATGCCCCGCTCGAGCGCGTGGCGCATGGTGGCCAGCGACTCCGCGTCGTCCTGCGGGCCCCAGCCGAACGACCAGCCGCCGCCGCCGATCGCCCACGAGCCGAACCCAACCCGGGTGATGGGCAGCCCGCTGCGGCCCAGCGGACGAGTCGGTAGTGTCGTGATCACGCCTTTCTCCTTTCGTCGTCGGTCATCGGTATGCGCGGGCTCACCAGGGCCCCCAGGGCTCCGCGAACAGTGAGGCGGCCTCGTTCTCCTCGGCCGCGGTCTGTCGCTCCCGCGCGAGCCTCTGCTCGAACCCGAGCCTCGCGTACTCCTGGTACTGGGCCTCGCTCCCGATGTAGAAGCACCGGCAGAACCGGGCGTCCGGCCACACGTAGTAGGGCCGACCGAGCCGCGTGTAGACGAGGATCCTCCGCTGGGTCATCCCCTGCAGCGAGGCCAGCTTCTCGGGAGTGTCGGCGGGCCGCACCGTGAAGCCGGCGGCCCGGAGGCCCTCCTCGTTGGCCTGGGCGTAGCGCTCGGCGTAGGACGCGCACCCCGCGAGCCCGATCGCCAGGCCGACGAGCAGGAGCCGCGCGCGCCCCCGATTCAGAACCAGATTCAGAACCAGGGCCACGGGTCCCAGATCCCCCAGTTCAACGTGGCGCTCAGGTTGTCCTGGGCCGCCATCAATTCCTCGTCGGCTCGACGCTGCGCGAGCACGAGCCGCTGGTACTCCTGGTACTGAGCCTCGGTGCCCACGTACAGGCAGCGACACGTCTCGGGGTCGGCGTAGACGTAGTAGAGCCGCCCCTCGCGCGATTGGGGAACGAGCATCCGGGGCGGCAGCGCGCGCAGGCTGGCGAGCTTCTCGGGGGTGTCACCGAGCTTCATCAGGAAGCCGGCCGCCGCGAGGACCTGCTCGGTATCGAGCGTCGCGTGGCGCCGGATGGTGGCGCATCCGCCGAGCGCGATCAGCACGCCGACCAGAGCGACCATCCGCCGCGTGCGACCGATCAGACGTCGCTGGGCCCGCACGGCTCGTACCGGATCCCCGGGACCCCGGCGCGCTCCACCGCCCGGACCTTGCGCCAGAACAGGATGGCCCGGGCCCACCGCGGCATCGAAGGTCCTTCGCTCGACCCACCCCGCGCTAGAACCACGGCCACGGCCCCCATCCGTCGCCCCACATCGTGGCGGCGTTCCGGTACTGCTGGGCCGCGCTCAGCCGCTCGTCGGCGAGCTGCTTCTCGAGCTCGAGCCGCTGGTACTCCTGGTACTGGGCTTCCGTCCCCACGTACAGGCAGCCGCAGCCCCGGGGATCGGCGTACACGTAGCCCATCTGCCCGTCACGCGGCGCGGGAACCAGCGTTCGCGGCGGCAGGCGGTGAAGGGTCGCGAGGGTCTCGGGCGTGTCGGGAAGCTTCATCTGGAAGCCGGCCGCCGACAGGACCCGCTCGGTCGCCACCGGCCCGTATCCCAGCGTGGCGCATCCGCCCAGCCCGATCAGGATCGCGGCGACAACGACGACTCCGCTCCATCCTCGATGTCGGTTCATGGTGTCCTCACCCTTGAGACGACCCCACCGGGATCCGCGCTCGCCCCCGACGCCTTTCCGGCAAGAACGCGAAGGAACCGCCCCGGGACCCTGCGAGTTCTTGCGCGAATCGCTCCGGTCCTCGTCCCACCCCGCCGCGTCCGCATCTGACAGGACAACCCGGCCTAAGGAGGGCCGACAGCGATGGACGCGATCAAGCACGCACTGGAGGGGCAGCTGGAGGAGACGATGGAGCGCCTGAAGGGGCTGGGCGGCGCGGTGGTATTCGAGGACTATCCCGGAGCGCTGGAAGACGACGGCCAGGGTGACGCGGGCGGCGATGGGGCCAGCATCACCGGGGAGCGGGAGCTGGCGTTCGAGGTTCGGGGCCGCCTGGTCGAGCGGGCCAACCGGCTCGCGGAGGCGCTGGAGCGCCTCCGCTTCGGCGACTACGGAACCTGCGAGATCTGCGGCGAGTCGATCGCGCCCGGCCGTCTCCGGGCGATCCCGGAGGTCACGACCTGCGTGGTCTGCCAGGATGCCGCGGAGCGGCGGGCGCGCATCTCGCCGGAGCGCGTAGGCGCTCGCTGACCCGTCAGGAGCCCGGAACCACCGGGACCCAGGTCTCCGGGCAAGTTCCCACGCTCGGGTAGTACGCCCCGTAGCTCGGGCAGTAGTACCAGTAGCCCGGAGTCCCGTACGGGTAGTAGCCGTAATACGGATAGAAGGGCGCGACGCCGAACCCGAAGCGGCCGCGTCCTACGAATCCATGGTGTCCGACGAACCCATGGTGCCCGTCGAAGCCGGGATGGCCGACGAAGCCGTGGTGCCCCGCGAATCCGCCGGGGTGACCACCCCCGTGACCCCCGCCCCTCGCCCAGACCGGGCCGGGCGTGATTGCCACCAGCACGATCGCCAACACCGCCAGTGCCACTCTGATCTTGCTCATGGCGACACCTCACTTTCTCCTCTCACCTCATGAGACGCCCCCCCGTCGGCGAGCATTCATCAGCGACCGTGCCCGCCCCCGCCGTGGAAGCCTCCACCCCCGTGGAATCCACCCCCGCCGTGGAAGCCCCCGCCTCCGTGGAAACCCCCCGCCGCGACGCCGCCACCACGAGGGCCGCCGTGGAACGTGCCGAGCCGCTGCGCGCCCAGCTCGCGGGCGTGATGCCACTGCTCGTGCTCGGCGGTCGGCCCTCGAACGCCGTCCCAGCCGCCCGCTGCCGTTGTGCTGCCGCCACTCGCCGCCGTCGCGCCGGTAGACGTGGCCGTCGCGGCCAGCGTACGCGTCGATGCCGGATCGCCCCACGCGACCGATGCCCCCGTGGCCTCCGGGGCGGCCGAGGCGTCCCGTGAAGCGCGCGCCGGGCCCCCAGTGATGGAAGACGTTCACGTGACCGAGCGCGTGGTGCCGGAAGTGATGTCGGAAGTGATCCCGGAAGGCGAAGCCGAACTCGAACCCGGTGAAGATGTCGACGTCGAAGCCCAGGTCGAACGGGCCCCAGCCCCAGGTGTCCGGGCCCGGGTACCAGACGGTCCCCGCCCAGTCGGGGTAGTCGTAGCCGGTGCCATAGACCACGGTCGGACCCGGCCCGACCACCGCGCCCAGGTAGCCCGGCGTGTATCCGGTGTAGACCACGTCGGCCGTCGAGCCGTACACGTAGACGTAGGTCACGAAGTGGAGCGGCGAGCTGGCCGGGATCGTGTAGATGACGGGGGGCACGCTGGTGGCCACCGCCCATGGCCCGGACGGGGCCGGCGCGACGAACCACACCCCGCTCTGGAGCGCGTAGTACGTCGAGGCGTCGACCCGGATGACCGGCACCGAGGCGTTGACCGCGTACTGCAGCGGAGTGCCCGGGATGGCCGCCAGCCGCGGGGGCCCGTCGTATCGGACGTCCAGCTTCGTCTGGCTCCGGCTGATCGCGGCGGTCTGCGGGATATCATTGGCGATCACCGCCTCGCGCGCTTCCGGGGTGCCGGGGATGGAAGCGAGCACGTCACCCCTCGGATGATTCGCCGGAATGGCCGCGAAGTCCTTCGGTAGCTGATCCCCGCTCACGAACTCCCAGGGCCCCCCGAGCGCCTTCGCGCGGAACCACCGGCCGGAGAGCAGGACGTAGTACGACTGCTCGGGCGAATACAGGAAGAGATCCTCGTCTGCGTTCGTCACCTCGAGCAGGGCGGTGGGTCCCACCGGCGCGAAGGCCGGCTCGCCCCTCACGGTCAGGAGCTCGGCCGGGGTCGTGCTCACGTAGACGGTCGGGGTCTCCCCGGCCTGCAGCATCGGCGCGAGCTCGGGCGGGGCGTCGGCGAGGAGGTCCACCTGGCCGCTCTGGGCCGCGGCCTGCCTGGCCGCGTCGAGCGCCGCGGTGGGATCGCTTACGACGGTCCAGGGCCCGTCGAGCTTGGGCGCGGCGACCCACTGGTTCCGCAGCCACAGGTAGTAGCGGCCCGACGCCCGGTCGAGCAGGAGCAGCACCCGCGTGTTGATCACCCGCAGGTACGCGGAGCCCGGAACGGTCCGCAGCACGGGCTGACCGTCGACGCGGACGAGCAGCGCGGGGGTCTGGCTGACGATGATGCGCGGCGGGTCGTTCCGGACCGCGACGACGCGCTCGGGATCCTCGGCCCGCTCCACCTCGAGCTCGGCCTGGAGGCGATCGAGCGCGATCGTCAGCGGCTCGTCCGAGAACTTCCGCTGCAGCGCGGCCAGGTAGTCCGCCCCGCCACGCGGCGCGGTCGGGAAGTCGACCCGGGAGACGGTCAGGTCCTCGAGCGTGACCATCCGGGACTCCTTGTCCACCTGGGTCCGGGCGGTGAACCACATCACCCCGTACCGGGGCGCAGGCGACGCCTGGCCCTCCACCGCCACCGCGGCCCGGCCGTCCAGGTGTCCTTGCTCCCATCGCTCGTACTGGGGCTGGAAGATCGAGAACGTCGCGTCTGAGCCGACGAGCTCGCGCGGCCACGCGTCCTCCGGCGGGTCGCCCGCGACCGGGCCCATCTCGGACGGGATCGGCGGCCGCGCGGTCGTGCATGCGGCGAGACTCGGCGCCACCAGGAGCGCGGAGAGAAGGACGGCGAGCATCCGGTTCATCGTCGCCTCCCCTATCTCGCCGCGGGGTCGGCGAAGTCGAACGAGAACGACGCCACCGCCACCCGGTACGAGCGGCGGTGATCGGGCACCTGGACATCGAAGCGCACCCGGCCCTGTCCCGGCACCCGCTCGAGGGTGGGCCCGATCACGGTGGCGACCGTCTCACCCGCGGCGTCGATCTCGATCACCCGAAGCTTCACGTTCAGGGCGGTGCGCCCGAAGTCGTTGTGCACCGAGCCCTCGAGCCGCGAGCGGCCCGAGCGCGCCGGGCTCGCCACCCACTCCACCCGGAAGAGCTGATCGGGGCGCACCGGACTCTCGTCGAACAGCGCGGCCACCGACCGCTCATCGTCGCCGTCCGCGGCCTGGCCGGCCCCGGGCACCCCGATCATGAGTCCGGTCAGCCATGCGACCGCCGCCACGCGCCATATCGTGCCGTTCATCTGAGACCTCCCGTCACTGGACGTTCCTGAGGTTGCTGTCCTTGTGACGGGCTCGTCCGGGATCGGGCCGTGCCTCCGGGGGAGTTCGCGCAAGAGTGCGCGACGTCCTTGTCGAATCTTGCGGAAAGAGCTCGCGCTCCGATCCGAGCGCGAGCCGCGGCTCGTCTAAAGGCGCGCGGGGGAGGAGAACGTCATGAGCCGAGCGCCGAGACCGGGATGGTTCTGCGGGGCCCTGATCGCGGCCCTCGACGCCTCCGAGGGACGGCGCCGGCGCCGCAAGCGCGACACCACTCCGGACGCCATCGGCATGGCGCTCAAGCGCGAGCTGCTCGAGGCGGCGACGGCGGACGACCCCGATCCGGACGACTTCGAGGCCTGGCTCCTCGAGCGCTGTCTCCGGGGTGCCGACCCGACCGCCCGGGGAGCCCGGACCGCGATGGCGCGCGATATCCTGGCCGAGTGGCGGCTCGCCGCCGCCTCCCCCGTCTTCCGCGACTGGCTCGAGGCCGGCGCGCCGTCCGAGGACCGGGACGCGGCCGGCTAGGGGTACGCCCGGCTAGGGATGCATGCGGGCACCCTTGGTGATCTTGTCGACGACCTTCTTGTCGTCGCGCAGGGCGAGCCCGACCACGTTCATCTCATCGGGACGGCAGCGCTTCACCGTCTCCCGGTTGGCCGCGTCGTGGCCGGTCCGGAACATGTCCTCGATGTAGAGGGAGAGCCGGATCTTGCGCTCCATCGCGCGCCGATAGATCGCCCGCACCGTGTCGGCGTCGGCGCTCAGCACGATCATGGGCTGGATCGCGAGCGGATTGTAGGTGTTGCCGGCCGCGTCCTCGTACGCCTCCCCGAGCAGGCCCTCGGTCGCGCCGACGACCCCGCTCGTCAGGAACGCGGTCACGTTCAGCTTCTGCCACACCGCCAGGTCCTCGCGCACGACGATCGCGATCTTCGTATCGAACATGCGCCCTAGACTAGCAGAGTCAGAGCGAGCCCGCGCTCGACCGCGCCGTCCCGGTCTCCAGCACGTGGATCTCGGCCTCACCCGCCTCATCCGCGAGGAGGACGAACAGGTAGATCCGATCGCCGATCAGCTTGGCCTCGCGGAGCGATACCACCGTCGGCGTGAAGGCGACCGCGTGGGTCGCGACGTCGTCGACCGCCACGCGGATCGCCCGCTCCAGGGTCTCCTTGTCCGTGGCCTGGTCGGCCGGGATCGAGGTCAGCGCCTCGATGACGTACGCGGCGGCGGGGCCGGCCGTGGTCAGGACGGCCAGCCCGAGGGTTGCCACGATCGAGAGTGCACGAATGGTCCGCATGTCGCTCCTCCTCGCATTCCGCGATTGGCTCAGCGGCCGATCGCCCGGTCCAGGCCGCGCGACTGGATGCCCTGGGTGACGTCGTGATCGAGATCGGGACGGCGCGTGGGATCCGGTCGGCTCTCCCGGCCGAGCGCCTCCGCCTTGCGGCGCGACTCGATGGCCTGGCGCGCCTGCTCGGCATCCGCGCTCGTGTCGGGCGGGGCGATCGGCAGGTCGACCCGCGGCGCGCCGCCATAGCCGAGCTCGAGGTCGAGGGCCCCGGGAGCGGCGCCGCCCGCCCCGCGGCCGGCCCCGAGCGACGCGCATCCGGCCAGCGCCGCCGCGGCCGCGATGCCGAGCGCCCACCGTCCGAGCCTGATTCTCATCGGGGCACCGCCCGGGCGTTGAACGACGCCCAGAAGTCGTCCAGCACGATCTGGCGCGTGCCGCCGTCGTCGTAGAGGCGGATCGAGCCCTCGTAGGGACCCGGCTGCATCTCGAAGGTCGCCTGCCCGTTGCGGACCGTCACCGTTCCCCAGGCCATGTTCGGGCCCCACGCCGCGGTCAGCGTCCCGCCCGGGTTGATCGTCAGGTAGAACGGCTCGTCGCCCGGGGTCACGGTGCCCGCCCACTTCCCGGCGAGCGTGCCGGCGTCGGCGATCGGCGCGCCGGCCGCCGCGGGCAGGGACGCACAGCCGGCCGCGCCGACGAGGATCGCGATCAGGACGATGGCGGGAACGAGGCGGCCCATCGCTACGGCCCCGGGTCGAAGCAGGTGGAGACCGTACCGCCGATGCAGACGCACTCCACCGGCTGGCCGTGCGGGCCCTGGACGATGACCACGCTGCTCGCGCAGTCGGGCGACGGACGCGGCCGCCCGGTCACGCGCAGGGCGAGCACCCCCGTCAGCACGATCAGCCCGACCATCACGAACCAGAAGATCTTCACCGCGTCCTCACCGGGCCCGGAGGAAGGCGACGAGGCCGCCTTCTCGGCCGGGGTCAGCTGGGTGCCCAGGACCAGGTTGAAGAACTCCACCGTGTCGTCGAGGGTCAGGAGCCGGCCGTCGTGCAGATAGGGCGGCGTGTCCTTGATGCCGCGAGGCGGGAACGTCTTGATCGCCCCGTCGCCGACCGCCCGCCTGCCGTTGATCGTCGCCGGCGCGAAGAACCGGTCGGTCTGCAGGACCGCGGCCTTGGCCGCGCGCATCCGGGCTCTGAGCCCGTGCGCCCGGCGCACCCGCCAGCATCCCGACGACACCCAGCGCGACCGCGGCCAGCCCGATCGTTACGCCTCGATGTGCTCTCATGCTCTCCTCTGGAGATGGCGCGAGGCCTCGGCCAGTCGTCCGACCGGGGCCCCGCCCCTCACGCTGCTCTCGCCGCTACGTCCGGGGAGCGCCGGCGTCCGTCTGGTCGCCACCCTGATACCCCGAGCGCGGAGACTCGACTTCGCCCTGCTCGCCGCTGGCATCGCCCCACCGTGGGGACTCGACCTCACCCTGCTCACCGCTGGCATCGCCCCAGCGCGGCGACTCGACCTCGCCCTGCTCGCCGCTGGCGTCGCCCCAGCGCGCGGCCTGCACCTGGGCGCCGTGTCCCGTCGCGAGCCCGCGAGCGATCACGCTCTCGGCCCGGGCACTCTGCACTCCCATCCCGGGCAGCGTGCCCGCCCCTGCGGTACTCACCAGCACCGACAACCCCACCGTCAACCACTTCTTCCCGCTCATCTCGACTCCTCCTCGTTTGTCAGGTTTGTCTGCCTTCCCCTTCACTCACCCTTGAGACGCCCGCGGCGGGAGACCGCCATCGGCCTCGGACCCTTTTTGGCAAGATCCCAACAGCGGCCCCGGGATCGGGGCTCACAGGCCCAGGTCGGACAGGCCGGGATGATCGTCGGGCCGGCGGCCCAGGGGCCAGCGGTACCGCCGGTCGGCCTCGCGGATCGGCAGATCGTTGATGCTCGCGAGCCGCCACCTCATGAGGCCGCTCTCGGCGAACTCCCAGTTCTCGTTCCCGTAGGAGCGGAACCACTGGCCGCTGTCGTCGCGCCACTCGTAGGCGAACCGGACCGCGATCCGGTTCTCGTGAAACGCCCACAGCTCCTTGATGAGCCGGTACTCGAGCTCACGGGTCCACTTCCGGGTGAGGAACTGGACGATCGTGTCGCGGCCGGAGAGGAACTCGGCGCGGTTGCGCCAGACGCTGTCCACGGTGTAGCCGGTCGCGACCTTCGCGGGATCGCGGCTGTTCCACGCGTCCTCGGCGAGCCGGACCTTCCGGGTCGCGCCGTCGCGGTCGTAGGGAGGCAGCGGCGGGCGCGACTCCCCGGTGGTGGTGCGGGTTGCGGTCGGCGAATTCGTGATGTCCATGGTGGCACCTCCCTGCCGTACCTTCTGACGCGTCGGGCCCGATCCGGGTTCCTAACCCACCCCCAGCTCCACCCCACCCCCACCCCACCCCCACCCCACCAAGGTCGGGTAGACGGCTCCCTGCACCGGCCGTAGCCTCGGGAGCGTGAACGAGAACGAGAGACGGGTCGTGTCGATCGTGGACGACGACGAGTCACTGCGCCGATCGGTCAGGAACCTCCTGAGCTCGGTCGGCTTCCACGTCGAGACGTTCGACTCGGCGGAGGCGTTTATGCAATCGGCCGAGCGCGGTCGGACCGGCTGCCTGGTGCTCGATCTGCGGATGCCCAGGATGAGCGGCTTCGACCTCCTGGGCCACCTGGCCGCGACCGGCTCCCGGATCCCGGTGATCATTCTGACCGCTCATGGCGACGACGAGGCCCGCCGGCGAACCCTGGAGGCCGGCGCGGTCGCATACCTGGGAAAACCATTCCACGGCGAGGCCCTGCTGGGCGCCGTGCGCAAAGCCCTGGCTCGACCCGGCGGATGTGCATGACCGGCCGGGCGCAAGAGGAGACGACGATGACCACAGGACAGCTCGCGAGCGCCGAACCGAGCGCGCTCAAGCTAACGGCTCAAGACGAGACCCCCATCCCGGCATGGCTGGGCCCGACCCCGCGCGAGATCGGCACGCTCCCTCTCTCGAGGCTGCGGCGGGTCACCGACTTCATCCGTGAGCATCTCGACCAGGACCTGACCCTCGCGCAGCTCGGGGGAGTGGTGTACATGAGCCCGTTCCACTTCGCCCGCCTGTTCCAGCGCAGCACCGGGCTCCCGCCGCACCGGTTCGTGGTGCGCGCGCGCATCGCCCGCGCCGCCGTCCTGCTCGCGGAGCCGGAGCCGCCCATCGCCCAGATCTCTCGCGTGGTGGGATTCCGGACCCCGAGCCACTTCTCCACCGTGTTCCGCCGACTCATGGGCGTGACCCCACACGAGTACCGAGCCAAGCGGCTCGAGGGAGCCCGCGATGAACGCAACTAGCCGCGTGATGGAGCGCCCGCTCCACGAGGACACGATGGACGCGCCGCCGCTGCCGGTCCGGCGTGGCGCGGCGGCCGACCGGGACGCGGCGCTGGTGGAGCGGCTGCGCCGGCACGAGGAGGGCGCGGCGGAGGCGCTGGTGGCCGAGTACGGCAACCGCGCCTACCGCCTGGCCATGCGCATCACCAGCAACAGCTCGGACGCCGAGGAGGTCGTGCAGGACGCGCTCTGGGCCGCCTCGCGCAAGATCGAGACTTTCCGCGGGACGGCTGCGTTTGGGTCCTGGGTCTACCGCATCACCGCGAACGCCGCCTATCAGAAGCGGCGCGCGCGGCGCCACGACCGGAACGAGACCTCGTGGGAGGATCTCGCCCCGACCTTCGACGAGACCGGCCGGCCGGTCCAGGGCGGGAGCGATTGGTCGCCGAGGCTCCACGACCCCGCGCTCCAGTCCGAGCTGCACGCCGTGCTCCGCGCCGCGATCGACGAGCTGCCGGGCGAGCATCGCGCGACCTTCCTGCTGCACGACGTCGAGGGGCTCTCGAACCCGGAGATCGCGGAGGCGCTCCAGATCAAGACCGCCACCGTCAAGTCGCGGGTGCACCGGGCCCGGCTCTTCCTGCGGGGGCGTCTGGCCGTCTACCTGGGCGGGACGACCGAGCTCGCGTCGACGTGACGATCAGGCGAAGCCGCCGTTGGCGCGGAGCACCTGCGCGTTGACCCACGCGCCCCCGGGGCCGGCCAGGAACGAGATCACCTCCGCGACGTCCTCGGGCCGTCCGACGCGCTCGAGTGGAGCGAGCTTGGCGAACTGCTCGATCTGCGCCTCGGACTTGCCCCGGAGGAACAGCTCGGTCGCCACCGGGCCCGGCGCCACCGCGTTGACCGTGACGTCGTGGCCGCGCAGCTCGTTGGCGAGCACGCGGACCAGCCCCTCCACGCCCGCCTTCGAGGCAATGTACGCGCCGTAGCCGGGCAACGACTTGGCGATGACGCTGCTCGAGAGCGCGATGATGCGGCCGCCCTTGGAGACGTGCCGGGCCGCCTGGCCCAGCACGAGGAAGGCGCCGCGCAGATTGGTGGCGATGACCCGGTCGAAGTCCTCCAGCTTGCCGTCCGCGATCGGGTGGAGCGGCATGATGCCCGCGCTGTTCACCACCACGTCGATCCGCCCGAAGGCCTCGAGCGTATCCCGGAAGAGGCGATCCACGTCGGGAGCGCTCGCCACGTCGGCCGGGACCGCGATCGCGCGGCCGTCCGCGGCCGCGATCTCGGCCACCAGCTCCTGGGCCCGCGCCGGGTTGCCCGCGTAGGTAGCCACCACCGCGAAGCCATCGCGGGCCAGCCGTAGAGCCACCGCGCGGCCGATGCCGCCCGAGGCTCCGGTCACCACCGCCACCTTGCCCGACGAGCCGCTCATCGCGTCCCTCCACCCCGTCGACGACTCCGTCTCGCTCTTTCGAGGGCGCCGCGCGCGAGGCGGCGCCCCGGCGCGAACGTTTCGGCAAGAACACGACACGCCGTCCGCCCGGCCACGCTGGCCCTGCGTGGTATCGTCAACGTGCCATGAGCGCGACGGATGATCCGGTCATCTTCGTGGTCGACGACGACCGGTCCGTGCGCGAATCGCTGCGGCGGCTCCTCACCTCGGTCGGATTGACCGTCGAGGTGTTTCCGAGCGCGCAGGCGTTCCTGGGCACGCCCCGGCCGGACTCACCCGCCTGCCTGGTGCTCGACGTCCGCCTCCCGGGGCTGAGCGGCCTCGACCTCCAGCGCGAGCTGTCCCGCACCGACATCTCGCTGCCGATCGTCTTCCTCACCGGCCACGGCGACATCCCGATGTCGGTCCGGGCCATCAAGGCGGGAGCGGTCGAGTTCCTCACCAAGCCGTTCCGCGAGAAGGACCTGCTCGCCGCGATTCGCCAGGCGATCGAGCGCGACCGCGCGGGCCGGCAGGAGCGGCAGGAGGTGGCCGAGCTGCGGCGCCGCTACGAGACGCTGACCCCGCGGCAGCGCGAGGTCATGGCGCGCATCGTCGCCGGCTCGCTCAACAAGCAGATCGCGGCCGATTTCGGGACGACGGAGGCCACCGTCAAGGAGCAGCGCGGACAGGTGATGGCCAAGATGCAGGCGGGCTCCCTGGCGGAGCTGGTCCGGATCGCGGGCCGCCTGGAGGTGACCGCGGCCGGCACGCGGGGCGCGTGAATGGCGACCCCCGCCCGGTCCTCTCGGCTCCCGGTCTCGCTCCGGGTGGCGCTGGCGGTGGCCAGTGTCGCGGTCGCGGCCGCGCTCACCACCGGGCCCGGGGGAGAGCGACTCTTCCCGGAGGCGCCGGAGCGCTTCGTGCACGGCGTCACCCTCCTCTACGCCGCCGCGGTGCTGAGCGCGTGGCTCGGCGGGATGGGACCCGGGCTGCTCGCGGCCCTCCTCGCCGCGCTGGTCGTCGACTGGTTCATCACTCCCCCGCTGTACTCGGTCACCCTGGACTTCGACTTCGGCCTGCGCATCGCGGTCTTCGCGCTGTCGGCCCTCCTGGTCGGCTGGCTGACCGAGCGGCGCCGCCGCACCGAGGACGCGCTGCGGGTCTCGCGCGACGAGCTGGAGGTGCGGGTGCAGGCGCGGACCGCGGACCTCTCGCGGAGCAACACCCGGCTCGAGGCCGAGATCACGGCGCGGGTGCGGGTCGAGGAGACGCTCCGGGAGCAGGCCGCGCTCCTCGACCTGACCCACGACACCGTCTTCGTGCGTGACGAGCGCGACGTCATCGTCTACTGGAATCGCGGCGCGGAGGAGCTGTACGGGTGGACGAAGGAGGAGGCGATCGGCGCGGTCGCCCACACCCACATGCAAACCCTCTTCCCGACGCCGCTGCCGGACATCCTGGCCGAGCTATCCCGCGCCGGGCGGTGGGAGGGCGAGCTGGTCCACACCCGGCGCGACGGGTCGCCGGTGACGGTGGCGAGTCGTTGGTCCCTGCAGCGCGCCGCGCCCGGCCGTTCCCCCGCGATCCTCGAGACGAACAACGACATCACCGAGCGCAAGCGTGCCGAGGAGGCCCTGCACCAGGCCCAGGCCGAGCTGGCGCGGGTGACGCGCGTGACGACGCTGGGCGAGCTGGCCGCCTCGATCGCTCACGAGATCAATCAGCCTCTCGCCGCGATCGTCGCCGATGCCAACGCCTGCCTCAACTGGCTCGGCGCCGACCACCCGCCGCTGGCCCAGGTCCGCGAGGCGCTCGGCGCCATCGTGAGCGACGGGAACCGGGCCGCGGACGTGCTCATCCGGATCCGCTCCCTGCTCGCGCGCTCGGTCGTGGCCCGCGAGCCCTGTCGGCTCGATCGGATCATCGCCGACGTGCTCCCGCTCGTGCGTCCCGAGCTCCGCCGCCAGGAGATCGTGCTCCAGATGTCGCTCGGGGCGGACCTGCCGCCGGTCCGGGGAGATCGGATCCAGCTCCAGCAGGTGCTCATCAATCTCCTCGTCAACGCGGCCGAGGCGATGCGAGAGGTCCCGGTCGAGCGGCGCCGCCTCGACGTCCGGGCCGTCCGCGAGCTCGTCGACGATCGCCCGTGCGCGGTCGTCACGGTGGAGGACCGCGGCGTCGGCCTCGGCGGGCTCGAGCCCGACCGGCTCTTCGACGCGTTCTACACCACCAAGCCGGGCGGGCTCGGCATGGGGCTGTCGATCAGCCGGTCGATCGTCGAGGGGCACGGCGGCCGCCTGTGGGCCACCGCGAACCCGGACCACGGCGCCACTTTTCACCTGGCGCTGCCTGGAGTCGCCTGAGCCCTCGCCCTCTCGAGGGCCGGGCGGCGGATTCCGGCCGGGCGGCCCTTGCGGAAGCTTGCGAAAATCAACCGATCGTTCCGGGGGATCCATCCGGGGTCCGGCCGCATCCAAAGACGCGATTCGGCCGGAGGAGGGCCGACCCATGGACGACATCAGAAACGCATTACAGGAGCAGCTGAAGCATACGGTCGATCGCCTGAAGGGGCTGGGTGGGGCGGTGGCCTTCGAGGACGATCCCGGGGCGCGGGAGGACGAGGGTCAGGGCGAGGCCGCCGGCGACGCGGGGCGGATCAGCGAGGACCGCGAGATGACGTTCGCGGTGCGAGGTCTCCTCGTCGAGCGGGCCAATCGCCTCGCCGAGGCGCTGGAGCGCCTCCGGTCCGGCGAGTACGGGAGCTGCGAGGCCTGCGGCGAGCCGATCGCCCCGGCCCGCCTCCGGGCCATCCCCGAGGTCACGACCTGCGTCACGTGCCAGGACGCGGAGGAGCGCCGCGCCCGCCTGGCTCCGGAGGCGCTGGCGCACCGCTGACCCCGCCGCCCGCGCGCCGGCCGCCTCCTTGCGCCGGCGCGCGGGCGGTGCCGGCGGGGCCTACTCGATCACTTGATCCGCCCGCTGCAGGACCGACGGCGGGATCGTCAGGCCCAGCGCCTTGGCGGTCTTGAGATTGACGACTAGTTCGAATGTCGTCGGCTGTTCCACCGGCAGGTCCCCCGGCCGGGCGCCCTTGAGGATCTTGTCGACGTAGTAGGCGGTCCGCCGGAAGATCGCTTTCACGTTCGCACCATATCCCATGAGCCAGCCGGCCTCCGTCTGTTCGGGAGTGGTGCCGATTGTCGGTAGACGATGCGTCAATGCGAGCTGGGCGATCTGACTCCGCTTGACGTAGAAGATGCCTTCCGGAGTGCCAACAACACCTTGGATCTTCTCTTGCGCCATCATGCCGAACGCTCGGTCCAGGTCGGCCGGGACGCGGATATCAACCGAGCGAACACTTACTCCGAGGCGACGCGCGGCAGGTTCGATCTCTCGGATGTACCGACTGGCCCCTTCTGGGTCGGTGGCATTCACGAGAACGGCCACCCGGCTCAGCCCCGCGACTGCCTCCTTGAATATCTGAATCCGCTTGGCGCTGATGTCACCTGCAACGTTGGTCAGGCCGGTAATATTCCCACCCGGCCGGGCCAAGCTCTCGACGAGCTTGATCCCAACTGGATCGGGAACACTTACGAAGACGATCGGAAGGGTCTTCGTACTGCGTTGCGCCGCCACCGCAGCGGGCTGCGTCACGGCCACGATGACGTCGACATTTGACGAGACCAGTTCTGCCGCATTCCGGTGGAAACGTTCGTACTCTTCGCCGGCGAATGTGTTGAGGAGGACGATATTCTTGCCTTCCACGTAGCCGAGCTGGGTAAATCCCTCACGTACCGCTCCAAGGAAGTTCGCCTCTTCCTCCGCGTTCCCGCCATGCCACAGCACGCCAACCCGGAGTATCTTCCCCGCCGGCTGCGCCTCGACGGCACGTGATGCGGCGAGGAGCCCGCCACTCAGGCCAACGATGACCGTTCGTCGATCCAATGAGCCCTCCGGCTGGCCAAATCTCGGAGAAGCAGGGCGGCCAGCGGGGCGAGTCTACTGCAAGTCGATCCTCTGTGCGCCAGCCGGGACTCGATCGCTGAAGAAGAAGCAACGCGAACAGTCCAACCCATACATACGTAAGTACGCGTCGGTTTGACAGGTTCCCGGAGCGGATTCATACTCCCCCGCATGGCGAAGTGGCGGGTCCACCCCGACGAGGAGCCGAGCCGGCAGGCGCAGGCGCTGGCGGATCAGGTCGAGCGCGACGGCGGCACGGTGCTGGCGGTCTACCAGGAGCCGGTCGGCGATCACTGGCAGATCTTCGCGCTGCTCCCGATGGACAAGGTGGAGCCGACCCCGTACCAGCGCGATCTCTCCCCGACCCACGCCAAGAAGCTGCAGGAGGTGGTCAAGAAGATCGATCGCTTCGTCGATCCGGTGGTGGTCATGTCGCCCCGGCCCGGCGTGTACTGGACGCCCAACGGCAACCACCGGCGCGTGGTCCTCGGCAAGCTCAAGGCCAAGGTCATCCCCGCGATCCTGGTGCCGGAGGCCGAGGTGGCCTTCCAGATCCTCGCGCTCAACACCGAGAAGGCGCACAACCTCAAGGAGAAGTCCCTCGAGGTCATCCGCATGTACCGCGGGCTGGTGGACGAGGCGCCGAGCGAGGGCGAGGAGGGCTACACCTTCCAGTTCGAGTCGGCCCACTTCATCACCCTGGGCCTGCTCTACGAGCAGAACAAGCGCTTCGCGGGCGGCGCCTTCGCGCCGATCCTGCGCCGGGTGGACAAGTTCCTGAAGGGCCACTTCCCGAAGACGCTCAAGGAGCGCGAGGAGCGGGCCGCGCTCGTGCGGGAGGCCGACGAGGCGCTGGTGGGGGCGGTGGCCCGGATCAAGAAGCGCGGGATCAGCCATCCGTACGTGAAGAACTTCGTCCTCGCGCGCACCACGCCGCTCACCCGGCAGCGCAAGACGCTCCCCGGCTTCGAGCAGACGTTCCGCAAGCTCGTCGACAACATCGAGGCCTTCGACGTCTCCAAGGTGCGCTACGAGGACATCCAGCGCTCGGCCATCATGGCCGTGCCGGCGGGCTGAGCCGATGGCCCGCCCGAGCAAGCTCGCCGCGGCCGAGATCACGTCGCGCCTGTCCGCGCTGCCCGGCTGGTCGATCGCGGGCGGCAAGCTCCACCGCGAGCTCACCTTCGCGGACTTCGCCCAGGCCTTCGCGTTCATGACCGAGGTGGCCCGCGAGGCCGAGGCCCTCCAGCACCATCCGGAGTGGTTCAACGTCTACAACCGCGTGGTGATCGATCTCAACACCCACGACGCGGGCGGCATCACCACCCTCGACTTCGAGCTGGCCCGGCGGGTCGAGGATCTGGCCCGCGGCCGCGCCCGGCCCGCGTCATGACCGGCCGGGTCGCCATCGTCACCGGCGGCACCGGCGCGCTCGGCCAGGCGATCACCGGGGCCCTGCTCGAGGCCGGCGCCACGGTGGCGATTCCCTACGCGGTGGCCGAGGAGCGCGCCGCGCTCGAGGGCCGGCTCGCGCCCGAGCTGCGCGCGCGCCTCCTGCCGGTGGCCGCCGACGTGACCGACGAGGCGGCGGTGACCAAGTTCGTGCAGACGGTCCACGAGCGGCACGGCCGGGTCGACGGCCTGGTCAACGCGGTGGGCGGCTTCGCGGGCGGCGACCTGGTCGGGACGCCGCTCGCCGAGTGGGAGCGGATGATGAAGCTCAACCTCACCTCCACCGTGATCGCCTGCCGCGCGGTGCTGCCGGGCATGATCGCGGGAGGCGGCGGGCGCATCGTCAACATCGCCTCGCGCGCGGTGCTGCCGCCCCAGGGCGGCTTCATCGCCTACACCGTCTCCAAGGCCGCGGTCATCACCCTCACCCAGGCCCTGGCCCAGGAAGTGCGGCCGCACCGGATCACGGTGAACGCGGTGCTGCCGAGCACCATGGACACGCCGGCCAATCGCCGCGCGATGCCCGACGCGGACCGCTCCGGCTGGGTCAGCACCGCCGACGTGGCGAGCGTGGTGGCCTTCCTGCTGTCCGACCGCGCAGCCGCCGTCACCGGCGCGAGCCTCACCGTCTGAGCGGGGCCCGCTCGATGGAGCGCTTCGACCTCGTGGTCATCGGGGCCGGGGCCGCCGGGATCACGGCGGCCAAGACCGCCGCCGAGCTGGGCGCGCGCGTCGCTCTCGCGGACCGCGGCCCGCTGGGCGGTCTCTGCATCAACCGCGGCTGCATCCCCAAGAAGGCGCTCGTCACCGCCGGCCGGGTGCACCGCATGGTCCGCGAGGCCGCCTCGTTCGGCACCGCGCCGGGGAGCGTGCAGCTCGACTGGGATGCGGTGCAGCGGCGCCAGCGGGAGGTGGTGGAGACCCTCCGGCCCGCCGCCGGCGACCTCGAGAAGCGCGGCATCCGGGTGGCGCTCGGCACCGCCCGGTTCAGCGATCCCCACATCGTGGAGGTGGACGGCACCCCGCTCGGCGCCGAGCGCTTCGTGATCGCGGCCGGCTCGGAGCCGGTGATTCCCGAGGTGCCCGGCCGCGAGCGGCTCATCACCTCGGACCAGCTCCTCTTCCTGCCCTCGTTCCCGGCCTCGCTCACCTTCATCGGCGGCGGAGCGGTGGCGATGGAGCTGGCGGGCGCCTACACCGACCTGGGCTCGCGCGTCACGGTGCTGGCCCGGGACGCGGAGATCCTGCCCGGGGTGGATCCCGACGTGGCGCGCACGCTGCGCAAGCGGATGGAGGCGCGCGGGGTCACCTTCCGCCTGCAGACCACCGTGACCCGGCTCGCGGCGGATCCGGCCGGCGTGCTCCTGGAGTTCGACAGCGCGGGCATGGCGAACCGGATGACGAGCAGCCAGGTGTGCGCGGCGGTGGGCCGTCGCTTCCACCCGCGCAGCGTCGGCGCGGCGCGCATCGGGCTCGAGATGGGGCGGCTCGGGCTGCGCACCACCCCGTACCTGGCCACCTCGGTGCCCCATATCTACGCGGCGGGCGACGCGGCCGGCAATCGCCAGCTCACCCCGGTGGCCGCCCACGAGGGCCGGATCGCCGCGATCAACGCCCTGCGCGGCGACGTGGAGCGGGCCGACGAGGCGGTGATCCCGCAGGTCCTCTTCACGACGCCCGAGGTGGGCCTGGTCGGGCTCTCGTACGCGGAGGCCCCCGCGCACGGCATCCAGGCCGCGGTGGGCCGTCACGACGCGCGGGGCGCCAGCAACAGCGTCGCCACCGGCGACGAGGCGGACTACTTCAAGCTGGTCTTCGACCAGGACACCCAGCGGCTCATCGGCGCCCAGATCGTCTCCTCCGCCGCCGCGGAGCTGATCCAGCTGTGCGCCCTGGCGGTGCGCTCGCGCGTTCCCGCCGGCCTGGTGGCGGGCCAGCTCTCGGTGCACCCGAGCCACGGTGAGCGCCTGCTGCGGGCCTTCGGCCCCGGGCCGCACGGCATGGCGCAGCCCCCCGAGGGCGTGGGCGTAGTAGAATCGCGCCCGTGACTCCACTTCCGCTCCGGCGCGCGGCCCTCTGGCTGATGGCCGCCGTCCTCCTCGCCGGCTGCGCGGGCTCGGGCGCCCGCGGCGGCCGGTCCGCCTCCGCGGACGCCCCCGACCTGCCCGCGCCGAGCCGCTCGGTGCTGCGCAACGGCATGCGCCTGATCGTGCAGGAGCACCGCGCCGCCGACATCGTGGCGGTCTACCTGTTCGTCGGCGTGGGCACGCGCCACGAGACCGCGGACCAGCTCGGCTACGCGCACTTCCAGGAGCACATGCTCTTCAAGGGCACCGACAAGTTCGGGCCGGGCTACGTGGACCGGGTGGTGGAAGGCGTGGGCGGCAAGTCCAACGCGGTCACCTCGTTCGACTACACGACCTTCTATCTGATCCTGCCCACCGAGGCGACCGCGACCGGCATCCAGCTCCTCTCCGACATGGCCTTCCGCTCCACCTTCGCCCCCGAGGAGGTCGTCCGGGAGCGCGAGGTGATCTTCGAGGAGGCGCGCATCGAGCAGGACAATCCCCGCTCCGCGATCCTGCGGCAGCTCTACGGCATGGTCTTCCCGGGCCATCCCTACGGCCGTCCGGTGCTCGGCACGCGCGAGACCATGATGGCGGCCACCCAGGAGCGGCTGCGCGCGTTCAACCGCCGGTACTACCAGCCGGAGAACATGACGCTGGTGGTGGCGGGCCCGGTCGAGCCGGGCGCGGTGCGCGCGATGGTGGACCGCTCGTTCAACCGGCCGGCCGCGGGCTTCAAGCCGACCCCGCCTCCGGCGCCCCGGCCCATCGGCGGGGGCGCGCGGCGCTCGGTGGAGCGCGCGGAGCAGCAGGCCCACCTGGCCCTCGGCTGGCAGGCCCCGCGCTCCGACGACGCGGCGGGCGACGCGGTGGACCTGCTGAGCACCATCCTGGCCGGCACCGAGAGCTCGCGGCTGGCGCGGCGGCTGCGCGACGACGAGCGGCTGGTCTCGAGCGTGACCATGAGCTACGCGGCCCTGGTGGGCGGCGGGATCGTGAGCCTGCGGGCGGACCTCGAGGCCAAGGATCTCGAGCGCGTGGAGCAGATCGTGCTCGAGGAGATCGCGAGGATGCAGGAGACCGGGCCCACCGAGGAGGAGCGGCAGCTCGCGGTGACCAAGTTCGAGTCGCAGCACGCCTTCGACACCGAGACCTCCGAGGGCCTGGCCTACGCCTACGGCCTGGCCGAGACCACCTGGAACCTCGAGGCGGAGCTGCGCTACGTGGAGCGGCTGCGCCGGATCACGCGCGAGCAGATCCGCGACGCGGCGCGACGCTATCTCTCGCGCACCGACTACGCCCGGCTGGCGTTCCTGCCGAAGCCATGAGGCGATTCGGTCCGCTCGTCGCCGCGCTCCTGGTGGTGCTGGTCGCCGCCCCCGCGGCGGCGCAGGTCTCGGCCCCGTCGGTCAGCCGCGTCCGTCTCGCCAACGGCCTCACCGTGCTCGTGCGGGAGAATCCCACCGCGCCGGTGGTGGCGATCTCGCTCATGGTCAAGATGGGCACCCGGTGGGAGACCGCCGACACCGCGGGCATCTCCAACCTGGTCCAGGTGATGGCGGTCCGCGGCACGCCGACGCGCACCGGAACGCAGGTCGTGGAGCAGGCCGACGCCATGGGCGGCAGCATCGAGGCCACCGGGGACGTGGACGCCTCCGAGATCGCGGCCACCGCGCTCGCGCGCCACTGGGTGGAGATGCTGGACCTGGTCGCCGACGTCGCGCTCCACCCCACCATGCCCGAGGGCGTGGTCCAGGCGGTGCGCGACTTCCTCATCCGCCAGCTTCGCAACCGCGCCGACAAGCCCTACGACGTGGCGTTCGACACGCTCACCGCGCGGCTCTTCGGCCGCAATCCCTATGCCTGGGATCCCATCGGCCTCAAGGAGAGCCTCGAGCGGATCGACCGCCCGGCGCTCCTCGCCCACTACAGCCGTCACTACGTCCCGGGAGGGATGGTGCTGGCGGTGAGCGGTCGGGTGAAGACCGCGGAGGTGGTCGCCCAGGCGGGACGGCTCTTCGGGGCGATGCCCGCGGGCCCGGTCCCGGTGGCCGCGCCCGCGCCGCCGCCCGCGCCGGCGCCGTGGCGCGAGACGCGGGTGGTGCCCGGCGCGCAGGCGCAGATCCTGATGGGGAGCCTCGCGCCGGCCCTCACCGATCCGGACTACCCGGCGGTCAAGGTGTTGAGCACGGTGCTGGGCGGCGGCATGGCGGGCCGCTTCTTCTCGGAGCTGCGCGACAAGCAGGGCCTGGCCTACACCACCGGGACCCAGTACCCGGCGCGGGTCGACACCAGCTTCTTCCTCGCCCAGCTCGGCACCGCGCCGGAGAACGTGGCCAAGGCCGAGGCCGCGCTGCGCGAGCAGCTCGAGCGGGTGCGGCGCGAGCGGGTCGGCGACGAGGAGCTGCGGGTCGCCAAGGCCTACGTGCTGGGCAACCTCGCGATGGATCGGCGGACGAACGCGCGTCAGGCGTGGTACCTGGCCGCGTACGAGGAAGCGGGAGTGGGCTACGAGTTCCTGGATCGCTACGTGGGAGCGGTGCGCGCGGTCACCGCGGCCGACCTCCAGCGGGTGGCCCAGCGCTATCTGGCGGTGATCCGCACCATCGTGGTCCAGCCCACCCCGCCCTGAGGCGGGGTGGTGCGGCTCAGCGGTCCCGCGTCACCTCGATCCGGACCGGCGAGCGCATGTAGAGGAAGGTCCCGATCAGCCGGTCCCCATCCACCTTGAAGGTGGCCGCGAAGGGCCGACTCGGCTGGGTCCCGCTCACCCACATCTCCTTGTCCGAGACCGTCACCTCGATCGGCGCGCCGAAGGACGAGTTCTCGCGCAGGGCGACGGGCACGCCTTCCGTGGCCTGCGAATCCTGCAGGACCAGGACCCCCTCGCCGGTGGCCCCCTTCTGGGTGATCGACACCTGGGCGACCCCGTACCGGTCACTCCGCAGCAACCCGTGGCCGGTCCACGTCCCGCTCCAGTTGCCGGCCACGTCGGCCGGCTGGACGTCCGAAGGAATGTTGCGACCCCACCAGCCCTGACCCTTGGCCTTGTCCATCAGCTCGGGGGTGACCAGCGGGGCCCCGGCGACCGTGTTGGTCGCCGAGAAGGCCAGGTGGTCATCGGTGGCGAAGTGGGTCGAATGCGAACGCCAGACCCCCCACTCGCGCTGGGTCGCGCAGCCGGTCGACACGAGCACGAGGGCCATCACCATCGGCAGCCAGTTGCGATCTCGCATGATCGTTTCCCTCCGGCGGATTCCACAAAATACTCGTGGAATCACAGTCTTGCATACCGGGAATTTATCACCCAGCGAATTCTAGGCGGGCTCCAGGAGCTCGGGAAAGGTCCGGATGATGCGATGGGGCACCACGTCGGCGTCCTTGGGGAGGCCCTGGCCGGGGCCGTCCACCCACACCCCGCGGAGCCCCAGGCGCTGAGGGGCGGCGACGTCCCACTCGAAGTTGTCGCCCACCATCCACGCCTCCTCCGCCTTGACCCGGAGCTTGGAGAGCGCGTAGCGATAGACGATCTCGTCGGGCTTGCCGACGCCCATCTCGCCCTCGATGACCAGCACATCGAAGAACCGCTCGAGGTCGTGCTGGGCGATCTTGCGACGCTGGTGGCTCGCGTCGCCGTTGGTGACCAGGGCCAGCGGGACTCCGCGGGCGCGGAGGGCCTCGAGCGCGGTGGTGACGCCCGGGAAGAGGGCCATCCGCTCCCAGCGCCGCTCCGAGAAGTCGGCCGCGATGGCCGCGGCCAGCGCCTCGTCGGTCCGGCCCACTCGGCCGAGCGCGTGCCCGGTGATGCGGGTCCAGGCGCGCAGCATGTCGGTGCGCTCGGTCCGGTGGCGGCCCGGATCGCTCCAGAACCAGCGCCGGGTCTCGACGATCGCCTTCACGAGACCGGCCGGATCGATGCCGACGGGGCCCGCGTGGGCCTCGCAGGCGTGATGCCAGCACTCGTCCACGCCGCCGGTGTAGTCGAGCAGGGTGTCGTCGAGGTCGACCAGGAGGGCTTTCATCTACCGACCCCTCACCTTCACCGACCCCTCACCTTCACCGACCCCTCACCCTGCCCTCTCCCCTTCCAGGGGAGAGGGGGAGGCGAAGGGGACCATGTCGGGCCGGCAGACCGACCGGAAGTTGCACCAGCGGCAGATGCGCAGCTCCTCGGTCTTCTCGAAGCCCGACTCCTCGGCGAGATTGCGGTCCGGGTCCTTGAGGTAGGCCTTCATCGACCGGACCGACAGGCGGATGTGCTCGCGGACCCGGTCGAGGCTCGCCTCGTCCCACGGATGGGAGGTGACCTTGCCCTCCCGCAGGTTGACCTCGAGCAGGTCCACGCGCGCCAGATCCACGCCCAGCACCTCGAGCGCGTAGAGGGCGTAGCCGCCGAGCTGGAGCCCGGCGCCTTCCCCGCCTCCGCCCCCGTCTTCCAGTCCAGGAGCTGGAGGCGGTCGGCCGAGTTCCAGTAGCCGAAGTCGGGGGCGCTGAAGACCCGCGTGCCCTCGAAGGGGAACGAGCCGATGTCCTCGATGAAGATCCACCGCTCGGTGGGCGTGCGCTTGATCTCGGTCAGCACCGGCAGGCGGTGGAAGTTCCGCAGGCAGCGCACCAGGTGGTCCCGGAGCGCCTGCCACTCGCTGTCCTTGATCGGCACCGCGTACTCGTGCTCGAACAGCGACGGCCGCTTGGGAGTCTCCCGGTAGAGGCCGGCGCGCGACCCCTTCCACTCCGCCCGCATCTGGCGCACCGTGTCCTCGATGAGCGAGGCCTCGCTCAGCCCGTGCCCGTCGCGCAGGGCGAGGAGACAGCGCTCGACCGCCTCGTGCACGAGCCGGCCGATCCACATCTGGCGGGTGGCGAGCTGCTTGAGGATGTAGAGTCGACGGACGAGGGGGTCGGAGTTGACGTCCCAGCCGCCCCAGGCGCCGTAGTACTGGTAGTAGTAGCGGCGGCGGCACTCCTGGAAGACGTTGTCGCGAGTGCGCGACCAGGAGAACTCGTTGACGAGGTCGGCCACGGCCCCAGCATAGCATCCGCGTCCGGGAACCGAGACGGCGTGCGAGCAGTTTCCGTGCGCGGGGGCGGCCCGGGTTGATGGTCCCCAGGGGGCGTGATAGCCTCGGCCCGCCTCGGAGGAGCACGCGCACAGCGTCATCCGAACGATCACCCACAAGGAGGCAGCCAATGCCGAAGTCGAAAGCCGCGGGTCTCACGCGACGCCAGATGCTCAAGGTGGGTGGCGCCGCCACCTTCGCCGGCTACGCGGTCGGGGTGGAAAAGGCGCTCGGTCAGGCGATCAAGACCGACACGCAGGGCATCGTCGCCGGGGACGCCACGGTGCCGATCGGCAGCTACAACATGCCGGTGTACGAGGCCCGGCCCGCCAACGCCACCAATGCCCCCATCGTCATGGTCATCTCGGAGATCTGGGGGGTGCACGAGTGGGTGAAGGACGTCACGCGCCGCTTCGCCAAGGACGGCTACTACGCGATCGCGCCCGAGCTGTTCCAGCGGGAGGGCGGCGTGGGTCAGATCCCGGACGTGCAGGCGATCTTGAAGATCGTCCTGGCGGTGCCCCGCAAGCAGCTCCTGGGCGACACCACCGCCGCGGTGGACTGGGCGAAGAAGCGGCCCGGCGTCCGGGCGGACCGTGTCGGCGTGACCGGCCATTGCTGGGGCGGCTCCACCGTGTACCAGGTGGCGGCGACCAACCCCGACATCAAGGCCGTGGTGGCGTGGTACGGCCCCCCCGCCCGCCCCTACCCGGACACGCCGAATCCGGTGACCGGCTTCGACGTGGTGAAGGACATCAAGGCCCCGTTCCTCGGCCTGTACGGCGAGAAGGACACCAGCCCGACCCCGGAGGACGCGAAGAAGTTCGGCGACCTGCTCAAGCAGACCAACCGCAACTCCGAGATCGTGATCTACCCCGGCGTCGGCCACGGCTTCTTCGCGGACTACCGGCCCTCGTACAACGCGGAGGCCGCGGCCGACGCGTGGAAGCGCTGCACCGGCCTCTTCGCGAAGACCCTCAAGGCATAGACCCAGGAGGGGGCCCATGAGGCGTTCGCACGACGTCCGAGCCGGCCTGATGGATCGACGTTCACTGCTGCAGGGCATGGCGCTCCTGGGGGGACTGACGCTTTGTCCCCGGGTCACGGGCGCGCAGGTGGCCAAGACCGGCACGATCATGGTGCGCTGGCTGGGCGGCGGCGTGGTCGAGCTGGCCACCCCCGACTACAAGCAGATGGCCTACATCGACGCCTGGATCTGGAACAACGCCGGCTGGACTCGGTTCAACGTTCCCAAGCCGCCCGAGTACGCTTCGAAGGACGGCTTCGTGCAGTACGTCAAGTCGAAGTCACCCCAGGCCGTGCTGGTGCTCCTCACCCACGATCACGGTGATCACATCGGCGACTACTTCGAGATGCTCCAGGCCCTCAACGCCGCGGGCTTGCCGGTCAAGACCGGAGGGCAGAGCGATCTCATGCGCAAGGGGCTGGTGCCCGAGTTCAAGAGCGCCGGTCTCGATCCCGCGCAGATCGTGCTCAACGGGGGCGGCAGCATGAACTTCGGTGGCACTTCCAAGCACGGCGACATGACCGTGAATCTGGTGCCGGCCGTCCACTCGACGCTGGCCGGCTACCCGTCGGCCGGCTTCATCCTCGAGATCGGTGGGGTGCGGGTGTACGCGAGCGGCGACACCGACCTCTTCGGCGACATGAAGCTGATCGGCGAGCGCTACCGGCCCCAGCTGGGCTTCTTCTGCGTCGGCGACGGGCCGTACACGATGGGCCCCCAGGACGCGGCCCGCGCCTGTCAGTTGATGGGCGTATCGCAGGCGGTGCCGGTGCACTACGCCCACAATCCCCAGGTGATGGGCATCCAGGCCGGCGAGGAGTTCCGCCGGGCGGTCGCGGCCATCGCGCCGAGCGTGAAGGTGCACGTGATGAAGCCAGGGGACAGCATCCAGGTCACCGCCTGATCCGCCGGGCGCTCGAGGCGGGGCGCGGCGCGGTGACCGACGCGCCGCGCCCTTGCTCCCTCGGCACCCGGCGTGCTAGGCTCCCCGCACTCTCCGGGGGGCATCGTAGCGTCCCCCATCACGCCGGGGCCAAGGGAGACTCCGATGCCATTCGTGAACATCCGCATCTACGAGGGCTGGGGCAAGGACCGCCTGAACGAGATCGCCAAGCGGGTGACCGCGGCGATCACCGACGTCACCCAGCTGCCCAAGGAAGCCGTGTGGGTGGTCTTCGAGGAGGTCGACCCGCCCGACTGGTACGTGGGCGGCAAGCCCGGCGAGCGCATGGCCAAGAAGTGACCACCGCCGCACAGGCACCGCAAGCCACGAACATGGCGCGGGCACCTCTAACCACCGACCAGACGATCAAGGTGGTGGGGGGGCTTGGGGGAGGAGCGGCGCCGCTCCCCCCCAATTCAAAATGAGCAGTACCGTAACCCCTCGCGATCCAGCGCTTCACCCAGGTCGTGGGCGCCACGATCGAGTTCGAGCGCATCGCGACGGGCTGCCTGTTCACCGAGGGGCCGCTCTGGCATCCGGCCGGGCCAGTATCTCCTGTGGAGCGACATGCCCGGCGATCACCTCCGGCGCTGGTCCGCCAAGGACGGGGTCACCACGTTCCGCAAGCCGTGCAACAAGTCGAACGGCCTCACCTGGGATCGCCAGGGCCGTCTGCTGGCCTGCGAGCACGCCTCGAGCCAGGTCTCGCGCACCGAGCCGGACGGTCGCATCGTCCCGCTCGCCACCCACTACCAGGGCAAGCAGCTCAACAGCCCCAACGACATCGTCTGCGGGGCCGACGGGGCCATCTACTTCAGCGATCCGCCGTACGGCCGTGCCGAGTTCTACGGTGTCGCCCGGCCGCAGGAGCTGCCGTTCCAGGGCGTGTTCCGGGTCGGCCCGGATCCGAAGAGCCCGGTCCTGGTGGCCGACGACTTCGACCGGCCCAACGGGCTCTGCTTCTCGCTCGACGGCCGGCGGCTCTTCGTCAACGACACCGCCCGCCAGCACATCCGGGTCTTCGACGTGAAGGGCGACGGCACGCTCTCCGGCGGCAAGGTCTGGGCGGAGACCACCGGCGAAGGCAAGGGGGCGCCCGACGGCATGAAGATCGATTCCCGGGGCAACGTGTACTGCTGCGGCCCCGGCGGCATCCACGTGCTGAGCCCCGACGCGGTCTGCCTGGGCGTGATCCACGTGCCGGAGTACGTGGCCAACTTCGCATGGGGCGACCCCGATCTCCGGAGCCTTTACATCACCGCGTCGACGTCGGTGTTCCGCATCCGGACCGCCGTTCCGGGTCTGCCCGCCCTGTGACGCGGATCGCCGAGCGGTGACCCGCACTCTCCCGTGACCAAAGGAGGCATTCCATGATGCTGCGCGTACTCACGATGCTGCTGGCGCTGGCCCTCGCGGTGCCGATGGCCGCCGAGGCCCAGAAGCCGATCAAGGTCGGAATGCCGATTCCGCTGTCCGGCCCGCCGGCGCTCTTCGGCGACCCCGCCTCCAAGGGCGCCCAGATGTACGTCGACGAGCTGAACGCGAAGGGCGGCGTGCTCGGCCGCAAGATCGAGCTGATCATCCGCGACTCCAAGGCCGACGCCAACGAGGCGGTGCGGGTGGCGCGCGAGATGATCCTCAAGGACAACGTGGACTTCCTGGTGGGGACGCTCACCTCCGCGGAAGGCCCGGCGGTGTCGGTGGTGGCGAAGGAGAACAAGATCGTCTTCATCGCCCCGATCCCGAAGACCGACCAGCTCACCGCGCCCGACAAGCTGCACCCCTACGTGTTCCGCATCGCGGCCAACACCACCATGGAGGGCCGCAGCGCGGCCGAGATCGTGGCCAAGTGGCCGGTGACCAAGGTCGCCACCATCGCGTTCGACTACGCCTACGGCCAGGACGTGACCAAGGCGTTCGTCGAGCACATGAAGAAGATCAAGCCGAGCGTGCAGATCGTGGACCAGCAGTGGCCGAAGCTCGGCGAGCAGGATTACAACCCGTTCATCAACGCCCAGATGGCCAAGAAGCCGGAGGCCATCGTGTCGTCGATCTGGGGCGGCTTCTTCGTGACCTACGCCAAGCAGGGCAAGGCCCTCGGCATGTTCGACGCGGTGAAGTACAACTTCCTCGGGCTCGGCGAGGCCGGCACCCCCGAGACCACCAAGTCGATGGGCGCCGACTACCCGGTCGGCATCTGGGCCAACACCTACGACGCCTTCTACTGGGCGGAGACCGCGGCGCACCGCGAGTACACCGAGCGGATCTCCAAGTACCTGAAGGACGAGTACCCGTCGTCGTGGGCCATCCAGGGCTACACCGGCATGCAGTTCCTGGCCGAGGGGATCAAGAAGGCGGGCAGCACCGACTCGGACAAGGTCGCGAAGGCCCTGCTCGGTCTCACCATCGACACCCCGATCGGCAAGCAGACGATTCGCGAAAAAGATCACCAGGCGAATCGCGGGCAGCTCTACGGCAAGATGGTGAAGGATTCGAAGTATCCGTTCGCGATCATGAAGCCGATCGAGTACGTGGACCCTACCAAGTTCATGGACTAGCGTGCTGGCCCGCCGGGGGGCGGCAGGGCGGGGGGCTTGCCCTTGTTCGGTGAAGCACTCACCGGGCAAGCCCCCCGCCCTGCCGCCCCCGGCTACCCGCACCCATCGCCAGAGCTCGATAGCGTCCACACTCGACAGAATCCACTGCTCGGATAGATCCCCAGCCCCCGGATGCCGGATCCGTCGTTTGTTTTTGCGCAGAGCTTGAGCGGCCTGACCGCCGCGATGTTCCTGTTCCTGATCGCGTCGGGGCTCTCGCTGATCTTCGGGGTGCTGCGGGTCCTGAACTTCGCCCACGGCACCTTCTACATGCTGGGGGCGTACTCCGCCTTCCAGATCGTGCAGTGGATCGGGCTCGACGGGGGCCGGTTCTGGATCGCCGCCCTCGGCGCGGCTCTCGCGATCGCGGCCCTGGGCGGGATCGTGGAGCGCGTTCTCTTCCGGCACCTCTACGGCAAGGAGGAGCTCTACCAGCTCCTCTTCACCTACGCCCTGGTGCTGATCTTGAGCGACGTGGCCAAGCTCATCTGGGGCACCCAGCAGAAGTCGGTGAGCCGGCCGCCCGAGCTGAGCGGAGCCTTCCACGTCTTCGGCGCCACCGTGCCCCACTACAACCTCTTCATCCTGCTCCTGGGCCCGGCGATCGCCCTCGCCTTCTGGTTCGTGCTGCAGCGCACCCGGGCGGGCCGCTTCATCCGGGCCGCCGCGCTCGACCGCGAGACGCTCGGCGCCCTCGGGGTCAACGTCGACGGCCTCTACACCTGGGTCTTCGTGATCGCCTCGTTCCTCGGCGGACTCGGCGGGGCTCTGATCGCGCCGATGCGGGCCACCACTCCCGGGATGGACACCGAGGTGATCGTGGAGGCCTTCGTGGTCGTGGTGATCGGCGGCCTCGGCTCCTTCTGGGGCACCTTCCTCGGCGCGCTGATCTACGGGCAGGTGCTCTCCTTCGGCATCCTCTTCTTCCCGCGCTTCTCGATCTTCTCGGTCTTCGCCCTCATGGCCGCGGTCCTGATCATCCGCCCCTGGGGCCTCCTGGGCCGGCCCCTCAAATAACCCATGCTTTCTCGCATGCCATGGGCCCTCCTCGTGCTGCTCGCCGCGTTCTTCGTGCCCGCGCTGGGCTCGCGCTTCTACACGTTCCTGGTCAACGACATGGTCATTTGGGCTCTCTTCGCCACCAGCCTGAATCTCCTGGTGGGCTACACCGGGCTCGTCTCGTTCGGCCACGCCGCCTACTTCGGGATCGGGGCCTACGCCACCGGGCTCCTCATGAAGCAGGTGGGCGTCCCGTTCCTGATCGCGTTCCCGGCCGCCGGGGTGGTGGCCGGCCTCTCCGCCCTCGTCTTCGGGTTCTTCTGCGTGCGCCTCACCCGCATCTACTTCGCGATGCTGACCCTCGCCTTCGCGCAGATCGTGTGGGCCATCTGCTTCAAGTGGAACGAGGTGACCGGCGGAGAGCAGGGCATGCCGGAGATCCCCTACCCGGGCTTCGAATGGCTCGACCGGATCGTCTCGTCGATGCCGTTCCTGGGGAGCTACCGCACGTCGGACTACTACTACTTCACCTGCCTGGTCCTGGTCGCGCTCTGCCTGTGGCTCCTGAAGCGCATCGTGGCCTCTCCCTTCGGCCGCATGCTCACGACTATCCGAGAGAATGCCGAGCGAGCAGAGTTCATCGGGGTGAACGTGCGGCTCTACGAGCTGGCCGCCTTCGTCCTCGCGGGCACCTTCGCGGGGCTGGCCGGCGGGCTCTTCGGGATCTTCAATCGCGGGGTGTTCCCGGATTTCGCGTACTGGACCAAGTCGTCCGAGGTGCTGATCATGACCCTGCTGGGCGGCATGGGCACCTTCTACGGCCCGGCGGTGGGCGCGGTGGTCCTCATCTGGCTCAACCAGCAGATCGTCTCCTACACCCAGTACTGGCCGCTGATCCTGGGCACCATCCTGGTCGTCCTCCTGTTCGTCTTTCCCGGCGGCCTGGCCGGCGCGGTGATCGCGCTCTGGCGGCGCCTCGCGCGGAGGCCCGCCGGTGCTTGAGGTCCGCGGGGTGTCCAAGAACTTCGGCGGCTTCATGGCGGTGGGCGGGGTGTCGTTCACGGTGCCGCGCGGGTCGATCAGCGCGATCATCGGGCCCAACGGGGCGGGCAAGACCACGCTCTTCAACCTGATCACCGGGCACCTCGAGCCCGACGAGGGGCGGGTGGTGTTCAAGGAGCGCGACGTCACCGGCATCGCCCCCCACGACCTCTGCCGCCTCGGGATGGGCCGATCGTTCCAGCGGACCAACATCTTCCCCCGCCTCACCGTGTACGAGAACATCCAGGCCGCCTACGTGTCCCACCGCGGCCGCGGCTTCAACATGTTCACCCCGGTGGAGCGGCTCTACCGCCCGGAGACCGAGAGCCTCCTGGAGGCGGTGGGCCTGCTGGAGAAGGCGAGCGAGACGTCGGGCTTCCTCTCCCACGGCAACCAGAAGCAGCTCGAGCTCGGCATCACCCTCGCGCTCGAGCCCGAGATCCTGCTGCTCGACGAGCCCACCGCCGGGATGTCCGCCGCCGAGACCCGCGAGTCGATCCGGCTCATCGAGCGCATCGCGGCCGACCGGGGCCTCACCCTGCTCTTCACCGAGCACGACATGGAGGTCGTCTTCTCCATCGCCCACCGCATCACGGTGCTGCACCAGGGCCGGGTGATCGCGGACGGAACGCCCGCCGACGTACGCCGCGATCCCGAGGTGAGGCGCGTCTACCTGGGAGAGAGCCGATGAGCGCGGAGACCGCCGCCGTCCCCACCGCCTCCATCCTGACGGTGCCCATCCTGACGGTGGAGGACGTCTACACCGCCTACGGGCTCTCGCAGGTCCTGTTCGGGGTCTCGCTCGAGGTGCGGCGAGGCGAATGCGTGTGCCTGCTCGGACGCAACGGGGTCGGCAAGACCACCACCATGCGCAGCATCATCGGCCTCACCCCTCCCACCCGCGGGCGGGTCATGTGGAAGGGGCGCGACGTCGCCGGGCGCCCCGCCTACGAGATCGCGCGGGCCGGCATCGGGTTCATCCCGGAGGACCGGCGCATCTTCGCGGATCTCACGGTGTGGGAGAACCTCGACGTGGCCACGCGCCGGAGCCGCGAGGGCGGCTTCACGGTGGAGCGGGTCTTCGATCTCTTCCCGAAGCTGCGGGAGCTGATGGGCCGGCAGGGCGGGTTCCTCTCCGGCGGCGAGCAGCAGATGCTCACCATCGCCCGCACCCTCATGGGCAACCCGGAGCTGCTGCTGCTGGACGAGCCCTCCGAGGGCCTCGCCCCGCTCGTGGTCCAGCACATGAAGGAGCAGATCGCCCGGCTCAAGCAGGAAGGCCTGACCATCCTGCTCGCCGAGCAGAACGTGGACTTCTCGCTCGACCTGGCCGACCGCGTGTACGTGCTGGAGAAGGGCCACATCCGCTTCCACGGCACCGCCCGCGAGTTCCGGGCGAACGACGCGATCCGTCACCAGTACCTGGCGCTCTAGCCCCGGGAAGAGACGGCGGCGCCCGGAGGCGCCGCCGCTCCCGCGAGACTCGCCCTAGCGGCGGGCCTCGGTCTCGGAGTTGCGGAGGAAGCGGTCGTACTCCTCCTGCGCCTTCTCCTTGCTGTAGCCGTAGCGCTGCTGGAGCAGTCCGACCAGCTGCTCCGCCTTGCCCTCGGCGCGATCGAGCTCGTCGTCGGTGATCTTGCCCCACTGCTCCTTGACGCGCCCCTTCATCTCCTTCCACTTCCCGGCGAGGATGTCCTGGTTCATCGCGACTCCTTTTGGGTTCGGGTTTCGTGTTCGCGTGCTTCGTCGCGTGCTTCGTAAGGAGACGACGCAAGGCGCGTGCCGCGGCCGCGACGACGCGATCCGACTTCGCGTCCGGCGATTCGCGCCCGCGGGGCGGTGCGCGTCTTCCCGCTGGGTCGCTCTTACCGGGTAGGCCTGGCGCCGCCCGAGGGGGTCAGAGCGCGGCGCCCTGCCGCCGCAGCTCGCCCTGCACGTCGCCCACCGGCACGTCGCGCACCGCCTTGCCGGCGCGCGCGGCCAGCGCCGCGCAGACCCCGGCCGCCTGGCCGGTGGCCATTGCGATCGGCATCACGCGATACGAGGAATGCGCCTCATGGGTGCCGGAGATGCAGCGTCCCGCCACCGTGAGCCGGTCCAGCCGCTGCGGCACCAGACAGCGGAGCGGGATGTCATAGGACTCGCCGGGCGGCAGGCGCATCAGCAGCGTGCCCTTGCCCTGGGGATTGTGGATGTCCAGCGGGTACGTCCCGCGTGCGACCACGTCGTCCCACTTGCGCGCGCCGAGGATGTCGTCCGCGCTGAGGCGATACTCGCCGGTGATGCGCCGCGTCTCGCGCACCCCGATGGTGACCCCGCTCTGGACCACGTACGAGCGATCGAAGCCCGGCACGTACTTGCGGAGGAAGGCCCCGAGCTGGCGCATCTGGCGCCGCGCCTGCCACTCCGCCCGCGTGAGGTCCCAGACGCTCGTGCCGAGCGCGCCGGTGACCCGCGTGCTGTTGACCGACAGCTCGTGCTCGTGGGGGGTGCCGAAGAAGAGGATGTCCTCGCGGGCCAGGCTCAGCTCCCCGGCGAGGGTCGCCTCGCGGACCAGGTCCCAGAGACCGTGCACACCCCGCCACTGGTCCGGGTGGGCCTGGCGGTAGGCCGCGAAGGCGGTCCGCTCGAACTCCACCATGCGGAACATGAGGGTCATCGGCTGCACCAGGCCGTCGCCCTCCCGCCCGATCTCGAACGGCGCACCGGCGAGGGCGGCCACGTCGCCGTCGCCGGTCGCGTCGACGACCGCGCGGGCCATGATGACGATCGGGCCCGACTTGGTCTCGAACACCACCCCGTCCGGCCGCGGCGCGCCGATCACCCCGGTCGCGAAGGCGTGCAGGAGCACGTGCACGCCGGCCTCGTCCAGCAGGTCGAGCGCGACCAGCTTGAGCACCTCCGGGTCGAACGGGACCACGAAGCCGGTCTGCTGGGACGGGTGCAGCGCGCCGCCGTCCGCCTCGAGCCGCTCGAGCAGCCGGCGCAGGACCCCCTGGATCGCGGGATCGCCCGGACCGTGATCGTGCGGCATCAGGTCGGCGGTGGCCCCGGCGGGCGCCACCCCGCGCTGGGTGTGGAACGACATGAGCGGCATCACCAGCGCGGCGGTGGCGTTGCCGCCGAGGAACGCGTGGCGCTCCACCAGGACCACCTCCGCGCCCGCGTCGGCCGCCCCGATGGCCGCGCCCAGCCCGGCCGGGCCGCCGCCCACCACCAGCACGTCACACTCGGCCGCCACCGTCGCGGTACGCGGGGCAAGCGTGATGGTGGTGGGCTCGCGCGGGCGCAGCAGCGGCGGCATCGCCTCAGCCTCCCGCCCCGCGTCCGGCCTCCGCCTCCCGACGCGTCCGGTGGTTCCGCAAGATCTCGATCGCGATCTCGTTGGTGCGCCGGGCCCGCGCCTGGATCTCGGGCACCGTCTTCTCGAGCCGGGCCTGCAGGTTGCGCCGCAGGTCCCACCAGCGATCGATGTAGGCGATGAGCTGCCCCGCGTTGACCTGTTTGAGCGGCGGCATGGCGATCTCGAGGTCCTCGAGGAAGCCCGCCACCTTGCTCGAGTACGGCAGGGCCACGAACGGCACGCGGCTGAGCGCGGCAAAGATCAGGAAGTGCAGGCGCATGCCGACCGCGAAGTCGAAGTGGCTCATCAGGGAGAGGAGCTGGCCGGAGCTGTACTCGCCTCTCAGCACGGTGGCCCGATGGGCGTGGGCCATCCGCGACACGACCGCGTGGCAGTGCTGGGTGTCCTTCTGGCGCGGCTCCATGGGCACGAAGACCAGGTCCGCCTCGAGCCGGTCGACCATGTAGTCGGCCGCGTTGGCCAGTAGCGCGTGGTAGTGCGTCTCGTCGATGTCGGGAGCGGCGGAGCCGGGCTCGCGGACCGAGAGCCCGATCAGGCGCCGGTTCTCGTTGAGGCCTTCGCGCTGGAGCGCCTCCGCGGGCAACGGGTCGGGCTCGAGCAGGAACGCGGGATCCGCGGTCACCTCGATCTCGCGCACCCCGACCTCCTCGAGGAGCTGGCGGGCCCGGCGCTCGCGCACCGTGACCGCGTCGACCCGGCTCAGGGTGTCGCGCACCAGGGTGCGGGCGGCCTCGTTGTGGAGCGGCCCCGCGCTCACCGCGTAGACCAGCACCGGCACGTGGTGCTCCTGGGCGAGCGTGACCTCCCTGAGGTACACCTGCGCGGCGTCGTCGTAGAGGATGCCGCCCCCGCCCAGGATGAACAGGTCGAGCCCGGCGATCTCCGGCAGCACCTCGTCACGCGACAGGTCGCGCACCGCCACCGTCCGCTCCACCTTGTGCCGCGCCGCGGTGTCCTTGGCGTCGCGGGAGAAGACGGTGATCTCGCAGGGCACCGCCGCCCGGAGCTGCGCGACGATGGACTGTAGAATTGCCTCGTCGCCCAGGTTGAGTCCGCCGTACGAGCCGGAGATCCCGATCTTGTAGACGCGATCCGACGCGGGCGTGGTCGCTGGCTTGGTCATGGATCAACAGAGTACAACTCCCGTGCCACCGGGCGCGGCTCGCGGCATGCGGATCAAACCGCTCGCGACGTCCAGATGCTCCGGCAGGTCCTACCCGCGCGGGTCAGAACTTCCGGGTCACGGGCGGAAGGATCTTCCCGACTTCCTGCTGGCTCGCGACAATCCGTCGGCTGCACACGGGCACGCGCCTTGCTTCGTACTCTCGTCATGAGCTGGACCAGCTGGATGTCCCGCATGACCATGCGCCGCTGGCTACTCGCGGCGGGCGCGCTCGTGGTGCTGCTGCTGGTGGCCTCGGTGGTCGCGCTGTTCTTCATCGACGAGCCGCTGCGCCGCTACACCGAGGCCAAGATGAACGCGAGCCTCCAGGGCTACACGGTCAGCATCGGGAAGCTGCACTTCAGCCCGATCAACTTCTCGCTGGACCTCCGCGACACCGTGATCGTCCAGAACCAGCAGCCCGATCCCCCGGTGGCCAGCATCGAGCGCCTCTACGCGAGCGTGCACTGGCGAGCCCTCCTCTCGGCGCACGTGGTCGGCGACATCCTCATCGATCACCCGGTGGTGGTCCTGAACCTGCGCCAGGCCCGGGCCGAGATCAACGATCCGACCCCGGTGAAGGACAAGGGATGGCAGGACGCCCTCCAGGCGATCTACCCGCTCAAGATCAACGAGCTGCGCATCCGCCGGGGGGACGTCACCTACCACGACGACGGGCCGTTCAAGCCGCTCCAGGTCCACGACTTGGAGGTGACCGCCTCCAACATCCGCAACGTCCACTCCGAGCGGGGCGTCTATCCTTCGCCGATGACCCTGCGGGCGCGGGTCTTCGACGCCGGCGCGGTCAGCGCGGACGGGTGGGCCGACTTCCTGGCCGAGCCCTACGCCGCGTTCATGGCCGACATCACGCTCGACACCATCGCGCTCGACTACTTCAAGCCGATCACCAATCGCTACAACCTGGCGGTCGACCACGGAACCCTGTCCGCGAGCGGGGAGGTGCAGATCGCGCCGCAGTTCAAGTCGGTGAAGCTCTGGTCGGCCACCGTGGACGGGATCCGCGTGGACTACATCCACACCCCCGCGATGACCGGCGTGGCCAAGGAAGCCACCCGCGAGACCATCAAGGCGGCCGACCAGGCCCAGGACCCGGGCCTGCAGTTCCGGGTCGACCGCCTCGACATCGTCAAGAGCAATGTCGGCTTCGTCAACAAGACCACCACGCCGCCGTACCGGGTCTCCATCACCGACGCGACCGCGACCCTCACGAACCTGAGCAGCCTCCCGACCGGGGAGACCGCGGTGGCCACCCTGCGCGGGAAGTTCATGGGCTCGGGAGCGGCCAGCGCGGACTTCAAGCTCCGGCCGACGCGACCCGGCCCCGACTTCGACCTCGCGGTGCAGATCGACGAGACGGATCTGACCACGATGAACGACCTCCTGCGCGCCCACGGGAAGTTCGACGTGGTGGCCGGCTACTTCTCGCTCTACACCGAGCTGCGGGCGCGGGATCGGCAGATCGCGGGCTACGTGAAGCCGCTCTTCCAGGACATGGAGGTCTACGACGCGAAGCAAGACCGCAACAAGAACCTGGCCCGCAAGGCCTACGAGGCCATCGTGGGCGGCGTCTCGAAGGTGCTGCAGAACCGCCCCCGCGACGAGGTGGCCACCCGGGTCGAGATCTCGGGCCGTCTCGACAACCCGAACACGAGCCTCATCGCCACCATCGTGGGCCTGGTGGAGAACGCCTTCTTCAAGGCCATCCTGCCCGGCTTCGACGCCCAGCTCCGCCGCTCGCGTCGCTGACGCGCGTTTTCTGATATTCTCGGGGCCATGGCCACCTTCACGGTCACCTGCCCCTGCTGCGACGGCCGCCTCACCATCGACCCGGCGCTCGAGGCGGTCATCGCCCACGAGGCGCCGCCCCGCGCGAAGTCCGGCCTCGGGCTGGACGACGCGCTCCACTCGCTCAAGGGCGCGGCGGCGCGACGCGCCGAGCGGTTCAAGGAAGAGCTGAAGGCGCAGGAGAAGAAGCCACAGGTGCTGGACAAGATGTTCCAGGAGGGGATGAAGAAGGCCAAGGACATGCCGGGCCGGCCCCTCAACCCGCTGGACCTCGACTAGAGGCCGTGGCGGGAGCGGATCTCACCACCGCGCTCCTCAGGCGGGTCAGCCGGTCCTTTTACCTCTCGCTCGCGGTCCTGCCCGCCGCGGTGCGCCCCACCATCGGCCTCGCGTATCTCCTGGCGCGGGCCTCCGACACCATCGCCGACACCCGGCTGATCGACCGCGGCTCGCGCATCGCGCACCTCGAGACGGTGCGTGCGGCGCTCCGCGACGGCGACGCGGGACATCTCTCCGCGGTGGCCTACGCGCTGTCCGCCACCCAGGCGCTCGACGCCGAGCGCGCCCTGCTCGAGCGCCTGCCCGAGTGCCTGGCCGCCTTCGGGACCCTGCCCGCGGCGGATCAGGCCCGCGTCCGGGCGGTGCTCGAGACCATCATCGAGGGACAGATCCAGGACCTGCGCGTCTTCCCGGGCGAGAACGAGGGCAAGCTCGCCGCCCTCGAGACACGCGAGGATCTCGACCGCTACACCTACCTGGTGGCCGGCTGCGTCGGCGAGTTCTGGACCGAGGTGCACGTGGCGCACCGCCCGCGCCTGCGCCACTGGGACCTCCTGCGCATGCGCGCGCTCGGCGTGCGCCTGGGCAAGGGGCTCCAGCTCACCAACGTCCTGCGCGATCTGCCGCGCGACCTGCGCCAGGGGCGCTGCTACCTGCCCCGGCAGGACCTGGCCCGGCTCGGGCTCGAGCCTCGCGACCTGCTCGACCCCGCCCGCGCGCCCGCGGTGCGCCCGCTCTTGATGGAGTGGCTGCTCACCGCGCTCGATCACTACGAGGCCGGCTGGCAGTACACCTTCGCGATCCCGCGGCGGGAGGCGCGCATGCGCCTGGCCTGCGCCTGGCCGCTCCTGATCGGCCTGCGAACGCTCGACCTGCTCGCCGCCTCGCCGAACTGGCTCGATCCCGCGATCACCCTCAAGGTGCCGCGGGTCCGCGTGTATGGGCTCATGGCCCACTCGCTCGGCACCGTGTGGTCCACGCGGGCCCTCGGACGCCAGGCTCGCCGCCTGCGCGCGCGCATCGGCCGATGACCGGCCCCCTCACGGTCATCCAGGCGGACGTCTTCACCTCGCGACCGTTCGCGGGCAACCCCGCGGTCGCGGTGCTGGACGCCGACGGGCTCGACGAGGCCGCGATGCAGCGCATCGCCGCGGAGCTGCGCGCTCCCGGGACCGCGTTCGTCTCCGCCTCCACGCGGCCGGACGCGCAGTGGCGCCTGCGGATGTTCACTCCGCGGCGCGAGGTCGGCTACTCCGGTCACACCGCGCTCGGGGGCACCCACGCGCTGATCGAGGCGGGTCGCCTGTCCGGAGCGCAGGTCGTCTTCGACACCTCCGCCGGCCTCCTGCGGGTAGATGTGGAGCGGGGCGCCGAGGGCACCCTCATGTGGCTCGAGCCGCCGCTGCCCACCTATCGAGCACCGAGTCACGACGTGCTGGAGGTGCTCGACACGCTCGGGCTGGCGCGGGCGGGCGTCGGCGGCTGGGCGCGGCCGGCGGTGACGCCGGACGACGACCTCCTGCTGCCGGTGGCCGACCTCGCGACGCTGCGGGCCCTCGAGCCGGACATGACGCGGCTCGGCACCCTGCGCACCACCCAGCGCGCCCGCGGCGTGCTCTGCGTCTCGCGCGAGACGGTGGAGCCCGCCTCGAAGAGCCACAGCCGCTTCTTCGCGCCCCACTTCGGGCTGCCGGAGGACATCGTGACCGGATCGGCGCACTCGACGGTGGCGGTGTGGCTCTTCGGCGCCGGCCTCCTGACTCCGGAGGGCGGCCGCGTGACCTTCACCGCCGAGCAGGGCGACGGGCTCGGCCGGCCGGGGCGGCTGCAGATCGAGCTGACCGTGAGCGACGGGCACCCGAGCCGCGTGCGGGTGGGCGGGCGCGCGGTGACCGTGCTGACCGCGAGCCTGCGCGCGGGCGCCTAGCGTGGGCCGGCGCGCCCGGCTCAATCGCGGACGGGCAGAGCGAAGAGCTCGGGCGGGTTGATGCGCGCGCGGCCAAGCTGGGCCGCGAAGTGCAGATGGGGGCCGGTGGAGCGGCCGGTGGTGCCGACGGTGCCCACGGTCTGGCCACGCTCCACCACTTGCCCCTCCGTGACCGACACCCCGTCCAGGTGGAAGTAGAGGGTGTAGAGCCCGAGCCCGTGGTCGAGGGCCACGAGCCGGCCCGCGAAGAAGAACTCCCCGAGCAGCGCGACCCGCCCCCGGTTCGAGGCCACCACCGGCGTGCCGCGATCGACCGAGTAGTCGATACCGGAGTGAGGCATGCGGGGCTGCCCGTTGATGATGCGCCGGGAGCCGAAGCCCTCGCCCGGCTTGCGGCTGGCCACCGGCCGGGTGAAGGATCCGCGCCAGAGCCGCTCGGGCGTGACCGTGTCGTAGAGCGTGCGCATGCGGACGGCCTCGTTGGCCGCACGCCGCTCGGCCTCCGGGTCGAGGTCGACCATCTTGCCGGGCAGGGTCAGCCGCTGCACCGGGAAGCCCGCCGCCTTGACGGTGAGCGCGCCCGCCGCCTTGCGCGGCGTGCCGGCCGAGTCCACCAGGCCGATCCGCCACGGCAGCTTGCCGGGCTTGGTCTCGAGGTCCACGCCGGCCAGGGCGGCGTACTCCGCCCCGTAGGGAAAGAAGGCCAGGTGGTGCCCGCCCAGGCTCCCTTCCACGTCGCGCGCGCCCCGGGTACCGGCCACGAAGACCACCACCGTGTCCCCCTGCCGGGCGGTCGGCGGGACGAGACGTACTTGGAGCGCGGGGGGAGTCGCGGGAGCCGGGGCCGCGCGAGCCGGAGCCGCGGGCGCCGGCGCCGCAGGCGAGTGCGCCAGCAGGACGCTGGCGAAGGCGACGAGCAGGGCGGACCGGCCATCCATCGGGAAGATCTTACGCTTCCCCGACCCGGAAACACGCACTCCGCCCCCCGTCCGGGGGAGCGGGCTCAGGGGTTCTCGGGACGCTGCTGCTGGCGGAGGAACTGCTCGATCTCGGCCACCAGGTCGGCGGAGGGCGGCAGCTCGTCCTTGCCCTCCATGGCCTCGGCAACCTCCGGGGCGTCGGCCGCGCCCTCGGGCTCCTCGACGGCCTCGACCGGCTCGCCCTCGTCGTCGGGATTCTTGCGCTCGAGCTTGCGCACGTACTCGGAGATCTTCGCGTTCTGCGCCACGATCGAGCTGAGGTTCTGATCGAACTGCTCGGCCGCCTCGCGCAGGTCGGTCAGGTCCGCCTCGGTGTTCAGCAGGCTCAGCACCCGCCGGACGAGGGCCAGCGCGGCGCGCGGGTTCTCGATGCCGGAGACGTAGTGCGGCACGTTCGCCCACAGGCTGGCCGTCGGCACGCTCGCCTCGCGACACAGGATGTTGAGGACTCCCACGATTCCGGTCGGTCCCTCGTAGCGCGAGGGCTTGAGCCCCAGGCGCGCGGACAGCTCCTGGTCGTAGGAGCTGCCGGACAGCTTGACCGGCCGGGTGTGGGCGACCTCGGCGAGCAGCGCGCCCAGCGTGAGCACGAGCGAAGCGCCGGAGCGCCGGGCCAGCTCGAGGACCGCGGCGCAGTAGGTGCGCCACTTGAGATGCGGCTCGATGGCCACCCCGACCACGATGTCGCGCTCGAGCTCGGTCGGCTGGGCCACCGAGAACTCGGTCGCAGGCCAGACCACCTCGCGCTCGGTCCGCGAGCCCGGCTTGAAGCGGACGTAGGGCCGGGACAGGCCGAAGTGGTAAAAATCTTCCGGGTCGATGGTGGCCAGCGGCCGGGACGACCAGACCTGGCTCAGGTAGCGTGCCGCGGTGGTGGCCGATTCGGCCGCGTCGTTCCAGCCCGAGAACGCCAGGATGATGACGGGCCGGCGCAACTGCCCGGGCTCCTCGTGCAGCGTCAGGTACTGGCTCATCGGTGGCGCTGCCTCCTCCTGGGAGCATGCCTGAGGGCCCCCGTCCAGGCAAATGAAAGTTGACCTCTCTCGAAGCCCTCCGTATCATTACGATTCGTGCACCGGAAGCGGAAGACTGAAGTGCCCTCAAGGAGGCAAGTTCCCATGCGCGCATGGCTATCGTTGGCTTCGTTCCTCGGAGGCATCGTGCTGCTGACCTCGGCGTGCGCCACGTCGGAGGAGTGGTCGGAGTGGCGAGGCCACACCACCCACTTCGCCTCGGGTACGCACGGGGTCTTCTCGCTGCGCAACAACAAGGACGGCTCGAACCCGCGGGTCGCGCGCACGGACGTTGACGCGGCGCGGGCGGAGAACTGGTGGGGCAAGGCCATCACGGTGAGCCCGGAGCAGATCTTCCAGAACTAGTCCCGCTCATGTCCCGGTACGACCGCGCCGTGCGGGGCGGCCTTCTGGCCGCCCTGCTGTTCTATGGAGTATCGCTGTCGGCCCCGGCCTACGCGGCCCCCGCGGATGCCCTGATGCCGATCGAGCAGTACACGACTGCCAAGGCCAGGGGCCTGGCCAATGCCCACCGTCTCCGGCTGATCGAGTTCTCCGAGCAGATCTACAACTGCATGCCGTGGCTCTTCGTCTACCCGGGACGCCTGGGTTTCCCGAAATACAAGGACAGCGCGGCCGACGACCGCTATCTCTCGACGTGGATCTACGTCGATCAGCGCGAGAACGCCGACTTCGCCGCCGTGCCCCAGGCGCGTCGCGCCTCCGCGATGTTCTCGCGCTATGGCGTCGACATGCTGCGGCGCATGGCCGCGATGTCGGACGTGGTCGACGACGGCGACGTGGCCGGGCTCTCGGTGGTGCTGTCGTGGCTCAAGCCGGGCACCAGTCGCCCCGGTCAGAAGCCGGTGAACGAGACCTTCGCGCTGTTCATCGACAAGGCCACCGCGGCGGAGTTCCTGGCCAAGCGAGTAGGCGCCGAGGAGTTCGTGAGCCGGGCCAAGTTCAATCTGTACGACGGCGAGAGCCTGGTCGGGCGCGTGCCGCTCGAGGTGTGGGACGACTCGTTCAATACGACCTACAAGGTCACCAACTACGACCCCCCCAAGGGGGCCAAGTGCCAGTAACGCGTCCGGCCTGACCCAGGGCCCGGCCGCGGGCTCCCCGCCAATCTGTCGCGACTCACCGATTCGCCTTCGCGGGCCGTCGGTTTGACACCCCCCAGGGGTTCCGCTAGCATCGAATCCGAGCCCCCACGATGAAATTGCCCAACCGGCAGAAGACCCAGTTTTCCCTCGTCTATCTCTTCATCGCGCTGATGGTGGTGTTCGCCGTCCAGAGCTGGATCCGGGCCCCCCGGACCGTCGACATCCCCATGAGCCAGTTCCTCACCCTGGTGCACGAGGGCAAGGTCCTGCGGGTCTCCCTGGGCGAGCGCGAGATCCAGGGCATCCTCAAGCCCGGCGCCCTGCCCACGCCCCCGGCCGGACCGGGCGATCGGCTGCGCCAGCTCCTGGGCGCCGAGCAGGGGCCGACCGTCTTCACCACCGCGCGCATCCCGGCCACCGACGACTACGACGTCGTCCGCGAGCTGCAGAACGCGAAGGTGGAGTTCTCGGGCCGCATCGAGTCCACGTTCTGGCGCGACCTGATCTCCTGGCTGGTGCCGCTGGTGCTGATGGCGGGCCTCTGGCTCTTCCTGATGCGCCGCATGGGGGGCGGGCCGACGCAGGCCCTCTCCTTCGGGCGCTCCAAGGCCAAGATCTACGATCGCAAGGAGCTGAAGACCACCTTCGCGGACGTGGCCGGCGTCGACGAGGCCAAGGCCGAGCTGATGGAGGTGGTCGACTTCCTGAAGAATCCCAAGAAGTACCAGCGCCTCGGCGGCCGCATCCCGAAGGGCGTGCTCCTGGTGGGCCCGCCGGGCACCGGCAAGACCCTGCTGGCGCGCGCGGTGGCGGGCGAGGCCGACGTGCCGTTCTTCTTCCTCTCCGGCTCCGAGTTCGTGGAGATGTTCGTGGGCGTGGGCGCGTCCCGGGTGCGCGACCTCTTCGAGCAGGCCAAGGAGAAGGCGCCGTGCATCGTGTTCATCGACGAGCTCGACGCGATCGGCAAGACGCGGGCCGGCAACACCGGCTTCCTCTCCGGCCACGACGAGCGGGAGCAGACCCTCAACCAGCTCCTCGCCGAGATGGACGGCTTCGACTCGTCCAAGGGCGTGATCATCATGGCGGCCACCAACCGGCCGGAGGTGCTCGACGCGGCGCTGCTGCGGGCCGGCCGCTTCGACCGCCAGGTGGTGGTGGACAAGCCCGACGTGCGCGGACGCGAGGCGATCCTGATCGTGCACGCCCGCAACGTGAAGCTCGCCGCGAGCGTGGACCTGCACGTGCTCGCCGCGCGCACCCCCGGCATGGCCGGCGCGGACCTGGCCAACATCATCAACGAGGCCGCGCTCCTGGCCGCGCGCAAGGGCAAGGACGCGGTCGACATGGCCGACCTCGAGGAGGCGGTGGACCGCGTGGTGGGCGGCCTCGAGCGCAAGAGCCGCGTGCTCTCCGAGAAGGAGCGCGACATCGTCGCGCATCACGAAATTGGGCACGCACTGGTCGCCTCGTCCCTGCCCAACGCCGACCCGGTGCACAAGGTGACCATCATCCCGCGCGGGGTCGCCGCCCTCGGCGCCACCTACCAGCTGCCGCTGGAGGACCGCTACCTCCTCACCCGCAGCGAGCTCGAGGACCGGATCGCGGTCCTGCTCGGGGGCCGGGTGGCGGAGGAGATCATCTACGGCGAGGTCTCGACCGGGGCCCACAACGACCTCGAGCGCGGCACCGAGATTGCCCGGCTCATGGTCATGCAGTACGGCATGTCCGAGGCGCTCGGGCCCATGACCTTCGGCGGGGGGCAGCAGTCGATGTTCCTCCGCGGCTCGGGTCTGCCGCAGGAGCGTGAATTCAGCGAGGAAACCGCCCGTCGCATCGACTCCGAGACGCGCGCCATCATCGATCGCATCTACGACCGCGTTCGCGATCTCCTCACCGCCCGCAAGCGGGTGCTGGTGGAGGCCGCCGCCGAGCTGAAACAGAAAGAGACGCTGGAGGGTGACCGGCTGCGCGAGCTGCTGGCCGGCGAGCCCGTGGGGGCACAGGGATGATCTCTCTCAAGCGCAGCACATTGGGGTTCGTGATCCTCGTGACACTTGTGGTCGGCGCGGGGCTCGGCACCTGGGGAGCCGGCGCGGTGGACCAGATCAAGCCGCCCGTGCCCGGCGCGGGCGCGCTCGGTCCCCTGCCCTCGGGCACCCAGCCTCGCATCGTCCCGGCGGCCCTGCCCATCCCGTCGGGCAGCTTCGCCCAGGTGGCGGAGAGCGTGGGGCCGGCGGTGGTCAACATCAACACCGTGACCCGCGTCAGCGGACGCACCCCGGTGGAGGAGTTCTTCGGCGACGAGATGCTCAAGCGGTTCTTCGGCGAGGCCCCCGAGCGGCAGCAGGTCCAGCGGAGCCTCGGCTCGGGCGTGATCGTCGACCCCTCCGGCATCGTGCTCACCAACGCCCACGTGGTCGAGCGCGCCACCGAGATCGAGGTCGCCACCGCCGACGGCAAGAAGCACAAGGCCAAGGTGATGGGCGCGGACCGCAAGACCGACCTGGCCGTGCTCAAGCTCCAGGGCGGCGGGCCCTATCCCGCCGCGAACCTGGGCGACTCCGACCGGGTCAAGGTCGGCGACTGGGTCCTCGCCATCGGCTCGCCGTTCGGCCTCCAGCAGACGGTGACCGCCGGGATCATCAGCGCCAAGGGCCGCTCGATCGGCCAGGGTCCCTTCGACGACTTCCTCCAGACCGACGCGGCCATCAATCCGGGGAACTCGGGCGGCCCGCTCGTGAACATGTCGGGCGAGGTGGTCGGCATCAACAGCGCCATCCTCTCCCGCACCGGGGGCAACGTGGGCATCGGCTTCTCGATCCCGGTGAACATGGCCAAGCGGATCTACACCGAGCTGGCCGCCAAGGGGAAGGTCACGCGCGGGTGGCTCGGGGTGTCGATCCAGCCGCTCAACCCCGATCTCGCGAAGGGCTTCGGGCTCAAGGAGCCCAACGGGGTGCTGATCTCCGACGTGGTCCAGGACAGCCCGGCCGCCCAGGCCGGCGTGGCCTCCGGCGACATCATCATCGAGTTCGACCGGAAGAAGGTCGACTCGCCCCAGGAGCTGCAGAAGGTGGTGGCCTCGACGACTCCCGGACGCGCGGTGCCGCTCAAGGTCTGGCGCGACAAGGCCGAGAAGATGCTCGAGATCAAGATCGGCGAGACGCCGGACGAGAGCGTGGCGCTCAAGCCCACCGGCAAGGGCAAGGGCCTCCTCGGCATGGACGTGCGTCCGCTCACGCCCGAGCTCGCCCGCCAGCTCAACCTGCGAACCGCGGAGGGCGTCATCGTGTTCTCGGTGGACGAGGACAGCGCGGCGTCCGAGGCGGGGCTCCAGCGCGGGGACGTCATCCGCGAGGTGAACCGGCAGCGGGTGCGCAGCGTGCAGGACTTCGAGAAGGCGACCAAGGACGTGAAGGACGGGGACCGCGTGACCGTGCTGCTCCAGCGCGGGCCGCAATCGCTCTACGTCGCCTTTACCGTCGCGCGCGGGTAACTCTGGCGGCCTCGCACCTGTCACCGGGAGGGAGCGGGCGGGGGCGGGGCGGCGGGGGTAGGCCTCTGACCACGACCCGCTCTGTGATCTCCTCGCTTGAGGAGTTCCCAATCGAGGAGCGTTCGCTGTAGGCGGTGCCCCGGGGGGAACGGGTCACCCGGCCTACCCCCGCCGCCCCGCCCCCGCCCGCTCCCTCCCTTCCCGCTTGGTTCTCGATCCCAGCTCACGCTTCTTCCGACGAAACTGAGCCCGACGGCCCGTGCGAGACTCGGCGGCGTGCGATGGTTGCCGGGCGCGGGGATCAGTGGTCGGTGGTGGCGCCGTCGTAGGTTTCGCGGCGGCTCATCTTGCGCTGGAAGGCGAGATAGCCTTCGCGGGTGAGCGGGGGCTTGGCCTGGGCGACGACCTGGCGGCCGACGGTGGCGTTGTCGGCGAGGAGGTCGATGACCATCGAGGCGAGGGCCTTGGCGTTGGTCAGATAAGTCAGCGCGGGGTCGACGATCTCGTAGTCGGCGCCGTGCGGGGTGCCCTTGGCGCCGCCGACGTAGGGATGGATGATCGGCATGACCTGGCCGAGGTCGCCCATGTCGGTGGAGCCGGTGCGGTGCAGGATGGTGCGCACGTTGTCGGCGCCGACCAGGTCCGCCGCGATGGCCCGGAAGCGCTCCACCATCATCGGGTCGCAGCGGAGCGGCATGTAGCCGGGCAGGGTCTCGATCTCCACCGAGGCGCCCATCGCGAGGGCCCCCGCGCGCAGGGCGCGGTCCACCTTGCGGTCGGCGTCCGCGATGGCCTCGAGCGACTTGCCGCGCACGAAGGTCTCGAGGCGCACCTCGCCCGGGATCACGTTCACCTGCGAACCGCCGTGGGTGATGATCGGGTGCACCCGGATGGTGTCCTCGTCGCGGAAGGTCTCCCGCAGCGCGTTGATGGCCATGAGCCCGATCTGGGCCGCGTAGAGCGCGTTGATCCCCATGTGCGGCGCGCCGCCCGCGTGGGAGGCGCGGCCCACGTAGCGCACCGTCTTCACCACGCAGCCGTTGTTGGACATGGGCACCGCCAGCTTGCCCTCCTCGCGCCGCGAGGTGGCATGGATCATCATGCCCATGTCCACGTCGTCGAGGTGGCCGAGCCGCAGCATCTCCGGCTTGCCGCCCATGAACTCGAGCCGCCCCGCGTCCCGCTGCGCCACCCGCCACTCCACGTCGCCGTACTCCTCCGCGGGCACGCCCACGAAGGCGACCCGTCCGGCCAGGTGATCGAAGGCGCCCGCCTCGAGCAGGCCCATCGCCGCACCCAGCATGCCCGCGACCTGTGCGTTGTGCCCGCAGGCGTGCGCGGCGCCGGTCTCCGGATCGGCCACCGGGTGGCCGACCACCACGAGCCCGTCGAGCTCGCCGAAGAGCGCGAGGGTGGGGCCGTCGCCCGCGCGCCCGGTCACGTCGGCGCGAACGCCGGTGAGGGCCAGACCGGTGCGCGGGGTGAGCCCGATGCGCTCGAAGGTCTGGGCGACCAGCTTGGCGGTCTTGAACTCCTTGAAGCCGAGCTCCGGGTGGCGGCGGATCGCCTCGCCCAGCGCGATGATCTCGTCGCCCCGCCGGTCGATCGTCGCCTGGACCTTCTGCATCAGCTCACTCTTGGTCATGGGATGCTCCTCCTGGGAGGCCGCTGACCTCCTCAACGCCCGCCGGTGACGGCGAGGGTGTGTCCGGTGATATAGGTGGCCTCGTCGGAGGCCAGGAACAGAACCGCGTCGGCGACTTCCTCCGGACGACCGAGGCGCCGCAGCGGGGTCATGCGATTGGGGCTGTACTCCACCGTCTCGTTGAGCCGCCGCAGCGCGTCGCCCACCCGCTCGGTGTCGATCGGGCCGGGCGCCACCGCGTTGACGTTGATCCCGTGCTCGGCCAGCTCGAGCGCGACGTCGCGGATGAAGCCGTGCACACCGGCCTTGGCCGCCGAGTACGCCGAGCCGCCCTGGTAGTAGGCGGTCCACGGGGTGCCCTCGCGCGCGCCCGACGAGATGCAGACGATGCGGCCGTAGCGCCGCTTCATCATGTGCGGCACCGCGGCGCGGGTGCAGAGAAAGGTCGAGCGCAGGTTGAGCCGCAGGGTGAAGTCCCAGTCCGCGACCGCCATCTCCCAGATGCGCGCGTTGCGGCTGCCGCCCACGTTGTTGACCAGGATGTCGAGGCGCCCGCCGCGCTCGACCGCGGAGGCGATCAGGCGCGCGGCCGGCTCCTCCTCGGTGACGTCGCCCACCACGCCGACCGCCCGGCCGCCCGCGCCCACGATCCGGGCGACCGTCTGCTCGAGCGCGGCCGCATCCACGTCGCCCAGCACCACGGTGGCGCCCTCGCCGGCCAGGCGCTCCGCGATCGCGCGGCCGAGTCCGTGGGCCGCGCCCGTCACCACCGCCACCTTCTCGTCCAGTCGGGCCATGGCGGGCACATTAGCATGGCGCATGAGGTAAAATCCCCCCGCCAGCTCTCGACTCCCAGGAGGATTCGACCCGATGCCGACCCGCCGCGACCTGCTCAAGCAAGCCGGAGCCGCCGCTGCGCTCGCCGCCCTCCACCCGGTGGCCGCGCGCGCCCAGGCCCGGAAGCCCGCGCTCACCATCGGCTACCCGTCGACGCCGGAGACGATCGATCCGCACCAGTTCCGCTCGGTGCTGAGCGGCTCGATCATCGGCCTCATGGGCGAGGGCCTGCTCACCCGCGATCCCCAGACCATGGAGATCAAGCCGCTGCTCGCGGAGTCGGTGAAGAATCTCAACCCGAACACCTGGGAAGTGAAGCTACGCAAGGGGGTCAAGTTCCACAACGGGGAAGACTTCAACGCGGACTCGGTGAAGTTCACCATCGAGCGCGCGATCAGCTCGAAGCTCAACACCCTGGCCAAGCTCACCTGGCCCCCGTCGTTCGGCCAGGAGATCGTCATCGTCGATCCCTACACGGTGAAGATCGTCACCAAGGTGCCGGATCCGATGGTGCCGAGCCGCCTCGCCGCCGAGTCCATGAACATCGCGCCCGCGCGGGGCCTGGCCGAGTACCGGGAGAAGTTCGTCACCGACCGCTTCATCGGCACCGGGCCGTTCAAGTTCGTCGAGCACGTGGTGGGCGACCGGGTGGTGGTCGAGGCCAATCCCGCCTACTGGGGCCCGAAGCCCGCGTCGCAGCGCATCGTCATCCAGGTCATCCCGGACTCGGCCACGCGGCTGGCCGCGCTCCAGCGGGGCGACGTGGACGTGATGCTGAACCTCCCCATCCCGCTCGCCTCCACCGTGGAAGCCGACTCGAGCCTGCGGGTGTACTCCGAGCTGTCCTCGCTCACCCACGGGATCCTGCTCAACGCCCGCGAGTCCGCTCCGCTGAAGGACCGCCGGGTGCGCCAGGCCCTCAACATGGCGGTGGACCGCGCGGCGATCCTGAAGGGCCTCTACTCCGGACGCGGCCAGTTCCTGAACACGGTCACCGGGAAGAACGTGGCCAACACCGTCGACCCCGGCGCGTACCCGTACGATCCCGCGCGGGCCAAGGCCCTGCTCGCGGAGGCGGGCTTCGGCCAGGGGTTCGAGATGACGCTGTGGCAGTCGATCGGCCGCTGGGTGCTCGCGGAGGAGACCGCGCAGGTCATCGCGGGCTACTGGGACAAGATCGGCGTCCGGACCAAGGTGCAGGTGCTGGAGTGGGCCGAGTACAACAAGCGCTCCGCCGCGGGCGCCCACAAGGACTGCTTCTACTACGCGTTCATCAACGGCACGTGGGACGCGTCCTACACCGTGCAGCGCTTCAAGCCCGACTTCCAGACCTTCCGCTACTTCGACGCCTCCGGCGACCTGCTCAGGACGATCGAGGAGTACGAGCGCACCTTCGATCCCAGGAAGCGCAAGGAGCTGGGGGCCAAGGCGCTCACCGGGCTGCACGACGAGGCGGTGTGGGTCTTCCTCTGGCAGCTCGACGAGCTCTTCGGCGTCTCCAAGAAGGTCAAGGGGTTCAAGATGCGCCCCGACAACGTGCTCTGGATGCGCGACGCCTACGTGGAGGCCTGAGGCGCTTCCCTTCCTCCTGCGCCGCCTCCGCCACGCCGCCGTCGTGGCCGTCGGGGTCTCGCTCGTGGTCTTCGGGCTCGTTCACCTGTCGGGTGACCCGGTGCTCCTGATGGTCTCGAGCGACGCGCCCGCCGACGTGATCGCCACCACCCGCCACGAGCTCGGCTTCGATCGCCCGCTGCACGCGCAGTTCACCGACTACGTGGCGCGGGCCGCCCGCGGCGACCTCGGCGTCTCCCTGCGCAGCAGCCTGCCGGTGGCCGCGCTGATCCGGGAGCGGCTGCCCGCCACCGTCGAGCTGACGGTGGCCGCGCTCCTGATCGCGGTGGCGATCGCGATCCCGGCCGGCATCGTCTCCGCGGTCAAGCGTGGCTCGGCGCTGGACCGGCTCGCCATGGTGGGGGCGGTCGCGGGCCAGGCCGTCCCGATCTTCTGGCTCGCCCTGCTGCTGATCGCGTTCTTCGGCGTGTACCTGCGCTGGTTTCCCGTCTTCGGCCGCGGCTCGCTGGCCCACCTGGTCCTGCCCGCGGTGAGCCTGTCGACCGTGATCCTGGGGCGCCTGGCCCGCCTGGTGCGCTCCAGCATGCTGGAGGTCCTCGGCCAGGACTACGTGCGCACCGCGCGCGCCAAGGGCGTGGGCGAGGTCCGGGTGCTGGCCGGCCACGCGCTCAAGAACGCGGCGATCCCGATCGTCACCCTGCTCGGGCTGCAGTTCGCGCAGCTCCTGGGGGGCGCGGTGGTGACCGAGACCATCTTCGCGTGGCCGGGCATCGGCCGCCTGGTGGTGGAGGCGATCTTCAACCGCGACTTCCCGGTGGTGCAGGGCGTGGTGCTGGTGGTCTCGCTGATCTTCGTCGCGGTGAATCTGCTGGTGGACCTGGCCTACGCCGCGCTCGACCCCCGCATCCGCACCGAGGCCGCCTGATGCGCCGCGACCTCGCGTTCTGGCTCTCCGCGCTCGCCCTCGGCGTCATCCTGGTCTCCGCGGTCTTCGCCGAGCGCCTCGCTCCCTACGGCCCCAACGAGCAGGACATCCTGAAGCGCCTGCAGCCCCCCGATCCGGCCGCCCACGTGCTCGGCACCGACGAGGTCGGGCGCGACATCCTGAGCCGCCTGATCTACGGCGCGCGGATCTCGCTCCTGGTGGGCGTGATCGCGGTGGGTCTCTCCTGCCCGGTGGGGGTGCTGGTCGGGCTGGTGGCGGGCTACTCGGGCCGCCGCGTCGACTCGGTGCTGATGCACGTCACCGACATCCAGCTCGCCATCCCGACGATCCTGCTCGCGATCGCGGTGGTCGCGGTGCTCGGCCCCGGTCTGCCCAACGTGATCCTCACCCTGAGCGTGACCGGCTGGACCCTCTACGCCCGCCTGGTGCGGGGCGAGACCCTGACCGTGAAGACGCGCGACTTCGTGCAGGCCGCGCGGGCCAACGGGGCGGGCGACGCGCGCATCATGGCCCGGCACGTGCTGCCCAACGTGATCTCCCCGGTCATCGTGGTGGCGGTCTTCGCGGTGGCCAACATGATCGTGCTCGAGGCCACCCTGTCGTTCCTCGGCCTGGGCGTGGAGCCGAGCGTGGTGACGTGGGGACGCATGCTCAACGGCGGCCGCCTCTACCTGCGCACCGCGTGGTGGCTCACCGCCTTCCCCGGCCTCGCCATCTTCGTCACCGTGCTGGCGGTGAACCTGCTCGGCGACCACCTGCGCGACTGGCTGGACCCGCGCCTGCGCGGCTCGCTCGGGTCCGCGCAGGTCTGAGCGCTACCGGGTGAAGATGGCCTCCGGGATGAGCGCGGAGACCATGTAGTTCGGCACATCCACCACGTTGCTCACTCTCAGATCCACCGCCACGCTCGAGATCACGTAGGCCTGCTCGCGCGTCCAGCCCCGCTCCTGCAGCAGCTCGATCATGTTGAGCAGCGCGTTGCGACAGGCCAGGGTGAGGTTCTCCCCTTCGTTCACCCCGTCGTCGCGGATGGGCATGCCGGTGGCGGCCAGGAAGCGCTTCGGGGCGGCCCACTCCGGCGGGGCGAAGTAGTCGCGGTGGCGGAACCGCGGGCCGCGGTGGAGCGTCTTGCCCGCGCCCTTGATCACCTTGAACTTCACCACCGCGGTGGCCCCCATCTCGACCGCGGTCACGCACACCTCGCCGTCGCCCTGGGCGAAGTGGCCGTCGCCCACCGAGAACAGCGCGCCCTCGACCGCCACCGGGAGCTGCAGCGTGGCCCCCTTGGTGATCTGCTTGACGTCCATGTTGCCGCCGTTCTCGCGCGGCGGGATCGTGCGCAGGCCCTCGGTGGCCGCCGCGCCCTTGCCGGGCACCGCGCCGCCGGGGTCGGGCGTCATCACCAGGCCGCCGCGGCTCAGCAGCGCCTGCTCGCGCTTGGCCCACGCGGCCACCTGCTCGCGCGAGGGCGCCACTCCGATCACGCCCATGAAGGGCGCGCCCGGGATGCGGACCCCCGGCAGCTCCTTCGAGATCGCCCAGCCGTCCGCGATCTGCCAGTGCACGAGGTAGGGTACGGTGTAGAGATCACGCAGGAACCCGAGCCCGGGGATGATGCCGGTGAAGGCGTGGGGCTGCGGCAGGACGTCCACGAACTCGATCTCGAGGAGATCGCCCGGCCGGGCGCCCTTCACCAGCACCGGGCCGGTGAGCGGGTGCACCGCGCCCGCGTCCATCGCGGCCATGCCTTCGGCGGTGACCGAGGGCCCGAGCTGACCGTCCACCCCGTCGCGGGTCTCGAGCAGGATCTCCTCGCCCTCGTCCGCCTCGAGGATCGGCGGAACGTCGGGATGCCAGCGGTTGTGGCCGGTCTTGGGCTGCTCGATGAGCCGCTTGCTCCGGTCGATCTCGACGCTCTTCATGGGACTCTCCTCAGGCGTCCGCGGCGCGGAACGCGCGCCAGCGCTCCTCCGCCTGCGCGAAGCCGGGACCGCGGTCGATGAGCGGAAGGTCGTGGGCGCGGCGAGCCCGCTCCTCCTGGGTGGCGGTCTTGTCCACCTCGAGGGTGGCCTCGTCCATCACCACTCCATAGTCGTCCCGCGCCCCGCGCGCGGTGATGAAGCCGCGCGCCACGTCCTGGCGCACCCGCTCCGGCTCGCGGGCGAGCGGGTCTCCCCAGCCCCCGCCGCCGCAGGTCTCGAGGCGCAGCAGGTCGCCGCGCTTGAGCACGATGCCGTCGCCCAGGGCCGGCAGCACGCGCTCCTCCGGGGTGCCCGGGTTCAGCACGATGCGGCCGGTCCGCCCCGCGCTGCCGCCCGCGACGCCGTAGGGCGCCACCATGGTGTTCTCCATGCGGGTGGCCAGCTCCGCGCGCTCGGCCAGCACCCGCACGTCGCGCACCACCCCGGTGCCGCCGCGATGCAGGCCGGGCCCACCCGAGTCCGGCCGCACCGCGTAGCGCTCCACCCGCAGGGGGAAATCGCGCTCCACGTACTCGACCGGGTAGTTCTCCTGGGCGATGTAGTAGATGACGTCGACCCCGTCGGCGAAGGGCCGCGCCCCGAGCCCCACCCCCAGGCCCTCGATGCACAGGATCGGCCGCTGCCGCGCCGCATCCCAGGCCCGGAAATAGTAGAGGACGTAGACCGGCGAGCCCGCGGGCACGCGGCCGCCGTTGGCCTGGGCCAGGGTGCCGAAGATGCAGGACATGACCCGGAAGCGCGTGTTGGCCCGCATGCCGAGCGGGGCCGGGAAGCGCGGCTTGAGCACGCTGCCCTCGCGGGCGATCCACTCGTCGAGGTTCGCGAGCAGTCCCTCGTTGACCTCCAGGTCCGGGTCGAGAGATTGCAGATACCGCCCGAACGCGATCCGGAGCAGCCCCGCGTTGGTCGTGAAGTTGATCGGGCCCCGCGCCTGGTCGTCCGAATTGGAGCCGTCGAGACGGACGTGGTCGGCCTGACGCGAGAGCGTGAGGTCGATGCGGTAGGGCCGCGCCTCGGTGCCGCCGTCGCTGTCGAGGAAGTCGTGGAAGCGCCATTGCCCCGACGGGATCAGCTCGAGGAAGAGCTCGCGCGCCCGCGTCGCGGTCTGGGCGATGCACTCGTCGAACGCGGCCAGCACCGTCTCGACCCCGTAGCGGCCACACAGCTCGCCGAGGCGGGTCTCGGCCAGGCGACACGAGGCCATCATCGCGCGGGTGTCGCCCTCCACCAGGTCCGGCAGCCGCGAGTTGCGCAGGAAGATGCGGTAGGCCTCCTCGTTGAGCTGGCCCTCGCGGACGATGCGCACCGGCGGCACGAGGACGCCCTCGTGGTAGATCTCGGTGGCGTGCGGCGAGATCGAGCCCGCGCGCAGCCCGCCGATGTCCTGGTAGTGGCCGAAGGTGGTGGAGAACGCGACCAGACGTCCCGCGTGGAAGATCGGAACCGCGAAGACCATGTCCTGGTGGTGCTGCACCGCCCCGTCGGAGATGTACGGGTCGTTGAACCAGTAGACGTCGCCCGGCCGCATCGTCTCGAGCGGGTAGACCTTCATGATCGCCTGGAGCATGCCCGGCCCGCTGCCCGAGATGTGACAGGCCACGATGCGGCCCCTGGTGTCGAAGATCCCGACGAAGTAGTCCTTCTTCTCCTTGATGAAGGGAGACATCGCGCAGCGCTCCATCAGGAGCTCCATGTCCCGGATCGCGGAGGCCAGGCTGCCGCGGATGATCTCGAGCGTGATCGGATCGACCCGCGGGACGAGGGACTCGGGCATGGGAGGTCAAGGGTGCGCCAGACGGCACCATTTTGTCAACGCGCGACAGGGCTCCGTTAGCCGCGCGTAACCATGCAACGCTATGGTACAATCCAACCCTCGGCAGCGGCGCCGACACCCCACCGAGAATACGCAAGGGAAGGATCAGGCACGCATGGCCATCAGCCCCAGGATGCTCGCCGTTCTTCAGAAGGTGGACGCCCTCCGCGAAGCGCACTTCGCCAAGCTCCGGGAGCGTGGGAAGCAGGAAGCCGACGTGAAGGCGCGCGCGAAGGCGGAGCAGGCCAAGCGCAAGAAGCCGCCGCTCCCGAAGGCCACGCGTCGCGCGCGGTAGGCGACGCGCGAGCGGGATAGCCGGACCGACCGCGCCCCCTCGACAGCTGAAGCATTTGCGGCCGAGGCGGGCGCGGCATGTGCCTTGTCCTTTTGGGGCACATGCGTGACCGATGCAGGATCGCCCGGCCGACGGGCGCCATCCGGCTGACAAGCGTTGTCACCGCGGCCGGGCGCAGATGTAAATTCTTCGCACCGCGGCGACGCAATCGACTCTCCAGCCGCGCCTTTCGGCGCTGGCATTCCGGTTGCTCGAACGGGCAGCCAGCCAGCCCAGCGGGGCGCCAGCCCGTACCGGAGGAGACTCGATGAGCCGCGCGATTTCGCCGTCGACCACCGCACGAATCGTCGTCGTCGACGACGATGACCACGTGCGGGAAGTGACCGAGATGGTCCTCGCGGGGGCCGGGCATTCCGTGCGCGCCACGCCGAACGGCCTGGAGGCCCTCCGCTGGCTCGAGGAGGAGCCGTGGGATCTGCTGATCCTCGACATGCGGATGCCCGAGATCGACGGACCGGCGCTCTATCGCGAGGTCCTGGCGCGCTGGCCCCGCGCCGCCTCGCACGTCCTGTTCGTCTCCGGCATGACCGAACGGCCTCCCGATCCGCCTCTCGACGTTCCGGTCCTGGTCAAGCCCTTCTCGCTCGAGGAGCTCCTGGCCGCCGTCGCCCGCGTGCTGGCGACGGTATGAACACGCCGCTGATGCGTACCCTCCTCGCGCTTCCCCTGCTCGCCGCGGGCTGCAGCGCGTCGCCGACCTGGCTCTCGCATCCGTGGCGGTCGGAAGAGGTGGCGCGGCCGATCGACGAGCCGCGCGAGCCGGCCTCGGTCGCCGCCGCCGCGCGGAGCCGCGCGGAGGTCTCGCCGGATCCGGCCGAGGCGCTCTACCGTCTCGGAGTGCGGCAGGCGGATCCCGGGAGCGGCATCCGGGACTACCGCGCGGCGCGGGCGACCTTCACCGAGCTGCTCATCCAGTACCCGCACAGCCGTCGCGACGCCGAGGCGCGGGCCTGGCAGGCGACGCTGACCGATCTGCTCGTCCGCGAGGACGACGCCCGCCGGGCCCTGCTCCGCCTGCGGCGCAGCGAGGAAGACGGCAAGCGCACGAAGACGAATCTCGAGTGGCTCCGGCAGAACGACCTCGACCAGGAGCGCCGCAAGTAGGCCGCGCATGGACAGCGCGTCCCAGCGGATAGCGGAGAAGATCGCCGCGCGCATCCTGCCCGCCGTCGCCGATCCGGTCAGCGTGTGGGAGGGCTTCGGGATCGGCCTGCACTGTGACGGCTGCGACCTTCCCGTCCTCCCGAGCGAGCCGCAGCAGGAGCTCGCGCTCCCCGACGGCCGGACCCTCAGGTTCCACGCCTCCTGCGCGGCGGCCTGGCGCCGGCTGCGGGATGTTCTGCCGCTGCTGCGGCGCCAGATGAAGTAGAGCCCGAAGGGGCGGCCGCTCGACGGCGGCGCGACCCCTTCGGGCGATGACCTTCCCGCTATCCCGTCCGCTCAGCGCCAGCCGTGGTGGTGATGCCACCCCCCGCCGACCGGAACCGGCAGAATGCAGGCTTGAGTTCCGAAGGTGACCGCCAGGAGCAACAACGCGATCTTCAGATAGCGCATAGCGCACCTCCTCTACCCATGAGACGTCCGAGGAGGTCCGGGCATTCCGTGCCCGGCTAGGCCGACATTCGCTCCAGGAGGATGTGGCTCGCGGCGTCCACGCGCGCGCGGAAGCCCGGCGCGATCAGCGGCGTGGCGTCGCTCTGCTCGATGATGGCCGGCCCCTCGAGGGTGAGGCCGGGCGAGAGCCGGTCTCGCGCGTAGGACGGCGTCTCGACGAAGCCGACGCCGCGGAAGTACACCGGCCGGCTGCCGGTGCGGGCCTGCGCCAGCCCACCGCCGGCCGCGGTGGGAGGACGCGTCTCCCGGCGCGGCAGCGCGCCCACCGCGGTGAGCCGCAGGTTCACCAGCTCCACCGGCGCCGAGGGCAGATCGTAGCTGTAGAGCCTCCGGTGCTCGGCGTGGAACGTGGCGATCAGCGCCTGCAGCCGAGCCGCGGTGATCGGCCCCTCCCCGATCGGACAGGTCAGCTCGAAGCTCTGGTGCTCGTAGCGCAGGTCCGCCGCGCGCTCGAACCGCTGTCCCTCGGGCGGCACCTGCTCGCCCGCGAGCCAGCCCTGGGCCTGGCGCTCGAGATCGGTCCACGCGGCCTCGAGCCGCGCCACCTGACTCCCCGCCTCGGCGAGCCGTCGCTCCGCGACGCCGACCGTCTTCACGAACGTCGCGCGGATGTCGGTATCGAGCAGGCCCCACGTCGAGAGCACGCCGGGGCGCGGCGGGACGACCACGATGGGGATGTCGAGCAGCTCGGCCAGCCGGCAGGCGTGAAGCGGCCCCGCGCCTCCGAACGCCACCAGCGCGAAGCGGCGCGGATCGTGGCCGCGGCCCACCGACACGGTGCGGATGGCTCGCGCCATCGCGTTGTCGATGATCTCGACGATCCCCGCGGCGGCCTCCTCCACGTCGAGGCCGAGCGGCCGGCCGATGCGCGCCGCGATGGCCGCGCGCGCCGCGGCCACGTCGAGGGGCAGCTCGCCGCCGAGCAGGGCGGCCGGGATGCGTCCGAGCACGAGGTGGGCGTCGGTGACGGTGGGCTCGCTGCCGCCCCGCCCGTAGCACACCGGTCCCGGCTCGGCCCCGGCGCTGCGCGGGCCGACGGTGAGGCGTCCGGCGCTGGTCACCGCCGCGATCGACCCGCCGCCCGCCCCGATGGTGTGGATGTCCACCATCGGCAGCTTGAGCGGGAAGGGCCCGATCATGCCGTCCTTGGTGACCTCGGGTCGCCCGTCGCGCACCAGGCAGATGTCGGCGCTGGTGCCGCCCACGTCGATCGAGATGATGTCGCCGAAGCCCGCCGAGCGGCCCACGCTCACCGCCCCCACCACGCCCGCGGCGGGGCCGGAGAGCACGGTCTGCACCGGCTGGCGCACGCAGGTGGCCGCGCTGGTCACGCCCCCGTCCGACTTCATGATGAGCAGCGGGGCCTGCACGCCCTCGCCGTCGAGCGCGCGGCGCAGCACGCTCACGTAGCGGCTCACCGGCGGCATCACCGCCGCGTTGAGGGAGGTGGCCATGGTCCGCTCGAACTCGCGGAACTGGGGCAGCACCTCCGAGGAGAGCGACACCAGCACGCCGGGGTACTCCTCGGCCAGGATCGCCTGCATGCGCTGCTCGTGCGCGGGATTGGCGTAGGCGTGCAGGAACACCACCGCCACCGCCGGCAGCCCCAGCTGCGCGAGCTGGCGCGCGAGGAGCCGGGCCGCCGGCTCGTCGAGCGGGGTGAGCACCGAGCCGTCGACGTCGAGCCGCTCGGGGACCTCGAAGACGCGCTCGGGGGTGATGGGCCGCGTGGGCTTGGACCAGCCGTAGAGGTTGCCGTGGCGCGGGATGTCGTGCCGGCCGATCTCGAGCACGTACTTGAAGCCGGCCGTCGTCACCAGCGCGGTCGGGGGCGTCTTGCCCTCGAGGATCGCGTTGGTCGCGGTGGTGGTCCCGTGGAAGACCCGCAGCACGTCGCCGGGGGCGCGCCCGGCCAGGGCCAGCACCTTGCGGACCGCGGTGATGAACCCGGTCGAGAGATCGCCCGGCGTGGAGGGTGTCTTCGCCACCCAGAGCGCTCCGGTGGCCGCGTCGGTGAACGTGATGTCGGTGAAGGTACCGCCGACGTCGATGGCGAGCGTACAGGTCTTGGCCACGGGCCCGGCCATTGTAGACCGGGGCGAGGCCCCGGGAAAGATGCGGCGCCGCCAGCCAACCCTCGAACCGTCTGCTACACTTCCCCTAGCCGACTCAAGCGGCGCGGACTCGCGAGCCCGGCGCCGCTTTGTCGTCTAACCACATGGAATTCAAAGACTACTACAAGACCCTCGGGGTCGAGCGCGCGGCGGACGACAAGGCGATCAAGACCGCCTACCGCAAGCTCGCCCGCAAGTACCACCCCGACGTCAACAAGGGGAACGCGGAGCGCTTCAAGGAGATCAGCGAGGCCTACACGGTCCTCTCCGATCCGGAGAAGCGCAAGCGCTACGACACCCTCGGCCCCGACTGGGAGCGCTATGCCCAGGCCGGCGCCGGCGCCGCGTCGGGCGGGCGATCCCCGTTCGAGGGCCGCCCCTTCGGGGGTCGAGACGTCCGCTTCACCCAGGAGGGCGACGCGGGCGGGTTCTCGGACTTCTTCCGCACCATCTTCGGCGGCGACCTGGGCGGCTTCCGTCGGGGCGAGCCGGGTGGCGGGCGGACCGACTTCGAGTTCTCGGGCTTTGGCGACCCGGGGGCGACCTGGGCGGCGGCTGGGGCGCGGCAACGACGTGGAGGCGGCCATCGAGCTGACGCTCGAGGAGGCCTTCAACGGCGCGCGCAAGACGATCGCGCTCGAGCTCGACGAGCCGTGCCCCCAGTGCGGCGGGTCCGGCAACGTGAAGGGCCGCCCCTGCCCGCGCTGCCACGGCAGCGGCTGGACCAAGGCCACCCGGAACCTGGACGTGAAGATCCCGGCCGGCGTGGACACCGGCTCGCGGGTGCGGGTGGCGGCGGAAGGGCCGGGCGGCGGGCGCGGCGATCGGAGCGACCGCGGGGATCTCTACCTGCGCGTGACGGTGGCCCCCCACGCCCGCTTCGAGCGCAAGGGCGCCGACCTGCACCTGGAGCTGCCGCTGCCGGTGACGGTGGCCGCGCTCGGGGGCGAGGTCTCGGTGCCGACCCTGAAGGGCCAGGTCTCGATGAAGATCCCGGCCGAGACCTCGAGCGGCAAGACCTTCCGGCTCCGCGGCTACGGGATGCCGCATCTCAAGGGCGGCGGGGCCGGCGACGAATTCGTGAAGGTGCAGATCGTGATCCCGAGCGGGCTCAGCCCGAGAGAGAAAGAGCTGTTCGAGGAGCTGAAGAAGCTCAGAGCGGAGACCAACTGAGATGAGGATGGACAAGCTGACCGTCAAGGCCCAGGAGGCGATCCAGGCCGCGCAGTCCCTGGCCGACCAGGGCAATCACCAGGCCATCGAGCCCGAGCACCTGCTGCTCGCGCTCCTGCAGCAGCAGGAGGGGGTCGTCGGCCCGCTCCTCGGCAAGCTGGGCGCGCGCCCGGAGGCGCTCGCGCGCCAGGTCCAGGCGGAGGTGGACAAGCTGCCCACCGTCCGCGGAGGCGGCGGGCGGCAGTACGCCTCGTCGCGCTTCGAGGGCGTGATCAACCGCGCCCGCGAGGAGGCCGAGCGCCTCAAGGACGAGTACGTCTCGACCGAGCACCTGCTGATCGCCATCGCGCAGGAGAAGGGCGGCGCGAGCGCGCGCCTCCTGGCCGCGGCGGGGGTGACCCCGGAGGCGATCTACCGCTCGCTGGTCGAGGTGCGCGGCACCCAGCGCGTCACCGATCCCAACCCGGAGGACAAGTACCAGGCCCTCCAGCGCTACTCCAAGGACCTGACCGAGCTGGCCCGCAAGGGCAAGCTCGATCCGGTCATCGGCCGCGACGAGGAGATCCGCCGGGTCATCCAGGTGCTCTCCCGCCGCACCAAGAACAACCCGGTGCTGATCGGCGAGCCCGGCGTGGGCAAGACCGCCATCGTCGAGGGGCTGGCGCAGCGAATCGTCGCCGGCGACGTGCCGGAGGGGCTCAAGAACAAGCGCCTGGTCGCGGTCGACATCGGGGCGATGGTGGCGGGCGCGAAGTACCGGGGCGAGTTCGAGGACCGCCTGAAGGCGGTGCTGCGCGAGATCACCGAGTCCAACGGCGAGATCATCTGCTTCATCGACGAGCTGCACACCCTGGTGGGCGCGGGGGCGGCGGAGGGCGCGGTCGACGCGGCCAACATGCTGAAGCCGGCCCTGGCCCGCGGCGAGCTGCGCTGCGTGGGCGCCACCACCCTGGACGAGTACCGCAAGCACATCGAGAAGGACCCCGCGCTGGAGCGGCGCTTCCAGCCGGTGCTGGTGCGCGAGCCCTCGGTGGAGGACACCATCGCGATCCTGCGCGGCCTCAAGGAGAAGTACGAGGTCCACCACAAGGTGAAGATCAAGGACGCGGCCCTGGTGGCGGCGGCGGTGCTCTCGCACCGCTACATCGCGGACCGCTTCCTGCCCGACAAGGCCATCGACCTGATCGACGAGGCCTCGTCCCGGCTGCGCATCGAGATCGACTCGATGCCCGCCGAGCTGGACGAGATCCGGCGGCGCATCATGCAGCTCGAGATCGAGCGGGTCTCGGTGGCCCGCGAGTCCGACGAGGTCTCGCGCGAGCGGCTGGCCCGGCTCGACTCCGAGCTGGCCGAGCTGCGCGAGAAGTCCTCCCAGCTCCAGAGCCAGTGGCAGGCCGAGAAGGCCGCGATCATGACCATCGGCAAGATCAAGGAGGAGGGCGAGGCCGCGCGGGCCGCGATGGCCGACGCGGAGCGCCGCGGCGATCTGCAGAAGGCGGCCGAGCTGCGCTACGGCACCCTGATGACGATCGACAAGCGCCTCGAGGCCGAGAACGCGCGCCTGCACGAGCTGCAGAAGGGCGGCCGGATGCTCAAGGAGGAGGTCGACGAGGAGGACGTGGCCGAGACGGTGGCCAAGTGGACCGGCATCCCGGTCACCCGGCTCCTCGAGGCCGAGGTGCAGAAGCTCGTGAAGATGGAGGAGCGGCTGGCCGAGCGGGTGGTCGGCCAGCGCGAGGCCATCGTGGCGGTCTCCAACGCGGTGCGCCGGGCCCGCTCCGGCCTCTCCGACCCCAACCGCCCCATCGGCTCGTTCCTGTTCCTGGGCCCGACCGGGGTGGGCAAGACCGAGCTGGCGCGCGCGCTCGCCGAGTTCCTCTTCGACGACGAGCGGGCCATGATCCGGATCGACATGTCCGAGTACATGGAGAAGCACACGGTGGCCCGCCTCATCGGCGCGCCCCCCGGCTACGTGGGCTACGACGAGGGCGGCCAGCTCACCGAGGCGGTGCGCCGGCGGCCGTACTCGGTCCTGCTCTTCGACGAGATCGAGAAGGCCCACCCCGACGTCTTCAACGTGCTGCTGCAGCTCCTCGACGACGGCCGCCTCACCGACGGCCAGGGCCGCACGGTGGACTTCCGCAACACGGTGGTCATCATGACCTCCAACCTCGGGAGCCAGTTCTTCCGCGAGGAGAAGGACCCCGCGCGGGTGCGCGGGCTCATCACGGATCTGCTCAAGCAGGCCCTGCGGCCCGGAGTTCCTGAACCGGATCGACGAGACGGTGATCTTCCAGCCGCTCGGCCGGAAGGAGATCGCCTCGATCGTGGAGATCCAGGCCCGCTACCTGGTGAAGCGCCTGGCCGACCGGCGCATCACGCTGGAGCTGACCCCGGGGGCCCGGGAGCTGCTGGCTCGCGAGGGCTACGACCCGGTGTACGGGGCGCGGCCGCTCAAGCGGACCATCCAGCGCATGATCCAGGATCCGCTCGCGCTCGAGCTGCTCAACGGGACCTTCGGCGAGGGCGACACGGTCGTCGCCGACGCCAAGGGCGACACGATCACCTTCCGCAAGCGCTGACCGCCCTGGCCGGCGCCTCAGGCGCCGGCCAGGATCGCGGTGACCGCGCGGGAGAGGTCGTCGACGTCGAACGGCTTGAGCAGCACCTGCACGCTCGCCCCCTGCAGGAAGCCCGCGTACTCGGGCGACTCCACGAAGCCGGAGATGAAGAGCAGGTGCGGGCGCGTGTCGGGCCAGCGGCGGGTCAGCTCGAGGTAGAGGCTCGGCCCGTCGAGCCCCGGCATCTTCAGGTCGCTGACGATGAGGTCGAACGCCCCGTGCCCGTCGAGCACGCGCAGCGCGTCCGCTCCGTCGCGCGCGGTCTCCACCACGTGGCCGTCCGCGGTGAGCACGGCCGCCACCAGCTCCCGTACCGGCGTCTGGTCATCCACCACGAGCACTCGCTTGGTCGACATGGGCTCCGCCGGGGTAATGACGGAGCAAGGCCCGTTCCAGATCGAGGCGACTCGCGGTCGGGCGGATTTGGGCGGGATTGGCGAGTTCGGCGCGCGCTCGCCGTTGCTTGCCGGACAGGACGGACGTCGGCCCTCCGTCGATACGAATCTGGCGCTCCGCGCGCGCAGATCGTGCGCACGCGGACGTTACCGTGTCGCTACGAAGCGCTCGGCTTCGCCTCGCGGCGACGGAGCGAGTCGAAGAACGTGGCGACGAGCATCTCGACGTGGCGCGCGTCGAACGGCTTGGGAATGTAGGCCACCGCACCGCCACGCAGGGCCTCCGCCGCGACCTTGCTGTCGTCGGTGGCGGAGATCACGATGATGGGCAGGCGCGATTCCACCTCGCGGATCTGCTTGAGCAGGGTGAGCCCGCTCATCCGCGGCATCTGCAGATCGAGCAGGATCAGGTCGGGCAGGCGCCGCACGACCGCGTCGAGGCCGGCCTGGCCGTCGGCCACCGCCTCGATCTCCAGGGTATCGGTGTAGCGCATCGCACGAAGGATGTCCGTGAGCGCGCTGCGCACCTCCGCCTCGTCGTCCACGATCAGCACGCGCCGCGTCGCCATGGCCCGGGGTCCTCTCGGACGACACTCTACCACCCGGCCCGCGGAATCCGCGGAGGCCGGTTTGCCATCTCAAGGGTCGCCGGCGTAGTCTGGGCGGGTTTCTCTCTTCCGGGGAGGATGCATGAAGGCAACGCGGGGTGGATTGCACTATGCCTGGGTCGTCCTGGGCGCGCTGGTGGTGGTCATGCTGCTGGGCTCCGGCCTCCGGGCCGTCTTCGGCGTGTTCATCAAGCCGATGGAGGCCACCTTCGGCTGGGACCGGGCCGCGCTCTCCGGCGCCGCCGCCATCTCGCTGCTGCTGCTGGGCGCGGCGGGGCCGATCGTGGGCTGGCTCGCCGACCAGTGGGGCCCGCGGCGCGTCATCTTCGTCTCCGCGATCCTGCTCGGCCTGGGCGCGATGCTCTCCTCGCGGGTGTCGGCCCTGTGGCAGATCTACATCACCTGCGGCGTGCTGATGGGGCTGGGCGCGGGCGGGGTGGGCATGTCCACCGGCGCGGCCCTGGCCGCGCGCTGGTTCGAGGCCCGGCGCGGGCTCGTGATGGGCCTGGTGGGCGGCGCGATGTCGGCCGGGCAGCTCGTGATCGTGCCGCTCGCGGTGTGGTTCACGCTCAGCTACGGCTGGCGCCAGTCGTTCCTCTACCTGGGCGTCCTGCTCCTCGTGATCGCGCTGCCGCTCACCCTGCTCTTCATCCGGGACGACCCGGCCCAGAAGGGGCTCAAGGCGTACGGGGCCGGCCAGGCCGCGCGGGCCGGCGAGCCCAAGGCGCCGCCGGAGGGCCGCACCCGGGTCGCGGACGCCATGCAGGTGCCGGCGTTCTGGCTGCTCGCGGGCACCTTCTTCATCTGCGGCTACACGTCGAACGGCCTCGTGCTGACGCACCTGGTCCCGCACGCGGCGGAGCACGGCTTCTCCGAGATGCACGCCGCGCAGGCCCTGGGCGTGATGGGCGCGATGAACATCCTGGGCACGGTGGCCTCCGGCTTCATCTGCGACCGCTTCGGCCGCAAGGGACCGCTCGCCTTCTACTACGGCGTGCGGGGCCTCTCGCTGCTGTTCCTGCTGTACGTGTGGAACGTGCCGTCGCTGCACATCTTCGCGGCCATCTTCGGCCTCAACTACATCTCGACCGTGCCGCCCACCACCACGCTGACCGCCAACATCTTCGGGCGCTACTCGGTGGGGTCGCTCTCGGGCTGGATCTTCTTCGCGCACCAGGTCGGCGCCGCGCTCGGCGCGGCGGTGGGCGGCTGGGTCTTCCAGTCCACCGGCTCCTACTCGTGGGCCTTCATCTCGGCGGCGCTGCTCGCGTTTTTGGCGGTGCCCATGGCCCTGGCCATCAAGGAGGCGCCGGTCACCCGGACACCCGAGCCCACCCCGGCCCCCGCGGGGCTGCCCGCGACCGCGAGCTAGCTCGTCGAGGGCTGGGCACGAGGGGTAGAATGATGGGCATGAACAATCCGACGACGTCGCTGACGAGCATCCAGAAGGACTTCCCGTTCGAGAGCCGCCTGAGCCTCGGCGCTCCTGATCAAGTTCTGGGAGGACCTGGCCAAGGTCGACAGCGTGCGCGGGGAGCAGGCGCGCAGCCTGCTGGCCCGGCTGCGCGAGGTGCCGGCGCTGACCGGCCCCATCGACGACATCACCCTGCTCGACGAGCACGGCCCGCTGGTCGACGCCCTGATGAGCGCGGTCTTCCCCGCCGCCTTCCTCGAGAAGGCCTACATGGGGGCGCTGATCCCGTTCACCCTGCGGAGCGTGTACGGAACCCGCGCCTTCGAGAACATCATGGGCCCGGACGGCGTGCTGTACGGCAGCCTGAACCTCGACATGCAGGCGCTCAAGGACTTCCGGCTCGTCAACGCCTACGCCCTCGCGCTCGAGCGCCTGTACGGCATCGAGTTCCCGGTGGACTATCCGCTGATCCTCACCGCGCCCGAGCCCGTCACCGGACTGGACCGCCACTACAAGATCCAGTTCGACGGCCGCTTCGTGGACGTCGACCGCCTGCTCCCGATCCCCCCGCTCTCCGAGGACATGCGCCAGCGCCTCCAGGCGCAGGCCCTGGACCTGGAGGGCCTCGCGTCCCTGATCCCGGCGGGCAGCGTGCGCTTCTCCGGCTTCACGGTGGTGAAGGCGGCGGACGTGACCGACCAGGAGGTGCTGTCGTCGATCAAGCGCGACCTGATCGACAAGGAGTCGATCGTCTCGAACGCGCGCTTCGAGAAGCTGCAGGCCAAGCTCCGCACCCTCTTCCGGCGGGCCGAGCTGCGCCTGACCCTGGCCGCGGTGGAGGGCGACCGGATCCTCATGCTCAACTCCGGTCACCAGCTCCAGCAGGGCAACGGCTGCATCTTCGCGGGCTCGGTGCACGCCAAGACCATCGACTACGCGGGCTCGGTCTTCGAGAAGGCAACCCGGCGGGGCGCGCCGGTCTTCGTGGAGGACCTCGCCGCGCTGCCCCAGCGCTCGGCCAAGGAAGAGATGATCCTCAGCAAGGGCATCCGCAGCCTGGTGGTCGCCCCCCTGCACTACCAGCGCGAGCTGATCGGCATGCTGAGCCTGGGCTCGCCGCATCCCGGCGACCTCAACACCCTGCTGATGCCCGCGGCTCCAGGAGGTGCTGCCGCTCTTCTCGGTGGCGGTGAAGCGCAGCGTCGACGAGCTGCACTCGCGGGTGGAGTCCTTCATCAAGGAGCAGTTCACCGCCATCCATCCGGTGGTGGAGTGGCGCTTCCGCAAGACGGTGCTGGGGGCGATGGAGCGGCCCGGCCATGATCACGGACAGGGCGAGATGGATCCGATCGTCTTCCGCGACGTCCACCCCCTCTACGCGGTGTCGGACATCCGCGGCTCGTCCACCCACCGCACGTGGGCCATCCAGGCGGACCTGCTCAAGCAGCTCGGGCTCGCCCGCGACGTGCTGCGCGCCGCCCACGACGCGCGCGCCCTGCCGATCCTCGACCAGCTCACCCACCGCATCGACGGGCACGTGGCCGAGATCGAGGTGACCCTGCGCTCGGGCGACGAGCTCGGGGTGATGAACTTCCTGAAGGCCGACGTGGAGCCGCTCTTCGACCACCTGCAGACCTTCGGGGACACGGTGCGCGAGCGCATCGACGCCTACCGGGCCGCGGTGGATCCCGGGATCGGCCTGGTCTACGCCCGGCGCAAGGAGTTCGACGAGAGCGTCACCACCATCAACGAGACGATCTCGTCCTACATCGACCTGGAGGAGCAGGCCGCCCAGGGGATGTTCCCGCACTACTTCGAGAAGCAGAAGACCGACGGGGTCGACTACACGATCTACCTGGGCGGCGCTCTCCGCGAGGACGGGATCTTCGACCCGCTCTACCTGAAGAACCTGCGCCTCTGGCAGCTCATGGTCGCGTGCGGGGTGGCCCTGCGGGCGGAGCGGCTGAAGGACCGGCTGCCGGTGCCGCTCGACATCACGAACCTGATCCTGATCCAGCACGCCCCGCTCGCCATTCGCTTCCGCTTCGACGAGAAGCGCTTCGACGTGGACGGCGCCTACAACGTGCGCTACGAGATCATCAAGAAGCGGATCGACAAGGCGATCATCCGCGGCACCACCGAGCGGCTGACCCAGCCCGGCAAGATCGCCCTGGTCTACTCGCACGCCACCGAGGCCGCGGAGTGGCGCGAGTACATCGAGTACCTCCAGCGCCTGGGCTACCTCACCCGCGAGGTCGAGGAGCTGGAGCTGGACGAGCTGCAGGGGGCCCAGGGCCTCCGGGCCCTGCGGGTCACGGTGGATCTCGCCAACCGGGAGCTCGACCCGCCCTCGACCGCGGCGTCGCTGCCCCGGAGCGAGGGCGAGCGCACTCCCGCCGGGTAAGCCGGGCGCGGACGGTGCATCGGCTCGCCGTCCTGCTGCTCGCGCTGGCGCTGCTGGGCGGCTGCGCCACCGCCTCACGCCCCGCGACCGCGCGGGCCGACGAGGCCTCCGCGGCGCCGCGCCGCTGCTCGACCGCCGATCCCGACCGCTGGGCGTGGTTCTGCGTGGTCGGGCAGATCCTCTACGGCGCGGCCTCGTTCTTCCAGCCGGTCAACGAGCTGTCGATGCGGTGACCCGGCTCAGCTCCCCATCACGAGCCCGCCGTCCACGTTGAGGGCCTGCCCGGTCATGTAGTCGGAGTCGGGGCCGGCGAGGAACGCCACCACGCTCGCCACGTCCTCCGGCCGCTCCGGGCGGCCGAGCGGGATGCCGCGGATGCGCCGCTTCCACGTCTCGCCCTGTCCCAGGCCCTCGAGCCCGCCCCACTCCCGGTCGATCTGCTCCCACATCGGCGTCTCCACCGCCCCGGGGCACACGCAGTTCGAGGTGATGCGCTCGCCCGCGAGGGCCTGCGCGGCGGAGCGGGTGACGCTCACCACCCCGGCCTTGGTCGCCGAGTAGGGCGTCATCAGGTGGTTCCCCCCGCGGTAGGCGGCGATGGAGGCGGTCTGGATCAGCTTCCCGCGGAGCTCCGACCCCGGGATCAGGTCCTGCTTCAGCATCCGCCGCACCACCGCCTGGAGGACGAAGAAGACCGCGCGCAGGTTCACGTCCATCACCCGGTCCCACTCCGCCTCGGTCACGTCGAGCATCGGCTGCACCCGGATGACCCCCGCGTTGTTGAACAGCACGTCGAGGCGCCCCCAGCGCTTGTAGGGCTCGTCCACCAGGCGCGCGATGTCGTCCGGCTTCGTGACGTCGGCGCGCACCGCCACCTGGCCCAGCTCGGCCGCGAGCTTCTCGACCCCGGGCCCGTCGACGTCCACCAGCACCAGCTTCGCGCCGTCTCCCGCCAGTCGCCGCGCGCAGGCCGCGCCGATGCCGCGCGCCGCGCCGGTGATCAGTACCGTGCGCCCAGTCACCGATGCCATCGGGTCTCTCCTCGTGGTTGGCGTTCACTCACCAGCACGAGACCTATCACGAACAGGGCCGCTCCCGCCACCGCGGGCGCCAGGTGCAGCGGATCGGTGTAGCCGACCGCGAGGTGAACGCCGATGGCGGCCCCGAACCCGGCCGCGCCGGCGAGGGCGAGCGCCTGCCGGAGGCTGCGCGACGGCCGCGCGAACAGCGCGCACGCGATCACGATGGTGCCGCAGCAGAAGAGCCCGCCGCCGAAGCCCGCGCGATCGTGCGCGATGAGGGCGACGAGCCGGGGATTGGCCGCGTGGAGGTCCCCGACGGTCAGGCCCATGAAGGCCAGGTCCTGGGGAACGAAGACGCGGGTCATCCCGACGACCAGGATCGTGGCGCCCGCGAGGAGCATCCCGAGCCCGGTGGCCGCGAGCGCCGCCTGTCCCAGGCGCCGGCGGCGGTCGAGGGCGTGGAAGACGGCGTGCACCGGGCCGACCGGGCCGTCCCGCACGAGAGCGCGCGACCGCACGACTCCGGCCGCGAACAGCGGGGCCAGGAAGGCGGTCCCGACCCCGTGCCAGCCGTCCAGGTAGCCGTAGCCGAGATAGGCGAGAAAGCTCGCGAAGCCGAGGGTGCCGCTGACCAGGATGGTCCACCACGCCCACGCGGCTCCCGCCGCGAGCGGCACCGTGGTCAGCCAGAGGTAGAGCACCGCGATCGCGATCAGGACCCCGCCGAAGGCCACCCGATCGTGGAACATGAACGCCACCACGCGGCAGTCGCCGATCGCGCAGAGCTGGTCGGGCGTCATGCCGAGGAACGCGACGTCGTGGGGCAGGAACTCGCGGCGCACGGAGAGGAAGATCGCGAAGGCGCCGGAGAACAGCAGGGCGAGCGCGGTGCACAGGAGGAGCGGCCGGCCGTCGGCCACGACCACCTCGAGCAGCCCCGCGTCCTCCGCGGATCTCACGGCACGCGCAGCAGCTTCCGGAACTCCTCCAGCTCCGCCTTCGGCACGTCGGGGCGCTCGCGGACCCGCGCGTAGACGTCGGCCGGGTTGTCCTCGATGGCCCGGCTCACCCGGGAGAACACCTTCAGGAGCTGGCGCGCCTCGCGATCGGCCTTCTTCTGCACCAGGGGCCCGCCCATGCGGCCGATGGTGCGGACCACCGCGCTGTCGATCTGCACGAACGAGGTGAGCGTGGTGAGCACCTGCGGGCGGCCCGGCGCGGCGGGCTGGAACTTGTAGGCGAGCGCCACCACCGCGCGGCCCTTGATGTCGGGGAGCGAGGACTGGTAGGCCCCCTGGGCGTGCATCAGGCGCAGGCCCGGCTCGGCGTACACCACCGCGAAGGTGCCGCGGACGCCCCAGCCGTCGTCGAGCCAGAGCGAGTCGCTCTCGCGCCAGATCTTGTAGCGGGCGGCGCGGAGCGCGCGGGTCACGTGGCTCGCGAACTCGGGGTGATCCAGCAGGTACTCGAAGATCTCGGGACGGACCGGATACGACTCGAAGGTCACCTGGGTCGAGGCGAAGGCGCGCTTGACGATCTCCTCGAGGCGATGGCGGTCCTTGACCGGCATCTCGGGAGGCAGCGGGAGCGTGGGCTCGGCCGCGCCCGGGCGGACACCGCCCGACAGCACGGCGAGCGCCAGCAAGGCTACGAGCGCGAGATGCCGGGACCGCACCGGGCGCGGAGTCGCGCCGCTACCACCCGATGGCGTGGGCGCCGCGGCGCGGGTCGGCCCCACCGAGCCGCACCCCGTCCTTGCCGACCATCGAGGCGCAGACCGCACCCGCCCGCCAGTCGTAGTCGGGCCAGTCGGTGATGACGTGCCCGAGGCTCGCCAGCGCCGCGCGCGTCTCGGGGGGGATGCGCGCCTCGACGTCCAGGCGCCCGGGGGAGTTGGCGTGGGGCCAGAAGGAATCGGGGAAGGAGCGCGTGGCCAGCCGCGGCGCCTCCACCGCCTGCTGCGGCGGCCATGCCGAAGGCGGTGATGTTGAGCAGCACCTGCAGCATCGCCTGCTGCTGGACGTCGCCGCCCGGCGTGCCGAAGGCCATGAAGGCGCGGCCGTCGCGCAGCACCAGCGAGGGCGCGGGGGTGAGGCGCGGCCGCTTGCCGCCCGCCACCTCGCTCGCGTGGCCGGGGATGAGCCAGCCCTGGGAGCCCCGCGGCGAGACCACGCAGCCCACGCCGGGGATGACCGGCGAGTCCACGCCGCCCGGGTCGCTCGGGGTGGCCGAGAACGCGTTGCCCTCCGCGTCGATCACCGAGACGTAGGACGTGTCGAGCGTGCCCGCGTGCGACGGCGCGCCGATCTTCGACCCGGCCGCGTGGCCGTTGCGCACCGCGGCCTTGCCCTCCGGATCGCCCGGCGGCGGCATGTCGGGCCACGCGCGATCCTCGCGGATCAGGCCGCGACGCAGCTCGGCGTAGGCCTTCGACAGCAGCGCCTCCGCGGGCACCTTCACGAAGCGGGGATCGCCGTAGTAGGCCTCGCGGTCGGCGAAGGCGAGCTTCATCGCCTCCACCATGAGGTGCAGGCCGCGCGGGCTGTTGTGACCCAGCGCGGGCCAGTCGTACGCCTCGATCAGGTTCAGCATCTGGAGGAAGACCGGCCCCTGGCACCAGAAGCCGCACGCGGCCACCTCGTAGTCGTGGAAGGTGGTCTTGAGCGCGGGCGCGACCTCGGCCTGGTACTCGGCGAGATCTTCCCGGGTGAGCAGGCCGCCCTCGCGCGCGTGGTAGTCCGCGATGCGCTGGGCGATGTCGCCCTTGTAGAACGCGTCGCGGGCGGCCCGGATGGCCCCCGCGCGGCCGCGGCTGCGGGCGCGCACCTCGGCGGTCACCATCTCCTTGATCGTCGCGGCCAGCTCGGACTGCACGAACAGCTGACCCGCCGCGTGGGGCTTGCCGCCGGGCAGGAAGATCGCGGCGGAGGTCGGGAAGCGCTTGTAGCGCTCCGCGTTGCTGGCCATGATCGAGGCCGAGAACGCCGAGGTCGGGAAGCCGTGGTCCGCGCACTCGAGCGCGCCGGCCACCGCGTCCGCGAACGAGAGCGTGCCCCAGCGCTCGAGCGCCACGCACCAGGAATCGGGCGCGGACGGCACGACGGTGCGCAGCAGGCCGATCGGGATGTCGCCCCCGTGCTTGGTGCGGAAGTACTCGGCGCTGGCGCGGCGCGGGTACGGGCCGACCCCCGAGACCTCGTAGGTCTCGCCGGTCGAGGCCAGGTGGACCAGGATCGGGGCGACGCCCGCGAAGCTCACCATGTCGGGGTGGACGACCCCCAGCATGAAGCCCGCGGCCACGCCCGCGTCGATGGCATTGCCACCCGCGGCGAGCACGCGCGCGGCCGCCTGCGCCGCGAGCGGATGTCCCGCCGCCACCATCCACTTCCGTCCCATCACCTGCGTCATCGGGCCCGAGCCCGCCGGCGCAGCGCTGCGCTGGTATTGCGCGGAGTCGAGGGTCATGGGCGGTATGGTAGCATGGCCCCATGAGTCGCCGCGCGCCCCTCATCGGCGTGAGCACGTCCATCACGGTGGGCGCGCATCCGGAGCGCGCGTACGTCAACTCGACGTACCTGCACGCGGTGCAGCAGGCCGGAGGCGTCCCGGTCGCGCTGCCGCCCCAGCTCTCGACCGCGTCCATGCGGCAGCTGGCCGCCGAGCTCGACGGGCTCCTGCTGACCGGGGGCGGCGACCTCGACCCGGCGCTCTTCGACGAGACCCCGCACGCCACCCTCTACGACGTGGCGCCCTCGCGCGACACGCTCGAGACCGCGGTCCTCCACGTGGCGCTCGATCGCGGCCTGCCCGTCCTCGCGGTGTGCCGCGGCCTCCAGGTGCTGAACGTGGCCCTGGGCGGCAGCCTCTACCAGGACGTGGGCACCGACCCCGGCACCCAGATCCTGCACAGCCAGACCGAGCCTCGGGATCAGCCCACCCACAAGGTGAAGGTCACGCCGGGCAGCCGGCTCGCCGAGACGCTCGGCGCCGACGAGCTCGAGACCAACAGCATGCACCACCAGGCGATCAAGCGGCTCGGCCGGGGGCTCACCGCGGTGGCGTGGGCGCCGGACCAGATCGTCGAGGGCGCGGAGCTCGGCGATCCCGCGCGCTTCGTGCTCGGCGTGCAGTGGCATCCGGAAGAGCTCGTGGGCCACTCGGAGCCGGCCCGGCGTCTCTTCGCCGCCCTCGTGGCCGCGGCCCGCAAATCCTGACCCCGCCCGCCGAAGGGCCCGCCGAGGCGCCGTCTCCCGGCGCGCCCGCGGTATTCCCCGACGCTCCGCCGATCGTCCCGGAGTCCCCGGCCCCGACCCGCTACTTCTCCCCGCTGGTCACCGCGATCTACGCGCTGCTCACCGCGCTGCTGGTCGCGTTCTTCTACGTCAGCTGGGGCTCCCCGCTCGGCAACCTGGAGCACGCCGAGGAGTCGCTCGAGCGTCTGGTCTCGCGCGAGATGGATCTTCGCCAGTCCTACGAGCACGCCCCCCGGTGGGAGCGCCGACTCTACGAGCTGACCGGATCGGACCCCGAGAGCTTCGACGACGCGATCGGGCGCTTCGACGAGTTCGACGACGACCAGCGGGCGCCCCGCACCGACCTGGACCTGGTGGTGCTGCTGGGCGAGGCCGGGCTGCTCGAGCGGGCCGCCGGGCATCATCGAGACGCCTCGGCGGCACCGAGGGCGAAGGCGCCCAGTACAGCCACTGGCTCGAGGCCGCCTATCTCGACGCGCCCTCCTCCGAGGAGGCCACCGCGCTCTCCGAGGAGATCCGCCGCGAGCTGCCCGGCGACTGGTTCACCGACACCCTGGTGCGCCGGATCGCCAGCCGGGTGGACGACCAGGAGCTGCAGGCCCGGGCCGAGTCCGCCATCGAGGCGCGCGGCCGCTCGATGCTGACGCGGGTGCGCGCGCTCACCGGCACCGGCGCCGCGCTGCTGGTGCTCGCCGCCGTGGTCGCGCTGCGCCTGCGGTCCTTCCGGCGGGACCCGCGGGTGGCCGACGCGCCCGCTGCCCCCGCCCTGGCGGGGCGCCGACGGGATCGGCCTCTTCTTCCGGGCCGCGTTCGCCTACCTGCTGATCCCGGCCGCGGTGGTGCTCCTGGTGCCCCGCGTGCCCCCGGTCACCGCGATCATGGGGCTGGTGGGCGGCCTGCCGACGCTCTGGTGGGCGCGGCGCTATCTGCACGCGCGGGGCCTGACGGTGCGGGCCACGTTCGGCCTGAGCCCGCGGCCCGGCCGGCTGCCGCGCCTCATCGGGTGGGGCCTCGTGCTCCTCGCGATCTCGATGGTGGGCGAGAGCCTGCTCTACATGGGCCTGGGCGCGCTCGGCGTCAGCTCGCACTGGGCGGACGGGTTCCTCGAGGAATTCCTCTGGGGCCCCCCGACCGCGGTCGCGGCGGGCACCCTCGACGGCGTGGTGTGGGCGCCGATCTTCGAGGAGCTGGCCTTCCGCGGCCTGCTCTACCCCACCCTGCGCCTCCGTCTCCCCGCCTGGCTCGCCGCGCTGCTCAGCGCCGCCATCTTCGCGTTCGCGCACGGCTACGGCGTCCAGGGCTTCGCCGCGGTCACCTGGAGCGGCATGGTGTGGGCGCTCGGCTACGAGCGGACGCGCAGCTTGCTGCCCGGCATGCTGGCCCATGCCGGCAGCAACCTGCTCGCCACCAGCAGCTTCCTCCTGCTGCTGCGCTTCTAGACGCGCCTCACGCGAGCGAGGTGTCGACCACCGCCAGGCGGTCGCGGCCGGCCGTGTAGCGGACCTCCCGCACGCCCAGCACGCCGCGCAGCTCCTCCACCGGCACCTTGATCGGACCCGGCCCGGATCCCACGCCGGGGGCGGGCTGCGGGAAGGCGGTGGACCGCGCGGTGTGGAACGTCACGTTGCCCTCCACCTTCTGCATGATCTGGTGGATGTGGCCGTTGAGCACGGTCACCGAGCCGAACCGCTTGAGATATCCGAGCGCCTGCGCTCCGTCCTCGGTGACCCAGCCCCACTCCGGATAGACCGCCCACAGCGGAACGTGCGCGAAGACCACGACCGGGGTGCTGCTCGCGAGCGGCGCCAGGTCCCGCTCGAGCCACTCGAGCTGATCCGGGCCCAGGCTGCCGAGCTTGCCCGCCTTGAAGTTGAGCACGTTGACGAGCCCCACGAAGTGCACCCCGCGGTAGTCGAACGTCTGCCAGCCGCGACCCGGCCCGCCCACCGCGAACCGGTTCAGGTACTCGGTGCCGCCGTCCGCGAACACGTCGTTCTCTCCCGGAACGTAGAAGGTCCGCTCGACGCCGGTGCCCTTGAGCGCCTCGCTCACCGTGTCGAACGCGCCCGCCTTCTGGGCGTGGGTGATGTCGCCGGTGTGGATCAGGAAGGCCGGCTTGGGGTCGAGCGCCTTGATGCGCGCGATCGCGGCCTCGAAGGTGCCCAGCGCGTCCGGGTTCGCCGCGCCCTTGAACCCGATGTGGGTGTCGCTGATCTGGACGAAGCTGAAGCTCTGCCCGGCCCCTTCGGCCTGGGCCGCCGGCGGCCCGAGCACGCGCGAGCCCGGCACACCCCCGACCACCGACCACAGCAGGCCGGTGCCGGTCCACGCCATGCACTGCAGGAAGCCGCGCCGATCCAGCTCGTGCCCTTCGCTCGCGTCGCTCATGTGCCGCTCCTCTCCGGCGTCACGACCACCTTGCCGGTCATCAGGGGGTGCAGCGTGCAGAAGTACTCGTAGGTGCCCGGCTGCGTGAACGTGAAGGAGAACTTCTCGTCGGTGTCCAGGCCCGGCGACCGGAAGGCGTTGGCGGTCGACGTCACGGTGTGGGCGTCGTCGTCGTGGTTGATCCAGGTGACGGTGGTCCCGGCCTTCACGGTCAGCGCCGGGACGCTGAACCCGTGGGCCCGGATCTCCACCTGCGGGCTCTCCATCTGGGCCGGCGCCGCGACCGGGCCCGCCAGCAGCAGCGCCACCATCGTGAGCAGTATCTTCATGGTCGGTTCCTCCTCGCCGCTGCCAACGCGCCTCCGGGCCGATCGTTCCGTGGAACGAATCGGGCCGCCCCGCGTTACGGAGGACGAACGCGGAGGATGGATGGCGGAAGCACGTGAACGGAGCCTATGATCTCGGCATGGCGGGCGAGCAACGGGCCGACGCCGCGGCGCTCGGGCGCGAGGCCCTGGCGTACGCGGATACTCTCTACAACCTCGCCCGCTACCTCACCCGGAGCCCCACCGACGCGCAGGACCTCGTGCAGGAGACCTACGCGCGGGCGCTCTCGGCCTCGCACCAGTTCACCCCGGGGACCAATCTCAAGGCGTGGCTCTTCCGCATCCTGCGCAACACCTTCCTCAGCCAGTACCGCCACGAGCGCCACAATCCGACCGTGGGAGGCCTCGACACGGTGGCGCCCGCCGCGCCCGCGCCGGAGTCGGTCCAGTGGCTGCGCGGCGACGTCGAGCTGGACCGGCTGCGCAAGGTGGTCGGCGAGGAGATCGAGCGGGCCCTCACGAGTCTGTCCGAGGAGGCGCGCACCGTGATCCTGCTGGACCTCGAGGGCCTCACCGAGGTCGAGGTCGCGCAGGTGGTCGGCTGCGCGGTGGGCACCGTGAAGTCGCGACTCGCGCGGGCCCGCGCGGCCCTGCGCGAGAAGCTCCGGGACTACGCGCCATGACCTGCGACGAGGCGCGCGCGCTGCTGCTGGACGCCCAGCGCGGGCGCCTGCCCGCGGACCGGCGCGCGCTGCTCGAGGCTCACGTGGCCGGGTGCGAGGCCTGCGCGCACGAGGAGGCGGCCGAGACACTCCTGAGCGAGCTGCTCGAGCACCGCCTGCCCCAGCACGCGGCGCCGCTCGCGCTGAAGCGCCGGCTCGCCGCGACCTGGCCCGACGCGGCCGCGCCGGCGCCCCCGTGGTGGGCGGGCTGGCGCCGCGCCCTGGTCCCGGCCCTGGCGCTGGGCGTGCTGCTGCTGGCCGCGCTGCCGCTCTACTACCCGCAGTCGGGCGGAGCCGGCGCGGTCATGGTGACCGAGGCGGTCAACGACCACCTGCGCCTGCTCGCGAGCCAGCATCCGCTCGACATCGAGAGCGGGGGCATGCACCAGGTCAAGCCGTGGTTCGAGGGGCGCCTCGACTTCGCGCCGGTGGTGCGCTTCCTGGGCGACGACGACTTCCCGCTGCGGGGCGGCGCGGTCGGCTACTACGTGGACCGCAAGGCGGCCGTCTTCGTCTTCTACCGCCGGCTGCACCCGATGACGCTGCTGGTCTTCCGGGCCGACGGGCTCCCGTGGGCCCGTCGCGGGCTCGAGCCGATCGGACGCGTGCAGGCGCAGGTCGCGACCTCCCGGGGGTTCAACGCGATCGTGTGGCGGGAAGGCGAGCTGGGCTACGCGCTGGTGTCCGACACCGACCTGCCGGATCTGGTGAAGCTCGTCGGGAGGCTCGCCCCGACCTCCTGATCGGCGTGGGCGACCGCGCCGCCCACCAGGGTGAGCACCGGCGCGATGCCGGCGATCCGCTCGGGCGCGCACGCGAAGACGTCCTCGGAGAGCGCGATCAGGTCGGCCCGCTTGCCCGGCTCGAGCGATCCCAGCTCGGCCTCGCGTCCGATGGAGCGCGCGTTCCAGATGGTGAACGAGCGGACCGCCTCGTCGCGGGTCATGCGCTGCGCGGGCTGCCAGCCGGGGTCCGGCCCCTCGCGCGGCGCGCGCGTCACCGCGGCGTGGATGCCGTGGAAGGGATTGGCGTCCTCCACCGGGAAGTCCGAGCCGCCCGCCACGTAGGCCCCCGAGTCCAGCACCGAGCGCCAGGCGTAGGCGCCCACGAGGCGCTCCGGCCCCAGGCGCTCCCCCGCCCACCGCATGTCGGACGTGCAGTGCGTGGGCTGCATGCTCGGCACCACGCCGAGGCGGGCGAAGCGCGGGATGTCGGCGGGAGCCAGGATCTGCGCGTGCTCGACCCGCAGGCGGGGCCGCGGACCCGGGTCGGCCAGCGCCCGCTCGAACACGTCGAGGACCAGCGTGTTGGCGCGGTCGCCGATGGCGTGCACCCAGACGTGGAAGCCGAGCGCGGCGGCCTCGCGCGTCAAGCGCAGCACCTCCTCGGGCGGCACCAGGACCAGGCCGGTGTTCGCGGGGTCGTCGCAGTAGGGCGCGTGCAGCGCGGCGCCGCGCGAGCCGAGCGCGCCGTCGAGCCAGAGCTTGATCGCGCCCACCGTCAGGTGACCGTCGCCGATCGACTCGGGCCGGCCGCGCTCGCGATACTCGCCCCACGCCTTCTTGCCGCTGAGGGCCGCGAACACCCGGAACGGAAACCGGTCGCGGCCGATCAGGCGCGTGTACGAGGCGACCGCGGACAGGTCGAGCCCGGGCTCGTGGGCCCCGGTGAGGCCCTTGGCCAGGCACTCCGCGACGACCGCCTCCACCGCGGCGTCGAAGCGCTCGGGGGACGGCGGCGGCACGAGGGAGCGGATCAGGTCCTGGGCCAGGTCGATCAGGAGCCCGGTGGGCTCGCCGCGCTCGTCCTTCACGATGCGGCCGCCCGCCGGGTCGCCGGAGCGGCGCGTGATCGCGGCCCGCTCCAGCGCGGCCCCGCTGGTCCACGTGGCGTGGCCGTCGATCCGCACCAGCGCCACCGGATGGCCGGGCGCGGCGCGGTCCAGCGAGGCGCGCGTCGGAAAGCGCTGGCCGGGCCAGCGCGTCTGGTCCCAGCCGCGCCCGGCGATCCACTCCCCCGGACGGAGCCGCGCCGCCGCCGCGGCCACCATCCGGGCGATCTCGTCCTCGGAGCCGGCCGCGGCCAGGTCCAGCTCGAGCCGCGCGCGGGCGAGCAGCATGAGATGGCCGTGCCCGTCGACCAGGCCGGGCAGCACGGTGCGGCCGCCCAGGTCGATGACGTCCTCGCGCGCGGCCGGGTTGACGTCGGCGCGCCGGCCCGCGAAGGCGACGCGCCCATCGCGGATGACGAGAGAGTCCACCACCGAGCCGGCGGCATCCAGCGTGTGGATCCGCCCGTTGGTCAGGAGCACGGGGCGAGCTTGGCGGGGCTAGACCAGCGTCCAGCGGGACGGCGCGCCGCTCACCGGCTCCTCGCTCACCCGGCTCTCGCTCTTGAGCTTGCGCAGGTGCGAGTGCACCGACATGGCGGCCACGCGGTGGAGCCGGGTGTCGACGTCGGCGTAGATGACCTTGACGATCTCCGGGATGGTCAGCGGGTCCGCCGCCGAGCGTCTCGAGGATCTGGCGCTCGCGGAGCAGGCGGTGCTCGATGAACTCCTGGATCTTGCCCGGCCCGTCCTCGATCACCGGCCCGTGCGCGGGGTAGATGCGCCGCACCCCGAGGTCCTGCACGCGCTTGAGCGATTCCATGTAGAGCCCAAGATCGCCGTCCTCGTCCGGGATCACGGTGGTCGACCCGTTCAGGATGAGATCGCCGCTGAAGAGCGCGCGCTCCTCCTGGAGGAAGAAGCAGAGGTGGTCGGAGGCGTGGCCCGGGGTGTGGACCGGGATCAGGGTGACCCCGTCGCCCACGACCGTCTCGCCGTCCTGCAGCATCTCCACGTCCTCGGGCAGGCCCGAGTCCCGGTAGATCATCTTCGAGACCGGCACGCCGGGGAACAGCTCGCGGAGCTGGGTCACTCCGCCCAGGTGATCGCGGTGGCGATGGGTCAGGATGATGCGCTCGGGCCGCCGCCAGCCGCGCTCGCGCAGATAGCTCTCGAAGAGCGCGGGATAGTCGGCCTCGCCCGCGCCGGTGTCGATCAGGATCGGATGCGCGCGACCGACCAGGTAGGTGTTGGTGCCGGGCCCGGTCATCATGCCGGGGTTGAGCCCGAGCACGCGGCCGACCAGATCGCTCGGGGTGGCGCTGCGGGGAAAGCTCGGATCGATCCAGCTCATGGGCCCGAGTGTAGCATCCCGCCGCGGGCCTTGCGGCCCCCGGCGCGCCGGAGTATAAGCGTGCCAGACATCGCCGTCATCCGTCGTCGACGCCGCCGGAGGCACTCGTCATGGTCCTGCGCATCGCTCTCGTCGTGGCCGTCGTGCTCGGGCTCGCGGGGCCCGCGTCCGCCCAGGTCGTCACCCTCAAGCTCGCCACCATCGTCGGCAACGACAACCCGTTCACGACGTCGGCGTACAAGTTCAAGGAGATCGCGGAGGCCAAGTCCGGCGGCCGCATCAAGGTGGAGGTCTACCCCGCGGGCCAGCTCACCAAGAACGAGATCGTGGCGATCGAGGGCATGCAGATCGGCACGGTGGACATCGCGGCGGTCTCGCTGCCCTCGGCGGGCGGCAAGTTCGATCCGCGGCTCCTCGCCCCCGACGTGCCGTTCCTCTACCAGAGCCGCGAGCACGTGTGGCGGGTGATGGACGGACCGGTCGGGCAGGAGATGCTGAAGTACTTCGACCCGCTGGGGGCGAAGGCCTTCTGCTACGGCGGCGGCTTCGGCTTCCGCGGCGTGCTCTCCAACAAGCGCGCGGTGTTCGTGCCCGACGACCTGAAGGGGCAGACCATCCGCGTCCCGCCCATCCCCACCCTGGTCGAGGTCTTCAAGCAGTTCGGGGCCAACCCGGTGCCGATGATCTGGGGCGAGGTGTACATGGCGGTGCGCCAGGGCACGGTGGACGGGCTCGAGCTGCCGGTCACCACCGCGGTCTCCGACAAGTTCCACGAGATCAGCAAGTACTACTCGAAGACGCTCCACTCCTACCCGGCCGCGGCGTGGATGATGGCCAAGGCCAAGTACGACGGCCTGCCCGCCGATCTCAAGAAGGTGATCGACGAGACCATGACCGCCTCCTGCGCCCAGCACCGGCAGGACGAGCTCAAGGCCGAGGTCGAGGGTCTCGCGATCATGAAGGCCAAGGGCGTGCAGATCAACGACGTGAAGGACCTGCGCCAGTTCCAGGAGCGCGCCCAGCCGGTGTGGAAGTTCCTCGAGCAGAAGGCGGGCAAGGAGCTGGTCGACCGGGTGATCGCCGAGGCGAAGGCGGCCGCCAAGTAGCGGGCCCAGCCGGGTGATCATCGACTGGATCTGCCTGGGGCTGATGGTGGCCCTGGTGGTGGACGTCTTCCTGGGCGTCTTCAGCCGCTACGTGCTGCACGCGACGTTCCAGTGGTACGACGAGGTCGCGCGCCTCTGCTTCGTGTGGATGGTCTTCCTCGGCGCCGCGGTGGCGGTCCGGCGCGGCGCGCACTTCCGCCTGCATCTCCTGATCGACCGCTTCGGCCCCCGCCTGCGCCGCGCGACCGATCTCGGGGTGGCCCTGGTGGTGCTGCTCTTCGGGGTGGTGCTGGTGGCGGGCGGCGTCGCGATGTACCCGGTGGCGCGGCGACAGGTGAGCGACTCGCTCGAGCTGTCGATGCTGTGGTTCCACGGCGCCCTGCCGGTCGGCGGCGCCCTGATGATCCTGTTCTCCCTGCCTCACCTCTGGCGTCTCGTCCGGGCCCGATGAGCGCGGGCCCGATGATCCTCGTCTGCCTCGTCTTCCTGGCCCTGCTCGCGGTGGGCGTGCCGGTCGCGGTCACGGTCGGCCTCGCCGGCTACGTGGGCGCGCTGATCGCGGCGCCCGCGCCGCTGGCGGTGACGGTGCAGACCATCCTCCACCAGGTGGACTCCTTCGTGCTGCTCTCCCTGCCGCTCTTCATCCTGGCCGGCGCGCTGATGGAGACCGGCGGCATCGCGCATCGGCTGGTGCGCCTGGCCGTCGCGCTGGTGGGCTGGGTGCGGGGCGGGCTCGGCATGGCGGTGGTGGCCGCGGAGTACATCTTCTCCGGCATCTCCGGCTCCACGGTGGCCGACGTCTCCGCGGTGGCCGCGACCACCATCCCGGGCATGGTGCGCGCCGGCTACAGCCGGGAGCTGGCGGTGGCGGTGGTGTCGGCCGCGTCCGCGATGGGCATCCTGGTGCCGCCCTGCATCCTCATGATCGTGATCGGCTCGGTGGCGAGCCTCTCGGTGGCCGCGCTCTTCACCGCCGGCTTCCTGCCCGCGGTGGTGATGGCGATCGTGCTGATGGGCTACATCTGGCGCACCGCCGGGCGCATGGGCATCGCGGCCGAGCCCAAGCCGACTCTTGCGGAACTCGGCGTCGCCCTTCGTCAGGCCCTGATCCCGCTCGGCATGCCCGCGATCATCTTCGGCGGCATCCTGGGCGGCATCATGACCCCCACCGAGGCCTCGGTGCTGGCGGTGCTGTACGCCCTGATCGTCGGCCTCTTCGTCTACCGCGAGATCAAGTGGACGGACCTGCCCGCGATCATGATGAACTCCGCGATGATCACCGGCGCGGTGGGGCTGCTCCTGGGGACCGCGGGCGTGGTCTCGTGGTTCCTCACCGTGCAGCAGATGCCGGCCGCGATGATCCGCCTCATGACGGTGGTGCCGGGCAGCAGCCTGGTCTTCCTCTTCATCACCGCCGCGATCTTCATCTTCTTCGGCGCGGTCATCGAGGGGCTGCCCGCGGTGGTGATCCTGCTGCCGAGCCTCCTGCCGGTGGCGGGCGGGCTCGGCATCGACCCGATCCACTACGCGATCGTGATCGTGGCCGCGGTGGGCATCGGCCTCTTCCTGCCGCCGATCGGGGTGGGCCTCTTCATCGCGTGCGGGATCGCCGAGCTGTCGGTGGACCGGGCCACCCGCGCGATGCTGCCGTTCGTGCTGGTGCTGGTGATCGGGCTCGTGATCATCATCCTGGTGCCCGAGATCACCCTCATCCTCCCCCGCCTCTTCCGCCTCCTCTGACCTCTCGGAGATGTCCGCCGATCGGAGCTGTCCGCCGACTGGGGGAGTGCGGGGGCCATGTCGAGGCCCCCGCAGCTGAAGAGGGGTCACGGCTGCGCTCACGCCACCCCGAGATACCGCCGCTTCACCTCCTCGTCCGCCTCGAGCCCCGCGGGCGTCCCCTCGTAGACGATCTGCCCCTTGTTCATCACGTAGACCCGGTCGGCCACCCGCAGCGCCAGGTGGTAGTTCTGCTCCACCAGCAGGAGCGACAGCCGCTCCGCCTTCAGCGCGAGCAGGATGCGGCCGATCTCGCGCACGATCAGCGGAGCCAGGCCTTCCGACGGCTCGTCGAGCAGGATCAGGCGGCTGTTGGTGAGCAGGGCGCGCCCGATGGCGAGCATCTGCTGCTCGCCGCCGGAGAGGGTGCCGCCCGACTGCTGCTCGCGCTCGCGCAGGCGCGGGAAGAGCGCGAACACCCGCTCGAGCGTCCAGCCCTCGGCCCGGGCGCCCAGCAGCAGGTTCTCGCGCACCGACAGCGGGGCGAAGATGCGGCGGCCCTGCGGCACGAGGGCGAGCCCGCTCCGCGCGATGCGGTACGACGGCCAGCGCTCGATCGCGCGGCCCTCGAAGACCACGCGGCCCGCGCGCGGCGGGGTGAAGCCCACGATGCTGCGGATGGCGGTGGTCTTGCCGGCCCCGTTGCGCCCGAGCAGCGCGACCGCCTCGCCCGGGGCCACGCGCAGCGACACGCCGTGCAGCACGTGGCTGTCGCCGTAGTAGGTGTGGATGGCCTCGACGTCGAGCATGCTCACGCGTGACCCAGGTAGACCTCGTAGACGCGCGGATCGGCCTTCACCTCGGCGAAGGTGCCCTCGGTGAGCACCTCGCCGTGGTGGAGCACGGTGACCCGGTCGGCGAGCGAGCCCACCACGTCCATGTCGTGCTCGATGATCAGCAGGGTCACGTCGCGCGGCAGCGCCTCCAGCATGCGGGTCATGCGCTGGGTCTCCTCGGGCGACATGCCGGCGGTGGGCTCGTCCAGGAGCAGGAGCCGCGGCGAGGTGGCCAGCGCGACGCCCACCTCGAGCTGGCGCTGCTCGCCGTAGGAGAGGAGCCCGGCGGGCGCGCCGAGCCGGTCCGCGAGGCCCACGATCTCCGCGACCTCGCGCGCCCGGTCGATCGGCCCGCGCCGGCGCTCGAGGCTCCCCAGCAGATCCCACGTCCCGGGCGCGCGGGCCGCCGCGGCCAGCCGCAGGTTCTCTCCCACCGCGAGCTTCGGGAACAGGTTGTTGCGCTGGAAGGAGCGGGAGATGCCCCGGCGGGCCACCGCGTGCGGGCTCAGGCCGTCGATCGGCGTGCCCTCGAGCCGGATCCCGCCGCCGGTGGGCGCGAGCTGTCCGGTGATCACGTTGAAGAGCGTGGTCTTGCCCGCGCCGTTGGGGCCGATGATGGCGCGGCGCTCGCGCGGCGCCACCTGGAAGGACACGCGGTTCAGCGCGCTCAGCGCTCCGAACGCGCGGGTCAGCGCCTCGACGGCCAGGAGGGGGACGCTCACGCGCGCAGCCCGATGCGCCCGCGCAGCGCGCCCACGATCCCGCCGGGGGCGAAGAGCACGAACAGGATGAAGGTGGTGCCGAGGATCAGCATCCACCGCTCGGTGTAGGTGCTGACCAGGCTCTGGAGCAGGATGAACGCGGCCGCGCCCAGCAGCGCCCCGCCGAGGGTCCCGGTGCCGCCGATGATCACCATCAGCAGCGCCTCGCCCGACGTCTTCCAGTAGAACGCGTCCGGGGTGATCGAGCCGTTGAACTGGGTGTAGAGCGAGCCGGCCACCCCCGCGACGATCCCCGCGATCACGAACGCCAGCAGCTTGTAGCGGTCCACCGCGTAGCCCAGCGCCTCCATGCGCGCTTCGTTCTCGTGGATGCCGCGCAGCACGGGCCGAACGGCGAGCGGACGATGCGCCAGAGCGCGAGCGCCACCAGCACCACCAGCGCGAGCAGGTAGGCGTGGAAGCCGCGCAGGCTCGCGAGGTCCACGCCCGGCACCGTGGGGCGCGGGATGCCGACGAGGCCGTCCTCGGCCCCGAGCCAGGAGACCTGGAAGGTGTAGGCGTGGAACATCTGCGAGAACGCCAGCGTGAGCATGATGAAGTAGACGCCGCTCACCCGGATCGAGAAGAAGCCGATCAGGAGCGCGGCGAGGCCGGCGGCCACCGCGGGCAGGAGCAGGGCCGAGACGAGCCCCGGGCTCCGGGCCAGCGCGAGCGCGGCCACGTAGCCGCCGATGCCGAAGAACGCGGAGTGGCCGAACGAGACCATCCCCGCGTAGCCCATCAGCAGATCGAGGCTCATCGCGAAGATGCCCCAGATCAGGATCTCCTGGAGGAGCTTCACCGGGTAGTTGCCGGCCCCGAGGGGGAACAGGGCCAGCGCGACGACCACCAGCGCCGAGGCGAGGAGCCGGAGGCCCGTCACTTGAGCGGGCGGCCGAAGAGCCCCTGCGGTCGCACCAGCATGATGGCGGCCATCACCACGTAGATGATCAGCATGGACGCCTCGGGCAGCCACGCCTTGCCGAAGGTCTCGGCCTGGCCGATCAGGAGGCTGCCGATCAGCGAGCCCTTCAGGCTGCCGAGGCCGCCCACCACCACCACGATCAGCGCGGGGATCAGGATCGTCACGCCCATGGACGGGTAGGCCGACTGGATGGGCCCCGCGATCACCCCGGAGAGCCCGCCGAGGGCGGCGCCGAAGGCGAAGACAGCGGTGAACACCCGGTGGATGTTGATGCCGAGGCCGCCGGTCATCTCCGCGTCGAAGACCCCGGCGCGGATGACCGCGCCCAGGCGCGTGCGCTCGATCAGGAAGAAGAGCGCGACCGCCACCGTGAGCCCGAACACGATGACGAAGAGCCGGTAGGACGGGATGATCGCCCCCAGGACCGAGACCGAGCCCGAGAACAGATCGGGCGGCGGGATCGAGCGGATGCGCCCGCCCCAGAGCCACTTCACCAGATCCTCGAACAGATAGATGAAGCCGAAGGTCAGCAGCACCTGGTCGAGCGGCGGCCGCCGGTACAGCGGCCGCAAACACGACCGCTCGATCACCGCCCCGATCACCCCGACCGCCACCGGCGCCACCAGCAGCGCGAGCCAGAAGCTCCCCGTCCCCGCAATCAGCGACAGCCCCGCATACGCCCCCAGCATGTAAAACGACCCATGCGCCAGATTCACCACATCCAGCATCCCAAAGATCAACGTGAGCCCCACCGACAGCAAGAAGAGCAGCACGCCATACGCGAGCCCATTCAACGCCTGCGCAAACAGATCACCCGGCATACGCCCCTACAAGGCTCGCGCGGCGGAGCGCCCGCTCGGCCGATGGGCAAGGCCCGTGGAGATGGAGGCGGGTTGGACTGTGCGAGTCCACAACGGGAGCGGCGGGGCGAGGGGCAGCGGGGGCGCGGGCGGCGGTGGGCCCGCCCGGTGAGTGGTTCACCGAACAAGGGCGGGCCTGCCGCCGCCCGCGCCCCCGCTGCCCCTCGCCCCGCCGCGGCACTACGCGGGCAGCGTGCAGCCCGTACCCGGGTCGGTGACGTTCGCCACCTTGTCGATGGGCACGTTGTTGATCCCCCCCGCGACCTCGCGCACCTCGCGGATGTAGATGAACGGCTGGATCACGTTGTGCGTCTTGGGATCGAACCGGAACCGCCCGCGCGGGCTGTCGAACTCGCTCTTCTCGATGACCTCGACCAGCTTCGGCTTGTCCTGGGTGTTGCCGTTCACCGCCTTGAGCGCGCGCACGATGACCTCCGCGGTGTCGTAGCCCTGGCAGGCGAAGCCGTCCGGCATCTTGCCCCCGAACTTGGCCTGGAACTCCTTCACGAAGCGCTGGTTGGTCGGGTTGTCGAGCAGCGGGGTGTAGAAGTGGCCGGTGATCACGCCGAGCGCCGACTTGCCCTGGGCCGGCAGCACGTCCGGCTCGGTGAGGAAGCCGGCGCCGGTGAGCTTGATCGACTGCTTGAGGCCGAACTGGTCGTACTGCTTCACGAAGTTCACCGCGTCGGAGCCGGAGAAGAAGCAGTAGACCGCCTTGGCGCCCGACTGGCGGATCTTGGTGAGGTACGGCGCGTAGTCGGTCTCCCCGAGCTTCGGATAGTCCTCGCCCACCAGCTTGCCGCCCGCGGGCACGAACGTCTCCTTGAACGCGCCGAGCTGATCCTTGCCCGCCTGGTAGTTCGGCGCGGCGATGAAGACGTCCTTGGCCACGTGCTTGGCCACCCACTCGCCCATCGGCTGGTTCGGCTGCCAGTTCGAGAACGAGGTGCGGAAGATCCACTTCGAGCAGCGCTCGCGGCTGATCGCGTCCGCGCCCGCGTTGGACACGATCAGGATGGTCTTGCTGTTGTGCACCTTGTCGCGCATGCCCATCAGGATGCCGCTGTGCACCGGGCCGGTGAGGATGTCCACCTTGTCGGAGTCGATGAGCTTCTCGGTCTTGCGGATGCCCACCGGCGGCTGCATCTCGTCGTCTTCCTTGATCATCTCGATCTTGCGCCCGGCCACCGTCCAGTTCTCGCGGGCGAAGACCAGCTCCATGCCCTGGGTGATGGACTCGCCGAGCACCGCGTAGACCCCCGAGTACGGGAGCACGAGACCGATCTTGACCGGGCCCGCCTGCGCGCCCGCGCGCCGCACCCACGGCCCCATCGCCGCGCCGGCCGCCGCGAGCGACGCGGTGCCGAGGAAGTTCCGTCGCGTTACCTGTGCCATCGTGATGTCCTCCTGAAGACTGGTGGCTGAGCTTGGTGAGCGCCACAAATCTACACGAAATCCCTCTGCTTTACGAAACCGCCTGGCGAGCAGTAGACGGTCGTCCGCCAACTGGCAGTAGACGGTCGTCCGCCGACTGGGGGAGTGCGGGGGCCATTTCTGGGCCCCCGCAGATGAAGAGCCTACAGAAGTAGGCCGCTGAGAGCACGTCGGCTGTCCGCAGGCCTCGCGCTCACGGCACCCACGCCACCGCGTCGATCTCGACGTTGACGCCCTTGCGGGGCGGGCGCGGCCTCGACGGTGGTGCGGGCCGGCTGCACGCCCTGGAAGTACTCCTTGAACACGCGGTTGAAGACGCCGAAGTCGTCCATGTTGCGGAGGTAGACGCCGACCCGCACCACGTTGGCGATGGAGGTGCCGCCCGCCTCGAGGACCGCCTTGACGTTGTCGAGGGTGACGCGCGTCTGCTCCGCGATGTCCTGCGACACGATGGCCTTCGTCGCCGGATCGAGCGGGCCCTGCCCCGAGACGAAGAGGAAGCCGCCCGCCTTGACCCCCTGGGCGATCGGCGACTCGGTCCCCTCCGAGAAGCCGGTCTTGGGCGCCGACTTGGTGAACACGACCTCTGGCTTCATGGACGGAGCTCTCCTTTGAGGCGGGCCACGATCCCCGCCGGAATGGGCCGGGCCGCCAGCGGGCCGCCCGGCCGCTCGGGCAGGGCCACCCAGGCCCGCACCTCGAAGCCGGTCGCGCAGCCCCGGTCGCCGACGGACACCTCGTGCTCGACCCGGAACGTCTTCTCGCGCACCTCGCGCACCGTGGTCTCGATCCGGACCAGGTCGCCATAGCGTACCGGAGACGCGAAGCGGGCGCCCGACTCCACGATGGGCACGCCCACGATGCGCTCCGCGGGAAACATCTCGGGCCACGGCAGTCCGAGCGACTCGAACAGGGCCTCGGTGCCGAGATCGAACCACTCGTAGAACCGCGGGTAGAACACGATGCCCGCCGGATCCGCCTCGCTCCACCGCACCTTCACCGAGAGCGCGTTACTCACCATGGACCAGCTCCCGCAGGCGGAATCGCTGGAGCTTGCCGGTCGCGGTGCGCGGCAGCTCGCTCACGATCCGGATCTCGCGCGGCCGCTGATGGGGCGCCAGCGCCGCCTCCAGGAACCGTCGCACGTCGGCCCGCAGCGCCTCCGGGGCGCCGGCCGGGTCGCGCGGCACCACGAAGACGAACGGCTTGATCAGCCCGCCCGCCTCCGGCGCGCCCACCACGCCGCCGTCGAGCACTTCCGGGTGCCGGAGCAGCACCGACTCCACCTGCTGCGGCGACACCCACTGCCCGGCCACCTTGAAGAAGTCGTCCTCGCGGCCGCAGTGGACGTGGTGGCCGTCCGGCTCGCGCCGGTAGACGTCACCGGTCCGGAACCAGTCGCCCACGAACGTCCGGCGCGAGTGGTCGAGGCGCCGGTAGTACGCGGCGGCCTGCGACGGCGTCCGGACCCAGAGCACGCCCTCCTCCCCGTCGGCCACCGGCCGGCCCTCCGCGTCGAGGAGGCGCGCCTCGGTGCCGGGCACCGGCACGCCGGAGGACTCGGCCCGGCTCTGGCCCGGCCGGTTGGAGAGCACCATGAAGATGGTCTCGGTGGCCCCGATGCCGTCCAGGATCTCGACCCCGAATCGCGCCCGCCAGGCGTCGTAGACGTCGCCCGGCAGCCGCTCGCCCGCCGAGATGCAGAGGCGCGCGGACCGGAACGTGTCGGCGGGCAGGTCCGCCCGCAGCAGGCGCGCGTAGACCGTCGGCACCGAGAAGAAGAGCGTGGGGGCGAACTCCCGCATCACCCGCGCCACCGCGGCGGGGTCCGGCCAGTCGGGATGGAGATACGCGGTCGCCCGGGCCAGGAGCGGGATCAGCAGCAGGTTGCCGAGCGCGTAGGCGAAGAAGAGCTTGGACGTCGCGAAGACCCGGTCGGCCGCGGTGACGCCGATGAGATCGAGGAAGTGGCGGCCGGCGGGCAGCGTGCGGTGACAGTGCACCGCCGCCTTCGGCGAGCCGGTGGTCCCCGACGTGTAGAGCCAGAAGGCCATGGCGTCGGCGCCGACCGGCTCCGCCGGCATCGGGCCCGCCGGGGCGTCGCGCACCAGCGTCTCGAAGTCGAGCACGACCCGGGCGCCGACCGCGGCCGGATCGATCGCGGCCGCCTCGAGCAGCGCCCGATCGGCCACCAGCACCCGCGGCCGGCAGTCGGCCAGCACGGTGCGGAGATCGGCCGGCGCGAGCCGCGTGTTGAGCGGGACCGCCACCGCGCCGAGCTTGAGCGCCCCGAAGAAGGTGGCGGCCCAGCCGGGACCGTCGGCCATGAGCAGCGCCACGCGCTGCTCCGGCTCGACGCCCTGGGCGCGCAGGGCGTGGGCGGCGCGGTCGGTGAGGCGCTGGAGCGCGGCGTAGGAGACGGCGCCGGCGGGCGTGACCAGCGCGGTCCGGTCACCGTGGCCTTCCTCCACCGGGGCGTCGACGAAGAGGGCGGCCGCGTTGTCCATGCCGCGCGCTCAGCCCTGGCCGGGTCTCTTGCCGCGGGGAATGGAGAAGCCCGCCGCCTCGATCCGGTCGAGGATGCCGTGGAACTTGTGGCGGCCGTCGGTGTGGGCCGCCCACACGTCCTCGAGCCCGTCGAACCCGGAGAGGTAGCGGAGCCCGCAGTCCGCCGGCTCGGCCATCTGCATCTCGCCCGCGAGGAAGCGGCGGTGGCCCTCGGCGGGATCGATCCAGAAGCCCTCGGAGGCCTCGCCGCCCAGCAGCCGGGGCTCCTGCCCCGCGGGCACCGGGGCCAGGAAGAAGCGCGCGGTGAAGCGGATGGGGCTCGACGGCGGGGTGATGAAGTGGGAGAGATACCGGAACGGCGCCAGGTCGAGGTGCCAGCCTTCCTGCTCGAGCAGGGCGTGGAACGAGGCGCCGTCGGCGGCCAGCGCGTGGCGTACCCGCTCCACCCGCTCGCGAACCGCCGGATCGCGCGTGTCGACCGGACGCCCGTCGGCGTCGCAGCCCACCAGGAGGCCGGTCTCCTCCACCAGCTCGCGCGCCGCGGTCACCCAGAAGGCGAGCGGCGGCAGGCCGTCGGTCGGCGGGAAGGCGGCGCATCGCGGTCGCGCTCGAGACGCCGAAGCAGCGCGCGAAGGCCGCCTCGCTGCCGTCGGCCGCCTCCACCTTGCCGCCGGGGAAGGCGTAGAAGCCGCCGAGGAAGCGCATGCTCTTCTGGCGGCGGATCATGTACACCTCGACCGGGCAGCTCGTCCCGGGGCGGACGAGCAGGACCGAGGCGGCGGGACGCGGAGCGACCGGGGAGGCGGTGGGCGCGGTCACGCGGGCGGGACGACGCGCGACCGCGTGAGCCCGGCGAGCTGCTCCAGCAGGGCCTCCGCCGACACCGGCTTGGCGATGACGCGGTCCACGAACTGCATGGACTCGTGGGCGGAGACGCCCTCGCCCCAGCCGGTCAGGATGAAGACCGCGGTGCCGGGCGAGCGGGCCTTGACCCGCTGGGCGACCTCCCAGCCGTTCATCCGGGGCATGCCGAGATCGGTGATCACCACGTCGTGGGCGCCCGGGTCGAAGACGGCGAGCGCCTCCTCCCCGTTGGCGGCGGTCGTGATCGCGTGCCCCTCGGTGCTCAGCACGTCCGAGAGCACGCTGAGGAGCCGCGGGTCGTCGTCCACCAGGAGCACGCGCGCGGCCTGGTCCGGGGAGACCTGGCGCTCGGCGAGCCCTTCCGAGGCGGGGATGATCTGGAAGCGGCTCGCGTGCAGCCGGAGGCGCACGGTGGTGCCCTTGCCGATCTCGCTCTCGATGGCCACGCTGCCGCCGTGACGCTCGACGATGTCGTAGACGTGGGCGAGGCCCTGGCTCGAGCCGCGCCCGGGCTGGAGGCTCCGCGCGTGCTCGGCCAGGCGCCGGCGCGTCTCGTCGGACATGCCGACTCCCGAGTCGCGCACCTCGACCACCACCCAGCCGGACGCCTCCGCGGCGGCCCGGATCGCGAGCGAGCCGCCCTTGGGCATGGCGTCGACCGCGTTGTGGATGAGGAGCACGAGGGCGTCGCGCAGCTCGAAGGCGTTGCCCTCGACCGGGGGCAGCGCCTCCATGTCCTGGGTGACCGCGATGACGGTGCCCTTGCGCTCCGCCTCGTCCCGCCAGCGGGGGGCGGTCAGCTCGAGCGCCTCGCCGATGACCGCGGGCAGGCCCACCGGCCCGAACGCGACCTGCGGCTGGCGGGAGACGAACTCCTGCAGCTTGCGAACCGTCGCGGAGGCCTCGAGGGCCACGTCGCGGATCACCACGAGCCGGCGCCGCGCCGCCTCCGACTCGCTCTCGCGGAGCATGAGCTCGGTGTAGGCGAGGATCGCGGCGAGGGAGTTGTTGAAGTTGTGGGCGAGCCCGCCCACCGTCTCGCCGAGGACGCGGAGGTCCTCGCCCCGGGAGAGCCCGCGCGGGGCCTCGGCCAGGCGGCGCCCGAGGTCGCGCGCCCAGCTGCGCATCGCGAGGACCGCGCGGTCCATCTCCACCTTGGTGCGGCGGATCTGGCGCGCGATGTCCTGGATCTCCTCGTGATCGGCGAAGAGGAGGGCTTCCGGCGGCAGCTCGCGGGGGTCGCGGCGAATCCACCGGCCCATGTGCTCCCGGACCCGCTTGATCATGGAAGCAGAGGGCGCGCTACAGGTTCACGAGCTGAGCGACGCGCTCGCGATGATGGGTGGCATCCCCGAAGGTGAACTCCGAGCCCTTGGCGCGCTTGAAGTAGAGGTGCAGGTCGTGCTCCCAGGTGAAGCCGATGCCCCCGTGGAGCTGGATGCCCGCCGCGGCCACGCGCCGGTAGGCGTCGGAGACGTAGGCCTTGGCCATGCTCACCGCCAGCGGCGCCTCCGGCGGCGTTCTCGTCGAGCGCCCACGCCGCGTAGTACGTGATGGACTTGCTGTTCTCGACGTCCACCAGCATGTCGGCCGCGCGGTGCTTGACGCCCTGGTAGGAGCCGATCGGCCGGCCGAAGGCCTGGCGGATCTTGGCGTACTCCACCGTCATGTCGAGGACCTTCTGGGCGCCCCCGCACATCTCGGCGCACAGCGCGACGGTGGCCCGATCGAGCACGCGGGCGAGCGGCGCCCAGCCCGCTCCGGCCGCCCCGAGCAGCGCGTCGGGACCGACGGTCGACGTCGGAGAGGGCGACCTCGCAGAGCTTGCGGGTCTGGTCCATGGTGGGGAGCAGCGTGACCTCGAGCCCCTTCGTGCCCTTCGGCAGGAGGAAGAGCGACACCCCGTCGGCGCCCGCCCCCGGCCGCGTCCGCGCCGCCACCACGAGGGCATCCGCGGTGTGGGCGTCGTGCACGAAGAGCTTGGTGCCGGAGAGCGTGTACTTGCCGCCCTTCTCCACCGCGGTCAGCGTGACCCCGGCGGGGCCGAGCTGCGCGCTCGGCTCCATCCACGCGAGCGCGACCCGCCGGTCCCCCGCCGCGATCTTCGGCAGCCACTCCTTCTTCTGCGCCTCGCTGCCCGCCTCGGCGATGGCGAGCCCGCCCAGGAGCACCGCCGAGAAGTAGGGGCCGGGCACCACCGCGCGCCCCATCTCCTCCATCAGCACCACCAGGTCGACGAGGCCCAGCCCCATGCCGTCGTAGGCCTCGGGGTAGACGAGGCCGAGCCAGCCCTGCTCGGCGAGCTTCGTCCAGAGATCGGGGCTGATGCCCTCCGGCGTCTCCATGAGGCGCCGCACCGTGTCCGAGCCGCACTCGTTCTCGAAGAACTTGCGCGCGGTGCTCCGCAGCAGCTCCTGCTCGTCGTTGAAGCCGAAGTTCATGGCTTAGCCTTTCGGGAGGCCGAGCACGCGCTCGCCGATGATGTTGCGCTGGATCTCGGTGGTGCCGCCCTCGATCGAGTTGGCCCGCGAGCGCAGGAAGGTGTGCTGCCAGAGGCCGTCGGCCACCGCCCACGCGCTGCCGTGGGTGAGCTGGCTGAACGCGCCCTGGATCTCCATGGCCAGCTCCTGCACGCGCTGGTGGCCCTCCACCCACATCATCTTGCCCGCGGAGGCCTCGGGACCGGGCAGCTCGCCCTTGAGCAGCTTGGTGATCGCGCGCGCGCCGGTGTACTTGAACACCTCGGTGTCGATCCACATCTGGGCCAGCTTCTGGCGCATCACCGGGTCCTGGGTGACCGGGATCCCGTTCTTCTTGGTGGCGCGCGCCATGTCGACCAGGCCGTCGAGCGCGATGCGCAGGCGGACCTGCAGGCCGAAGCCGAGCGCGAGCCGCTCGTACATCAGGGTGGTGAGGCCGACCGCCCAGCCGTTGTCGAGACCGCCCAGGATCTGGGAGGCGGGCACGCGGACGTTGTCGAAGTAGACCTCGTTGAACTCCGCGTCGCCGGTCATCTGCTTGAGCGGCTTCACGGTGACGCCGGGGCTCTTCATGTCGAGCAGGAAGTAGGTGATGCCCTTGTGCTTGGGCGCGCTCGGATCGGTGCGGGCCAGCAGCATCATGTAGTCCGCGATGTGGGCGAGCGACGTCCACACCTTCTGGCCGTTGACGACGTAGTGGTCGCCGTCCTTCACCGCGCGGGTCTGGAGCGACGCCAGGTCGGAGCCCGCGTTGGGCTCGGAGTAGCCCTGGCACCAGATCTCCTCGCACGAGAGCATCTTGGGCGGGTACCGCCGCTTCTGCTCGTCGGTGCCGTAGGCGATGATGGTGGGGCCCGCCATGCCGATGGCCAGGATGTTGAGCACCGGCGGCGCCTTGGAGAGGGCCATCTCCTGCTGGAGGATCATCTCCTCCATGAACGTGAGCCCCCGCCCGCCCGCTTCCTTCGGCCAGGTCAGGCCGACGAAGCCGGCCTCGTAGAGCTGTCCCTGCCAGCGCCGGAGCAGCTCGTAGGCCTCCGGGCGCGGAATGTCGGAGCCCTTGGAGAGCCGCGCCACCCACTCCTGCCGCATCTGCTTCGACAGCCAGGCGCGAACCTCGCCGCGGAAGGACTCCTGCTCAGGGGTCAGCGTGAAATCCATACTCCCTCCCGCGCGCGGGTGCGGCTCACCGAGGTTGACCGAGATGAGGCTGAATGAAGGTTCAGTGCTCATGATACGAGTCCGCGCGAGAAAGTGTCAAGGTCTTCGCCGCCCCGCCCGGGCCGTCCGGAGTGTGCGGTATACTCGCCGCGTCCATGGCCACCTCCGCGATCACCCTGGCGCGTCTGAAGGACCACATCGAGACGCTCTCCACCTACGGTCGCAACGCCGACGGCCACGGCATCACGCGGTCCTGCTGGAGCCCGGTTCACGAGCAGGCGCGCGCGTGGCTGCTGTCCCGGATGAAGGCGGCGGGCCTCCAGACGCGGGTCGACGCGGCGGGCAACACCTTCGGCATGCTGCCCGGCGAGGGCGCGGCGGTCCTCACCGGCTCGCACATCGACACCGTGCCCGAGGGCGGCCCGCTGGACGGCGCCCTCGGCGTCCTGGCCGGCCTCGAGTGCCTCCAGACCGTCAAGGAGGCCGGGCTCGCCCGGCGGCGGCCCGCTCGCGGTGGTGGCGTGGAGCGACGAGGAAGGGCGCTACGGCAGCCTCTTCGGCTCGCGGGCGTTCACCGGCCGGCTCGACCTCGCCCAGATCTCCACCCTGCGCTCGCTCGACGGGGAATCGCTGGTGGAGGCGATGGCGCGCGCGGGCTACGACGCGAGCCGGGTCGCGGAGGCCCGCTGCGATCCGCGCACCCTGCACGCCTACGTGGAGCTGCACATCGAGCAGGGCCCGCACCTCGAGCAGGCGCGCATCCCGATCGGCCTCGTGGAAGGCATCGTGGGCATCCGCCGGAACCGCCTCACCTTCATCGGCGAGCCGGACCACGCGGGCACCACGCCGATGGCGCGACGCAAGGACGCCTTCCTGGCCGCCTGCGAGTACGCCCTCAAGGCGCGCGAGCACATCGTCCGGAAGGGCAGCGGCCGGAGCGTGACCAACTTCGGGCGCATCGAGCTGGCCCCGGGCGTCTCCAACATCGTCCCGGCCCGGGCGGTGCTGATGCAGGAGATGCGGGAGCTCGACGCGCGGATCCTGGCCCGGCTCGACCGCGAGTGCGTGACCCTGGCCCGCACGGTGGCGCGGCGCCGGGGCCTGCGCGTGGTCGTCGACACGCTCTCGCGCACCGACCCGGCCCGCTGCGCCCCGCGGGTGATGGACGCGGTGCAGGCGGCCTGCGACGCGCTGCGACTTCGCACCCGGCGGATGCCGTCGGGCGCCGGCCACGACGCGCAGAACCTCGCCGGGGTCACCGCCTCGGGCATGCTCTTCATCCCGTCCCGCGGCGGGCGCAGCCACCGCCCCGACGAGATGAGCGACTGGAAGGCGATCGGGCGGGGCACCAACGCGCTGCTCCAGACGCTGCTGCGCCTGGCCGGCTGAGCCGCGCCGGGACGCGAGCGCGGCGGGCTGCATGTGAAAGTTTCCACTTGGCAATCGAGCGCGGGATCAAGTACACTTCCGCGTGATTCCGGCGCCATTACCTCAATGAGGATGTTGTGCCCACGATAGTGCACCTGCTGCTGGCCCTGGTCCTGACCGTGTTCCTGGTCGCCCAGGCCAAGTCTCTGGCTTTCGTGCTGAGATCGCGCCGGGCGGTGTCGTCGCGCAGCGCCCGCCGTGGAACCGATCTCCTGTGGACCTGCATCCCGGTGCTCCTCGTGCTCTTCCTGGCCGCCCGGAGCTGGGTGGCCGTGGTCGACGTTCACCGGCCCGCGGTCGCGGCCACCGGCGCGCCGGCCCAGTCGCCGGCGACCCCGCGCTAGAGGACCCACACCACGCCATGATGAAGCCCCCCGCGACGATCCCCCGCCCCCGGAGGCGCTTCGACTGGACGCAAGCCGGCCTGCTCGGCGCGGTCCTGCTCCTCGCCAGCTCCTGCAGCGCGGTGGGCTGGAACTGGGACACCCCGATGAGCACGGTCATCCCGAAGTCCGACTTCGGGAAGATGACCCACGAGATCTTCATGCTGATCTCGTGGTGGACGCTCGGCATCTTCATCGTGGTGGAGGTCGGCCTCGCCTACGTTTGCTGGCGCTTCCGCGATCGCGCGGGCGCGCCGATCCCGAAGCAGGTGCACGGGCACACCGCCCTCGAGGTCGGCTGGACCATCGCCTTCGCGGTGATCCTCCTCGTGTTCGCGATCCCGACCATCCGGGTGATCTTCAAGACCCAGGAGGCCCCCGCGGCCACCGCGCTGCGGGTGGAGGTCTTCGGCAAGCAGTGGTGGTGGGAGTTCCGCTACCCGCAGTTCAAGATCACCACCGCCAACGAGCTCCACCTCCCGGTGGGGCAGACCGCGACCTTCCTGCTCAACGGGCCCGACGTCATCCACTCGTTCTGGATGCCGCAGCTCGGCGGCAAGCGCGACGTGGTCCCGCACCGGATCAACCACATCACGCTCACCCCCGAGGTGGCGGGCGACTATCCGGGCCAGTGCGCGGAGTACTGCGGCATCTCGCACGCCAACATGCGCTTCCGGGTGATCGTGCACGAGCCGGCCGACTTCGAGAAGTGGGTCAAGGCCCAGCAGGCGCCCCCGGTGGAGTCCACCGACGCGCTCGCCCAGCAGGGCAAGACGATCTTCGGCCAGTCCACCTGCGTGGGGTGCCACACCATCACCGGCGTCTCGGCCGGGCACATCGGTCCGGACCTCACCCACTTCGCGAGCCGCAAGCGGTTCGCCGGGTCGCTCATGGAGTCGACGCCGGACAACATCGCCAAGTGGATCGAGAACCCCGATCACATGAAGCCCGGGGCCCTCATGCCGAACCTCGGGATGACCGGCGAGCAGAGCAAGGCGCTGGCCGCCTACCTGCTCAGCCTGAAATAAGGGGACCCCATGGCCACTCAGGCCGCGTTCATGCACGGCTCGAAGGTCGAGACGGAGACCTTCTGGGGCATCGTCTGGTCCTGGCTCACCACCGTCGACCACAAGCGGATCGGGATCCTGTACGGCACGTCCGCCTTCATCTTCTTCCTGATCGGGGGCATCGAGGCCCTCATCATGCGGCTGCAGCTCGCCCGCCCCGACAACACCCTGGTCGGCCCCGAGCGGTTCAACGAGCTGTTCACGATGCACGGCACCACCATGATCTTCCTGGCCGTGATGCCGCTGAGCGCGGCCTTCTTCAACTACATGATCCCGCTCATGATCGGGGCGCGGGACGTGGCCTTCCCGCGGCTGAACGCGCTCTCCTACTGGATCTTCCTCTCGGGGGCGCTGTTCCTGAACTCGAGCTGGCTCTTCGGGCTCGCCCCGGACGGGGGCTGGTTCGGCTACGCGAACCTGACCTCGATCCAGTTCTCCCCGAAGCACACCATCGACTTCTGGATGCTCGGCCTGCAGATCCTCGGCATCTCGTCGATGCTGGCCGGCTTCAACTTCCTGGTGACGATCATCAACATGCGCGCGCCCGGCATGACCCTCATGCGGATGCCGGTGTTCATCTGGATGAGCTTCGTGACCCAGTTCCTGCTCGTGCTCGCCTTCCCCGCGATCACGGTCGCGCTCATCCTCCTGATGTTCGACCGGTTCTTCGGCACGCTCTTCTACGCCCCCGCCGCGGGGGCCGACCCGCTGCTCTGGCAGCACCTGTTCTGGATCTTCGGCCACCCCGAGGTCTACATCCTGATCCTGCCCGCGATGGGCATCGTGTCGGAGGTGCTGCCCACCTTCTCGCGCAAGCCGCTCTTCGGCGCCCCGGTGGTGATCTACTCCGGCATCATGATCGGCTTCTTCGGCTTCGGGGTGTGGAGCCACCACATGTTCTCGGTGGGCATGGGCCCGGTGGCCGACGCCGCGTTCTCGATCTCCACCATGCTGATCGCGGTGCCGACCGGGGTGAAGATCCTGAACTGGATCGGCACCCTCTGGGGCGGCTCCATCCGCTTCCGGACCCCGCTCTACTTCTCGCTCGGCTTCATCGCGATGTTCACGATGGGCGGCCTCTCCGGGGTCATGCACGCCTCGCCGCCGGTCGACCTGCAGCAGACCGACACCTACTTCGTGGTGGCCCACTTCCACTACGTGCTCTTCGGGGGCTCGATCTTCGGCCTCTTCTCCGGCATCTACTACTGGTGGCCGAAGATCACCGGCAAGCTGCTCGACGAGCGCCTCGGCCTGTGGCACTTCTGGCTCATGATGCTGGGCTTCAACATGACCTTCTTCCCCCAGCACTACCTCGGGCTCATCGGGATGCCGCGGCGGATCTACACCTATGCTCCCGACCTCGGCTGGAACTTCTGGAACATGGTCTCGACGATCGGGGCCTTCCTGATCGCGGTGTCGCTGCTCTTCTTCATCGCCAACGTGATCCGGACGATGAGGGGCGGCCAGATCGCGGGCAACGACCCGTGGGACGCGCGCACGCTCGAGTGGGCGATCCCCTCCCCGCCCCCGGTCTACAACTTCGCGCGCCTGCCCGAGGTGCAGGACCGCGACGACTTCTGGCTCGCAGAAGCACGGCGACGGGCACGGGAGCGCCCCGCGGCCCAAGCCGGCCCCGGTGACCGCGGCCGAGATCGCGGCGATCCACATGCCGCCGACGTCCTACTGGCCGCTGCTCCTCGGGCTCGCGCTCGCGGTGATGGTCTCCGGGCTGATGATCAGCATGTACCAGGTCGCCATCGGCGGGCTGCTCACGCTCTACCTCATGTACAAGTTCGCCATGGAGCTGCACCGGCCCGCCGCCGGGCACGGACACTAGGAGAGCCCCCGTGGCCGATCACGCCGCCGCCCACGCCGTCCACGATCCCAACATCGGCAACACCGGTCTCGACAACCGGAAGGTGGGGATGTGGGCGTTCCTCGGCTCCGACTGCATGTTCTTCGGCTCGCTGATCGGGACGTACCTGGCCTACAAGGGCAAGTCCATCTCCGGACCGCTGCCCCACGAGGTCTTCGACATCCCGCTCACCTCGTACAGCGCGGCCCTGCTGCTCGCGTCGTCGCTGACCATGGTGCTCGCGCTCGCCGCCCTGCAGCAGAACCGGATCAAGCCCGCGACCCGCTGGCTCTTCGTCACCGCGATGCTGGGGCTGCACTTCGTGCTGAACCAGGTCTACGAGTTCACCAGCTTCGTCCTGCACCACAACCTCACGCTCTCCACCAGCCTCTTCGGGTCGAGCTTCTTCGTGCTCACCGGCTTCCACGGGGCCCACGTCACCGGCGGGGTGATCTGGCTGCTCATCCTCGTCATGCTGGGCATGCGGGGCAAGCTCGACGCCCGCGACTACACCAAGGTCGAGATCGCCGGCCTGTACTGGCACTTCGTCGACATCGTGTGGATCGCGATCTTCACCATCATCTACCTCATCCCCTAGGAGCCGCGACATGGCCGATGAGCACGCCGCTGCCGCCGCGACGCACGGAGGAGGAGGCGGTCACGCCACCGTCAAGACCTACATCAACGTGGCCATCGTGCTCGCGATCATCACCGCGGTGGAGGTGGCCACCCTCTACATCCCCGGCATCCCGGGCTCGGTGCTCGTGATCAGCCTGCTGGCGATGTCGGCGGTGAAGTTCTTCCTGGTGGTGGGCTTCTTCATGCATCTCCGCTACGACCACCCGATCATGCGCGCGCTGTTCGTGGGACCGCTGATCATCGCCATCGGGATCATCCTGGCCGTCATGGCGCTCTTCAGCGCCTTCGTGCTGCTGCCGCGCGTCGTTCTCTGACATGGCGCACGTAGTACCCGGGCCCGCGGGGCCGCCGCCCCTCGGGCCCGATGGCTTCGACTGGACCGCCTGGTCACCCGATCCCTCCGTCGTCGGCGGCCTGATCGCGCTCGGGGTGGCCTACGGGGCGGCGACCCTCTGGCGCCATCGCCTCGACCCCGAGGCCCGCGTGGAGCCCGCCAAGGTGGCCTCGTTCGCGGGCGCGCTCGCGGTCCTGCTCGGCGCCCTCACCGGCCCGGTGCACGACCTCTCGGACTACTATCTGTTCAGCGCGCACATGATCCAGCACATGCTGCTGGTCTTCGCGATGCCCCCGCTCCTGCTCTACGGCACCCCCGGCTGGATGGTGCGGCCGCTCCTGCGCGACGCGCGCCTGCTCCAGCTGGGCCGGGCGCTGACCCGGCCGGTCGGCGCGTTCGCCACCTTCAACGTGGTCCTGGTGGCGTGGCACCTGCCGCCGCTGTACAACCTGGCCATGGAGCAGCACCCGGTGCACATCGTCGAGCACCTCATGATCATGGTCGCCTCGGTGATCCTGTGGTGGCCGATGCTGTCGCCGCTCGACGAGCTGCCCGCGCGCCCCCTACCCGGTGCAGATGCTGTACCTCTTCGTGGTCGGGCTGCCGATGGTGATGGTGGCCATCTTCATCTCGATGGCGGACAGCCTGCTCTACCCGTACTACGCGGCGGCTCCCCGCATCTGGGAGCGGCTGACCCCGCAGGCCGATCAGCACCTGGGCGGGCTCATCATGTGGATCCCGGGCGGCATGATCTTCCTGGCCGCGCTCTCCGTCGTCTTCTTCCGCTGGCAGGCCGCCGGAGGCGACGACGACGCGGTGCACCCCACCCGGACCGCGACCCGTGTCGGCTAAGATCGCCCTCGCCGCGGTGGCCGCGGTCTTCGTGCTCATGACCCTCGGCAACGTGGTCAGCGCGACCGGCTCGGGCCTCGCGTGCCCGGACTGGCCCCTCTGCCACGGCTCGGTGATCCCGCCGCTGCGGGCCGACGTGCTCATCGAGTACAGCCACCGCCTCTCCGCGCTGGCCGCGACCGTGCTGATCCTGGCCACGAGCGTGGTGACGCTGCGCGGGGCCGCGCCGGCCGGGCTCCGGCGGCTCGCGTGGCTCCTCCCGATCCTGCTCGTGGTGCAGATCGCCCTCGGGGCGATCACGGTGCTGCTGAAGCTCCCCGACCTGATCAGCACCACGCACCTGGTGAACGCCCTGCTGATCCTGGGCGGGCTCATCGTGCTCGCCCTCGGGCTGCGGCAACCCGCGCGGCCGCCCGCGGCCGGCGCCGAGCGGACGCGCCGCCTGGCCCGGGTCGGCCTCGCGGTGCTCCTGGTCCAGCTGGCCCTGGGCGGCTACGTGCGCCACGCGGGCGCGGGGCTCGCCTGCCCGGACTTCCCGCTCTGCAGCGGCGACCTGCTGCCGAGCGGGTGGCTGGCCTCGGTGCACTGGGTCCACCGCTGGCTCGGCGTGCTGCTGCTGGGCGTCTTCGTCCACCTCGCGATCGCCGGGCGCACGACCGCGACGCGCCTCGTCGCCGCGCTCGCGGTGCTGCAGGTCTCGCTCGGCATCGCGACCGTGCTGCTGCAGCTGGCCCCGCCCATCCGGGCCGCCCACGCGGCGGTCGGCTACGCGCTCTGGGCCACGCTCGTGTGGACCAGCGTCGAGGCCGGCTGCTGGCGGCTTCACGAGCGCCCCGACGTCGCCCCCGGCCGCCACGAGGAAGATGGCCCATGCCTAGGGCCGCCGCGGCGTCCTCGCGCGGGCTCCCCGCCCTCGGCGTGGCCGCGCGCGTGAGCGCGTACGCGGAGCTCTCCAAGTTCGGCATCGTGCTGCTGGTGCTGGTCTCGGCGGGAGCGGGCTTCATGCTTCGCGCGCCCGCTCGGCCCCGAGTTCCCGTGGGCGCAGGGCCTGCTGGTGCTGGCCGGCGTGATGCTGCTCTCCTGCGGCGCCTCCGCGCTGAACCAGGTCCAGGAGCGCTCGCGCGACGCGCTCATGGCGCGCACCGCGGGCCGCCCGCTGCCCTCCGGCCGGCTCACCCACGCCCAGTGCCTGGCGTTCGCCGCTCCTCGGCATCGCGGCCGGCTCGGCTCTCCTGTGGCTCGGGGTGGGACGCACCGCGGGGGTGCTGGGCCTGATCGCGAGCGCCTTCTACAACGGGGTCTACACCCCGTGGCTCAAGACGCACTCGCCGTTCGCGGCGGTGCCCGGCGCGGTGCCGGGCGCGATTCCCCCCGTCATCGGGTGGGTGGCGGGCGGCGGCTCGGTCACCGACGCGGGGGCGGTGATCCTCTTCGGCATCCTGTTCCTCTGGCAGATGCCGCACTTCTGGGCCCTCGCCCTCCGCTACCGCGGCGACTACGCGGCGGGCGGCTTCCCGATGGTGTCCGAGCGGGTCGGGGTGGAGGGCACCGCCCGCCTCATCCTGCTCTACGCCCTCGGCCTCACCGCCTGGTCGCTGGCCGCCCCCACGTTCGGGGTCGGCGGCGCGGCCGCCTTCGTGGCCGCGGGAGCGCTCGGCGGGCGCCTGATCTGGCTGGCCGAGAAGTTCGCGCGCCAGCCGGAGGATGCGCGGGGGTGGCTGTCGCTCTTCCTCTTCTCGAATTTCTACCTGCTCCTGCTGTTCCTGGTCATGGTGGGCGAGCGCCTGATCCGCCACGCCCTGTCCTGAGGGGGCCGGTCCCGGGGTTGGCGCGGTGGGAGGGTCGTCTGCTATCCTGAGATTCCGTCTGGAGGGGCGTGACCGATGAACATTTGCGTGGTGGGAACGGGTTACGTTGGGCTCGTGACCGGCGCCGTCTTCGCCGATCTCGGCAACGACGTGATCTGCGTGGACAACGCGCTCAAGAAGATCGAGGCGCTCCGGGCCGGCCAGATGCCGATCTACGAGCCGGGCCTCGAGGAGATGGTGGTCCGGAACAAGGACGACGGCCGGCTCACCTTCTCCACCGACCTGCCCGCGGGGGTCCGCCAGGCGGACGTGATCTTCATCGCGGTCGGCACCCCGCCCAAGGAGACGGGCGAGACCGACCTCTCGCACGTGGAGGCGGTCGCGGCCGAGATCGGCCGCTCCATGGACCGCTACAAGGTGGTGGTCAACAAGTCGACGGTGCCGGTCGGGACGGGCGAGCTCGTCCGCGAGGTCATCACGCGCCACCAGCCGCGCCCGCTCGACTTCGACGTGGTGTCCAACCCCGAGTTCCTGCGCGAGGGCTCCGCGATCGAGGACACGCTCCGGCCCGATCGCATCGTGATCGGCGCCCCCAACCAGCAGGTGGCCATGACCCTCGTCGAGCTGTACGCCCCGCTCGAGCGGCCGATGATCATCACCGACCTGCCCTCGGCGGAGGTGATCAAGTACGCCTCCAACTCGTTCCTGGCCGCCAAGATCTCGTTCATCAACGCGATCGCCAACATCTGCGAGGCGGCGGGCGCCGACGTCAGCCAGGTGATGAAGGGCATGGGGCTCGACTCCCGCATCGGCATGCAGTTCCTCCAGGCCGGCCTCGGCTACGGCGGCTCCTGCTTCCCCAAGGACGTGGACTCGCTCATCCACACCGCGTCGCAGCTCGGCTACGACTTCAAGCTGCTGCGCTCGGTGGTGGAGATCAACAAGGAGCGCGCCTCGCACCTGGTGGAGATGATGCGCAAGGCGATGGGCCCGCTCGAGGACAAGACGATCGCGGTCCTGGGGCTCGCCTTCAAGCCCAACACCGACGACATGCGCGAGGCCAAGAGCCTCGAGGTGGTGCGGGCGCTGCACGCGGCGGGGGCCCAGGTCCGCGCCTACGATCCGGTGGCGATGGAGAACGCGCGGGCCCTCCTGCCGGAGGGCGTGGTGTTCTGCGAGTCGGCCTACGAGGCGGCCGCGGGGGCCGACGGGGTGACCCTGCTCACCGAGTGGAACGAGTTCAAGTACCTGAACCTGGACCGGCTCCGGGGCCTGCTGCGCCGTCGACTGATCTTCGACGCCCGCAACCTCTACGAGCCCGAGCGCATGCGGCGACTCGGCTTCGAGTACTACTCCATCGGGCGCAAGCCCGTCCTGGCCGGCTGAGGAGCCGAGCCCGGTGCGAGTCCTGGTGACGGGCGGGGCCGGCTTCATCGGCTCCCACCTGTGCGACTTCCTCCTGGCCCGCGGCTGCGAGGTGGTCTGCATGGACAACCTCCTGACCGGGTCGACCGACAACATCGCCCACATCAGCGACCCGCGGTTCCTCTTCGTCAAGCACGACGTCACCAACTACATCGTGGTGGGCGGACCGCTCGACTACGTGCTGCACTTCGCGAGCCCCGCGTCCCCGATCGACTACCTGGAGCTGCCGATCCAGACCCTCAAGGTCGGCGCCCTCGGGACCCACAAGGCGCTCGGCCTGGCCAAGGAGAAGCGGGCCAAGTTCCTGCTCGCGTCGACCTCCGAGGTCTACGGCGATCCGCTCGTGCACCCGCAGCGCGAGGACTACTGGGGCAACGTCAACCCGGTGGGCCCGCGCGGGGTCTACGACGAGGCCAAGCGGTTCGCGGAGGCCATGACCATGGCCTACCACCGCGTGCACGGCCTCGACGCCCGCATCGTGCGCATCTTCAACACCTACGGCCCGCGCATGCGGCTCACCGACGGCCGGGCGATCCCCACCTTCGTCCGCCAGGCGCTGCGGAACGAGCCGATCACCGTCTTCGGCGACGGCTCCCAGACCCGCTCGTTCACCTACGTGTCCGACCTGGTGGAGGGCATCTGGGCCCTCATGCAGGCCGGGGTCAACGAGCCGGTCAACATCGGGAACCCGCGCGAGATGACCCTGCTCCAGCTCGCGCGCCAGATCATCCAGATGAGCGGCTCCCGCAGCGAGGTCGTGTTCCGCCCGCTGCCCACCGACGACCCCAAGGTGCGCCAGCCCGACATCACCAAGGCCCGGCGCGTGCTCGGGTGGGAGCCCAAGGTCGAGGTCGAGGACGGTCTGCGCCGCACGATCGACTGGTGCCGAAAGCTGGTGACCCAGCCATGAAGATCCTCGTCACCGGCGGCGCCGGCTTCATCGGCTCCCACGTGGTGGACCGCTTCGTCGAGGCGGGCCACGACGTCTGCGTGGTCGACAACCTCACCACCGGCGACGCGCGCTGGGTCAACCCCCGCGCCCGCCTGCACGTGGTCGACCTCCGGAACGCGCGGCTCGCGGAGGTGTTCGAGAAGGAGCGGCCCGAGGTGGTCGCGCACCTGGCCGCCCAGGCCTCGGTGGGCCGCTCGGTCACCGATCCCATCTTCGACGCGAGCGTGAACGTGGTGGGGGGCCTGGGCCTGCTCGAGTGCTGCCGCCGCTTCGGGGTGCGCCGGATCATCTACTCGTCGAGCGGGGGCGCCGGCTACGGCGACACCGACGTGATCCCGACCCCGGAGACGCACCCGACGGTGCCGATCTCGCCCTACGGGATCACCAAGGTCGCGATGGAGTACTACGTCAACGCCTGGAGCGGCATCTTCGGGATCAGCGGCATCTCGCTGCGCTACGCCAACATCTACGGGCCGCGGCAGAACCCGCAGGGCGAGGCCGGCGTCATCGCGATCTTCTGCCACCGGCTGCTGACCGGCCAGTCGCCGATCATCAACGGCGACGGCGACCAGACCCGCGACTACACCTACGTGGAGGACGTGGCCCTGGCGAACCTGCGCGCGCTCGAGCGGCCCGACGTCACCGGTGCGGTCAACGTGTGCACCGGCGTCGAGACCACCGTGAACCAGCTCTACACCGCGCTGGTTGCCGCCTCCGGCGCCAAGGTCCCGGCCCAGCACGCCCCCGCGCGGCCCGGCGAGCAGCGGCGCAGCTGCCTGAGCCCGGCGCGGGCCGAGCAGGTCCTCGGCTGGAAGCCCTCCGTGACGCTCGCGGAAGGCCTCGGCCGCACCTTCCGCTTCTTCCAGAAGGAGGTCTCGGCATGATCGACGAGGAGCTGCGGGCGATCCTGGCCTGCCCGGCGTGCAAGGGCGAGCTGATCTTCGAGGAGACGCGCATCATCTGCCCGGCCTGCCGGAAGGCGTACCCGATCCGGGACGGCATTCCCGTGATGCTGATCGGCGAGGCGGAGCCCTGGGCCCCGACGAGATAACCGCGGTCATCCTGGCCGGCGGGCAGGGCACGCGCCTGCGCCCGCTGACCCTCGGCACCCCGAAGCCGATCGTCCCGCTCCTCAACGTCCCCTTCCTCGCCTACCAGCTCGCGCTGCTCCGGCGTCACGGCATCCACGACGTGGTGCTCTCGTGCTCGTACCTGGTGGACGAGGTGCGCCGGGCCATGGGCGACGGCGCCGCCCACGGGGTGCGGCTCTCCTACGCGGTCGAGACCGATCCCCTCGGCACCGCGGGCGGCGTCCGCAACGCGGTGGACCTGGTGCGCGGGCTCGTGGTCGTGCTGAACGGCGACATCCTGGCCGACCTCGACCTCTCCGCGATGCTGCGCTTCCACCGGGAGCGCGGCGCGCGCGCGACCCTCTACCTGACGCGCGTGTCCGACCCCACCCAGTACGGCCTCGTCGAGCTCGAGCCCGACGGGGCGATCCGCGCCTTCGTGGAGAAGCCGGAGCCGGACCGGGTGACCACCGACACCGTCAACGCGGGGGTCTACGCGCTCGACCGCTCGGTGGTGACCGCGATCCCCACCGGCCGCGCGGTCTCGATCGAGCGCGAGACGTTTCCCGGCCTCCTGCGCGACCGGGTGCCCTTCTTCGGCTGGGTGTCGGAGAGCTACTGGCTCGACATCGGCAGCCCCGCCAAGTACCGGCAGGGCCAGCTCGACCTGCTGGCCGGCAAGGTCGCGACCGACGTGGCCCCGCCCGGCGACGCCCGGGCGCGTCGCTTCGTCGCCCCCGGGGCACACGTCGCCCCCGACGCGACGGTCACCGCCCCGTGCGTGATCGGGCCCGGCTCGCGCCTCGAGGCGGGGGCCCGGGTGGGCCCGAACGCGGTCCTCGGGGCGAACTGCGTGGTCGGAGCCGGGGCGCACGTCGAGGGCGCCATCCTGTGGGACGACGTGACCGTCGGGCCGGGCGCGGTCCTGCGCGACTGCATCGTGGCCTCGGGGGCGCGGATCGGCGCCGGGGCCGACCTCGGGCCGGCCGCCGTGCTCGGCGCGGGCGCCTCCGTCCCCGATCGGGCCCGGCTCTAGGGCCCCTCGGCGGCCTCCGCCGCACCCGATCCGGGCGCCCCTCGCAGACGGGAGGGCGGTCCGGTCGCCGCCCGGCCGCAGGGTGGCCGAACGGCGTGGTATTCTTAGCCGGATGGCCATCGACCTGATCCGCAATTTCTCCATCGTCGCCCACATCGACCACGGCAAGTCCACCCTGGCGGACCGCCTGCTGTCGCTCACCGGGACCATGGACGCCAAGAAGGCGGTGGACCAGGTGCTGGACTCGATGGACCTGGAGAAGGAGCGCGGCATCACCATCAAGGCCCACACCGTTCGCCTGCTCTACAAGGCGCGGGACGGGCAAGAGTACACCCTCAACCTGATCGACACCCCCGGCCACGTGGACTTCTCCTACGAGGTCTCCCGGTCGCTGGCCGCGTGCGAGGGGGCCCTGCTGATCGTCGACGCGGCCCAGGGCGTCGAGGCCCAGACCCTGGCCAACTTCTACCTGGCGCTCGACGGCGGCCTCGAGATCATCCCGGTCATCAACAAGATCGACCTGCCCGCCGCCGACCTGGAGGGCACCCGGAGCCAGATCACCGAGATCCTCACCCTGGACGGCGACGAGGCCCTGGCCATCTCGGCCAAGCACGGCACCGGGGTGCCGGAGGTCCTGGAGGCGATCGTGGCGCGGATCCCGCCGCCCAAGGGCGATCCGGACGCCCCCCTCAAGGCCCTCGTCTTCGACTCCTTCTACGACTCCTACCAGGGCGTGGTGGTCTACGTCCGGCTCCTCGACGGGCGGGTGCACGCCGGGAGACAAGATCCTCCTGATGTCCAACGGCAAGAACTACGAAGTCCAGCAGGTCGGCGTCTTCTCGCCCGACATGCGGCCGGTCGAGGAGCTGTCGGCCGGACAGGTCGGCTACCTGACCGCCTCCATCAAGCGGGTGGCCGACGCCAAGATGGGCGAGACCATCACCGACGTCCTGCACCCGACCGCGGCGCCCTGTCCCGGCTACCGCGACGCGAAGCCCATGGTCTTCGCGGGCCTCTACCCGATCGAGGACACCGACTACGAGGGCCTGCGCGACGCGCTGGAGAAGCTGCGCCTGAACGACTCCGCGTTCAATTTCGAGCCGGAGACCTCGCTCGCGCTCGGCTACGGGTTCCGCTGCGGGTTCCTCGGCATGCTGCACCTCGAGATCGTGCAGGAGCGGCTCGAGCGGGAGTTCAACCTCTCCCTGATCGTCACCGCGCCGAGCGTGCGCTTCAAGGTGATCACGATGGCGGGGGAGACGCTGGAGGTGGAGAACCCCTCCAAGCTGCCGCCCGCCGGACCGGATCGAGCGCATCGAGGAGCCCTACGTGCGCGGCTCGATCTTCGTGCCCACCGAGTTCATGAGCGAGATCTACAAGCTCGCCCAGGAGAAGCGGGGCGAGCACAAGTCGCTCGAGTACGTGGGCAAGCGGGTGCACATCCAGTTCGACTTCCCCCTGAGCGAGATCGTGGTGGACTTCTACGACCGTCTCAAGTCCATCTCGAAGGGCTACGCGTCCTTCGACTACGAGTTCCTGGAGTTCCGGGCCTCGGACATGGTCAAGCTCGACATCCTCCTCAACGGCGATCCGGTGGACGCGCTCTCGATCATCGTCCACCGCGAGAAGGCCTACGAGAAGGGCAAGGCGCTCGCCGAGAAGCTGCGCGCGGTGATCCCGCGCCAGCTCTACGAGGTCGCGATCCAGGCCGCCATCGGCAGCCGGGTCATCGCGCGCGAGACGGTCAAGGCCATGGGCAAGAACGTCACCGCCAAGTGCTACGGCGGCGACATCACGCGGAAGCGCAAGCTGCTCGAGAAGCAGAAGGAAGGCAAGAAACGCATGAAACAGGTCGGTCGAGTCGAGGTCCCGCAGGAGGCGTTCCTGTCGGTCCTGAAGAGCTGAGCGCGGGGCATGAACGATCTCCAGGTTCGTCCCGAGCGTGACACGGTGCCGGCGGCGCCCGCGGTCAAGGTCCGCCGGAAGTCTCTCTTCCGCGAGTATTCCGAAGCGATCATCATCGCGGTGCTGCTGGCCCTCTTCATCCGCCAGTTCGCGGTGCAGGCCTTCACGATCCCGTCCGGCTCCATGATGGACACGCTGCTGATCGGCGACTACATCCTGGTGAACAAGTTCCTGTTCGGGGCCGAGATCCCGCTCACCGACCTGCACCTGCCCGGGGTGCGCGATCCGCACCGCGGCGACATCATCGTCTTCAAGTACCCCAACGACGAGACGCGCGACTTCATCAAGCGCATCATCGCGGTGGGCGGCGACACCGTCCAGGTGCGCGACAACCGGGTGACCCTGAACGGCCACCTGATCGACGAGCCGTACGCGCGACCGGGCTCGTTCTCCGGACCGCCCTCGACCGCCTGCGGCTACGCCTACGCCTGCGAGCCCCTCAAGGTGCCCGACGGGTCCTACTTCGTCATGGGGGACAACCGCGACAACTCGCAGGACAGCCGCTACTGGGGCTTCGTCCGGCGGGACAAGATCCGCGGGAAGGCCTTCCTGATCTACTGGTCGTGGAACGGGGACGGGCACTGGCTGCGCTGGCGCCGGCTGGGTCAGTACCTGCCGTAGCGTCGCTCCGGCCCCGGGCCGCCCGGCTCGGGGCCTACGTGCACCTGCCGTTCTGCGTCGAGCGCTGCGGGTACTGCTCGTTCAACACCGCGCCGTACACCCCGGGGGGGCAGGATCGCTTCCTCGCCGCACTCCTCCGCGAGTGGGATCTGTTCCACGCCGCGCCCTGGGCGGGCGGCGTCAGGCTCGACACCCTGTTCCTCGGCGGCGGGACACCCTCGCTCCTCACCGTCGACCAGATGGCCACGCTGCTGGGCCGGATCGGCGCGCGCTTCGCGGTGGAGCCGGGCGCCGAGGTGACGGTCGAGTGCAACCCGGACGACGTGACCCGGGAGCGCGTGGCCGGCTACCGCCGGGCCGGGGTCACCCGGGTGAGCCTCGGCGTGCAGAGCCTGGACGACGCGATCCTGCCGATCCTGGACCGGCGCCACTCCGCCGCGGCAGGCCCGCGCCGCCTTCGCGGCCGCGCGGGAAGCGGGAGCGGACAACATCAGCGTGGACCTGATCTACGGCCTGCCCGGCCTCGACCTCGCGACGTGGACCGCCACCGTGCGCGAGGTGATCGCGTGGGGCCCGGACCACCTGTCCGCCTACGGGCTCACCCTGGACGAGGGCAGCCTCTGGCACGCGCGCGGCGTGGCGGGGCTCCCGCCCGAGGAGGCGGTCACCGCGCAGTACTGGGCCCTCGCGGAGGCGGCCGCGGCGGCCGGCTTCGAGCACTATGAGGTCTCCAACTACGCGCGTCCCGGCTTCCGCTCGCGCCACAACCAGCGCTACTGGCGATGGGAGGAGTACCTCGGGCTCGGACCGGGCGCGTGCGGCTTCCTCGGCCACGTGCGCTACGCCAACGTCAAGCCGGTGGAGCGCTACACCACCCTCGTCGAGGCGGGGCAGCTCCCGCTCGCCAGTCACGAGGTGCTGACCCCGCGCCAGGCCCTGGCCGAGCAGCTCATCCTGGGCCTTCGCACGAGCGACGGGATCGAAGCCGCGCGCCTCGCGGAGCGCTGCGATCTCGAGCGCGGGCGACTGCCCGAGGTGCTCGACGCCTGGCGGGAGCGCGGCCTGCTGGCCGATGCCGAGGGCCGCGTCCGGCTCACCGAGGCCGGCTTCCTGCTCTCCGACGCCCTGTTCACCGAGCTGCTCTAGCGGTAAGATCGACGGACCCCATGACCGCCGCGGCGTTCGATCAACGGAACCGGCAGGTGCTGCTCGCGGTCATCGCGGAGTACGTCGAGACCGGGGAGCCGGTCGGCTCGCGGGCGGTCGCGCGCCGCCACATCCAGGGCCTCTCGCCGGCCACCATCCGCAACGCGATGGCCGACCTCGAGGAGCTGGGCTACCTGGTGCAGCCGCACACCTCGGCCGGCCGCGTGCCCACCGACACCGCCTACCGCTTCTACGTCGACCACCTCCAGCGCGTGCCCGTGGGGCGCGGGCAAGGCCCCCGCGGTGGGAACGCCGGTGGCGCCTCACGCCGACGCGGTCGAGCGGCTGATGGCGGAGACGCCGTCGCGGCTCTCCACCGACACCCACATGATGGGCGTGCTGCTCGCGCCCCCGCTCAAGCACACCGCGCTCGATCGCATCGAGCTGGTGGCCCTCGACGAGGAGCGCGCCCTCGCGGTGCTCGTGACCGAGACCGGCTGGGTCACCGCGCGCCCGCTGACCGCGTCGCCCCGGGGCGGCGGCGAGGAGCTGCGCGAGACCGGCCGCGCGCTCACCCGACGGTTCCGCGGCAAGACCTTCCAGGAGATCCTCGACGAGCTGGCCGCGCCCGCCGATCCGCTCGATCCGCTGTGGACGCGGAGCCGGGCGGTGCTCGAGGAGGTCGTGTCGCTGCTGCGCGACCGGACCCTCTACGTGAGCGGCGCCACCAACATGCTCGACCACCCGGACCTGTCGGACACCGCCACCCTGCGCTCGATGCTGCGGGCCTTCGAGGACAAGGTCCGCCTCGTCGACCTGCTCTCCCGCATGGCCGAGGAGCGCGGGCTGCACGTGGTGATCGGCAGCGAGAACCCGGTGGAGGACATGCGGGGCTGCAGCCTGATCACCTCCACCTACACCTATCGCGACCAGGTGCTGGGCGTGCTGGGGGTGGTGGGGCCTCGCCGCATGCCCTACTCGGAGGTCATGGCGGTGGTCGACGAGACGGCGCGGATCGTCTCGAGCTCGCTCTCCCGGGTGCGGCAGCAGCTCTACCTGCCGTAGCCGCCTCCACCCGGCTCCGGGCCCCGGGGCGCGGCGGCCCGAGACCCGGCGATCCGTCTGCTATAATTACCTTCTGCCATGGCTGATTCCTTCTTCGACGGACCGATCGCGGACGACAGGGCGGAGGAGATCCAGCGCCTCCGCGAGGCGCTGGAGGCCAAGACCCGCGAGCTCGAGGCCCAGCAGGACCGCTACCTGCGCACGGTCGCCGAGTTCGACAACGTGCGCAAGCGCGCGGCCCGGGAGCGGGAGGAGTACACCCGCTACGCCAACGAGTCGGTGCTGCGCGACCTGCTGCCGGTGCTGGACAATCTCGACCGGGCCCTGCTGGCCGCCCGCTCGGAGCCGGCCGCCGCGGTCACGACCGGCGTGGAGCTGATCCAGCGCGAGCTCCTGCGCGTGCTCGAGAAGTTCGGCCTGACCCCGTTCACCTCGGTGGGCCAGCCCTTCGATCCGGGCCGTCACGAGGCGGTGGCGCGGGTGCAGCGCCCGGACCTGCCCGAGATGACGGTCGCGGACGAGACCGGGCGCGGCTACCTGCTGAACGGTCGGGTGCTGCGACCCGCGATGGTCACGGTGGCGATGGCCCCCGACCAGGACCACCCGGCCGACTCGTAGCGTGGCGGCCAAGGACTACTACGGGGTCCTCGGGGTCCCGCGCGACGCCGACGACGCGGCGCTGAAGAAGGCCTACCGGAACCTCGCCCGCGCCTACCACCCCGACCGCAATCCGGGCGACAAGAAGTCGGAGGACCGCTTCAAGGAGATCGGCGAGGCCTACGGCGTGCTCTCCGATCCGGAGAAGCGCGCGCAGTACGACCGCTTCGGGACGGTCGGAGGCGGGATGGGCGAACCCGGATTCGGGACCATCTTCGAGGACCTGTTCGAGGGCTTCTTCGGCAGCGGAGACCGCGGGCGCTCGCGCACCCGCGCGCGGCGGGGCGACGACCTTCGCTACGATCTGGAGATCTCGCTCGAGGAGGCGGCCCAGGGCCTCGAGACCAAGCTCCAGGTGCCGCGGCTCGAGGTCTGCGAGCCCTGCCGCGGCTCGGGCGTCGAGCCGGGCAGCCACCCGGAGACCTGCGCCACCTGCCGCGGTCAGGGCCAGGTGCGCTTCTCGCAGGGCTTCCTCACGGTGGCCCGTCCGTGCCCCCAGTGCCACGGCGAGGGTCGGATCGTCCGCAACCCCTGCACCGCCTGCCGGGGCCAGGGCCGCATCTCCCGCGAGCGCCTGCTCAAGGTCACCATCCCGGCCGGAGTCGAGCACGGCAACCAGATGCGGCTCAGCGGCGAGGGCGAGAGCGGGCTCCTCGGCGGGCCTCCCGGCGATCTCTACGTGGTGCTCCACGTGCGCGCGCACGAGATCTTCGTGCGCGACGGCGCGCACCTGGTCTGCGAGCTGCCGCTCACCTTCGCCCAGGTGGCGCTCGGCGACGAGATCGAGGTGCCGGTGCTGGACGGCGCCGCCCGGCTCAAGATCCCGGCCGGAACCCAGCCGGGCCAGCGGCTCGTGCTCAAGGGCAAGGGCATGCCGCACCTCCGCGGCCGGGGCCGGGGCGACGCGGTCTACGAGGTCATCGTCGAGGTGCCGACCCACCTGACCGCGCGCCAGCGCGAGCTGCTGGAGGAGTTCCGGGGCGCCCACCAGAGCGACTCGAGCCCGCGGGTCTCCAAGTTCCTCGAGCGGATGAAGCAGCTGTTCGGCAGTTGATGGCGTTCTGGCAGCTCACCGTCCCCTCCTCGGCCGAGACCTCCGACGGGCTGACCAACTTCCTGTGGGAGCAGGGCGCCCTGGGCGTCGTCGAGGAGGAGGCTCCGGGCGTCCCCCCGCGGCTGCGCGCCTTCTTCGCCGAGTCGATGTCGTCCACCGGGCTCCTGGCCGCGGTGAACGGCTACCGGGCCTCGCTGCACGCGCTCGGCTTCGCCCTGGCCGGTGACGCCGAGATCGCGCCCCTGCTCGACGAGGCGTGGGCGAGCGCCTGGCAGCAGTCCTTCCCCGCTCGCGAGGTCGGCCGCCGGCTGCGCGTGCTGCCGCCCTGGCTCGACGGCCCGGCCTCCGGACCGGCGCCGAGCGCGGACGACCGGATCACGGTCGTGATCGAGCCGGGGCGCGCGTTCGGGACCGGCCACCACGGCACCACCGAGGGCTGCCTCGTGCTCCTGGAGGAAGCCCTCGCCGCCGCGCCCGGCGCCGCGGTCCTCGACATCGGCACCGGCACCGGCATCCTGGCCATCGCGGCGCTCCGGCTCGGCGCCCGCGCCGTGCTCGCGATCGACCTCGATCCCGACGCGGTGGCGGCGAGCCGGGTCAACGCGGAGCGGAACCGCTGCGCCGGCCTCACGGTGCGGCTCGCCGAGCCCCAGGAGGTCGACGAGGCGGCGCCGATCGTGGTGGCGAACCTGCTCACCCACAGCCACCTGGCGCTCGCGCCCCACTACGCGCGCCTCGTGGCGCCGGGCGGGCAGCTCGTGCTGGGCGGCATGCTCGAGGACGAGGACGACCGGGTCGGCCGCGCGCTCGCCGCGTCCGGCTTCGAGCCTCGCTCGCGTCTGGCTCTCGAGGGCTGGGCCTCGCTGCGCCTGGCCGCGCGCGCCCGGTGACCCGCTTCCACCTGGACCCGGATGCGGTGCAGGGCGACCGGGTGACGTTCGCCGCCGCCGCCGCGCACCACCTGGGCCGGGTGCTGCGCGCCGCGGTGGGCGATCTCGTGCAGGCGGTGGCCGCCGACGGGGCGCTCCTCTCGGTGCGCCTCACCGCCATCGCGCCCCGGCGCGCGGAGGGCCAGGTCGTCGAGCGCACCCGGCTCGACACCGAGTCGCCCCTTCGCCTGACGCTGGCCCAGGCGGTTCCCAAGGGCGACAAGATGGAGGGCATCGTCCGCATGACCACCGAGCTCGGGGTGAGCCGCCTGATTCCGCTGCTCACCGAGCGCACCGTCGTGCGGCTGCCGCCCGACCGCTGGGCCGCGCGGCTCGCCCGCTGGCAGCGCGTGGCGCGCGAGGCCGCCCAGCAGAGCGGCCGGGCCGCGGTGCCCGAGATCACGGCGCCGCGCGACGCTCTCGACCTGGCGGCCCGATCCGGAGCGTGACGGCCTCCTGATCTGCTTCTGGGAGGAAGAGCCGGGCGGGCTCCAGGCGCAGCTTCCCGCCGGGCCGTGCCCGGCCGCGACGCTGATCGTGGGCCCGGAGGGCGGGCTCACCGCGGAGGAGGTGCGGGGCCTCGCCGAGGCCGGGGCGCTGGTGGCCGGCCTGGGCCCGCGCGTGCTCCGGACCGAGACCGCGGGCGCGGTGGCGGTGGCGCTCCTGCAGTCGCGGTACGGCGACCTGGGCCGCGCCTGACGTGGAGCTGACCGCGACGGGCGCCACCCTGTCGGAGGCGTTCACGCGCATCGCCCTCGGTCTCTTCGCGGCGGCGGTGGATCCCGACACCGTCGGCGACGGCGACACGCGCGAGGTCAGGGCCCACGGCGTCGGGCTGCCCGCCCTGCTCCACGCCTGGCTCCAGGAGTGTCTCTACGTGCACGAGGTGGAGGGCTTCGCCTGCCGCTCGCTCGAGTTCGCGGTGTTCGAGACCGCCCCGTCGGCCGGCGGCGAAGCGCTCCGGCTACACGCCATCCTGCGGGGCGAGGAGATCGATCCCACCCGACACCGGGTCCTGGCCGCCATCCGCAATGTCTCCCGGGACGGCCTCTCCGTGGAGTCCGGATCGACGGGCTTCTCCGTGAAGGCGAGCCTCGAGCTCTAGTGTTGCGAAACTGACACATGCGGGGGCCCGGGGGTGTGTCTTTCTTGCAACCAATTACATAGAGACCGGCTTGCGATATGAGCGTAAATATCAATCTAAATACATGGTTATGGAGATAGTTGGCCCATGGCATCTGGCTTGCCTACTATAGCCGCGGCCATGGATCTCCAGCAGACTCTGAGGCACCCGGTGAAGCTCGCGGGAATCGGTCTGCATTCGGGTGAGCCGGTCGAGATGACCGTCTCTCCGGCGGGCGCCGACACGGGCATCCTCTTCCGCGCCGCCGACGGCACGCTGATCCCGGCCAATGCCGACCACGTGGTGGACACGAACTCCGCGACCACGGTCGGGGCCTTCGGCGTGCGGGTGCGGACCATCGAGCACCTCATGGCCGCGGCCGCCGCGCTCGGCATCGACAACGCGGTGGTCGACATCCACGGGCCGGAAGTACCCGCGGCCGACGGCAGCGCCAAGCCGTTCATGGATCTGCTGCGCTCGGGCGGACGCGCGAGCCTGCCCGCGCCGCGCCGACCCATCGTGCTGAGCGAGCCGATCCGCGTGGGAACCGAGAGCCGCTGGCTCGAGGTGCTGCCCGCCGAGTCGCTGCGGGTGAGCTACACGCTCGACAACAGCCACCCGATCATCGGCCTGCAGGCGGGCACCTACGGGATCACCGAGGACGTGTTCGACCAGGAGCTGGCCCCCGCCCGCACCTACGGCTTCCTCCGCGACGTGCCCGGTGATGCGGCAGAACGGTCTCGCCCGCGGCGGCTCCCTGGAGAACGCGGTGGTGGTGGGCAAGCGCTCGGTGCTGAACGACAGCCTGCGCTACCCCGACGAGTTCGTTCGCCACAAGATCCTCGACCTGGTCGGGGACCTGTTCCTCCTGGGCCGCCCGCTGCGGGCGCCTGGTGGTCGGGCGCAATGCCGGCCACGCCCTGAACTATCAGCTGGTGAGCGCGATCCAGAAGGCGGTCGCCGCCGACCGGCGTCGCTCGGTCGCCCGGGTCATCCGGCCGGCCGCTCCCGTGCCGGTGGCCAGCACCGGTGACGGCTTCCTCCCGGGTGTGGCCGCCCTCTAGGCCGGCCGCCCGCGTCGCGCCGCCCTTCCCAGGCTTCCCGCCCCCACCCGGCCCCGGCCGGCTCGAACCGGTGCCCCCGCCGGGCCCGACGCTATAATGGTCCGTCTTGGCCATGGGCACTCGCGGTCGTCCGCTCCGCCGCATCCTGCCGGGCGCCAGCCTGCTCGTCGCCCTCCTGCTGGGTCTGCCGTCGGGGCCCGCGCCGGTCGGCGCCGAGGTGCGGATCAGCAACCTGTCGGTCTTCCTCAACGACTACGACGTCACGGTCACCATCGTCCTGTTCGGGGCGGTGCCCGACTCGCTCCATGAGTCCATCCACACCGGCATCGCGGCCCACGTGCGCTACTACGTCGAGCTGTGGCAGTACACCCGCATGGGCGTGGACCGGCGGCTCCAGGCGCGCATGGTGGAGCGCCAGCTCACCTACAACGTGCTGACCAAGGAATACAAGGTCGCCCCCCTCAAGGGCGAGACCCGCGAGCCCTTCCTCACCAAGGACCTGCGCGAGGCCCAGCGGGTGATCTCCGAGCTGCGGGTGGGGCAGCTGGCCCCGGTGGCCGCGCTCGACAAGCAGGAGCTCTACTACGTGCGGGTGCGCTCCGACGTGTCGCTCGGCGGCGTCAACTCCTGGTTCGCCCGCATGACCGGCGAGGCCGAGGAGACGCCGTGGGTGCAGTCGAGCGTGCTCACCCCGGTGCGGAACCAGTGACGCCGCTCACCCGTCGTCCCGAGCGGCTCGACGAGCAGGAGAAGCGGAAGCGCAACCTCCTCATCATCAGCGGCATCCTGATCCTGCTGGTGGTGGCCACCGTGTTCGAGGTGGGCATCCGCGCGCCCAAGATCCCGTTCGCCTCGAACCTCATCGTCTTCTTCCTCTTCAACCTGAACCTGATCGTCTTCCTGCTGCTGCTGGTGCTGCTGTTCCGCAACCTCGTCAAGCTCTCCTTCGAGCGCCGCCACAAGATCATCGGCTCCCGCTTCAAGGCCAAGCTGGTCCTCACCTTCCTGGCCCTCTCGCTGGTCCCCGGCATCCTGATCTTCCTGATCGCGTCGAACTTCATCACCACCTCCATCGAGGGCTGGTTCAAGCCCCAGGTCGAGCGGCCGCTCGATCAGGCCATGGAGGTGGCCCAGACCTACTACCAGGGGCTCGAGTCCACCGCGCTCCGCCACGGGCGCTACATGGCCAAGGTGGTCGAGCGTGACGGGCTGCTCACCGAGAGCAAGCGCGAGGCCCTCGCGGGCTACCTGACCGAGCAGCAGGAGCGGCTCGGGGTGGCCGCGATCACCATCTTCAACCGCGACGGGCAGGAGCTGGTCCACGTCAAGAACCCGGTGCTGGCCAAGGTCCCGACCCGGTCGACCAACAGCGAGCACGTGAAGCAGGCCCTCGGCGGCCAGGAGATCACCACCGTCCACGAGCTGGACAACGGCGACATGATCCAGGCGATGGTGCCGATGCGCGACGCCGACCAGGCGGTGAGCGGGGCGATGGTGGTGGCCATCCACGTGCCGCAGCGGCTCGAGGCGCGCCTGCGCAACATCAGCCAGGCCTTCCAGGAGTACAAGCAGCTCCGCCTGCTCAAGAACCCGATCAAGGGCATCTACATCCTGCTCTTCCTCCTGATGACCCTGATCATCGTCTTCTCGGCCACGTGGTTCGGCCTCTACCTGGCCCGGGGGATCACCGAGCCGATCCAGATGCTGGCCGAAGGAACGAGAGAGGTCGCGGCGGGCAACCTCAACTACAAGGTGGAGGTGCGGGCCGACGACGAGATCGGCATCCTGGTCGACTCGTTCAACCGGATGACCGGGGACCTGGCCGCCTCCAAGTCCAAGCTCGAGGAGACCTATCGCGATCTCCAGGCCAAGCACGGGGAGATGGAGGAGCGCCGCCGCTACACCGAGACGGTGCTGGAGGCGGTCGCGACCGGGGTGGTCTCCCTCGACCCGGACGGCCGCGTGACCACCATCAACGGGGCCGCCGAGCGGCTGCTCGGGCTCGACGCGGTGACGGTCCAGGGCCGCTCCGCCACCCGGGTGTTCCGCTCCCCCGAGTACGTGGAGATCGACGCGCTGATCCAGCGCATGGGCCGGGTGCGCGAGGGCATGCTCGACCGCGAGGTGCACCTGCGGCGCCACGGCCAGGCGGTGGCGCTGCTCGCCTCCGCCACCGCCCTGCGCGGGCCCGACGGCGGCTACGTGGGCATGGTGCTGGCCTTCGACGATCTGACCGAGCTGCTCAAGGCCCAGCGCCTGGCCGCGTGGCGCGAGGTCGCCCAGCGCATCGCGCACGAGATCAAGAACCCGCTCACCCCCATCCAGCTCTCGGCCGAGCGCCTGCGGCGCCGCCTCTCCTCCGACCGGAGCCCGGAGGAGAAGCGGCTGCTCGAGGAGGCCACCGGCACCATCATCCAGGAGGTGGACGGGCTGCGGCAGCTCGTCGACGAGTTCTCGCGCTTCGCCCGCATGCCCGCGCTGACGCCCAAGCCCACCGACCTCGCGCGGCTGCTCGAAGGCGTGGTCGTGCTCTACCGCGAGTCGCATCCGAGCCTCGCGATCCGCTCCGTCTTCTCCGACCTGCCGCCCATCGAGGTGGATCCCGACCAGATCAAGCGCGCGGTCCTCAACCTGGTGGACAACGCGGTGGAGGCGGTGGGCGGCACCGGGGAGGTGGTGGTGCAGACGGAGTGGCTGCCCGAGGCCCACCGCGCCCGCATCGTGGTGGCCGACGACGGGCCCGGCATCGCGGCGGACGACCGGGATCGCCTCTTCGTGCCCTACTTCTCCACCAAGGCCACCGGCATGGGCCTCGGCCTGCCGATCGTCCACCAGATCGTCTCCGACCACGGCGGCACCATCCGGGTCGAGGACAACACGCCGCACGGCAGCCGCTTCGTCATCGAGCTGCCCGCCGGGCGGCCGGTGGCCGCGCCGGTGCAGGCCTGAGGGCGAGGGACCCGATGCCGGGCGAGCACATCCTGATCGTGGACGACGAGCGGGCGATCCGCACGACTCTGAGGGGTGTGCTCGAGGACGAAGGATATCGGGTCACCGCGGTGGGCTCGGGGGAGGAGGCGATCGCCCGGATCCAGGAGGAGACGCCCGACATCATCTTCCTCGACATCTGGATGCCGGGCATCGACGGGCTCGACACCCTGGCCGAGATGAAGCGGGTGCGGCCCGAGACCGCGGTGGTCATGATCTCGGGCCACGGCACCATCGAGACCGCGGTCAAGGCCACCAAGCTCGGGGCCTACGACTTCATCGAGAAGCCGCTCTCGCTCGAGAAGACGCTCCTCATCGCGAGCCGGGCCCTCGACCACACCCGCCTCGAGCGGGAGAACCGCACCCTGCGGGCCCAGCTCGAGCGCGGCCAGGAGATCGTGGGCAAGAGCCCGCTCATCGAGCACCTGCGCCAGCAGATCGCGATCGCGGCGCCCTCGAGCGGGCGCGTGCTCATCCAGGGCGAGAACGGCTCGGGCAAGGAGCTGGTGGCCCGCGCGATCCACGCGCTCTCCGCGCGGCGCGACGGGCCCTTCGTCGAGGTCAACTGCGCCGCGATCCCGGAGGAGCTGATCGAGTCCGAGCTGTTCGGGCACGAGCGCGGCGCGTTCACCGGCGCGGTGGCCCGGCGGCGCGGCAAGTTCGAGCTGGCCGACCAGGGCACGCTGTTCCTCGACGAGATCGGCGACATGAGCCTCAAGACCCAGGCCAAGGTGCTGCGCGCCCTGGAGGAGCAGGCCTTCGAGCGGGTGGGCGGCAAGGACACCATCCGGGTCGACGTCCGGGTCCTCGCCGCCTCCAACCAGAACCTGCCCGAGCGCATCACGGCGGGCGGGTTCCGCGAGGACCTCTACTACCGCCTGAACGTCATCCCGATCGAGGTGCCGCCGCTCCGCCAGCGGAAGGAGGACCTGCCCGCCCTCGTCGCGCACTTCGTGACCGTGTTCTCGGCCGAGAACGGCAAGCGGCCCAAGACGGTCTCGGTCGAGGCCCTCGCCTACTTCCTCTCCTACGACTGGCCGGGCAACGTGCGCGAGCTGCGCAACATGGTGGAGCGGCTCGTGATCATGAGCCCGCGCGACGTCATCGCGCCCGAGGATCTGCCGCCGCCGCTGCGTCCCCGCGACGCGGAGCCCCCCGCCGAGGACGCGCAGCGCGAGCGCACGCTCAAGGAGGCGCGCGAGGCCTTCGAGCGCGCCTTCATCCTGGGCGAGCTGCGGGCCAACGAGTGGAACATGACCCGCACCGCCGAGCGGCTGGGCATCGAGCGCAGTCACCTCTACCGCAAGCTCAAGGCCTACGGGATCTCGGCCCCGAAGTAGCCGCGCGCCGGTGACGGGGCGCCCCGGCGACCTCGTCCGTCTGAGCGCCCAGATCGCCCGGCGGCTCGAGGCCTCCGAGCTCGACGGACGCGTGCACTCGGTCTTCGCGCGGGCGGTCAACGTCGAGTGGAGCGACGGGAGCCTGCTCGCCCTCCACGGGCCCGGGCCCCTGCTCGCGCCCTTCGCCGCCGTCGTCGACGACCTCACGCTCCTGTCCGCGCTGCGACCGGGCATGGAAGTGACCGTCGGGCCCCATCGGCTCCGCGCGCCGGGACTCACCCTGTCGTGGGCGCGGGCCGTCCGCGTCGATTGCTCGGTCGCGGGCGCGCGCCCGATCCATGACGCGCGCCATCCCGGCGCCGCCCGTCGCGCACGGAGACCATGCGCCCGGTCTCGACTCGCCGGTCGGGCGTCGGCGCGCGCGCGACGCTGGCCGCCGGCATCGGGGGCCGCGACGCCACCCGCCTGATCGCGGGGGCGTGCGCCCTGCTGGGGCTCGGCGAGGGGCTGACGCCGGCCGGCGACGATTGCCTGGTCGGGGCGCTCGCGGTGCTGCACGCGATCGACGCGGGAGCGCTCGCGCGCGAGCCGGGCCCGGTGGCCGCCATCGCCGCCGCCGCGGCCGCGCGCACGACCGCGATCGGCCGCGAGTTCGTCCTTCACGCCCTCGCGGGGCGCTTCTCCGAGCCGGTGCTGGCGGTGCTGCGCGCGCGGTCGAGCCTCGAATCCGCGCGCGCGGCCGAGCGGCTCCGCGGGCTGGGCGCGACGTCGGGAGCGGACACGCTCGCCGGCATGCGCCTGGCCTGGGACGCGCTGGCCGCCTGAGCCATGGCCCAGGCCACCCTCGTGAAGCGCGGCGCCTACCACGACTCGGTGGCGCTGCTCACCCTGGCGCGCGCGCTCCGCGCCCGGCCCGGCGTGCGCGAGGCGGCGGTCGTGATGGGCACCCCCGCGAATCACGACGTGCTGGCCCAGGCCGGCCTCCTGACCGAGGAGGCCCGCACCGCCACGCCGAACGACCTGGTGATCGTGGTGGAAGCCGAGACGCCGGCCGGCGCCGAGGCCGCGGCCGCGGCGGCGGAGCCCCTGCTGGCCCGGAGCGCACCGCGCGGCCAGACCGAGCGGCCGCGGCCGCGCACCACCGCGGGCGCCATCCGGCGGATGCCGGAGGCCAACCTGGCCCTGATCTCGGTGCCGGGCGCCTTCGCGGCGGTCGAGGCGCGCACGGCGCTCTCGGCCGGCCTCAACGTCATCCTCTTCAGCGACAACGTGAGCCTCGCCGACGAGATCGCGCTCAAGCGCCAGGCCACCGCGCGCGGGCTCCTCCTGATGGGCCCGGACTGCGGCACCGCGTACGTGGCCGACGTCCCGCTCGGCTTCGCCAACGCGGTGCCGCCCGGGCGCGTGGGTCTCGTGGCCGCCTCCGGCACCGGGCTGCAGCAGGTGGCCACGCTGCTGGCCGGGCGCGGGCGCGGCCTCTCCCACGCCATCGGCGTGGGCGGGCGCGACATGAGCGAGGCCGTCGGCGGGATCATGACCCTGGCCGCGCTCGACCTGCTCGCGGCCGACGCGGCCACCGAGCTGATCGTGGTCATCGGCAAGCCGCCGGCGCCGGCGGTCGGCGAGCGCATCCGCGCGAAGCTGGCCGGCATCGGCAAGCCGGTGGTGGTCTGCCTGCTCGGCCGCGACGTGATCGTGGGCCGCGAGGGCCCGGTCACGACGGTCGCGACGCTCGAGGACGCCGCGCTCGCCGCCGACGCCGCGCTGGCCGGGACGGCCTGGCAGCCCCGCGTGTTCTCGGTGCCCGAGGTGAGCCGGAGGATCGCGGAGGCGCGGCGCGATCTCGGATCCGGCCAGTCGGCGGTCCTCGGTCTCTACGCGGGCGGCACGCTCGCCCACGAGAGCGTGCTGATCCTGGAGCCCCTGCTCGGCCCGGTCGCCTCCAACCTCACCGGCGGCGAGGGGCGCCACCGGGTGCTCGACCTGGGAGCCGACGAGTTCACGGTGGGGCGCGCGCATCCGATGCTCGACCCGACCACCCGCGTGGAGATGATCGGCCGCGCGAGCGAGCAGGCCGACCTCGCGGTCCTCCTGCTCGACGTGGTGCTCGGGCACGGGGCCGCCGCCGATCCGGCCGGCGACGTGGCCCCCGCGCTCGAGGCGGCCCGGACCGCGGCCCGCGCGCGCGGCCGCGGCCTCGCGGTCGTCGCCTCCGTGGTGGGCACGGCGCGCGATCCCCAGGGGCTGGCCGCCCAGGTGGCGCGGCTCGAGGCCGCCGGCGCGTGGGTGCTGCCGTCGAACGCGCAGGCCGCCCGGGCCGCGGCGGCCATCGCGGGCGGCGACGCGGTGGTCACCGCCCTGCTCCGGCCGGGAGCGCGCGCGTGACCGGACACGACGGGGCGCGCGCCCTGCTCCGCGACGGCCCGCGCGTCGTCAACGTGGGCCTGGAGAGCTTCGCCGCCGATCTGCGACGCGCGCGGCGTCCCGGTGCTCCACGTGGGCTGGCGGCCGCCCGCGGGCGGCGACGTGGCGGCCGCGCGGCGGCTGGCCGCGCTCGACGACGGCGCGGTGGCCGCGACCATCCAGGCCGCGAACGAGGCGGTGCTGGCCACCCTGACCGCGGCCCATCCGGTGCTCGTCGACTGCCGGCCCGCGCGCGAGGCCATGGGCCTCGAGGAGCGCCTCGTGCTCCACGCGGGGCCGCCGCTCGACTGGGCCCGGGCGTGCCCGACCATGCAGGCCGCGATACTGTGCGCCATCCGCTACGAGGGCTGGGCGCCCGACGACGCGGCGGCGCAGGCCCTCGTCGAGCGCGGCGCGGTCGCGCTCGCGCCCTGCCACAGCCGTGGCGCGGTGGGGCCGATGACCGGGCTCATCACCGCCTCGATGCCGGTGTTCGTGGTGGAGAACCGCGTCGCGGGCAACCGGGCCTTCGCGACCATCAACGAGGGGCTCGGCGCGGTGCTCCGCTTCGGCGCCAACGACGAGCGGGTGATCCGGCGGCTCGAGTGGCTCGCCTCCGAGGCGGGCCCGGTGCTGGGCGCGGCGCTGCGCGCGGGCGGCGGCGTGGACCTGCGCGCGCTCATGAGCCAGGCCCTCCGCATGGGCGACGAGATGCACCAGCGCAACATGGCGGCCTCCGCGCTCCTCTCCCGCCTCCTGATGCCCGCGATCGCCCGCGCCACGACCGACGCGGGGATCATCGCGCGGCTCGCCGACTTCATCGGCGGCAACGACCAGTTCTTCCTCAACCTCGCCATGGCCGCGGGCAAGGCCACCACCGACCCGTGCGTGGGCCACGCCGGCCTCCACCCTGGTGGTGACGATGGCGCGCAACGGCACCGACTTCGGCATCCGGGTGGCCGGGCTCGGCGACCGCTGGCTCACCGCGCCGGTCAACACCCCGAGCGGACTCTACTTCGCGGGCTTCGGTCCCGCCGACGCCAACCCGGACATCGGCGACAGCGCGATCGTGGAGACCATCGGCCTCGGCGGCTTCGCGATGGCCGCCGCGCCCGCGGTGGCGGGCTTCGTGGGAGCGGGCGGCCTGCGCGAGGCGATCGCGGTCACCGAGGAGATGGCGGAGATCGCGATCGGCGAGCATCCCCACTTCCGCATCCCCACCCTCGACGACCGGGGCGCGCCGGTGGGCATCGACGTTCGCCGGGTGGTCGCGACCGGCATCACCCCGCTGATCAACACCGGCATCGCGGGCCGCCGGCCCGGCGTGGGACAGATCGGGGCCGGCACGGTGCGGGCACCGCTCGCCTGCTTCGAGCAGGCCCTGGCCGCGCTGGCCGAGACGCTCGGGACGTCCGGATGAGCGCGCCGCTCGATCTCCTGCTCCGCGCGTGCCGGCTGCCCGACGGGCGCGTGGTCGACCTGGGCTGCCACGACGGGCGCATCGTCGAGATCGGGACGCTCGCGGGACGCCCGGCCGCGCGGGAGATCGCCTGCGAGGGCCGCGTGGTCACGCCGGGGCTGGTCGACGCCCACATCCACCTCGACAAGGCCTGGCTCAACGACCGGGCCCCGAGCCGCGAGGGCTCGCTGGCCGAGGCCCTGCGGGTCACCGCGGCTATCAAGCGAAGTTTCACTAGAGATGACATCCTGGCGCGCGCGCGCCGCACGCTCGACATGGCGGTGCGGCAGGGCACGACCGCCATGCGCAGCCACGCCGAGGTGGATCCCATCGTGGGGCTGATGGGCTTCGAGGCGCTGTCGACCCTCAAGCGCGAGTACGCGCCCGCGATCGACCTGCAGCTCTGCGCCTTCGCCCAGGAGGGCATCCTGAAGTCTCCCGGCACCGAGGCGCTGCTCCGCGAGGCCCTGCGCGCGGGCGCCGACCTGGTGGGCGGCGTCCCCTACGTCGACCCGGATCCGCACCGCCACATCGACATCGTGTTCGACCTCGCGGCCGAGTTCGGCGTCGACGTCGACTTCCACGCCGACTTCTTCGACGAGCCCCAGCACCTGCACGCGCGCTACATCGCGGCGGAGACGGTGCGGCGCGGCTGGCAGGGGCGGGTCGCGCTCGGCCACATGAGCGAGATGGCGGCCCTGCCCCCGGACGAGCAGGACGCGCTGGCCCACACGCTCGCGGACGCCGGGGTCTCGGTCATCGTGCTCCCCGCCACCGATCTCTACCTGATGGGCCGCAAGGACGTGCGGTCGCCGCGGCGCGGGCTCGCGCCGGTCAAGCGGCTGCTCGCGGCGGGGGTCACGGTGGCGGCGGCGACCAACAACGTGCAGAACGCGTTCACCCCGGTCGGCACCGCGGGGCTGCCGCTGATGGGCTACCTCGTGGCGGTCGGCGCGCACATGGGAACGCCATCCGAGCTGTCCCAGGTGCTGAGCATGCTCACGACCCAGCCGGCCAGGATCCTGCGAATCCCGGACCACGGCGTCACGGTGGGCTCGCGCGCGGACCTGGTGGTGTGGGAGGCCGATCGCGCCGAGCAGGTCGTCAGCGCGTTGAGCCCGTGTCGTCTGGTCGTGAAGACGGGGCGGGTCGCCACCGAGCACATCCGATCGGTGGTCGAGCCGTGGCGCGGGGTCACGTAGTATGATGCTGCCCGGTTAGGCGGACTCTCGAACATCTGGAAGGAGTCGTCCAATGCGGATCGACGACGATCTTCACGACCCTGCTGACGCTGCTCACGCTCATGGTGCCCGTTCGCGCCTACGCGGGCGGCGCCTTCGCGCTTCCTCCGGTGGCGTGCACCATCATCATCATCATCCTGGTGATCGTGGTGATCTACCTGTGGTGGACGCGCCGGCGGCCCTAGCCCGCTAGGAGTCGAGCGGCGAGTCCCCGCGCTCCCGGGACGTCGCCGCGCCCAGCCTCAGTCCTTCGGTCTCCGCCCGCGCGAGCCAGTAGCGCATCCCCATCTGCCGGAACAGGTCGGCCGCGGCCTTCAGCTCCCGGCCGGCCTCCCCCGGGTTTCCCACCCGCCGGTAGAACTCTGCGAGCGTGAGACGCCCGCGGGCCACGAGCGGTCGCATCGAGATCTCCTCCGCGAGCCCGATCACCGAGCGCAGCTGCCGCTCCACGTCCTCCGGATCCGGCGCCTCGCGGCGCGCGGCGATGTCGCCCAGGAGGTGAAGGGCGGACGCCTCGTCACCGCGCTGCCCGCGCCCCCTCGCCATCGCAAGCGCCCGGGTTCCCGCCACCAGGGCGTCGTCCGTCCGCCCGGCCAGCAGATGGACCTCGCCGAGCAGGACGAGCGAATTCGACTCGGCGACCCGCAGGTTGATGGATTCCGCGAGCGCCACCGCCCCTTCGAGCAGCGCGGTACCGTCGGCCACCCGGCCCATGAGCGCGTACGCCGATCCCAGGGCGCGCATCACCTGCGGCAGGAGGCGCGTCAGCCCGGCGCCCCGGGCCGCGGTCAGCGCCCGATCGAGGAGCAGCGTGGCGGCATCGAGATCGCCCCGGACTCCGTGGAGATAGCCGAGCCCCCAGCACGCGGACACGAGCGTGTACGGGCGGTCGATCTCCTCCGCGAGACGGACCGCCTCGCGCCCGACCTCGATGCCCTCGTCGAACTCGCCGATCTCGGCGAGGCAGCGCGCGAGCCAGCCGAGCGAGACCGCGCGGAATCCCGCCGGCGAGCCGGCCTGGGTGGGGCCGAAGCCTCCCGGCGCGGGCTCGTCCCGCGGAAACTCGGCGGCCCGCCGCTCGTGCTCCGCGGCCCGTCGGTAGTCGCCGAGGGCATGAAAGGCCATGCCGAGGTACTGATCGGACGCCAGCCGCAGGGGCATATCGTCGATCGTGCCGGCGATCTCGCGGGCCCGCTGGATCAGGGCCGACGCCTCGCGGAAGTGCCCGATCTGACGGCTGTACTCGCCGAGGTGCATCGACACCCATCCCCGTCGCCGCGCGTCGCCCAGCTGGTCGGCCAGGGTCTCGGCCTCGCGGAGGCGCCCGTGCATCTTCTCGAGCTCGCCGATGGAGTAGAGCGACCCGCGCAGCTCGAGACGCAGGTCGATCGCCTGCGCGCGGGTGTCGGCCTCCGCGGGCAGGTGGCCGAGCGCGGTCAGCGCCTGCTCGAGCCACGCGACCGCCTCGCGATGCGCCGAGCGCTGCTGGGCCTTGGCGCCGGCCTGCCGCGAGTAGCGGACCGCGCGGTCCCACACCTCTCCCCGGTAGGTGTGGTGCGCGAGCCGGTCGACGTCCTCGATCAGCCGCTTCGGCCGCAGCCGCTCGATCGCGCCGGCGATGCGCGCGTGCAGCGCGCGCCGGCGCGCCTGCGAGAGGCTGCCGTAGGCGACGTCGTGGGTGAGCACGTGGCGGAAGGTGTACTCGAAGTCGGGGAAGAGCCGCGACTCGTAGAGGAACTCGCCGGCCTGCAGCGCGGCGAGCTGCCCCGGGAGGTCGGCGTCACCCTCGTCCGCGATCTCCTGGAGCAGGACCAGCGGGACGTCGGTGCCCACCACCGCGGCCGACTGGAGCAGGCGCTTGGCGCCGTCCGGCAGCCGGTCGATGCGGGCGGCCAGGATCGCCTGGACGGTGTGCGGGATCTGGAGCGCCTCGATGACCCGCGCCTGCCGGTAGGCGCCGGGCTCTCCCGCGAGCACGCCGACCTCGCTCAAGGTGCGGACCGTCTCCTCGAGGAAGAAGGGGTTGCGGTCCGTCAGCTGGACCAGCAGCCGCTTGAGGGGCCGGAGACCCGGGTCCGGGCCGAGCAGGGTCTCGAGGAGCTCGTCGGTCGTCTCCGCGGGCAGTGCCTCCACGCGAAACTGCGTGCAGACCGAGATGTTGGCCCAGCCGTGCTCGTACTCGGGCCGGTAGGTGACCACCAGCAGCAGGCGCGCGGTCGGCAGGCTCGCCACCACCTCGTCGAGGAGCGTCTGGGTCTCGGTGTCGATCCAGTGCAGGTCCTCGCACAGGAGCAGCACCGGCCGCCGGGCGCTCTCCCGCACGAGCAGCATCCTCACCCCATCGAGCGCCCGCCGCCGGCGCTGGGTGGGATCGAGATCCGCCCAGTGCGGATCGTCGCTCGGCACGTCGAGGAGCCAGAGCAGCGCGGCGTGGTAGCGGGCCAGGGCCGGGTCGAGCGCCATCAGCTTCTCGGCGACCTTCTCCCGGATCCGGGGATGATCGTCCCGGCCCTCGATCCCGAAGTACTGCTTCAGGAGATCGACCACCGGCGAGTAGCTCGTGCCGCGGCCGTACGACACCGCGCCCGTCTCGAGCACGACCCACTCTCGCGCGTCCGCCGAGTGGGTGAACTCGTAGCACAGGCGGGACTTCCCGACGCCCGCCTCCCCGAGGACCGCGACGAGCTGCCCGTGCCCGGCGCGGGCGCGCCCCATCGCCCCGATCAGGTGGGCCATCTCGGTGGTGCGCCCCACGAATCGCGTGAGGCCGCGCGTCGCGGAGGCGCGCAGCCGGGAACGCGCGGGCCCGGCCCCGGTCAGCTCGTAGACCTCGACCGGTCCCGCGAGCCCCTTCACCGGCGTGGGCCCGAGCGGCGTCACCTGGATGAAGCCTTCCGCGAGCGCGAGGGTGCCGGGGGTGAGGAGGATGCGCCCCGGATCCGCGAGCTGCTCCATGCGCGAGGCCAGATGGGTGGTCTGGCCCACCGCGGTGTAGTCCATCCGCAGGTCGCTGCGGATGGTCCGCACGATCACCTCGCCCGAGTTCAGCCCCACCCGGATCCTCACCGCGACGCCGAGCGACTGCCGGACCTCCTCCGCGTAGCGCTTGATCGACTCCTGCATCTGCAGCGCCGCGTAGCAGCCGCGCGTGGCGTGATCCTCGTGGGCGAGCGGCGCGCCGAACAGCGCCATGATGCCGTCGCCCATCACCTGGTTCACGGTGCCCTCGTAGCGGTGCACCGCGGCCATCATGAGCTGCAGGACCGGGTCGAGGACCCGGCGCGCCTCCTCCGGGTCGCGGTCGGCGAGCAGCTCCATCGAGCTCTGGAGATCGGCGAAGAGCACGGTCACCAGCTTCCGCTCGCCCTCGAGGGCCGCCTTCGAGTCGAGGATGCGGGCGGCGAGGTGCTTCGGGGTGTACGACTGGGGCGGGCCGAAGCGCGGCTCCCCCGCCGGGAGCGGCGGGAGCCAGCGCGGTGCCGCAGCCGCCGCAGAATCGCTCGGAGGCCTCGTTCGAGAATCCGCACGCGAGGCAGCGCGACACGAACGAGAGGCCGCACGTGCCGCAGAAGCGTCGGTCCGGGCGATTCTCGGCGTTACAGCGCGGACAATTCACCGAATCAACATACGGTGGGGCGCGGGGCGGGTCAACGGGCGACCGCGCGCTAGTGGGCGGGCACCGCGCTCCCCCGGGCCGCCCGGCGCCACACCCACTCGAGCGGGCCGACCGCGAAGCGACGGGTCCACCAGACCGACCAGGCGAGCTGGACGATCCAGATCCCGACCACGATCAGCAGCTGGCCGACGCGCTCCACGCGCGCGAAGAGCCCGAGGCCGTGCCCGTAGAAGATCGTCGTGCAGAGGACGGTCTGCAGCAGGTAGTTGCTGAGCGCGGTCCGACCGACCGCGGCGACGGCGCGCGCCCGCCATCCCGCGCGACAGAGGAGCATCACGAGGCCGACCCATCCGACGCCCACCAATAGATCGCTCCAGTAGGAGAGCTGGGTTCCCACGACCATGAAGTCGGCCAGATCCCAGTCGAGGGCCCGGGCGCGCGCGGCGCCGTACCACGCGATCGGCAGGCCCACCCCGAACCCGAGCCCGGTCATCGCCGCGTAGAAGCGCGCCGACCGGGTCCCGCTCAGCACCCCCAGCTTGAACAGGCCCATCCCCACCAGCATCAGGCCGCTGGTCTCCCAGAAGCCGCGCAGCACGAGCTGCGACGTCTCGATCTGGAAGGCCTCCGGGGCGCGATACGCCATCTGGCCCCACCACCCGCCCCGATACGCCGCGACCTCTCGCTCGACCATCTCGCGCGACGGGGCCCAGACCTGAACGAACCGCGCCTTCGTGTCCGGCGACCACCACGGCAGCGAGCAGCCCACGCCCAGCGCGATCAGCGACGCGCACGCCAGGGCCAGCGCGCCGCGGGTGAGCAGGCCGCGCGGGGGCAGCGCCCGCAGCCCGAACACCACCGCGCCGCAGAGCGCGAACGTGACCAGCATGTCGCCGTACCAGAGGAGATAGGCGTGCAGGAGCCCGACCCCGAGGAGCAGGGCCATGCGCCGGCGATGGAGGCGCTCGACCGGGACGAGCCCGTCACCCCCGCGGCCCGAGAGGAGCAGGAGCCCGGCTCCGAACAGCATCGCGAAGATCGAGATGAACTTGCCGTCGGCCAGGACGGCCGTGGCGAGCCAGATCCATCCGTTCGGGCCCTGCCAACCGTTCGGACCGCTGGAGGTCGCCGGCGACGGACGGGTTGACCCGGGCCGCCACCACCATCGCGAACGACTGCATGTGCACCGGCAGGATGCCGAGCACGCCCACCCCGCGGAGCGCGTCGAGGGCGGTGATGCGCGACGGGAGCTCCGGCACCCCCGCTACGCGACGCCGGGCGTGATCACGGTCTTCGCCCCCCGCCCGGCCGCGGCGTGGGTGAAGGCCTCCTCGATCCGCGCGAGCGGGAACTTCGCGCCGACGAGCCGCTTCACCCCGAGCTTCGGCAGCAGCGCCAGCGCGCGGCGGAAGGCGGTGCCGCGGCCGTAGGCGCCGTGGATGCGGACCTCGCGGAAGTGCGCGTCGAAGAGGTCGATCGGCATCCGGCTGCCCTTGGGGTTGACCCCGACCAGCTGCAGGACGCCGGTCGGCTTCACCATCGCGAAGGCCTCGGCGACCAGCTCGGGCTTGCCCACCGCCTCGCACACCACCTCCGCGCCGCGGCCCCCGGTCAGCGCCATCACGCGCTCGGGCAGACTCTCGCGGGTCGGATCGACCACCACGCGCGCGCCGAGCTTGCGCGCGAGCTGTCGCCGCTCCTCGAGCGGATCGGAGAGGATCAGGCGCGCGGCGCCCCGGCGTCGGGCCAGCACCATGGTGAGGAGCCCCATGATCCCGCCGCCCATGACCACCACGGTGGCGTCGCGCGGCATCGTGAACATCTCGAGCCCGGAGAGGCAGCAGGAGGCGGGCTCCGCGAGGGCGGCGGTGACCGTCGTCGAGCCCCTTCGGCAGCGGGTGCACGCAGTGCGCCGGGAGCGCGGCGCGCTCCGCGAAGCCGCCCACCCGGGTGGCCTTGGCGCACTGGCTGATCCGGCCCTGCTTGCAGTGCAGGCACGTCCCGCAGCCGTAGGAGGGCTCGCAGGCGACCGCCCGGCCGACGAGCCGCCGGTTGACGCCGCGGCCGACCTCGCGCACCACGCCCGAGTACTCGTGGCCCATCACCATCGGCGGCGTCCACGGGAAGAGGCCCTGGGTGGCGTGCACGTCGGTGCCGCAGATGCCGGCCGCGGTGACCTCGACCACCACCTGCCCCGGGCCGGCGATCGGATCCGGCGCGTCGTCGAGGGTGAAACGGATTCCCCCCCGCCAGGTGGCGACCTTCACGTCCGGGGCGCGCTCGCGTGCTGCGAGAACTTCGGCATCACCTCGGTGGCGAGCAGCTCCATCGAGCGGCGCCAGAGCGCCGGCCGGTCCCAGTCGTGGCCGCCCATGAGCAGGGTGCCGAAGTGACCGGTCTCCTCGCGGAGGGCCACCAGCTGCTCGAGCACCCGGCGCGGGCTGCCCGCGATCACGAGGGCCCGCTTGATCATGTCCTCGGTGACGTCCTCGTCGGGGATCAGCAGATCGGGCTTCAGCATGAAGAGCGCCTTGCGGCCCTTGCGAGAAGCTGTGGTGGAAGAAGTGGTAGTAGAACGAGAGCCCGTTGTCCGGGTCCGCGAGGTACTCCTCCGCCTCCGCGTCGCTCTCGGTGACCAGCACGCTGCGCGACACGCGCCAGATGCTCGGATCCGGCCGCCGTCCGGCCCGCTCGCAGCCCTCCACGTACTTCTCCCAGTGGCCCTTGAGATAGCGGCGGTGGAAGAACTGGCCGGAGACCGGGATCCAGCCGCGCTCGCCCGCGGTGGCCGCGCTGTTGGAGTTGGGGGTGAGCAGCGAGAGCGCGATCGGCGGGTGCGGCTTCTGGTAGGGCCGCGGCACGTAGCCCACCTTGAACTCGGGCCAGATGCCGTTGGTGAGCGAGATCTTCCAGAAGCGCCCGTCGATCTCGTAGGGCGGGTCCTGGGCCCAGAGCTTGAGCACGGTCTCGATGGACTCGATGACCATCTGCGGCCGCAGCTCGGCCTGGCCCACGTCGAACATCTCGAGGTCGCTCACCAGGCCGCCGGGGCCGATGCCCATGATGAAGCGGCCGCGGCAGAGCTGGTCGAACATCGCGGCGTGCGCGGCCACCGTGGCCGGATGCAGCTGGGGCAGGTTGATGACCCCGGTGCCGAAGCGGATCTGGGTGGTGCGCGGGATGAGGGTGGCGAAGAAGATGAGGGGCGAGGTGATGCGCTCGCTCCACGACGAGAAGTGCTCGCCCACGAAGGCCTCGGTGAAGCCCAGCCGGTCCGCCAGGACGATGGCCTCCTGGTCCTCTTCGAGGATGGCCGAGTACTCGCGGTCCGGATGGTGGAACGGCATGGTGAACATGCCGAGCTTGACCGTCATCGAGGCCTCCGTGGGCGCATGGCGCGCCCGCTACTTCTTGGCGCGGGCTTCGAGCAGGAGCTTCACCTCCGCGGCGGCGGCGCGCCAGAGCGCCCCACCCGGCTTGTCGTACTCGGCCTGGACCTGCTTGCGGAACTCGTTCATCGCCGCGTCCTGCTGCTCCTTGGACGCGCCCTGGGGCACCGCGCCCAGCGTGCGGGCCCGGATGCCGGTGGCCGCGCCGGTGGCGCCGTGCGCGCGCTCCATCCAGCGGCCGATCTCGTTCCAGTCCTTGTCGAAGAACACCACCACCGGGATGGACTGGTACCCGTTGTTGAGGAAGGTGTCGCGCAGGTCCGGCACCTGGTCGCGGAAGAACACCCGCAGCTCGGCGCCGGGAATCGCCTCGACGATGTGGGCGATCAGGGGCGAGTTGCGGTGCACGTCGCCGCACCAGTTCTCGGCGAGCATCATCACGTGCTTGACCCCGGTCGCCCCGGCGAAGAACTTCTGCTCCTCGTCGGTGAGCTTGGAGTTGGCGTAGTTCTGCTCGGTCCGGGCCCGGGTGTCGCCCATCTGGGCCATGTAGTCCTTCCAGGTCAACCCGGTGGCAAAGCGCTTCGCGTCGAGGGGAATCGTCAGCTGAGCCATGTCGTCCTCGCTTCGGTGAGAGTGATGGGTTTGGGGCGTTGCCGGCTGCTACGGTTTAGTGCTGCTTACTTCGGTTTACTGCATCGGTTTACTGCTACTGCCTGGCACTCGTTGGTTTACTGCAATACCTTTACTGCCTTTCTTATGGTCGCCTCGCCTTTGGCTTCGGCTCCCCCTTCCATTGCCGCCAGAGCATGACGTCGGCTCCGTCGCGGAGGGGGTGTCGCGCTCGGCCAGCTCGCCGTCCACCGCGGCGGTCAGGTCGGTCGTCCGTCGAGCCCGAGGGCGTCCAGCAGGTCGCCCAGGCTCGCGCCCGCCGGAGCACGTGGCGCTGGGGGCCGTCCCCGCTGCCGGGCCGCCGGCGGCGGAGGGCGGCGGACAGGGTGACCGACACGGCGACCGTCGGGGCGCCGGTGCGCGCTGCGTCGTGAAGCCGACTCATGACCACGGCGGAGTATACTACGCCGCGATGGGGCTCGGCTCGCCGCGATGAAGCGCCGTCAACGCGACGCGACGGCGGAGTGGTTCACGAGCTTCTTCGACGCGGCCTACGTGGCCCAGCTCCGCGAGGAGAAGCCCCCCGCCCAGACCCGTCGCGAGGTCGACTTCCTCCTGCGCGCGCTGCGGCCGGCGCCGGGGGCCCGGATCCTCGACGTTCCCTGCGGTTACGGCCGCCACGCCGCCGCCCTCGCCCGGCGCGGCTTCCAGGTGGTCGGGGTGGATCTATCCCGCGCGATGATCGCGGAGGCGCGCCGCCGGTTCGCGGAGCGGCCGCGGCTCACCTTCGTGCGGCGCGACATGCGGCGGATCGCGTACCGCGGCGAGTTCGACGCGGTGGTCAACTTCTACACGAGCTTCGGCTACTTCACGCCGGCCCAGAACCAGGCGGTGCTGCGGCGCCTCGCGCGGGCGCTGCGACCCGGCGGCACGCTCCTCGTCGATCACCGGGACCCGGCCTACGACGCGACGCTGCCGCGCCGCCCGTGGTACCGCGCGGGCTCGACCCGTTTCATCCTGGAAGACCGGCGGTTCGATCCCGCACCCGGATCACCGAGAGCACCCAGCTCGTCATCGCCCCCGGGCCGCGCCTGATCCGGCAGCGTCGCCTGCGCTTCCAGCAGTTCTCGCTCGCCCAGTGGCGGCGGATGCTCCGGCTCGCCGGGCTGCGCTTCCGGCAGGCCTACTCGGGCTACGACGGGCGGCGCTACCGCGCGGGCGCGACCGGGCGTCTCATCGTGGTCGCGGAGCGGCCGCTCCGCCTTGACAGGGTGCGCCCCACGTCGTAGAGTACGGGCACATCACGAATCACTCCTTTAAGCGGGCCCTGCGAGGCCGGCAAGGAGCGCACGATGCGGTACTCGAAGAACATGTCTGGCCCCCTACCCCGTCCGGGGTATTTTTTTTGCCCGAGGGTCCCGTGAGCGCGCGCGAGAAGGCGCAGGTGCTCGACGAGACCGGGCTCGACCGGGCCCTCACCCGCATCGCCCACGAGATCGTCGAGCAGGCCGGCGGGGGCGAGGGCGTGGCCCTGGTCGGCATCAAGACCCGCGGGGTGACCCTCGCCGAGCGCATCGCGGCCAAGATCGCGGCCATCGAGGGCACCAAGCCCGCGGTGGGCGCGCTCGACATCACCCTCTACCGCGACGACCTGGGGCTCAAGGCCGCGCAGCCCATCGTCCGCAGCACCGAGATCGGCTTCCCGATCAAGGGGCGCACGGTGGTGCTGGTCGACGACGTGCTCTTCACCGGTCGGACGATCCGGGCCGCCATGGACGCGCTCATGGACCTGGGACGTCCGCGCATCATCCGGCTCGCGGTCCTGATGGACCGCGGCCATCGCGAGCTGCCCATCCGTCCCGACTACGTCGGCAAGAACCTGCCCACGAGCCGCCGCGAGACGGTGGCCGTGATGCTCCGCGAGCACGACGGCGTGGATCGCGTCGTCATCCAGGAGGAATGAGCCCATGAGCTGGAAGCGCAAGGACCTGCTCGGCATGCGGGACCTGGAAGCGTCGGAGATCACCGACGTGCTCGACACCGCGGTGTCGATGAAGGAGATCGCGAGCCGCGAGATCAAGAAGGTCCCGACCCTCCGGGGCAAGACGGTGGTGAACCTGTTCTACGAGTCCTCGACGCGGACGCGCACCTCGTTCGAGATCGCGGGCAAGTGGCTCTCCGCCGACGTCATCAACTTCTCCGCCTCCGGCTCGAGCGCGGACAAGGGCGAGAGCCTGCTCGACACCGCGCGCAACATCGAGGCCATGAGCCCCGACGTGGTGGTGGTGCGTCACAAGGCCTCCGGGGCCCCCGCCCTGCTGGCCCGGCACCTGCGCTGCGGGGTGGTCAACGCGGGCGACGGCGCCCACGAGCACCCGACCCAGGCCCTGCTCGACCTCATGACGATCCGGGAGAAGAAAGGCCATCTCGAAGGGCTCAACGTGACGATCGTGGGCGACGTCACCCACAGCCGGGTCGCCCGCTCCGACATCTTCGGGATGCGCAAGATGGGCATCACGGTGACGGTGGCGGGCCCGCCCACCCTGATCCCGGCCCAGTGCCAGGAGCTGGGGGTGAAGGTGAGCCACCGGCTGGAGGAGGCCATCGCCAGCGCGGACGTGATCATGATGCTGCGCCTGCAGCACGAGCGGATGGAGGGCGGCTTCATCCCGTCGATCCGCGAGTACTCGCGGGTGTGGGGGCTCTCGCTCGCCAAGCTCAAGCCCTGCCGGCCCGACGTGCTCATCATGCACCCCGGTCCGGTGAACCGCGGGGTCGAGCTGTCGCCCGAGGTGGCCGACAGCCCCTTCTCGGTGATCCTCGACCAGGTCGGCAACGGGGTCGCGGTGCGGATGGCGGTGCTCTACCTCCTGGCCGGGAGCAAGGGCGCATGAGCCTGCTGATCCGGAACGGGCGCGTGGTCGATCCGGCCGGCGGCACCGACGCGGTGGCCGACGTCCTGATCGCGGACGGGCGCATCCAGAAGGTCGGCCGCGCGCTCAAGGCGCCCGCGGGGGCCGAGACTCATCGACGCCACCGGCAAGGTCGTCTGCCCGGGCTTCATCGACATGCACGTGCACCTGCGCGAGCCGGGCTTCGAGTACAAGGAGACGATCGCGTCCGGGACGCGCGCCGCCGCCGCGGGCGGCTTCACCGCGGTGGCCTGCATGGCCAACACCTTCCCGGTCAACGACAACCGCGCGGTCACCGACTACATCCTGGCCCGCGCGAAGGTCGAGGGCGTCGTCCGCGTGTACCCGATCGGCGCGGTGACCCGCAACCTCGAGGGCCGGCAGCTCGCCGAGATGGCCGAGCAGGCCGAGGCCGGCTGCGTCGCCTTCTCCGACGACGGCAAGTGCGTGATGAACGCGGAGCTCTACCGCCGGGCCATGGAGTACGCGCTGCCCTTCGGCACCCCGATCATCAGCCACGCGGAGGACTGTCACCTGGCCCACGGGGCGCCCATGAACGAGGGCCTCGTCGCAACCGAGCTGGGGCTCTCCGGCCAGCCCGGCGCGGCCGAGGACGTGATGGTGGCGCGCGACATCATCCTGGCCGAGCTGACCGGCGCCCATCTGCACATCGCGCACATCTCGACCGCGGGCGCGGTGCGCCTCGTGCGCGAGGCCCGGGCGCGCGGGGTCCGGGTCACCGCGGAGGTGACCCCGCACCACCTGGTGCTCACCGACGAGGCGGTGCGCAGCTACGATCCCAACTGCAAGATGGCGCCGCCGCTCCGCACGAAGCGCGACGTCGAGGCGTGTCTGGAGGGCCTCATCGACGGCACCATCGAGTGCGTGGCCACCGACCACGCCCCGCACGCCACCTCCGAGAAGGAGGGCGAGTTCGCGGAGGCCGCCAACGGCATCGTCGGGCTCGAGACCGCGGTGCCGATCCTGCTCGACCGTCTGGTGCGGCCGGGCGTGGTCGATCTGCCCACCCTGGTCGCCCGGCTCAGCACCGGGCCCGCGCGCCTGCTGAACCTGCCCGGCGGCAGCCTCGCCCCCGGGGCGGCGGCCGACGTCACCATCCTCGATCTCGAGCGGGCCTTCACGGTGGATCCGGCCGCGTTCCAGTCGCGGAGCCGGAACACGCCCTTCGCCGGCTTCACCGGAACCGGCGCGCCGTGGATGACGCTGGTCGGCGGCGTCAAGGTGACCCCGTGACGCGCCCGGCCCTGCTCGCGCTCGCCGACGGCCGCGTGTTCCGCGGCGAGGCCCTCGGCGCCTCCGGCGAAGGCCACGGCGAGGTGGTCTTCAACACCTCGATGACCGGCTACCAGGAGATCCTCACCGATCCGTCGTACCGCGGGCAGATGATCTGCATGACCTACCCGCTCATCGGCAACTACGGCATCAACCTGGAGGACGTCGAGTCGCGCCGCCCCTGGCTCAGCGGGTTCATCGTCAAGGAAGCCTGTCCCTACCCCTCGAGCTGGCGCTCGCGGATCCCGCTCGACGACTACCTGCGCGAGAACGGCATCGTCGGCATCCAGGGGATCGACACCCGCGCGCTCACCCGTCACCTGCGCGACCACGGCGCGCAGGAAGGCATCATCTCGACCGAGGAGCGGGACGGCGCGCGCCTCGCCGAGCGGGCGCGCGCCCTGCCCGGATTGCTCGGGCGCGACCTGGTCACCGAGGTGAGCGTGGACGCTCCCCACGGCTGGACCGAGGGCCCGTGGGACCTGGCGCGCGGCTACACGCGGCCCGCGACCGCGCGCTTCCGGGTCGTCGCGTTCGACTCCGGGATCAAGCAGAACATCCTCCGCTGCCTGGCCGGGCTCGGCTGCGAGGTCCAGGTGGTGCCCGCGGACACCAGCGCCGCCGCGGTGCTCGAGCGGAAGCCCCACGGCATCTTCCTCTCGAACGGGCCGGGCGATCCGGAGGCGGTGCCCTACCTGGTGGAGACGGTGCGCGGGCTCGTCGGCAAGGTGCCGATCTTCGGCATCTGCCTCGGCAACCAGATCCTCGGGCTCGCCCTCGGCGGCAGCACCTACAAGCTCAAGTTCGGCCATCACGGCGGCAACCATCCGGTCAAGGATCTCGAGACCGGCCGGGTGGAGATCACGGCCCAGAATCACGGCTTCGCGGTGGATCCACGATCGATCGAGAAGCTCGGGCTGGTGGAGACGCACGTCAACCTCAACGACGGCACCTCGGAGGGCATGCGGCACCGCGAGCTGCCGATCTTCTCGGTGCAGTACCACCCGGAGGCCTCGCCGGGCCCGCACGACGCGCACTACCTGTTCCGTCGTTTCGCCGACCTCATGACGAAGGGAGGGTGAGCCATGCCCAAGTACCTCATCGCCTACCGCAAGACGGAGGAATCGGGCCAGAAGCCGGAGTGGGCGGTCTTCACGACCGACAGCGACCTGAGCCTCGAGGCGCACGCGGTCAAGGAGCGCGTCGAGAAGCGCATGAGCGTGCTCGGCGAGAAGCTCTGGGGCAACGGCGAGGCGCTCTGGATCGGCAACGGGCGCCTCGACGACGTGCTCTACCGGCGTGACGAGGCCGCGCCGGAGATGTCGATCGTCTACGGGTCGATCGACGCCTAGGAGCCTACGTGCCGAAGCGGACCGACCTGCGCAAGATCCTCCTCATCGGCTCCGGGCCGATCGTCATCGGCCAGGCCTGCGAGTTCGACTACTCGGGCACCCAGGCCTGCAAGGCCCTCCGGGAGGAGGGCTTCGAGGTCGTGCTGGTGAACAGCAACCCGGCCACCATCATGACCGATCCCGAGATGGCCGACCGCACCTACATCGAGCCGCTCACCCCCGAGTACGTGGCCAAGGTGATCGAGCGCGAGCGGCCCGACGCGATGCTGCCGACGGTGGGCGGGCAGACCGGGCTCAACCTCGCGGTGGCCCTCGCGGAGGACGGCACCCTCGAGCGCTACGGGGTCGAGCTGATCGGGGCCAAGCTGCCCGCGATCAAGACCGCGGAGGACCGCAACCTCTTCGGGGCCGCGATGGAGCGCATCGGGCTCGCGATGCCCCTGGGCTTCTACGCGTCGAGCCCGGAGGACGCGCTCGCCGGCATGCGGCAGCGGCGGATGCAGTTCCCCCTCATCATCCGGCCCTCCTTCACCCTGGGCGGCACCGGCGGCTCGGTCGCCTATCACCCGGAGGAGCTCGAGGCCGCGATCAAGTGGGGACTCCAGCAGAGCCCGCTCCAGCAGGTGCTGGTCGAGGAGTCGGTGATCGGCTGGAAGGAGTTCGAGCTGGAGGTGATGCGGGACCTGAAGGACAACGTGGTCATCGTCTGCTCGATCGAGAACTTCGACCCGATGGGCGTGCACACCGGCGACTCGATCACGGTGGCGCCGGCCCAGACGCTCACCGACAAGGAGTACCAGCTCATGCGCGACGCCTCCCTCGCGATCATCCGCGAGATCGGCGTCGAGACCGGCGGCTCCAACATCCAGTTCGGGATCAACCCGGCCGACGGCCGCATGGTGGTGATCGAGATGAACCCGCGGGTGTCGCGCTCCTCCGCGCTCGCCTCCAAGGCCACCGGCTTCCCGATCGCCAAGATCGCGGCCAAGCTCGCGGTGGGCTACACCCTCGACGAGCTGCGCAACGACATCACCCGCGAGACGCCCGCCTCCTTCGAGCCCGCCATCGACTACTGCGTGGTGAAGATCCCGCGCTGGGCCTTCGAGAAGTTCCCCGAGGCGGACCAGACCCTGACCACCCAGATGAAGTCGGTGGGCGAGGTCATGGCGATCGGGCGCACCTTCAAGGAGGCGCTCCAGAAGGCGGTGCGCTCGCTCGAGCAGGACCGCTGGGGGCTCACCCTGGACCGGCCGGTCGCGCGACCTCGACGAGCTGCGCCAGAAGATCCGCATCCCGAACGCGGACCGCGTCTTCGCGATCGGCGAGGCCTACCGCCGCGGGCTCGGCACCCGCGAGCTCCACGAGCTCTCCGCGATCGACCCGTGGTTCCTCGACAACATCCGGCAGATCGTGGAGTACGAGGCGGTCATCACCGCGGCCGGCCTGGGCGACCCGGACGTCCTGCGCCGGGCCAAGCAGATGGGATTTTCCGATGTGCGCCTCGCCCAGCTGACCGGAGCCACGGAGGGTCAGGTCCGGCACGCCCGGGTTCGAGCCGGCATCAAACCCGTCTACAAAATGGTCGACACCTGCGCGGCCGAGTTCGTGGCCCACACCCCCTACCTCTACTCGACCTACGAGGAGGAGGACGAGGCGCCGCCGACGTCTCGCGAGAAGGTGGTGATCCTGGGCAGCGGGCCCAACCGCATCGGCCAGGGCATCGAGTTCGACTACGCGTGCGTGCACGCCGCCTTCGCGCTCCGGGAGGCGGGCGTGGAAGCGATCATGGTCAACTGCAACCCGGAGACGGTGTCGACCGACTACGACACCTCCGATCGCCTCTACTTCGAGCCGCTCACGTTCGAGGACGTGATGAGCATCGTGGAGCGCGAGCAGCCCCGCGGGGTGATCGTGCAGTTCGGCGGCCAGACCCCGCTCAAGCTGGTGGTGCCGCTCGAGCAGGCCGGGGTGCCGATCCTCGGCACGCCGCCCGACGCCATCGACCGCGCGGAGGATCGCCGCCGCTTCTCCGACCTCCTCGACCGGCTCGGGCTCGCCCAGGCCCCCGGCTCCACCGCGCGCTCGTTCGAGGAGGCGGCGCGGATCGCGGCCAACATCGGCTACCCGGTGCTGGTGCGGCCCTCCTACGTCCTGGGCGGGCGCGCCATGCAGATCGTCTACGACGAGACCGACCTCCAGGCCTACATGACGGAAGCGGTGCGGGTCAGCCCGGAGCACCCGATCCTGGTCGACAAGTTCCTCGAGGACGCCCTCGAGATCGACGTGGACGCCATCGCGGACGGCGAGCGGGTGGTGGTGGGCGGGGTCATGGAGCACGTGGAGAAGGCGGGCATCCACTCGGGCGACTCCGCGTGCGCGCTGCCGCCCTACTCGCTGGGCGACGACCAGATCGAGCGCATCCAGGCCCAGACCCGCGCGCTGGCCCGCGAGCTGGGGGTGATCGGCCTCCTCAACATCCAGTTCGCGATCAAGAACGAGCAGGTCTTCGTGCTCGAGGTCAACCCGCGCGCCTCCCGCACGGTGCCCTTCGTCTCCAAGGCGATCGGGGTGCCGCTCGCCAAGCTGGCCACCCGGGTCATGCTCGGGTCGACGCTGGTCTCGCTCGGCTTCGCCGAGGAGCGCGAGGTCTCGCACATCGCGGTGAAGGAGGCGGTGTTCCCGTTCATCAAGTTCCCGGGCGTCGACACCATCCTGGGACCGGAGATGAAGTCGACCGGCGAGGTGATGGGCATCGACTACGACTTCCGGAAGGCCTACGTGAAGTCGCAGCTCTCGGCCGGCTCGCCGCTGCCCACCTCCGGCAAGGTCTTCCTCTCGGTGAAGAACCGCGACAAGCGCGCGGTGCTGCAGATCGCCAAGCGGCTGGCCGAGATGGGCTTCAGCCTGGTGGCCACCGTCGGCACCGCCAAGCTCCTGCAGCGACAGGGCATGACGGTGGAGGTCGTGCACAAGGTCAACGAGAACTACCGGCCCAACATCGTCGACCTCATGAAGCGCGGCGAGATCGCGCTCGTGTTCAACACCCCGGAGGACGGGCGGGCCCGCCGCGACTCCTACCTGATCCGCCGGAGCGCGGTGACCCAGAACATCTCCTACTACACCACCGTCGACGGAGCGCAGGCCGCCATCGGCGGCATCGAGGCGCTGCTCAAGGGCGAGATCTCCGTCAAGCCACTCCAGGAGTACTACCATCCGCTCCCTCCCGGGGAGCGGGCCGGCTGAGGCCCCCCATGCATCCGCCCACCCACGTCAAGGACCGCCTGATCGTCGCGCTCGACGTCGAGACCCTGGCCGACGCGGAGCGGATGGTCGACCGCCTCGAGGGGCTGGCCACTCGCTTCAAGATCGGCTCGCAGCTCTTCACCGCCGCCGGGCCCGGCGCGGTCGAGGCCATCCAGAAGCGGGGCGCCGAGGTCTTCCTCGACCTCAAGTTCCACGACATCCCCAACACGGTGGCGGGCGCCGCGCGCGAGGCGACCCGCATGGGCGTGCTGATGTTCAACGTCCACGCCTCCGGCGGGCGCGCCATGATGGCGGCCGCGGCCGAGGGGGCCGCGACCGCGGCCCGGGAGCTGGGCGGCCGGCGGCCGATCGTCCTCGCGGTCACCGTGCTCACGAGCCTCGACCGGGCCGCGCTCGGCCGCGAGCTCGGCGTGGCCGACTCGGTGGAGGGCCACGTGCTCCACCTGGCCGCCCTCGCCGCCGCGGCGGGACTGGACGGCTGCGTGGCGTCGCCCAACGAGGTCGGCGCGCTCCGGACCAGCCGGGGGGCGGGCTGGGTGATCGTGACGCCGGGCGTGCGGCCGGCGGGCAGCGCGGTGGGCGACCAGTCCCGCATCGCCACGCCGGGGGCGGCCGTCTCCGCCGGCGCGCACTACCTGGTAGTCGGGCGCCCGATCACCGCCGCGCCCGACCCGGCCCGCGCCGCGGAGGCGGTGCTGCGGGAGATGGGCGCATGAGCGCGGCCGCGGCGCCGGGAGATGGGCCTGAGCGCCGGGACGCGCCCGCGGCCCTCATCCGGCGGCTCTTCGAGATCGGCGCGATCCGCTTCGGCGAGTTCACGCTCAAGTCCGGCATCGTCTCGCCCTTCTACATCGACCTCCGCGTGGTCATCTCCTTCCCCGACGTCCTCGAGCAGATCGGCGCGCTCATCGCCGCCCTGGTGAGCCGGTGTGGCGGCGATCGGGTGGGCGGCATCCCCTACGCGGGGCTGCCCCTGGCGGTGGCGGCCAGCCTGGCCGGGCGCGTCCCGCTCATCTACCCGCGGCGCGAGGAGAAGGGCTACGGCACCCGGAAGCGCATCGAGGGGCAGTTCAAGCCCGGCGAGCGCGTGGTGCTCATCGACGACATCATCACCGACGGGGCGAGCAAGCTCGAGGCGATCGCCCCGCTCGAGGAGGCGGGCCTGGTGGTCCGGGACCTCGTCATCCTGGTGGATCGCGAGCAGGGCGGCCGCGAGCTGCTCGCCGCGCGCGGCTACACGCTGCACGCGGTGCTCACCATCTCCCAGTGCTTCGACGAGGGAGAGCGGGCCGCGCTGGCCCCGGTGGCCCTGATCCGCCAGTCGCGGGAGTTCCTCCAGGCCACCCGGTTCGCCTGATGCCGGCGGCGAGCGATGGTCCGGGCGAGGTCCTCGTCGAGCGCGAGGCGATCCAGGCCGACGTCGCCCGGCTGGCCGCCCAGATCTCGGCCGACTACCAGGACCGGCCGGTGCACCTGATCGGGGTGCTCAAGGGCTCCGCCGTCTTCCTCTCCGACCTCATGCGGGCGATCACGGTGCCGGTCACGGTGGACTTCATCTCGGTGGGGGCCTACGGCCCCACCATCACCGCCTCGGGCGTGGTGCGCATCCGCAAGGACCTGGACGAGCCGATCGAGGGCCGCGACATCGTGGTCGTCGAGGGCATCTGCGCGAGCGGGCGCACCCTGGCCTATCTCCTCCGCAACTTCCAGACCCGCAACCCGGCCTCGATCCGGGTCTGCGCGCTCCTGGCCAAGCAGTGCGCCCGGGCCCAGGAGCTGACCCTGCACTACGTGGGCCGCGAGATCCCGGACGTGTTCGTGGTCGGCTACGGCCTCGACCGGGAGGAGCGATTTCGCAACCTGCCCCACGTCGCCCGCCTCGCCTAGGCCCCTTCGTAGGTGCCCGGTGGTTTGGCGCACTTGCGGTATGCTTTCCTGGTGAGACTCCGACGCCCACTCCACGCCGCGGCCGGGCTCCTGGCCACCGTCGCGCTCTCGATCGTGCTCGCCGGGTGCGAGAGCGGCGGCATCTCCCGCACCGTCCACATCGCGGAGCGGCCCGATCTGGACCGCGGGCAACTCGTGGACCTACCGGGGCAAAGGCCCGAACGGCGCGTACACGGTCACCCGCAAGGTGCTGAGCGAGGGAATCTTCGAGGGCCGCGACTGCTACCAGATCGAGGCGGGCGACGCCCGCTACTGGTACACGAAGCAGCTCGGCTACCTGGCCCGGACGAGCGGAGACAAGACGGTGCGGCTGGCCGCGCCGCCCGAGGACTGGCAGTGGCCGCTCCAGGTCGGCAAGCAGTGGTCGGCCACCGTGACGTGGACGGACAAGGGCGAGCAGGAGCGGACCTTCGTGCTGACCGGGGTGTGGCTGGTGGAGACCTACGAGGAGGTCAAGACCCCGGCCGGAACGTTCAAGGCCTTCAAGGTCTCGCGCCGCGAGGTCGAGAGCGGCGCCTCCCAGGAGTTCTGGTACAGCCCGGAGGCCAGGGGCTGGGTCAAGATCCGCGGCACCGAACACCGCCGACGGCAACTACGAGGAAGAGCTGACCGCCTACACCGCGCGCTGATCCTCAGCGCTGCCGGTTCTCCGGCCGCCACCGCAGCAGGCGCGCCTCGAGCTGCTTGATCCCCAGCGCCATCACGATGCCGATCGCGCCCAGCACGAAGAGCGCCACCATCATGTCCGCCGCGTTGAGGGTGCCGAGCGACTGGATGATCAGGTAGCCGAGCCCGCCCCCCGATTCGCCCCCGATGAACTCGCCCACCACCACCCCGATGAGGGCGAACGAGATGGAGGGGGTCAGCGAGGCGAAGGTCCAGGCGAGCGCGGAGGGCACGATCACGCTGGTCATGATCTGGCGCTCGGAGGCGCCCAGGAAGCGCGCGGAGTGGATGAGGTCGGCGTCGACGCTCCGCGCGCCCTGGAAGGTGTTGAAGAAGACGATGAAGAACACGATGCTCCAGGCCAGCACGATCTTGGCGAGCAGACCGAAGCCGAAGATCATCGTGATGAGCGGCACCAGCGCGATGCGGGGCAGCGAGTTGAAGGCCACGATGTAGGGCTGGAACACGCGGGCCAGCCGGTCGCCGCGCCCGAGCACCAGGCCCGCCACGAAGCCGGTGGAGACGCCGGCGAGGAAGCCCCACACGGTGGATTGCACGGTCGAGAGCGCCATCTGCCAGATGGTGAGCCGCACCCGGGGCGACATCAGGTAGACGAACCGCTCCGCGATCGCGGACGGCCGGCTGATGAAGAACGGATCGATCCAGTAGAGCCCCGGCGTCTTCGACACCGCCTTGATCCCGGTCAGGTACTGCCAGCCGACCAGCACCACGGCCAGGATCAGCAGCTGCCAGGCGAGGACGCGGAGGCGGTCTTTTGTCATGTCCGCCGGGAGTAAGCGATTGTCCGCAACCCGGGGTACACGGTTGTCCGCCGCTGGGGGAGTGCGAGGGCCATTTCTGGGCCCCCGCAGCTGACAGAGGGGCGGATCCGTGTGTATGAAACCCCCCGGATAGCCCCGACCGCGAGACCTCGCCCGATCATGTGGTCACCGGCCGGAATTCTTCGCCCAGCGCGTTCCAGATCTCGGCGTACTCGCGCGAGTACTCGTCGCTCGCGCGCACGCGGATCACGTCGCGGGGGCGCGGAAGCTGCACGTCGTAGATGAGCTTGATGCGGCCGGGGCGGCGGGTCATCACCACGATGCGGTCGGCCAGGGTGATGGCCTCGGAGAGATCGTGGGTGACGAAGATCACGGTCTGCTGCTTGGCCTGCCAGATCGCGAGCAGCTCGGCGTGGAGGTTCAGCTTGGTGTGGGTGTCGAGCGCGCCGAAGGGCTCGTCCATCAGCAAGATCTCCGGGTCGACCACCAGCGACCGCATCAGCGCCACGCGCTGCCGCATCCCGCCGGAGAGCGTGGCCGGGAACGCGTCCTCGAAGCCCTGCAGCCCGGCCAGCGCGATGGCCTCGCGCACGCGCGCGGCGCGCGCGGCGGGCGCCACGTTGCGGTACTCGAGGCCGAGCGCGATGTTGCGCTCGACGGTCCGCCACGGGAACACGGTGTCCTTCTGGAAGACGTAGCCCACCTGGGGTGGCGGGGCGCCGGTGACCCGCAGGCCGTCCACCACGATCTCGCCGCCCGACGGCGCGACGAGCCCGCCGATCATGTTGAGGATGGTGGACTTCCCGCACCCGGACGGCCCCACGATGGCCACGAACTCGCGCTCGTGGACGTCGAAGGACACCGGAGAGACGGCGGGGACCTCTCGAGGACCCTGGCCGAAGGTCTTCGAGAGGTCCCGAATCGAGACGCGAGCGCGCGGCGCCACTGCCGCCGGCTTACTTGTACCGGGCCTGCGCCTTCTTGACGAAGCTCATGTCCACCGCCTGCTTGTACGGGATCGGCTTGTCGACCGCGGTGGGCACCCACACCTTCATGCCGCGCTCGTAGTCCTTCTCATCGATCACGAAGTCCCAGTCGAAGATGGTCCGGTAGTAGCGGACCGAGTCGAGCACCACCTCGCGCTTGAAGGTGTCCATGTAGGGCTTCCAGAGCAGGTCGGTCACCTCGTCGTCCTTCGCCTTCCGGATCCACTGCTGCGCGCGATAGTTCGCGTTGACGTAGGCCTGCACCAGGTCGGGCGACTTCTCGATGGTCTCCTTCAGCACGAAGCCGACCGTGACCGGGATGGGCCCGCCGAAGACCCGGTTCCACGCCTTCTCGTCCTGGATGTCGTAGAGCGGCTTGCCGAAGCCCTCGTCGACCGCGGCCGACTGCCACTCGGGCACCGCCATGATCGCGTCGAACTTGCCCGCCTTGAGCCCGCCGAGCATGGTGGTCGAGGCCCCGCCGCCGACCCACTCGACGTGGTCGTTGACCGGGCGCCCGTCCGCCCCCTTGATGTTCTGGAGCACGTAGACGCCGTAGACGTAGGTGCCGGAGCCGATGGCGGTCGCGGCGACCACCGCCTTGCGCCCCACCAGCTTGCCGTCGGCGAGGGCCTCCACCGTCTTGACCCCCTTGTCCCACAGCTCCTTGCGCACCACGATGTTCGCGTAGGAGCAGCGGGTGTCGGTGGCGAAGATCATGAGGGCGTCCTTGCCCTTCTCGGTGATCTTGAGCGGGTGGTTCGAGTCGCCCAGGGCGAACTGGACCTGACCCGCCGCGAGGGCCTGGACGACCTTGGCCCCGCCGCCCGGCACCACGAAGTCGGGCGTCCGGACGCCCTCCTCCTCGAAGAACTTCTTCTGCGCCGCGACCAGGTGCTGGCCGTACACGAAGGTCGAGACGCTGTGGGAGGCCGTGATGGCCTTGAGGCCCTGGGCCCGGGCCACCCGCGCCCAGGGCGTGGCGACCGCGGTGACCCCACCCGTGAGCCCCGTCAGCTTGAGGAAATCCCGGCGCGTCATGCGAGCCCTCCCTTGGGAAACTTCTAGGAAACCTGCTAGGGAAACTGGGGGGCATGCTACCGCCGGTCGGCCGGGACTGTCAACGCTGGATTGGCCCAAAGACGTTGACAGATAAGGTTTTTTGGGCTATCGTTCGGGCGATGCCTGCGCCGGAGTCCCCCCTCATCCCGAACCGTCCGAGGCGCTCGTGATCCGCAGCATGACCGGGTACGGGCGGGCGGAGTCCACGGGCACGCGCACCATCCTCACCGTCGAGTGCAAATCGGTCAATCACCGCCACCTCGACGTGTCCCTCAAGCTGCCGCGGGTCCTGACCTCGTTCGAGGCCGACGCGCGCCGGATGATCCAGGCCGCGGTGCAGCGCGGCCGCGTCGACGTGAGCGCGGCGGTGACGACCGCCGAGGGCACGGTGCTGAACCCGCTCAGCGTCAACATCGCGCAGGGCCGGGAGTACGCCGACGCCGCGCGCCGGCTGGCCGACGCGCTCGACCTCTCCGACGGCCCCTCCCTCGGCTGGGTGATGGGGCAGCCCGGGGTGCTCACCCGGGAGGAGCAGGTCCCGCTGTCCGCGGAAGAGGCCTGGCCGCTGCTCGAGAAGGCGCTCGGCGGGGCGCTCGCCCTCATGGTGGAGCGCCGGGAGACGGAGGGCGCGGCGCTCGCGCAGGAGCTGGACGGGCTCCGGGAGGCCCTCGCGGGCCACGTCGAGACGGTCGCCCGGCGCGCCCCCGCGGCGGTGGAGCGTCGCACCGCGCGACTGCGCGAGCGGATGCAGACGATGCTGGGCGACGCCCAGATCGACCCCGCGCGCCTGACCACCGAGGTCGCGGTGTGGGCCGATCGGACCGACGTCAGCGAGGAGCTGGCGCGGCTGCGGGCGCATCTCGCCCAGCTCGCCGCGCTCCTGGCCGGCGACGAGCCGGTGGGGCGGACGCTCGACTTCCTGATCCAGGAGATCAACCGGGAGGTGAACACGGTCGGCTCCAAGGCGGACGACCTGGAGATCTCCCAGACCGTGATCGCGGCGAAGGCCACGCTCGAGAAGATGCGCGAGCAGGTGCAGAACATAGAATGATGCGGGAGTGATGCAGCTCATCAAGCGCCGCGGCACGCTGGTGGTCGTCTCGGCCCCGTCGGGGGCGGGCAAGACCACGCTCTGCCACGAGGTGCGCACGCTCGTGCCCGATCTCTACTACTCGGTCTCCTACACCACCCGCGCGCCGCGCCACGACGAGACGAACGGCACCGACTTCTTCTTCGTGACCGAGGGCGCGTTCACCGCGATGCGGGCGCGCGACGAGTTCGCGGAGTGGGCCGAGGTGCACGGCCACCTCTACGGCACGCCGGCCAAGGCGCTCGAGAGCGCGCTCGGCCGCGGCCTCGACGTGCTCCTCGACATCGACACCCACGGCGCCCGCCAGCTCCGCCAGCGCTACCCGGAGGCGGTCTCGGTGTTCATCATGGCCCCGTCCATGGCCGAGCTGGAGGCTCGCCTGCGCGAGCGCAACAGCAACTCGCCGGGCGACATCGCCCGGCGGCTCAGCCGCGCCAAGGAGGAGATCGCGGCGTGGCGGCAGTACGACTACCTGATCATCAACCGTGACGTGAAGGACGCGGTGGACCAGCTCGCGACCATCATCCAGGCCGAGCGCTGCCGCACGAGCCGATTGACCCTGCGTTTCCCCGACATGGAGGTGCCGGCGTGATGTCGTTCCCATCCCTCGAGAAGTCCCTCGACAACGTGTCCAATCGCTACATGCTGGTGGTGCTCGCCGCCAAGCGCGCCCGCCAGCTGAACCGGGGCGCCAAGGCCCAGGTCGACACCCGGCACAAGAAGCCCACCAGCACCGCGCTCGAAGAGATCGCCGACGCCCGCATCGGCTACCGAGTCAAGGAAGAAGACACCCCAAAGCTCTGAAGGCAACACCCAAACCGGGTGTCCGCAACTGGGGGAGTGCGGGGGCCATTTCTAGGCCCCCGCAGCTGAAAGGCTTAAAGACTTAAACGACTGACCGCAAGAACAACTGACAACAAGAACGACTGACAGCAAGAACGGCTGACAGCACAAACGACCTACAGCAACAACGACCGACAGCACGAACGGAAGACAGCACAGCAACCCAATGAGCCTCCAAGACAAAGACCTGATCCTCGGCGTCACCGGCAGCATCGCCGCCTTCAAGGCGGTCTACCTGCTGCGCGAGCTCACGCGTCTCGGCGCCCGCGTCACGGTGGTCACCACCGCGCACGCGGACAAGTTCATCGGCCCGCTCACCTTCCGGACGCTCTCCGGCCGCCCGGTGCTCTCCGATCTGTTCGATCCGCAGAGCCCGGAGGCGGTCGAGCACGTGGCCCTGGCCGAGCGCGCCCACGCCCTCGTGGTCGCGCCCGCCACCGCCAACCTCCTGGCCCGCGCCGCGCACGGCATCGCCGACGACTTCCTGACCACGCTGCTCCTGGCCGCGCGGTGTCCGGTGCTGATGGCCCCCGCGATGGACGGCGGCATGTGGGATCACGCCGCGGTGACCGCCAACGTCCGCACCCTGCGCGAGCGCGGGGTCACCGTGCTCGAGCCCGACGCGGGCGCGCTCGCCTCCGGCCTCTCCGGGCGCGGGCGCCTGCCCGAGGTGGACACCATCGTGGAGGCGCTCGAGCGCGTGCTCGCCCCGCGGCGCGACCTGGCCGGCGAGCGCCTGCTCGTGACCTCGGGTCCGACCCGCGAGCCGATCGACCCGGTGCGCTACATCTCGAACCGCTCCTCCGGCAAGATGGGTCAGGCGGTGGCCACCGCGGCCCTGCGGCGCGGCGCCGAGGTGACCCTGATCTCGGGGCCCACCGCGCTCACCCCGCCGCCCGGCGCGGTCTACGTGCCGGTGCAGACCGCGGAGGACATGCGCGAGGCCGCGCTCCAGCATCTCGAGCGCGCCACCATCGTCATCAAGGCGGCCGCGGTGGGCGACTATCGGGTCAAGCGGCCGAGCGCGACCAAGATCAAGTCGAAGAAGGACGAGGGGCTCAGCCTCGACCTGATCGCCAACCCGGACATCCTGCGCGAGCTGGCCGCCCGCAAGGGCCGGGCCTTCCTGGTGGGCTTCGCGGCCGAGACCAACGACGTGCGCGCCAACGCGGCGGCCAAGCTCGAGGCCAAGGGCGTCGATCTCCTCGTCGCCAACGACGTGAGCGTGCAGGGCATCGGCTTCGAGGCCGACGACAACCAGGTGACGCTGCTGGATCGCTGGGGCGGCGTGGCCGACCTTCCCCGGATGAGCAAGCTCGAGGTGGCCGACGCCATCCTCGACCGGGTGCTCGGCCTGCGCGCGGCGCAGCGCGCCGCGACTCCCGACCGCTCCGCGCGCTAGCCGGATGAGCGATCCGCGGGAGGCCGTGGCCCTGGCCCTGCGCGGGCTCGCCGACACCCTCCGGCACCATCGCGACCTCGGGCTCCGGGATCTGACCCTCGCCTCCGTGCCCTTCCCCGATCCGGCCGACGCCCTGCGCGAGCAGGAGCGCGCCCGGCAGGGCTGCCAGCTCTGCAAGCTCTGCAAGAGCCGCACGAACGTGGCCTTCGGCTCGGGCCACGCGCGGGCGCGCCTTATGGTGGTGGGCGAGGGGCCGGGCGAGGAGGAGGACAAGCAGGGCCTGCCCTTCGTGGGACGCGCGGGTCAGCTCCTCACCAAGATGCTCGCCTCGGTGGGCTTCGACCGCGAGCGCGACTGCTACATCGCCAACGTGGTGAAGTGCCGCCCAGAGCGCAACCGCAACCCGGAGCCGGACGAGGTCGCGGCGTGCAGCCCGTTCCTGATGGCCCAGATCGACACGGTGCGCCCGCACGTCATCCTGGCCCTCGGCAACTTCGCGGCCCAGACCTTGATCGGCACCAAGGAAGGCATCACGCGGCTGCGCGGCAAGACCTACGGCTTCCGCACCGCGGTGCTGGTGCCGACCTTCCATCCCGCGTTCCTGCTGCGCAACCCGGGCCAGGAGTTCAAGCGCATGGCCTGGGACGACCTGAAGCTGGCGCGGCGCGAATACGACGCGCGCGCGACCGACGGTGGGCGGACCGACGGTTGATCGCGGATATCGTCTTCGATATCCCCATCGACCACGCGTTCTCCTACGCGGTCCCGGCGGGCCTCGACGTGACCCGCGGCCAGCGGGTGAGCGCGCCACTCCACGGCCGGAGCCGGGTGGGGGTGGTGGTCGGGCTCCGTGAAGGCGACGCGACCGCGCTGAAGCCGCTCCAGCGCGCGGTCGAGCCGGTGCCGGTGCTGTCGGACGCCGCGCTCGAGCTGACGCGCTGGGCCGCGGGCGAGAGCCTCTCGTCGTGGGGCTCCACGCTCCTGTCCCTGCTGCCGCCCGCGCCGCGACCCTCCGCGGCCGAGACGGTCTCGCCGCCCGCCGATCCGCCGCCGGGCCCCGCGCACGAGCCCGAGCTCTGGGTGGATCATCGCCGGGAGGCCCGGCTCGCCGAGCATCTCGAGCGGGAGAGCGGCGCCGCGCTCGTCATCGCGCCCGACCGCGAGGCCGCCGCGCGCTGGGCGCGCCGGCTCGACGCGGTCCGCCTCGACAGCGGGGTGCCCGAGCCGGAGCGGCGCCGCGCCTGGTTCGCGGCCTCGCGCGGGCGCAGCCGCGTGGTGGTCGGCACCCGCTCCGCCCTGCTCGCCCCGCTGCCGCCCCCGGCCACGCTGGCCCTGATCGACGAGCACGACCCGGCCCACAAGCCGCCGGGCGCGCCGCGCCTGCACTCGCGGGATCTGCTCCTGCGTCGCGCCGCGCTCGACGGGAGCCGGCTCCTGCTGCTCTCCGCCACGCCGTCGGTGGAGACGTGGTGGCGCGCGCAGGACGGACAGATCGCCCGCGCCGAGGCCCTGCCCGGCCCCTGGCCCCAGATCCTGACCGCGGACACCCGCGGCATCCTGCGCAATCACCCGCTCACCCTGCCGCTCACCCGCGGCATCGAGGACAGCACGAAGCAGGGCCGCCGCGCGGCGCTGATCGTCAGCCGCCGGGCCTCGGCGCTCGCGTGCGACGACTGCGGGGCCATCCTGCGCTGCCCGGACTGCGGCGTGCCGCGGGCCCTCTCGCGCGACCGCCGCGAGCTGCGCTGCCCGCTCTGCGCGCGGGCCGACGCCCCGCCCGATCACTGCGCCGAGTGCGGCGGCCACCGGCTGTCGCCCTTCGGCTGGGACGCCGAGCGCGTGCAGACCTCGGTGGTCCGCCGCTTTCCCGCGCCTCACCGTCTCGCGGCAGAACCTCGAGGCCCAGGTGGTGATCGGCACCCCCGCCCTGCTGCGCGCGCTCCCGACGCGGTCGGTGGGCTGCGTGGGCTTCATCGCCCTGGACGCGATGCTGCGCGTGCCGGACTTCCGGGCCGGCGAGCGCACCTGGGAGCTGCTGTGGGCGGCGGCGGAAGCGGTGATGCCCGACGGGCGCGTGGTCGTCCAGACCCAGCACCCCGAGCACTACGCGGTCCGGACCGTCCAGGCGCAGGACCGCGCCGCGTTCTACAAGGAGGAGCTGCGCTTCCGGGCCGAGCTGGGCTACCCGCCCTTCCGGCGCCTCTGCGAGATCTCGGCCCGGGCCCGCGAGGACAGCCGGGCGCACGCGCTGGCCGACGAGTGCGCGGCGGCGCTGCGCGGTATCGCCGATCTGACGGTCTACCCGCCGGCCTCGGCCAGCCCGGCCGGCGCGCGCAACCGCCGCTGGCGATTCGTGGTCAAGGGGCCCGCCGACCTGCCGCATCGCCTCGCGCCCGCGCTGGCGCCGCTGCTCGGGAAGCGACGCGGCGCGGCCGGTATGGTAGAAGTAGAGATGGACCCGCAGGCGAACGGCTGAGCCGCAGACGGTCCAGAGGAGACGAGCCCAGTGGCCCTGCTGACGGTGAAACTGTACGGCGACCCGGTGCTGCGGCAGGTGGCCGCCCCGGTCCGCGAGATCACCCCCGAGATCAAGCGGATCATCGCCGACATGACCGAGACCATGTGGCACCAGGTCGGCATCGGCCTGGCCGCGCCGCAGGTCGGCCTGTCCCACCGGATCATCGTGATGGACGACAGCAAGGGCGGGGTCCAGGCCCTCATCAACCCGGTCATCGAGTCCCGGAGCGGGACGATTCGCGAAGAGGAGGGTTGCCTGTCCCTTCCCGGGATCTTCGCGGACGTGGAGCGGAGCCGGTCGATCACCGTCTCGGCGCTCGACGCGGACGGCAAGCCGTTGTCGTTCGAGGCGAGCGGGCTCAAGGCGCGAGTGGTCCAGCACGAGATGGATCACCTGGACGGCGTGCTGTTCATCGATCGCCTGCCCCCGGTCACGCGGGACCGCATCAAGAAGAAGATCCAGAAGGAAGGCTTCCCCAAGGAGACCGCGCACCACGCCTTCGCGCTCTAGCGAGTCGGGGCTGCGCGTCCTGTTCTACGGCACCCCGGCCTTCGCCCTGCCGACCCTCGAGGGCCTGCTCGCACATCACCACGTCGTGGCCGTGATCACCCAGCCCGATCGGCCGGCGGGACGCGGCCGCCCCCTGACCGCCTCGCCGGTGAAGCGCCGAGCGGGCGAGGCCGGGGTGCCGGTCCTCCAGCCGCCGCGGCTGCGCGATCCGGGCTGGCCCGAGCGCCTCGCGGAGTACCGGGCCGACGTCGCGGTGGTCGCGGCCTTCGGCCAGATCCTGCCCAAGACCGTGCTCGACGTGCCGGCCCGCGGATCGATCAACGTCCACGCCTCCGTCCTGCCGCGATACCGCGGGGCCGCGCCCATCGCGTGGGCCATCATCCGTGGCGAGACCGAGAGCGGGATCACCACCTTCCAGATGGACCCGGGCATGGACACCGGGGCCATGCTGCTGCGGGAGCCGACCGCGATCGGCCCCGACGAGACCGCGGGCGAGCTGTCGGCGCGCCTGGCCGGGATCGGCGCCCGGCTCCTGCTCCGCACCCTCGAGGAGATCGACACCCTGCCCCGCATCCCGCAGGACGCGGCGCAGGCCACCCTGGCCCCGCGGCTCAAGAAGGAAGACGGCTGGCTCCGACCGGCCGAGCCGGCGCGCGACCTCGTCAACCGGATCCGCGGCTGCAACCCGTGGCCGGGCGCCGCCTTGCTCACGCCGGTGGGCCGCCTCCTGATCTGGCGCGCCCGGGCCTCGCCCGGCCACACCACCGCGCCCCCGGGCACGCTGATCCCCCTCTCCCCTCCGGGGAGAGGGCAGGGTGAGGGGGCCAATGGTGAGGGGTCCAAAGGTGAGGGGCCCGAAGGTGAGGGACCCGCGAGCTCGGGCCAGCTCGGCATCGCAACCGGCTCCGGCATCCTCCTCCCGATCGAGGTGCAGCCGGACAACCGCAAGGCCATGCCCTGGGCCGACTTCCTCCGCGGCGCACGCCTCGAGTCGGGCGCCCGCGTGAGCGAGCCCACCCCATGAGCCCGGTGCTCCGCGCGGGCCCGGTCTCGCAGGCGCGCTACGAGGCGCTCCACATCCTGGTCCGGGTGGAGCGCGATCGGGCCTTCGCCGACATCGCGCTCGAGCACGCGCTCGAGCGAGCGCGCCTGGACCCGCGCGACGCCGCGCTCTGCACCGAGATCGTGTTCGGCACGCTCCGCTGGCGTCGCCATCTGGACTGGCGGCTCACCCCGCACCTCAACCGGCCGCTCGCCAAGCTCGACCCCTGGGTGCGGGCGCTCCTGCGGCTCACCGCCTACCAGCTGATCTTCCTCGATCGCGTGCCGCGGTGGGCCGCGGTGGACGAGGCGGTGAGCGTGGCGCGGCTCAAGTCGCGCGTGCCCGGGCCCGCCGAGTTCGTCAACGCGGTGCTGCGCTCTCTCACGCGCGCGCCGGGACCCCCGCGGACCCCGGCGCTGCCCGTCGAGGCGGCCGCCGTGCGCTGGTCCTTTCCCGACTGGATGGCCGCGCGCTGGATCGCCCGCTACGGAATGGAGGAGGCGGAGCGCCTCATGGCCGCGCTCGACGAGCGCCCGCCGGTGACGATCCGGGCGAATACCCTCCGGATCACCCGCGAGGACCTGGCCACCCGTCTCCGGGACGAGGAGCTGGCCGAGACCGATCCCACCGCGCTGGCTCCCGAGGGCCTCACGGTGCGCCGCGGGGCGGTCGGCCGCTGGGCCGCCTTCGCGGCGGGCTGGTGCACCATCCAGGACGAGGCCTCGATGCTGGTCGCCCGCCTGCTCGATCCACAGCCCGGGGAGCTGGTGGCGGATACCTGCGCCGCTCCCGGCACCAAGACCACCCACCTGGCCCAGCTCATGGCCAACCGAGGCCGGATCGTGGCCATGGACCCGCAACGCGGCCCGGCTACGGCTGCTGACCCAGGCGGCGGCCCGGCTCGGCGTCGAGATCGTCGAGACCCACGCCGGCGGGGTGGCCACCGTCAGCGGCCGCTGGAAGGGGCGGTGCGACCGGGTGCTGGTGGACGCTCCGTGCTCGAACCTGGGCGTGCTGCGCCGCAACCCGGACGTGAAGTGGAACCGGGAGGAGGCGGATCTCGGGCGCCTGGTCGAGAAGCAGCGCGGCATCCTGTCGGCCGCGGCCTTGCTGGCCCGACCGGGCGGCCGCCTCGTCTACGCCACCTGCTCGCTCGAGCCGGACGAGAACGACCTGATCGTGCGGGCCTTCCTGGATGGTCATCCGGGCTGGCGGGTGGATCCGCCGGCGGACTTCCCGGTGGCCCCGGACGGCGCCGGGTTCATCCGCTGCCTGCCCCAGGTCCACGGGACCGACGGCTTCACCGCGGTCCGCCTGGCCCGCGCGGAGCGGTCCTGAGCCTTCCCTCGGCCGGCGCCCTTTGCGGGCCCCGCGGCTTTCGGGTAAGGTCGCACCATGAGGATCGCGCCGAGCATCCTGTCCGCCGACTTCGCCGCTCTCGGGGAGGCGATCGCGCGGGTGGAGGCGGCCGGGGCCGACCAGCTCCACGTCGACGTGATGGACGGCCACTTCGTGCCCAACCTCACCATCGGGCCACCGGTCATCGAGTCGATCCGGAAGCGGACGCGGCTGCCGCTCGACGTCCACCTGATGATCGAGGAGCCGGAGCGCTGGGTCGAGACCTACGTCAAGGCGGGGGCCGACTACCTGACCATCCACGTCGAGGCGTGCGCCCATCTCGAGCGGGCCCTCTCGCTGATCCGGGAGGCGGGCGCCAAGTCCGGGGTGGCCCTGAACCCCTCCACCGCGCCCGAAGTCCTCGAATACGTGCTCGACGACCTCGACCTGGTGCTGGTGATGTCGGTCAATCCGGGCTTCGGGGGGCAGTCCTTCATCCCGACCGCCTACGAGAAGATCCGCCGCCTCCGGGCCCTGCTGGGCTCCCGCGACGTGCTGGTCTCGGTGGACGGCGGCGTGAAGGTCGAGAATGCCGGTCCCCTGGCCCGGGCCGGGGCCACGGTGCTGGTGGCCGGGTCCTCCGTCTTCGGCGCCCCGGATCCGGGGGCCGCGGTGGCGGCACTGAGGAGTGCGTCGGAAGTAGCGAAAAGCGCTTGACTTTTAGGGCCCCCGTCAGTATTCTTTAGCGTTTCCAGACGCAGTCTTCCAGGTGGTCACGCAATGCTCGACAGTCTGACCAGTCGTCTGACCGGAATCCTCGACCGGCTCCGTGGTTTCGGCCGGTTGACGGAGGACAACATCCAGGAGGCTCTGCGCGAGGTGCGCGTGGCCTTGCTGGAGGCCGACGTCAACTTCAAGGTCGTGAAGAGCTTCGTCGAGCGCGTCCGTGTGAAGGCGGTCGGGCAGGACGTGCTGCAGTCGCTGACCCCGGGCCAGCAGGTGGTCAAGGTGGTGCGCGACGAGCTGGTCGAGCTGCTCGGGGGCTCCGCCCACCGCCTGGCCATGGCCTCGCACCCGCCGACGGTCGTCATGCTGATCGGCCTGCAGGGCTCCGGCAAGACCACCAGCGCCGCGAAGCTGGCCCGCCACTTCCAGAAGCAGGGCCAGCATCCGCTGCTGGCCGCCGCCGACGTCTACCGGCCCGCCGCGATCGACCAGCTGAAGACCCTGGGCGCGCAGCTCGGCGTCCCGGTGGTGGGCGAGGCCGACCAGCGCCCGGTCGACATCTGCTCCGCGGCGCGCGACGAGGCGGCGCGGCGGGGCCTGTCGCCGCTCATCCTCGACACCGCGGGGCGGCTGCACATCGACGAGGAGATGCTCGAGGAGCTGCGGGCGATCAAGAAGGCGGTGGGGCCGCACCACGTCCTGCTGGTGGTGGACGCCATGACCGGCCAGGACGCGGTCACGGTGGCCGACAAGTTCAACGCGGCCATCGGCATCGACGCGGTGATCCTCACCAAGATGGACGGCGACGCGCGCGGCGGCGCGGCCCTGTCGGTGCGGGAAGTGACCGGCCGGCCCATCGCGTTCGTGGGCGTGGGCGAGAAGACCGACGCGCTCGAGCCGTTCCACCCCGATCGGCTCGCCCAGCGCATCCTCGGGATGGGCGACGTGCTCTCGCTGGTGGAGAAGGCCCAGGCCTCGGTGGACGCCGAGCAGGCGGAGGCGCTCGCCCAGAAGATCCGGGACGACGCCTTCACCCTCGAGGACTTCGCGTCGCAGCTCAAGCAGCTGCGCTCCATGGGGCCGCTCGGCCAGCTCATGGACATGGTGCCCTTCTTCAAGGGGGCCAAGGGGCTGCCCAAGGAGATGAAGGGCGAGGAGCAGGAGCTGCACCGGTACGAGGCGATCATCGCGTCGATGACCCCGCTCGAGCGGCGGGAGCCGGCGGTGATCAACGGCAGTCGCCGCGCGCGGATCGCGCGGGGCAGCGGCACGAGCGTGTCGGACGTGAACCGGCTGCTCAAGCAGTACGCCCAGCTCAAGAAGATGATGAAGGGGCTCAAGCAGATGGAAGGGCGCATGGGCAAGCTCAAGGGCGCCCTGCCCTTCCTGCCGCGCTGAGCCCTGGACGAGTCGACGACGCAGGACAACCCAGAGAGAGGTGACCAGTGGCGGTTCACATCAGGCTGAGACGGACGGGGACGACGCGGAAGCCGGCGTACCGCGTGGTGGTGGCCGACTCGCGCGCGGCGCGGGACGGCAAGTTCATCGAGGTGCTCGGGCACTACAACCCGCTCACGAAGCCACCCACCATCAAGATTCAGGTGGACCGTGCGCAGGAGTGGATCAAGAAGGGCGCGCAGCCCAGCAACACGGTGAAGCACCTGCTGGCGCGGGCCGCGGGGGCCGCCGCGGGAGCCGCCGCCAAGGCGTAGCCGATCGTGACGGACGCCCCCCTCGTCGCGGTCGGGGAGGTGCTGCGGCCCTTCGGGCTGCGCGGCGAGCTCAAGGTGCGCCCGCTCACCGATCGGCCTCGCGAGCGCTTCGGGCGGCTCGACCGCTGCGTGCTGTGGGAGCCCCGCGGGGATCAGCGCGAGGACTGCCACATCGCCTCGTGCCGCTTCGAGGGCGAGGCGATCTTCCTCCGCATGGACGGGGTCGACTCGCCGGAGGCGGCCCGCCGCTTCCAGGGACGGCTCCTGGCGGTGGAGCGGGACGAGGTGTTGCCCCTCCCCGAGGGGCAGTTCTATCCGTGGCAGATGGAGGGCGCGGTGGTGGAGACGCGCGAGGGACGGCACGTCGGCCGGTTCGTTCGGGTAGACAGCGGGGCCCAGGACCTGTGGGTGGTCGAGGACGACGAGCACCGCCAGCGGCTGATCCCGGCGGTGCCGTCGATCGTGGTGGAGGTCAGCGTGGCGGATCGCCGCATCGTCATCGATCCGCCGGAAGGGCTGCTCGAGCTGTGAGGATCGACATCGTCACCCTCTTCCCGGCCATGCTCGAGGTCCCGCTCACCCAGTCGATCCTGGGCCGGGCCCGGACCCGCGGCCTGGTCGACGTCCGCGTCCACGACCTGCGGGAGCACGCGGCGGGGCGGCACCGGGTGACCGACGAGCCGCCGTTCGGCGGCGGGGGCGGCATGATCCTCAAGCCGGAGCCGCTGGCCGCCGCGGTGGACGCGCTGCGGCCCGACGGGGCCGAGGCGCGGGTGATCCTGCTGGGGCCGGCCGGCCGGCGCTTCAGCCAGGAGGTGGCGCGCGAGCTCGCGGGGCGGCCGCGCCTGATCCTGCTCTGCGGGCGCTACGAGGGCGTGGACGAGCGGGTGAGCGAGACGGTGGTGGACGAGGAGCTGTCCGTCGGCGACTACGTGCTGAGCGGCGGCGAGCCGGCCGCGCTGGTGGTGACCGACGCGATCGTGCGCCTGCTGCCGGGCGTGCTCGGCGACGAGGACGCGCCCGCGCGCGACTCGTTCGCGCGCGGCCTGCTCGAGCACCCGCAGTACACGCGGCCCGAGGTCTTCCGCGGCGCGGCGGTGCCCGAGGTGCTGCGCTCCGGCGATCACGGAAGGATCGCGCGGTGGCGCCAGCTGATGTCGCTCTGGCGCACGTGGCGGCGGCGGCCCGATCTCCTGGAAACGGCGGATCTCACGCCGGAAGAGCAGAAGTGGACGGACGGCTTCCGGCAGGGCCGGACCCCGTCCGATTTCCTGGACTAACTTCAGCGAGCGAGGAGCGTCAGATCATGGAAGCGATCCGAATCGTCGAGGCGGGCGATCTCAAGAAGGACCGGGGCGGCTTCAAGCCCGGCGACACCGTCAAGGTGATGGTCAAGGTCGTCGAGGGTGAGAAGGAGCGGCTGCAGGCCTTCGAGGGCGTGGTGATCCGCCGGCGGGGGGGCGGCACCGGGGCCTCGTTCACGGTGCGCCGCATCTCCTACGGGGTCGGGGTGGAGCGCACGTTCCCGGTGCACTCGCCGCGGATCGACAAGATCCAGGTGATGAAGCGGGCCACCGTGCGGCGGTCGAAGCTCTACTACCTCCGCGACCTGGTCGGCAAGGCGGCGCGCCTCAAGGAGAAGCGGTTCGCGGTGGTCCCGGCCTCGGGCGAGCAGTCGAGCTAAGACCGGGTCGTGGCGCCGGAAGCGCCCTACCGGTTCGAGAGCGCCGCCTGGCGGCGGGGGGTGAGCCGTCTCGCCGGCGTCGACGAGGCGGGCCGCGGGCCGCTCGCGGGGCCGGTGGTGGCGGCGGCGGTGGTGCTGGCGCCGGGGGAGCGGATTCGCGGGGTCGACGACTCGAAGCGTCTGGACCCGCTGGAGCGGGCGCGGCTGTTCGAGATCATTCACGCGAGGGCACTGGGAGTGGGCGTGGCGGTGGTGGATCACCTCACGATCGATCGCATCAACATCCTGCAGGCCACCCGTCTGGCCATGGCCCAGGCCCTGGGCGCGCTGGCGCTCGAGCCGGAGCTGGTGCTGACCGACTTCGTGGAGGTGCCGGGCCTGCGGTGCCCTCAGCGGAACCTGGTCGAGGGCGACCGGCGCTCGGCCTCGGTGGCGGCGGCCTCGATCGTGGCCAAGGTGACGCGCGACCGGATCATGGAAGACGCGGATCGGGAGTTCCCGCTCTACGGGTTCGTCCGCCACAAGGGCTACGCGACCCCGGAGCACCGGGAGGCGCTCGAGCGTCACGGCCCCTGCCCCCTGCACCGCCGCACCTTCGCGGGGATCTGGAGCCAGCTGACCCTGTTCTCCCGTACCGAGCTGCAGTGGATCGACGCCGATGCGTAAGGAGTAGTGCACGTGCCCACCGACACTCGAAAGGTCACCGGAGACAGAGGGGAAGAGGAGGCCGCCCGCTTCCTGGCCCGCAGCGGCTTCGCGATCCTGGACCGCAACGTCCGCACCCGCGCGGGGGAGATCGACCTCGTGGCGAAGGAGGGCAAGACCCTCGTCTTCGTCGAGGTGAAGACGCGCCGGGACATGGAGGGCGACCCGCCCCAGGCCGCGGTCAACACCCGCAAGCAGAACCGGCTCGGCAAGCTCGCCCACGGCTATCTCAAGCTCAAGCGGCTGCGACAGGTCTCCTGCCGCTTCGACGTCGTCTCGGTGATCTTCAACGACGAGGGCGGGGTCAAGGCGATCCGGCACATCCCCAACGCGTTCTCGGTGTCCGCCTGGTAGCGCCGATGGATCGGGAGGAGGCGTTCGCCCGCGCCCTGCCGCTCGAGCCGGGCCGCACCGCGCTCCTCGTCGTCGACATGCAGCGCGGGTTCGTGGAAGAGGGCCAGGTCATGGAGGTCCCGCCCGCCCGCGAGGCGCTGCCGCGGATCCAGGAGCTGCTCGCCATCTTCCGCGAGAAGGGCCTGCCGGTGGTCTTCACCGAGTTCACCTACTCGCCCGCCGCGCCGCTCCTGGTCGGCGAGCTCCACCCGGAGCACCGGCGCGCGGCGCCGGGCGCCGCGACCGGCTTCGGCCGGCCCTCGTCCTCGTGCCTCGAGGGCGATCCGAGCGCGAGCGTCGTCGCGGAGCTGGCGCCGCGCGCCGACGAGCTGGTGGTGCGCAAGCACTACTACGACGGCTTCAACGGGACCGTGCTGGACGGGGCGCTCCGGGCCCGCGGGGTCACCACCCTGGTGGTCACCGGGACCATGACCGACATCTGCGTGCTGGCCACCGTGATCGGCGCCTTCAACCGGGAGTACCGCGTCCTGGTGGTGGAAGACGGCGTGGCCACGCTCTGGCCCGAGATCCAGCGCGCCACGCTCGACATCATCCGCCGCGCCTACGCCCGCGTCCTCTCGGCCAAGGAGCTGGCCGACGAGCTGGCGCGCTGGTGAGGGGCGCCATGCTAAGGTCGACACCATGACCCACGGACTGCGATTCCACGGCTGCATGCCGGCCAACCTCCTGCCGTTCACCGCCGACCTCGCCATCGACGAGCCCGCCTACCGCAAGCATCTCCGCTGGCTCGTGGACGCGCCCGGCGTCACCGGCCTGGTGGCCAACGGCCACGCGGCCGAGGTGGCCTCGCTCACCCGCGAGGAGCGCCGGCGCACGCTCGACGTGGCCCTCGACGAGGTCGCGGGCAAGGTGCCGGTGGTGACCGGCGTCTACTCGGACGGCACGCTCGAAGCGGTGGAGCTGGCGCGCGACGCGCGGGCCGCGGGCGCGGCCGGGCTGCTGGTCTTCCCGCCCACGCTCTTCATGTGGGGCGCGCAGCTCAAGCCGGACATGGTGCTGCGGCACTTCCAGACGATCGCCGACGCGGTGGATCTGCCGCTGGTGGTCTTCGAGTACCCGGTCGCCTCCGGCATCGGCTACAGCCCCGAGACGCTGGCCGAGCTCTGCAAGATCCCGACGGTCGCGGCGGTCAAGGACTGGTCCAACGAGATCGTGTCGCTACGAGAAGAACCTGCGCGCGGTGCGCGCGAGCGGGCGGCCGGTGGCGGTCATGTCCTCGTTCACGATGTCGCTGATGGCGAGCTTCATGCTCGGGGCCGACGGCTGCATCTCCGGGATGGGCAGCGTGACCGCGGACCTGCAGGCCGCCCTGTTCGCCGCGGTGCAGGCGGGCCGCCTCGACGAGGCGCGCCGGCTCAACGAGCGCATGGCGCCGCTCGTCAGCGTGTTCTACGCCCCGCCGTTCGTGGACATGCACAACCGGATGAAGGAGGCCCTCGCCATCCTCGGCCGGATCCCGGCCGCGCACGTGCGGCCGCCCCTCACCGCGATCTCCGAGGACGAGCGCCACCGCATCCGGCTCGCGCTACGGGCCTCCGGCCTGTCCTCCTAGCCGCGCTCGCGGCGCGGTCCCGCGACTCGACCGTGTAAGTGCACCCTTGCACGGTGGAGGGCTTTACGGTATAAAACCCGCCAATCTCTCCGTCCCAGCGAGGTGGAATGGCAGGTCCGGCCGGTCGTAGCCCCGACGAAGAAGCTCTGCTCCAGAAGGCGATGCGGGTCCTCCCGGGAGGTGTCCTGGGCGGATACTATGCGCCGCAGGAGCTCGCGTTCGTGGTCCGCGAGGCGCACGGTCCGCGCCTCCACGACTTCTCGGGCCGCGAGTACATCGACTACATCCTGGGCAGCGGCCCGCTGGTGCTGGGCCACGCCCACCCCGCGGTGGTGGCCGCGGTGGAGGCGCAGCTCCGCAAGGGCACGACCTACTTCCAGCTGAGCGAGCCCACCCTGTCCCTCGCGGAGGAGATCTGCCGCGCGGTGCCGTGCGCGGAGCAGGTTCGCTTCTGCGGCAGCGGCAGCGAGGCGACCTTCTTCGCGCTGCGGGTCGCGCGCGCCTATCGGCGGCGGGACAAGATCCTCAAGTTCGAGGGCGGCTTCCACGGGGTGCACGACTACTCCCTGATGAGCGTCGGCCCGCGCGAGCCGAAGGCGTTCCCGGCCCCGACCCCGGACTCGGCCGGCATCCCGCACGCGATCCAGGGCGAGGTCCTGATCGCCCCGTTCAACGACCTGGCCGAGGCCGAGGCCATGATCGAGGCGCACCACCACGATCTCGCCGCGGTGATCATGGAGCCGTTCCAGCGGCTGATCGTGCCGCAGCCGGGCTTTCTCCAGGGCGTGCGGGCGATCACCGCGCGGCACGACATCCCGCTGGTCTTCGACGAGATCGTCACCGGCTTCCGCTTCGCCTACGGCGGCGCCCAGGAGTACTACGGGGTGGTGCCGGACCTGGCCGCCTTCGGCAAGATCGTGGGGGGTGGCTTCCCGCTCGCCGCGGTGGCGGGCCGGCGGGACATCATGCGGCACTTCTCCCACGACCTCGACGGCACCGGAGAGTTCGTGCAGCAGGCGGGCACGCTCAACGGCAACCCGATCGCGGCGGCGGCCGGCCTCGCCACCCTGGCCGAGCTGCGCCGGCCCGGCACCTACGAGCGCCTCTTCGCGACCGGCACGCGCCTCAAGCAGGGGCTCGAGGCGGCGGCCCGCCGGGCGGGGCTCCCGGCCCAGGTGGCGGGCGAGGCGCCGGTGTTCGAGATCTACTTCACCGACCGGCCCATCACCGACTACCGCGCCACCCTCACCGCGGACCTCGACCGGCACGCCGCGTTCACCCGCGAGATGCTCGTGCGGGGCGTCGTGAAGGCGGCGCAGAAGTTCTACGTCTCGCTCGTCCACACCGACACCGAGGTCGCCCGCACGCTGCAGGTCTTCGAGGAATCGCTGGCCGCGGTCGCGGGAACTTCCCACTGAGCGGCTCGATTACAGAACAACAGGAGGCTCTCCCCATGGCCAATCACGGCAACGAGCAGGAGTTCTGGTATCGCGGCAAGATCACCCGGCGGCGGTGGCTCGGCCTGAGCGCGGCCGCGGCGGGCGCCCTCGGCTCCGGCATGCTCGTCCCCGCCCCGTGGCGGGACGCGTTCGGCCAGGCCAAGCCCTACAAGATCGGCGCGCTCCAGCCCCTGTCGGGCGCGGCGGCGGCGGGCGGCAAGACCGCGCTGGTCGGCAGCCAGATGGCGGTGGACCGGATCAACAAGTCGGGCGGCGTCAACGGCCGGCCGATCGAGCTGATCGTGGGCGACTACGAGTCGAAGCCGGACGTGGGACAGCGCAAGGCGGAGAAGCTGGTGGTCGAGGACAAGATCGACGCCCACCAGGGAGGCTTCCTCTCCAACGTGTGCATCGCCTGCCTGCCGGTGTGGGAAGAGCACAAGATCGTCAACATGATCGGGGTGTGCCTCGACACCACCATCACCACCAGCAAGTGCAGCCGCTACTCCTTCCGGCCGTTCGACTACGCGCCGGCGCAGGCGGTGGCCTTCGCCCCGTACCTGGTCAACAAGCTCGGCAAGAAGTGGCACATCGGCTACGCCGACTACTCGTGGGGCCAGTCCACCCGCGACGCCTACGCCGAGCAGATCAAGAAGGCGGGCGGCGAGGTGGTGGGCACCACCGGCATCCCGCTCGGCACCGCGGACATGACCGCGTTCCTGTCCAAGATCACCGGCAGCTTCGACGGCTTCTTCGGGATCTTCTTCGGCAAGGACGGCGTCACCATCGGCAACCAGGCCTTCGACCTGGGGCTCACCAAGCGGTACAAGTGGGCCGGCGACGGGGCGATCGCGGAGTCCACCAACCTGCCCGCGCTCGGCAACAAGATCGAGGGCTTCGTCGGCATCAACCGCTACATCCCGGTGCTCGAGGGTCCGCTCAACACGCCCGGTCACAAGAAGTTCTTCGACGAGGCGGTGGCGCGGCTCAAGCAGATCGATCCCTCGGGACCGCTCCCCGATCGCTACGTGCAGTCCAACTTCGAGGCGATGAACTTCCTCAAGCTCGGCATCCAGAAGTCCGGCTTCAAGGGGCGCGAGGACACCATGAAGCTGATCGAGGCGCTCGAGGGCATGGAGGTCAAGGCGGGCGACGACTTCCCCCAGGGCGACAAGACGCTGCGCAAGGACGACCACCAGGCGTTCCTGAGCGAGTTCATCTTCGACATCAAGGGTGGCAAGCACCACATCCTCGAGGTGGTGCCGAAGGAGAAGACGATCTTCCCGCCGGCCTGCAAGTTCGCCTAGTGACGGCGGAGCAGTCGACCGGCGCCGCCCCCGGCTCCCTGGTCTCGAGGGGCGGCGCCGGCTCTCCGATCCTGCGCACCGAGGGCCTGACCGTCCGCTTCGGCGGGCTCACCGCGCTCAACGACGTCAACGTCGAGGTCCGGCGCGGAGAGATCCGCGCCATCATCGGGCCCAACGGCGCGGGCAAGAGCACGTTCTTCAACTGCCTCACCGGCGTGCTGCGTCCCACCGCGGGGCGCATCCTCCTCGACGGCGAGGACGTGACCGGGCTGCCCCCGAACCGGATCTCGCAGAAGGGCATCGCGCGCTCGTACCAGATCACCAACATCATGCCCAACGCGACCACGCGGGAGAACGTGCGCATCGCGGCCCAGTCGCGACGGCACAGCTGGAGCCTCCTCACCCACCACCGGGCCTACCGCGACATCATGAGCCGGGCCGAGGGCGCGCTCGCGGCGGTGGGCCTCGCGGGCAAGGCCGACGAGCTGGCCGCGAACCTTTCCCACGGCGAGCAGCGGAACCTCGAGATCGGCATCGCGCTGGCCACCGAGCCGCAGCTCCTGTGCCTGGACGAGCCGACCGCGGGCATGAGCGCGGCCGAGACCCACGACACCATGGAGCTGGTCCGCCGCATCGCGAAGGACCTGACCATCCTGATCGTGGAGCACGACATGCAGGTGGTGATGGAGCTCTGCCACCGGATCACGGTGCTGCACTACGGCGAGGTGCTGGCCGACGGGACGCCGGCCGAGATCCAGGGCAATCCGAAGGTGATGGAGGTCTACCTCAAGACGTGAGCGGCGCCGCCACTCCGGCTTCGCCCCTCGTCACCGTCGAGGGGATCCACACCTTCTACGGCAAGAGCCACATCCTCCACGGGGTCTCCCTGGAGATCGGGCGCGGCGAGGTCGTGGGGCTCCTGGGCCGGAACGGGGTCGGCAAGAGCACCACGCTGAAGACGGTGATGGGCCTGGTGCGCCCGAGCCAGGGCGAGGTCCGCTACGACGGGCGCGCCATCACCGGCCTCGCGCCCCACCGGCTGGCGCGCCTGGGCATCGGCTACGTGCCGGAGGACCGCCGCATCTTCCGCCTGCTCACCGTGATGGAGAACCTGCGCACCGGCCTCGACCGGGCGGGGGTGGACGAGGGCCGCAAGCAGGCGCTCCTCGACAAGGTCTACCAGTACTTCCCGGTGCTCGCCGACCGCCGTAACCAGGCGGGCGGCACGCTCTCCGGCGGCGAGCAGCAGATGCTCGCCATCGCGCGGGCGATGATGCTCGAGCCGAAGATCATCCTGCTCGACGAGCCGACCGAGGGCCTCATGCCGCGCATGGTCTCCCAGATCCGCCAGATCATCGACGCGCTGCACCGGGAAGGGGTCGCGATCCTGCTGGTCGAGCAGAACGTGCCGCTCACCCTCGAGGCGTGCGAGCGGATCTACCTCATGGAGAAGGGCCAGGTGCGTCACCAGGCCGCCGCCGCCGAGCTGCGCGCCGATGCCGCGGTCATCCACCAGTACATGGGGATCTAGGGCGTGCCCATCCTCCTCGACCAGATCCTGATCCAGACCATCAACGGGATCGTGACCGGCATGATCCTGGCCCTCGTCGCCTCCGGTCTCACCCTCATCTTCGGGATCATGGACGTGGTGAACTTCGCCCACGGCGAGCTGTTCATGCTGGGGGCGTACGTGGGCGTGACCACCATGGTGGCGACCGGCAACTTCTGGATCGCGCTGCTGGTGGCGACGGTGGTGATCGCGCTGCTGGGCGCGGTCATCCAGATCACGACCCTGCGCCCCCTGCTCGGGCGCGATCCCCTCACCACGATCCTGGCCACCTTCGGGCTCTCGCTCGTCTTGCAGAACTATGCCCTCTGGCAGTTCGGGCCGGTGGCCCGGAAGATCCAGGAGCCCTTCACCGGTCACTTCTCGCTCTTCTACCTGGACTACCCCTGGTATCGCCTGGTGATCGCGGGGCTGTCGGCCGCCATCATCGGGGCGCTCTGGCTCTTCCTCAAGTTCGGCACCTACGGCATCTGGATCCGCGCCACCACCCAGGATCGGGTGATGGCCTCCGCGATGGGAATCCCGGTCCCGTGGGTGCACACCGCGGTGTTCGCGATCGGGGCCGGGATGGCCGCGGCCAGCGGGGTGCTCTTCGGGCCGCTGGTGGGCGTCAACCACGCGATGGGCCTCGACTGGGTGCTCAAGGCCTTCATCGTGGTGGTGGTCGGGGGCATGGGCAATCTCGGCGGCTCCATCGCGGCCGCGATCTTCGTCAGCCTGCTCGAGGCCTACGCCTCGCTCTGGGTGAGCCCGGCCCAGGCGGTCATCGTGTCGTTCGTGGCGCTGATCCTGACCCTGCTCTTCCGCCCCACCGGCCTCTTCGTGCCGACCCCCAAGTGATCAGCCAGCGCGCTCCCCTCGCGTTCTGGACCGGCTTCGGCGTGGTGCTGGCGCTCCTGATCCTGGCCCCGCTCGTGCTCCCCGAGTTCTGGCGCCGCTTCGTCACCGAGATCCTGATCTGGGGACTGCTCGCGATGTCCTCCGACATCCTGATCGGCTACACCGGCATGATCTCGTTCGGCCACTCCGCGTTCTTCGGGCTCGGGATGTACGGCGCGGCCGCGGCGCTGCTCTCGACGCGGCCCCCGAACCTGTGGCTCGCCTTCGTCTACGGCCTCGCCGCGGCGGCGGTGGTGGCGGTTTTCGTGGCCTACTTCTCGACCCGGCTGCGCGACATCTACTTCTCGATCACGACCCTCATCTTCTCCCAGATCTTCTACGTGATCATCTTCACCTGGACCGAGGTGACCGGCGGGGAGAACGGGCTCAGCTTCAAGCGGCCCGCGCTGGCCATCCCCGGTCTCTTCTCGGTCCCATTCAACTCGAACACGCTCCACTGGTTCGTGCTCGCGGTGGTCACCGTGTCCTATCTCGTCCTGCGCCGGATCACGCATTCGCCGTTCGGCATGGTGCTGCAGTCCATCCGGGAGAACGAGCCCCGGACCCGCGCGGTCGGCTACGCGGTCGAGCGCTACAAGATCGTGGCGGTGATGCTCTCCGGGGTGTTCGCGGGTCTGGCCGGCGTGCTCTACGCGCTGCAGAACCGCTTCGCGGCGCCCGACTACGTCTTCTTCGTGGTCTCGGGCGAGGTCGTGATCTTCAACGTGATGGGCGGGATCGGCACCCTGGTGGGTCCGATCGTGGGCGCCGCGGCCTTCCTGCTGCTCCGCGAGGGCTTCTCGCGGTTCTTCACCGAGTTCTACCTGATCCCGGTGGGCATCATCTTCACCGCCATGGTCATCTTCATGCCCCAGGGCCTGCTCGGATTCCTGCGGCGCCGGCTGAACGAGTAGTCCCCGTCCGCCGCGCTCCGCCCGTCGCGCACACGTAGCGCGCCGGTCATCTGGCCGCAACCCGCGTGTGCCACGATCCCCTCGGCTCGACCGCTGGTTCCGACGAGTCGAGCCACAGGAGGCGGCGCGATGCGAGACAGCGAACGGTCTTCCACTCCCGAGCCCGGCGCGCCGGCTCGCATCGGTCGGCGGCGTCTCCTTCAGGGCTCCCTGCTGACGCTCGGCTCGGCCGCCCTCGGAGCTGCCGCGCGGCTCCCGGTCTGGGCTCAGGGCCGCGCACCCGCGGTGGTGACGCCCGATCGGCTCCGCCCCGCCATCCCGTGCGGGGTCCAGAGCGGCGATATCAGCGCGGATCGGGCCATCGTCTGGAGCAAGACCGATCGACCGGCGCGGCTCATCGTCGAGTACTCCACCTCGGAGACGTTCCGGAGCGTGCGGCGCATCGTCGGACCGGCCGCGCTGGCCGAGACGGACTTCACCGCCCGGGTGGACCTGACCGGCCTCCCGGCCGGACAGGATATCTTCTACCGCGTCCTGTTCCAGGACCTCGCCGACGTCAAGGTGATGAGCGCGCCCGCGGCCGGGCGCCTGCGCACCGCGCCCTCGAATGCCCGGACCATCACCTTCGCATGGTCGGGCGACGAGGCGGGACAGGGGTGGGGCATCAACCCGGGATGGGGCGGCATGAAGATGTACGACGTCATGCGCCGGGCCAATCCCGACTTCTTCATCCACTCCGGCGATCAGATCTACGCGGACGAGCCCATCCCGGCCGAGGTCAAGCTCGATGACGGCACCCTCTGGAAGAACGTCACCTCGCCGGCCAAGGCCAAGGTCGCGGAGAGCCTCGGCGAGTATCGCGGGAACTTCGCCTACAACTTCCTCGACGAGCACAAGCGACGCTTCTGCGCCGAGGTGCCCATGCTCGTGCAGTGGGACGACCACGAGGTGCGCAACAACTGGTACCCGGGACAGATCCTGGGTGACGAGCGCTACACCGTGAAGAGCGCGTCGCTGCTCGCGGCCTGGGCCAAGCGTGCCATGTTCGAGTACAACCCCTTTCGGCTCGACGCGGTCGATCCGGAGCGGGTCTATCGTGCCTTCGGGTACGGGCCGTCGCTCCAGGTCTTCATGCTCGACGAGCGCAGCTATCGCGGTCCGAACTCGCCGAACCGCCAGACCGTCCTCGACGCCGACGCGGCCTTTCTGGGCCCGGAGCAGATGCGGTGGCTGAAGCGCGCGCTCCTCGACTCACCCGCGACGTGGAAGGTCATCGCGAGCGACATGCCGCTCAGCATCGTGGTCCCCGACCTCAACCCGGACGTGCCCAAGGACACCTTCGAGGCGTGGGCCAACGCCGACGACGGACCGCCGCTGGGGCGCGAGCTCGAGCTGGCCGGGCTGCTGGCCTTCATCAAGGCCAACCGCATCTCGAACGTGGTCTGGCTGACCGCCGACGTCCACTACGCGTCCGCGACCCGGTACGATCCGGCGCGGGCCCGGTTCACCGACTTCACGCCCTTCTGGGAGTTCGTGGCCGGGCCGATCAACGCGGGCACCTTCGGGCCCGGCCAGATCGACCAGACCTTCGGGCCGGACGTGCGGTACCGGAGCGTGCCGGACGGGATGAAGCAGAACCGCCCGCCCAGTGAGGGCATGCAGTACTACGGCGCGGTCCGGATCGACGGCGTCACCGAGGTCATGACCGTATCGCTGATCGACATCGAGGGGCGAACCCTCTTCAAGACCGACCTGAACCCCGAGTAGGGGTCAGGTCTTACATTCCGACATTTTCGTGGAAGTCGGCCGTGTGGCTGCGCGCCCGGAAAATGTCGGAATGTAAGACCTGACCCCAGATCAGACGCCGGTCGAGCCGAAGCCGCCGGTTCCGCGTCGGCTCTCCCCGAGCTCGCGTACCTCCACCAGGCTCGCCCGCGCCACCGGCTGGATCACGAGCTGCGCGATGCGCTCGCCGCGACCGATGGTCACCGCCTCGACGCCGTGGTTGATCAAAAGCACCCCGATCTCGCCGCGATACCCCGAGTCGATGAGGCCGGGCGCGTTCAGCACGGTCACGCCGGCGCGAAGCGCCAGTCCCGATCGCGGCAGCACCAGCCCCGCGTATCCGTCGGGGATCGCCACGCGCAGCCCGGTCGGCACGAGCTGGCGGCCGGCGGGCGGCAGCGTCACCGCCGTCGCCGCCGCGAGATCGAGTCCCGCATCGGCTTCGCGCGCGTAGGCGGGAAGCGCAAGGCTCGGATCCGCGCGCACCACTTCGATACGGACCACGGGATCGATTCGATCGGTCACTCGGCGTCTCCGCGAAGAGATTGCGCGCGCTAGTCGTGCGCTCGCGAAGAGTAGCAGAAAGCGAGGCCGGCTTGACAAAATTGGGAGTGCGCCGTCGGACGTATCGGTCCATAAATACTCGATAGTACAGCGATAATTTGCTGGCCCCCTCCTTGCTATTCCACTGGATCGCGGTTGCAGGCAGATCCAAACGAGGAGGCAGGGAGATGCTGGAGCGACTGGGACCATCGGGCCTGCTGAGGCTGGCCGCGGTGATCACGCTGGGCGCCTCGCTCCTGCTCTCCGGCTGTGCCGCGTCCACCCACGAATCGCCCCAGACCGCGGCCGACCAGAAGGAAGGCTGGAGCCGCTGCGATCACGGCCGCCCGGGGACGATCACCGTCGTGTGCTGGAAGCGGTAGTCGACTCGTGATGCGCGCGCACTCCAGTCTTCGTCCCCTGCTCACCCTGGGCGCGCTCGTGCTGGCGCTCGCGCCCGCCGCGTCCGCGCGCGGTGAGAATACGGCCGACGTCGCTCCAGAGATCGCGCGCCTGCGTGCGCGCCTGGCCGACAACGCGGCGCGGGAGCAGCATTGCATGGCCGGGGCGACCCAGCCGGTGTGGACCGCATCACTGGCCACCGATCTCAAGGATCTGCGGGATCGCGCCCGCCAGGCGGCCACCGAGGGCTCTGCCGCGGACGCGCAGCGCTGGAGAGATCTGGCGCGCAAGGCGGAAACGCTCGAGGCCCAGGCGGCGGTGAACGCGCGCACCGGCGCCGAGCTGTTCCAGAGCCAGCAGATCGGGCTCGATTGCCTGGATCGCTTCGCGGGCGAGCGCGAGGCCCTGCACGCCTCCCTCGAGGTGGCGGTTGCCGATCCGGCCGCTTACGGCGATTCGCTCCAGCAGGCCCGCGACCACGGCACCGCCCGGCTCCGACAGGACCTGGCCCGGCTCCGGGAGCGCAGCCGGGCGCTCTCCGCGCACTGGAAGCAGACCTCGCCGGAGGCCGGTGCGGGCGCGAGCGATCTCAAGGCCGAGATCGACGGGCTGAGGCGCCGCCACACCGTGGTTCTCGAGGGCGAGGCCGCCCGTGCGCTGGCCGATCCGTCCCTGCGAGCCGCCGAGGCCCTCGTGGCCGCCGCGGCTGCCTGGGAGCAGGAGCGGGCGACGGGAAGCCGGCTCGCGGCGGCGCGGGACGAGGCGGAGCGGCGGCTGGTGGCCCGGGAACGCGACGAGGCGGGACGGCTGGCGCGCGACTACTGGGCGACCGCCGAGCGGCTGCTCGCCCGGTGAAGCGGGCCGCCTACGCGGGCGGGAACAGCGTCCCCAGCAGCTGGCGGAACTCCTTGAGCTTGAACGGCTTGGCGACCACCGGCAGCTTGGAGTCCTTGAGGAATTGCCGGTAGCTCGGCGCTTCGTCTTCACCGGTGATGAAGACGAACCCCGGCGCCGCCGCTGGCCAGCGCTTGCAGACTTCCTCGTAGAGCTTGGGCCCGTCCATCTGCGGCATCTGCAGGTCGCTCACCACCAGGTCGTAGGCCTGGGCCTCGAATAGCTGGATCGCGGCCGTCCCGTTCTCGGCCGGATCCACGGTGTGCCCGTCCGCCGAGAGGGCCTCCACCAGCAGCTCGCGCATGTGCTCCTGATCGTCGACCACGAGGATGCGTAGCGTCCGCATGACCCAAGTCTAGCAGAGACGGCTGCTCGGGCGTATCGGTTCCGGGACATTGACGGGTGGCATCGGCATTCCCACACTGGGCCCGTGCTCGCGCGCGTGCGCTCCGCGACGCTCTCGGGAGTCGAGGCGGCCACCGTCTTCGTCGAGGTGGACGTGACTTCCGGCTTGCCGTCATTCACCACGGTGGGCTTGCCCGACTCCACCGTGCGGGAAAGCCGGGACCGCGTCCGGGCCGCGATTCACAACGTGGGCCTCGAGTTCCCGATCGACCGGATCACGGTGAATCTCGCCCCGGCCGAGCTCCGCAAGGAGGGCGCCGCCTTCGACCTGCCGATGGCGGTGGGCATCCTCTGCGCCACCGGCCTCGTGAAGCCGGGCCGGCTCGATCGCGCGCTCGTGATGGGCGAGCTGTCGCTCGACGGCAGCGTGCGACCGGTGCGCGGCGTCCTCCCGATCGCGCTGCACGCGCGCCGCGAGGGCTTCGCGCCGCTGCTCGTGCCGGCGGGCAACGCGGCCGAGGCCAGCGTGGTCGCGGGCGTCGAGGTCATCGCCATCGCCACCCTGCACGACGCGGTCGAGTACCTCAACGGCGAGCGCGAGATCGCCGCCTCGCGTCCGGACGGTGGCTCCGGCGGCCCGGCCGCCCCCGACCGCGACGGGCTCGACTTCGCGGATGTGCGCGGCCAAGCGCACGCAAAGCGCGGTCTGGAGATCGCGGCGGCCGGCGCACATAACGTGCTCATGATCGGGCCGCCCGGCACCGGCAAGACGATGCTGGCCCGCCGCGTCGCCTCCATCCTGCCGCCGCTCTCGCTGGAGGAGGCGATCGAGGCGTCGACCGTCTGGAGCGTGGCCGGGCTGCTGTCGCCCGGTCAGGGCCTGCTCGCGGTGCGCCCGTTTCGCAGCCCGCACCATACGGCCTCTGAGGCCGGCCTCATCGGAGGCGGCGGCGTCCCGCATCCCGGCGAGATCAGCCTGGCGCACCACGGTGTCCTTTTTCTGGACGAGCTGCCCGAGTTCTCCACCCGGGTACTCGAAGCGCTCCGCCAGCCCCTCGAGGACGCGCGCGTCGTCGTCTCGCGGGCCGCCGGCACCGTGGCCTTCCCGGCCCGCTTCCAGCTCGTCGCGGCCGCCAACCCCTGCCGCCGCGGCTGTCCGTCACTCCCGAGCTGCGCCTGCTCGCCGCCCGAGCGCGTGCGCTACCTGGGTCGCCTCTCCCGGCCCCTGCTCGACCGCATCGATCTCCACCTCGAGATCCCCGCCCTCTCCCACGCCGAGCTCACCGCCAGCGCCGCGGGCGAGCCGTCCGCCGCCATCCGGGCCCGCGTCGTCGCGGCGCGCGCCCGCCAGGTCGCCCGCTTCGCGGGTACCACCATCCACGCCAACGCCCGCATGTCGGGCCGCCAGACGCGTCGTATCTGCACGCTCCCGGCCGACGCCGCGCGCCTGCTGGGCCTGGCGGTCACCCGCCTGGGCCTCTCCGCGCGCGCCCACGACCGTCTGCTTCGCGTCGCTCGCACCATCGCCGACCTCGCCTCGGCCGAGGCCATCGCCACCGAGCACGTCGCCGAGGCCATCCAGTACCGCACGCTCGATCGCGCGCGCTGAGGCCCCGACGGCTTGCCTCCGCCCCCAGATGTGAGAGGATGGCGGCGGTTTCAGATCCTCACCTCCGGAGGTTCCGATGACCCAGCCCGGCAGCCCTTCCGCGACGGCATCACCGTCCCATACCATGGTGCTCGGGCGCGAGCACACCGCTCTGGTCGTGATCGACGTGCAGGAGCGACTGTTCCCTGCGATGGACTCGGATCACCGCGAGGAAGTGATGCGGAACCTCAAGGTCCTCGCCGCGACGGCCCAGCGTCTTCAGCTGCCGACCTTGGCGACCGAGCAGTATCCGAAAGGGCTCGGACACACCCTGCCGGAGATGAAGGCGGCCCTGCCCACCGGGCTCACGCCGATCGAGAAGGTGGCGTTCTCGTGCTGGGGGGTCGAGGCGTTCCGGAGCCGTCTGACTGCGAGCGGCGCCCGCCAGGTCCTGCTCGGCGGCATCGAAGCCCACGTGTGCGTGCTGATGTCGGCGCTCGACCTGCTGGCCGCCGGTTACGGGGTTCACATCGTGGCGGACGCGGTCACCTCGCGAACTCAGGCGAACTGGCGCCTCGCCATGGCCCAGCTCCGTCAGGCCGGAGCGGTCGTCACCACCACCGAGACCGTCCTGTTCCAGCTGCTGCGCCAGGCCGATTCCGACGACTTCCGGGAGCTCGCGCGCCTGATTCGCTGATGTCCCGGTACTTCGACGTCCGGAACACGGTGCTCCTGGTGGTCGGCTACGGCATTCTCCCCGAGGAAGAGGACCGGCCCATTGCCTACGAGCTGAAGCGCGCGATCGGCTCGCGCTGCCAGGGATCGGCGGACCGCAGCGCGGTGGTCGTGACCGACATGTGGATGCTCAACCAGGAGATGGCGGAGATGTTCCCCGCCATCGCGATCGGCGGCCCCGCGGTCAACGCGTTCACCGCACAGGTCTACGAGGACCTTCCCCTCGCCTTCACGCGGGACCAGCAGGTCTTCATCCAGATGAGTCAGGAACGGGGCAAGCGGGCCGCGCTCTGGGGAATGGACCGGCACACCACCGGTGAGGCCACCGAGTTGTTCGTGAAGGAGGGCCTGCTCGACCGCTTCCTGGAGCTGATCTGGGCCCGACCTGACTGATCGGCTGGCCGCGGGGCAGCGAAGTTAGCGGGAGACGGTGAGGCGACTGCCGGGGGGCAGATTGCTGTAGGTCACCGACCCGTTGGGGCCGGCATAGCGGTAGACCGACTTGGGGAGCGGGCCCACACTGCGCCCGGACCACGCGCCGCCAGTCTGCAGCACGCGCTGCACGTATTGCTGGGTCTCCGCGTACGGCGGGATGCCCCGATGAGCGTCGACCGCCCCTTCGCCCGCGTTGTAGGCCGCGACCGCGAGGGAAACGTTGCCCGGATAGCGATCCAGCAGGTAGCGAAGGTGGCGCACGCCCCCTTCGATGTTCTCGCGCGGGTTGAAGGAGTCGCGCACGCCCAGCATGACGGCGGTCTTGGGCATGAGCTGCATCAGCCCACGCGCGCCGGTGCGCGAGACCGCGGTGGGATTGAACGCGGACTCGGCGCGGATCACCGACTCGACGAGCAGCGGATCCACGCCGTGGCGAGACGAGATCTCCCGGATGTCCGCCGAGAACTGGTGCTGCGAGGTCTCGGTCAGGCGGAGCCATCCGCTTGCGGTGCCGGATACGACTGGAAGCCCCCGGTATCTCGGATCGGTCGGAGCATTCGTCAGGTGGACGACGCCGTCCCCATCGGTCAAGCGATAGGTGTCGGCCCCGGCGGCCACACCTGTCGTCCAGATGCTAGCGGCCAGGGTCACACCGGCGAGAAGAGAGGTCTTCTTGAGGAGCACGACCCCCTGAAGTCCAAGAGGCGTGCCACGGGGTGGCGAGCAGCCGAGAGGCCGCCCGGTGTGGGCGGCCTCTGACTCCTTTTACTTCAGTGGCTTAGAGGTCAGTTTCGAGCCTGGAGCAGCGACTCTCGGATGCGATTGTCCTTGGGAATGGGCTCCTCCAAGGCCAGATTCAGCACCTGATCCACCGTATCCACGAGGTGGAAGGTCATCCCATCGCGCACCTGGCTCGGGACATCCTCCAGGAGGTTTTTCTCGTTCCTTTTCGGCAAGATAACAACCCTCACGCCGGCTCGCCTTGCTCCGAGCACCTTCTCCTTGATGCCCCCGACGGGCAGCACACGGCCAGATAATGTCACCTCGCCGGTCATCGAGAGATCCGAGCGCACGGGCCGCTGAGTCATCAGGGAAACGAGTGCCGTCACCATGGTGACACCAGCCGACGGGCCGTCCTTCGGAATGGCCCCCGCCGGCACGTGGATGTGGATGTCAGACGTGTCCCAGTAGTCCGACCGGACGCCGAGCTCGGACACGTGAGACCGAGCCCAGGACAGCGCAGTCTGGGCGGACTCCTTCATGACATCGCCCAGCTGGCCGGTCAGCGTCAGGCTCTTGCTGCCCTTCATCCTGGTGGCCTCGATGAACAGGATCTCGCCACCGGTTGGCGTCCACGACATGCCGACCGCCACGCCGGGGATACGCGTCCGCTCCTCCAGCTCCTCATGCTCGTACTTCGGGGCGCCCAGCAGCTCGCCGACGAGCGCTTCCGTCACCTCCACCGACGGCACGTGCCCCTCGACCCGTCGCTTGGCCACCTTGCGGGTGATGGCCGCGATCTCGCGCTCGAGGTTGCGGAGGCCCGCCTCCCGCGTGTAGCTCCGCACCAGGCGGCGCAGGGCGGCGTCGGTCCACCGGATGTGCTCGCCGTCGATCATGCCGTGATCGGCGATCTGCTTCGGCACCAGGTGAGTCCGAGCGATGGCGACCTTCTCCTCCTCGGTATAGCCCGCGATCTCGATGATCTCCATCCGGTCCCGCAGCGGCGCCGGCACGGTGTCTAGCACGTTGGCGGTCGTGATGAAGAGGATCTTGGACAGATCGAAGGCCACGTCGATGTAGTGGTCCCGGAAGGCGACGTTCTGCTCCGGATCGAGCACCTCCAGTAGCGCGGACGCGGGATCGCCGCGGAAGTCCATGCCCAGCTTGTCGACCTCGTCCAGCATCAGCACCGCGTTCTTCGACTCGGCGCGCCGCAGGCCCTGCATGATCTGGCCGGGCAGGGCTCCGATGTAGGTCCGCCGATGGCCGCGGATCTCCGCCTCGTCCCGCATGCCGCCGAGTGAGACGCGGTGGAACTTCCGCCCGAGAGCCCGCGCGATCGAACGACCGAGCGAGGTCTTGCCCACCCCGGGAGGGCCCACGAAGCACAGGATCGGGTCCTTGCCGGCCGGGCGCATCGACTTCACGGCCAGGTACTCGAGGATCCGGTCCTTGACCTTCTCCAGACCGGAGTGATCGGCGTCGAGCACCCGCCGCGCCTCCGCGATGTCCAGGTTGTCGGTCGTCTGCTTGCTCCACGGCAGGGCGAGCAGCCAGTCGAGGTACGTCCGCGCCACCGTGTACTCGGCCGCCGCGGGCGGCATCTTGGTGAGCCGGTCGAGCTCGCGCAGAGCCTCCTTCTTGGCCTCCTCGGTCATGCCGGCCGCCTCGACCTTCTCCCGGAGCTCGTCGAGCTCCTGGGTGCGGTCATCGGTCGCGCCGAGCTCCTTCTGGATCGCCTTGAGCTGCTCACGAAGGTAGTACTCGCGCTGGCTCTTGCCGACCTCGGACTCCACCTGCGACTGGATCTTCGACCCGAGCGCCAGGACCTCGGCCTCCTTGGTCAGCACCGCGACCAGGCGCGCCAGGCGCGCCTTGACGTCGGGCGTCTCCAGGAGCTCCTGCTTGGCCTGGGTCGTCAGTGCGGGCAGCGTCGCCGCGATGAGGTCGCCGAGCCGATCAGGCTGGGTGACGTTCTGCACGACGGTCGTCAGCTCGTCCGGCAGCATCGGCGACAGCTCGACCACCTGGCGGAAAAGGTTCACCGCGTTCCGCGCGAGCGCCTCCGTCTCCAGGTCGCCGGCCGTCGGAGAGATCTCGGGCTCTTCCGCGATCCGGGCTACGAGATACGGACGCACCTGCGACAGCTCGACGATACGGATCCGATGCAGACCCTGGACGACTAGCCGTACCGACCCGTCCGGCTGCTTGAGGATCTTGTGCACGGTGGCGAGCGTCCCGATCCGATGCAGGTCCGTCTCCTGCGGCTCCTCCGTCGAGGCGTCCCGCTGGGTGAAGACGCCGATCAGGCGGTTCCCCCGGACCACGTCTTCGAGCAGGCGGACCGAGGACTCTCGCCCGGCGCCGAGCGGCAGGGCGGACTGCGGGAACAGCACGGTGTCACGCAACGGCAGGATCGGAACCTGCTCGGGAATCGAACCCGCGTGCCGCGGATCGGCGCTCGCGGTGAACACCTTGTCGTCTGCCATGGTGATGGCCTTCCTTTCCGTCAAAAGAGATCGACGGGGGAGAGCTGGCTCGAAGCCGCCCGGACTAGCGCTTCGCCTTTGCCACGCCGCGCTTCGTCCCGCACTTCCGCCATGTCACCCCGTACGTGATCGGTCAATTCCTCGATCCGCGCCTGCATGTCGAGCATCCGGCGCCTCATCTTTAGGATGATCTCGATGCCTGCGAGATTCACCCCGAGGTCGCGAGCGAGCCGGGTGACGCGGGCGATCTCCTCGACGTCCTCCGCCGAGTACATCCGCGTCTTCCCTTCGGTGCGGCTCGGACGGATGAGTCCCTTCTTCTCGTACATCCGGAGGGTCTGGGGATGGATCTTCACCATCTCCGCGACCACCCCGATCATGTAGAGGGGCCGGCTTCGCTCGGTCATTCCCGTGCGCTCCCCGGGTTCTCGACGGCGGGCCGCCCGGGAAGCAGGCGCCCCAGCTCTCGGAACATCTCCTGGGTCCGGGTGTCGACGTCGCGCGGGATCTCCACCCGGGTGGTGACGTAGAGGTCGCCCCGGCCGTCGCTCGCCAGGCGCCGGACCCCCTTGCCGCGCAGGCGAAACGTCTGACCGCTCTGGGTCCCGGGAGGAATCGCCAGGTCCACCAGGCCGTCCACTCCCCGGACGCGCACCCGGCTACCCAGCACCGCCTCCACCAGCGTCAGGGGCACCTCGCAGTAGAGGTTGTCCCCCTTGCGGGTGTATCTCGGATCCTCGTGGACGCGGGCGACGACGATCAGATCTCCCCGTGACCCGCCAAATGGGCCGGCGTGACCCTCCCTCGCGACCCGTAGCTGGGCGCCGGTGTCGAGACCCGGGGGCAGCAGGACGTGGATCGACGCACGGCTCGTGGAAACCCCGCGGCCGCGACACGCCGAGCACGGCGCGGACACCCGGACGCCGGCACCGTCACAGGCGGGGCACCGGACACCCTGCCCGGAGGCCTCGCGCCAGACGGTGCCAAGGCCACCGCAGTGCGAGCACGCGCTCGGCTCGGCTCCCGGAGCCGCCCCGGTCGCCCCGCACGCTGCACAGGGGGACCACCGGTCGACCGGCACGTCCACCTCGACTCCGGCGACCGCCTGCTGGAACGACAGCTCGACCGGAACGTGGACGTCATCGCCCCGCCGCCCCTCGCTCGTGCCGGCCCGGGCGCTCCCAGCCGGCTGGGCCCCGTGGCGATCGTAGACGGTCCGGGTCGTGGGATCACTCAGGATGCGGTACGCCTCGGCGATCTCCTCGAACAGCGCGCGGGCTTCGCGCTCCCACAAGTTGACGTCCGGGGAGTACCGGCGCGCCAGACGCTGGTAGGCACGCCGGATCTGCGCCGCGGTCGCGCCGGCCTCCACCTCGAGCACCGCATAGTAGTCGCGCATGGTCACGCGCGGGGCTCACGCGACCGCGCGAGCCCCGCGCTCCTCAATGCCGTCCGTGCCGGCCCGGCGTTATTTCTTCTCTCCCAGATCTTCGAACTCGGCATCCACCACGTCGCCCTTCGGCGCACCACCATCGGCGGCGGCGCCGGGCTGAGGCCCGCCCGCGGCTCCCGGCTGAGTCTTGGCCTGGGCGTCCTTGTACATCGCCTCGGCCAGCTTGTGCGACGCCTGGGTCACCACCTCCTGCGACTTCTTGATCCGCTCCAGATCGTCGGTCTTCAGCGCCTCCCGCAACTCGGTCAGCGCGGTCTCGGCCGCCTGCTTGTCGGTGGCGTCGACCTTGTCCCCGTAGTCACGGAGCATCTTCTCGGTGTTGTAGACCGTCGAGTCACCCTGATTCTTGACCTCGATGCTCTCGCGCTGACGGGCATCGTCGGCCGCGTTCGTCTCGGCCTCCCGCTTCATCCGGTCGATCTCTTCCTTGCTCAGGCCGGACGAGGCCGTGATGGTGATGTTCTGCTGCTTGCCGGTCGCCTTGTCGCGCGCCGAGACGTTCAGGATGCCGTTCGCGTCGATGTCGAACGTCACCTCGATCTGCGGCACGTTCCGGGGCGCGGGCGGGATCCCGTCCAGATGGAATCGTCCGAGGGTGCGGTTGTCGCGCGCCATCGGTCTCTCGCCTTGTACCACATGAACCTCCACCGAGGGCTGGCTGTCCGAGGCGGTCGTGAACGTCTCCGCCTTCTTGGTGGGGATCGTGGTGTTGGCCTCGATCAGCTTGGTCATGACCCCGCCCAGGGTCTCGATGCCGAGGGACAGCGGCGTCACGTCCAGGAGCAGCAGGTCCTTGACCTCGCCGGTGAGTACCGCCGCCTGTACCGCGGCGCCCAACGCCACCACCTCGTCCGGATTGACGGTGCGGTTCGGCTCCTTGCCGAAGAGCTTCTTGACCTCTTCCTGGACCTTGGGCATCCGGGTCTGGCCGCCCACCAGGATGACCTCGTCGATGTCGCCCGAGCTCACTCCCGCCTGGCGCATTGCCTCACGACACGGAGTCAGGCTGCGCTCGATCAAGTCGGCCACCAGGGACTCCAGCTTCGCCCGGGTGAGCGTCAGCACCAGGTGCTTGGGCCCGGTGGCGTCCGCCGTGACGAACGGGAGGTTGATCTCGGTCTGCACGGTGGTCGACAGCTCGCACTTGGCCTTCTCCGACGCCTCCTTGAGACGCTGGAGCGCCATGCGATCCTTCCGCAGATCGATGCCGTTCTCGCGCTTGAACTCGTCCGCGATCCAGTCCATCACGCGCTGGTCGAAGTCGTCACCACCGAGATGCGTGTCGCCGTTGGTGGCCTTGACCTCCACCACGCCTTCGCCGATCTCAAGGACCGAGATGTCGAAGGTACCGCCGCCCAGGTCGTACACCGCGACCGTCTCGTCCTTCTTCTTGTCGAGGCCGTAGGCGAGCGCGGCCGCGGTGGGCTCGTTGACGATCCGCAGGACCTCGAGACCGGCGATGGCCCCCGCGTCCTTGGTGGCCTGGCGCTGACTGTCGTTGAAGTAGGCGGGAACGGTGATGACCGCCTGGGTCACCTTCTCGCCCAGGTACGCCTCGGCCGCTTCCTTCAGCTTGCGCAGCACGAGCGCGGAGATCTCCGGCGGAGAGTACTCCTTCCCGCGGCTCTCCACGCGGGCGTCACCGTTCTTAGCCTTGAGCACCTTGTAGGGCACCAGCTTGATCTCGCTGAGAACCTCGTCGTACCGCCGACCCATGAAGCGCTTGATGGAAAAGATCGTGTTGTCGGGGTTGGTGATGGCCTGACGCTTGGCCACCTGCCCGACGAGGGTCTCGCCCTCCTTGGTGAACGCCACCACGGAAGGCGTCAGGCGGCTCCCTTCCTGATTGGCGATGACGGCGGGGTCTCCGCCTTCCACCACCGCCACCACCGAGTTCGTCGTTCCCAGGTCGATGCCAATCACCTTCGCCATGTCGTGTTCTCTCCTGTCTGAATGTCTGGATCAGGTCGCCGCGCCGGCGGGCGCCGAGCGGTCGCGCCCGGGCCCGCCGGCACTTCTATTGGGCGTGCTAGGCCGCCTCGATCTTGATTTCCTTCGGCTTGTTCTCTTCTGCCTTCGGAAGGTTCACCGTCAACACCCCGTCCCGGTACGTCGCCTTGACCTGCCCGGCGTCGACCGGAGCAGGCAGCGAGAACGCGCGCTCGAACTTGCCGAAGCAACGCTCCCGACGGTGGTGGCTCGCCTCCTCGGCATCGCCGGTCCACTGCCGCTCGCCTTTGATGGTGAGCACGTCGTCGGTCAGGGACAGATGAATGTCCTTCTCGCTGAGCCCCGGCAACTCGGTGGTGACCACGAACTGGTTCTTGGTCTCGTACATGTCCGCGGTGGGAGCCCACACCCGCTCTACCTGCCCCGAGCCGTTCGGCTGGCCCAGAAATCCGTCGAACAGTCGATTCACTTGGGCGTGGATGTCGGTCAGGTCGCTCGATAGCTCCTGCGAGAACGGACGGAATCGAATCAGCGCCATGAGTCTTCCTCCTTTTTATGAGGCCTTTTTGTTCGGGCCTTCCGGCCCTTCGTTGGATCTAAGCCTATACGACTTATATATGCTGAGCGCCGTGCTGTCAAGTAACCTGGAATCCATCCATAAACGACAGCTAAATCAGAAGCTTTGGTTGGGGCCAGGCCGGTGGTAGGGTCCAGGGGCGATGCGGTTCGGCTGCCTCGGGTGTTTGGGCACGGCCATCGGACTGATCGTGCTGCTATGCCTGGCCTGGGGGGTCGTATGGACGTGGAACGGCCTTTACGGGGTTCCAGCCCTGCTGCCATCGACCTCGAACAGGGCAGACCCCGCGCTGGTGGAGCGAAAGCTAGCCGAGATCGGCCTGCGGGGCAGCGGCCGGTCGGCCCGGTCGGAGCCTCTGGTCCTGAGCGAGGCTGAGCTCACGACCCTCGTTTCCGGGCATGTCGTTGATGCCGGCTTGCGGTTGGCCCCGGTCTCCGTCAGCCTCCGGTCCGATCGAGTCTCGGTCCAGGGGCGTCTGCCCTCGGAGGCGCTGATCCGAGACTCCCCGATAGCCTGGGTGGGGTCGGCTCTGCCACGCAGGACCCTGGCCTGGCCGGTCTGGGTTACGCTGAGCGGCCGCGTGGAGCTGGCCGCCCCCTCGGGACCACGGGGAGCACGCTATGCGGAGGCAACCGTGGTCAGCGCCCGGCTCGGGCGCATCCCGGTGCCCACCTGGCTCCTGGGGTTGATGCTGGGCTCCCGGGGCGCCTCCCTGCTCCGATGGCAAGTCCCCGGCGTCGTCGACCGGCTCGAGGTCGGTGAGGGGCGAATCACCATCAGGACGCGCTAGGCAGACCCTTCTCGGGCAGCCCGAACGAAGCGCATCTGCAGGTCGTAGACGATCTCCTCCAGCAGGCGGGACTCTTGCTCGGTGCGGTTGCCGTGCGTCTTCTCCCGCAGCATGAGGAGGATGTCGATGGCGGACCGGGCCTGCTCGAGATCGTGGCCGCGCTCACCGGAGCCGGGCTCCGCCACGGCTCCAAGGCCGATCAAGGCGGAGTTGGCGAACAACATGACCAACGAGCTGAGCTGGCTTGGACCTGAAGCGGGAGGCGCGTCGGACTCGCTCGGGTGCGGCGGCGGAGGCCCCCCGCTGGGTGCGCCCTCGGCGCGGCCTCGTCGATCGGTGACCTTGAAGGTCTCTTCCTCGCTCATGACGTGGGTTCCAGCCTGTTTTTGGCGGGGAGCCTAGCACGCGGACCGAGCCCCTTCAAGCGAATGTACCGGTTGTGTATAATGCCGGTGCGTACACTTCTAGATCGTCCCATGGCTGATGCCGCCGGCAGTCGCTTCGTCTCTCTCCTCTCACTCATGGCTCGCCTCAGGGGTGATGGCGGCTGCCCGTGGGACCGCGAGCAGACACGCGCGTCGCTCAAGCCGTATCTCATCGAGGAGGCTTACGAGGTCCTCGAGGCCATCGACGAGGGCTCACGCGACCACCTCGTGGAAGAGCTCGGCGATCTCCTGTTCCAGGTGGTGTTCCACTGCCAGCTGGGCGAGGAGGCCGGGGAGTTCACGATGGACGACGTGATCCGGCAGCTCTGCGTCAAGATGACTCGTCGCCATCCGCACGTCTTCGGCGACCGCGTCGTCGCGGACGCCCGGGAGGCACTAGCTCAATGGGAGCAGATCAAGCACGAAGAGGCCGCCGGCAAGGATCGCACCGGCTCGAGCCTCGATGGCGTCCCCGCGGCGCTACCGGCGCTTCTCCGGGCTCAGCGCCTGCAGACGAAGGCCTCCCGGGTAGGCTTCGACTGGACGGGTTGGCAGGATGCCTGGGGCAAGGTCCGCGAAGAGATGGGTGAGGCCGGCGAGGCGCTCGAGTCGGGAGACGACGATCGCGTCGCGGACGAGCTGGGGGATCTACTGTTCTCGATGGTCAACGTGGCCCGGCTGCGAGGCATGGATGCCGAAGAATGCCTGCGACGGTCCTCCGAGAAGTTCACCCGACGATTCGGGAAGGTGGAGGCGGAGATGAGGGCCGGGGGGCGGTCGGTCACCGAAGCATCGACGGAAGATCTCGATCGAGCGTGGGAAGCGGTGAAGGCGCAGGAAGGCGCGGATCTTCCACGGACCGGGCCGCGGCCATGAAGTGCAAGATCGGGAAGACGACGGTGGTGGTCGAGCGAGGCGACATCACGGAGGCCGAAGTCGACGCGGTGGTCAACCCCGCAAACGACGAGCTCCTGATGGGCACGGGAGTCGCCAGTGCTCTGAAGCGCAAGGGTGGAGTCGTTATCGAGGAAGACGCGCTGCGACAAGGGCCGATCGAGATCGGCGAGGCTGTGCTCACGGTCGCCGGGAATCTGGCCGCAACGCACGTCATCCATGCGGTCACGATGGGCAAAGACCTCAAGGCCGATCCCGAAAAGATCACCGCGGCCACTCGGGCCACCCTGGCGATAGCCGAAAAGCACAAGCTGTCGTCCCTGGCCTTTCCAGCCCTGGGCAGCGGTATCGGTGGGGTTCCGGCCGCGCAGTCGGCCGACGCGGTGATATCGACCGTGATCGATCACGTGAAGCGCGGTAACTCGAGCCTCGAAAAGGTATTCTTCGTTCTCTACGAGGACCAGGCCCAGAAGGCGTTCAGCGAAGTACTGAAGCGCCTCAGCGGCATCCGCTAGATCCCCGAGGAATCCCCTCCCCCGGGCGGGGGGCCAGCCAATACGCATTTACTGGCCCACCCCTGGGCTAGAATGGTTTGTCTCTTCCTGGTCGGCCCTGCCACCCAGGCTCGCCTTCGAGCCCCCCGGCGGCGCGCCGGGCAACTCGGGAAAGTTTGGAACGCAGGTTGCATGCGGCTTGAGAGGCGCATCCGAGTCATACTCTTCAAGCCGACTAAGGAGGCTCAAGGAACCAATGGCCGCGACGATGCACGACCTGCTGACCCTGATGATCGAGCGTGGGGCCTCCGACCTGCACATCACCACCGGAACGCACCCGCAGATTCGGCTGCACGGCAAGCTGACCGCTCTCACGCAGTTCGACGTGCAGATGCCCCAGGACACGCAGCGCCTGGCGTACAGCGTCCTGAACGAGGGGCAGAAGCAGAAGTTCGAGGAAGAGAACGAGCTCGATCTGTCCTTCGGCATCCAGGGTCTCGCCCGCTTCCGCTGCAACGTCTATCGGCAGCGCGGCGCGGTCGCCGCCGCGATCCGTGTCATCCCCGTCAAGATCCGCGGGTTCGACGAGCTGGGCCTGCCCGCGATCGTGGAGCAGATGGCGGATCGCCCCAAGGGTCTCATCCTGGTCACCGGCCCCACCGGCTCCGGCAAGTCGACCACGCTCGCCGCGATGGTCGACAAGGTGAACTCCGAGCGCGCCGAGCACATCGTCACGATCGAGGACCCGATCGAGTTCGTCCACCAGCACAAGAAGTGCATGGTGAACCAGCGCGAAGTCTTCTCGGACACCCATTCATTCAAGAACGCGCTCAAGTCCATCCTGCGGCAGGACCCCGACGTGGTGCTCGTCGGCGAAATGCGTGACCTCGAGACCATCTCGGCCGCGCTCACCATCGCGGAGACCGGCCACCTGACGCTCGGCACCCTGCACACCAACTCCTGCGCCCAGACCATCAACCGGATCATCGACGTGTTCCCGACCAGCCAGCAGGCTCAGGTGCGGGCCCAGCTGTCGCTCGTGCTCGAGGGCGTGCTCTCGCAGCAGCTGATCCCGACCGCCGACGGTCGGGGGCGGGCGATGTCCCTCGAGATCATGGTGGCGACTCCCGCGATCCGGAACCTGATTCGCGAGGAGAAGATCCACCAGATCTACTCCGCCATGCAGGCCGGGCAGAAGTTCGGCATGCAGACCATGAACCAGTCCCTGTGCGAGCTCGTGCAGAAGCGCCGGATCAGCCGGGAAGAGGCGCTGAATCGCAGCTCCCTTCCCGAAGAGCTCGCCGGGCTGCTCGGCTCGGCCGCTGCCCCGTCCGCCGCTCCGGCCGCCGCCGCGGCCGGCGGCTCTCCGTTTGGCCGACGGTAGACTACCGAGGAGGCTCACGCGATGGCTGTCTTCGTCTATCAAGGTCGTTCCGCCAATGGAATGCAGAACGGGGAGATCGAGGCGCCCGACCGCTCGGCCGCGGTAGGTGAGCTGAGGCGTCGCGCGATCCTCGTCACCAAGATCGCGGAGAAGACCGCGCCCCGGATCTCCTTCAAGTTCGGGGGCAAGGTCAACGACAAGGAGATGGCGATCTTCACCCGCCAGTTCTCCACCATGATCGACGCCGGCCTTCCGCTGGTGCAGTGTCTCAACATCCTCGCCGAGCAGAGCGAGTCCAAGACCCTGCGGTCGGTCACCGGGCAGGTCGCTCGCAACGTGGAGGGAGGCTCGACCCTCGCGGACGCCCTCCGCCGGCACCCGCGGACCTTCGACGATCTCTTCACGAACCTCGTCGAGGTCGGGGAGGCGGGCGGTATCCTCGACGTCGTCCTGCAGCGGCTCGCGGCCTACATCGAGAAGGCGGCCGCCCTCAAGCGCAAGGTCAAGGCGGCGATGGTCTACCCCGCCGCCATCATCGGCGTCGCGCTCATGGTCGTCATCTTCATGCTGACGTTCGTGATCCCGACGTTCGCTCAGATGTTCAAGGACCTCGGCGCCGACCTCCCCCTGCCGACCAAGGTGGTGCTCTGGCTCTCGAACTTCGTGCGCGCCTACATCCTGCTGATCATCGCGGGGCTGATCGGCTGCGTGCTCGCGCTTCGCTCCTACTACCGGACGGAGAACGGACGCGCCACGATCGACGCATTGATGCTCAAGCTACCCGTCTTCGGAACCCTCGTCCGCAAGGTCGCGGTGGCCCGATTCACCCGCACCCTCGGCACCCTCGTCCAGTCCGGCGTGCCCATCCTCGACGGTCTGAGGATCACCGCCCGTACCGCGGGCAACAAGGTGGTGGAGAAGGCGGTGCTCCAGTGCCGCGCCGCGGTCACCGAAGGTAAGACCCTGGCCGATCCGCTACGGACCTCGGGCGTCTTTCCGCCGATGGTCACCCAGATGATCTCGGTGGGCGAGCAGACCGGCGCCCTCGACGCGATGCTGAGCAAGATCGCCGACTTCTACGACGATGAGGTGGATACCGCGGTCAGCACGCTCACCTCGCTGCTCGAGCCCATGATGATCGTCTTCCTGGGCGTCGTGGTCGGCGGACTCGTCGTGGCCATGTACCTCCCGATCTTCAAACTGGTCACGCTGGTCAAGTAGCGCGAGCGCTGGTTGCCCAAGTCGCAGGTGCTCCGGTCGTCTCTTTGGGGGCTGAACCGGGCGCGGCTGCTCACGGCCGCCATCGTCCTCGCGGTCGGGGCACTGCTCCGGTTCACCGAGGCATTCCCCTATGCCTTCGGGCCGTTCACGCTGACGGTCCTCGGGGGAGTCGCGGCCTGCCTCGTGTTGCCCCTGGCCGACCGGTGGGATATCCGCCCAGAGCGAATCGCATGGTTCCAGTTCACCCTCGACGCGGTATTGATCACCGCGGTCGTGACCGAGAGTGGCGGTCCCCAGTCGGTGTTCATCCCACTCTATGTCTTGCTCGTGGTCGCCGCCTGCTTCGCGCTGTCGCAGGCGGGCGGGTTCATCGTCGCGGCGATGTGCAGTCTACTCTACGTGCTGCCGGTGTGGGGTCGGACCATCCTTCCGATGCTCGAGATCGGCAGACCTTCCGAGAACGCCGCGGTCGAGATCCTGACCGTCTTCATGAATGCGGGAGTTCTCCTGCTCGTGGCCGTACTCACCGGCGCGCTGGCTGGGCGGTATCACGAGCTCCAGCAGCACATGGAGGATCAGCGCAAGCATCTCTCGGATCTCCAGGCGTTTCGGGACCTGATCTTCGAGTCGGTCGGCTCCGGCCTCGTCGGCGTGGATCCCGCCGGGCAGGTCACCGCCTTCAACCGGGCGGCGGAGTCCATCACCGGAGTCCGGGCGGACGAGGCGATCGATCAGCCGTGGGACGCCATCTTCGGCCACGGCGTGAATCTCGACGACGTGCGGCAGGCTGTCTCCGAAGGCAGCGAGCCCGCACCCCGCTACGAGTTCCGCCTCAGGCGACGCGATGGTCAGGAGGTACCGGTCGGAATTTCCTTCTGGTCGCTGCGGTCGGGGGACGGCGACGTGGCCGGCCTCATCGGGGTCTGTCAGGATCTCTCTAGCATCAAGCAGATGGAGCAGCGCATGCGTCAGGCGGACCGGCTGGCCGCGGTCGGGCGCCTGTCGGCCAACATGGCACACGAGATCCGGAACCCGCTGGCTTCCATCTCGGGCGCGGTCGAAGCTTTGGCGCGGGACCTGCCCCCCGACCACACCCGGGGCCAGCTCGTCGAGATCGTGCTTCGAGAGTCGGCCCGCCTGAATCAGATCGTGGGAGACTTCCTGGAGTATGCGCGCCCGGCGCCGATGGTGCCGCTCGAGATCAACATGGCCGAGATCCTCGACGAGGTTCTGCTGCTGATCGAGCACCGGTCCCTGCCCGCCAATCTGAAGGTGGCCCGCGAATACGGCGATACCCTCGCGACCCGCGCGGATCCGCAGCGGCTCCGGCAGGCGATCTGGAATCTCTGCCTCAACGCGGTGCAGGCGATGCCGGATGGGGGAGAGCTCCGGGTGGGTGCGCGTCCCCTGCGTGAGCGCGGTGGACGGCTACAGATCTCCATCACCGACACGGGCCAGGGCATCGCCGACGGAGACCTCCCGCATATCTTCGAGCCGTTCTTCTCGACCAAGCCGGAGGGTAGCGGCATCGGCCTGGCGCTCGTCTACCGGGTAGTCGAGGAGCACGGCGGATCCATCGAGGTACGGAGTCGGGTGGGCGAGGGCACCACGTTCATCCTGACCCTCCCGGCGCCCGACGGGGCCACCCGGGGGTGAGCCGTACCATTCAGATTTTGGAGCAGATGAGCACCCTGACGCGCCGGACCGGTCGGCCGACGGCGAACGCCGGAAACCGACCCCGCGAGACGAGGAAGACATGAGCGAAGCACGGGTCCTGGTGGTGGACGACGAGAAGAGCATGCGCGACCTGCTGGCCATCACGCTGCAGAAGGCCGGCTACGACGTCACCCTCGCCGAGGGGGGAGCGGCCGCGATCGAGGCGATCCGCCGCGATCCGTTCGACGCGATCATCACCGACCTTCGCATGCCGAAGGTCGACGGGCTCCAGGTCCTGCGCGCGGCCAAGGAGCAGTCGCCCGACACCGCGGTGATCATGGTGACCGCGATGGCCTCGACCGAGACCGCGGTGGAGGCGATGAAGCTCGGCGCCTACGACTACATCACCAAGCCGTTCAAGCTCGACGAAGTCAACCTGATCATCAAGAACGCCCTCGAGCGAAAACACCTCCGCGCCGAGAACCAGTACCTGCGCAAGCAGCTGGAGACCCAGCATCGCTTCGAGAACATCATCGGCAAGAGCTCCCGGATGGTGGAGGTCTTCGACACGATCCGAAAGATCGCGGATAGCCCCTCGACGGTGATGATCACCGGAGAGAGCGGCACCGGCAAGGAACTGGTGGCCCGCGCGATCCACTTCAACAGCCACCGCCGGGACAAACCCTTCGTGTCGGTGAACTGTGGAGCGATCCCGGAAGGGCTGATGGAGTCCGAGCTGTTCGGGCACGTCAAGGGCGCGTTCACCGGAGCGGTGGCCAACAAGATCGGCCTGTTCACCGCGGCCGAGGGCGGGACCCTCTTCCTGGACGAGATCACCGAGATCCCGGCGCTGCTACAGGTCAAGCTCCTGCGGGCCATTCAGGTGCGCGAGATCCGTCGCGTCGGAGACACGCGCGACGTCAAGACCGACGTGCGTCTGATCGCGGCCTCGAATCGCGACCTCGAAACCGCGGTGCGAGACGGGGTGATGCGGGAGGATCTCTTCTATCGCCTGAACGTCCTCCCGATTCATCTTCCCCCGCTGCGCGAGCGGCGCGAAGACATCCCGCTCCTCATCGCGCACTTCCTGCAGAAGTTCAACAAGGATCTCGCCAAGGACGTCCGGGGAGTCACGCCGGAGGCGCTCGCGATCTTGGAGCGTTACCACTGGCCCGGCAATATCCGGGAGCTCGAGAACGTGCTCGAGCGCGCCATCGTGCTCGGGGCCGGAGACATGCTCGGCGCCGACGCCCTGCCCGAGTCCGTGCGCCGCGAGCGCCCCACCCGGGGGCCCGAGCTCGTCGACATTCCCGAGGAGGGCCTGGATCTCGAGGCGACACTCGACGACCTGGAGCGGCGCTACCTGCAGCGGGCTCTCGATCGTACAAGCGGCGTCCAGACCAAGGCCGCCGAGCTGTTGCGGATGACGTTCCGTCAGTTCCGCTACAAGCTTCAGAAGCACAGCCTGGCCAAGCGTGGTGCATCGGGAGACGAATGACATTCTTCGACGTGACGGGTAACAGGTGCTGTCAGCATGGGAGGCGCCGTCATCGGGCGCACATCCCGGGAGCCCGGAAGGGCTCAGTTATATTTTGTTAGACAATTCAGCTACTTGAGATTCACCTCAGAGATACGAGACCCAGCAAGCGCGTCATATATCTGACACTTTCCCGCCGCGCCGTTGTGGCACCGGACCTGCATTCACCTCCTGCCAGAAGCAATTCAACTTCCATAATCGGCCGCAAGGCCACGAAGTATCCAGGAGGAATAGCAATGAACAGGTTCTGGAACCGCAAGATGCTGGGTAACCAGCGAGGCTTCACCCTCATCGAGTTGATGATCGTCGTCGCGATCATCGGCATCCTCGCTGCGATCGCCATTCCGCTGTATGCCAACGTCCAGGCCCGTGCGCGCCTGGCCAAGGCTCAGGCCGATGCCCGGGCCCTCGCGTCTGCCGTCAGCATCTACTCCGCTCACGTAGGCTCTCTCCCCGGCACGCTGACCGCCCTCACCTCGACCGTGACCAACTCGCTTGGCCAGGCTGGTGGGCCCTTCATGGCTTCGGTACCTTCGGGGCCGGCGGGCTGGAGCTCCTACACCTACACCCCCGTCATGACCGCCGGTACGTTTACCATCAGCAACAGCGGCGACGGTACCAGCGTCAGCCTTCCGTAACGCTCGACTGTCGCTCGAAGCACAACGCGGGGAGGGATAATCCCTCCCCGCGTACGCTTTTGGGCCTGGGGTGGCAGAACGGCGTCCAATGCGCAACGGTGACCGAGGCTCGGCCGAGCTCCCGCCGCTCTTAGCGCCCGTTTCACGAAAGGTTTTCAACGCGAATTGAGTGGCACACGATGTGCAATCGTTGAGAGCGAACGCCCAGTCGATCGTGTCGGAGCTTTTGATCAGCGGCGTGATGGACACCATCTCACTTTCCAAGAACGGAGGCACCGTAAATGACCAATCTCCGAACCAGGCAGCACCGACTGCTCGGCAGCCAGCGGGGCTTCACCCTCATCGAGTTGATGATCGTCGTCGCGATCATCGGCATCCTCGCTGCGATCGCCATTCCGCTGTATGCCAACGTCCAGGCCCGTGCGCGCCTGGCCAAGGCTCAGGCCGATGCCCGGGCCCTCGCGTCTGCCGTCAGCATCTACTCCGCTCACGTGGGCTCTCTCCCCGGCACGCTGACCGCCCTCACCTCGAGCGTGACCAACTCGCTTGGCCAGGCTGGCGGGCCCTTCCTGGCTTCCGTACCTTCGGGGCCGGCGGGCTGGAGCTCCTACACCTACACCCCCGTCATGACCGCCGGCACGTTTACCATCAGCAACAGCGGCGACGGTACCAGCGTCAGCCTTCCGTAGCGGAGGCTGCTGGAAGAGAACGGCCCTTGGAAGAGGCGGGATGACGACACGTCCCGCCTCTTCCGAGTTCGTGTTCCACCCGCCTCTCAGGGACCGCCCGATCCGTAGGATATGATCGAGTCCGACGTGCACAAGATCCTGGGCAAGCGTCTCACCTCGACTGGACAGCGTAGCCGCCGATGACACCGTTCCCGGTGGCGATGATCTTTGTCCTGATCTTCGGACTGTGCGTCGGCAGCTTCCTGAACGTCGTTGTCGCGCGACTGCCGGCAGGAAGGAGCATCATCAGCCCAGGTTCCGCATGTCCTCGGTGTGGCAATGCTATCGCTTGGTATGACAATCTGCCGGTCCTGTCGTACGCAATGCTTCACGCGAGCTGCCGCACCTGCCGAACCCAGATATCCTGGCGTTATCCCGCGGTCGAGCTCACGTGCGGCGTCCTCTTCGCAATGGCCTATCTCCACTTCGGGCCTAGCCTCAAGCTCGTCGGGGCCCTGATCCTCCTGTCCGGTCTGATCGCCATCACCGGCATCGATCTCGACCACCAGATCATCCCAGACGTGCTCAGCATCCCAGGTATCGTGGCCGGCTTACTGTGGAGCCTTACCCCGTATGGAATCGGATGGAAGGACTCCGTTCTCGGTGTGCTCATCGGAGGCGGCGTGTTCGTCGTCATCATTCTGGCGAGCACGCTCGTGCTCGGACAGCCCGGCATGGGAGTCGGGGACGTGAAGTTGGGCGCAATGCTCGGGGCATTTCTCGGCTGGCAGCTCGCCCTCCTGAGCATCCTTCTCTCGGTACTGGTTGGAGGGCTCCTGGCTGCGACGCTGCTGGCCAGTGGCCGCAAGGCAAGGAAGGATCCGCTGCCGTTCGGACCGTTTCTCGCTCTGGGAGGCGTGGTCAGCCTCTTCTGGGGTGACTCACTTCTCGGCTGGTATTTCGCTCAGTTCTTGAACTAGCCCGTCTGTCGAAGGGCTGACGTCACCCCTGTCGAGGGAACCCTGGGCTTGATCATCGGGGCGCCTCGACGACGAGCTTCGTCGATTGGGGTGACATGGTTCGTCGTCCCCCACCGGCAGTCTCCTAATACTTGCAGGTCAGCGGCTATCCGAGGGCCGTCGGGTTCGGACGTTACACTGAAATGATTGATTTATATGACGTAATCAGAGTTTCAGCCGACGTCAAACTCCCCTTGACCGTGCACTCCGCACGAAGTCCTGCACCGACATCGATCCTATGGGCTGGTCCCGTTCTTGCTACCTCAGGGTTCGCCATGATCGTTCATCGCCGCGGACATCATTCAGTACTCCATGCGAGACGGCAATCCGGCTACTCGCTCGTGGAGTTGGTGATTACCGTCGGCATGATCCTGGTCATCACCACATGGGCCATGCCCTCGTTCCTGAACTACTATCAGAGCGCCCGCGTCCGGGCCGGGGCACAGGCCCTCAGCGCGTACCTGAACGAGGCCCGCCAGCTTGCCATCAAGACCAACGCGGCCGTGTGCGTCTTCCGCACCAGCTCGACGACGATCCAGTATCGAACCGCGACGGGTACTACGTGCAATGCCACGGCGATCGCCGTCGCGGGCCTGGCGAACACCACCAGCAACATTCGCCTACCCGAGAACGTCACGCTGAGCGCGACGACCGCGATCTTCGGCAATCTCGGCAACGCCAATACAGCCGCGACCTATACGGTGACCGATGCCGTGAGCGGTCGTACCCTGACCGTTACGGTAGCGGCTTCCGGTCGGGTCTCGATCGGCCCATAGACGTGCGTTCGCTCCCAACGGAGGAGCGAGGCCTGACGCTCGCGGAGGTACTACCCGCACTGGCCTTGCTCTCCATCGGTCTCGTCGCCATGATCACCCTGCTTGGACCGGCCGCTACCAGCATCCACGAAGGCGAGCACCGCTCGCGCGCGATCTTTCTCGCCTCGCAGCGTCTCGAGCAGATTCGGCACGCGGTGGGTCGCTCCGAGATCGACACGGATCCGCTCTTCGACGCTGGCGCCTTTCCCGACGAGCCGACTCTCTCGATACCGCATGCCGCCTTCAGCCGCTCCGTCCGGATCTCGGACTGCGGGCTCCCCTCGGGCTGCTCGAGCGTTCAAAGCCACGGGTTGCGCCAAGTCTCGGTGACAGTGGGATATCCCGGCGCGGCGGCGGGAGCAGGAGCGGCTCATCGAGGGATTGTCGTTCTCACCACATATATCGGCCCCCGATGAGCGACTCTACCTCTCGTCGGCCCCCAGTCCTCGACCAGCGCGGTGCCGTCCTCCCGCTGGCGATGGTGAGCATGCTTGTGCTATCGGCGGTGCTCCTCGCCCTGTCGTTGCTGACCGGGCAGGAACCGCTGGCCGCGAGGAACCACATGATGATGGCCCAAGCGCAGGGCATGGCCGAGGCGGGTCTCGACCGGGCCCTATGGGCATTGAGTATGCCCGGGGCCCCAGACGGCGTGCCGTGGGATGCACCGATCCCGGTGCCGTACGACGGAAGCCGCCTGATCGGAGTGGCGCTCGACGGGGTCCCCCTCGGAGGCTTCCGCGTCACGATCAGCGGGACCGGGGATCGGCAGAGGCAGGTAGTCGCCACCGGGCTGGTCCCGGGCGAGTCGGGACCCATTGGCCAAGCGCGACAGGACATCAGCGCAACCGCCGTGCGCCTCCGATTCCCATCGCCGGCGGCCCCGATCATGGTTCGGGGCGGTCTCGAGATCGGGTCCGGCGTCATCATCGACGCGAGCCAGGATGCGTCCTGTGGGAGCCAGTCCGGAACGTGGTCGACCGGGGCTACCAACCTCTCTGCCGGGAGCCAGGTCCGCGGACGCGGCGGAGACCCAGTCGTCCCGAACGGGGAAGCTGATGTCCGGCAGCGACAAGAGGCGGGGGTATTCGACGAGCTCGCCTTCGGCTCTTCTGAGCTCAGCGCGCTGAAGGCCCTGGCCCGCGCCCGCGGAACCTACTACCAGGGGAGCGTCTCATTCGATGCAACCCGTCCGGTCCCGGACGGAGTGGTCTTCGTGGACACCGTCAGCGGACAGCCGATCTCCGCCACGACCTCGGACGCAGATCTGGCCGCGGTCACCCTCGGTACGGGGGCCTCGTCCCGCGCGAGTCGTGTCGTGCGCGGGTGGATCGTCGTGAACGGAAGCCTGTCGATAGATGGCGACGTCGTCCTCGAGGGCCTTGCCGTCGCCGCCGACCGATTCAGTCAGACCGGAACCGCCCAGATCCTGGGCGCCGCCATGGCCGGGCACGTGCGCAGCACCGCACCCAGCCGCATCGAGGCTATTCCGACCAGCGGGCCGGCCCTCACGTGGCGCTGCGAGACGGGCCGAACCGGAGGCGGAGCCATCCCGCAGCGATGGATCGTGAAGCCCGGCACCTACCGGGAAGCCGCCGGCTAGTGTTGCTCGAGAGTCGGTACGCGGACCGGGTTCAAATTCCGTTCGGATGCCCCATAGGTCGGGGTCGGAGGAACGCCAAAACGCATGATGTCGTGCAAGAAGTGTTGACAGTTTAAATAGGGCACCGTTATAAACTGTCACCACGATAGGGACTTTCCTTCCACAATGCACCGGGCTGACAGCTGATTACGCTTCTCGGAAGCGGGGTCAGAGTCAGGAGAAGGCCGGGAGCCGAATATGGCGCTGTTTGGACTCGGTAGGAAGCCTACGACGTTCGGGCTCGACATTGGTACTAGCGCGGTCAAGCTCGTTGAGCTCGTGCAGAGCAAGGGCGGCCTCGCGCTGAAATCCTTCGCGATCGTTCCGCTTCCACGGGACGTCATCGCGGAGGGAACCATTCGCGAGCCCCAGGTCGTGACCGACGCGATCAAGGAATGCGTCGAGAAGGCCGGCATCAGCGGAACCAGCGCGATCATCTCCGTCTCCGGACGGGAGGCGATCGTCAAGCGGGTGCCGCTGCCCAAGGTCACCCCCAAGGAGCTCGGGGACGCGATCCAGCTCGAGGCGGAACACCACATTCCATTCGCCATCGACGACGTCTTCCTCGACTACCAGGTGGTCAGCCAGTCGGCCAATGCCATGTCGGTGGTCTTGGTCGCGACCAAGAAGGTCAAGGTTCTCGAGTACGTGGCCGCGGTGGAAGCAGCCGGCCTCGACGCAGTGGTGGTCGACTTGGACGCCTTCGCGATCCAGAACCAATTCGAGCTCAGCAGCCCCGGCGGCGACGGGACCGACGCGGTCGCCCTCATCGACATCGGCGCCAGCGTCATGAAGACCAATGTCATCCACGCCGGCGCCTGCATATTCGCTCGCGACGTACCATTCGGGGGGAACAACTACACCGACGCTATCGCCCAGCGACTGAACGTCTCGACCGAGATGGCCGAGGCGGCCAAGCAAGGGCGGGAGGTCGGCGTCAACTGGGACGATCTGGTACCGGCACTGGAATCGGTCTCCCGCGAGCTGTCGCTCGAGGTGCAGCGAACCTTCGACTACTTCGCCTCGACTGCCGAGTCGGAACGGATCGGCAAGATCGTCCTATCCGGCGGCTGTGCGAAGCTGACGGGCCTGGACGACTTCCTCGGGTCGTCCTGGGGCGTGCCGGTGGAGCTGGCCCGCCCCTTCCAGGGCATCGAGCACGACGCCGCTCAGTTCGCCGACGACGACCCTGAGCAGATCGGCCCCGTTCTGGCGGTGGCGGTCGGGCTCGCCCTCCGCCGCCCGGGAGACAAGCCCGCATGATCAAGGTCAACCTCGCGCCCCCTACGACCAAGAGACCCCGCCGAGCGGCCGCCAGCGGCCCCGAGCTCAATCTGGGCCTCCTGTTCGGCGGTATCCTCGCGGCCCTCGTCCTGATCATCGGCGGCTGGTGGCTCGCCATGTCACTCGAGCAGCGGCGGCTCTCGGCGGAGATCGACAACAACAAGCGTGAGCTCGCCCGGCTCCAGCCCATCATCGCGGCCGGCCAGCGATACCGGCGGGAGCGTGACGAGCTGGAGAAGCGGCTGAACGCCATCGAGACCGTGGCCCGCAACCAGGCCCGGCCCGTCTACCTGCTCGACGCCATGGCGGACACGCTGCCCCCGGACCTGTGGCTGACCCGTCTCGAGGAGCGCGGGCCGAGCCTTCGCATAGCAGGCACCACCTACTCCTCGGTCGCCCTCTCGGACTTCATGGCCAATCTCAAGGCCTCGGGGCGGTTCAAGGATGTCGACTTGGTGGATGCCAAGCAGGACCTCAGCAAGTCGCCCCGCACGATCACCTTCGAGGTGACGTGCCGGTTCGAGATATAGGCCATGGCGCTCCTGGATCCCATCACGAACGCTCCGAAGAACCAGAAGATCGCTCTCGGGGTCATGGCGTGCGTCGTCGTGGCCGCCCTTGGTTACTTCCTCCTCCTTTCGCCAAAGCAGACCGAGCGGGACTTGCTACGGCAGCAGAGTGAGCAAGTCCGGGCCGAGCTGGCTCAGGCCCAGGCGCTGGAGGCCAGCTTGCGCGGATTCCGGGCCCAGGCGGAGGCCCTGCGCAAGCGGCTCGAGGCGGCCCAGGAGCGGCTGCCCACCGAGAAGGAGATGCCCGGCCTCTACCGGCAGATATCGGATCTCGCCTTCCAGTCCGGCCTGGCCATGGCCGTTTTCACCCCCAGGGCCCCGGAGGAGAAGGAAATCTTCTTCGATGTTCCTATTACGGTGAACGCGGAAGGCAACTACCACCAGTTCGGCAGCTTCCTCGCCCGTATGGGTCGGATGCCCCGCATCGTGAATCTGTCGGACTGGCGGCTGCTCGGCATTGACAGACCGACGGGCACGATTCGGGCGGAGGTCACCCTGATGACCTACATCTTCCGACCGGAAGGTGCCCCGCCGCCCAAGGCCCCGGGTACCCCCGGTCAGCCCGCGGGGGCCACTCGATGAGCGCGCCGGCGAAGACATCTCTGGTAGTTCTTCTCGGCACCGCCGCCGCGGTGCTGGCTGGCTGTGGCGGCGGCGCCCCGCCAACTCCGCCGCCGGCGGCAGTCGCCCCGGCAGCTCCCGCAGCTGTGGTACGGCCGAAAGAGCCGGACTCCGGAAAAGCGCTGCCGCCCATAGCCTATGAGCCCAAGGGACGTCGCGACCCGTTCACCCCGATCTTCCTTGGGAAGGACAACGCAGCCCTCTCGGTCAGTGCGGTCAAGCTGACCGGAGTCGTGGGTGGCCGCGGCAGCCTGTTGGCGCTGGTCGAGGCACCTGATGGCATCGGCTACATCCTCAAGCCTGGGGACGCCCTGGGCGACGGACGTGTCACCGGAATCACACCGAACTCGGTCACATTCGCCGTCTCGGCCCGGGGCTCACAGAGCGCCTCCAGCCTGACGCTGCGCCTACCGGAGAACCAGTAAAGGTATGAGGGGGGGGACCGATCTGATGAGAAGCGCGCGGATAGCCGGTCTTGTGGTGGCACTGTCGCTGGCCGTGACTGGAATCGGCTCGAGCCAGACGGCCGACTCGCCGGTCCAGCTCAAGGACGTGAGCATCGACCGGGCCTCGGAGGGAGCTTCCATCACGGTCAAGACCAGCGGCCCGGCCCAGTACGAGGCCAAGCTGATCGACTCGCCCACCCGGCTCGTCATCGACGTCAGCGGCGCGACGTACGGGTCGGCCAAGTCGCGCTGGACGTCAGGAGTGGATCCCGTCAAGGAAGTCCGGGGTAGCCAGTGGAGGAAGGGCATCGCCCGCATCGTGGTGGAGATGACCCGAAACGACGTCGGTTACCGCATCGATGAAACCCCCGATGGCCTCGTCGTGGCCATAGAGGCCAAGCCGGAAACGGCCAAGGCCAACAGCGGGACGGCTGATACGCCCAAGGTGGCTCCCAAGCCGGCCGCCGTCGCGGTGGCGAAGGTAGCCGAGAAGGCCCCCGCGGTGACGCCGATCAATGCTGATCCTACGATCGACGCCCCGAAGGCCGCAAAGCCGGCCGTGATCGCTACCGCCAAGCCGGTCGAGAAGGTAGCCGCCGTTCCGGCCCCCGTGAAGAAGGAGGCCGCTGCGCCCGCTCAGGCCCCGGTCGTCGTAGCCGTCGCGGCGACTCCGGCCCCGCCGGCCCCTACGCCTCCGGCGCCGGTGCGCCAGATGATGGCCCAAGCCACCACGACACCGGCGCCCGCTCCTCCCCCCCGCCTGCCTCCGCCCCGACGTCTGGCGAGAAGCTGATCTCACTGGACTTCAAGGATGCAGACGTGGTCAACCTGCTCCGGATCCTGGCTGCGGAGAGCGGCCGGAACATTGTTTCAGGTGACGACGTGAAGGGTCGGGTCTCCATCTCCCTGAAGAACGTGACATGGGAACAGGCGCTCGACACCATTCTCGAGGTGCGAAGTCTCGCGAAGGTCGAGAAGGACGGCGTGATCCGCATCGTCTCCCTCGATCAGCTGACGAAGGAGAAAGAGGCCCAGGCTCGCGTCGAGGCGGCAAAGCGGAACGCCGAGATCGAGACCCGCACCAAGCTGGCGGAGGCACAGCTCAAGGAAACCGAGCTCGCGAGCAAGAAGCTGGTGGCCGACGCGGCGGCGGCCGAGCAGGCCGCGCGCGGTCCACTCCGCGAGGAAGTGATCCGGCTCTCCTACGCCGATCCCGCAGACGTCGCCTTGACCCTGCAGGGCATCCTCGGCATCCCGCCCGAGGGGGTCCAGGCTGTCCCGTCGACCATCATTCCGAGCGTCCCGTCCGTGCCGAGCGTTGTTCCGTCCATCGGGGGCCCCCCGAACCCGGCTCTCGGCCAACTCCCTCCGCCCAACGCGCCGTACCCGCCTCCGTACGGCCCGGCGACCCAGCCCGTGGTCTCGGTCAGCCAGGACGTCCTGGCCAAGGGCATCACCGTCAGGGCCAACAAGGCGACGAACAGCATCTTCATCCGACACTACGAGGCTGATCTCGAGCGCATCAAGAAGCTGATTCGCGAGCAGCTCGACGTGCCGCTGCCTCAGATCAAGATCGAAGCACGGATGGAGATCCTGGACCGCAATTCGCTGGAAGCCATCGGGGTTCAGTGGGGTGGTGCGGCGGCCAAGAACGTCGGAACCAACACGCTGATCGGTCAGGGCTTCCAGTCCTCGGACGCGACGCGGACCGGCATAGGCGCGAGCAACATCACGCCCACCAACCCGAATCTCTCTCTCGCGTCCTTGCTACCGGTGGCCGCCGGAACCGGCCTGGCGACCGGCGGCAACCTCGTGAATCTCCCCTTCAGCGCGCTTCCCAACGCCCTCTCCAATACGCCGGCGGGTGGCATCGCATTCGGCATCGTGGGCACCCGATTCAACATCAACCTGGCGCTGCAGGCCCTTGCCCAGATCGGCAAGACCCGCACGCTGGCTCACCCCGAGATCGTCACCGTCGAGAACAACAAGGCGACCTTCAGTCTCGGAGAAGAAATCCCGTACGCGACCGTGAGCTCGGCCGGCACCCAGGTTCAGTTCAAGGAGGCCGTGCTCAGGCTCGAGGTGACTCCGACCGTGATCCGTGAGAGTATCGACGGCCGGGAGATCCGAAAGGTCAAAATGACGGTGATCGTGGAGAACAACTCGCGGGGCGATCTGATCGCCTTCACGGGCACGTCAGTCCCGATCATCAACAAGCGCAAGGCGGAGACCCAGGTCCTCGTCAGAGAGGGTGACCGCCTGGTCATCGGCGGCGTCACGCAGAATGTCCAGCAGAAGACCGTCCGGAAGGTGCCGTTGATGGGCGACATCCCGGTCCTCGGCTGGCTCTTCAAGCAACGGGAAGACTTCGAGACCGGTCGTGAGCTGGTCGTCTTCCTGACCCCCTCTATCCTGCGGACGGACGGCGCGCAGCCGGCGGTCTCCGGAAGGTAGGTGGTCGGGCGGTTCCGCTTCCTCACCGCCGGCGAATCCCATGGTGAGGCGCTGACCGCCGTCATCGATGGGGTCCCGGCGGGGCTAACCCTTTCCGAGTCGGACATCAATGGGGATCTCGGCCGCCGCCAGCGCGGTTATGGGCGCGGCGGCCGGATGAAAATCGAGCAGGACCAAGCCCACATCTCCGCCGGTGTCCGCTGGGGATTCACCCTCGGCAGCCCCATCACGCTCACCGTCCGCAACCGCGACTGGGAGAACTGGCAGCAGACGATGTCGGTCGGCGTGCCGCCTCCCGGAGTCGCCCCCAAGGCGGTGACCCGCCCGCGGCCCGGCCATGCGGACTTGGCCGGCGCCATGAAGTATGGGCATCACGACATCCGGAATGTGCTGGAGCGCTCCAGCGCGCGTGAGACGACGGCCCGGGTCGCGGTGGCCGCGGTGGCCAAGCGTCTGCTCGGCGAGTTCGGCGTCACGATCCTGAGCCACGTGACCGAGATCGGCGGCGTGCACATCGGTCCGCTCGAGACTCCATGGGAAGAGATTCGGAGGCGGGCGGAGGCCAGCGAGGTCCGCTGCGCGGATCCCGAGGTGGAGCCGGCCATGATCGAGGCCATCGACCGAGCCAAGGCCGCCGGTGACACGCTCGGCGGCGTCTTCGAGGTGGTGGCTCTGGGCTGCCCGGTCGGCCTCGGCTCGTACGTGCAGTGGGACCGCAAGCTGGATGGGCTGCTCGCGAGAGCCTTCTGCTCGATCCATGCGATCAAGGGCGCGGAGATCGGCATGGGCTTCGAGGCAGCGCGGCGGCCCGGCTCCCAGGTCCACGACGAGATCCTGTTCGACAAGGAAGGCGGCTTCCAGCGCGGATCCAACAGCGCGGGCGGCCTCGAAGGGGGCGTCACCAATGGCCAGCCCGTGGTCGTCCGGGCTGCCATGAAGCCGATCTCGACCCTCCGAAAGCCCCTGCGGTCGGTCGACCTCGATACGCGCGAGTCCGTCGAGGCGGTGGTGGAGCGGAGCGACGTCTGCGCGGTCCCCGCCGCGGGCGTGGTCGGGGAGGCGATGATGGCGATCGTGCTGGTCGAGGCCTTCCTCGAGAAGTTCGGCGGCGACAGCGTGGAAGAAATCCGCCGCAATCACCAGGGATATCTGGAGTACCTCAAAGGCTGGTAGTCTGGGCGGCAGGCCCAGCCATGATCGAGATCCCCGTCGACCTCGGCCCCCGCTCCTACCCGATCCTGGTCGGGACGGGAGCTCTCGCGACGGTGGGAGCGCAGCTGGCCAAGCGCGGCGTCGGGCGCCGCGTCGTGCTCGTGAGCGATGCCACCATCGCCCGTCTTCACGGTGATTCGGTCCACCATAGCCTCACCGTGGCCGGATTCGACGTCGCCCGAGTCGAGGTGCCCGAAGGCGAGCAGGCCAAATGCCTGGATGTCGCCGCCGATCTGTGGAATCGTCTCCTCGATCTCGGCTGCGACCGGACGTCGACGGTCGTGGCACTGGGGGGCGGGGCGGTCGGAGACCTGGCCGGCTTCGCCGCCGCGACCTACATGCGTGGCATGAACTTCGTCCAGGTCCCGACGACACTCCTGGCCCAGGTCGACGCTTCGATCGGGGGCAAGACCGCGATCGATCATCCTCAAGGCAAGAACCTGATCGGGGCGTTCCACCAGCCCCGGATGGTCATCGTCGATCCCGGCACGCTCGCGACACTCCCGGAGCGCGAGTTCCGGTCCGGGCTGGCCGAAGTCATCAAGCACGGCATCGTGCTAGACGCCGGCTATTTTGGAGACCTGGAGGCCAGCATCCGGCCCTTGCTCGATCGGGACCCGGCGACCCTCGATCGAGTGGTGGCTGGGTCCTGCCGACTCAAGGCCCGGGTCGTGGAGCGTGACGAGCGAGAAGCGGAGCTTCGGTGGGTGCTGAACTACGGCCACACGATCGGCCACGCGCTCGAAGCCGCGACCGGTTTCGAGCGGTGGATCCATGGGGAAGCCGTCTCCCTTGGAATCATCGCCGAGGCCCGCCTGGCCGAGTACCTCCACATCAGTAGCCCGTCGACGACCGAGCGTCAGCACCGCCTGCTCGGCGCCGTCGGCCTGCCGGTGACGGGAATCGCGGTCGACCCGACCACGGTGCTCGACGCGCTGTCGCGCGACAAGAAACGCCGGGACGGGCACGTGTCCTTCGTCCTGGCCCCGGAGATCGGTTCGTTCCGGATCGTGCCCGACGTGCCTCGCGAGGCCGTGCGGCAAGTCCTCGAGGAGCTCGTCTAGGGGGCGCCTACCGCTCCAGAAGCCGCTGGGTGCGCTCGAGATTCTGCCTCGCCTCGCGGAAGTCGGGCTTGGCCCCCACGGCCGCCTGGAAGTGGGCGACCGCCTCCGCCGCGTTGCCGGTCTGCACGAGCGCCAGGCCCAAGTTGTTCTGAGCCTGGGCGGAGCCCGGATCCAGGCGCACCGCCTCCCTGAACTCGATCAGAGCGTCCGCCACCCGCCCACCACGGGCAAGCGCCACGCCGAGGTCGTTGTGGGGGCCGGCCGATCGGGGGTCGAGCTCGATCGCGGCCCGAAAATGTCCGAAGGCCTCGTCGACTCTCCCCTGCCCTTCGAGGGTCGAGGCCAGGCCCAAATGGGCGGGTACCGATCGCGGCTTCAGCTCGAGGGCCCGGCGGAAGTGCTGCTCCGCCTCGGCGGGCCGGCCTTGCTGGGCCCGGATCAGGGCCAGGTTCAGATGCGCTTCGGGGAACCCTGGCCTCAGGCGGAGCGCCCGCCCGGAGGATTCGGCGGCCTCGTCCAGTCGCCTCTGGGCACGCAGAGCCGACCCGAGGTTCGACGCCGCGGACGGCGACGTCGGATCGAGCCGCACCGCACGGCGCCACAGGCTCTCGTCGTCTCGCCAGATCTTGACCTGATTCCACGTGACGACGGCCAGTGCCCCCGTCGCCACCAGGATGGCGGCACCCAGCGCGAAGGACAGCGCCCGCCGAGCCGGTCGAGCGACCCGGAAGGCGGCCGACAGCCCCACCACCGTGCCTCCGGCGAGCATTGCGAGGCCCATCCCCGAGATGTAGCTATAGCGGTCCGGGGCCAGGTCCGCCCCCAGCCGCAACGCCAGGCTTGTCGGCGCGAGCATGATGATCGAGAACGTCCAGGCGGCCAGCCCGGCCGGCCAGCGACGCCTGAGGAGGATCAAGGCTGCGGTGACCAGCACACAGGCGAGGACCGCCAGGCCGAACCGAGGCTCGGACAGGCGGACCTGCGCCGGCATCTCGTACAGCGGCGAGAGGCCAGCCGGCCAGATGAACCTGACGGCGTAGATGCAGAAGCAGTAGGCGGCGATCGCCACCCGGGCGACCACTCCGTACTCCTCGGGCCGCGTCAGTAGTGCGCCGTGACGGACGGCAAGCCCCACCACGATCGCGCCCGCCAGCGACGTCGCGAAGAGCGGAATCTTCTCGAGCACCAGGGACCAGGCGCCGACGCGGGCCAAGCGGCGGAGCGGATAGACGTCGAGGAGCAGGAGGGCGACCGGCAGTGGTAGCGCCGCGCCCTTGGAGAGAATCGCGGCCGCCAGCGCCGCTCCGGCGGCCAACACGAGCCGAGGCCGGGCCGGTTCCTCGCCGTCGACCGCCCTCAGGTAGAGCCAGGTCGCGACCAGAACGAAGGCGCCGCAAAGCACGTCGGCCCGGCCGGTGATCCAGGCGACGGGCTCCACCCGGAGCGGGTGGAGTGAAAAGACCAGCGCCGCCACCGCAGCCGCGATGGAGAGGTCGATCCGCGCCCGCGCCTCCTGCCCGCCTCGGTCGACCACCGCGGCCAGCAGCCGGCGGGCCACGGCGTAGAATGCCAGGGCATTGCCCGCGTGCAGGAGCACGTTCACCAGGTGATAGCCCCAGGGGTTCAGGCCGCCGAAGGCATAGTTGAGGCTCCAGCTGAGGCGGGTGATGGGGATGTAGTGCCCGAAGAGGATGCTCGTGAACGCCCCCCGGATCTGATCCGGCCCGAAGCCTCGGAAGGCCGGGTTCTCCTGGAAGTTCACGTTGTCGTCCCAGTTGAGGAAGGACCCGGACAGCGCGGGGAGGAAGCACGCGATGGTCAGCAGGACCACGAAGAACGAGATCAGGGCCCGAAGCTTGGAGGGGGGCGATACCACGTTCTCAAATCTCCCATGGCGACTCACCAGGACCAAGCGGAAAGGACTCGCAGGCTATCGGAATGATTGACTCTGCGGACCCTGCCGCGTATAACGAATGATGGATGGCTAACCCGGTCTCTCCGGTCGGCGGGACCCTGACGCCCGATGATCCAGCCACCCTCAGCGCCATTCGCCGCTATGAGGAGCGCCTGGCCCGGGATCCGACCTCGCTGGCGTTCGCACCCCTGGCCGATGCGTATCGCAAGACCGGTCGAGTCCGCGACGCCATCCGGCTCTGTCGAGAAGGGCTCGAGCGCTTTCCGCACTACGTGACGGCGCGACTCATCCTGTCGAAAGCGCTCCTCGACGATGGCGATCCGGACGGCGCGCTGAGCGAGGTGCGGGCCATCCTCGAGGTGAGCCCCCACGAGGCGCAGGCTCATCGCCTGGCCGGCGATCTCTATCGCAGGTCCGGGGCGCTGGCCGACGCGGTCAGCCACCTGGAGCACGCGGTGCGGCTCGACCCGGGCGACCGTGAATCGCGCGCGCTGCTCGACGTCCTCGGGGCGGGCGGATCCGTGTCGGACAACTCGGCGCTCAAGCAGCTCTTGGCCGACGATACGTTCGTCACGATGAGCTTCGGCCGGGTCTGCCTCGAGCAGGGGCTGGTCGACGAGGCGGCGCAGATCTTCCTGCGTCTCCTCGGTCGCGATCTGCGCCACGTCGGGGCCCGCGAGGGCCTCGAGGAGGCGCTTCGACTCAAGACTCAACGACGGAAGGGGTCATGATCCCATGGTGGTGTCCACCGCGGAATTCAAGAAGGGCTTGAAGATTCGCTTCGACGGTGAGCCGTACAGCATCGTCGACTTCCAGCACGTCAAGCCCGGCAAGGGCGGGGCGTTCGTGCGGACCAAGCTCAAGCACATGAGACTCGGCCGCGTCATCGACAACACGTTCCGCGCGGGCGAGAAGGTCGAGCTGGTCGACTTCGAGGACAAACGGATGCAGTACCTCTACCACGACGATCGCTTTCACTTCATGGACCTCGACACCTACGATCAGATCTCCCTCTCGGCGGAGGAAGTCGGCGAGGCGCGCGACTTCCTCAAGGAGAACATCGAGGTGGAGATCCTGTTCATCAACGACAGCCCGATCACTGTCGAGCTGCCGAACTTCATCGAGCTGCAGATCGCCAAGACCGATCCGGGGATCCGCGGCGACACTGCGTCGGGCGGCTCGAAGCCCGCGACCCTGGAGACCGGCGCGGTGGTCCAGGTGCCCCTGTTCCTCAACGAGGGCGACGTGGTGAAGGTGGACACGCGGAGCGGGGAGTACCTCGGCCGCGTGGCGACGGCCGGCTGATGGCCGCCCGGCGACCGGCTCGCGGCGCGGACGGACCCGGGCGCGTCACCCTCGACCAGGTCGTCGAGCTCGCGGTGCGCCACAACCTCGCCGAGATCGAGGTGGAGGCGGCGGGTCTCCGCATCCGCGTCGTCCGGGAGCACGCCCCCGTGGCGGGCGGGGCCCGAGGGGACGCGAGTCCCGCCGCCGCGCTCCCTCAGGCCATCCCGGAACGGGCCGAGTCCACCGCCCACCTCGTCCCGGTGGAGGCTCCGATGGTCGGCACCTTCTATCGCGCGCCGAAGCCCGACGCCCCCCCGTTCGTCGCCGAGGGGGACGTGGTCAAGGAGGGGCAGGTGCTCTGCATCGTCGAGGCGATGAAGCTGATGAACGAGATCGAGGCCAAGGTCGCGGGACGCATCGTCAAGGTGGTGGTGGAGAACGGCCAGCCGGTCGAGTTCGGGCAGTCGCTGTTCCTGATGGAGCCCCTGCGCTGACCGATCGAGCCGCCGCGCTGACCCGGGACTGATGTTCCACAAGATCCTCATCGCCAACCGGGGCGAGATCGCGCTCCGCATCATCCGGGCCTGCCGCGAGATGGGAATCCGGACCGTCATCGCCCACTCGACCGCCGACGCGGCCTCCCTGCCGGTGCGGCTGGCCGACGAGTCGGTCTGCATCGGGCCTCCCGAGGCTCGCGGGAGCTACCTCAACATCCCGAGCATCATCTCGGCCGCCGCGATCACCGACAGCGAGGCCATCCATCCCGGCTACGGGCTGCTCTCGGAGAACCCGGCGTTCGCGGAGATCTGCCGGGCGTGCGGCATCACCTTCATCGGTCCCTCGCCGGAAGCGATCCGGCTCATGGGAGACAAGGCCCAGGCCCGCGAGATGGCCAAGCAGGCGGGCGCCCCGGTGGTGCCCGGCAGCGAGGGACCGCTCGGCGGGGTGGACGAGGCCCAGGTGCTCGCCGACTCGATGGGCTATCCGGTGATCGTCAAGGCCGCGGCAGGTGGCGGCGGTCGGGGCATGCGCATCGTCCGCGAGCGGGAGGGTCTGGCCCGCGCCTACGCCACGTGCCAGGCGGAGGCCGGAGCCGCGTTCGGCTCCTCCGAGCTCTACCTGGAGAAGTTCGTGGAGGAAGCGCGGCACGTCGAGATCCAGGTGCTCGGAGACAAGAACGGCATGCGCGTGCACCTGGGCGAGCGCGACTGCACGGTGCAGCGGCGGCACCAGAAGCTCCTCGAGGAGTCGCCCGCGCCGGCGCTCGCGCCCGAGACGCGGGCCGGGCTCTACAAGGCGGCCCTCGCGGTGGCCAACGCGGTCAACTACATGTCGGCGGGCACGGTGGAGTTCCTGGTGGACCGGAACGAGCAGTTCTACTTCATCGAGATGAACACCCGGATCCAGGTGGAGCATCCGGTCACCGAGATGATCACCGGGATCGACATCGTGCGGGAGCAGATACGTATCGCCACCGGGGAGGCGCTCGGCTACCGGCAGAGCGCGGTGCGCTTCACCGGCCACGCCATCGAGTGCCGGATCAACGCGGAGGATCCGGAGCACTTCGTGCCCTGCCCCGGCCGCGTCACCGCCTGGATCGCCCCGGGCGGCCCCGGAGTCCGGGTCGACAGTCACCTGATGGCGGGCTACGTGGTACCCCCGCACTACGATTCGCTCATCGCCAAGATCATCGTGCACGCCAACGATCGGGGCGCGGCGATCGCCCGCATGCACCGGGCGCTGTCCGAGACCGTGGTCGAGGGGGTGAAGACCACGATCCCCTACCACCTCAAGCTGCTGGCCGACCCGGCGTTCGTGGCGGGCGAGTCCACGCTGGCCCGGCTCGAGCAGACCCTGTAGGGAACACCCCCGGTGCGGTTGCCCTCCCCGCTCTACGCGATCCTCGACCGCTCGGTGTCTCGGGATCGCGACCTGCCCGCGCTGCTGGAGTCGGTCCTGGCCGGAGGCTGTCGCCTGGTGCAGCTCCGCGAGAAGACCCTGTCCCTCGCCGACCTGTTGCCATTGGCGCAGCGTCTCGTGCAACGGTGCCGCGAGGTCGGTGCCCTGCTCATCGTGAACGATCGTGCCGACCTGGCCCTCGCGGCGGGGGCGGACGGCCTGCACGTCGGCCAGGACGATCTCCCGGCGCGGCAGGCGCGGGCCCAGCTCCGGCCGGGCATGATCCTGGGCGTGTCCACCCATGACCCGGACCAGGCGCGGCGCGCGGTCGCAGACGGAGCCGACTACGTCGCGGTGGGCAGCATCTTCCCGACCACGACGAAGGCCGGCTTCCAGCTCGTCGGACCGGAGTTGATCCGGCGCGTCCGCCCCGAGATCCCCGTCCCGCTCGTAGCGATCGGCGGCATCACTGCGGAGAATGCGCCCTCCGTCCTCGAGGCCGGCGCCGACGCGGTGGCCGTGATCTCGGCGCTCTGCGCGGCGGCGGACCCGGAGGCCGCGACCCGGGCGTTCCTGGCGAGGATCGCCCCGGGCGCCGTCGGACCCGGCCGGTAGGAGATCCGAGCGTGCGCCGGCTCCTCCCGGTGCTGATCGGGCTCCTGAGCATCCTCGCGTTCCTGCCCGCGCTCGGTGGCCAGTTCCTCAGCTGGGACGACGACGTCAACCTGGTCACGAACGAGTGGTTTCGGGGACTCGGGGGGCCGCAGGTCCGCTGGGCATTCAGCAATGTCCGCATGGGGCACTACATCCCGATCACCTGGCTCACCTTCTCGGCAAACTATGCGGCCGGAGGAATGAACCCACGCGGTTATCACCTCCTGAACCTCCTCCTGCACGCGGCCAACGCGATCACCTTCTACTTCATCGCGCGGCGCCTCCTGGCGGCGGCCCGCGACGGCGGGCGCCAGATCTCGCACGGCGAGCCGGCGACGGTGTGGGGCGCGGCCGTCGCGACCCTCATCTTCGCGCTGCATCCGCTCCGGGTCGAGTCGGTCGCCTGGGTCACCGAGCGGCGCGACGTCCTGAGCGGCTTCTTCTTCCTCGCCGCCGTCCTCGCCTACCTGCGCGGCGTCGAGACCGGAGAGCGCCCCGCGCGACGCTGGCTGGCCGGCTCGCTGCTGCTGTTCGCGGGAGGGCTCCTCTCCAAGGCCTCGATCATGGCCTTGCCCGCCGTTCTGGTGCTGCTCGACGTCTATCCGCTGAGGCGTGGTGCGTTCGCGTGGCGCCGGCTCGTCGTCGAGAAGGCCGGCTACTGGACGCTCGGCGCCGCGGGAGCGGTCGGGGCCCTCGTGGCGCTGAAGGTCTCCGGCCTCCGCATCACGACCTACGGCGCGTACGGTCCCGGCGCCCGGGTTGCGATGGTGGCCTACAGCGTCTGGTTCTATCCCGCCGCCTGGGTGTGGCCGCTGCGACTCTCCCCCATGTACGAGCTGCCGGCCACGGTGGACCCGCTGGCGTGGCGCTTCCTGGGGCCCGCCCTCGGCGTGGTCGCGGTCACGACCCTCCTCTGGCTGCTCCGCTCCCGGTGGCCGGGAGGGCTGACCGCGTGGGTGTACTCCGCCCTGATGATCCTGCCGATCAGCGGGGTGGTGCATTCCGGGTTCCAGCTCGCCCACGACCGCTACAGCTATCTCTCGGGGCTGGGCTTCGCCCTGCTCGCCGGGGGAGCCATCGGCTGGCTTCTCCGTCGCCCTGGAGCCCGGCCCGTGAGCCGCCCGGTCCTCGTCGCGGCGTGCGGCGTCGCCGCGCTGGCGATTGCCGGTCTCGGCGCCGGGACCTGGCAGCAGGCCCGGATCTGGAGGGATTCGGAAACCCTGTGGAGATGGGCTCTGGAGGCGGATCCGCGCTGTGCCCTCTGCGCCAACAATCTGGCCACCGTGCTGCTCAACCATCCTTCCCGCACTCCGGCTGAACTGGTGGAGGCGGAAGCCTTGGCCCGCCGCGCCTTGGCTTTGAGTCCAGCTTACGACAGCGCGTACACGACGCTCGGCACCATCCTGGCCGCCCGGCGGGACGATCGTGGCGCGGAGGCGGCGTTCCTCGAGGCGCTGCGCCTGGCCCCCGAGCGCCTGGGCGCCGCTGCCAACCTGGGCGCGGTGTACGCCCGGAATGGCCGCTACGCCGAGGCACTGCCTCTGCTCCGGACCGCGTGGGCCCGCCAGCCCGATACGGCGTGGGTCCGGGCCAACCTGGGGCTCGTCCTTCGGGACCAGGGTATCGTGCTCGCCCGAAGTGGGCACCTGGTCGAAGCAGTCGCTCTCTTCGAGGAGGCGGTCCGGGTCACCCCCGACGACGCGGACCTGCATCGCAACCTGGGCCTGGCTCTCTGGCAGCAGGGCCGTCTCGAGGCGGCGGGGCCCCACCTCGATCGCGCGGTGGCACTCAAGCCGGGTGACGAGAGCTCCCGCGGGCTCCTCGCCCTCTTCCGGGCCCAGTCTCGCCCTCCCGCGCCGCGATGATCCGACGGATGGTCCCGGTCGCCTCACTCACCGCAGTGTGCTTCCTCCCCGCGCTCTCCGGCGCCTCCCTCGAGGCCCTCGGCGAGCGAGCTCGCGACCTGCTGATCATGGGGCGCGGTGGGGAGGCCGCCCACCCATGACCCGCGAACGCGCCCTCGGCCTCCTGGTGCCGCTGGCGATCTTCGCGATCACGGCGGTGACATTCGTCCCGACACTCCAGGGCGAGTTCCTCAATTGGGACGACTACATCCTATTCACGAAGAACCTGGAGTTCCGAGGTCTCGGCTGGCCGCACCTGCGATGGATGTTCACAAACACGCTGGCCGGGCACTACATCCCGCTGACGTGGCTCACGCTCGGCCTCAACTACTCTCTCGGGGGAATGAACCCCTGGGGGTTTCACTTCGCGGCAATCATGCTCCACGCGACGAACGCCACGCTGTTTTACCTGGTGGCCCGTCGGCTCCTTGCCGCAGCCCTCGACCCCGACGGGACGCAGCGGGCCGCCGACGAGCTTCCCGTCGAAGTGAGCGGCGGGGCGATGCTTGCGGCCCTCGTCTTCGCCATCCATCCCCAGCGGGTGGAGTCGGTCGCCTGGATCACGGACCGCGGGACCCTCCTGAGCGGAGCGCTATACCTCGTCTCGGTGCTTGGCTATCTGCGTGCCGTCGCCCCGACTGGCGCCATCCGGTGGCGCTGGTGGGGTGTTCTCTCGGTCGTGACATTCGCGGGAGCGCTGCTGGCAAAGGGTATGGCCATGAGTCTGCCGGTGACGCTGTTGATCCTCGACGCCTACCCGCTACGACGAGCTCACGATCGATGGTGGAGGGTCGTCCGGGAGAAGACCCCGTACATCGTCGTCGCGGTGCTGGGTGCCGCGGTGATCCTGTTCGCGCGTAACCGTGGCTCCCAGTTGAGCCCCTTCTCGGAGCTCGGGGTCGGCGCTCGTCTCTCCTTCGCCGTCTACAGCTTCTGGTTCTATCCCGCCAGCACCGTCTGGCCGATCGGGCTCTCGCCGCTCCACGAGGTGCCGGCGAGTCCCGGACTGCTCCAGTGGCGCTTCCTCGGCCCCCTTCTCGGCCTCGTCATCGTGACGGCTGCCCTCGTGCTGCTCCGTCGTCGGCTCCCCGGAGCGCTCGCCGCGTGGGTCCACTCCGCAGCGGTGGTGGCGCCGGTGAGCGGGATTGCCCACTCCGGCAGCCAGCTCGTCTCCGACCGCTACAGCTACCTCGCCGGGCTCGGCTGGGCCCTCGTCGCCGGGTACGGCGTCGTATATGCCGCGCGCCTGAGGCGCCAGGGGCGTCTGAGCGGCTGGGTGTCGGCGGTCGGCGCGGTCGGAGCGGTGCTCCTGGTGGTTACGCTGGCGTTCAGCACCTCGGGACAGAGCGGGACGTGGCGGGATTCCGAGACCCTCTGGCGGTGGGCGACGGAACAGGATCCCGAGTGCGCGACATGCGAGGCGCTCCTCGGGGAGGCCATCGTCTATGGCGCCTCCGGAGGCCAGGCGCGCCTCGACGAGGCCGAGGCACACGTCCGCCGCGCAATCGCGCTGCGGCCAATGCTGCCGTTGCCCCACTACACGCTCGGCTCCATGCGGCTGGCCCGGGGGCAGTCTGCCGACGCGGAAAGAAGTCTCAAGATCTACATCCAGCTCGCTCCGGGCATGGGCCAGGGCCCGGCGCGGCTCGCCCTCATCTATCTCGTGGAGGGCCGTACCGCTGACGCGGTGCCGCTCCTGCGACGGGCACGTCAGCTTGACGGGCGGCCCCCGGAGGATCCGGGCGGGGCGGCTCCGATCACCGGAAGCGCGGAGACGGAAGACCCGAGCTTCGTGGAGGCCATCCGGCTGATGGGAGACCGCTGGGAAGACCTCGAGTACCTGGGCCAGGCGTTGATCCAGCAAGGCCGGGCAGGCAAGGCGGTCCTGCCCCTGGAGAGGGCCTCGGCGGTGGCCCCGACCGCTTCCGGGCCGCGGTTCTGGCTGGCGCAGGCCTACGAGGCGATTGGACAGCCCGACCGGGCCCGGGAGCAGCTCGCGGTGCTGCACCGCCTCGATCCACGGGCCCCGGGGGAGCTCTCCGTCCGTTGACCGCTCGGTAGAAACCGCTATAATGGCCGCGCTCGAACCTACCCGTTCGCCCTGGTCACAAGGAGGAGGAGCCGATGAGAATGCCGCGACTACGCCTGGTCATCACCTCGATTGCCGCATTGGCGCTGGTGCTGCCGGTGACCTCCGTCGCCGACGCCCAGTCCAAGGGCACCATCAAGATCGCCACCCAGAGCCCGCTCTCGGGCGGCCAGGCCGTACTCGGGGAAGGCATCAAGCTCGGCGCCCAGCTGGCGGTCGAGAAGATGAAGGGCAACCTGGAGAAGATGGGCTACAAGGTCGACTTCGTGCCGTTCGACGACCAGGCCAAGCCCGACGTCGGCGTCGCCAACGCCAAGAACATCATCGCCGACAAGGACATCATGGCGATCATCGGGCACCTGAACTCGGGCGTCGCCATCCCCTCCTCCGAGGTCTACAAGGAAGTCTCGCTGGCGATGATCTCCCCCGCCAACACCAACCCGGTGGTCACCGACCGCAACTACCCGAACGTGAACCGGGTGTGCGGGCGTGACGACGTGCAGGGCGTGGTGGGCTCCGAGTTCGCGCACGGCACCCTCAAGATCAAGAGCGCGTACATCGTCCACGACAAGACCCAGTACGGGCAGAGCATCGCCGAGTTCTTCAAGGCGGACGCCGAGAAGAAGGGGGTCAAGGTGGTGGGCTTCGAGGGCACCGAGGAGAAGTCGAACTTCGACCCGCTCCTGACCCCGATCAAGGCCAAGAACCCCGACCTCATCTACTTCGGCGGCATCTACGACCAGGGCGCGCCGTTCTTCAAGCAGGCGCGCGAGAAGGGCATCAAGTCCAAGTTCATGGGCCCGGACGGCATGGACTCCTCGGACCTGACCAAGATCGCGGGCAAGGCGGTGGTGGGCATGAACTACACCTCCGCGGCGGGCCCCGCCTCCGCGCTGCCCAAGGCCAAGGCCTTCGTCGACGACTTCAAGAAGAAGTTCAGCAAGAACCCCGAGCCGTACGCGGCCGAGGCCTACGACGCGACGGTCATGGCGATCAAGGCCATCGAGGACGTCGCCAAGACCGGCAAGATGAGCCGGGAGGCGGTGTCGGCCGCGGTCCGCAAGGTCAAGCTCTCCGGCATCACCGGCGAGATCGCCTTCGACGGCAAGGGCGACCGGCTGAAGGCCCAGTACTTCGTGCTGTCGGTGGCGAGCGACAACCCGGAGAAGTGGGGCGACAACAAGATCATCAAGCAGCTCACGATCGCGCCCCCCGCGGCCAAGTAGCCGCCACGGTCATCGGCGGGAGGGGCGGAGTCGCGCCCCTCCCGCCCACCCCCGCCTTCCCGCCCGCCGCCGATGGACTTTGAGATCCTGATCGGCATCTTCCCGCAGGTCCTGATCGACGGCATCACCCTGGGCTTCATGTACGCGCTGATCGCGCTCGGCTACACCATGGTCTACGGCGTGCTCGAGTTCATCAACTTCGCCCACTCCGAGATCTTCATCATCGGGGCCTTCGTCGGCGTCGAGATACTCCTGTCCTTCAAGGCGGCGGGCTGGCTCGACGTGCTACCGTGGGCGCTCGTGCTCCTCATCATCCTGGTGGCGGGGATGCTGGTGAGCGGGGTGGTGGCGGTGGTGATCGAGCGCACCGCCTACCGGCCGCTGCGCCACGCGCCGCGGCTCATCCCCCTCATCTCCGCGATCGGGGTCTCGTTCTTCCTCCAGGACGTGATCCGGCTCTTCGAGTCGCTCTGGCGCAACTCCTTCAATCTCGTCTACCCCACCATGGACGTGCTCAACCACCGCTTCGAGCTGACCGACACCATCGACGTCTCGGTCAAGTCGCTGGTGGTCATCGTGGCGGCCCTGCTCATGCTCTGGGGCCTGCACACCCTGGTCAACCGGACCAAGGTGGGCAAGGCGATCCGGGCGGTCGCGGAGGACCAGGCCGCCGCGTCGCTCATGGGCATCAACGTGAACCGGATCATCTCGCTGACCTTCCTCATCGGCGGGGCGATGGGCGGGGGCGCGGGAGTGCTCTTCGGCGTGCAGTACAGCCTCATCAATCCCGTATACCGGCTTCATCCCCGGGCTCAAGGCCTTCACCGCCGCGGTCCTCGGCGGCATCGGCAACGTGCCGGGAGCGATGCTGGGCGGGCTCGTGCTGGGACTGCTCGAGGCCTTCGCGGCCTCCTACCTGTCGCTGCTCACCGGCGGCGCCTTCGGGGCCGAGTACAAGGACATCTTCGCGTTCTCGATCCTCATCCTGATCCTCATCTTCAGGCCGAAGGGCCTCCTGGGAGAGATCGTCCGCGAGCGGGCATGATCAAGGACCTCCTCGATCGCCCGGGGCCCGCGACCGCGCTGGTGGTCGCGCTCCTGCTGGTCACCACCTGGGGCGTCACCTACAGTCCCCGCTCGATCGTGCTCTTCATGCTGTTCCAGGGCTCGATCCTCCTGCTCTACTTCGCCCGGATCCCGACGCCGCTGAAGGCGGCCATCACCATCCTCACCCTGGGCGTGCTCATGCCGATCCTCGGCACGATCAACGCGTACTACATGGAGATCGCGATCCAGGTCGGGATCTTCGTGGCCCTGGCCCTCGGGCTCAACATCGTGGTGGGGCTGGCCGGCCTGCTGGACCTGGGCTACGTCGCCTTCTTCGCGGTCGGCGCCTACTCGTGGGCGATCTTCGGCTCGCCCCAGGCGAACCTGATCTTCGGCGGGAGAGCACTTCCCCCTCGGCCCGTGGTGGTTCTTCGTGTTCCTCTTCGTGGGAGTGGCGGTGGCGGCGGGGGCGGGCATCCTGCTCGGCCTTCCGGTGCTGCGGCTCCACGGCGACTACCTGGCCCTGGTGACCCTCGGATTCGGCGAGGTGATCCGCGTGCTGGCCAACAATCTCGACAAGCCGATCAACTTCACCAACGGCCCCAAGGGCATCACCCCGATCAACCGGCCGCCGATCTTCTTCGCCCCGCTTCTCCGATCGCTGGGGATCGACCCCGACCCCAACGTGATCTACCCGCTCTATCTCTACGCGCTCGTGCTGCTGATCGTGGGCGCGACGGTGCTCGCGAACCGACGCCTGGAGGACTCCCACATCGGGCGCGCCTGGGAAGCGATCCGCGAGGACCAGACCGCGGCCCAGGCCATGGGCGTGCCCCTGGTGCGGATGAAGCTCCTCGCCTTCGCGTGCGGGGCCTCGTTCGCGGGGACGGTGGGCGTGCTCTTCTCGGCCAAGCAGATCTTCATCAACCCCGAGTCCTTCACCTTCATGGAGTCGATCGGCGTCCTGGCCATGATCATCCTGGGCGGCATGGGCTCCATCCCCGGCGCCATCCTGGGGGCCTCGGTCGTGACCATCCTGAATCTCCAGATCCTGAAGGGCCTCTCCCTCTGGCTCAACGAGCTGCGCAACGCGGGCACCGTGATCCTCGGCTACGATCTCACCAACCTGCCCACCCAGCTCGAGCCGGCCAAGTACGAGCGGATGATCTTCGGTCTCATCCTGGTCCTCATGATGATCTTCCGGCCCCAGGGCATCCTCCCGGCCAAGCGCCGCCATCGCGAGCTCGAGGAGGAGCGCTGATGGCGCTGCTGGAGGCCCGCGGGGTGAGCAAGCGGTTCGGCGGCCTGACCGCGCTCAACGCGGTGGACTTCACCCTCGAGGAAGGGCACATCGCCTCGATCATCGGGCCCAACGGAGCGGGCAAGACCACCTTCTTCAACGTCTTCACCGGCATCTACGTGCCGGAGGAAGGCGTCGTCCGCTTCCGGGACACCGTGGTGCAGGGCCGCCGCCCCGACCAGATCACCGAGCTCGGCATCTGCCGGACCTTCCAGAACATCCGCCTGTTCTCCCGCATGACCGCGATCGAGAACGTGCTGGTCGGGATGCACAGCCGGGTGCCGCTCGGCTTCTGGGACGTGATCAGCCGGAACGCGCGCTGGCGCGCCCACGAGCAGCGGCAGTGGGAGCAGGGCGCGGAGCTGCTCGCGGTGGCCGGGCTGCGCGACAAGGCGAACGAGCTGGCCCGCAACCTGCCCTACGGCGAGCAGCGGCGCCTCGAGCTGGCCCGGGCGCTCGCCTCGAATCCTTCGCTGCTGCTCCTGGACGAGCCGACCGCGGGCATGACCCAGGGCGAGGCCCGGAGCCTGATGGCCCTGCTGCGGCGCCTCGTCGAGGAGCGCCACCTCACCCTCCTGCTCATCGAGCACAACATGCGGGTGGTCATGGAGGTCTCCGACCACGTCACCGTCCTGGACTACGGAGAGAAGATCGCGGAGGGCCGGCCCGCCGAGGTGCAGCGGAACCCTCGCGTGATCGAGGCCTACCTGGGCCGTCGCCGGTGGACTCCCGGGTCGGGCACGGCCGGGAGCGCGCATGCTTGAGGTGACCGATCTCCACGTCTACTACGGCCAGATCCACGCCCTGAAGGGCATCTCCTTCCGGGTGGGCCAGGGCGAGATCGTCACCCTGCTCGGCAACAACGGCGCCGGCAAGACCACCACCCTGCGTACGCTCTCCGGCCTCCTCGCCCCGCGGCAAGGCGACGTGCGGTTCGAGGGGACCTCGCTCCTCGGCATCGCGGCCCACGACGTGGTGCTCAAGGGCATCACCCACGTACCCGAGGGGCGCCGCATCTTCAACCGCCTGAGCGTGGTCGAGAACCTCGAGATGGGCGCCTACACCCGCAGCGATGCGGCCATCGCGGAGGACATGGACCGCGTGTTCACGACCTTCCCGCGCCTCAAGGAGCGCCGCACCCAGGTGGCCGGGACCCTCTCCGGGGGCGAGCAGCAGATGCTCGCCATCGGACGCGCCCTCATGGCCCGGCCCCGGCTCCTCTTGCTGGACGAGCCCTCCATGGGTCTCGCCCCGGTGCTCGTCGAGCAGATCTTCGAGACGGTGCTCGCCATCAACCAACAGGGGGTCACCGTCCTGCTGGTGGAGCAGAACGCGGCCATGGCGCTCTCGATCGCCGAGCGCGGCTACGTGCTGGAGACCGGCCGCCTGCCCCTGGAGGGCGCCGCCCGCGAGCTGGCCGACAACCCCGAAGTGCGCCGCGCCTATCTGGGCGAGGCCTGATCCCGGAGGAGCGCGTGAAGACGCGAGGACTCACGTACGAGGAGCACGCGGTCGGCGCGGTGTACCAGACGCTCGGCCGCACGGTCTCGGAGGCGGACATCTGCGCCTTCGTCAATCTCTGTGGCTTCAACGAGCCCCTGTTCATGGACATGGAGTACGTGGCCAGGGAGTCGGTCTTCAAGGGACGGCCCGCCCCGGGCGCCATGACCTTCGCCCTCTCCGAGGGGCTCATCATGCAGACCGGGCTCATCCACGGCACCGGCATGTCCTATCTCGGCGGGGAGATCCGCATCGTCTCGCCGGTCCTCGAGGGCGACACGCTCCACGTGAGCGTCACCATCACCGACAAGCGCGAGACCAAGAAGCCCGATCGCGGCATCGTCACCTACCGGCACGAGGTGACCAACCAGCGCGGCGAGATCGTGCTGGAGGCGACCGTGAAGCGGATGATCAAGCGCGTCGCCGGTTAGGCCAGGCTGGGCTCCCGTCCAGCGGTTTCGTGGCCCGAGGAACCGAGGCCGGCGCAGACGAGGATTAGCCGAAAAATAGCGGTGTGGTAGATACTTGAGAGGTGGCATCCAGCGATACCCCGAGCGGTAGACCCCAGATAGTCCAGATCGGCGCCTCAGCCGGCGGAGTCCCCAATGTTGGTGTCCCGTCGGCCTGGGTGCCCAGGCTGCTGGCCCAGGACATGGCCCGCACCCTCGTCTCGTCGCGATGAGAACCGCCGACGCGATCATCATCGGTGGCGGGGTGATCGGCGTCTCGATCGCCTTCCATCTCGCGGGCCTCGGAGTCCGACGCGTGCTGGTCCTCGAGCGGAGCGCGCTCGCGTCCGGCGGCACCGGATATTCGGTCGGGATCATCCGGCAGCTGTATCCCACCCGGGAGACCAGTGAGATGGTCCTCCGCTCGCTCGCGGTCTTCGAGGACTTCGGCGCGGCGGTGGGAGGCGACTCCGGGCTTCGTCAGGTGCGGGGCGCTCATCGGCGTCTCTCCGGCGATGCGATCGACCCTGGAGCGGACGCTCGTCCTGCAGCGCGACATCGGGATCGAAGCCGAGATCGTCGAACCCGACGCGCTCACGCGCATCGAGCCTCGCATCGACCCGTCCGGCCTCGGGGCCATCCTCTGGGAGCCGCGCTCCGGATACGGAGATCCGGCCGCCGTCACCGCCGGATTCGCCGACGCCGCGCGCCGTCGCGGCGCCGTGATCGAGCAAGGCGTCGAGGTGGTCGCCGTCCGCCGCCAGGGCCACCGCGTCACCGGGGTGGACACCAAGGCCGGGGACCAGATCGACGCGCCGATCGTGGTCGACGCGGCCGGTCTCTGGGCGCCACACGTCGCCACGCTGGCCGGCATCGAGCTGCCGATCGTGGTGGGACGGCACCCGGTGTTCATCGTGGAGCGCGACGCCGCCTTCGGCCCCGCCCACCCGGTCTACCTGGACCTGGCCGGTGGCAGCTACGTTCGGTCGGAAACCGGAGGCCTCACCATCACCGGATCGCTCACCGATGACGAGGCCCAGCATCCCGTCGACCCCGGCCGGCTCGGCGGCGAGGTCGGCTTCGACGAGGCGGAGGCGGTCCTGGCCAGGACCGCCCGGGCCATTCCGCGGCTGGCCGAGGCCCGGTTCGTGCGGGGGTACGTCGGCGCCTTCGACATCACCCCGGATTGGATGCCGATCATGGACGAGTCGCCTCTGGCGGGCTTCTGGATCGCGGCGGGCATGTCCGGCCACGGCTTCAAGCTCTCTCCCGCCGTCGGCGAGATGGTCGCCGCGCTCGTCACCGGGTCGCGTCCACCGGTGAACCCCTCTCCGTTCCGGCTGGAGCGCTTCGGCGGATCGGCCGGGCCGTCGGGCGGCTTCGTGTCCTCCTACCTGGCGGTGTCGGAGACGTCGGGCGCGGCGGGAGGCTCGGCGTCGTGACGCAGCTCTCTCCTCGCGCACGGGCCCTCCTATGGCTGGTGCCCGGCGTCGCCTGTCTCGCCGAGATCTGGATCGCGGGCCTGAACTACTCCGCGTACCTGATCACGTACGGCGGGCACGGATGGTTCCCGGGCGAGCTCGCGTTCCTCCTGCACTATCTACTCTTCGGCATCCCGGCGATCGTCTTCTTCACCATCGCGACCGTCGGCTTGACCCCCCGGTTGCCGGGCGCCCTCGATCGACTGGATACGTGGACCGGTCGCGAGGTATACGCCACCGTCGGGTGCGCCTCCGCGTTCGCCTTCTTCCTGGTGACCCTGGTACGCGTCCTGGTGCTCAGGGACGCGGTGATCAGCGACGACGAGAACGCCTACGTCTTCATGGCGCAGATGTTCGCCTCCGGACACATCTCGGTCCCGTCGCCACCGGAGGCGATCCGCCCATTCTTCGACAATCAATTCCTCATCAACAACGGCAAGCTGTACGGGATCTACTTCCCGGGCCACCCCGCCATGCTGGCGATCGGCGAATGGTTCGGGGCTCTCAACTGGGTGACCAGCGTCTGCGCGAGCCTGACCGTGCCGCTGGCCTTCGCGATATCGCGGCGGCTCTTCGGGCAGCGGACCGCCCTGCTGACCCTTCCCATGCTGCTGGTGTCCCCGTACTTCATCTTCTCCTCCGCGACGCTGCTCGCCCATTCGACGGTGGCCTTCTTGCTATTGGCGTTCGTCTATGGGGCCCTGCGGGCCCACGAGACGCCCACCGCCCTCCGGTGGTGGGTGCTGGCGGGCCTGACGCTGGGATGGGCTGCGCTGACCCGCCCATTCTCCGCACCGTTCTTTGCGATGCCCTGGCTGGTCTGGCTCGGAGTCCGGGCGTGGCGGCTCCGCACCCCCCGGATCCTCCTCGGCGCCGTCCTAACCGTATCCGTGCTCGGCGGAGCGCTCTTGCTCCTTCTCACCTATCAGCAGGCGCTGTCGGGATCACCGTTCGAGAGCGGGTACCAGACATACAGTCGGATCCGCCAGTGGGGCCTCATCGGCCAGGCGGTGAGCGCGCCGGCCCCACTCCCGTCCATCCACGAGCTCGGCTATACCCTGGCGCGGTTCAACTTCTGGCTATTCGGCTGGCCGATCTCGCTGGCGCTCTCATTCTTCTTCGCGCGGTCCGCGGGAGGTCTGCGCCTGTTCGGGAGCTGTGCCGCGGTCCTCCTCGTCTACGCGGGCATCTCCGCCGCCACCATCAACAGTGCGGGTCCCGCCCACTACGCCGAGCTCGCCGCTCCGCTCGTCATGCTGTCCGCCAGCGGCTTCGTCCGGTTGCTCGAGCTGGCCACCCGACCCGGTGTCCCCGCCCGCGCGCCTCGCTTCGTGGCCACGTTCCCCATCGTGGCGAGCGTCTGTGCCCTGGCGACGTTCATTCCGGTGTACGTGTACTCGCTTCGGACCAGCTCGGAGCTCGTGCAGGCGCCCTACGAGTTCGTGGAGGAGCGAGTGCCCGGGCGCGCCCTCGTCTTCGTCCAGAGCCTGCCGGTGGGATCCCTTGCCCCGTATTCGTGGGCGTACTACCGTCGGAACAACCGTCCGGACCTGAACGATCGGGTGCTCTTCGTCAACTTCATCGATCCGCAGAGGAACCAGGCATTGATCAACCGCTTCCCGGATCGCGCGCCCTACGCGATGGGAATGGAGGGGCGACAGCTAGTGCTGATCCCTCTCCGTGCCGGAGTGCCACCTGTCGGGACGTCCGGAGCCGGTCTGGCGCGAGAGGCACACCAGGTTGGACCGCAGGAGCGGGATACCCGACCGTAGCAGCCGATTCTCGCGTGACGGAGGAAACAGCGCCAGGAACGACCCGGCATCCAGCAGGTTCAAGTTCTCGACATCCGCAAAGTAGTCGAGACGAAGGAGCCGGAGGGCCGCGCGGTAGGCAGGATCCGGCAGCCAGTGGAGCAGGGGCAGCCAGGTGTGCAGCTCCACCGGAAACCGCTTGTTGGGCGTGGTGAACAGCACACAGCGGCACACCCGACAGACCTCCGACACCAGCGCGATCTGCTGGGTGCGCGAGCCGGCGTGCTCGACCACCGCATTGCAGATGCCGTAGTCGAAGTACCCGTCCGGCAGCGGGATCTCGCGCAGGTCCGCCTCCAGGAATCGAAGTCCCGGAAACGCCTCCGGGAACCAGCCCGCCTCCTCGGCGGCGCGGCCGATCACGGTGAGGCGATCACGGTGCGGGTAGAGGGTCTCGAAGAAGTAGTGCACCGGATGGTCGCGGTGGCCGGACACCCCGAAGTCGGCGACGCGCGCCTCGGGGCCGGGAGCGCACTCCCGCATGAACCGCTCGAAGATCCGACGCCGGACCTGGAACGCCAGGTCATTCTTGAGCCGATCGAAGGCGCCGAGCTCGGTCGCGTACCGGAGGGCCACGTCAGGCCTCCGGTCGACGCGCCACGAACGCCATGGTCGCGGTGCGGCTCACCAGTGATTGCAGGACGGTCACCGGTAAGAACGGGGCGATCAGCGCGGGGTACCAGCGGACCCGCCCGTTGGCCGGCACCCGGAGGCCGCGGTCGGCCAGCCAGTTCTGGATGCCCGCGCTCCATCCCACCGTGCGGAGACGAGGGATGATCCGCGTGCCCACGAACCCCGCCTGCTCGCAGGCCCGGGTGATCGTCTCCGGGCTGAAGAGCGCGATGTGCCGGGGAAAGTGGAGCGCGCCCCAGTAGCGTCCGAAGAGCCGGAAGTCCCAGCAGTCGATATTCGGGGTTTCGCCGAACAGCGTCCCGCCCGGACGGAGGAGCTGCCACGCACGCTGGAGCGTCGCGATCGGGTCGCGCACGTGCTCGATGACGTGGCCCATGCGGATCAGGTCGAAGGACCCGGGAGGGAAATCGGTATCGACGAGGTCCCCCTGCCGGACGTTGAAACCCAGCCGGGCGGCGTGTCGCGCCGCCTCCACGTCCAGCTCGAGCCCGCAAACCTCCCACTTCCCCGCCCCGGCCAGCGCGGTCAGCGCACCCCCGGCGCCGCAGCCCACGTCGAGCACCCGGCCCCGCGGGCCGATCAGCCGGGCCACCCGCCGCGCGTCGAGCCAGTAGGTCAGGCGGAAGAGCCAGCCGACGACAGGATCGTCACCGTAGACCGCGTAGGTCGGCGGGTAGTATGTGGGAAGCACATCGCGATCCGGACGGGGCGTCTGGTAGTAGAAGTCGCAGGCGGTGCAGTGCGACAGGGTGAATCGACCCGCCACCCCGTACTCGTAGTCTTCTGCCTCGAGGACGGGCACCGCGTGGCGGTCGGAGCGGCACAGATCGCACACCGCCCCGGTGAGCTGAGCGTCCTGCACCGAGCGGCTCATGCGTTCTCCCGGGCGACCGCGCCCCCTCGCCATTCGGTCCGCAGGCGGTTCCAGACGAAGCCGAAGTAGCTGCGGTTCGTGGGCACCGGGATGCCGGCCGTCACCAGGAGGCGGTGTACCCGGGCGAGGTTGTAGTTCGGGATACTCGGGAACACGTGGTGCTCGTAGTGCAGGTACTGGCCGAGGGGCGCGATGATCCACCGCTCGAGGACGTTCAAACGGCTGGTGCGGGTCATCCACGCCTCCTGGGGCGAGCTCGGACGATAGCCGGCCTCGAAGCCGTGCTCGGCGATCGAGCGCACGCGGATCTGGAGCGGGTAGAGCGTCATGATCGGGAGGACGTGCAGGAGGAGGTAGGCCCACGGTCCACCCGCCAGGGTGTAGATGCCGAGGAGCACCAGCTGGGTCGCCACCACCGGCACCATCGACCCGGCCATCCGCGCGAAGTAGGCCGGGGTCAGACGACGCCAGGGCGACACCGTGAAGGTGGCCCGGTCCGATTGCGAGTACTGGAGCAGGCGCTTGATCGCGGAGACCAGGAACAGATCGCTCAGGAGCCCGCGGAGCACCGCCGACGCCGGCGCGCTCGGCTGGCTGAAGATGATGTCCGGATCGCGCTCGGTGTTGAGGTACAGGTGATGATCCATGTGCGCGGTCCGGTGTCCGCTCCGCGTGTAGCCGAGCAGGTACGCGAAGAGGTTGCCGAGGCTCCGGTTCAGGCGCGGATCCCGGAACATCGTGCCGTGGTCGCTCTCGTGGACGAGCTGCGCAGCGCAGTTGAAGTTACGGATCGCGCACAGGGCGAGGAGCACGAAGGTCCACCCGCGTGCATGGAGGCCGAACAGCACCGGAACCGCGATGAACGAGGCGAGGGTGCCGAGGACGTCCAGTGCGCTACGCCAGTCCCGCATCTGGTGAGCGGACCGGAGCGCCTCCAGGCTGATCGCCCCCGACTGGAGCGCCTCCCGGGCAGACTTGGGCGCCCCCACCGTCATCTCGTCGAGGCCCGGTCCCTTGCGGCTCGTCTCGGTCGCGTCCATGTGATGGTATCCTCAGAGCGCCTTCATTCGAAAGACTCGGCGAGCCAGCAGCCCCACGCTGCCGCCGATCCAGCCCTTGGGCGTGAGCACGAACCGGTTTCCGCGTGCGACCAGGAATCCGTTGCGGACCATGATGTCGAGGCGGTCCTGCATCAGCACCTCGACCCCGCACATCTCCTGCATCTGCGCGAGGGTGAGTCGTTGCCGGGGCGCCCGGGACAGCTCGATCAGGAGCCGCACCGTGATGGACCGGTCCGCGTGGGAGTAGAAGAGCCCCGCGGTCAGGAACAGCAGCACGTGAATGGTCAGCCCGTTCAGCAGCCCGAGCCGCCAGTTCGCTCCCACGAACCCGTCCGACAGCACCCCGAGGTTGGCGGGGGTCACCCAGTAGAGGACGAGATACAGCGGGATCGTCGGCGCGAACCAACCGAGCATCGAGCTGAACGCCTTCCGGGGAGCGGCTGCGTGGAACACGATGCCCTGGACCACCAGCCACAGCGTCATCAGCGTCCCGCTCAGGAGGAGCCCTTTGAGCACGTCCGCGTCCGTTACGCGCCGACCTGGGCGTTGATCAGCCGCTTGAGGAAGGACCCGAGCGATGCCACCCGCTGCCCGGGGCCCAGGAGCCGATAGGCGCCCTCCTCTTCGGTCACGTAGCCGCCCTTCAGGAGCTTGGGCAGCCGCCGCCGGAAGATGAGGTTCACCGGCTCGTCGCTCCCGTGGATCGCGAGGGCCTCCGACTCGGTCATCCCCTCGGCGCCTCGCTGTCGCAGCGCGACCATGACGCTCATGGACGGGCTCAGGCAGGAGAAGTACGCGAAGCACCAGTAACCGTGGAACACCAGGACCAGGATCAGGAGACCGTTGCCCAGATCGACCGCGGGGGACGACTCCTGCCACGCGGGCGGAATGAATCCCAGATCCGCGGGCAGTAGCCAGAAGCCCGCCGTGTAGAGGACGACCGAGCCCACGAACGCGCCCAGGAAGACCTTGAACTCCTTGTTCCCGGGGTAGACGCGCAGAACGACCGCGCTGGCCAGCACCAGCAGCGCGAAGGCGCCCGCGGCGAGAACGAGGCCCCTCACCTATTGCATCCACTTCTGGAAGTCGGTGACGAACTGCTTCACCGCTTCGTCGGTCTTGGGATGGGTCACCATCGCCCGGAAGAACTTGGGCGGCACCGTCACGATGTCGGCGCCGCTCTGGAACGCTTCGCTGATGTCCGCGATGTGGCGGATACTCCCCACGATGATCTCGCAGGGCACCGCGCGCTCCCGGAAGGTGGCCCGCACGTCGCGCACCACCGCGGCCGCATCGTACCCGATGTCCCGGATGCGCCCGTAGAACAGGCTCACGAAGTTGGCGCCGGCCGCCGCCGCCATGGTCGCCTGGCCGTACGACATGCAGCACGTGCAGTTCACCGGGATCCCCCGGAGCCGGAGCTCCCGGATGACCGCCAGCTCATCCCAGCCCACCGGAATCTTCACGTTCAGCTTCGGGTAGTGCCCGAAGTGGCGCACGAAGTCCTCTGCCTGCGTGATCATCTCCTCCGGACGCGTGGAGAACACCTCGACGCTCAGGGGAATGTCGTAGCCGTACCGCTGCACGAGCTCGATGATCTTGTTGATGTGCTCCCGGAAGTCGGCCTTCTCTTCCTTGGCCAAGATCGAGGGGTTCGTGGTGATACCCGACGGGAAGCCACGCTCGAGCGCCTCCTCGATCTCCAGCAGGTTCGCCGAGTCGACGAAGATCTTCATGATCTCTCTCTCCGGTCCGGGCCCGTCACTCGGTGACGGTCCAGTAGTAGTCCCCGCGGTAGCCCGCCTCCGCGAACAGCCGGCGCCAGCCGGCCGGATCGAAGTAGGTCCGCGCGGTGAGCTGCCAGCGCTCGAACTTTTCCCGCTGCGAGTCGTTCAGCCAGGAGTCCACCTGCACGTAGCGGTGCCCGCGACCGACCCGCTCGATCTCCGCCAGCGCCCGCACGCACTCGGCCCGGTCCAGGTTGTGGACGGTGTTGATCGACACCACCAGATCGAAGGTGCCGTCCGCGAACGGGAGCCGCTCGGCCGAGCCCACCGCCAGCCCGGGACGGACGTCCTCCATTGCGTGGGCGATCGCGTAGCCCGAGACGTCGAGCCCGGCCACCCGCAGGCCGGGGACGACCAGCCGGAGGTCGTGGAGCAGAAATCCCTTGGCGCACCCCACGTCGAGGACCCGCTGGCCGGCCACAAGCCGGTAGTGGTCGCGAAACCGCTCCGCGACCGGCACCCAGCGCCCGTCGTAGCGATACCCGCCGTAGCCCTGCCCGCGGTCGCCGTCGAAGTACTCGCAGGCGAACCGGCTCGCGACCTCGCGCTGGGCCGGCACCGCGGCGGCCCGCGCCGCGATATCGCGGGTAGTACGCGGGTAGCGGTCGAGGAGATCGACCTCACCCATGGCGGAGGGCTCCGAAGGCACTCAGGGTCGCGGTGAGGCCATCCCGCAGCGGAGTGAACCGCAGGCTGGGGAGCGCGGTGGTAAGGCGACCCACATCGAACCGGCGATGGGTGATCACGCCCTTCCGGGCGACGCTCGTCACCTCCACGTCATAGGATATGAGGTCGCGAATCGTCTTCACCACGTCGGCGAACGACCGGCTCTGGCCGGTGGCCACGTTATAGACGCCCGTCGCGCCGGTCCGCAGCAATCCGGCCGTGATCGCCGCGACGTCGTCGACGAAGATGTGGTCGCGCTCTTCCTCGCCCGCCCCGAAGATGCGGACCGAGCGGTCGCGGACCAGGGACCGGGCGAACGCATTGGGACCGTAGGAGGCGTGGGGATCGCCCGGCCCGTACACGCCGGTCACCCGCAGCGCCAGCAAGGGCACCGACGCGGCCCGCGCCGCACAGTCCATCACGCGCTCCGCCGCGTACTTGCCGAGGGCGTAGTAGCCGGCGGGATCCACCGGGGTGTCCTCGGTCACCGCCTCGTCGCCGAAGCCGTAGACCGCGTCGGAGCCCAGATAGATGAGCGAGCCGAGGCGCCGCCCGTCGAGGTAGGCGGCCAGGTTGGTGGCCATCGTGGTGTTGGCCAGAAAGGTGGCCGGCGTCTGCCCGCGATCCGGGGTGAGGGCGGAGGCGAACACGAGCGCGGTCTTGGGGGTGAGGACCGAGTCGAGGGCGGCGAAGGCGTCCGGGCGGGTGAGGTCGAGGGTCCGCGAGGAGTAACCGATCACCTCGACCCCGTCCCGCATGAGGACGGAGTGGAGCGCACGGCCAAGGAAGCCACTCGCCCCCAGGATCACGACCCGACCCGATCTCGCGCTCATCGCGCGAGGCTCTCCCATCGCATCGGGGCGGCCTGGAGGCGAGGATGGGCGACCAGCATGTGCCAGACCACCGCCTGGAAGGCCTCCACGTGGGCCGTGAGCCGCTCCGGGCTCACGGTGGGAATGAGCACGCACGCGTCGGCCACGGTGGCGGTGAAGCCGCCGTCGCGGCCCACGATGGCCCCGATCCGCGCGCCCACCGTCTTGGCGTGCTCGAGCGCGCGTACCAGGTTGATGCTCACCTTCCGCACCAGGTCGCCCCCACCCACCGAGAACACGAGCACGCAGTCGCGCGGGCCGAGGCGGCTGGCCTTCAGCCAGTTGGCGAAGGAGGTATCCCATCCGTCGTCGTTGATCCGCGCGGTGAGCTCGGACACGTTGTCGGTGGGCGCGTAGGCCTCGAAGCCGGCGATCTTGCGGAAGTCGTTCACCGCGTGGGACGCGTTGCCCGCGCTGCCGCCGACTCCGAGCACGAAGAGCCGGCCGCCGCCGTCCCGCGCGTCGACCAGCAGCTCCACCAGTTGCGTGACCGCGTCGTGATCGATGCGGGCGGCGACCTGCGCCGCCTCCGTGAGGTACTGGGCGACGAAGTTCATTGGGGATCCTTTGCCCGCGCGAGGATCGCGTCGACCGCGCCGGCCAGGTCGGCCACCCGCACGTCGACCTCGCGACACTCACTGTACGGGCGCTCGATGAGCACCGTGTAACAGCCGACCGCACGTCCCGCGTCGATGTCCCGCCAGCGGTCGCCCACCACGAACGAGCCCGAGAGGTCGATCTCCCACTTCCGCGCGGCCGCCTCGAGCATGCCCGGACGCGGCTTCCGGCAGGCGCAGCCGTCGTGGTCGGTATGCCCGCACACCAGGATGTCGTCGATCCCCACCGCGGCCCGCAGGCGGGCGTGCATGCGGTCGAGCACGCCCGGGCTCAGCGTGCCGCGGGCCAGCTCGGGCTGGTTGGTGAAGACGATCGGCCGGAGCCCGGCCGCCTTCAGACGCGCCACTTGCGCGGGAGCCTCGGGACAGATGCGGAACTCGGCGAGGGTCACCGCCGCGTGCGCCCGGCCGTCGCGCACCAGGGTCTCCACCAGCACGCCGTCGCGATCGAGGAAGGCGGCCCGGCCGCTCATGCGCGAACCGCCCGGCCCATCGTGATGTACTCCACCCCCGGCAGCGCGGCGCGGCGCGGATCCATCACGCCCACGCAGTCGATCACCACCGGCCGGCGCATCGACCGGAAGCCGGCGTCCGGCGGCGTGGCGAACTCATCCCAGTCGGTCAGGATGAGGAGACAATCGGCGCCCACCAGGGCCGCGTCGCGGCTCTCCACCAGAGTGGCGGGCACGTCCGCGCCCGGCTGCTTGACCAGGGGGTCGTAGGCGCGCACGTCGGCGCGGCCGCGCAGGTTCTCGATGACCCGGAGGGCCATCGAGTTCTTGGTGGAGTGGGTGTTCTTCTTGTAGGCGAGGCCCCACACCGCGACCACCGGTCGCCCGGTGCGGTCGAGAACACGGCCCTCGAGCTGCCGCTGGACCCACCGGTAGCGCCGGGCGTTGTGGGCCAAGCAGCGTATCCAGGTAGACCACGTCGACGCCGTGCCGCTGGCCGAGGCCTCGCAGGGTCACAAGGTCCCGCTCGAGATTGCCGCCCGCCACGCCCAGGCTCGGGCGGATGTAGGCGGCGGGCCCGATGCGCCGATCGAGTCGCAGGGCGGGCATCATCTCGGACCAGTTCGCGCCCACCGCCTCGCAGAGGTCCGCCAGGGTGTTCGCGTAGGTCACCGCGCCGAACAGGTAGAGATTGATCGCGGTCTTGGTCAGCTCGGCGCTCTCGTACACCATGGGCAGGATCGGGCAGCCAAACCGGCGCAGCCCCGCGTCGAGCGTCGGCGGGAAGTGGTCGGGCCGGATCGGCCGCGCCCACGATGATCCGCTCCGGCTTGAGGAATCGCTCGACCGCGTTGCCGAAGATGAGCGTCTCGACCCAGTAGTACACCGCGATCCCCGCGCCCGGGCGGAGCGCCTGGACCCGCTCGGCGAGAGCCCGGGTCGCGCCGGGTGAGACCTGGCTCATCAGCACCAGGGTCGAGCCGGGGCGGAGGTGCGGGATCGCCGCCTCGATCAGGCGCTCCACCACCGCCGGGTCGCTCCCGTTGTCGGTGTCGGTCGGGATATCACGGGACACCACGACCAGGTCGCACGTGGCCAGAGCGGAAGGATCAGTCGAGAAGGTCATGCGCTCGCGACTCGCCGCGAACAGCTCGGGTAAGCCGGGCTCGTGTACCGGCAGCTCGCCCCGCCCCAGGCAGGCGATCGGCTCCGACTCGAGATCCACTGCGACCACCGGGGAGCCCAGCGACGCCCAGCCGACGCTGGAGATGATCCCCAGATGGGACAGCCCCAGGAATCCGGTCGGTGCGCCGGTCACGCGCCGCCCTCGAGACGGGCGGTCGCGGCGGCCTGCACCGTGCGCGACAGCCACAGATCGTTCTCGCAGGAGGTGGCCCCCGTCGCGGCCATCTCCTCGAAGTGCCGGATGTCCGCGGCCCACGTCGGGTCCGGCCCGTGGGCGACCTCCCGCCGCTCGTCGGGGATCCCGCTCGGCCGACGACGGCGCAGGATGGTCAGCTCGCTCTTGCCCCACTTGGTGAGGCCGTTCATCTCGAGCGCGCCATCCTCCCCGAGGGCCTCGATGCGCCAGCGATTCTTCCAGGAGAGGAAGCTACACTCGATCGTGACCATCCGGTCGTCGGTGGCCAGGAGGCAGTGGTCGAAACCCTTCAGCTCGTAGCTCCGCCGCTCCCACACCCGGAACTCGGCGCCGAAGCGCCCGAAGACGAAGCCGGAGAGGTCGATGAGGTGCGAGGCCATGTCCTCGAGGATCCCAAGCGGGCTGTCCCGCCACGTCCCCACGATGTTGCCGGCGGTGCCGTTGCCGTAGAACATCCGCACCCGGTAGACCCGGCCGATCGCCCCCGCCTCGAGATGGCGCTTGAGGGCCAGCACGTTGGGCTCGAAGCGGAAGTTGTAGGAGGTGTACCAGATCGCCCGCCCGGCGCGACCGGCCCGGCTGAGTTGGCCGGCGGTCTCCGCATCGAGGATCAATGGCTTCTCCACCAGCACGTGCTTACCGCGCGAGAGGAAGTACTCCATCAGACGGACCTTCACGTCGTTCGGCACCGCGAGAATCGCGGCGTCGTATCGATCGGTCGGGCACTCTTCCGGCTGCCGGAAGTCGGCGTCCGCGTTGAAGGGGTCGACGGTGGCAACGCAGCGGTCGCCGAGAACCCTGCGTCGCTTGCCCCCGATGTTGCCGAGACCCACCAGCAGGTACTTCATTCGAAGTGGGCCCGCTTCTCGAGGCGGTAGAGCTTCTCCTCCACCTCCTCCGGGGCGATCTGGCGATTGCCCTGGTGCTCGCAGGCGAGCGCGGCGGACACCGAGCCGAGGACCGAGGCGATCACGATGTCGCCGGTGGCGGCGAGAGCGAGGGCCGCGTAGCTCAGGAGGGCGTCGCCCGCCCCGACCGGATCCTTCAGGGTGTCGACCAGGCTGTCCACCATGAAGAACTCCCGGGGCATGTGCCCCGGGGTGCGGTAGCCGAGAATGCCGCGCTCGCCCAGCTTGAGGATCAGATGCTTGCAGCGCGCGAGCCGGAAGAGCTGCAGCGCGAGCGGCCGGACCACCGAGTCCTGATCGCCCAGGGCGAAGCGCGCCTCGCGCTCGTTCGGGGTCAGGAGGTCGAAGTCGGTGAACTCGAGGATGTTGCCCCACCGGTTGGACACCTGACTGTCCGCCACCTTGATCACACCGTCCGGCACGCGCTCGCGCAGCATCCGGATGCTCTTGGGGCGGAAGATGCCGTGGCGGAAGTCGCTGAAGATCACGACCTCGGGCCGACTGTCGGCCATCGAGTCGCAGAGGAAGCGCAGGGCCTTGTCGGAGACCGCGCGGTTGTCCACCCGATCCACCTGCAGCATCTTGTAGCCGTCGGCGATGAAGCGCTCCTTCTGGGTGGTGGGGCGGGTACGGTCGACATAGCCGTGGACGACGATGCCGGCCTCCTCGAGATCCTTCAGCACGAAATCCTTCGCCGCGTCGTTCCCGAGCACGGTCGAGAAGGTCACCTGGGCCCCGGCCGCCTTGACGTGCTTGGCCACCACCGCGGCGCCGCCCGCAAAGACCTCGGTCTGCTCGTGCTTGACGCTGAAGGTCGGCGACTTGGCGGTCGCCCCGAGGAGCGAGCAGGTGCTGTAGCTGTCGACGATCGTGTCGCCCACCACGTGCACCCGCAGTCCGTGCATGCGCCGCAGCGCGTCGCGCAGCTGGTCGAATCCGAAACCCTCGGACTCCATCAGGGCGAGCAGCTTCTCGACTCCCAGGTTGGGCGGGCTCGCCTCGATCAGGCGGGACGACGAATAGACGACGTCGCCGGGGGTGAACACGATCTCGCCCCCGTAGCTCTCGAGGGTGTCGATCTCCTCCTGGGTCCTGGGCGGGACGCCCTCGGAGAAATACTCGTACCCCTTGGCGAAGTAGTCGGGCTGCAGGTACTTGATGTGTTCGATCGGGGTGGAGTTGGGATCGATGATGACGTAGTCGACCACCTCGAGCGCGGCCAGATTGGACGCCCGCAGCTCTTGGGGCACGTAGGGCCGGAAGGCGGCCTTGGTCGCGTGCACGTCGGCGGTGAGGCTCGCGATCAGCAGGTCCGCCTTCTCCTTCGCGTACATGAGGTGGCGGAGGTGCCCGGGGTGCACGATGTCGAACATCCCATGACACATGATCACGGTCTTGGCCCGGGGCCGCGGGCCGATCGCGGCGGCCAGCTCCTCGAGCGTCTTCACCTTGTGCCGGTAGTCGGATTTCATCGCGCGAGGTGCTCGAACCACGTCTTGGTGGCCGCCTCGATCTTCTCCGGCGTCCACAGCGGCGCCGCCCGCCACTCCTCGATCTGTCCCAGCATCGCGTCGACCCCCTGGGGAAACGAGATCTCGGGCTTCCAGCCGAGCCGACGCTGGATCTTTCCGATGTCGGCCCACGTGCAGTCCGGCTCACCCGGACGCTTGGGCACGTACACCACCGCTCCACCCATCAGCTCCACGAGCCGGTTGACGGTCTGGGGATTGCCCGAGCCGAGGTTGAAGACCTCCCCGGCCTGGTCCGACTCGGCGGCCAGCAGGTAGGCCCGCGCGACGTCGGTGACATAGACGAAGTCGCGACGCTGGCTGCCGTCTCCGACCACGGTGTACGGCTTGCCGTGAAGCTTCTGGGCCAGGAACACGCCGAAGACCGCGCCGTAGGCGCCGGTCGTGCGCACCCGCGGGCCGTACACGTTGAACATGCGGATCGAGATCACCGGCAGGCGGTAGACCTGTGCCCAGTGGAGCGCCGCGCTCTCACCGAGGTACTTGCTGAGCGCGTAGGGATACTCCGGACGGATGGGAGCCTGCTCGGTGGTCGGCAGCTCGCCGGCGAGCCCGTAGCAGGACGAGGAGGCCGCGTAGACGAGCTTGCGCACGCCCGCGTGACGCGACGCCTCGAGGACGGCGAGGGTCCCGTTCACGTTGGCCCGCATGTACTCGAGCGGGCGCTCGATCGAGGGGACGATGTCGCCGATGCCACCGAAGTGGAAGACATGGTCGACGCCCCGGAACAGGAGGGAATCGGGGGCGAGCGTGCACATGTCGATCTGCTGGAAGTCGACCCGTGGCTCCCGCCGGTGCTGGGCGAGATTCTCGGCCCGGCCGGTGACCAGGTTGTCGATCACGACGACCGAGTAGCCGCGATCGACCAGCAGATCGACCATGTGGCTCCCGATGAAGCCCGCTCCTCCGGTGACGACCGCGCGAGGCATCGCTCAGGCCAGTCCGGAGGCCTGGATGGTCTTGACGTTGTAGTAGCGGATGTCGTTCAGGGGATCCGGAACGCCCCCGGCCTTGAAGGCCCGGCAGAGATCGATCACCGCGTCCTCGATGGTCCGCTGTGGCGACCAGCCCAGCTCGCGCTTGATCTTCTCCGACGAGACATGGTACGAGCGCGTGTCGTTGCTCGGCACCGTCTCGAGGGCGATCGGGCCCAGCTCCGGCATCTCCCGAGTCACGATCGAGCGCACCATCTCGCCCAGCTGGGCCACCGTGTGGTTCTGGTAGGCCGCGTTGAAGGTCTTGCCCGCGATCATCTCCGCCGGCATGTCCAGCAGCTCGACGTAGAGATCGCTGATGTCCTCGATGTGGATGTTCGGCCGCTTCTGCGCGCCGCCGAACACGGTGATGCGCTTCTGGTTGACCGCGAGGTTCGTGAGGATGTTCACGGTCAGGTCCAGGCGCTGGCGGGGCGAGAACCCACACACGGTGGCGGGCCGGATGATCACGGTGGTGAAGTCGGAGGCCTGGTACCGCAGCAGGATCGGCTCGCACATCCCCTTGTACTTGTTGTAGTCGGTGAGCGGGACGAGCGGATGGTCCTCGGTGACGTCCGGGGCGTCGCTCACCCCGTAGACGCTCGAGGTCGAGGCGTAGACGAATCGCCGGACGCCGGCCCGGCGCGAGATGCTCACGAGTGGCTCGAAGCAGTCGTAGTTGATGGAGCGGCTGAGCCCCGGGTTCAGCTCGAAGCTCGGGTCGTTCGAGATGCACGCGAGGTGGATCACCTCGTCCACCCCCGCCACGGCCTTGGCCACCGCCTTCTCGTCCCGGATGTCCGCCTTCACCAGCTCGAGCGCCTTGTGCTTCGGCATGACGTCGGTCCCGAACAGGAACAGGTCGATGACCCGCACCCGGTGACCGCGCGCGAGCAGCTTCGGGACCAGCACCGCACCGACGTATCCTCCCCCGCCGGTCACGAGCACCGTGGATCGCTTCGTCGCCATCTCAGGCCCTCCGCGCCACCGAGACGCCGCCCAGGTGAATGGCCCACCACGCCTGGGCGATCGTTCGCAGCGCCTTCAGGATGTTCTTGGCCGACACCGCCTTGGAGCGGCCGTGAGTGCGGTCCACGTGGGTGAGGCCCACCTCGACGTAGGTGTAGCCGGCGTGGAGCGCGTGGATGAGCATCTGGGTCAGGAAGTAGAAGCCACCCGCGCTCTTGGGCAGGGCCCGGGCCAGGGGCACCGGGTAGATGCACGGGCCCTGGTAGTAGTGCATGCGCTGGCGGAACAGCACGTTGACGAGGGCGGTCGACGCCCAGGTCAGGAACCGTCGATGGGTCTGGCGGGCCCGGGGATTCTGGTGATAGGGGGCGACGATGTCGGCTCGGCCCACCGAGCCCAGGATGTCCCTCACCGACTCGCGCGCGATCTCGCCGTCGGCGGCGAGGAAGCTGAAGTAGTCGAGGCGGGCCTCGCCCAGCGCCCGCTCGTAGGCGGCCGCGATCCCCATGTTCGTCGGCTGGTGAATCGCCCGGATCCGCGGGTTCTCACGGGCGAGCCGGTCGGCGAGGGGGCCGGTCCCGTCGGTGCTGCCGTCGTCGATGACGAGGATCTCGTAGTCGGTGAGGACCTCGGACGCGGCCCACACGATGTCGGCCACCGCGCCCTCGAGGTTGTCGACCTCGTTGAACGCGGGCAGGAACACGCTGACGCGGCGCCGGGTCTCCATCTCAGTAGGGCCCCGCGAAGGAGGCCTGCACGTCCGCGACCCCGGTCCCGAGCGGTACGCCCGCCTTGAGAACGTCGAGGCAGGCCTGCGCGATCGTCATCGGGTTCGGATGGAAGGCGTCCTCGAGCGGCTTCGATACCGGCGCCGGGCAGTCGGGCGGCGTGACCCGGCGCACCGGAGCCTTGAGGTAGTGCCAGCCTTTCTCGGCCGCGATCGCGGCCACCTCGGCGGAGACTCCGCACAGCGCCCAGCTGGTGTCGGCCACCACGAGGCGGCCCGTCTTCCGGAGCGAGCGCAGGATGATCTCATCGTCGAGCGGACGGACGCTGCGCAAGTCGATGACCTCGGCGCTCACGTTGTGGTCCACCAGGATCTCGGCGGCGCGGGCCGCCTCGTAGGCCATCAGGGAGATCCCGACGATGGTCACGTCGGTGCCGGGCCGGACTACCCGCCCCTTGCCGAAGGGGATCGCCTCGAGCGTCTCGGGCACGTCCCCTTCGAGGTCGTAGAGCGCGCGGTTCTCCAGGAGAACCACCGGGCCGCTCCCCTGCAGGGCGCTCACCAGGAGACCCTTGGCGTCGGCGGGAGAGGCGGGCAGGCCCACGTAGAGGCCGGGGAAGTGGGCGAAGAGGGCCTGCAGGCTCTGGGAGTGCGTGGCCCCCTGCCCCCAGCCCCGCCCCACGATGCCGCGGAAGACCACCGGCACCCCGCTGCGGTTGCCGAACATGTAGCGCCACTTGGCGGCGAGGTTGAAGAGCTGATCCATGCACAGGAACATGAAGTCGTTCCGCGGATGGACCACCAGCGGCCGCTTCCCCGCCGCGGCCGCCCCGATGGCGATCCCGGTCATCGCGTTCTCGCCGTTGGGGATGTCGAAGACCCGCGCGGGACCGAAGCGACGGAACGCCTCCGCGGTGGTGCCGAAGATCCCCTTGAAGTCGTCGACGCCGATGCCGGTGACGAAAATGCTGGGATCCGCCTCCATGCACTGCACGGTGGCCTCGCTGATCGCCTGCCCGTAGCTCAGTCGCCTCATCGTCGGCCTCAGTACGTCCCCAGGGTGAGGTCTTCCACCGCCGGGAAGGGTGCGGTCCGCGCGGCCGCGACCGCGGCGTCGACCTCGACCTGGCTCTCGCGCTCGAGCGCGGCCAGTCGCGCGGGAGTGGTCGCGAGCCGCTCGGCGGCCCGGCGGATCGGGCAGCGAGCGATCCACGAGTCGACCTCGGCCTTGGACCGGTATCCCTTGTCGTAGTCCCAGAGCGGCCCCACGTGCTCCCGCCAGCGGTAGGTCGTGCACTCGAGGAAGAAGGGGCCCGCGCCGCGGCGGCAGTGGGCCACCGCCTCGCGGGCCGCTTCGTGGACCGCGAACACGTCGTTGCCGTCGACCAGGCGCGAGGGCATGCCGTAGGAGCCGCCGCGCACGTGGATCGGCACCGTGGCTGGCTGGCGCACGTCGAGGCGGGTGTGGGTCGAGAAGCCGTTGTTCTCGCACACGAAAAGCACCGGCGCCCGTCGCATCACCGCGAAGTTCAGGCTCTCGTGGAAGATGCCCTCCTCGACGGTGCCGTCGCCGAAGAAGGTGACCGCGACGTCGTCGCGGCCGTCCATCACGAAGGCGAGCGCGGTACCCACGGCCACCGCCATGGTCTGCCCGAGAATCGCCGACGACGCGACGACCCCCGCGTCGGGATCGTTGAGGTGAACGGAGCCGCCGCGCCCGCGCGCGCATCCGGTCTCGCGTCCGTACAACTCGGCCACCATTCCGGAGAGGTCGCCGCCCTTCGCGAGATAGTGTGCGTGGCACCGATGGCCGCTGTAGACCGCATCGGTCCGCCGCAGAGCCGAACATACGCCGACCGCCACCGCCTCCTGCCCGATGGAGAAGTGGGTGGGCGTGCGCATCTCCTGCGACGGGTAGAGCTCGGCCAGCGTCTCCTCGATCCGCCGGATCCGGACCATCTCGCGTAGCAGTTGCTCATTCGTCTCTGTCGTCATCGTCCTCGCCTGCCGACGGCGTGAATGTGCACTGTCCCGCTTACGAGCAGCGTCTCGCTGACGACGCTCTTGGTCACTCGCACGCTCGCTATCGAGGGTCAAAGGCGGTTCGAAGGCAGCCCGCCCCTGACCTGAAACTTCAATATAAACACCGTATTGCGATGCACATGCCCACCCGGCCAGCACGGGACATTCCGAGGCGGGCGGTCGCTTGGCACGCACAACTTGCATCGGCCATGCCAAGGACACCGCACCGCCGGCCCCGCGCAAACGGCTCCACGGCGCGTCGAGCCCTTGTTAGAATTGCCGCCATGTCAGCCGGATCCGCGGCGCCTCTCGTGGGCATCCTCATGGGCTCCAAGTCGGATTGGGAGACGATGGCCCACGCGGCCAAGGCGCTGGACGCGCTCGGCATCGCTTACGAGGTCAACGTGATGTCGGCCCACCGCACGCCCGCGCTGGTCGACGAGTACGTGACCTCGGCCGAGGGACGCGGCCTCGAGGTCATCATCGCGGGAGCCGGAGGCGCCGCCCACCTCGCGGGAGTGTGCGCGGCGCGGACCCTGCTGCCGGTGCTGGGCGTCCCCATGCAGTCGAAGGCGCTCAACGGGATGGACTCGCTGCTCTCGACGGTGCAGATGCCGGCGGGCATCCCGGTCGGCACGCTGGCCATCGGGCAGGCCGGCGCCACCAACGCGGGCCTGCTCGCGGGGGCCATCCTGGCCGGCAAGCATCCTCCGATCCGCGCTGCGCTCCGCAAGTATCGCGACAGCCAGACCCAGGCGCTGCTCGCTCAGACCGATCCGCGCGCATGAGTTCAAACACGCAGGGAGGGACGCCATGACCAACGCGAGCCCGTTCCGGACCCAGCTCGAGCACGCCGTCAACGCCCGGCACAGCCGGATGAACCCGTTCACGGAGAAGTGGGTCAACGGAGAGCTGACCCGCGCCCAGCTCGGCCAGTGGGTCTGCCAGCACTACCAGTACGTCTCGCAGTTCGCGCGGTGGTGCGCGATCGTGTACGGCGGCTGCCCCGACCCGGACGCCCGGGACTTCCTGCTCGAGAACATCATCGAGGAGGAGTCCGGCACCAAGCACGTGGACCTCCTCATCCGATTCGGCGAGGCGTGCGGGGTGAGCCGCGCCGAGGTCGAGGGGACCCGGCAGCTGCCGAGCACGCGCGCCCTCACCGCGTGGTGCTACGAGACGTCGCGCAAGCCCTTCCACGTCGCGGCGGCCGGGCTCCTGGTCGGGCTCGAGTCGCAGGTGCCCGGCATCTACAAGCGCAATCTTCCGCCGCTCCGGACCCACTACGGGTTCAACGACCACGAGGTGGAGTTCTTCGCGATCCACATCGAGGCCGACGAGGTGCACGGGGAGCGGGGCTATCAGATCGTCGAGCGGCACAGCCCGACTCCGGAGAAGCAGTCCGAGGCCGCCGACGCCGTGCGCGAGGCGACCGAGATGCGGTGGCAGTACATGACCGGCCTGCATCGGGCGTTCGTTCTCAAGGAAGACGCGTGAGCTCGGCCCGGCGGGTGGCCTCGCTCGACGAGGTGCCGGCCGGTCAGCCAAAGCTGGTGGAGCTCGACGGCACCCGGATCGTCCTGGCCCGGGTGGGCACCGCGGTGTACGCGTGCGGCGACGTGTGCGCCCACCGGGGCGGCCCCCTCGGCGAGGGCAAGCTCACGGGGACGCGGCTCGCGTGTCCATGGCACGGGTGGATGTACGACGTGCGGACCGGCCAGTGTGTCTTCCCGGGACGCGGAACCGCCATCCCCAGCTACCCGGTCCGCCTGGAGGCCGACCAGGTCCTCGTGGAGCTGCCGTGATCACCGTCAAGCGGCTCACGCTCGAGGACGCCCTGGTGCTCCTGGCCGCCGCGGAGGCGAAGGCCCGCGAGATCGCGGTGACCGAGACGATCTGCGTGTGCGACGACGGGGGCCACCCCATCGCGCTCCACCGGATGACCGGTGCGCGCATCACCGGGGTGGAGATCGCCATCGCCAAGGCGTTCACCGCGGCCGGCCACCGCCGGGCCACTCACCGGTTCAACCAGCCGCCCGGGGGCCCGGCCCTTCCGGGCAACGAGGCCTTCGGCATCCACGCCATGCATCCGGGGCGTTTCGCGGTGTTCGTGGGCGGCTTCCCGGTCGAGGTCGACGGGGAGGTGGTCGGCGGCATCGGGGTGAGCGGTGGCAACGGGGAGCAAGACACCCTGGTGGGGACGGCGGCCCTCGACGCCTTCCTGCGCCACCTGAGCGCGACCTCGCGGTAACTCCCGGCCCGCGGGGCCGGCGTTCCTTGACCGGTTCGCGCCCGACCTCGTAGACTGGTTGGTGATGTCCCTTCCCGCCTCGGCAGTGGACGTCGAAGGGCCCGCGCTGCCCGCAAGATCCCGGCTCGAGCCCTCCCTGCTCGCCCGCGTCGCGGCGTGGGCGCTGCCCGTCGAGATCGCGCTGGTGACGATCGCGATCTTCCTGCCCGCTCTCCGCGCCACCTGGGTGGACTGGGACGATCCCATCAACTTCCTCTTGAACCCGTACTACCGGGGTCTCGGATGGTCGCAGCTCCGCTGGATGGTCACCGCGAACGTGATGGGACACTGGATCCCGACGACGTGGCTGACCCTCGGCGCCGACTACGCGCTGTGGGGGATGAAGCCGTTCGGGTATCACCTCACGAGCCTGCTCTTGCACGCGGCCAGCGCCGCGGTCTTCTACCTCGTCGCCCGACGTCTGCTCGCGCTGGCGGTGCCCGCGGCCTCGACGCTCGTCGTGAGCGCGGGCGCGACCGCGGCCGCGCTCTTCTTCGCCATCCATCCGCTGCGCGTGGAGTCGGTGGCCTGGATCACCGAGCGGCGGGACGTCACGTCGGGCCTGTTCTTCCTCCTCACGGTTCTCGCGTACCTCCGAGCCCACGAGCGGCCTCCGGCGGTACGATCGGGCTGGCGGTGGGCCGCGCTGGCGTTCGCCGCGCTCGCTCTGACCTCGAAGTCCATCGTGATGGGCCTGCCGCTGGTCCTGGTGATCCTCGACGTGTATCCGCTGCGCCGTCTCGGCCCCCGTCTCCGCGACTGGGTGGCCGCCGCCGCGTGGCCGATCTGGCGCGAGAAGATTCCGTTCGTGCTGCTGGCGGCCGCCACCGGCGCGGTGGCGTTCCTCGTCCAGCGGTCCACCGGATATCTCACCGATGCCGAGCCGGCGGCCCGGGTGGTGATGGTCTTCCAGAACGTCTGGTTCCACGTCTGGAAGACCTTCGTGCCGCTCGACCTGGCCCCGATCTACGAGCTGCCGAGCCGGCTGAGCCTGCTCGAGAAGCCGTATCTGCTGAGCGCGGTGGGGTCGGTGGTGACGACCGCCGCGGTCTGGCTCCTGCGGAAGCGATGGCCGGCCGGTCTCGCGATCTGGGCCTTCTATCTCGTGATGCTGGCGCCGGTGAGCGGAGTCGTCCACACCGGCAACCATCTCGGAGCCGATCGCAACACCTACTTGCCGTGTGCCGGGTTCGCGCTCCTGGTCGGGGCCCTCGTGGTCGGGGCCGCGGAGGCCCGCCGCCGGGGCTGGCTCGGCACGCCGGTCGCGGTGCTCGTGGTCGCGCTCGTCGCCGGCTGGATCGTCGGCCTCGGCTTCGCGACCCGGATCCAGACCGGGGTCTGGCACGACTCGGAGACGCTGTGGCGCTACGCCCTCCAGGTCGAGCCGACCTGCTCCATCTGCAACCACAATCTGGCGGTCATCCTGGGGCAGCGCGGGGATCAAGCCCAGGCCCTCGCCCTGTTCGAGCGCGCTCTCGCGCTACGGCCCGACCGGTCCGAGTTCTACAGCAGCTACGGGGTCCTGCTGCTCGCGATGGGCCGGCGCCCGGACGGCCTCGCCGCGCTCCGCTACCGGATCGCCCGGGCGCCGAGCGACTTCAGCGCGCGCACCAATCTGGGCATCGCCCTGATCGAGGATGGACACCTCGCCGCCGCCACCGCGCTAGCTCGAGCAGGCTCTTCGGATAAAGCCGGACTCGGTGCCCGCCCTGGACGCGCTCGGACGAGCCCTGCTCACCGACGGTCGGGTGGACGCGGCGATGGCCGCGTTCGAGCGGGCCCTCGCGGTGAATCCGACCGACTCGGTGGGCCGCCTCGGGATGGCCCGCGTCTACCTGGCGCGCGGCGATCGCGCGGCCGCGCGCGCGCAGTTCGAGATCCTGCGCGCGCGGGATCCGAACCTCGCGCGCCGCGTGGAGCAGGAGTTTCGGTAGAGCCCGTCCGTTTCGGTGTAGACTCCCAGCGAAGTGGCCACGGAAGCGATCTCGGTCCAGCACCTGTCCAAGCTCTATGCCACGCGGGACGGCGGGGTCGCCGCCCTCGAGCGAATCAGCTTCGCCATCGACGAGGGCGCGTTCGTGGCCGTGGTAGGGCCGTCGGGTTGCGGCAAGTCCACCTTGCTCAAGATCCTGGCCGGCCTGCTGGCGCCCTCGGGCGGAAGCGCCTCGCTTCGCGGCACCACCATCCAGGGCCCGCGGCGCGACATCGGCGTGGTCTTCCAGGCGCCGGTCCTGTTCCCGTGGCGCACCGTCCTCGACAACGTGCTCCTGCCCATCGACGTGCAGGGCCTCGGCCGGGACCGATTCCGGCCGGTGGCGATGGACCTGCTGGCCCTGGTCGGCCTCCGCGAGTTCGAGCGCCGCTATCCGTGGGAGCTGTCCGGCGGGATGCAGCAGCGGGTGGCGATCACGCGTGCGCTCGTCCACGACCCGGCCATGCTCCTGATGGACGAGCCCTTCGGCGCCCTCGACGCCATGACCCGCGAGCACATGAACCTGGAGCTGCAGCGCATCTGGATGGAGAAGAAGAAGACCGTCTTCTTCATCACCCACTCGATCCCGGAGGCGGTCTTCCTCGCCGACCGGGTCCTGGTCATGACGCCGCGGCCGGGCCGGATCGTCGACGATCTGGTGATCAAGCTCCCGCGGCCCCGGCCCCTCGACGTCATGACGACTCCGGAGTTCGGGGCCTACACCCGTCACATCCGGGCCCTGTTCAACGTGAAGGGGGGCCTCGACGCGTGAGGAGCACGAGGAACGTCGCGCTGTCCGTCTTGCTGTTCTGCGCCTCGGTCGGCGCCTGGGAAGGGCTGGTGCGGCTGTTCGAGGTGCCCGCCTTCATCCTGCCCCCGCCGTCCCAGGTCGCGCTGGCCCTGTGGCGCGGGTTCAGCAGCGGACTCTACGTCGAGCACCTCTCGCACACCCTGCTCGAGACGATGCTCGGCTTCATCGCGGGCTCCGCGCTGGGCCTGATCCTCGGCACCGCGGTGGCCATGAGCCGCCCGGTCGAGTTCTTCCTCTACCCCTACATCGTCATGTTCCAGTCGCTCCCCAAGGTGGCCCTGGCCCCGCTCATCGTGGTCTGGTTCGGGCTCGGCCTCACCTCGAAGGTGATCAACGCGGCCCTCATCGCGTTCTTTCCGCTCCTGGTGAACACCATGGTCGGGCTGCGCTCCGCCGACGAGGAGCGGGTGAGCCTGATGCGCTCGCTCGCGGCGAGCGAGCGGCAGATCTTCTGGATGCTGCGCCTGCCGAACTCCCTGCCCTTCGTGATGGCCGGGCTCGACGTGGCGATGATCTTCGCCCTGATCGGGGCGATCGTGGCCGAGTTCGTCGGAGCCCAGAAGGGCCTCGGCATGCTGATCCAGTCCATGAACTTCAACATGGACGTCTCCGGGCAGTTCTCCATCCTGCTGATCCTGTCGGTGGTGGGGCTGCTGCTCAACCGCGGGGTCATGATGATCCGCAAGCGCGTGCTCTTCTGGGATCCGTCCGAGAAGGAGCGCATCGACCAGGAAAGGGTCAGCGCGTGACGCGCGCCCCCGAGAGGTGAAACCATGGCTCCGAATGGCAACCCGTCCCGTATCGGCGTCGACATCGGCGGTACCTTCACGGATCTGGTCTGGGTCGACGAGACCACCGGCGCCGTTCGCGTCGGCAAGCTCCTGACCACCCCCAAGGACCCGTCCCAGGCCGTCGAGGAGGGCGTGGTCACGCTCCTGCACGAGGCGGGCGCGGGAGCGGCCGCGGTGCGGGCCCTGATCCACGGCACCACGCTCGCCACCAACGCGCTGATCGAGCGCAAGGGCGCGCGGGTCGGACTGCTCGCGACCGCCGGCTTCCGGGACGCGGTCGAGATCGGGCGGGAAGGCCGCTACGACATGTACGACCTCTTCATCGACCAGCCGGTGCCCCTCGTCCCGCGCCAGCTGCGGGTCGAGGTCACCGAGCGGGTCCTGGCCGACGGGTCCGTGCTCCGCCCGCTCGATCCGGTCCAGGCGCGCGCGGCCATCGCGGAGCTCGGGACCCTGGGGGTGGAGGCCATCGCGATCTGCCTGCTCCACGCCTACCGCAACCCGGTCCACGAGCGGGCCCTCGCCGCGCTGTGCGCGGAGATCCTCCCGGGCGTTCCGGTCTCCTGCTCCTCCGACGTGGTGCCGGAGATCCGCGAGTACGAGCGCACCTCCACCACCACCGCGAACGTGTACGTGATGCCGCTGATGGCGCGCTACCTCGACGATCTCGAGCGCAAGCTGCAGGAGCTCGGGGTCCCGGGCCGGCTCTACGTGATGATGTCCGCGGGGGGCATCGCCACCCCGGAGACCGCCAAGCGCGTCCCGATCCGGCTCGTGGAGTCGGGCCCCGCCGCGGGCGCGCTCGCGGCGGCGCGCAGCGCCCGGCAGGTGGGCCTGGACCGGCTGCTCTCCTTCGACATGGGCGGCACCACCGCCAAGGCCTGCGTGATCGATCGCGGCGAGCCGCTCCTCGCGCGCGAGTTCGAGGTCGCGCGCGCCGACCGCTTCAAGAAGGGCTCCGGTCTCCCGATCCGGGTGCCGGTGGTGGAGCTGATCGAGATCGGGGCGGGCGGCGGCTCGGTGGCGCGGGTGGATCGCATGGGTCTCCTGAAGGTCGGCCCGGACAGCGCGGGCGCCGATCCGGGCCCGGCCTGCTACGGAGCGGGCGGGCAGGAGCCGACCGTCACCGACGCCGATCTCCTCCTGGGCTACCTCGACGCCGACTTCTTCCTGGGCGGCCGGATGCGGCTCGACGTGGAGGCGGCCCGCCGGGCGATCGAGACGCGCGTGGCGCAACCGATGGGCCTGGGCGTCACCGAGGCCGCCTGGGGCATCCACCGGGTGGTCAACGAGAACATGGCGGCCGCCGCGCGCGTGCACGGGATCGAGCGCGGCAAGGACCTGCGCGGCTACCCGCTCTTCGCCTTCGGCGGCGCGGGGCCGGTGCACGCCTGGCAGGTCGGCCGCATCTTGCGGGTGCCGCGCGTGCTCGTCCCCTACGGCGCGGGCGCGCTCTCGGCCTACGGGCTGCTGGCCGCGCCGCTCGCGTTCGATTTCGTGCGGACCGCGCCCCAGCGCCTGACCGCGGCCGACTGGGAGCTCATCAACCGGCTCTTCCAGGAGATGGAAGCCGAGGGCCGACGTATCCTGCGGGGCGCCGGCGTGCCCGACGGGGAGGTCACGGTCCGACGGAGCGCCGAGATGCGCTACTTCGGACAGGGGCACGAGGTCGACGTGGAGGTCCCGACGGGCATCTTGTCTCCAGGCCAGCCTGGCGCCCATCACGTCCTCGTTCGAGACGGCCTATCGCCTCCTCTACAGCCGGACGCCCATGGGGGTGCCGCTCGAGGCCTTGAACTGGCGCGCGGTCATCTCCGGCCCCCCGCCGGACCTGACCATCACGAGTGGGCTCGAGACCGGTGCCGCCACCGCGCCGACCGCCAAGAAGCACCGGGCCGCGTACTTCCCGGAGGCCGGCGGCTACGTGGAGACGCCGGTCTACGACCGCTACCGGCTGGACCCGGGCGCCCGCCTCGCGGGCCCCGCCATCGTGGAGGAGCGAGAGTCGACCACCGTCATCGGGCCCGGCGCGCTCATCTCGGTGGATGCCCACCGGAACCTGGTGGCCGAGCCGGCATCCGGGGAGGCACGCTGATGGACCCGATCACGCTCGACATCTGCTGGAGCCGTCTCATCGGGGTGGTCAACGAGCAGGCCGCCGCGCTCATGCGCACGTCGTTCACCTCCATCGTCCGGGAGGCGGGTGACCTCTCGGCCGGCGTCTTCGACCGGCGCGGCTACATGATCGCCCAGGCGGTCACCGGCACCCCCGGGCACATCAACTCGATGGCGCTGGCCATGAAGCACATCCTCGCGGCCTATCCGCTCGAGCGGCTCACGCCCGGGGACGTGCTCATCACCAACGATCCGTGGAAGACGTCCGGCCATCTCAACGACGTCACGGTGTGCAACCCGATCTTCCGGGGCCGCGACTGCGTCGCCTTCTTCGCGTCGACCTGCCACAGCGCCGACATCGGCGGGCACGTGCTCTCCGCCGAGGCGCGCGAGGTCTACGAGGAGGGGCTCTTCATCCCGATCATGAAGCTCTACGAGGGCGGTCGCCTCAACGAGTCGCTGGCCGCGCTGATCCGCAGCAACACGCGGGTCCCCGACCTCGTGATGGGCGACTTCCACGCCCAGGTCGCGGGGGGCGCGGTGGGTGGGGAGCGGCTGCTCGAGTTCATGGACGAGTTCGGCATCGAGCGCCTCGAGCCGCTGGCCGACGAGATCATCAGCCGTACCGAGCGCGCGATGCGCCAGGCGATCGGCGAGCTGCGCCCGGGTCAGTACCGCTACAGCCTCACCTCGGACGGCTTCGACGAGCCGATCACCATCGCGGCCCGCTGCGAGGTCAGCGGGGAGGATCTCTGGGTCGACTTCACCGGCTCCTCGCCGGCCAGCCGCCGCGGCATCAACGTGGTCATGAACTACACCGAGGCCTACACGACCTACGGGGTCAAGGTCATCGTGAGCCCCGACGTCCCCAACAACGAGGGCGCCTTCCGCGTGCTCCGCATCACCGCGCCCGAGGGCTCCATCCTGAACGTGCAGCACCCCGCCCCGGTGGCCGCCCGTCACATCATCGGGCACTTCCTGCCGCACGTGGTGGCGGGAGCCCTGAAGGAGGCGGTGCCGGAGCGGGTCATGGCCGAGGGCTCGGCCAACATCTGGGGCATCCAGCTCACCGGCAAGAACCGCGACCGCTCGCCCTGGGTCTACACGTTCTTCAGCTCCGGCGGCACCGGGGCGCGGCCGGCTCAGGACGGCCTGTCGGCCACCGCCTTTCCCTCGGGAGTGCTCGGCACCCCGGTGGAGGTGGTCGAATCGCTCGCCCCGCTGCTGATCGAGCGCAAGGCCCTGCGGGACGGATCCGGCGGCGACGGGCGCTACCGGGGCGGGCTCGGGCAGGTGATCGCCTTCCGGGTGCGCTCCGACGAGCCGGCCACGTGCTCGGTCCTGTGCGACCGCACTCGCATTCCGGCTCTGGGATTCTTCGGTGGGCTGCCGGGCCTTCCGGGCCAGGTCCTGATCAATGGGCGCGCTCCCGACAACCCGAAGGGGGAGCAGACGCTCCGACCCGGAGATCTGGTCGAGGTGCTCCTTCCGGGAGGCGGCGGATACGGCCCTCCCGCGGAGCGCGACCCGGCGCTCCGGGAGCGCGACCTCCAGCAGGGCTACGTCGTCGCGACCGGCCGAGGCGCCACCGGCGGCTGACCGGGCATGACGGCCCGGCCCCGGCGGATCGGCGTCCTCGCCGTCGCGGGCGCCTGGTGGCTCGTGCTCGCGGTGGCCTTCCTGCTGAACCGCGGCGAGGACGTGGGGCGGCTCCCCACCCTGCTGGCGACCAGCCTCGCCCGTCTCGCTCACGAGCCGGTGTGGGGCCGCGCGGCGATCCAGTCCCTGATCGGTCTGTTGATCGCTGGCCTCGTCGGTCTCGCATGGTATGGCCTGGGGGACGCGATCGTCCGCCGCGTCGACCGTGCGGAGGGTGAGCCTGGCGATACCCCGGTGATGCAGGTCGCCACGCGCTCGCTGGTCGGTGCCGGTGCCTGGTCGCTGGCCTGGTTCTTCCTGGGGGTCCTGCCCCTCTATCGAGTCTCGGTCGCGGCGCTGGGGCTCCTGGTGGGGCTGGTCCTGGCCGGCCGGGCGCTGGCACGCGTCCCGGTCACCGCGGCCGGCCTCGCGCGCTGCGTCGGCTGGGCATCGTTGAGTCTGGTCGTCACCGGGCAGATCCTGGCGCTGGTCGCCGCCATGGCGCCTCCGACGGCAAAAGACACCCTCCTCTACCACTACGCGCTCCCCAAGGCCTGGATCGCGGCGGGTCGCGCGATCGAGATTCCCTACAACATCGCCGGCTACTACCCGCTGGGAGTCGAGATGCATGTGGTCTGGGCGATGCTCCTGGGCGCGCCGCTCGGCGCTCGCGCCGCCGAGGCCGCGGCCGGTGCCACCCTCTTTCTCTTCGCGCCGCTCCTCGCGATGACGGTCTACGGATGGGCGCGAGAGCGAGGCGCAGACCGGATGTGGGCGGCCACCGCTGCTCTCGTGATCGCCTGGATCCCCACCGCGTACGACGTCGCCGCGAGCGCCTACGTGGACCTGGCCCTGGCCGGTTACACCGTGCTGGCGGTACGCGCGTTCGGGCTCTGGTGGACGAGCGGGCAACCGCGTCAGCTCGGCTGGGTCGCGGCCGGGGTCGGGGGCGCCCTCTCCATCAAGCTCAGCGCCGCGTTCCTGCTGCTCCCTCTTGCGCTGCTGGGGCTGCTGCACGCCCTTGACTCCGGGCGCCAGGAGCGCGAGACCGACCGGCCCAGCACCGCCCTGACGGCCGTCGGAGTCCTGGGAGCCCTGGCCCTCGGCGTGACCCTCGCCGCGCCCTGGTACGTGCGGAACTGGATCCGTACCGGGAGCCCGCTCTTCCCGTTCTACCTCGGGATCTGGCCCGCCCAGGCCCCCGGCTGGGACCTCGAGCGGTCACGTCTGTACGAGACCCTGTTCTCGCTGTACGGGGACATCGGCGGCCCCCTCGACTACTTGTGGTCGCCGATCCGTCTCGCGGTCGCTGCCCAGCCGGATCAGCCCGCCTTCTACGACGGCGTGCTCGGTATCGCCTTCATCCTCGCGCTGCCCATGCTCGCGTGGGCCCTGTGGCGGCGCCGCCTCGACGTCGAGTTGCGCCTGGCCGTTCTCATCTCGGCCGGCCTCTTCGTCTTCTGGCTCTTCTCCAGCCAGCAGCTCCGATACCTGTTGCCCGCCGCGGCCGGCCTGGCGGTGGCCATCGCGGTGGCCGGCAGCGGGCTCGAGCGCGGGCTGAGCCGGCCGCTGTGCGGCCTCCTGGTGGCGGGCGCCGCCCTCGGCCTGCCGGTCGTGCTGGCCTGGTTCCTGGCGCTGGATCCAGCGCGGGTCGTGCTCGGGGGCGAGTCCCGCGAGGCCTTTCTCGCCCGGCGACTCGACTACTATCCCTACTATCAGGTCGTGAACCACGACCTTCCCTCGACCGCCGTGGTCTGGCTCATCGATATGCGGCGGGATACCTACCACCTCGATCGGGCGGCCTTCTCCGATTTCATCTTCGAGGACTACACCCTCACCCGGTACGTGCGCTCGGCGACCAGCGTCGACGAGATCCGGGCCCGGGTCCGGGCCGACGGCATCACGCACCTGCTGGTGCGGCACGACATCCTGCTCGACTACGAGCGCTCACCCATCGTGGACGAGCGGCGCCCGCGCCAGGAGAACGTCGGGAAGCTCGAGCTGATGGCCGCGTTCTTCACGCAGGACACCCGCGTGATCAAGGGCGACGGAAAGTTCTGGCTCATCGAGCTGCCCCTCGCGCGCTCCCGGTGAGCGGCAGCGCGGTAACCGGGCGGGCGTTCAGCCGCCCGGACGCGGGCGATACACCTCCGTCGCCCCGACGCGCTCCTCGACGACATAGCGCCGCTCGATCGCGCCCAGCATCTCGTCGGTCCAGCGCTCCCGGTGGAGCGACAGCTCCGGAATCCGGTAGATCAGGATGGCCGCGAAGGCCTGTCGCTCGATGTCGCCGAGAAAGGGCCGCTGGTCCCAGCGCCCGGCCCGAGCGAGTTGGGTCATTTCGAAGGGCTGGAAGAAGATCGGGCGGCCGTCCAGAGGGAGCAGCCCCATGTCCTCGTCGGCCAGCACGATCCCGGGCGCGCGATGGACCGTCTCGAGCAGAAGGCGGGCCTCCTCACCCTGCTTTAGACGGATGTGGGTGACCGTACGGTACGGCGAGACGAGGACCACCAGGGCCATGTCGAGCGCGAGCAACAGTGCGATCGCGGCGTGGACTGCCCGGCGAGGTCGTTGCCAGGCGAGCAGAGCCCCGATGGCCAGGCTCACCCCCGCCCCTAGCTCGATCAGATAGTTCACGTTCGAGCCCACCTTGCCGATGGTCAACCCGGATGCGACGGCACCGAGGACATAGGGAGCGACCAGGCGCCAGGACGGCAGCCGCAACCAGGGCGCCAACAGCAGGAACAGACCGACCGCGATGAGGGTGAGTGGCATCAGCGTCCACACGTCGGTCAGGTACTGGACGACGGATCCCGCCTGGTAGTCGTTCAGGTTGGCGGAGACGACGTTGAAGGCGAAGCCGCCTCCGGTCGCCTGATCGAGTACCACGAAGACGGTGGCTCCCAGTCCGCCGATGAGGCCGGCCAGCGCGAAGGCCCGACGCCACGAGACGGCTTGGCCCAGCCAGAGACAGGCCGCGAGCGGCGCGGCCAGCCCGTACGACTGCCGGGTATAGATCGCGGCGGTCAGCAAGAGTCCCGCCGCCGGTACCGTCAGCCGCCCCGCCGGACCCCGCACCGTGACGTAGACCCCACCGAGGCTCAACGCGAGGGCCAATGCGTCCACGCGATAGAGAACCGACCAGTACGAGACCGGCGGAAAGGCCAACAGCGAGAGGCCACCGATCAGCGAGGCCACGCGGTCTCGCGTGAAGGCGTGGAGGATGAGGCCGACGAAAACCGCCGCGGCAACGGTGCTGAGCCACGAGAGCAGGCGCCCGTACCAGAATGCGGGCCCCCAGAGCCGGCCGAGAGGGCTCAGCACCAGCGGGTACACCGGGGGGTAGTTGCTCACGGTGTAGGGGGGCGTTGTCAGGTTCACGCGGTAGATGCTCTCGAGACGCCCCAGCCGCATCGTCTGATCGAGCAGCGGGCCCTCGCCGTAGTCCATCGGATACCCGAACCGGATGATGCGAGCGCCGTCCGTCGCGAAGAGACCGGCGGCGGCCACCAGGACCAGCAGGAGGACGCCCGCGGGCAGCATGGCCACCAGCGATCTCGGGTCAAGGCGTGGGCGCATGGTGTCGGGCCGCGCGAGCCAGTTATAGCATCGCCCGGCTGGGACCCCACTCATGTTCCCAGGCCTGCGCGCGGGCCACCGGCCAAAACCCCGATTCTCCGGAGTTTGGAAGCCCCTCGGGGCCTGCGTGCTATGATGGCCGACAACGATGATCTCCAGGCTGGGCAACCCCTGGACGAGGGAGGTCGGCGCGTGGGGCTAGCCACGTTCCTCGAGCGTACCTGGAGCGGTCTCACCGGGCTCGTCAAGCCGCGGTCCGCGGCGGCGATGTTCCGCCTGGCCGACCAGTACCGGCACGAGGGCCGCTACGAAGAAGCAGCCGACCTGATCGCCGAGGGCCTGCGCGTGTCGCCCAATATCGCGGTCGGGCACCTGCTGGACGCGTACGTCCACGTGGTGTTCCGCGAGATGCCGGCGGCCAAGACCTCCTTCCGGCGGGTGCTCTCCCTCGATCCGTATCACCCGCGGGCCTTGTTCGGGCTCGCCCGCATCGCCCTGGAAGAGGGCGACATCGAGGGATGCCGGCCGTTCCTGGATCGCGCGATCCAATACTTCCCCGATTTCCCGGAAGCGAAGGCGCTCCAGGAGATGGTCGCGACCTGGTCGGCGCCGGCCGCGGCGGTACCGAGCACGGTCGGGGCCGTCAACACCGAGCGGCTCCGTCTGCCGCAGGGCGCGCACGATCTCATTCTCACCCATGCCGACGGGACGCTGGTGTTCGCGCAGGGCAGCGAGGAACGGCAGCGCCACCTGTCCATGCACATGACCCAGGTCTATCGAATCGCCTCCGCCACCCTCGCCCGAGCGGGCCTGGGAGCGATGCGTCGAGGTGTCATCGAGGGCTCATCGGAGATGACATTCGTGAGAAGCGACGGCGGCGTGATCCTCGGGGTCGCACTCCCGCGGGAGATCGAGGTCGGCGGCGGGCTCGTGCAGGTCGGCCGGCTCTGGACCGATCTCAACATCAAGGCCTGAGCCGTGGCCGAATCGCCGGCATCCGATTCGAACGCGCCCCACGATCCCGGGCCCACCGTCCCGCGACCGTCCTCGCGGGCCCAGGCCTTCCGCGAGACGCTCTTCGAGCTGATCCGGCTGGACGGTGTCCGGGGCGGGCTCATCGTGACGCCGGACGGGCTCGTGATCACTTCCGAGCTGCCCCCGCGTTTCCCAGTGGAGGCGCTGGCCGCCCTGGCCGCGACCCTGGGAAGAGAGCTGGAGCTGGGCGCCTCCCGCCTCGAGCGTGGCGCCTTCCGGACCGCGCTGTTCTCGGCGGACGACGGGACCGTCTTCATCGGAGGCAGCCCGGTCGGTTACGTCACCCTGGTGGCGGACCGCAACGTGAACATGGAAGCGGTTCGCACCGCCCTCGGCCGCGCGGTGGATCGCCTGCGCGGCACCTGGCGCACCGCCGGCGCGGCCTGAGCCCGATCTAGGTTCCGAGCGTCACCCGCAGGACCTCCTCCACCGTCGTCACGCCGTCGATCACCTTCTGCAGCGCGTTCTGGCGGAGGGTCTTCATGCCCTGCGAGCAGGCGGCGTCCTGGATCTCGTTGGTGGTCGCGTTACGCAAGATCAGGTCGCGGATTTCGGTGCTCACCGGCATGACCTCGTAGATGGCCACCCGGCCCTTCATCCCGGTGAAGTTGCAGGTCTGGCAGCCCTTGCCCTTGTAGAAGTTCACGGTGCCGAGCCCCTGGGGCACGTGCCCGTAGGGCACCAGGCTCTCCTCGCTCGCCTCGTAGGGCTCCTTGCAGTCGCGACAGACGCGTCGCCCGAGCCGCTGGGCCAGGATCAGCTGCAGGGACGAGGAGACCAGGAAGGGCGGGATGCCCATGTCCAGGAGCCGCGCGGGGGTCGACGGGCAATCGTTGGTGTGAAGGGTGGACAACACCAGGTGGCCGGTCAGCGCGGCCCGGATGCCGATCTGGGCGGTCTCCAGGTCACGCGTCTCCCCGACCAGGATCACGTCCGGGTCCTGGCGCAGGAAGCTCCGCAGGCACGCCGCGAAGGTGCGCCCGATCTCGTCGTTGACCTGCACTTGGTTGACGCCCTTCAGGTTGTACTCGACCGGATCCTCCGCGGTCATGATGTTGATGTCCGGGGAGTTGATGGTGTGGATCGCGGAATAGAGAGTCGTGGTCTTGCCGGACCCGGTCGGCCCGGTGATCAGGATCATGCCGTAGGGGCTGTGGATAGCCTTGGTGAACTGCTCCATGCTCCAGGGATCGAAGCCGAGCGCGGTCAGGTCGAGCTGCAGCGCGTCCTTGTCCAGGATACGCATGACCGTCTTCTCGCCGAAGATCGTCGGTAGCGTCGAGACTCGGAAATCGATCTCGCGCTGGTGGTAACGCAGCTTGATGCGTCCGTCCTGGGGAAGCCGCCGCTCCGCGATGTCGAGGGTGGCCATGATCTTCACGCGCGACGTCAGCGCGGCCTCGAGGCGCTTGGGCGGGGTCATGATCTCGTGGAGCACGCCATCGATGCGGAACCGGACCCGGAACACCTTCTCGTACGGCTCCAGGTGGATGTCCGAGGCGCCCCGGCGGATGGCGTCGGTCAGGATCATGTTGATGAGCCGGACCACCGGCGCTTCGTCGGCCGACTCCTTGAGGTCGAAGACGTCGGCCTTGCTGAAGGTCTCCTCGCCGCCCTCGACGACCTCGACGTCGGTGTCGGCCTCCTCGAGCTCGCTCATCATGTCGGTGACGCTGCCGCCGGTCTCGTAGAGACGCTCGAACGCCTTTCGGATGGCCGCCTCCGAGGCGACCACCGGCTGGATCTGCAAACCGGTCATGAACCCGACGTCGTCGAGCGCGAAGACGTTGGTGGGGTCGGCCATCGCGAGGGTGAGGACGTTGCCCATCCGCTTGATGGGCAGCACGCTGTGCTTCTTGGCGATCTGCTCGGGCACCAGCTTCAGCACGTCCGGATCCGGATCGACCTGCGCCACCGTGATCGCGGGAATCGAGTACTGCTTGGACAGGAAGGAGACGAGACTGTCCTCGGTGATGAAGCCGAGCCGGACCAGGATGGTTCCCAGCTTGTCCGCACTCCCCTTCTGCTCGGCGAGGGCACGTTGCAGCTGCTCGGTCGTGATCAGCTTCTCGGCCACCAGGCGATCGCCGAGACGGGACAAGCTGCCCTGGCGTCGCTCGCTCGCCACCGCGGCGGCGCTCCGCTTGCCCGGCCCGCGCCCGTTGTCCCCCCCCGGCATGCCCGGGTCCAGTTCGACCGTCGCGGGCGGAAGCGGCGCCGCCGCGGCCGGCACCGGCGCGGCGGCCGGCTCGGGCGCCGGGGTCACGCTCGCGGAGGGGCGTCCACCGACCGTGCCGGCGAGACGCGCGACGACCCGGGCCAGGTTCTCCCGATCGCCGAGCTTGGTGTAGATCTCCTTCAGCGTCTCGAGCGCCCCGGTGTCCGAGGGATTGGCCTCCACGATCATCTCGCAGAGCCGGGCCGACTCGGCCAGGGAGCGCTTCTCTTCGGGCGACAGTGGCTTGCTCTCGATCTGAGCCATGATTGGTGTCCGTCAGCTCAGACCGGGCGCTCCCGAAGAGTGGACTGCACCTCGTCCTTGTGCAGCGGTGCCGCAAGCGCTCCGGTGCGGTGCGGGCGGGTACGGGTCTCGGCCAGGATCGCCCCGATGGCGGTCCCGGCTTCCTTGGCGAAGAGGCGCACCATACCCACCGTGGTCCGACTGTCGAAGATGGCGAGCAGGATCGCGTGCTCGTCCACCGCCGCCACGTGGATGCTCTCCTTCACGCCCTGATGAAACAGCATCGTGAACTCGGTCTCGCCGAGCAGGCGCGCCATCGCGGCGGTCGAGCTAAAAGCACCCGCCGCGAGAGCGGACAGCGACACCGTGTCGAGCGACCGGGACGCGCCGCCGCGGGCGAGGAGCTGCCCGCTCCGATCGATCAGGAGGGCCTCCATCGCCCCGGACTCTCCCAGGAAGTGCAGGAGGACGCCGTTGATCCGCTGCGCGTCCTCCTCGTGGATGGCCAGATTGTCATTTAGACTCATTGAGCGCCCCCTGTTCTTGTCCGAAACCCGCCACGAGGACCATGCGCGACACCGTGTTGAGCGTGTCGAAGACCCCTTTGCCCTCGACGGCGACCGACTCGAAGTACGGAACCCGCCGGCCCCTGCGATTCAGCAGGTATTCGAGGTATTCCACCGGCGCCACGTTGGGCAGGTCCCGCTTGTTGTACTGGATCACGTACGGGATCTCATCAAGATTGTACCCATACTCCTTTAGATTCTCTTCCAGGTTTCGGAAGCTCTCGACGTTCTCGCGCAGGCGGTCCCACTGCGAGTCGGCGACGAACACGATGCCGTCAACACCACGCAGCACGAGCTTGCGGGTCATGTTGTAGTACACCTGCCCGGGCACGGTGTAGAGCTGGAACTTCGCCACGAAGTTCCGTACCGTCACCGCGGAGACGGGCAGGAAATCGAAGAAGAGTGTTCGGTCGTCTCCGGTCGCGAGAGACACCATGTTGCCGCGGTTCACGTCCGGCAGCCCCCGGTAGATGTACTGGAGGTTGGCCGTCTTGCCCGCGACTCCGGTGCCGTAGTACACGACCTTGAAGCTGATCTCTTTCTGCGCGTAGTTGATGATGGACATCGATCGCCTCAGGCGTGGGCCAGTATCGCGGTCGCTCGCTCGACCTGGCGATAGGCCAGGCCGGGGCGGGTGACGTCCCCACCCGCGACAACCACGATGGACCGACCGTGCCCGACCTCCTCGGGCTGGATGACCACAAGCGTGTTCCCCGATCTCAGCACCGCAGTGCGGAACACGGCGCCGGACCCCGCAGCCTTCCTGATGACGGCCTGGAGATCCTGCGCGAACGCTCCCACCGAGGGCACATCGGCTCCCTGCGGCAGGAAGAAGTAGAAGACCCCTTCACCCTCGGTGTCCCGGAGCACCGACGCGGTGACCGGACCGTAGGCGGTGAAACTCGAAGCATAGCGGCTGACCTGGTCGGGCACCGCGGCCGGGACGAGATTGCGAGTCCGGTCCGATGGCGCGGGCACCGGGCCCGTTCGCCGACTCCCCTCGGCGCCGACGCGCCGGCAGAGTATCTCGAGCAAGGCCAGGGATCCGCCACGGGGAGCCGCCGTCGCCAGCACGGACGCCGGCGAGCTCCGGCGGCTGAGCGGCGTCAGGACCAGCGCGGTCTCTGGACCGCGCAGCGTGATCTGATCGAGGGGCCACGGGGCCCGCCGGTCTGTCAGCAGGGGCAGCGCGAGCCCGGTCGCCGCGACGGCGGTCTCGGGCGCCACTGCGGGCGCGGTCATCGCGAAGACGGTGACGCCCTCCATCGATTGGATGGTCACCTCGAACGAGGCAATTGGCGCCAAGAGAGTGAGGATTCGCCGCGCCTCGGCGGCCGAGGCCGGGTCCAAGGGCGGGGTCGCCGGCGTGGCCTCCACGGATGGGGCGGCGCGCCACTCCCGCGCCGTCGTGGCGACGATCGGCTCCGGCACCGGCTCCTTCCAGCGCGGCTCCGGCGTTGCGGATGGCGCGACGTGCAAGCCCGTCGGCCTCGGCGCCTCGAGCACCGGAGAGGGTGTCACGACGGGCGGTGCCTCGGCCGGGATGAAGGTTGCATCTGGCTCGGGGTGAACCTCGACTCGGCGGCTCACCTCCGAGGCAACGGCCGTCGGTGGTTCGGGGATGAGCGCGGGCTCCGACACGATCGGGAGCGCGGGCTCGGGGACGACCGGTAGCTCCACGGCCCCGGGAATCGACGTTGCGACGACGGGCGGAAGCGCGACGGCCTCTTGAATCGACGGGCCAACCACCGGCCCGAGGTCTACCGCGACAGGGTCGCTCAGGCGGGGTGGCTCGGCCGCCAGCGGTGAAGCCGCCTGGACCACGAGTGGCGGCTCGGCCATCGGCTCCGGCTCGGGCGCCGGTTCGGACACGCTCTCGGAGCTCTCCGCGGAAGCCGGCGGCTCGGACACCATCGACGGGGTCGGCCCAGAAGGGGCCACGACGGCCGCCGCGGCAGGTTCCCTCGCGGCCACCGGCTCGGGCTCAGGGGCCGGGTCCGAGACGAGCGGCTGGAACGGTGCGGGAAAGCTCTCCAGCCCGCTCACGTCGACCGCCGGCCCGCCGCTCATGAACAGCTCAGGGGAGATTTGACGGATGATCTCGTCGAGCGGGAGCTGGATGCCATTCGGGAGCCTCTCGGCCATCTCGGCATCCGACATCGCCATCTGCTCACGCGGGAACTGCGACGCGACCACGTCCCAGCCCACCTGGATCAATCCCTCGCCCAGCTGCGGCAGGACCTGAGCCAACGGAATGAGCAGCGCACCCGGGTGCTGCATCCGAGCCCCCAGCTGATCGAGCGCCCCGCGAAACCCTTCCGCCGGAAGCTCGGCCATTACCCGGCCGAAGGAAATGCGGACCGTGGGCTCGTCGATCTGGGAGACGGGCACCCGAGCAGCCACCGGCTCTGGTTCGGGAACGTGGACCGGCTCCGGCAGCGGATCCGGCTCGGGGACGGACAGAGCCGGCTCGACGATCCGCCCCGGCGGCTCCTGAACGGGCGCCGACGCCGGCGGGACCCTCGGCTCGGCCCGGAGCTCGACGACGGGCCGCTCCGTCACAATGGGCGGTGGCGCGACGCGTGGCTGCTCGGTCGGTGGCGCCGGACGGACCTCGGGGGCGATCCGGGCCGTCGGGGCCGGCGTCGGCTCGGACTCTTCGAGGGGATGGAACGGCACCGGGATGCGATCGAGACCCGACAGCTCGACCTCGGGGGTGTCCGCGACAAACAACTCGTGCGGCAACTGACCGACCACCTCGTCGAGCGGCAGCCGCAGGCCATCCCCGAGGTGCTCGCTGATCTCGGCGCTCCCAAGTCCGATGAGCCTCGGGGGGAACTGGTCGACGATATCGCTCCACGCGACCAGCGCGACACCTTCCGAGAGCTGGGTGACGACGAGCGGTCCGGGGATGAGCAGATATCCGGGATCGCTGAGGCTCGCCGCGACCTCGTCCTCGGGTGCGAGGAACGTGCCCGGCGGCAGCTGGCCCATGATCCGATCGAGGGCGATTCGCAGCACGACGTCTGACCGGCGGGGCGGGCGCGGAGTCGTCATCTCGCGCCGGCGCTCGGCCCCGGCTGCCACCCGGCGGCGGCGCGCCGCATCCGCCACTTCCGGGTCGACGGGCGGCGCCACCATGATTGGAGGGGCGACCGGGGTCGCGGGAGTGGTCGTCTCCGGAGAAACCTCGACCTGCGGCACGACCAGGGTCTCGCCCGGTGCCTGACGGCCTTCCCCTGAAACGGGCTGCATCGGTCGCGCCGCGAGGGTCCGGCCCCGAGAGGAGGACGCCACGCGCCCGGCGGCCGACACGCGCTCGCGAGCAGAGCGCGGACGCGCTCGAAGCAGGTCGTGGAGCGGCACCAGGAGCAAGATGAGACCCACCAGCTCGGGGAGCGGCGGGGGAAGCACCCAGGGCAGCGGCCGGCCCGCCAGGGAAGGATCGAGGAAGGCGGAGACCGGACCGCGGGCCATGCCGAGCAGGAGGTGGAGACCGCTCAGGAGGGCCGTGCCGACGAGCCACCTGAGCGGAGACGGCCAGCGCACGCTGAGCAGGACGAGGAGACCGTAGACGAGCGGAGGGATCACCGCGATCCCCCAGTGCGGCAGCGGCACTTCGAACTGCAGGGGCAGCATCGTCAACCCGTAGAGGAGGCCGACGTAAGCGGCCAGCCCCAGGATGACCATCAGCCACGACGAGAGCCGCCGTGCACTGGAGACCGAGCTGTAGGACGTTCTCATGGACGAATGCCTCACACCGCCCGGACCAGGTCCGGAAGGGCCTTCTTCACGTGGTAGCGGACCTTGCCGAGGACGGCTGGATCACCGAGGACCACGGCGAGCATCGCGCCCTCGCCAACCGCATTGAGCAGGACCACCCCAGCGTCGTATTCGAGGATCACACTCTGCAGACGACCTTGAGCCAACGCTTGCCCCACTCCGACCGTCGAATCGACGAGGCAGGCGGCCAGGGCACCGGCGAGCGTCGCCTCGGGGAGCAACCCACCGGCCGCTTCCATGAGCGCGCCTTCACGGTCGATCAGCGCGGTCAACGATACACCCGGCAACTGAGCCACCCCGTCGAGGAGGGCCTTCAGATCCACCGAAGACGCCACGCTCTCGAGGACGACGGCGGGCCGGTCCATCACCGGCGCAGGACGTTCGGCGGGTATCGTGATTGCAGCCGGGACGGGACGTTCGGCGGGTGTCGTGACCGCGGCCGAGGCGGGGCTTTCAACGGGTGCCGTGACCGCAGCCGGCGGCGGAGTCGCCGACGGGGTCCGACTCTGCGCGTTCAGGAAGCTCTCGATCCGCTGCAGCAGCTCCTCGGCCGCGAACGGCTTCCGCATCACGTCGTCGGAGCGGACCTTGGCCGCGCGCTCGAGCACCGTACCGTTGACGATGCCCGATATCAGGAGCACCGGGGTGTGACCGAGCGTCGGGTGTTTCTTGACGAAGTCGCAGATCTGGTAGCCGTCCATGTCCGGCATGATGACGTCGCAGACGATCAGGTCGGGCGCCTCGCGACCGATCTGCTCGAGGGCCTCGGTACCCGAGGCCGCGGACAGCACCTCGATCCGTCGGGACTCGAGCGCTCGCTGCACCACCTTGCGGACGCTCAAGCTGTCGTCGACTACCAGTACCTTGGGCATGACCTAGGCTTCTCCCGTTCGTGTCGCGCGAGTGGCGGCCGGCTCCCGGCCCCCTCCAGCGCCATGGCTCATCTCGTCCATCTCCTGGGCCACGCTCAGGAGCAGCTGCTCGACCGAGCGCGAGATGGTCCGAGGCCGGCCGGCCATGGCCTCACGGTCCGCCCGGTTGAAGCAGAATCGCGCCTCACCTTCGCGCTGCGAGGCGGCGACCATCGCGGCGAACGCGGCCTCGCCCGATCGCTCCGCGAACTCGGCGTGCACCACTCGGCCCGCCTCGAACAGGATGATCCCCTCCCCCTTCGACAGTGAGAGGTGGAGCTCGCCGGTCTTGACGCCGAGGGAGATCACCTGGGTCAGCTCGGTGAGATCCATCACTCCGAGCGAGCCCTGGAAGCTGCTACGCGCCGCCTCGACCGGGGGCTTCGGCTGGGGCACGGGCGGAGGCGGGACGGCCGCCGCGGCGGGCGTGGGCATCGGGGCGGCGGTGACCGCGGGGGGTCGGGCCGGCATCTTGGCCGGCGCCTTCGACACCGCGGGCGGCGGCTCGGAACGAGGCTTGGAAGGGGCGGAGGCCGGTACGTCGCCCAGAAGCTCCTGGACGCGGGTCATGACGGTGTCCAGCGTGAAGTCTCCGGTCACCGTCATGTCCACCCCAGCCTCCGTCGCAGCCAGCGCGATGGGCCGATCGCGCCCGGCCAGGAGGAGGAACGGGGTGTCCTTCGTGGCCGGGTCGCGGCGGACCATCGTGAACAGCTCATAGCCGTCCATGTCCTGTACCTTGGCGTAGCTCACGATCAGGTCGGGCTGTTCCCATTCCAGCATGGTCAGCGCGAACGATCCACTGGTGGCCACCGCGGCCTCGTAGCCGGCCTCGGTCAGGGCGTGGGCAAGGGCCGCGCGGCTGTCCTGGTTGGCATCCACCACGAGCACCTTCGCGTTGGCCACCGGCTAGTCCGCCAGCGTTCCGGAGCGCCCGGCCGCCGCGAGGGCCGCTTCCGGCACGCTCGTGACCGAAGCCACGAGCCGGATGAAGCTCTGCTCCTCCACCGGCTTGGCGACGTAGTGCCGGACACCCAGCCGACGCGCGAGCCCGACGTGTTTGGCTCCGGCCCGCGTGGTCAGCACGATGACCGGGATCTCGCGAGTGGCGGAGCGGCGGCGGAGGTCCTCGATCAGCGCGTAGCCGTTCACCCGCGGCATCTCGAGATCGGTGATCACCACGTCGACCGTCTGCTCGGTGAGCTGCTGGATCGCATCCTGGCCATCCACCGCGGTGAGCACGTCGAAGCCGGCCTTCTCCATCATCTGTCCGACGAACTTGCGGATGCTGACCGAGTCGTCCACCAGCAGGACCCGCGCGCGGGCCTCGTCCGCCCGCTCCTCCTCCCGGGACGTGGTCGTCGGCATCGTCGGAGAAGTCGCCGCGGCGTCACGCAGCCGGGTCGGGTCGAGGAGTAGGATGACTCGCCCTTCGCCGGAGATCGTGGCTCCCGAGAACGGGCCCACGCCCTCGAGCAGCGTCCCGAGGCTCTTGATGACGATCTCCTCCTTCCCGAGTAGTTCGTCGACGACCACCCCGAACGGCTTCCCGCCACCACGCAGGACGACCACCGGCAGCCGCATCGACGGCGGCGTGGCCTTGAGCCCCAGGACCCGGTCGAGTCGGACCAGGTCCACCACCTGGTCGTCCAGCCGGACCGACTCCCGGCCGCCCACGGTCACGATCTCGGAGGGTGCGACCGGACGCATCACGCTCACCGCGGTGAGCGGGAATGCGAGAGTCTCCGGACCGCAGCGCACCATCAGAGCGTCGGCGATGGCAACTGTGAGCGGCACCTTCAGCGTGAATCGGGTCGAGCGCCCCGGCTCGGTCTCGACGTGGATCTCTCCGTTGAGCCGGCTCACGTTTGTCCGCACCACGTCGAGCCCGACTCCGCGCCCGGACGTACGGGTGATCGCGGCCGCGGTGCTGAACCCGGTGACGAAGATCAGATTGAGAGCGTCCCGATCGGAAAGCGCGGCGGCCTCCCCGGCCGGCAGGAGGCCGCGCTCCACCGCCCGCCGGCGGAGGAGGTCCGCGTCGATCCCGCGGCCATCGTCTTCGACCTCTACCAGGATGAAGCCGCCCGCCTGGGAGGCCGAGAGCGTCAACCGGCCTTGCGCGGGCTTGCCGAGACGCTCCCGGTCATCGGTCGACTCGATCCCGTGCCCGATGGCGTTCTGGATCAGGTGCAGGAGCGGATCCGCGATCTCCTCGATGACGCTGGTGTCGACCTCGGCCGTCTCGCCTCGAACCGTCAGCGCGACCGCCTTCCCGGTCGCGCGGGCCGCCTCCCGCACCTGCTGGGCGACCCGGGTGAAGAGGCGCCCGATCGGCACCATGCGCGCCCGGGTGATCTCCTTGCGCAGCGCCGCGGTCAGGCGCTGAACCTGGGCGGTGTCCTCCCGGATGCTCCGCAGGAGGGCCGCGTGCTGGATCTGGACCTCGCCCACGTCGGCCGACATCTCGGCCACGCTCCGGGCCAGGATGTTGACGTCGTCGTAACGGTCGAACTCCAGGTCGGCGAAGAGCTCGGACAGATCGCGGAGGTCGCCGAGATTGTCCCGCTCCGGGCCGGCGTCCTCGGAGGCGCGCGGCGGCATTCCGGGCGCGTGCCGCCGGAACTCGAAGTCGCGCCCCACTTGCCCGAGCCGCGTTCGGCTGGCGAGCAGCAGCTGGCTCACCTGATCGAGCTGGCCCAGTCTCCGGTCGAGGCGGCTGCGCGCGATCATCAGCTCGCCGACCAGGTTCATCAGGGTGTCGAGGCGCTCGACCGCCACGCGGATACTGGGCCCGGTCGGAGCACTGAGCGAGCGCAAGGCCGGGCGGGGCAGCGCCTCCAGCCGGGCCAGGAACTCCGGCCGTACGAACCCGGGCAGCACCGGGACGAGTGGAGCAGCCGGGGAAACCGGCGCGGTCTCCATCTCGGAGGCGGCCATCGGCGTGAGGAGATCCGCCTGGGCCATCACCGGCGTCGGGCGGTCGCCGACGGCCGACGCCATCAGAGCGCGGAGGTCCTGGGTAGCCCCCTCCAGGGCGAGGGCCGTCTCCTCGGAGATCGTGGCGCCCGTCTGGAGCACCTGCTTGATCGCGGTCGTTCCCACGAAGATCGCTTCAGTCACCGCCGGAGTCATCGCGAGCCGGTTCTCACGAACGGCGCCGAGCAGATCCTCGATCTGATGCGCGGCGTCGCCGATCGGCGCGCAGCCAACCGTGTAGGCGGCCCCCTTCAGCGTGTGCACCGACCGGAAGACGGTCGCCAGCGTCTCCTCGTCCCGCGCGCCGGCCTCGACGGCCAGGAGGGCGGTGGTCATCGCCTCGAGGTGCTCGGTGGCCTCGGGCAGGAAGTACTCCAACACCTCGTTGCCGTCGGCGAAGAAACGGTCGAGCGCGGCGGCGACCGGCGACCGGACCGGGGCGGGCCCCGCCACCGCAGCCGAAGGCATCGCGCCGATCGCCCGCCCATCGGCGGGAGCGGTCGCGAGAAACGTGGGGTAGCGGGCCTTGAACTCACCCACCCTGGCCGCGTCCTCCACCCCGACCGCGCTGATTCCGTCGAAGACTTCCTTCAGAAGCCCCACCAGACCGCCCAGGAACCCGGCCGCCCGCGCTCGCTCCTCAGCGGAAGCGGCGGCTCCGCGCTCGAGCAGCCGCTCCGCGGCGCCGGCGAGATCCGACACGCCCGGGAACCCGTAGAGCGCCGCGGACCCCTTCAGACGATGCGCGAGCACCACGAGAGGGGCCAGGGCCGCGACCGTCGGAGCCTCGGAGCCGGTCAGCTGATCCAGGCCATCCTCGAGAGCCCCGGCGGTATCCCAGGCCTCCATGAGGAAGATCCCCAGCATCAGCTCGCGCTCGCGCCGCTCCGCCATGCGGGTCCTCAGCTCCCGAGCTTGAAGCGCGAGAGCTTGACGGTGAGCTCCTCGGCCAGCCGCGCCAGCTGCTCGACGTTGCTCCGGCTCTGTTGGACTCCCTGCTCGGTCTTCACCGCCGCACCGGCGATGGCCTCGACCGCCCCCGCCATTGCCTCCGTCCCGCGGACCTGCCGCTGCGAGGCCTGCGAGATCTCGGCGGCCAGCTCGGAAGAGGTCTGCGAGATCTTACCGATCTCCTGAAGGGCCTCCTCCGCCTTGAGGCTCACCTCGTAGCCCGACTCGACCTCGTGGGTGCCGGACTCCATCGCGACCACCGCTTCCTGCGTTTCCATCTGGACGCCCTTGATCAAGGTGCCGATGTCGCGAGTGGCCTGGGTGGCCCGCTCGGCGAGCTTCCGGACCTCGTCGGCGACCACCGAGAAGCGCAGGCCCGCCTCGCCAGCTCCCGCCGCCTCGATCGAGGCGTTGAGGGCCAGGAGATGGGTCTGGGCCGCGATGTCCTGGATGGTGTTCACGATGTCGGAGATCTCGAGGGAGCGATCGCCGAGCGACTTGATCTTCTTCGAGATCGTCTGCACCTCGGCTCGGATCTGCTGCATGCTCGACAGGCTGTTGCGCACCGCTTCCTCGCCCTTGCTGGCGGCCTGCAGCACCTGGCGCGCGGCCTTGGCGCTCTGGTCCGCGCTGTCGGCGACCTGGCGCACCGACACCATCACGTCCGATACGGATCGCGTGACGCTCGACGCGTCGCGGGACTGGGTCTGCGCGGCCATCGCGAGCTCCCCGGTGATCTTGATGGTGTCCTGGGAGCCGGCGGTGACCCGGATCGCGGCCTGTCGGACGTCGCCGACGACGGTGGCGATCTCCTCGACCATCAGGTTTATGGCGTCGACCACGTTGCCGAGCACGTCCCAGGTCACCTCGCCGCGTCGGGTGAGGTCTCCCTTGCCGATCTCGACCACCGTGTCGAGGAACTTGATGACGTTCTGCTGCAGGTCCTCGCGCTTCCGCCGCTCCTCGTCGCGATCGGCCTCGGTCTGCACGAGCGCCCGGAGACGCACGATGGACTCGTTGAACGTGACCGCCATCTGCCCGATCTCATCGCGGGACGTGACCGGCACCAGCTGCGAGAGGTCTCCCCGCCCCACCCGCTCGGCCCCGGCCATCAGAGCGTTCACCGGTCGGGTGATACGCTGCGCGAAGATCACCCCGGCCAGGCCCGCCGCGACCGCGATCCCGCCGAACACCAGGAGAAGGAAGTTGCCCGCCTGCACCGACGCGGCGGTGATGATCGCCTTGTCCATGCCCACCCGCACCGTACCCAGCTGCCCGCCCAGCATGGGCACCCCGATATCGATGATCTCGCGCTCCCGGCCGGTCCGGGGATCCGGATAGCTGATCTCCCGCACCTGCGGACGCGCGGCGTGCCCGGGGACCACGTTCTTCTCGACGATGCCCTTGGGCACCACCGGGGCGAAGGTGTGGGCGATGAACCCGCGCTGCGGATCGTAGACCATCACGTAGGCGACACCGGTGATCTTCGCGAATTCGTCCACCTGAGCCTGGACGGTAGACGCGTCGCGGTTGACGATGAGGTCCGCGCCGGAGCTGGCCAGGCTGTTGGCAATCGCGCTGCCCTTGTCGGTGAACTCCCGGGTCAGGTTGTCCTGCAGCGACCGGTATGCCACCGTCCAGCTCACCGCGGCGAGAGGCACCAGGACCAGGATCAAGAAGACCGTGATCTTGCCGAGTAGACCGAAGCGAACGCGATGCGCTGCGCCCGAGCCGACGAGATGCTCCCCACCGGGACGGCCACCGTCCGCGCCCTTTCTCATGGTACGCCTCCGCCAGACCCGCTTCGCGACGTTCATCCCGCCCTCAGACCTTCACCGCCGCCGACCAGTCCACGATCGGGACCCAGCGGTCGCCGTCCACTCGCGTGAAGTACACGCTGTCCAGGCCCTGGTGACGCTCGGCCGTGAACGTCAGCGGCGCGCCGATCCCCAGATCTAGCCCGCGCAGCGACTCGAGCGCCTGGCGGAAGCCCGGCCGGCTAGCGCTGGCGCCCGCGCGCCTCAGCGCCTCGGTGATGACCCGCGCGTTGACGTAGCCCTCGAGGCTGATGAAGCTGTACTTCTGAGGCGCGTAATTGGCGTCGCGAATCGCCTCCGGCACCGGAGGGTTGTGCTTGTCCATCAGGCCCCGGTACTCGGCGACCCCGGGCAGGGTGGTGTCGTCGTAGCTCGGCACCACCTGGGAGTTGATGAGCCCTCGGGTGTAGTCGCGGCCCTTGGCGCGCCCGTGCTTCACGAGCAAGGCGAGCATGGCGTCCGAGCCCACGAACGAGACGTTGGAGATCGGTACCGCGAAGCCGGCGTCGCGCGCGGAACGCACGAATGCGGCGCAGCCCTGGTAGGCGCCGGTGCAGAGCACCACGTCACAGCCGGCCTCACGAAGGGCGGTGACCGCGATCCCCATGTCCTCGTCGAAGGTCGCGTTCCGGACGTAGGTCGCCTCCGCAACGATCCGGGCGCCGCGGGCCGCGAGCGCCCGGGCGACACCGTCGGTGCCGCTCCGGCCATAGGCGTCGACCTGATAGTAGACACCGAAGCGACGTGCACCCGCTTGCCAGAAGCGCTCCACCAGCGCCTGCATCTCCTGGCGATAGGAGGCCCGCACGTTGAAGACCTGGTCGACGTAGGGCGCCTCGCGCTGGGGCTGCGCGCCGGTGAAGTTGCCGACCAGGACCACGCTCTGATCCGCGTACTGCTTGATCACGGGCAGGGCGCGCGTGAGCGTCGGGGTTCCCACGTAGTTGGAGAGGAAGAAGACCTTCTCACGATCGAGCAGCTGGATCGTGTTGCGAATGCAGGGCTCGGGGTTGTAGCTGTCGTCGAGCGCCACCACCGAGATCGGGCGGCCGAAGACCCCGCCCCGTGCGTTGATCTCGCTGTAGTAAGCCTGGGCCCCTCGGTACAGCTCGGCGCCGAGCCCGGCCGCAGAGCCGCGGAACGCGGCGCTCATCCCGATCCGGATCTCGTTCGCGGAGGGGCCCGGGGCCGCCGCCGCGGGTTTGGCCAACACACTTCCCGCCACGCCGGCGGTGAGGAGACCGAGAAAGCCTCGGCGGTTCATGCCTCGCTCCTTCCCGCGGGCGTGGCCGCGCCGAGCGTAGCCCGGAGGACGGCGAGGATCCGCGGAACGTCCAGCAGGGCCAGCGTCTCGCCGGCCCACGTGATCCATCCCGACACGAGCAGGGGGGAGGCGTGGCCCCGCGGAGCGGTGGGGCCGTCCGGCGAGAGCACGTCATCGAACGGCTCGAGCCCGAGCACGGTCTCCACCGCGACCGCGGCGAGAAGAGGGCCGTCGCGCAGGACGAGCGTGCGTACGCTTCGAGCCGGGCGAAGCTCGGGAAGACCCAGCAAGGGACCCACGTCGACGATCGGGACCACCGTGCCCCGAAGGTTGGCGACCCCGAGCAGGAGGCGGGGCGCGCGCGGCACCACGGTGAGGTCGTCGAACATTGCGACCTCACGCGCGCTACGCACGTCCACCGCGAATCGCGCGCCCGAGAGAGCGAACAGGCAGGCGCGGAGCGCCGGCGACGTGTCCGGAATCGACGGGAGCGCGACGGCGCCCGGAGTGTCGACCATCAGCCTACTTCACGAACTGGCGGACCACGCCGAGGAGCTGCTCGGCGGTGAACGGCTTGGCCAGGTAGTCGGCGGCACCCTGCCGCTGACCCCACAGCCGATCGCTCTCCTGGTTCTTCGAGCTCACGAAGACGACCGGAGTGTCCTTGGTGCGCGGATCGCGACGGATGCCACGCAGCACCTCGTAGCCGTTGCGCTTGGGCATCACGATGTCGAGAAGGAGCAGGTCGGGCCGCTCCTCTACCACGCGATCCTCCAGCAGCTCGCCGTCCTGATAGGAGACCACCTGGTGGCCGGCGGCCTTGAGAATGCTCTCGATCACCTTCAGCTCCGACACCGCGTCGTCCACCACCATGACCTTGCCCAAGAGCTCATCCTCCCCAGCTGAGGTTCGCACCTGCTCACCTGGAGCCCCGGCCCGCAACAGGGGGCCCACTGGGGGCTACGCAGGGGGATGCATCTACTGCAAACCCCCTACCAACCGAGGTTTTCTACCGGCTTGGACGGCATGTGGAATGGGGACAAGGAGATGTCATGGATTCAAGGCTTTCGGGCTGTCCGGGCCCGTTTTGTGGCTCTCGACCCCCTCAGTGACAACAGGTGGACGTCCGTCCAGTGACGCTCACTGTCAGGACAGGTGCCCCTGACCGTCGGCCGCCCAGCCCACTGGGCAGCGATCTTGGTCACCGCAACCGGAGCTGTGAGCCCCGGCCCAGGCCGGCGCGGGGGCCCAACTTGCGATGATCAGGGCCGTATGCTAGCGTAGCCGTGCGTTTTTTATGGAACTCTCACCCGCCGTCCTGCAGGCCCTCTGAGACAAGGAGACCCTCGATCCATGGCCGAGTCCACGCTCCACCTCACCGAGACCAGCTTCGACGCCGAACTGGGCAAGCACAACGAGCTCATGATGGTGGACTTCTGGGCCGAGTGGTGCGCACCCTGCCGGGCCATCGCCCCGACGCTCGAGGAGCTGGTGCGCGAAGGCAACGGCGCCGTGACCCTGGCGAAGGTGAACGTGGACGAGCAGCCGGCGCTGGCGGCTCGCTACGGTATCCGGTCGATCCCGACCATCCTGTTCGTCAAGGGTGGCCAGGTACTCGATCAGGTGATCGGCGCCGTGCCCAAGGCCCAGCTCAAGAAGAAGCTGGACGCCAACACCTGAGCGACCCCATGTCGACGGTGGGGCCTGGTCTGCCCCCGCTCTCACCGACGCGTGAGGAGTTTCACGCCCTGGCGGCCCAGGGCAACCTGATCCCGATCTTCGCCGAGCTCGCCGCGGACCTCGACACCCCGCTGTCCGCCTTCCTGCGGCTCCGGCCCGGCCCCTACGCCTTCCTCCTCGAGTCGGTCGAAGGCGGCGAGAAGTGGGCCCGCTACTCGTTCCTGGGGACCGACCCGCACCTCGTGTTCACCGCCAAGGGAAACCGGGTCACCGTTCGGCGGGCCGACGGGACCACGGAGCTGCTGCCGAGCCCCAACCCGTTCGAGACCCTGCGCGGCCTGCTGGCTCAGTTCAAGCCGGTCCCGGTGCCGGGCCTGCCCCGATTCCAGGGCGGCGCGGTCGGGTTCCTGTCCTACGACATGATCCGCCACGTCGAGCGCCTCCCGGCCCTCGCCAAGGACGACCAGAAGCTCCCCGACGCGGTGTTCATGTTCACGGACAGCCTGCTGGTCTTCGACAACCTGCGCCACCGACTGCTCGTGATCGCCAACGCCCATATCGGCAAGACCGATCCGGCCTCCCTCGACCGGGCCTACGACGCGGCCGCGGTGAAGATCGGCATGCTCCTGGGCAACCTGAGACGGCCGGCCCGGTCCCCGGCCCCGCTCACGCTGCCCCCGGTGGAGCCACTGGTGGCCCTGGGCGACGAGGGGTTCACCTCGAGCATGGACCAGGCGACCTTCATGGACGGGGTCCGACGGGTGAAGGAGTTCATCGCGGCCGGTGATGCCTATCAGGTCGTGATCTCGCGACGGCTCGATACCGAGCTGCGCGCCGATCCGTTCACGGTCTATCGCGCGCTCCGCACCATCAACCCGTCGCCGTACCTGTTCTTCCTGCGGCTGGGCAAGACCAGCATCGTGGGGTCGTCGCCGGAGGTGCTGGTTCGCCTCGAGGACGATCGGGTGGAGGAGCGGCCCATCGCGGGCACGCATCCGCGCGGGCGGACCGAGGAGGAAGACGCCCGGCTCGCGACCGAGATGCGCGCCGACCCCAAGGAGCGAGCCGAGCACGTCATGCTGGTCGACCTGGGCCGCAACGACGTCGGCCGGGTCAGCCGCCTCGGCTCCGTCGAGGTGTCGGAGTTCATGGTGGTGGAGCGCTACTCGCACGTGATGCACCTGGTGAGCCACGTGCGGGGCCGCCTCGAGCCGGGCAAGGACGCCTTCGACGTGCTCGCGGCCTGTTTCCCGGCCGGCACCCTCACCGGAGCGCCCAAGATCCGGGCGATGGAGATCATCGAGGAGATCGAGGCGACCCGGCGCGGTCCGTACGGGGGCGCGGTCGGCTACATCTCGTACTCCGGCAACCTGGATTCGTGCATTACCATTCGCACGGTGGTGTGCCACGGGCGGCGGGCCTCGATCCAGGTCGGGGCGGGGATCGTGGCCGACTCGGATCCGAAGACGGAATGGCTCGAGACGTGCTCGAAGGCCCGCGGCATGATCCTGGCGCTGCGGATCGCCGCCCAGGAGCCGGCGCGATGATCCTGGTCCTCGACAACTACGACTCGTTCACCTACAACCTCGTGCAGTACATGGGCGAGCTCGGCGCCACCATGCACGTGGCGCGCAACGACGCGCTCACCGTCGACGACGTGGAGGCGATCGCCCCGGAGGCGATCGTGATCTCGCCCGGGCCCGGCAACCCCGACGGGGCCGGCATCTCCCTCGGACTGATCGAGCGCTTCCACTCGCGGGTGCCGATCCTGGGCGTGTGCTTAGGCCATCAGGCCATCGGGCAGGCCTTCGGGGGCACGGTGGCCCGCGCGGGCCGGCAGATGCACGGCAAGACGTCGGCGATCGCGCACGACGGCCGCGGCGTCTTCCGCGGGCTTCCCGCCGGCTTCGAGGCGACGCGGTACCACTCGCTGGTGGTCCTCGAGGCGGGTCTTCCCGCGGATCTCGAGATCACCGCGCGGGCCGAGGACGGCGAGATCATGGGCCTGCGTCACCGGCGCTATCCCGTCGAGGGCGTGCAGTTCCACCCCGAATCCATCCTCACCACCCAGGGCAAGGCGCTGCTGGGGAATTTCCTCGAGCTCTGCTCCGTCGCCGCCCCCGCATGAAGGCATCCGAGCCACCCGAACGGGTGGGTCTGGGGCAGCTGGGCGAGCGCGGGCTGATCCGCCGCATCAGGCGGAGCGGGGTCGCGACCGAGGGGGCGCCGGGGATCGAGGTCGGGATCGGCGACGACACGGCGGTCATGACGGTTCCGCCGGGCCACCGCCTGCTCGCCACCACCGATCTCCTGATCGAGGACGTCCACTTCCGGCCGAGCTCCGCCAGCCCGGCCGACATCGGGTGGAAGGCCCTCGCGGTCAATCTCTCCGACATCGCCGCGATGGGCGGCATCCCCCGATGGGCGCTGGTGGCCCTCGCGGTCCCCGCCGGCACCGAGGTCGCGGCGGTGGACGGGTTCTACGCCGGCATGGGGGAAGCGGCCGCACCCCACGGAGTGACGGTCGTGGGGGGCGACACCTCGGCCTCCCCGAGCGGCTGGATGGTCAACGTGACCCTGCTCGGCGTCCACCCCGGCGCGCCGCGGCTCAGGTCACACGCGCGTCCGGGCGACGCGGTGGCGGTCACCGGAAGCCTCGGCGCGTCCGCCGCCGGCCTCTATGCCCTCGAGATGGGGCCGGACCGGGCGCACGCCGCCGGCCTCGCTGGGGGCCCGCTGGCCGAGATCGTGGCGACTCATCTGCGGCCGCGGGCCCGCGTCGCCGAGGGCCGCTGGCTCGGCGAGGCGGCGGGCGTGCACGCGATGATGGACTGCTCGGACGGCCTCGCCACGGATCTCGAGCACATCTGTCGGGAGAGCGGGGTAGGCGCTCGCGTGAGGCTCGACCGCGTGCCGGTGGCCGCGGCGGCGCTGGCGGCGGGCCTGGCCCTCGGGTCCGACGCGCGCGACTGGGCCGTCGGGGGCGGCGAGGACTACGAGCTGCTGCTGACCTGCGAGGCGGGCGCGGCCGAGCGGCTCGCCTCGGGCCTCGCCTCGGCGACCGGGACCCCGCTCACGATCATCGGCCGCATCGAGGGGCCCGCGGGGAGTGTGGTGTTCGTGGACGCCGACGACGAGCCGGTGGCGGTGCGGAGCGGCTACGAGCATTTCCATGGATAGCGGCGTGGACGGCCGCCTCGTCCCGGAGCTGATCGGGCTCGGCGTGCTGCTCCTGGTGTCGGCCTTGCTCTCGGGCGCGGAGGCCGCGTACTTCTCACTCGGCCGGACGCGGCTCAAGGAACTCGCGGAGCAGCAGGGCCGGACGCCGGGCCCACTCGCCCCGCTCCTGGCCCAGCCTCACGAGCTGCTGGTGACCCTGCTGGTCGGGATCACGGTGGTGAACATCGGCGCTTCCGCGCTCGCCGCCGCCATCGCGGAGCAGGTCTTCGGCTCCAAGGGCCTGGGCATCGCGATCGCGGGCATGGTGTTCCTGCTCACCGTCTTCGGCGAGGTCCTGCCCATGACCCTGGCCGTCGAGCACCCGCTCCGCTTCTCGGCGTGGGTGAACCGGCCGGTGGCGTGGCTCTCGATCCTGCTGAAGCCGATCCGCGCCGGGCTCGGCGCCTTCACCGCCATCACCTTGAGGCTCGCCGGCTCCGAGCACCAGGCCGGGCGGCCGGAGATCTCCGAAGAGGAGCTGCGCACCCTGGTGGACGTGGGCGCGCGCGAAGGCGTGGTGGAGCGCAGCGAGCGCGAGATGATCCATCGCGTGTTCGAGCTGGAGGACACCCTCGTGCGCGAGGTGATGGTCCCCCGCCCCGACATGTTCTGCCTCGACGTCACCACCGAGACTCAACGGCTCCTGCCGCTCCTGCGCGAGCAGCTCCACTCGAGGGTGCCGGTCTTCGAGGACACCATCGACCAGATCGTCGGGGTGCTCTACACCAAGGACCTCCTGCCCTACCTCGACGGCCTGCCGCCCGGCTTCGACCTCCGGCAGCACCTGCACCCGCCGTACTTCGTCCCGGGCTCGAAGCGCGCCGACGCCCTGCTGCGGGAGTTCCAGGCCAAGAAGCTGCACCTCGCCATCGTGGTGGACGAGTACGGCGGCACCGCCGGGCTCGTGACCCTCGAGGACCTGCTCGAGGAGCTGGTGGGCGAGATCCGCGACGAGTACGACGAGGACGAGCGCCTGATCCAGCGGGTGGCGCCGCGCACCTTTCGCGTCTCGGGCCGCCTGCCCATCGACGAGCTGAACGCGGCCACCGGCCTCGCGATCCCCAACGAATCGTTCGACACCGTGGGAGGGTGGGTCCTCGACCTCTTCGGGCGCGTGCCCCACAAGGGCGAGAAGAAGGAGTCGGACGGCGTCCGGGTCGCGGTCGAGAAGGTCGAGCGGACCCGGGTGCTCGAGGTGCTGGTGACCCTGCCCGAGGTGGCCTCCCGGAGCGAGGCGGCGTGATCTACGTCTGGATCATCGGCCTCTCCCTGCTGGTGACCGCGCTCTTCTCGGCCGCCGAGATGTCGTTCATCGCGGCCAACCGGGTCCGCCTCCGGCACATGGCGGAGGGCGGGAACCGGACCGCGATCCGGTACCTGGAGGCGTTCCGCAGTCCCGAGCGGTTGCTCTCCACCGCCATGATGGGCGTGACCATCGCCCACATCACCGCGTCGTCGGTGGCGACGTGGGCGCTCCTGCCGGTGGTCGGGGGGGCCGCCGCGCTCCTGGTCACGGTGGCGCTCACCCCGATCATGCTGGTCTTCGGCGAGGTCATCCCGAAGGCGGTCGCGCGCGAGCGGGCCACCGGGCTCATCCTGTGGCTGTTCCCGGTGATCGAGACGCTGGGCCGCCTGCTGACCCCGCTCACGTGGGGCGCCAACGCCCTCGTGGGCCGGGCCCTGGCGCTGTTCGGGCGCGAGCGGACCAGCACCCGGCAGTTCGTCTCCCGCGAGGAGCTGCAGCTCCTGCTCCAGATGGAGCCCGAGGAGGCCGACGTCACGGTGAGCGAGGCGGAGATGATCGACAAGATCTTCGACCTCGGCGAGACCGCGGTGCGCGAGGTCATGGTGCCGCTGGTCGACGTGGCCGCGCTCCCCGAGACCGCCACGCGGGCCGACGCGGTCCGCCTCATCCAGGAGCGGGGCTTCTCGCGTATCCCGGTCTTCACCGACCGGGTCTTCAACATCGTGGGGGTGGTCACCGCGATGGACTTGCTGCGGCGCGGCGGCGAGGCGACCGACGTGCGGGCGCTGATGCGCCCGGCCACCTACGTCCCGGAAACCAAGCGCATCGACGACCTCCTCCGCGAGATGCAGAAGAACCGGGTGCAGCTGGCGGTGGTGGTCGACGAGTACGGCGGCGCGGTCGGCATCGTCACCGTCGAGGACATCGTCGAGGAGGTGGTGGGGGAGATCCGGGACGAGCACGACCGCACCCCCGACACGGTGGAGCGCCTGCCCGACGGGAGCTATCGGGTGGCGGGGCGGGCCAGCCTCGACGAGGTCAACGAGGCGCTGGAGTGGGACCTGCCCAAGGGCGACTTCGAGACGGTGGCCGGTCTCGTCCTCGCCACCCTCCACCGCATCCCGCTCGTCGGCGAGGTGTTCCGCGTCCGCCGCTTCACCATCACCGTGCTCGAGGCCGACAAGCGTCGCGTCCTCGCGGTGCGCATCGTCCCCGACAAGAAACCCACCACCCCCGAAGCCTGACGGGGGCCACACATGGTCGGCCGTGACCCGGCGCCGGCCCGGGGACGTTCCGCACAAGGCAATTTTGCGGTACGGTAACCGTCGACGCCCCGATGAGCCCCGAAGGGCGCGAAGAGGCCGAACCGCCAACCGTGACGATTGAACTCACCGACTAAGAAAGGAAGACTCCCATGGCGGGCAAGATGGTCGAGTTCCCGAGCAACGGACACACCGCGAAGGGCTATCTGGCGACGCCGGCCGCCGGCAAGGGACCGGGCGTGATCGTGATCCAGGAGTGGTGGGGCCTGGTCGGGCACATCAAGAGCGTGTGCGATCGATTCGCGGCCGCCGGCTACTCGGCGCTCGCGCCCGATCTCTACCACGGGCAGACCGCGAGCGAGCCGGACGCGGCGGGCAAGCTCTTCATGGCGCTCAACATCGAGCGGGCCGAGAAGGACCTGGCCGGCGCGGCCAAGCACCTCGCCCCGCACTCCTCGACCGCCAAGCTCGGCGCGGTGGGCTTCTGCATGGGCGGCCAGCTCGCGCTCTTCGCGGGCTGCACCAACGGAAGCGTGGGCGCGGTGGTGGACTTCTACGGCATCCACCCGAACGTGAAGCCGGACTACGCCCGCCTGAGCGGCCCGGTACTCGGCCTCTTCGCGGAGAAGGACGCGTTCGTGACCCCGCAGACCGCGCGCGAGGTGGAGGCCGCGATCAAGAAGGCGGGCAAGCCGGTCGAGGTCCACATCTACCCAGGGGTCGACCACGGCTTCTTCAACGACGAGCGGCCCGACGTCTACAACAAGCCGGCCGCCGAGGACGCCTGGCGGCGGACGCTGGACCTGTTCAAGAAGAACCTGAAATAACCGGGGGCTCGGGGGCGGACGACCGTCTAGTTCTCCAGGCCTCTTCAGCTGCGGGGGCCCCGAAATGGCCCCCGCACTCCCCCAGACTGCGGACAACCGGTCCGCATCCGGACTGGCGAACAGCCGGGGGTGACTTCGGGCTAGCCGGCGGCGGCCGCCGCCTTCTTCTTGCGGCCCTTGGCGGCGCCCGCGCCGGCTTCGCCCTTCCCGGCCTTCTTGTCTTCCTTGGGCGGCGCCTTCTCGGCCTTGGCGTCCTTCTTCCCCTTCTCCTTCGGGGCCTCCGGACGGTCCACCAGCTCGAGGACCACCATCTGGGCGCGATCGCCGGCACGCAGGCCCGCCTTCATGATGCGGGTGTAGCCGCCGTGGCGCTCGCTGAAGCGGGCCGCGATGGTGTCGAAGAGCTTCTTCACCACCACCGCGTCCGGCACCATCGACAGCACCTGCCGGCGCGCATGCAGGTCCTCTCGCTTGGCCAGGGTGACCATGTGGTCGGCGAGGCCCCGCACCGCCTTCGCCTTGGCCTCGGTGGTCATGATCCGCTCGTGCCGGAAGAGCGCGACCAGCAGGTTCCGGAAGAGCGCCCAGCGGTGCGCGGTGACGCGTCCGAGCTTGAAGCCCGCCTTGCCGTGCCTCATTTCGCGCTCCCCCGCCCGAGCGTGCCCAGGAGGTTCGGGTCGATGCGCATGCCCAGGGAAAGGCCGAGCCCGGCGAGCGCGGCCTTGATCTCGTCGATCGACTTCTCGCCCAGATTCTTCACCGACTCCAGGTCCTCGTCGGTCTTCTGGACCAGATCCGCCACGACCATGATCTCGTGGTTCTTCAGCGCGTTGATGGCGCGCGCGGGGAGCGGCAGGTCCTCCAGCGGCTTGGCCAGGCTCTCCTGCAGGTAGCCCTCGCCGGTGGCCTCGACCTCCTCGTCCTCCTCCTCGCGCCCCTCCGGGGCCAGGTGGGAGAAGTGGGCCTTCAGGTGGCGGGCCGCCCGGGAGAGCGCCTCCTCGGGGGACACCGCGCCGTTGGTCCAGATCTCGAGGATCAGCTTCTCGTAGTCGGTGACCTTGCCGAGCCGCGCGTTCTCCACGCTGTAGGACACGCGCTGGATCGGGGAGAACGCGGCGTCCAGCGGGATCGCCCCCGCCGGCACCGTGCCCGCGGGATGCCGATCGGCCGCCACGTAACCACGACCGACGCCGATGCCCAGGTCCATCGAGAGCGAGCCGCCCGCTCCCAGCGTGGCGAGGTGGATCTCCGGGTTCAGCACCTCGATCCCGGTCGCCTCCGACACGTCGGCCCCGGTCACCGTCTTGGGCCCCTTGGCCTCCAGCCGGGTCTCGGTCGGCTCACCGGACGGCACGTTCACGGCCAGCTTCTTGACGTTCAGGAGGACGTCGGTCGTGTCTTCCTGGACTCCCGGAATCCGGGTGTCGAGGTCCTTGACTCCCGGGATGCGCACCCAGGCCACCGCCGAGCCCGGCACGATGGCCAGGAGCGTGCGACGCAGGGAGTGCCCCACCGTGAGCGCGTAGCCCTTCTCGAACGGCTCCGCGACCAGCCGCCCGTAGCGATCGGATCGGATCTCCCACTGGATCGACTTCGGCTTCTGAAACGGAATCCTCGCCATATGCCCCTTCTGTCGGCCGCTTGGCCCTACTTCGAGAACAGCTCGACGATGAGCTGCTCCTGCACCGGGATCTGGATGTCTTCCCGGAGCGGAAGCCCGCGCACCGTACCTTTCTTCTCGTTCACGTCCAGGTCGAGCCACGGCGGAACCGGCGACCGGCCCGCGGTCAGATTGTCGGCCACCCGCTCCTGCATCTTGGAGGTCGATCGGAGCTGCACCACCTCGCCCACCTTCACGATGAAGGACGGGATCGACACCTTCCGCCCGTTCACCTGGACGTGGCCGTGGCCGATCATCTGCCGGGCCTCCCGGCGCGAGGCGGCCATGCCGAGGCGGAACACCACGTTGTCGAGGCGTCGCTCGAGGTACTTGAGCAGGTTCTCGCCGGTGATGCCCTTGTCGGCCTCCGCCCACGCGAAGTACCGCCGGAACTGCGCCTCGAGCACGCCGTAGATGCGCTTGGCCTTCTGCTTCTCGCGCAGCTGGATGCCGTACTGGGTCGGCTTGGTGCGACCCAGCCCGTGCTGGCCCGGGGGATAGTTCCGCCGCTCGATCGCGCACTTCTCGGTGAAGCAGCGCGATCCCTTCAAGAACAGCTTGATGCCTTCACGCCGGCACAGCCGGCAGACGGCGGCTCGATATCGTGCCACTTACGTCTCCTCCTACACGCGCCGCCGCTTGGGCGGACGGCAGCCGTTGTGCGGAATCGGGGTCACGTCACGGATGGCGGTGATCTCGAGCCCCACCGCCTGCAGGGAGCGGATCGCGGCCTCGCGCCCGGCTCCCGGGCCGCGCACGAAGACCTCCACCTGCTTGAGCCCCACTTCCATCGCCTTGCGGGCCGCGTTCTCCGCCGCGGTCTGCGCCGCGAACGGGGTGCTCTTGCGCGAGCCCTTGAAGCCCACGCTGCCCGCGCTCGCCCACGAGACCACGTTGCCCATCTTGTCGGTCAAGGTCACGATGGTGTTGTTGAAGGTGGCCTGCACGTGGGCGATGCCCACGCGGACCTCCTTGCGCTCCCGCTTGCGCCCACCCTTGCGGGGGGCGGCCTTCTCGTCCGGCTTCTGTTCCGCGGCGTCGGCCATCGACTCGGCTCCTTACTTCTTCGGCGGGGCCGAAGGAGCGGCGGCCACCGGCTTCTTCTTGACCATCACGCCCTTGCTCTTGCCCTTGCGGGTACGGGCGTTGGTGTGGGTCCGCTGCCCGCGCACCGGCAGCCCCTTGCGGTGCCGGATGCCCCGGTAGCAGCCGATGTCCATCAGCCGCTTCACGCTCATCGACACCTCGCGGCGCAGGTCGCCCTCGACCTTGTACTCGCGCTCGATGATGTCGCGGACGCGGCCGGTCTCGTCGTCGCTCCAGGTCTTCACCCGCTTGTTGGGATCGACCCGCGCGTCGGCGAAGATCTTCTTGGCCGACGGGATGCCGATCCCGTAGATGTACTGGACCGCGATCTGACCCCGCTTGTCCCGCGGCAAATCGACTCCGGCGATACGTGCCATGTACGCTCCTATCCCTGGCGCTGCTTGTGGCGCGGATTCTTGCAGATGATCCGCACGATGCCTTCCCGGCGCACGATCTTGCAGTTCTCGCACCGGACCTTGATCGATGGACGTACTTTCATATGTTCCTCGGGCTTCCTACCCTGGCCCCTTTATATATCCGCTCGGCTCGCCTTCGGCTGCGCCTCGCCGAGCTCGAGCTTACTTGAACCGGTACGTGATCCGGCCCCGCGTGAGGTCGTAGGGCGACAGCTCCACCTTGACCTTGTCGCCCGGCAGGATGCGGATGAAGTTCATCCGCATCTTGCCCGACACGTGGGCCAGCACCTTGTGGCCGTTCTCCAGCTCGACCCGGAACATCGCGTTGGGCAACGGCTCGACCACCGTGCCCTCCACCTCGATCGCGTCCTCTTTGGCCATGGCCGGGTGTCCTAGGCGCCCTGATCCATCCGGGTCAGGACCTCGGGGCCCCGCTCGGTGATCGCGATCGTGTCCTCGAAGTGGGCGGCCCAGCTCCCGTCGACGGTCACCGCGGTCCACCGGTCCTCGAGCACGCGCACCTCCCACGAGCCCATCGTCACCATCGGCTCGATGGCCAGCACCATGCCCGCCTTGATGACCGGGCCCCGGCCCGCGTCCCCGAAGTTCGGGATCTGTGGCTCCTCGTGGAGGCTCTGCCCGATGCCGTGGCCCACGAAGGCGCGCACCACCCCGAAGCCGTGGCTCTCGCAGTGCTCCTGGACCGCGTGCGACACGTCGCCCAGGCGGTTGCCGGCCCGGCACTGCACGATCGCCTTGTCCAGGCTCTCGCGGGTGACGTCGAGCAGCTCCTGCACCCGCGGCGGCACCGCGCCCACCGGCAGGGTGATCGCGCAGTCCGCGTAGTAGCCCTCGACGATGCAGCCCAGATCGAGCCCCACGATGTCGCCCTCCCGCAGCTTCCGCTTGGGAGAGGGGATCCCGTGGACCACTTCCTCGTTGATCGAGATGCACACCGTGGCGGGAAAGCCCCGGTAGCCCTTGAAGGCGGAGGTCGCCCCGCGGGAGACGATGAAGGCCTCCACGTCCGTGTCGATCTCCTTGGTGGAGATGCCGGGGCGCACCAGTGAGCGCAGCCGGTCCTTCACCTCGGCGAGGACCCGTCCCGCCGTCCGCATGTGCGCGAGCTCGCGTGCCGACTTGAGCAGGATCACCGCGACACCGGCTCCTTGACCGCCCGGCGGATGCGGTCGGCCACTTCCTCGACCGGGCCCTCTCCGGCCACCCGCGCCAGCAGGCCGCGCTGGCGGTAGTAGTCGAGCAGGGGCGCGGTCTGCGTCTGGTACACGTCGAGGCGGCGGGCCACCGTGGCCTCCGCGTCGTCCTCGCGCTGGTACAGCTCGCCGCCGCACTGATCGCACCGGCCCGCCGCCTTCGGGGGCGCCGAGACCAGGTGGAAGGCGGTCCCGCACTTCCGGCAGATCCGGCGCCCGGTGAGCCGGCGGATCAGCTCGTCGCGCGACACGTCGAAGAAGATCACCCGGTCCAGCTCCTGCCGCCTCCGGCCCAGGAGCGCGTCGAGGGCCTCCGCCTGGGCCACCGTGCGGGGGAACCCGTCCAGGACGTAGCCGCCGCCCGCGTCGGGCCGGGCCAGGCGCTCGTCGACCAGGCCGATCACCACGTCGTCCGGCACGAGGGCCCCCGAGTCCATGTAGCGCTTGGCCTCGCGGCCGAGCGGCGTGCCCTCGGCCACCGCCTCGCGCAGCATGTCGCCGGTGGCCACCTGGGGCACGCCCGACTCGCCGGCCAGGCGCCGCGCCTGGGTGCCCTTGCCCGCGCCCGGGGCGCCGAGGAAGATGACCCGGCTCATGCGCCCTTGGCCTTCTTGCGCAGGAAGCCTTCGTAGTTCCGCATCAGGAGATGGGACTCCATCTGGCGCACGGTATCGAGCGCGACCCCGACCACGATCAGGAGGCTGGTCCCGCCGAAGTAGAACGGGGTGTTGAACCAGCGGATCAGGAAGTCGGGAAGCACCGAGATCATGGCCAGGAAGATGGCCCCGGGCAGCGTGATCCGCGTCAGGACCCGGTCGATGTACTCGGCGGTCTTCTTGCCGGGCCGGACGCCCGGGATGAAGCCGCCGTACTTCTTCATGTTATCAGCCAGGTCAACCGGGTTGAACACGATGGCGGTGTAGAAGTAGGCGAAGAAGATGATCAGCGCGCAGTAGAGCGCGGTGTAGGTCACGTGCCCCGGGGAGAGCGCCTCCGAGACGTACTGCATCCACGGGTGGTGGATGAAGCGCGTGAGGGTCGCCGGGAACAGGATCAGCGACGAGGCGAAGATGACCGGGATCACGCCCGCGGTGTTGATGCGGAGCGGGATGTGGGTCGACTGCCCCCCGTACATCCGCCGCCCGACCACCCGCTTGGCGTACTGGACCGGGATCTTTCGCTGGCCCTCCTGCATGACGACCACCGCCGCGGTCACCGCCACCATCATGATGATCAGGCCCAGGAACACGAAGAGCTGGAGCTCGCCGGTGGTGATCAGGGTGTAGGAGGACACGATCGCCGAGGGCAGGCGCACCACGATGCCCGCGAAGATGATCAGGGAGATGCCGTTGCCGATACCCTTCTCCGAGATCTGCTCGCCCAGCCACATGATCAGGGCGGTTCCGGTGGTCAGGGTGAGCATGGTCAGGAGCCGGAAGCCCCAGCCCGGATCGGGGACGAGCACCGCCCCGGTCGAGCTCCGCATGCTCTCGAGGCCCACCGCGATGCCGAAGGACTGCACGAGGGAGAGCGCGATGGTGCCGTAGCGGGTGTACTGGGTGATCTTCTTCTTGCCCGCCTCGCCTTCCTTGGCCAGCCGCTCCAGGGCCGGGATCACCACCGTGAGCAGCTGGAGGATGATCGAGGCCGAGATGTACGGCATGATCCCGAGCGCGAACACGGTCAGCCGCCGCAGGTTGCCGCCCGAGAAGAGATCGACCATGCCGAGCAGCGTGCCCTGCACCTGGTTGAAGAACTCGGCGAGCGCGGCCGCGTCGATGCCGGGGGTCGGCACGTGGGCGCCCAGCCGGTACGCCGCGAGCAGCACCAGGGTCATGAGCACGCGGCGCTTGAGCTCCGGAACCTTGAAGATGTTCTGGAAGCTCTGCAGGCCTTCGATCACTTGGCGGCCCTCGCGACGCGCGCGGCCAGGAGCTCGACGCGCCCGCCCGCGGCCTCGATCTTCTGCTTCGCCCCCTCGCTCACCTTGTGCGCGCGCACCGTGAGGGCGTGGGCCACGTCTCCGTCGCCCAGCACCTTGACCGAGGCGCGCCCCGACTTGTGGATGAGCCGGCTCCCGGCCAGCGCGTCGGGATCGACCACGCTGCCCGCCGCGAAGCGCTCGGACAGGTCGCCCACGTTCACGATCGCGAACTCGGTCTTGCCCCCGTAGGGCAGGAAGCCGCGCTTGGGCAGCCGCCGGTAGAGCGGCATCTGGCCGCCCTCGAACCCGGGCCGGGCGCCGCCGCCCGACCGGGCCTTCAGACCCTTGTGGCCCTTGCCGGAGGTCTTGCCCTGACCCGACCCCCGCCCACGGCCGAGCCGCTTGCGGTTCTTCGTCGAGCCCGGCGCCGGCCTCAGATCCTCGAGCCTCATGATGCCTCGCTCCGCTTGGCCTTACCGATCCGCTCGTCTCGCCTTCGGCTGCGCCTCGCCCTTCAGTCACCTCGACCGCGAAGGGAACGGTGGCGATCATGCCCCGGATCGTCGGGGTGTCCTCGTGCTCCACCTGGTGCCGGATCCGGCGCAGGCCGAGGGCCTTGACCGTCGCCTCCTGCGTCGGCGACATCCCGATGATGCTCCGCACCAGCGTGACCTTAAGCTTCTTTGGCACCGGCCGTCTCCTGCGCGTCGCCGTCGAGCGACCGGCGCCGCGCCGCGTACGTGGACTGCAGCCGCTTGAGCCGGCGGAAGGCGTCCATCGTCGCCTTCAGCACGTTGTGCGGGTTGTTGGTGCCGAGGGTCTTGGTCAGGATGTCCTGCACCCCCGCCGCCTCCAGCACCGGCCGCACCGCGCCGCCCGCGATGACCCCGGTGCCCTGCGCCGCCGGCTTGAGATACACCCGCGCGGCGCCGAAGTGGCCGGTGATCTCGCACGGGATCGTGGTGTCCTTGAGCGGCACCTTCACCAGGTCCTTCTTGGCGTGCTCCACCGACTTGCGAATGGCCTCGGGCACCTCGCGAGCCTTGCCGAGCCCCACGCCCACGTGCCCCTGCCCGTCGCCCACCACCACCAGCGCCGTGAAGGAGAATCGACGGCCGCCCTTGACGACCTTCGCCACCCGGTTGATGGCGACCACCCGGTCGGTCAGGTCCAGCGCATTGGCATCAATCCGCGCCTCAGCCACTCGATGCTCCTCTCTAGAATCCCAGGCCGGCGGCGCGTGCCGCGTCGGCGAGGGCCTTCACCCGTCCGTGGTACTGATAGCCGCCGCGGTCGAACACGACCTGGCTGATGCCGCGCGCCTTCGCCCGCTCGGCCAGCAGCTCCCCCACGATCTTGGCCGCGGCCACGTTGCCGCCCGCCTTCACCTTCTGCCGGAAGTCCGGGGCCCGGCTGTCCACCGCGGCGAGCGTGCGCCCGCTGGTGTCGTCGATCACCTGCGCGTAGATGTGGTTCAGGCTCCGGAACACCGCCAGCCGCGGACGCTCCGCGGTGCCGATCACCCGGGTGCGGATGCGCAGGTGGCGGATCTTCCGTCCCTCGACCTTCTTGCCGGTCAGCATTACTTGGCCCCCGCCTTCTTGCCCACCTTCCGGCGAATGTATTCGTCGGAGTACTTGATGCCCTTGCCCTTGTAGGGGTCGGGCTTCCGGAGCGCCCGCAGCTTGGCCGCGGTCTGTCCGAGCAGCGCCTTGTCCGCCCCCCGCAGCGTGATCGACACCTGCCGCTCGACCTCGGCCTGGATCCCGTCCGGGAGCGGGAAGATGACCGGGTGCGAGTACCCGAGAGCCAGCTGCAGGGCCTTGCCCTGGAGCTGGCACCGGTAGCCGATGCCGACGATCTCGAGCTTCCGCTCGAAGCCGTCCTTCACCCCGTGGATCATGTTGGCCACGAGCGACCGGGTCAGGCCGTGGAGCGCGCGCACGTTGCGGTGGTCGGAGCTGCGCGCCACCGTCAGCACGTTCGAGTCCATCGTCACCGACACCCCGGACGGGATGGCCTGGCTCAGCTTGCCCTTGGGCCCCTCCGCGCGGACGATGGCGCCGTCCAGGGCGACCTTCACTCCCTGGGGGACCGAGATGGGCTTCTTGCCGATTCGCGACATGGCTAGGGACTCCTACCAGACGTAGGCCAGCACTTCGCCGCCCAGGTGCTGCTTCTTCACCTGGCGGTCGGTCATCACGCCGGCCGAGGTGGACAGGATCGCGACCCCCATGCCGCCCAGGATGGTCGGGATCTTGTCCTTGGTCACGTAGATCCGCCGGCCCGGGCGCGAGACGCGCACGATCCCGGAGATGATCTTCTCAGTACCCGCGTACTTCAGATAGACCCGCAGCACGCCCTGCTTGTTGTCCTCGATGACCCGGAAGTTCTTGATGAACCCCTCGTCCTTGAGGATCTCGGCCATGCGCAGCTTGAGCTTCGACGACGGGATGTCCACCTTCTCGTGCTCGGCCCGGCTCGCGTTGCGGATGCGAGTCAGGAAATCGGCGATCGGATCGCTCATCATGGCGCTACCAGCTCGCCTTGATCACGCCGGGCACCTCGCCCTTGAGCGCGAGCTCGCGGAAGCAGAGCCGGCACGCCTGGAACTTGCGCAGGTAGCCGCGCGGGCGGCCACAGATCTTGCAGCGGGTGTACGCGCGCGACTTGAACTTGGGGGGGCGCTGCTGCTTCATGATGAGCGCAGTCTTGGCCATCTACGCCTCCCTGAAAGGCACGCCCAGGTGGGTCAGGAGCGCCTTCGCTTCCTCGTCCGTTCGGGCGGTCGTCACCATCGTGATGTCCATCCCGCGCACCTTGTCCACCTTGTCGTACACGATCTCGGGAAAGATGATCTGCTCCTTGAGCCCCATGTTGTAGTTGCCCCGGCCGTCGAAGCCCTTGGGCGGCACCCCCTTGAAGTCCCGGACCCGGGGCAGCGCCACGTTGACCAGCCGGTCCAGGAACTCGTACATCCGCGGCCCGCGCAGGGTCACCTTGCAGCCGATCGGCACGTTCTCGCGCAGCTTGAAGTTGGCGATCGACTTCTTGGCCCGGGTGATCACCGGCTTCTGGCCCGCGATCGCCTGCAGGTCCGCGGTGGCGAAGTCGAGCACCTTCGCGTTCTCCTTGCCCTCGCCGACCCCCATGTTGATCACGACCTTCTCGAGCCGCGGCACCTGGAACGGATTGCCGTAGCCGCGCTCCTTCATCATCGCGGGCACCACCGCCGACCGGAACCGCTCGCGCATGCGCGGCGGCGTGCTCCCGCTGACGCTCGCGCGCTTGGCCGGCGCCTGCGGCTCTCCCGCCGGCGCGGCCTTGCCGCCGCCCTTGGGCCGGGCCGCCTGGCCCGCCTTGCCGGGCGCGGCTCCGCCCGCCTTCGCTCCCGGTGCCCTTCCCGTCCGCCTTCTTCGGCTCTGCCATCACGTCCTCACGCTCGGTCGAGCATCTCGCCCGACCGTCTGGCCACCCGGACCTTCTTGCCGTCCGACAGGGCCTTCATTCCGACGCGGGTCGGCTTGTCGCTGCCGGGATCGATCAGCATCACGTTGGAGAGGTGGATCGACCCCTCGCGCTCGATGATGCCGCCCTGCCGGATCTTCTGGGTGGGCTTCTGGTGCTTCTTGATCAGGTTCAGGCGCTCCACCACCACCCGGCCCTTCTCGGGAATCACCCGCAGCACCTTGCCCTTCTTGCCGCGCTCCTTGCCCGCCACCACCATCACCGTGTCGCCCTTCCGCACGTGCGCGATCGCCATTGAGCGTCCTCTAGATGACTTCGGGAGCGAGCGAGATGATCTTGGTGAACTGCTTGTCCCGCAGCTCGCGCGCCACCGGCCCGAAGATACGGGTGCCCACCGGGTTGTCGTCCGCCTTCAGGAGGACCACCGCGTTGCGGTCGAAGCGGATGTAGGACCCGTCGCGGCGTCCCACTTCCTTCACGGTGCGCACCACGACCGCCCGGGCGACCTCGCCCTTCTTCACGGTCCCGTCCGGCACCGCCTCCTTGACCGCCACCACCACCACGTCGCCGAGGGAGGCGTAGCGCTTGTTGGCGCCGCCCATGACCCGGATGCACTGGACCTTCTTGGCCCCCGAGTTGTCGGCCACGTCCAGCATGGAGCGAGGCTGGATCATGACGCGCTCGCCAGCACCTGGAGGATGCGCCACCGCTTTTCCTTCGACAGCGGTCGCGTCTCCTCGATCAGCACCCGGTCCCCGACCTTGCTCGCGTTCTTCTCGTCGTGCGCCTTCAGGCGCTTCGACCGCGTGATCACGCGCTCGTACTGCGGATGACGGAACACGCGCTCGATGACCACCACGCGCGTCTTGGTCATCTTGTCGCTGACCACCACGCCCTCCCGCGTCTTCTTGACGCCCACTGTCCTGTCCTCCCCCGCCTCTACGCCGTCCGCGGGATGCGCAGCGCCCGCTCTCTCAGAATGGTGTGGGCCCGCGCGAGATCCCGCCGGGCGATCGCCACCCGGGCCGGGTTCTTGGCCACCCCCATCGAGAGCTGGAACCTCAGGTTGAAGAGCTCCTCGCCGAGCTCCTGGGCTTTCTGCTGCACTTCCTCGTCGGACATCTCACGCCACTTGGCCGCCTTCATGATCGCCTCAGAGCGCCCGCGTACGGGTCACGAACTTGGTCTTGATCCCGATCTTCTGCGCGGCCAGACGGAACCCTTCCTTGGCCGTCGCCTCGTCCACGCCCTCCATCTCGTACATGATCCGGCCCGGCTTGACCACCGCGACCCAGAACTCCGGGTTGCCCTTGCCCTTGCCCATCCGCGTCTCGGCCGGCTTCTTGGTCACCGGCTTGTCCGGGAAGATGCGGATGAAGATCTTGCCCGCCGCGCTTGACGCTGCGGGCGAGCGACACCCGGGCCGCCTCGATCTGGCGGTTGGTGACCCAGCCCGGCTCGAGCGCCTTCAGCCCGAACTCGCCGAAGGCGAGGGTCGAGCCGCGCTGCGCCTTGCCCTTCATCCGGCCGCGCTGGGCCTTCCGGTACTTGACCCGCTTGGGCATCAGCATGGCGGCTTAGCCCTCGGCGGCGGCTTTCTGGGCGGGGAGCACCTCACCCTTGAAGATCCACACCTTCACCCCGATGGCCCCGAACGTGGTGTGGGCCTCGGCCAGCCCGTAGTCGATGTCGGCCCGGATGGTGTGCAGCGGCACCCGCCCGTCGCGATACCACTCGCGCCGCGCGATCTCCGCGCCGCCCAGCCGGCCCGAGCAGGCGATCCGGATGCCGTCCGCCCCGAGGCGCAGCGCGGAGGTCACCGCCTTCTTCATCGCCCGCCGGAAGGCCACCCGCTTCTGGAGCTGCAGGGCCACGTTCTCGGCCACCAGCTGCGCGTCCAGCTCGGGATGGACCACCTCCTCGATGTTGAGGTAGACCTCCTTGGCGGTGCGCGACTGGATCTCGTTCTTCAGCTTCTCGACCTCCGCCCCCTTGCGGCCGATGATGATGCCGGGACGGGCGGTGAAGATCGTGATGCGGGCCCGGTTGGCCGAGCGCTCGATGTCGATCCGCGAGATCCCCGCGTGGTAGAGCGACGACTTGATGAAGCGGCGGATCTTGTGGTCCTCGTGCAGGAGGGCCGCGTATCCCTTGGTGGCGAACCAGCGCGAGCTCCACGTCCGCGTGGACCCCAGCCGGAACCCGATCGGATGCGTCTTCTGGCCCATGGCTACCTCTTGCCTCCTCGCGCCGCGGCGGCGGAGGCCGTCGTCTCGTCGCTCAGCTCGATGGTCAGGTGGCTCGTGCGGTGCTTGATGAAGTAGGCGCGTCCCATCGCGCGCGGGGACACCCGCTTCATGGACGGACCCCCGTCCGCGATCGCCTTGACCACCCGGAGGTCGTCGAGGTTGCGAACCTGGTGATTGTGCTCCGCGTTGGCGATGGCGGAGCGCAGCACCTTCTCGATGAGGCGGCCGGCCGCCTTCGGGGTGTACTGGAGCGTCGCCAGGGCCTCCCCCACCGACTTGCCCCGGATGTGATCCAGGACGAGGCGGGCCTTGGAGGCGGGCACCCGGATGTAGCGCGCGGTCGCTCGCGTGCGCATGCTCAGGACTTCCCGGTGGGCGAGGTGGCGGCCTTCTCGGCCTGCCCGTGGGCCTTGAACGTCCGGGTCAGGGCGAACTCGCCCAGCCGGTGCCCCACCATGTTCTCGGTGATGTACACCGGGATGAACTTCTTCCCGTTGTGCACCGCGAGGGTGTGGCCCACGAACTCCGGCGAGATCGTCGAGCGCCGCGCCCACGTCTTCAGCACCTTCTTCTGGCGCGTGCGATTCAGCTCGTCCACGCGCTTCTCCAGACGCTCGTCGATGTACGGGCCCTTCTTCAGCGACCGTCCCATGGCTTCTGCCCTCGCTCCCTATTTCGTCCGCCGGGTCACGATGTAGCGATCGGACGGCCTCGCCCCGCGCCGCGTCTTGTAGCCCTTGGTCGGCTTGCCCCACGGGGTCATCGGGTGGTTGCCCTTGCCCTTGCCCTCGCCGCCGCCCATGGGGTGGTCCACCGGGTTCATCACGGTGCCGCGCACCGTGGGTCGGAAGCCCTTCCACCGCACGCGCCCCGCCTTGCCGATCGAGACGTTCTCGTGATCCAGGTTGCCCACCTGGCCGATGGTGGCCATGCAGTCGAGCTTGACCTGCCGCACCTCGCCCGAGGGCAGCTTGATGTTGGCGTGGTCGCCTTCCTTCGCGAGCAGCTGGGCCAGCGTCCCCGCGCTCCGGCAGAGCTGGCCGCCCTTGCCGGGCTGCAGCTCCACGTTGTGCACGAGGGTGCCGAGCGGGATGTTCCGGATCGGCAGCGCGTTGCCGGGCAGGATGTCGGCCTGCGGCCCCGACATGATCACGTCGCCCGGCTTGAGCCCCAGCGGCGCGATGATGTACCGCTTCTCCCCGTCGCGGTAGTGGAGCAGCGCGATGCGGGCGGAGCGGTTCGGATCGTACTCGATCCCCGCCACCTTCGCCGGGATCCCGATCTTCTCGCGCCGGAAGTCCACGTCCCGGAGCATGCGCTTGACCCCGCCGCCCCGGTGCCGCACCGTGATGCGGCCGTAGACGTTGCGCCCGTTCGTCCGGTTGCCCTTGGAGCGGAGGAGGCTCTTCTCCGGGGTCTTCTTGGTGATCTCCTCGTTCGTCAGGAACGACATGTAGCGTCGGGCCGGCGAGGTCGGCTTGACCGTGCGGATTCCCATGGTCCTAGGCCCCCTCCACGAGCTCGATCTTGTGACCGGGGGCGAGGGTGACCATCGCCTTCTTCCAGCTCCGGCGCCGTCCCTCGAACTTGCCCATGCGCTTCCACTTGCCCTCGCGGGCCTGGGTGCGCACGTCCGCCACCTTCACGTTGAAGACCTTCTCCACCGCGTGGCGGATCTCCACCTTGTTGGCGTCCACCGCCACCTCGAAGGTGATCATGTTGTGGGCTTCCTTCTGCTGCATGCTCTTCTCGGTCATCAGCGGCCGCACCAGCACCGAGCGGGGGTCCCTCATGGCTTGAGCGTCTCCTGCAGCGTCAGCAGCGCCGCCTTCTCGAACACGAGCCGGTCGTTGCGGATCACCTGGTAGACCGAGGTGTGCCCGGGCAGCTCGACCGAGAGCCACGGCACGTTGCGCGCGGCGCGGGTGAGCGCGTCGGTCACCTGGGCCACCACCAGGAGCGTGGGCTGCCCGTCGATGCCGAGCCCCTTCAGCCGCGTGGTGAGGGCCTTGGTCTTGGCCTCCGCGACGCCGAGGGTGTCGACCACCGACACGTGGCCGGCTCCGAGCTTGGCCGCGACCGCCTCGCGCAGCGCGGCGCGCCGCATCGTCGACGGCATCGCCTTGTCGTACTTGCGCGGCCGGGGGCCGAACGGCTTGCCGCCGCCCTTCCACTGGGTGGCCCGGATCGAGCCCTGCCGGGCGCGGCCGGTGCCCTTCTGCTTCCAGGGCTTGCGGCCGCCGCCCCGCACGTCGCTGCGTCCGCGGGTGGAGTGCGTGCCCGCCCGGCGCGCGGCCAGCTCCTTCACCACCGCCTGGTGCAGGAGCGGCACCCGCGGGGTGACGCCGAACACGTCGGCGGACAGCTCGAGCGTCTGCTGGGACTTCCCCTTTGCGTCGACGATCGGCACGCTGGGCATCGCTACTTGGCCTCTTTCGCCTTCTGCTGCTGCGCCTTGGTCTGCTTCACGCTCTTGCGGATCACCACCAGGCCTCCGATGGCTCCCGGCACCGCGCCGCGGAGCAGGACCAGGTTCTGCTCCGGGATCACCCGCGCCACCACCACGTTGAGGACGGTGCGCCGGTCCGCGCCCATGCGGCCCGGCAGGTGATGGCCCGGCCAGACCCGGGACGGATCCGAGGAGGCGCCGATGGAGCCCGGCCGCCGGTGGAACATGGAGCCGTGGGTCTCGTCGCCGCCCGCCCAGCCGTAGCGCCGCACGCCGCCCTGGAAGCCCTTGCCCTTGGTCGTCCCCACCACGTCCACGAACTCGCCGGGCGTGAAGAGGTCCACCGTGAGGGTCTGGCCCACCTGGTACGCGCTCACCGCCTCCGTCTTCTGGAGCCGGATCTCCCGCAGCACCCGCATCGCGGAGGCGACCCCCGCCTTCTTGTAGAGCCCCGCCATCGCCTTGTTGACGTTCTTCTTCCTCGGCTCGAAGCCGAGCTGGATGGCGTCGTAGCCGTGGGTGGGCTTGGTGCGCAGCCCCACCACCGTGCAGGGGCCCGCCTCGACCACCGTCACCGGGATGAGGTTGCCGTCCTCCCCGAAGACCTGGGTCATGCCCTTCTTGCGGCCGATCAGCCCTTCCTTCATCGCCATGACGAGGTTCTCGCTATCTCTCGGGCTCGGGCTAGAGCTTGATTTCGACGTCGACGCCGCTCGGCAGATCGAGCTTCATCAGCGCGTCCACCGTCTGCGGGGTCGGGTCCAGGATGTCGATGAGCCGCTTGTGCGTGCGCATCTCGAACTGCTCGCGCGAGGTCTTGTCCACGTGCGGGGAGCGCAGCACCGTCCACCGGTTGATCATGGTGGGCAGCAGCACGGGGCCGGTGACGCGCGCGCCGGTCCGGCGCACCGTCTCCACGATCTCCTTCATGGACCGGTCGAGGAGATTGTGGTCGTACGCCTTGAGCCGGATGCGGATCTTCTGGTCGGCGCTGACGGTGACCATGGGCTAGTCCGTGATCTCCGCGACCACGCCGGCGCCCACCGTCCGCCCGCCCTCCCGAATCGCGAACCGCAGCTCCTTCTCCATCGCCACCGGCTGGATCAACTCGATCGTCATCGTCACGTTGTCCCCCGGCATCACCATCTCCACCCCCCCCGGCAGCGTGCACACCCCCGTCACGTCCGTCGTCCGGAAGTAGAACTGCGGCCGGTACCCGTTGAAGAACGGCGTGTGCCGCCCCCCCTCGTCCTTGCCCAGCACGTACACCTCCGCCTTGAACTTCTTGAACGGCTTGATCGACCCGGGCTTGGCGAGCACCTGGCCCCGCTGCACTTCATCTTTATCGATCCCGCGCAGCAACGCCCCGATGTTGTCCCCCGCCTGCCCCTCATCCAAGAGCTTCCGGAACATCTCCACCCCCGTCACCACCGACTTCTTCGTCTCCGCCTGCATCCCCACGATCTCGATCTCTTCCCCCACCTTCACGATCCCCCGCTCCACCCGCCCCGTCACCACCGTGCCCCGCCCCGTGATCGTGAAAATGTCCTCGATCGGCATCAGGAACGGCTTGTCCACCGGCCGCGGCGGCGTCGGAATATAGCTGTCCACCGCCTCCATCAGCTTCCAGATGCTCTCCGACGCCTTCGCGTCGTCCGGCTTCTCCATCGCCTGCAGCGCCGACCCCCGGATCACCGGAATGTCGTCCCCCGGAAACTGGTACTTCTTCAACAGCTCCCGCACCTCCAGCTCCACCAGATCCAAAATCTCCGGGTCGTCCACCATGTCCACCTTGTTCATGAACACCACCAGGCTCGGCACGTTCACCTGCCGCGCCAGCAACACGTGCTCCCGCGTCTGCGGCATCGGCCCATCGTTCGCCGCCACCACCAGGATCGCCCCGTCCATCTGGGCCGCCCCCGTGATCATGTTCTTGATGTAGTCCGCGTGCCCCGGACAATCGATGTGCGCGTAGTGCCGCTTCGCCGTCTCGTACTCCACGTGCGACACCGCGATCGTGATCCCCCGCTCCCGCTCCTCCGGCGCATTGTCGATCGTCCCGAAGTCCCGCACCGCCACCGCGTTGAACTTCGTGTGCAGCACCTTCGTGATCGCACTCGTCAACGTCGTCTTCCCGTGATCGATGTGCCCAATCGTCCCAATGTTCACGTGCGGCTTCGTCCGATCAAACTTCTGCTTGGCCATGAGTCGCTCTCCTGTGGAGGGCTAGCGGGAGCCGCTGCGCGAAGGGCCCTCACCGCGACTCTTCGCCATGATCTCCTCGGCGAGGTTGCGGGGGACTTCTTCGTAGCGGGCGAACTGCATCGTATACGTGGCGCGGCCCTGGGTCATCGAGCGCACGTCGGTCGCGTAGCCGAACATCTGGCCGAGCGGCACGTTGGCCCGGATGACCTGGGCGTTGGCGCGGGCGTCCATCGACAGGATCTTGCCGCGGCGGCTGTTGAGATCGCCCACCACCGCCCCCTGGAACTCGGAGGGGGTCACGACCTCCACGTCCATCACCGGCTCCAGCAGGACGGGCTTGGCCTTGCGGCAGCCCTCCTTGAAGCCCATGGACGCGGCGATCTTGAAGGCCATCTCGTTCGAGTCGACCTCGTGGTAGCTGCCGTCGGTGAGGGCCACCCGGATGTCGACGACCGGATAGCCGGCGAGCACGCCGGTCTCCGCCGCCTCGCGCACGCCCTTCTCGACCGCCGGGACGTACTCGCGGGGGATGGCCGGGCCCTTCAGCTCGTTCTCGAAGACCACCCCCGAGCCCGGCTCGCCCGGCTCCACCTCGAACCACACGTCGCCGTACTGGCCGCGGCCGCCGGTCTGGCGCACGAAGCGCCCCTGGGCCTCCGCCTTCTGGCGGATCGTCTCCCGGTACGCGACCTGGGGCTTGCCGACGTTGGCGTCGACCTTGAACTCCCGCAGGAGGCGGTCGACGATGATCTCGAGGTGCAGCTCGCCCATGCCGTGGATCAGGGTCTGGTTGGTCTCCGGATCCACGTTGACCTTGAAGGTCGGGTCCTCCATCGCGAGCCGCGCGAGGGACTGCCCGAGCTTCTCGTCGTCGGCCTTGGTCTTGGGCTCGATCGCCACCGCGATGACCGGAGTCGGGAAGTCCATCGCCTCGAGCACGATGGTCTTGTTCGAGTCGCAGAGGGTGTCGCCGGTGCGGGTGTCCTTCAGGCCCACCACCGCGGCGATGTCGCCCGCCGAGATCGAGTCGATCTCCTCGCGCTTGTTGGCGTGCATCCGCAGCAGGCGCCCGATCCGCTCCTTCTTCTCGCGGGTGGAGTTGTAGACCCCGGTGCCCTGGTTGAGGGTGCCCGAGTAGACCCGCACGAAGGTGAGCTGGCCCACGTGCTGGTCGTTCATGATCTTGAACGCCAGCGCGGAGAACGGCGCCTTGGGGTCCGCGTCCCGGGTCTCGGGCTGGCCGGTGTCCGGGTTGACTCCGGTGACCGGCGGGATGTCCACCGGCGAGGGCAGGTAGTCCACCACCGCGTCCAGCATGGCCTGCACGCCCTTGTTCTTGAACGAGGCGCCGCAGATCACCGGGAAACAGCTTCATGGAGATGGTCCCGGCCCGGACCGCCGCCTTCAGCTCCGCGGAGGTGATCTTCTCGGTCTCCCCGCCCAGGTACTTCTCCATGAGGTGGTCATCCACCTCGGCGAGACCCTCGATCATCTTCTCGCGGTACTCCTTGACCAGATCCAGCATGTCGGCCGGGATCTCCGCGGTGCTGAACGACCCGCCGAGGTCCTCGGAGTCCGCCCACACGTAGGCGACCCGGTCGATCAGGTCCACCAGGCCGACGAAGCCGTCCTCCCGCCCGATCGGCACCTGGATCGGGACCGCGTGCGCCCCGAGCCGGTCCTTCAGCATGCCGAGGCACCGGTAGTAGTCGGCCCCGACGCGGTCCATCTTGTTGACGTACACGATGCGCGGAACCCGGTACTTGTCGGCCTGCCGCCACACCGTCTCGGTCTGCGGCTCGACCCCGGACACCGCGTCCAGGATCGCGAGGGCGCCGTCGAGCACCCGGAGCGAGCGCTCCACCTCCATCGTGAAGTCGACGTGACCGGGCGTGTCGATGATGTTGATCCGGCAGTCCTTCCAGAAACAGGTGGTGGCGGCCGAGGTGATGGTGATGCCGCGCTCCTGCTCCTGGACCATCCAGTCCATCGTGGCGGTACCCTCGTGCACCTCGCCGATCTTGTACGATCGGCCGGTGTAGTAGAGCACCCGCTCGGTGGTCGTGGTCTTCCCGGCATCGATGTGCGCCATGATGCCGATGTTCCGGGTCTTCTCCAGGGGGTACTGCGCTTCCACTGCTCGTCTTCTCCCTAACGGCGGCGGCGGGACTCAAGAGAAGAGGGGGGCGAGGTCGCGCCCCCCTCTGTGCATCTCGTCGCTACCAGCGGTAATGCGCGAACGCCTTGTTGGCCTCCGCCATCTTGTGAGTGTCTTCTCGCTTCTTCACGGCGGTCCCTCGGTTGTTGGCCGCGTCCAGCAGCTCGCCGGCCAGCTTGTCGGCCATGCTGCGCTCCGAGCGTCGGCGCGCCGCCCCGATCAGCCACCGCATGCTCAGCGCGGTGCGCCGATCCGGCCGGACCTCGACCGGGACCTGATAGGTGGATCCGCCCACCCGCCGCGACTTGACCTCGACGGCCGGCTTGCAGTTGTCCACCGCGCTCTTGAACAGCTTCAACGCTTCCTGCCGGGCGCGATCTTCCATCGCCTGCAGGGCGTCGTACATGATCCGCTCCGCGGTGCTCTTCTTGCCCCCGTACATCATCATGTTCACGAACTTCGCCACCAGCCGGCTCCCGTGCTTGGGGTCCGGAAGGATCTCGCGCCGCGCGGCGCCCGCCCGACGCATGCTAGGCGGCTCCCTTGGGCTGCTTGGCGCCGTACTTCGATCGGCTCTGCCGCCGCCCGGCCACCCCCGCGGTGTCCAGCGAGCCGCGGATGATGTGGTACCGGATGCCCGGCAGGTCCTTCACACGACCGCCCCGGATGAGCACGATCGAGTGCTCCTGCAGGTTGTGGCCGACGCCCGGGATGTACGAGGTCACCTCGAGGCCGTTGGTGAGGCGCACCCGCGCCACCTTGCGAAGGGCCGAGTTCGGCTTCTTCGGCGTCGTGGTGTAGACCCGGATGCACACCCCGCGCTTCTGCGGGCAGGACTCCATGGCGGGCGTCTTCGACTTCTTCCGCACCGCCTCGCGGCCCTGCCGCACCAGCTGATTGATCGTCGGCATGATTCTCCCGGCTTCCTTATTACTCGGAGCAGTACTCGGAGCGCGTCTCGTGGAGGCCCGTCACTTGGGCCAAAACCCTAACTTTATATCCGACAGTCCCTTCATTGTCAAATGCTTAATGTTTTTGGGTCTATCCGGCCTCGGCCACCGAGTCGTCGTCGGCGTCCGCCGCCTCACCCGGAATCTCGACCGCCACCTCGGCGACCGCCTCGACCGGGGTCTCCTCCTCGCCCCCCTGGCTGAGCACCTCGACCCGGGTGTAGTTGCCCAGGCCGGTCCCCGCCGGGATCAGGCGTCCCACGATCACGTTCTCCTTCAGGCCCCGGAGGTCGTCGACCTTGCCGCTGATGGCCGCCTCGGTCAGGACCCGGGTCGTCTCCTGGAAGGAGGCGGCCGAGATGAAGCTGTCCGTCGAGAGCGACGCCTTGGTGATGCCGAGGAGCACCGGCTGGGCCGTCGCGGGGGCCTTGCCGGCCGCCCCCGCCTTGTCGTTCTCGTCCTGGAAGACGAACTTGTCGACCAGCTCGCCGACCACGAAGTCGGTCCCGCCGACCTCCTCGATCCGCACCCGCCGCAGCATCTGCTTGACGATGATCTCGATGTGCTTGTCGTTGATGGTCACGCCCTGCAGCCGGTAGACCTCCTGCACCTCGTTCACGAGGTAGCGCTGCAGCTCCCGGTCGCCGAGGACGGCCAGGTAGTCGTGCGGGTTCGGCGAGCCGCCCATGAGGGCCTCGCCCGCCTTGACCCGATCGCCTTCCCGGACCGAGATGTGCTTGCCGCTCGGGATCAGGTACTCCTTGGTCTCGGCGTCGTCGGCCCGGATCACCATCTTCCGCATGCCCTTCACGAAGCCGGCGAACTCCACCACCCCGTCGATCTCGGTGATGACCGCCTGCTCGCGGGGCTTGCGCGCCTCGAACAGCTCGGCCACCCGCGGCAGACCGCCGGTGATGTCCTTGGTCTTGGTCGACTCCCGCGGGATCTTGGCGATGATGTCGCCCGCGTGCACGTCCGTGTTGTCCGTCACCAGCAGGTAGGCGCCCACCGGCAGCATGTAGCGCCCGCGGGTCTCGCCGAGCGCGTCCACCGCGCCGGGCGCTTCCGCGCTGCCCGAGGGGGCCTTGACCGACACCCGCGGCTGCAGCTTGCCCTCCGGATCCTCGATGATGACCCGCTGGGCCAGGCCGGTGACTTCGTCGATCTCTTCGCGAATCGTGACCTCGTCCATCACGTCCCGGAAGGCGATGGTGCCGGTCACCTCGGTCAGGATCGGGGTCGTGAACGGGTCCCACTCCACGATGGTGATGCCGCCCTTCGGCACCCGCGCCCCGTCCCGGAACTTGATCTTGGCTCCCGGCACGACCGGGTAGCGCTCCTTCTCGCGACCGCGCTCGTCGTGCAGCACGATCTCGCCGTTGCGGTTCAGCGCGACGATCTCCCCGTCGCGATTCTCGACCCAGCGGATGTTGTGGTACGTCAGCACCCCCGGGTTCTTCGCGTCGTGCCGGGAGGTGGCCACGACCTTGCTGGCCGTCCCGCCGATGTGGAAGGTCCGCATCGTCAGCTGGGTGCCCGGCTCGCCGATCGACTGCGCGGCGATGATGCCGACCGCCTCGCCCAGCTCGGCGAGGTTGCCGGTGCCCAGGTTGCGGCCGTAGCACATCACGCAGATGCCGCGCTTGGACTCGCAGGTCAGCGCGGACCGGATGCGGACCCGCTCGAGGCCGGAGTCCTCGATCTTCTGGGCCAGCTCCTCGTTGATCTCGGTGTTGGCCTGCACGATGATCTCGCCGGTGTAGGGATCCCGCACGTCGCCCGCGGCCACGCGCCCCAGCACCCGGTCGCGCAGCGACTGGATGATGTCACCGCCCTCGATGAGCGGCGAGGCCTCGATGTACTTCACGGTGCCGCAGTCGTACTCGGAGATGATCACGTCCTGGGCCACGTCCACCAGGCGGCGGGTCAGGTAGCCCGAGTCCGCCGTCTTCAGCGCGGTGTCGGCCAGGCCCTTGCGGGCGCCGTGGGTCGACGTGAAGTACTCGAGCACGGTGAGACCCTCGCGGAAGTTGGACGTGATGGGCGTCTCGATGACCTCGCCGCTCGGCTTGGCCATGAGGCCGCGCATGCCCGCGAGCTGCCGGATCTGCTGCTTGGAGCCGCGCGCCCCGGAGTCGGCCATCATGAAGATGGGGTTGAAGTCCCCGTTCTCGGCCCGGACCTCCATCTCCTTGAAGAGCTGGTCCGCGATCTGCTCGGTGACGTGCGCCCAGATGTCGACCACCTTGTTGTAGCGCTCGCCGTTGGTGATGACGCCGTCCTGGTACTGCTGCTCGACCTCGTTGACGTTCTGGCGGGCGTGCTCGATGATCTCGCCCTTGGTCGACGGCACGTGCATGTCCACGATGCCGATGCTGAGCCCGGACAGGGTCGCGTAGCGGAAGCCGATGTCCTTCAGCTCGTCGAGGAAGGTGACGGTCGCCTCGTTGCCGAGCCGGTTGTAGCAGTCGGAGATCAGCTGGCCGATCTCCTTCTTCTTGAGCTCCTTGTTGAGGAAGCGCAGCGGCTCCGGCACCACCTCGTTGAAGAGGGTGCGGCCGACGGTGGTCTCGATGATGCCGCCGTTGTAGCGCAGCCGGATGCGGGCCTGCAGGTCCACGTCCTCGTTGTCGTAGGCGATGCGCAGGTCTTCCGGATCCGCGAAGAGCCGGCCCTCGCCCTTGGACCCCGGGCGCTCCTTGGTCATGTAGTAGATGCCGAACACCATGTCCTGGGTCGGCACCGCCACCGGCGCCCCGTTGGAGGGCGACAGGATGTTGTTGGCGGACAGCATGAGCACCTGCGCCTCCATCTGCGCTTCCATGGAGAGCGGCACGTGCACCGCCATCTGGTCCCCGTCGAAGTCGGCGTTGAACGCGGTGCACACCAGCGGGTGAATCTCGATCGCCTTGCCCTCGACCAGGATGGGCTCGAAGGCCTGGATGCCGAGCCGGTGCAGCGTGGGGGCCCGGTTCAGCAGCACCGGGTGCTCCTGGATGACCTCCTCCAGGATGTCCCACACCTCGGGCCGCTCCTTCTCCACGTACTTCTTGGCCGCCTTGATCGACGACGCGATGCCGCGCTCCTCGAGCTTGCGGAGGATGAACGGCTTGAACAGCTCGAGGGCCATCTTCTTGGGCAGGCCGCACTGGTGGAGCTTGAGGTACGGACCCACCACGATGACCGAGCGGCCGGAGTAGTCGACCCGCTTGCCGAGCAGGTTCTGCCGGAAGCGGCCCTGCTTGCCCTTGAGGGTGTCGGACAGCGACTTCAGCGGGCGGTTGTTGGGCCCGGTGATGACCCGGCCCCGGCGCCCGTTGTCGAACAGGGCGTCGACCGCCTCCTGCAGCATCCGCTTCTCGTTCCGGATGATGATCTCGGGCGCCCGCAGCTCCATCAGCCGCTTCAGGCGGTTGTTCCGGTTGATCACGCGCCGGTAGAGGTCGTTCAGGTCCGAGGTCGCGAAGCGGCCGCCGTCGAGCGGCACCAGCGGGCGCAGCTCGGGCGGGATCACCGGCAGGACCTCGAGGATCATCCACTCCGGCTGGTTGCCCGACTTGAGGAAGGCCTCGACCACCTTCAGGCGCTTGACGATCTTCTTGCGCTTCTGGGCGGAGGTCTCGACCCCCATCCCGGAGCGCAGCTCGCGGGCCAGCACGTCCATGTCCATCCCGCGCAGCAGCTCGCGGATCGCCTCCGCCCCCATGCCGGCCGAGAACGCCTCGTGGCCGTGCTCCTCGGTCAGCTTGCGGACCCGATCGACCGAGAGCAGGTCCTTCTTCTTGAGCCCCGGCACCTTGCCGGGATCGACGACCACGTACTCCTCGAAGTACAGGATCTTCTCGAGCTCCCGCAGGGACATGTCGAGGAGCTGCCCGATGCGACTGGGCAGGCCCTTGAAGAACCACACGTGGGAGACCGGGGAGGCCAGCTCGATGTGGCCCATGCGCTCGCGGCGCACGCGCGCCCGGGTGACCTCGACCCCGCACTTGTCACAGATGACGCCCGCGAACTTCATCCGCTTGTACTTGCCGCAGGCGCACTCGTAGTCCTTGGTGGGGCCGAAGATGCGGGCGCAGAACAGCCCGTCGCGCTCCGGCTTGAACGTCCGGTAGTTGATGGTCTCCGGCTTCTTGACTTCCCCGTGCGACCAGTCGCGAATCTTCTGCGGCGATGCGAGCTTGATACGGATCGCCCCGAAGCTCAGCGGCTTCGGGTGGCGATCGAGGATGCCCCACAGGTCCTTGGCAGGCTTGTCCTCGCGTACCAGGCTGCCGAAAGGCCGGTCCGTCAGCATTCTATGAATCTCCTTACGACGGCTTCTTGCCGTCCTTCGGGATGAGCTCCACGTCCAGCGCCAGGCTCTGCAGCTCCTTCACGAGCACGTTGAAGGACTCCGGCGTGCCCGGCTCCAGGAAGTTCTCTCCCTTCACGATCGCTTCGTAGATTCGGTTCCGCCCTTCCACGTCGTCCGACTTGACGGTCAGCATCTCCTGCAGCGTGTGGGCGGCTCCGTAGGCTTCGAGCGCCCAGACCTCCATCTCCCCGAACCGCTGGCCGCCGAACTGGGCCTTGCCGCCCAGGGGCTGCTGGGTGACCAGCGAGTAGGGCCCGATGGAGCGGGCGTGCATCTTGTCGTCGACGAGGTGGGCCAGCTTGAGCATGTAGATGTAGCCCACCGTGACTTCCTGATGGAACGGCTTGCCGGTGCGCCCGTCGTAGAGGCGCGTCTTGCCCGACACCGGCAGCCCGGCGTCCCCGAGGTGCGCGGTGATCTCGGCCTCGGTGGCCCCGTCGAAGACCGGGCTCGCCACCCACAGGCCGAGGGCCCGGGCCGCCCAGCCGAGGTGGGTCTCCAGGATCTGGCCCACGTTCATGCGGGACGGCACCCCGAGCGGGTTCAGCGCGATCTCCACCGGCGTCCCGTCCGGCAGGTACGGCATGTCCTCCTGCGGCACGATGCGCGAGACCACGCCCTTGTTGCCGTGGCGCCCCGCCATCTTGTCCCCCACCGAGAGCTTGCGCTTCACCGCCACGTAGACCTTGACCATCTTGATCACGCCCGGGGGCAGGTCGTCGCCGCGGCGCAGCCGGCCCACGCGCTCCTCCAGCATCCGGTCGAAGAACGCGATCTGGTCGTCGGCGAGGTCCTCGATCTTCTTCACGGTGACCGCGAGCCCGTCGTCCTCCTTGATCTTGATCTTCTTGAGCTCGTGCCAGGACAGGTTGTCCATGTCCGGGCGGTCGATCTTGTCGCCCTTCTTGGAGAGCCGCTCCTTGGTGGTCGGATCGATCAGGTCCGCGATCAGGGTCTTGCCGAAGAGCAGGTTCTTGAGCTTCTGGTCGCGCTCCATCTCGACCATCGCGATCTCGTCCTGGTAGTCCTTCTCCAGGGCCGCGATCTCCTCGTCCTCGATCGACTTGGCGCGGTCGTCCTTGTCGACGCCGCGGCGCGAGAACACCTTGACGTCGACCACCGTGCCCTCGATGCCGGGGGGCACCGTGAGCGAGGTGTCGCGCACGTCGCCCGCCTTCTCCCCGAAGATGGCCCGCAGCAGCTTCTCCTCGGGGGTGAGCTGGGTCTCGCCCTTGGGGGTGATCTTGCCCACCAGGATGTCCTGCGCCTTCACCTTGGCCCCGATGCGCACGATGCCCGACTCGTCGAGGTCCTTGAGGGCCTCCTCGGAGACGTTCGGAATATCCCGAGTAACTTCTTCCTTGCCCAGCTTGGTATCGCGCGCCTGGACCTCGAACTCCTCGATGTGGATCGAGGTGTAGCGGTCGTCCTTGACGAGGCGCTCCGAGACCAGGATCGCGTCCTCGAAGTTGTAGCCGCCCCACGGCATGAAGGCCACCAGCACGTTGCGCCCGAGGGCCAGCTCGCCCTGGTCGGTGGCCGGCCCGTCCCCGATCACGTCGCCCGCCTTCACCCGGTCACCCTTGCCCACGATCGGGCGCTGGTTGATGCAGGTGTTCTGGTTCGAGCGCCGGTACTTGGTCAGGTTGTAGATGTCGAGCGGCAGGTCCTGGACCGGGTCCGCCTTCTTGGAGCGCGTCTCCGCGCGCACCACGATGCGGTTGGCCGACACGTACTCGACCACCCCCGGCCGCTTGGCGAGCACCACCGCCCCCGAGTCGCGGGCCACGATGTGCTCCATGCCGGTGCCGACCAGCGGCGCCTCCGGCTGCAGCAGCGGCACCGCCTGCCGCTGCATGTTGGCGCCCATGAGGGCCCGGTTCGCGTCGTCGTTCTCGAGGAACGGCACCATCGCGGCCGCCACCGACACCAGCTGCTTGGGCGAGATGTCGATGAAGTGCAGCTCCTCCGGCGAGACCATCTTGTACTCGCCGCCCTTCCGGGCCGACACGCGGTCCTGCATGAAGCGACCCTGCTCGTTCATCGACGCGTTGGCCTGCGCGATGACGTAGCGCTCTTCCTCGAGCGCGGTGAGGTACACCGGGTCGCCCGGGAGCACGCTGCCGTGCTCCACCTTGCGGTAGGGGGTCTCGATGAAGCCGAACTCGTTGATGCGCGCGTAGGTGCTGAGCGAGCTGATCAGGCCGATGTTCGGGCCTTCCGGCGTCTCGATCGGGCAGATCCGGCCGTAGTGGGTCGGATGCACGTCGCGCACCTCGAAGCCGGCGCGCTCCCGCGAGAGACCGCGCGGGCCCAGGGCGGAGAGACGCCGCTTGTGGGTCAGCTCGGCGAGCGGGTTGGTCTGGTCCATGAACTGGCTCAGCTGCGAGGAGCCGAAGAACTCCTTCACCACCGCCGACACCGGCTTGGCGTTGATGAGGTCGTGCGGCATCAGGTTCGTGATGTCCGAGATCGACATCCGCTCCTTGACCGCCCGCTCCATGCGGGTGAGGCCCACCCGGAACTGGTTCTCGAGCAGCTCGCCCACCGAGCGCACGCGCCGGTTGCCGAGGTGGTCGATGTCGTCGGTCGGCTTGCTGCCGAGCTTGACCTGGAACAGGTGCCGCACCACGTAGACCACGTCCTCGCTGCGCAGGGTCTTGATGTTCAGGTTCGCGCCGATGCCGAGCTTCTTGTTGATCATGAAGCGGCCGACGCGGGCCAGGTCGTAGCGGCGCGGGTCCAGGAACATGCCGCGGAACAGCGCGCGGGCCGACTCCACCGTCGGCGGGTCGCCGGGGCGCAGCCGCCGGTAGATCTCGACGAGCGCCTCGTCCGGATTCTTGAAGTGGTCGCGCGAGAGCGTCTCGTGGAGCGACGCGTCGGTCTTGCCCGGCACCAGGGCCAGCAGCTTGAAGGCGGCCACCCGCCGCCCCATGATCTGGGCCAGCAGGGTCGCGGTGACCTCCTGGTTCGTCTCGACCAGCACCTCGCCGGTCTCGGAGTCGACCACCCGCCCGCCGGTGCGCCGGCCCACCAGCGACTCGGCCTTGACCGGGATCTTGGTGACGCCGGCCTCCACCAGCTTCTCGATCGTCTTCGGGTTGAGGGTCTTGCCCGCCTGGACGAGGGCCTCCTTGCCGCTTCGGGGCCTTCACGTCGTCGGCGACCTTGGCTCCGTTGTGCACGTCGGCGGAGAGCTTCACCCACGCCATCCGGTCCTCGAACGACAGCACCTCCTCGGTCTCGTAGAACTGGCCGAGGATCTCGTCGTCGGAGAGGATCACGCCCTTCTCGAGGAACCAGAACGCGCGCAGGAACGCGGTGGCCAGCATCTTGCGGCGCCGGTCCACCCGCACGTAGAGGATGTCGTTGGCGTCGAACTCGAACTCGACCCAGGAGCCCGCGGTAGGGGATCACCCGCGCCGAGAACAGCAGCTTGCCGGAGGCGACCGTCTTGCCCTTGTCGTCGTCGAAGAACACCCCGGCCGAGCGCTGGAGCTGGGACACCACGACCCGCTCGGTGCCGTTGATGATGAAGGTGCCCTTCTCGGTCATCAGGGGCAGCTCGCCGAGGTAGACCTCCTGCTCCCGGACCTCGCGTACGGTCTGGGTCTTGGTCTCCTTGTCGTTGTCGACGACCTTGAGCCGCAGGGTGACCTTGAGCGGGATCGCGAAGGTCATCCCGCGGTCGTGGCACTCCTCGACCGTGTACTTGGGATCGCCGAAGTGGTAGCTGTGGAACTCCAGCGTGGCGTTCCCGTTGTAGTCCTGGATCGGGAAGACCGACTTGAAGACCGCCTGCAGCCCGTTCTCGTCGCGCCGCTCGGGCGCGATCTCCTTCTGGAGAAACTGCTCGTAGGACTGCTGCTGGATCTCGATGAGGTTCGGGATCTCGACGATCGACGGGATCTTGCCGAAGTCCTTACGGACCCGGCGCCCGCACTCGATGTTGCGCGCCATACACCCTCCGCGCCCCGTGCCACGGGGCTGGGCTCGACCCACCGCCGTCACGTGCTCCGGGAAGTCCGGAGCCGCGCCCAGCGGCGACACGTTTAGTGTGAGCGGGGAGCCGACCGCGACTCCCCGATCTGCGTCACTCCGATCGCGGAGGTTATTTGACTTCCACCGTGGCTCCGACCTCCTCGAGCTTCTTCTTCATGTCCGCCGCTTCGGCCTTGGCGACCTTCTCCTTCACCGCCTTGGGCGCCCCGTCCACGAGATCCTTGGCCTCCTTCAGGCCCAGCCCGGTCAGCTCGCGCACCACCTTGATGACCTGGATCTTCTTGTCTCCGGCCGCGTTGAGCATCACGTCGAACTCGGTCTTCTCCTCGGCCGCTGCGCCGCCCGCCGCCCCGCCGCCCGCCGCGGGCGCCGCCACCGCCACCGCGGCGGCCGCCGAGACGCCCCACTTCTCCTGTAGCAGCTTCGAAAGCTGGGCCGCCTCCAGCAGCGTCAGCGTGTCCAGCTTCTCCGCGATCTCTTCGATATTCGCCGCCATCTCGCCTGCCTCCTGTGAATGCTTCCGTCGTGGTTGACTACGACTCCCTCACCTCAGCTCGCTGCGGGTTGCTCGGCGGCGCTCTTGCTCCGCGCCTCCAGGACCTGGACCAGCTCGCGCTGGGGGGCGGTCAGCAGCGATACCAGCTGCGACAGCGGCCCCTGCAGTGCCCCCACCAGCTGGCTCCGCAGCGCTTCCTTCGACGGCAGGTCCGCCAGCGCCTTCAGCTCGGCGGGCTGGACCACCTTGCCCTCGACGAATCCCAGCTTGATCGTGAGCGCGGGGTTGGCCCGCACGAAGGCCTGCAGCGCCTTCGCCACCGGGACCGGGTCCTTGGCGGTGAAGACGAGCCCGGTGGGCCCCTTGAAGTGGGTGCCCAGAGGATCGAGCGGCAGGTCCTTCACGGCCAGCCGCGCCAGCCGGTTCTTCACCACCTTGTACTCCGCCGCCGCCGCCTTCAGCTGCTTGCGCAGGTCCGAGAGCTGGCGGACGGTGAGCCCGCGGTACTCGGTGAGGACCGCGGTCTTGGCGGTCCCCAGGCTCTCCCGGAGGCTCGCGACGCTCTGCACCTTCTCTTGAGTGGGCACGCCGCGCTCCCTATAGGGCCTTCTTGAACAGGTTCGCCACCCGCTGGACGTCCAGGTGGATGCCGGGCCCCATGGTGGAGGACACCGTCACCGAGCGCAGGTACTGTCCCTTGGCGGCGGACGGCTTGGCCCGCACGATCGCCTCGAGCAGGGCGAGGGTGTTCGCGACCAGGTGCGGCTCCGCGAACGACTTCTTGCCCACCGGGACGTGCACGTTGCCCGCCTTGTCCACCCGGAACTCCACCTTGCCCGCCTTGACCTCGCGCACCGCGCGGGCCACGTCGAACGTCACCGTCCCGAGCTTCGGGTTCGGCATGAGGCCGCGCGGGCCCAGCACCTTGCCGAGCCGGCCCACCTGCCCCATGAGGTCCGGCGTCGCGACGGTGGAGTCGAAGTCCATGAAGCCGCCCTGGATCTTCTCCACCAGGTCCTCGGCCCCCACCACGTCGGCTCCCGCCTCGCGCGCTTCCCGCTCCTTCTCGCCCTTGGCGAACACCGCGACCCGCACCGCCTTGCCGATGCCGTGCGGGAGCACGATCGCGCCGCGCACCATCTGATCGGCGTGCTTGGGGTCGACCCCGAGCCGCAGGGACATGTCCACCGTCTCGTCGAACTTGGCGTTGGGCAGCTTCTTGAGGATGCCGAGCGCCTCCTCGACCGAGTAGGACTTCTCGCGGTCGAACAGCGCCTCGGCCGCCTTGAGCTTCTTCGTTGCGGTTGCCATCTCGGCTCCTGTCTCTCGTCCGGTCTATCGGATCTGCTCGCTACCGTTTACTGCTTTTCTGCTCGGACTGCGGTCAACCGTTTACTTCCTCAAGCTCTTCATCTGCGGGGGCCTCGACATGGCCCCCGCACTCCCCCAGGCCGCGGACAACCGTTTGTGTCTTCGTTTGTGTCTTGTAGTTGTCCTGCTGTCTTCCTGTTTTCTAGACGACTTCGATGCCCATGCTGCGGGCGGTGCCCTCGACGGTGCGCATGGCGGACTCGATGGAGTCGGTGTTCAGGTCCACCAGCTTGGTCTGGGCGATCTCGCGCACCTGGGCGCGGGTCACCTTGCCGATCTTGTCCTTGTGCGGCACCGCCGAGGCCTTGGCGATGCCGGCGGCCCGCTTGAGCAGGATCGCGGCGGGCGGCGTCTTCACCACGAAGGTGAAGGACCGGTCCTGGTAGATCGTCACCACCACCGGAAGGATGAGCCCTTCCTGGTTGCCGGTCTGGGCGTTGAAGCCCTTGCAGAACTCCATGATGTTGACGCCGTGCTGGCCGAGGGCCGGGCCCACCGGCGGCGACGGATTGGCCTTCCCGGCCGTGATCTGCAGCTTCACCATCGCCTGGACTTTCTTCGCCATGCTAGAGCCTCTCCACCTGGTAGTACTCGAGCTCGACGGGCGTGAGCCGCCCGAAGATGGCCACCATGACCTTGAGCTTGCCGCGCTCCGGGTTCAGGTCGTCGATCGCGCCCTGGAAGTTCACGAACGGCCCCTCGATGACCCGCACCTTGTCGCCCTTCTGGAAGGTCGACTTGAGCTTCGGCTTCTCGGCGCCTTCCTCCATCTGCCGCAGGATCCCCTCCACCTCTTCGGGAGGCAGCGCCACCGGCTTGGATCCCGAGCCCACGAACCCGGTGACCTTCGGGGTCGAGCGCACCAGGTGCCACGTCTCGTCGGTCAGCTCCATCTCCACCAGGAGGTACCCGGGGAAGAACTTCTGCTCGGTCTCGATCTTCTTGCTCTTGCGGATCTCCCGCACCTTCTCGGTCGGCACGATCACGCGCCCGATCATGTCCTGGAGCCCGAAGATCCGGGCCCGGGACTCGATGCCGGACGCGACCTTGTTCTCGAAGCCCGAGTAGGTGTGGACCACGAACCACTGCTTGGCCGCCGTCCCCGTCTCGCTCATTTCAGGATCACCCCCACCAGGCGGGACAGGGCCACGTCAACCGCGCCCAGGTACATCGCCAGGACGAACACCACGACCAGCACCACCGCCGTGGAGGCCGCCACGTCCTGGCGGCTGGGCCAATTCACCCGTCGGAACTCCCCCGCCACTTCCTCGAAGAACTCCTTCACCCGCTTCAGAAATTCCATGCCCTCACGATTCTCGCAATCTGGCAGGCGTGGAGGGATTCGAACCCCCATCCCCCGGATTTGGAGTCCGGTGCTCTAGCCGTTAGAGCTACACGCCTCCGAGCCGAACGCTACTTCGATTCCTTGTGCGGGTGGTGCTTGCGGCACCACTTGCAGTATTTCTTGACCTCCATCCGGTCGGGATGCGTTCGCCGGTTCTTGGTCGTCGAGTAGTTGCGTCGCTGGCAATTGGTGCACGCGAGGGAGACGATGTCGCGCATGGGCTAGTCCGTGATCTCCGCGACCACGCCGGCGCCCACCGTCCGCCCCCCCTCCCGAATCGCGAACCGCAGCTCCTTCTCCATCGCCACCGGCTGGATCAACTCGATCGTCATCGTCACGTTGTCCCCCGGCATCACCATCTCCACCCCCCCCGGCAGCGTGCACACCCCCGTCACGTCCGTCGTCCGGAAGTAGAACTGCGGCCGGTACCCGTTGAAGAACGGCGTGTGCCGCCCCCCCTCGTCCTTGCCCAGCACGTACACCTCCGCCTTGAACTTCTTGAACGGCTTGATCGACCCGGGCTTGGCCAGCACCTGGCCCCGCTGCACTTCGTCCTTGTCGATCCCGCGCAGCAACGCGCCGATGTTGTCCCCCGCCTGCCCCTCATCCAAGAGCTTCCGGAACATCTCCACCCCCGTCACCACCGACTTCTTCGTCTCCGCCTGCATCCCCACGATCTCGATCTCTTCCCCCACCTTCACGATCCCCCGCTCCACCCGGCCCGTCACGACGGTGCCCCGCCCCGTGATCGTGAAAATGTCCTCGATCGGCATCAGGAACGGCTTGTCCACCGGCCGCGGCGGCGTCGGAATGTAGCTGTCCACCGCCTCCATCAGCTTCCAGATGCTCTCCGACGCCTTCGCGTCGTCCGGCTTCTCCATCGCCTGCAGCGCCGACCCCCGGATCACCGGAATGTCGTCCCCCGGAAACTGGTACTTCTTCAGCAGCTCCCGCACCTCCAGCTCCACCAGATCCAAAATCTCCGGGTCGTCCACCATGTCCACCTTGTTCATGAACACCACCAGGCTCGGCACGTTCACCTGCCGCGCCAGCAACACGTGCTCCCGCGTCTGCGGCATCGGCCCGTCGTTCGCCGCCACCACCAGGATCGCCCCGTCCATCTGGGCCGCCCCCGTGATCATGTTCTTGATGTAGTCCGCGTGCCCCGGACAATCGATGTGCGCGTAGTGCCGCTTCGCCGTCTCGTACTCCACGTGCGACACCGCGATCGTGATCCCCCGCTCCCGCTCCTCCGGCGCATTGTCGATCGTCCCGAAGTCCCGCACCGCCACCGCGTTGAACTTCGTGTGCAGCACCTTCGTGATCGCACTCGTCAACGTCGTCTTCCCGTGATCGATGTGCCCAATCGTCCCAATGTTCACGTGCGGCTTCGTCCGATCAAACTTCTGCTTGGCCATCCGGGGGACCTCCCTCGTCGCTACCGGTCGGTGATGATGGAGCCCATGTCCGGGATTGAACCGGAGACCTCGTCCTTACCAAGGACGCGCTCTGCCAACTGAGCTACATGGGCCTGAATGTCCGAGCCTCGTCCAATGCGCCGCCATGAAGGAACGGGTGGAGCGGGAAACGGGATTCGAACCCGCGACCCCCAGCTTGGAAGGCTGGCGCTCTACCGCTGAGCTATTCCCGCCCGTTCTCCCGACGCGCTCGATGTCGTTCAAGAATGATGGCCACAAGTGGTGGGGAGAGGAGGATTTGAACCTCCGAAGGCGTACGCCAGCAGATTTACAGTCTGCCCCCTTTGGCCACTTGGGTATCTCCCCGCCTGCCCCCGTGATCGCGTAACCCCTTGATAGTACTGGCGCTGGCGGGAGGATTTGAACCCCCGACCCACTGCTTACAAGGCAGTTGCTCTACCCCTGAGCTACGCCAGCAGTCGCAAACCCTCACTCTAGGTTCGGCCCCCCATCAAGTCAAGGGTTTTTCTGTCAAGTCTTTTCTCCGCGAGCCCGCTGGCGGAGAACCTCGTAACACAGCACCGCCGCTGCCGCCGATACGTTCAGCGACCCGAGCTGGCCGCGCATCGGCAGGCTCGCCAGGAAGTCGCAGCTCCGAGCCACCAGGGGTCTCAACCCCTCCCCCTCGCCCCCCAGCACCAGGCACAGGGGGCCGGTCAGGTCCATCTCCCATGGGGTCTTTCCACCGGTGGGAACTGCTCCGACGATCCAGACCCCTTCCTTCTTCAACTCTTCGAGCGCCTGGACCAGGTTGGTCTCCCGGGCCACCGCCACCAGCTCCGCGGCCCCCATGGCGGACTTGGCCGCCGCCCCGGTGAGCCCGACCGCGTGGTGCTTCGGCAGGATCACCCCGTGAACCCCCGTCACCTCGGCCGAGCGGAGCACCGCCCCGAGGTTGCGCGGATCCTGGACCTGGTCCAGCGCCAGGAAGAACGGCACCTCGCCCCGGCCGGCCGGGACCGTCAGCAGGTCGCCCAGCGAGGAGTAGCTGGCGCCCGCCACCCGGGCGACGACCCCCTGGTGGTGAGGGTCCCCGGCGATGGCGGTCAGCTGGTCCCGGGTCCGGAAGGAGATCTTGACCCCCTGCCGCTTGGCCAGGTTCAGGAGGTCGTGGAGCGCGGGTCCCCGCCCCTCCGAGATGATGGCGATCTCCTCGACCCGACGGCTACCCGATCGGAGCAGCTCCAGCACCGGATTGCGCCCGAAGAGGGGCCGGCCCTCCTCCTCGAGCGGCTCGCGGACCGATGGCTCCCGCGGCAATTCCTCCCGCGGCAATGGCTCCCGAGACGGTGGCTCGCGCCGAGCCGGCTCCCGTGGGGCGGGCGGCCGCGGCTCCTGCATCCGAGACGGATTCGTCCGCTGCTCCGGCCGGGGCTCTCGACGGCCCTCCGGCCGGGATCCAGGCCGGGGCGGGTCCCGCCGCGACGGCCCCTGGCGCGGGAATCCTCCGCGGGGCTCTCGCGGACGCTCGGGGCTCATGACTGGAGCTTCCAGGTCGTCCCGTCCCGCGTGTCCTCGAGGACCACCCCGAGCCGGGTCAGCTCCTCGCGCAGCCGGTCGGCCTCGGCGAAGTCGCGCTGTCGGCGCGCCTCCTGGCGCAGATAGACGAGCGACTCGACCTTGGCCTTGAGCTGGGGGTCGATGGCGGTGGCCCGGCGGCCTCCCCCTTCGAGCAACCCCAGCACCTGGCTCAGCATCACGAGCTCGCCGACGCCCATCAGGAACGCGCCCGCCCCCACGGTGCCCTGCGCCACCTGCTCCCGGGCGGTGTGGAGCAGACGCGCCAGGTCGAACAGGACGCCCAGCGCCTGCGGGGTGTTGAAGTCGTCGTCCATGGCGGCCTCGAACCGGGCCCGCTGCGCCGCCACCTGGTCGAAGAGCCCCCCGTCGGGCCCGGGCGCGGGCGTCCCGCGAGCGGCGATGCGCTCCGCCTCCTCCTTGAGCGACCGCAGCCGGGCGAGCCCGCGGCCGGCCTCGCCGATCCGCTCGTCGGCGAACTCGAGCGGGTTGCGATAGTGCGTGCCGAGCAGGTAGAGGCGGAGGGCCTCGGGATCGTGCCGCCGCACCAGGTCCCGGATGGTGAGCGTGTTGCCGAGCGACTTCGACATCTTCTCGGCGGCCAGGTTCACGAACCCGTTGTGCATCCACTGGCGCACGAAGGGCTTGCCGGTGGCGGCTTCCGACTGCGCGATCTCGTTCTCGTGGTGCGGGAAGATCAGGTCCTCGCCCCCGCCGTGCACGTCGAGCGTCTCGCCCAGGTACTGCATCGCCATCGCCGAGCACTCGATGTGCCAGCCGGGGCGGCCGTCGCCCCACGGGCTCTTCCACGAGGGCTCGCCCGGCTTGGTCGCCTTCCAGAGCGCGAAGTCGAGCGGGTCGCGCTTGCGCTCGTCCACCTCGACGCGGGCGCCCGCCTGCAGCTCCTCCAGGTTCTTGCCCGAGAGCTTGCCGTAGCCCGGGAACCGCCGCACCTCGAAGTAGACGTCGCCCTCGACCGGGTAGGCCACGCCCTGCTGGATCAGCCGCTCGATCAGGGTGATCATCTGCGGGATGTGATCGGTGGCCTTGGGCTCGACGTCGGCGGGCAGCACGCCGAGCGACGCCAGGTCGGCCCGGTACTCCGCGATGTAGCGCTCGGAGATCTCCTGGGCCGAGACGCCCTCCTGGTTCGCGCGCCGGATGATCTTGTCGTCGATGTCGGTGAAGTTCCGCACGAACTTCACCGCGTAGCCGCGGTGCCGGATGTAGCGGCGGATCACGTCGAACACGATCGCGCTCCGGCCGTGGCCGATGTGGCTCGCGTCCCAGACGGTGACGCCGCAGACGTAGATCCGCATCTCGCCCCCGCGACCGGGCGCGAGATCCTCCTTGCGGCGGCTCAAGGTGTTGAAGGCGCGCAGGGCCATCAGGCGGTCTCCACGCTGACCACCGCCATCGAGGCGATCCCCTCACCGCGCCCCAGCAGCCCCAGGTGCTCCGGGCTCTTGGCCTTGACGCTCACCCGGTCCGGGCCCGAGCGCCATGGCCTGGGCGAGCTGGCGGGCCATCTCGGGCAGGAACGAAGCCAGGCGGGGGGCCTGGCAGATCACCGTCGCATCCACGTTGACCACGCGCGCTCCCTTGCTCGACAAGAGGTCCATCACCGACCGCAGCAGCCCGAGGCTCGAGGCTCCTTTGTAGCGCGGATCGGTGTCCGGGAACAGCCGTCCCAGATCACCGAGCGCGAGGGACCCCAGGAGCGCCTCGCACACCGCGTGGGTGAGCACGTCGGCGTCCGAGTGGCCCCCCAGGCCGCGCTCCGCCGGCACCGTCACCCCGCCCAGGATCAGGGGCCGGTCGTCGACCAGCGGATGCAGGTCGAAGCCGAGCCCGGAGCGGACGGTCATGCCCGGCGGCGGGGCCTGACCCAGGAGCGGGCCGTCCGGAGATCCTCGGGCGTCGTGATCTTGAGATTCTGCGCCAGGCCCGCCACCATTGCCACCGGCATCCCGAGCCGCTCCACCAGCACCGCGTCGTCGGTGCCCGCGAAGCCGTCGCGGCGCGCCTTGTCGTGCGCCTCCCACAGCAGGTCGCGCGCGAAGGCCTGCGGGGTCTGGGTGAGCCAGAGTCCCTGGCGAGGGATGGTGGCCTCCACCGCGCCGTCGGTCACGCGCTTGACCGTCTCGCGGACCGGCGTGCCGCAGGTGGCCGCGCCGCCCGCCGCGGCGGCCCGCACGCGCTCGACCAGGTCGGCGGTGATGAAGGGCCGCACCGCGTCGTGCACGATGACGACGCGCGCGTCCTCCGGCAGCCGCTGCAGCCCGCGCCACACCGACTCCTGCCGGTCCGCGCCGCCCGCGACCACGTCGAGGATCTTGGCCACGCGGGCGCGCGCGAGGAGACGGCGGGTCGCGGCCACCTGGGCCTCGGGCACCGCGACCACGATCCCCACGATCGACCGGGCGCGGGCGAGGGCTTTCAGGGTGGCGACGAGGATGGGGGCCTGACCCAGGCGGAGATACTGCTTGGGTCGGCGGGAGCCCATGCGCGCGCCATGGCCTCCCGCGGGGACGATCGCGTAGGTCACCGCGATCCGCTCTCCTCGTCGCGCTGCCGGGCGAAGATCATGCGGCCCGCCGCGGTCTGGTAGATGGTGGTCACCGTCACGTCCACCGTCTGGCCGATCAGCCGCTTGCCGTGCTCCACCACCACCATCGTCCCGTCGTCGAGGTAGGCCACGCCCTGGTTGGCCTCCTTGCCTTCCTTGACGATGTGCACGTGCAGCGGCTCGCCGGGCAGCACCACCGGCTTGAGCGCGTTGGCCAGCTCGTTGATGTTGAGCACCGACACGCCCGACAGCTCGGCGACCCGGTTCAGGTTGTAGTCGTTGGTGACGATCTTGCCGCCGGTGGCCCGGGCCAGCTCGATCAGCTTGCGGTCCACCTCGCGCACGTGCGCGAAGTCGACGTCGTCGATCCGGATGGTCACCCGCGGCACCCGCTGCAGCCGCTGCAGCACGTCGAACCCGCGCTTGCCGCGGTTGCGCTTGAGCGCGTCGGCGGAGTCGGCGATCTGCTGCAGCTCGCGCAGCACGAACTGGGGCACCAGGAGCGGGCCGGCCAGGAACCCGGTCTGGCAGACCTCCACGATGCGCCCGTCGATGATGACCGAGGTGTCGAGGATCTTGTCGCCCTCCTGGCGGGCCGCGGTCTTGGGGAAGAGCTTGACCGACATGTCCTCGAGCTCGTCCCGCTTGGCGAGCGTCACCGTCGCCCCGAGGTAGCCCAGCAGCAGCGCGAAGAGCCCGCGCCCGAGCGCGCCCGCGCCCGGCACGATGGCCTCCAGCGCGGTGCCGAGCCCCAGGCCCAGGACCACGCCCAGCATCGCGCCGGTCGCGCCCCAGAAGAGCCGGTCCACCGGGATGCGACGGGCCTGCCACTCCAGCAGCACGACGAGGACCCCGGCCAGGAAGCCGGCGCCGCCCAGGAAGAGGTTGTTGGGGGCGTGCAGCGCCAGCGCGTGCGCCAGGGCGAAGCCGGCCGCGGTGGCCGCCATCAGCACCAGCACCCGGACGATGAGAATGCCTAGCTGCATTCGGGCCTCACGGTCCCAACAGGACTTTCACTGCCTCGTCCACCGAGCCCACGCCCTGCACGTCGAGCGCGAGCCCCGAGACGCCGGAGAGGCTGCTCTGGGGCACCACGGCCGCGGTGAAGCCGAGGGCCGCCGCTTCCTTGAGCCGTGCCTCGAGTCCGGTCACCGCCCGTACCTCCCCGGCCAGTCCCACCTCCCCGATCACCACCAGATCCCCCCGCACCGGCCGGTCCAGGTAGCTCGAGGCCGCGGCGAGCACCAGCCCCAGGTCCGCCGCGGGCTCCGAGGCCCGGGCGCCGCCGGCGACGTTGACGAAGGCGTCCTGGGACTGGAGGGGGAAGCCCACCCGCTTCTCCAGCACCGCCAGCAGCAAGCATACGCGATTGTAGTCAGCGCCCAGCACAGTACGGCGCGGGGTCCCGAACCCGGCCGGGGTCACCAGGGCCTGGATCTCGACCAGGAGCGGCCGGGTGCCCTCGAGGCTCGCCACCACGACCGAGCCGGCCGCGTCCTTCGGCCGCTCGGCCAGGAAGAAGCCGGACGGGTTCCGGACCTCGGTGAGGCCCTGGGCCCCCATCTCGAACACCCCGATCTCATTGGTGGATCCGAAGCGGTTCTTGACCGCGCGAAGCACCCGGTAGGCGTGGTGCTGCTCCCCCTCGAAGTAGAGGACGGTGTCCACCAGGTGCTCCAGCACCCGGGGCCCGGCGATGGCGCCCTCCTTGGTGACGTGCCCCACCAGGAAGGTCGCGATCCCGCGCCCCTTGGCCAGGGCCATGAGCCGGGCGCCGCACTCCCGCACCTGGCTCACGCTGCCGGGCGCCGACTCGAGCCCGGGCAGGTAGACGGTCTGGATCGAGTCCACGATCAGGAAGCGGGGCTGGAGCGCGGTCACGTGGGCTTCCACCGCCTGCAGATCGGTCTCGGCCACGAAGTAGAGGCCGGCCGGCGCGGACCCGAGCCGGTCCGCCCGCAGCTTCACCTGGGCGGCCGACTCCTCGCCGGACACGTAGAGCACCGGGCCGGCCCGCTCGGCCAGCTGCCGGCTCACCTGGAGCAGCAGGGTCGACTTGCCGATGCCGGGATCGCCGCCGATCAGCACGAGGGAGCCGGTCACCACGCCGCCGCCCAGCACGCGGTCCAGCTCCGCCATGCCGCTCGACGTGCGCTGGCCGCCCGCCTCGACCCGGATCTCGCCGATCGGCTGGGGCCGGGTCGCCGCGAGGCTCGGCCGCGCCGCCGGGCCGCGCGCGGGCGCCACCCGCTCCTCCACCAGCTGGACGTAGGTCCCCACCCGGGCGCAGTCGGGACAGGTGCCCGGCTTCGGCGCCGCGAGCCCGCACTCCTGGCAGCGGTAGGTGGAGCGGTCGCGCGCCATCAGCGGCCCCCGGCCCCCGCCGACTCGACCGCGCGGCCCGAGTCGATCGTGGAGCGGATGAGCGTCCGCAGGAGGAAGCTCCGGCGCGCGCCCTCGAGGAACTGCACCAGGTTCTCGTAGACCGTCGGGTCCTCGAGCAGGCCGCCCATGGTCCCCTCGCCCGCCTTGAGCCGGTCGGTGACCGCGCGCAGGTTGGCCATCGCGACGCGGAAGTCGGCGGTGGCGTCGCCGAGCGCGCCCGCGGTGCCGTCGCTGCCGTCGCGGGTGAGCTGGCCGAGCAGGCCCTGGCCCTGCGCCACCCGCTCGGACACGTCGCGGAAGTTGTGGGCCACCGCGCGCAGGTCGTCGGCCACCGCCTTGTACTGCGGGTCGTAGAGCAGGGCGCTCAGCAGGGTCTCGCGGCCGTCGGCCTTCTCCGCCCCGCGGCCGAGCGCGTCCATCGCGGTGAGCAGCGCGCGGGCCGATTTGCCGCTCTCGGGCGAGAGCAGGACGCCCACCGCGCTGTCGCCCTGCTCGGCGCGGGCCAGGATCTGCTGGGTGCGGGCCAGGATCGCGTTGAGCCGGTTGAGCGACTCCGGCTCGTCGTACACGAGGGCGTGGACCAGACCCTTGCCGGTCTCCACCTCCTTGGCGATCCGGTCCACCCGGGCCACCGTGGACTTGAGGCCGGCGGCCAGCTCCTTCACGGTCTGCATGGTCTCGACTCCGGCCTTGAACATCTGCTGCATCTCGAACGGCTCGCTCGACGCGAGCGACTCCCCCGGCTTGAGCGCGGGCACCGAGGTGGAGCCGAGGGTGATCTCGACGATCTTGTCGCCGAGCAGCCCCTGGGTCGCGATGCGCGCCTCCGAGTCGCGGCGGATCCGCTCCGAGAATCGCCGCGCGATCGTGAGGGTCACCCGCACCTTGCTCCCGGGCTGCTCGGGCAGCGTGACCGCGGTCACCCGCCCGATCTGCACCCCGGCCAGCCGCACGGTGGCGCCCTCGATGAGGCCGCCCACCTCGACGAACTCGACGGTGAGGTCGTACTTGCGCTCGAAGTAGCGGGCCTGCGCCCCGAGCAGGTAGATGATCGCCACGAACACGAGCAGGCCCGAGAGGATGAAGGCGCCGATCCGGACCTGCAGGGCGAACTGGGAGCGCTCGGCGGGCACGGCTAGATCTCCCGCAGCTCGCCGGCCAGGAACCGGCGTACGTCGGGGTTGGCCGAGCGGTGGATCTCCGCCGGCGTGCCCATGTCGGCGAAGTTCCCGCCCAGCAGGATCGCCATCTGGTCGGCCACCAGCTCGGCGAACTCCACGTCGTGGGTCACCACGATCGCGGTGTCGCAGATGCCGGTGCGGAGCTGGGCGATGAGCTGGGCCACCAGCCGCGCGTTGGTGGGGTCGAGGCCGGCGGTCGGCTCGTCGAAGAACACCACCTCCGGCTCCATCACGAGGGCGCGCGCGATGCCCACCCGCTTGCGCATGCCGCCGCTCAGCTCGGCGGGCATCAGCTCGTCGGTGTCGGGCAGCCCCACCAGGGTCAGGAAGTGGTGCACCCGCTCGGTGATCTCCCGCAGCGGCATCCGGGTGTGCTCGCGGAGCGGATAGGCCACGTTCTCGAACACCGAGAGCGAGTCGAAGAGGGCCGCGCCCTGGAAGACGAACCCGGAGCGGCGCCGCACCGGCAGCATGGCCTCCTCGGTCATCCGGTCGATGCGCGTGCCGAAGAGGGACACCGCGCCCGAGTCCGGATAGATCAGGCCGGAGGCGATGCGCAGCAGCACCGTCTTGCCGGTGCCGCTGCCGCCCATCACCGCGAGGATCGTCCCCTTGGCCAGGGCCAGGTCGATCCCGCGCAGGACCTGCTTGCGGTCGAACGACTTCCACACGTCCCGCAGCTCGACGAGCGCGCCCCCGGTGGCCACGTCTCTCACCAGAACATCAGGAGGAAGAGCTTCGTGATGAAGAAGTCCGAGATGATCACGCCCATCGCCACCTGCACCACCGTCGCGGTGGTGGAGCGGCCGAGGCCCTCGGTGCCGCCCTCGGTGGCGAGCCCGTTGTAGCAGCCGATCAGGGTGACCAGCGCCCCGAACACCACGCTCTTGCCGATCCCGGTCAGGAAATCCTTGAGCACCACCCAGTAGGCGATGGTGTTCCAGTAGAGATACGGGTCGACGTTGCGGTCGAACACAGCGATCAGCATACCTCCGAGCAGGCCCATTCCGTCGGCCAGGATCGTGACCAGGGGGAAGACCAGCAGCGCGGCCATCAGCCGCGGGACGATCAGCTTCTTGACGTAGTTGACCCCCAGGGCCCGGAGGGCGTCGATCTGCTCGGTGACCTTCATGGAGCCCACCTCGGCGGTGATGCCCGAGGCGACCTTGCCGCCGACCAGGATGGCGGTCAGCACCGGGCCCAGCTCGCGGAGGATCGAGAGCGCCACCACCGGCCCCACGTAGTTCTCCGCGCCGAAGCGGGCCATGTTCACCGCGGTCTGGAGCGCCAGCACCATCCCGGTGAACAGCGCCGCGGTGAGCGCCACCGTGAGCGAGCGCACCCCGATGATGTCGATCTCGCGGGCGACCAGCCAGAAGTACGAGGGCGGCAGCGTGAGGTTCCGGGCCACCCGGACCGTGAGCAGCCCGAGGCCGCCGTACCACACCGCCGACTCGCGCAGGTGCCGCCGCAGGTCGTCGACGATCATCGAGCCCCCTCCAGCGCGAAGCTCTCGACGAGGGCCCGGAACGCGGGCCGGCCCGCGTCGAACGCCACGCTCGGCGCCACGTACAGGAAGTCGTGCACGCACGGCTCGGCCCGCACCACCAGGGCCTCCACCGTGACGTCGCGGCCGTCCGCCTGCCCCCGCACCACCGAGCGCGCCGCCTCGTGCCCGGCCACCGTGGTCGTCCCGGTCTCGATCACCTCCCGCCGGGTGAGGCCGAAGGTCAGGTGCCGGGCCAGCACGTCGAGCGAGCGGGACGCCTCGCGCCCCGCGCACGTGGCGTCGACCAGCATGCCGGCCGGCCCCGCCCCGCCCTGCAGCGAGAGATCCGCCTGCGGGCCGTGCTCCACCTTCCACCCGCTGGCCGGGAGCGTCACCCGGTAGCCCTTGGCGGAGTGGTAGATCCCGTTCTCGATGCGGCCGGTGGCGGTGGCGCAGCCGGCCAGGAAGGCGAGGAGCGCGAAGAGCGCGTGACGGGGAGTCACTTACCCTTGGCGTGCCGGGAGGCCAGCTCCTCGAACACCCGGCGCAGGGGGATGCCGCGTGCGCTCAGCAGCACCATGGTGTGGAACCACAGGTCCGCGACCTCGGAGACGACGCGGCGCGTCGCCCTCGCCGCCGAGCGCCGCCGTCATCACCTCGGCCGCCTCCTCGCCGATCTTCCGGCAGATCTGGGGCTGACCCTTCTCGAAGAGCGTCGCCACGTACGAGCCGGGCGGCGGGGCCACCTTGCGCGATTCGAGCACGCGCTCGAGGACTTCCAACATGGCCGGCCCGGCGCCGGCGGCGCCGGGCGCGCCCGCGTGGCCGGCTTCACCTGCGGGGACGTCGAGGCGGGTGAAGAAGCAGCTCCGCGCCCCGGTGTGGCAGGCCACGCCGTCCTGGTGCACCTGGACGAGCAGCGTGTCGCGGTCGCAGTCGACGTAGATGCCGTCCACGTGCTGGGCGTGGCCGGACGTCTCCCCCTTGCGCCAGAGCGCCTGGCGCGAGCGCGACCAGAAGTGGGTGAGGCCGGAGCGCCGCGTCGCCTCGAGCGCGTCCCGGCTCATCCACGCCACCATGAGGACCTGGCCGGTCTCGGTGTCCTGCACGACGGCGGGGATGAGCCCCTGCGCGTCCCAGGTCAGCTCGTCGGCCGGGCTCACGGACCGAGCCTCACCGGCACGCCGTGCTCGTGGAGATAGCGCTTGGCCTCCGGCACGGTGTGCTGCCCGAAGTGGAAGAGCGAGGCCACCAGCACCGCGTCGGCCCGCCCCTCGACCACGCCCTCCCGGAGGTGATCGAGCGTGCCGACCCCGCCGGAGGCGATGACCGGCACCGAGACCGCCTCGGACACCGCCCGCGTCAGGGCGAGATCGTAGCCCGCGCCGGTGCCGTCGCGATCCATGCTGGTGAGCAGGATCTCGCCCGCGCCCAGCCGCTCGACCTCGCGCGCCCACTCGACCGCGTCGCGGCCCGCGGGCCGCCGACCGCCGTGGGTGTAGACCTGCCAGGTGGAGCTGCCACCGGAAGCTTCACTCTTGAATGCGCTCGGCTCGCCTTCGGCTGCGCCTCGCCCCGCCACTGCCGGCTCGCCTGCGGCTGCGCCTCGCAGTGCGTCGATCGCCACCACGATGCACTGGCTGCCGAAGGCGTGGGCGGCCTCCTCGATCAGGCGCGGGCCGCTCGAGCGCGGCGGTGTTGAGCGACACCTTGTCGGCGCCCGCGCGCAGGAGCGTCCGGATGTCGCCGAGCGACCGGATGCCGCCCCCCACCGTGAGCGGCATGTAGATGCCCTCGGCGGTCCGGCGCACCACGTCGAGCATGGTGGCCCGCCCCTCGTGCGAGGCGGTGATGTCGAGGAAGACCAGCTCGTCGGCGCCCTGCGCGTCGTAGGCCAGCGCCGCGGCCACCGGGTCGCCCGCGTCGCGCAGCTCGACGAAGCGGACGCCCTTGACCACCCGGCCGTCCTTGACGTCGAGACACGGGATCAGGCGCTTGCAGAGCATGGGACTACTGCACCTCCGCGACCGCGGCGGCCAGGTCCACCGCGCCGCTGTAGAGGGCCCGCCCCACGATGACCCCGGCCAGGCCGCCCACGGTGGCGAGCTGGCGGATGTCGTCGAGCGAGCCGACCCCGCCCGAGGCGAATACGGGGATGCCGGCGGCCTGGGCCACCGCGCCGGTGCTCCAGAGATTGGGGCCGGTCTGGGTGCCGTCGCGCGCGATGTCGGTGTAGATGATCCCGGCCGCGCCGGCCGCCGCCGCGTCGCGGGCCAGCGCGATGGCGTCGAGGTCGAGCACGCGCGTCCACCCGTCCACCGCCACGCGCCCGTCGGAGGCGTCGATGCCGACGATGACGTGATCGCCGAAGCGCTCGCAGACGAGGCCGAGGAAGGCGGGATCGAGCGCGGCCCGCGTCCCCACGATGGCCCACCGGGCGCCCGCCTCCAGCACCGCCTCCACGTGCGCGATCTCGCGCAGGCCGCCGCCCACTTCCACCGGGATCGAGACGGCCCGGATCATCGCGCGCACCAGCTCGGTCTGGGCCGGACGGCCCGCGAAGGCTCCGTCGAGATCCACCACGTGCAGCCGGCGCGCGCCCGCGTCCTGCCACCGGCGCGCCATGGCCACCGGGTCGTCGGAGAACACGGTCTCCGCGTCGGCCCGGCCCTGCAGGAGCCGGACGCAGCGGCCCGCCTTGAGATCCACCGCCGGGACGATCTCGAACATGCGGCTCGGCGCTCAGCGGCGGTCGCGGACGATCGCCGCGAAGTTCTCCAGCAGGCGGATACCCCAGCGCTGGCTCTTCTCCGGGTGGAACTGGGTCGCGAAGAGCGCGCCCCGCCCGACCGCGGCCGGGAACGTGACCCCGTAGGCGCAGGTCGCCACCTGGAGCGACGGGTCGGTCGGCTCCGGGTAGTACGAGTGGACGAAGTAGAAGTTCGCCCCGCTCGGGATGCCATCGAAGAGCGGCAGGTCGCCCCGGTGCTCCACCTGGTTCCAGCCCATGTGCGGCACCTTGAGGGTCGACGGGAAGCGGCGCACCGCGCCCGGGATCACGTCGAGCCCCTTGCCCTGGCCGAACTCCTCGCTCTCGGTGAACAGGAGCTGGTAGCCGAGGCAGATGCCGAGGAACGGGCGCGCCTGCTCGAGGCAGCCGCGGACCGGCGCGATCAGGCCCCGGGCCTGCAGGTTGTCCATCGCGTCGTGGAAGGCCCCGTCGCCCGGCAGCACCACCGCCTCCGCGTCGTCGACGACCGCCGGATCCTCGGTCACCACCGCGGGCATGCCCACGCGCGCGAAGGCCTTCTCGACGCTCCCGAGATTGCCGCGCCCGTAGTCGACGATCGCGATCATGTTTGGCTCGAGTCGGGTCGGTCGCGGCAACGCGCTGAGAGCATACACGGTGACTTCTTGTTCTGAGCGCGAGGGCGTCGGTTGTTCGATCGCGGCAACCCGTCGAGGGCGACACCGTGACTTCTTGTTCTGAGCGCGTGCGCGCCGGAAACTTCGGGCTGTGGTTTGGCCTCTTCGCGCCTTTGGCGCTCATCGGGGCGTCGGCGCGACCGGTCCGCGGTCGACCGTTCACAGGCTTCCCTTGGTGGAAAGGATGCCCGTGATGCGCGGATTCAACCGGGTGGCTTCGGCGAGGGCGCGGCCGGCCGCCTTGAAGGTGGCCTCCGCGATGTGGTGGAGGTTCTCGCCGTAGTGCATGTTCAGGTGCAGGGTGATCTCGGCGTTGACCGCCACCGCGCGGAAGAAGTCCTTGAGCAGGTCGAGATCGAAGTTGGCGATGCGCGTCCGCTGGAGCGGCACGTTGAACACGAGGTACGGCCGGCCCGAGATGTCGACCGCCGCGTGCAGCAGGGCCTCGTCCATGGGCAGGAACGACGCGCCGTAGCGCACGATCCCCTTCTTGTCCCCCACCGCCTCGCGCAGGGCCTTCCCGAGGCAGATGCCGACGTCCTCCACCGTGTGGTGGAGATCGACGTCGAGGTCGCCCTTGGCGTCCACCTGCAGGTCCATGAGCGCGTGCTTGGACCACGCCTCCAGCATGTGGTTGAAGAACGGGATGCCGGTGTCGATCTTGGAGGCCCCGGTGCCGTCCAGGTTCAGGTGGAGGACGATCTGGGTCTCCTTGGTGTTGCGCTCGATCCGGCTCTGTCGCGGCTCCGCCGGCTCCGTGCTCCGCTGCCCGGTCATCGTGCTCCCTCCCGCGCGGCCGCGATGCGTACCGCCGCCGCCGCGCCGTGTCCGTCGAGGCCCTCCACCCGCGACAGCTCCGCGACGTGCGGACCCGCCTCGGCCAGCCCGGCCGGCGAGTAGTCGATCACGCTGAGCCGCGTCACGAAGTCCTCGGTCGAGAGCGCCGAGGAGAAGCGCGCGGTGCCGCCGGTCGGCAGCACGTGGTTCGGTCCCGCCACGTAGTCCCCCACCACCTCCGGCGTGTGCCGGCCCAGGAACACCGCCCCCGCGTGGCGCACCCGCGCGAGCAGCGCCTCCGGGTCGCGCACCTGCAGCTCGAGGTGCTCGGGAGCGAGCCCGTTGGCCAGCTCCACCGCCTCCTCGACGCTCGCGGTCAGCACCAGCGCGCCGTGGCCCGCGAGCGCCGCGCCCGCGATCTCGCGGCGGGGCAGCGCGGCGAGCTGGCGGCCGAGCGCGGCCGCGACCGCGTCCCGCAGCGCGGGCGAGGGCGTGAGCAGCACCGCCCGCGCCATCGGGTCGTGCTCGGCCTGGGCCAGCAGGTCGGCGGCCACGAACTCCGCGTCCGCGCTCTCGTCGGCCACCACCAGGACCTCGCTCGGACCCGCCACCATGTCGATGCCCACGTCGCCGAACACCTGCGCCTTGGCGAGCGCCACGTAGATGTTGCCGGGGCCCACGATCTTGTCGACCCGGCGGATGGTCGCGGTCCCGTAGGCGAGCGCGGCGATCGCCTGGGCGCCGCCCACCCGGTAGGCCTCGGTCACGCCCGCGATGCGGGCGGCGGCCAGCACCGCCGGGTTCAGCGAGCCGTCGGCGCCGGGCGGCGAGACCAGCACGATCTCCCGCACCCCGGCGACCCGCGCCGGCACCACCGTCATCAGCACCGTGGACGGATAGGCGGCCCGCCCGCCCGGCACGTAGACCGCGACCCGGTCGAGCGGGCGCACCTCCTGGCCGAGCCGGGAGCCGTGGTCGTCGCGCATGCGCCAGGAGCGCGGCGCGCACTCGCGATGGAAGCGCTCGATGCGGTCGGCCGCGTAGCGGAGCGAGCGGAGGGTCACCTCGCCCACCGCGCGCTCGGCCGCCGCGTACTCCTCGGGCCGCACCGCGAGGTCGGCGGCGGAGAGGGCGACGCGGTCGAAGCGGCGGGTGCAGTCGAGCAGGGCCGCGTCGCCGGTCGAGCGGACCGCGGCCACGATCTCGGCGACCCGGCGGGCGATCTCCGGGTCCACCGCGCCGGGCGGCCGCTCGAGGGCGCGGATCACCCCGGCGATCCCCGAGCTCGACGTCTCGAGGGTCCGGATCATTTCTTGTACTTGCTCGGCTCGCCGTGGGCGGCGGCGCGCCCGGCCACCTCGCGCATCGTGGCGATGAGCTGGCTCACGTGGGCGTGGGCGGTCTTGAGCGAGGCGCGGTTGACGATGAGCCGCGCGGTCGAGGTGAGGATCTCGGCCACCTCCACCAGCCCGTTCGCCCGCAGCGTCTCGCCGGACTGCACGAGGTCGACGATCCGCTCGGCCAGCCCGACCAGCGGGGCCAGCTCGATGGAGCCGTCGAGCCGGACCATCTCGACCTGGATTCCGCGCTCGGAGAAGTACGACTCGGTGAGGCGCGGGTACTTGGTGGCCACCCGCACCCAGGACCACTTGGCCGGGTCGTCGCGCTGCCACAGCTCGCGCGTCTCCGCGACCACCAGGCGGCAGAAGCCGAAGCCCAGGTCGACCGGCTCGTAGACGTCGGGCTGCTGCTCGAGCAGGATGTCCTTGCCCACGATGCCGAGGTCGGCCGCGCCGTGCTCGACGTAGGTCGGGACGTCGGCCGGCTTGAGCAGGATGAAGCGCAGCCCCGCCGCGTCGTCGGCCTGCAGGAGGCGCCGCGAGTCGGGCTCGAAGCCGCGGATGCCCATGCCCGCGAGCAGGGTGAGCGCGGGCTCGAGCAGCCGGCCCTTGGGCAGCGCCAGGGTGAGCATCACTTCACGCGGTCGATGGTGGCGCCGAGCGAGCGCAGCTTGACCTCGAGCCGCTCGTAGCCGCGATCGAGGTGGTAGACGCGCGAGATCTCGGTGTTGCCGCGGGCCGCGAGGCCGGCCAGGACCAGCGACGCGGAGGCGCGCAGGTCGGTGGCCATCACCGGGGCGCCCTGGTAGTAGCGGACGCCGCGCACCATCGCGATCGAGCCCTCCGCGTCGATGCGCGCGCCCATGCGGGAGAGCTCGGCCGCGTGCATGTACCGGTTCTCGAAGATGGTCTCGGTGACCTTGCTGATCCCGTCGGCCAGCCCGAGCATGGCCATGAACTGGGCCTGCATGTCGGTGGGGAAGCCGGGGAACGGGCTCGTGATGATGTCGGCCGCCTTCGGCCGCGCCGGGCCCTGGCAGCGGATGCGATCGCCGGACACCGTCACCACCGCGCCGCACTCCTCGAGCTTCGCGAGCATCGCCGACATGTGGCGCGGCTCGGCCCCGACCACCGTCACGTCGCCGCCGGTGATCGCGGCGGCCACCAGCAGGGTCCCGGCCTCGATGCGATCCGGGATGACCCGGTGGCGCGCCCCGCCCAGCTCGGGAACGCCCTCGATCTCGAGGCGCTCGGTGCCCGCGCCCTCGATGCGCGCCCCCATCGCGGAGAGCAGCCGCGCCAGGTCCGTGACCTCCGGCTCGCGCGCCGCGTTCTCGATGACGGTGGTCCCTTCCGCGAGCGCGGCCGCCATCATCAGGTTCTCGGTGCCGGTGACCGTGACCAGGTCGGTGGTGATGCGCGCGCCCTTGAGCCGGCTCGCCCGCGCCTCCACGTAGCCGTTGCGGATGAAGACCTCGGCCCCCAGCTTCTGGAAGCCCTTCAGGTGCTGATCGATGGGCCGCACCCCGATCGCGCACCCGCCCGGCAGGGCGACCTTGGCGAGGCCGGTGCGGGCGAGCAGCGGGCCCAGCACGAGCACGGAGGCGCGCATGGTCGAGACCAGCTCGTAGGGCGCCTCGTTGCTGGTGACCTGGGCCACGTGCACGCGCGTGCTGCCGTCGGCGTCGGCCGAGACCACGCCGCCCAGCTGCTCGAGCAGCGAGCGGGTGGTGTCGACGTCGGCGAGCGCGGGCACGTTCTCCAGCACCACCGGCTCCGCGGTGAGCAGCGCGGCGCAGAGCGCGGGCAGCGCCGCGTTCTTGGCCGCGCTCACCGGCACCTCGCCCCGCAGCGGCGTCCCCCCCTGGACCACCAGCTTGGTCGCCATCAGCAGCCCTCCCGGCGCGCCGCGCCCGAGGCGCAGCCGGCGAGCGTCGTCGCGGCCGGCTCCCACCGCCCGCCGATGTAGCGCTCGATCGCCGTTGAGGTCGCGGCGGGCGCGGATGCCGGAGAACCCCTCCGCCGCCATCAGGGAGGCGAGCGGCCCGGCCTGCTCCTCGCCGATCTCCATCAGGAGCCAGCCGGCCCGCTTGAGCACCGCGGGGGCGCCGGCCACGATCCGGCGGAGCACGGTCATCCCGTCGGGCCCGCCGTCGAGCGCGGCGCGGGGCTCGTGGCGCGACACCTCGGGCGGCAGCGAGGGAATGACCGCGCTCGGCAGGTAGGGCGGGTTGGCCACCACCAGGTCGAGGCTCGCCGGGATCGACCCGAGCGGCGCGAACAGATCGCCGGCCAGGAGCCGGACGCGCGCGCCGAGCTGCAGATCGCGCACGTTGCGCGAGGCGACCGCGAGGGCGCCGCCGGAGATCTCGACCGCCAGCACCTCGGCGCTCGGCGCCGACCGGGCGATCGCGCAGGCGATGGCCCCGCTGCCGGTGCCGAGATCGGCGACCACCGGCTCCGCGCGGCCGGCCAGGACCTCGAGCGCCCACTCGACCAGCCCTTCCGTCTCGGGCCGGGGCACCAGCACGTCGGGAGAGACCGCGAGCCGCAGCCCGTGGAAATCCTCCCAGCCGAGCAGGTACTGGAGCGGCTCGCGGGCGGCCCGCCGCTCGACCAGGCCCAGGTACCGCGTGATCTTCGGGGTGGAGAGCCGGCGCGCGGGGTCGAGGTAGAGGGCGAAGCGGTCGACGCCCAGCAGCGAGGCGAGCAGCCACTCGGCTTCCGGGCGCGCGGTCTCGATCCCGGCCGCCTCCAGCGCGGCGGCCGCGCGCGCGAGGAGCGCGGGCACGGTGCGGTCCGCCACGAGCCCGATCACGGCACGCTCTCCGCGAGCTTCTGGCTCACGTCCCGCTCCCGCAGCGCGTCGATCAGCTCGTCGAGATCGCCCTCCAGCACGGTGGGCAGGCGATGCAGGGTGAGGTTGATGCGGTGATCGGTGACCCGCCCCTGGGGGAAGTTGTAGGTGCGGATCCGCTCGCTGCGCTCGCCGGTGCCGACCTGGGTCCGCCGGTCCGCCGCGATGGCGGCGGCCTGCTCCTCCTGCGCCCGCTCGAGCAGCCGGGCCTTGAGCACGCGCAGGGCCTTCGCCCGGTTCTTGATCTGGGAGCGCTCGTCCTGGCACGTGACGACCAGGCCGGTGGGCAGGTGGGTGAGGCGCACCGCCGAGTCGGTGGTGTTGACGCCCTGGCCCCCCGGGCCGGAGGAGCGGTAGACGTCGACCTGGATGTCCTTCTCGTCCACCTTCACGTCCACGTCCTCCGCCTCCGGCAGCACCGCCACCGTCACGGTCGAGGTGTGGATGCGCCCGCTCGACTCGGTGGCGGGCACGCGCTGCACGCGGTGCACGCCGCGCTCGAACTTGAGCCGGCTCCAGGCGCCCGCGGCCCTGCACGAGGGCCACCACTTCCTTGAGGCCGCCGACCCCGGTGGGATGGCTGTCGATGACCTCCCACTTCCAGCGCTTCTGCTCCGCGTACTTCGTGTACATGCGGAACAGCTCGGCCGCGAAGAGGCCGGCCTCGTCGCCGCCCGCGCCGGCCCGGATCTCGACGAAGACGTTCTTGTCGTCGTTGGGGTCGCGGGGGACGAGCATCCCGCGCAGCTCCTCTTCCAGCTTCGCCTGGCGCGCCCCCAGCTCGTCGATCTCGGCCTGGGCCAGGTCGCGCATCTCGCGGTCGGCGTCCTCGGCCAGGATGTGGCGGGCCTCCGAGGTGCGGGCCAGCACGCTCTTGTACTCCTCGAACTTGGCGACGGTCTCGGCCAGGTCGGCCGCGGCCTTGGCGGTGCGGGCGTAGACCGCGGGCTGTCCGATCACCTGGGGATCGGACAGGGTGCGGTTCAGCTCGCCGTAGCGCTCTTCGATCTGTCGGAGCTTGTCGAACATGGCAGCGCCTCAGGGACCGGCACACGGGTAACGGCGCCGCCGCGGCGAGAATCGACCAGGAATCAGGTGCTGCCGAGTGTGCGGCTCGGAGCGCGAAGCGGCGCCGAGCCCGGCCCTACCCCTCCGTGCGGCTCTTCCTCTTGTACTTCTGCTGGAAGCGCTCGACGCGGCCGGCCGTGTCGAGGAATCTCTGCTTCCCGGTGAAGAAGGGATGGCACTTGGAGCAGACCTCCACCTTGATGGTCGGCACGGTGGAGCGGGTGTGGATGACTTCCCCGCAGTTGCAGGTGATCGTGGTGTCAATGTAGTCCGGATGAATGCCAGCCTTCACGGCGCACCTCCTAAATGGGTTTCAAAGCATAGCAGGCTGCGCCGTAAAGGGCAAATTTCCGGGCTACGCCAGCTGGTTCATCTGGTTCAGGAAGTCCTTGTTACTCTTGACCATTTTGAGCTTGTCGAGCAGCAGCTCCATGGCCTCGACCGGGTTCAGCTGGGACAACGCCTTCCGGAGCAGCCAGACCTTCTGAAGCTCGTCCTTCTCCAGCAGCAGCTCTTCTTTACGGGTCCCGGTCTGCTCGATGTTGATGGTCGGGAAGATGCGCTTGTCCATCAGGCGCCGGTCCAGGTGCACCTCCATGTTGCCGGTGCCCTTGAACTCCTCGAAGATCACGTCGTCCATGCGGGAGCCGGTGTCGATGAGGGCGGTGGCCATGATGGTGAGCGAGCCGCCCTCCTCCACGTTCCGGGCCGCCGCGAAGAAGCGCCGGGGCCGCTGGAGCGCGTTGGCGTCGAGGCCGCCGGAGAGCACCTTGCCGGACGAGGGGATGACCGCGTTGTGGGCCCGCGCGAAGCGGGTGATCGAGTCGAGCAGGATGACGACGTCGCGCTTGTGCTCGACGAGGCGCTTGGCCTTCTCGATCACCATGTCCGCCACCTGCACGTGCCGCTGCGGGGGCTCGTCGAAGGTGGAGGAGATGACCTCCCCGCGCACCGAGCGCTGCATGTCGGTGACCTCTTCCGGCCGCTCGTCGATCAGCAGCACGATGAGGTACACCTCGGGGTGGTTCTTGGCGATGGCGTTGGCCAGGTTCTGGAGCAGCACCGTCTTGCCGGTGCGGGGCGCGGCCACGATCAGCCCGCGCTGCCCCTTGCCGATGGGGCACAGCAGATCCATCGCGCGGGTGGTCAGGTTGTCCGAGTCGTGCTCGAGCCGGATCCGCTCCATCGGGTAGAGCGGGGTCAGGTTGTCGAAGAGCGTCTTGTCGCGCGCCTGCTCCGGCGTCTCGAAGTTGATCGCCTCCACCTTCAGGAGGGCGAAGTAGCGCTCGCTGTCCTTGGGCGGCCGCACCTGGCCGGAGATGGTGTCGCCGGTGCGCAGGTCGAAGCGCCGGATCTGCGAGGGCGAGACGTAGATGTCGTCGGGGCCCGGCAGGTAGTTGTAGTCGGGCGCCCGCAGGAAGCCGAAGCCGTCCGGCAGCACCTCGAGCACGCCCTCCGCGAAGATGAGCCCGTCACGCTCGGCCTGCCCCTGCAGGATCTTGAAGATCAGCTCCTGCTTGCGGAGGCCGCTGGTGCCCTGGACGCCGAGCTCCTTGGCGACGTTGTTCAGGTCGGCGATCGTCTTGTCCTTGAGCTCGGACAGATTCATCCGCTTTCCTCCTGCACCGACCACCGTGCTCGCTTCGGTGGGACTGGGCTCGGGGGCAGACGGCGACGGCGGCTTGGGCGACGAGGGACGCTTCGGGCTGCGCTCTGATGAGGAGATGGTCGTTCTCCGGCGGGTTGCGTGTGTTGAGGTCTACTCTGTAAGGAGGTTGGGTGCCGTGCTACGCGGATCACTGTCCCACACGCTTTCACGGGCTGTCAACTCTCATTTTCCCCGGACCACCGCCTACTTCCGCCCGCCTACGTCCGCCCGCTACATCCGAACATCGATGATCGCCCGCTGCTTGATCTCGACCAGCCAATCCTTGAGTCGCGCGTCGTACTTCTGGCGGTAGAGGATGTCGCGGACCTGGCTACGCACCTGGACCAGGGAGTCGCCGCTCAGCGTCTCGCGCGAGTCGAGCTTGAAGAGGTGGTAGCCCACCTGGGAGCGGAAGGGAGTGGAGACCTCGCCGGGCTGCAGGCGCAGGATCGCTTCCTCGATGTCGGGCGCCAGCTCCCCGCGCTTGATGTTGCCGAGACCGCCGCCGTCCTTGCCGGACGGGTCCTCGGAGAACTTCTTGGCCAGCTCGCCGAAGTCCTGCCCCTCCAGCAAGAGCGCGTAGACGTCCTCCGCCTTCTTGCGCGCCTCGAGCCACCCCTCCTCGCCCTTGTTCGGATCGGGCACCACCAGGATGTGGCGCGGCGTGAAGGTGAGCCCGGTCTCGAGCTTCTCCCGGTTGTCGACCAGGTACTTGTCGATCTCCTGCTCGGTGACCGAGATGCGCAGGGCGACCTTCCGGCGGATCACCCGCTGGACCATGAGCTGCTCGCGGAGCCGCTTCCGGACTCCCTCGATGGTGAGGCCCTGGGACTTGATGATCTCCTCGAACTCCTTGTCGTCCTTGGCCTTGAGCTTCTTCATGATGTCGGCGACGTTGTCGGCCAGCTCCGCGTCCTCGATCACGACCTTGTCCCGCTCGGCCTGCTGGAGCTGGATGCGGTTCTCGATCAGGGTCTGGAGCAGGCGGGCGCGCAGCGCCTTGCGGGCCTCCCCGTCCGTCATCTGCTCGCGGGTCTCGGCCAGGTAGTAGAGCTCGGCCTCGTCCAGCTCGTACTGGGTGATCGCGTCGTTGTTCACCACGCAGATGACCCGGTCGACCACGTCCGGCGAGGACTCGATCTGGTCGCGCGAGGTCAGGATCGGCGCCGACGCCGGGGGCGAGGGCTTGGGCGCCTCCGCGGCGGTGGGGGCCTTGGGGGCGCTCCCGAGCAGCGGGACCCAGCTCGGGATCGCCATCGAGCAGCCGGCCGTCGCGAGGGACAGGACGGCGAGGAGACAGACGGTCGGGCGACGCCGGCCGGCGCGCCGCCTCACCGCAGCGAGTCCAGGAGCTTCACGAGAGCGTCGCGCACCGCGGGCCAGGGCTCGGTCGGAATCCGCGCTTCCACCGTGTACTCCTTCTTCAACGCGAGGCCTCCTCGGCTGGCCGCGATCGCCTTGAGCATTCTCTCCGGGGTCACCTTCGTCGACGGCGCGAAGGTGAGAATCGCCCGCCCGCCCCCGGCCTCCACCCGCTCCACCCCGAGCTCGCGGGCGGCCACCCGGAGCCCGATCACGTCCAGCAGCCCCTCGACCGCCGGCGGCAGCGGCCCGTAGCGGTCGGCCAGCTCGGCGCGCGCGTCGACGACTTCCTCGGGACGCTCGATCTCGGCCAGCCGCTTGTAGAGCGCGAGTCGCTGGTTCACCTCGGGGACGAACGATTCGGGCAGGAGCGCTTCCACGTCGGCCGAGATCACCGGGTCGACGCGCTCGGCCGCCGGTTCGCCCTTCAATTCTCGCACGGCCTCCGCCAGGAGCTTGCTGTAAAGATCGAATCCCACCGCCGCGATGTGCCCGTGCTGGGCCGCCCCCAGGAGGTTGCCGGTGCCCCGGATCTCGAGGTCGCGCATGGCCAGCCGGAGCCCCGCCCCCAGCTCGGTGGACTCCTCGATGACCCGCAGGCGCTTCTGGGCCGTCTCGTCGATCCGGCCGTCGGCGGGCACCAGGAGGTAGGCGTAGGCCTGCTGCCGCTCCCGGCCCACCCGGCCCCGGAGCTGGTAGAGCTGGGCCAGCCCGAACCGGTCGGCCCGGTTGATGATGATGGTGTTGGAGGCCGGGATGTCGAGGCCCGACTCCACGATGGCGGTCGAGACCAGCACGTCGGCCTGGCCGTCCACGAACTTGACCATCACGCTCTCCAGCTCCCGCTCCGCCATCTGGCCGTGGCCCATCACCACCCGCGCCTCCGGGACCAGGGTCTGGATGAAGTGGGTCATGGAGCCGAGCGACTGGATGCGGTTGTGGACGAAGAACACCTGCCCGCCCCGGTTCAGCTCCCGCTCGATCGCCTCGCGGATCACGGTGCGGTTGAACGCGGTCACCACCGTCTCCACCGGCAGCCGGTCGAGCGGCGGCGTCTCGATGACCGAGAGGTCGCGCACCCCGGACAGCGCCATGTGGAGGGTGCGCGGGATCGGGGTCGCGGTGAGGGTGAGCACGTCCACCGAGGTGCGCAGCTGCTTGAGCCGCTCCTTGTGGGTGACCCCGAAGCGGTGCTCCTCGTCCACCACGAGCAGGCCCAGGTCCTTGAACTGCACGTCCTTCGAGAGGATCCGGTGGGTGCCGATCACCACGTCCACCGTGCCGGTGGCGAGCCCGGCCACCACCTCCTTCTGCTCCTTCGGGCTGCGGAAGCGGGAGAGCAGCTCGACCTTGGCCGGGAACGGCGCGAAGCGCTCGACGAAGGTGTTGTAGTGCTGCTGGGCCAGCACGGTGGTCGGCACCAGCACCGCCACCTGCCGCCCGTCCGCCACCGCCCGGAAGGCCGCGCGCAGCGCCACCTCGGTCTTGCCGTAGCCCACGTCGCCCGCCACCAGGCGGTCCATCGGCCGCGCCCCCACCATGTCGGCCTTGACCTCCTCGATGGCGCGCATCTGGTCCGGCGTCTCCTCGAAGCGGAACGAGGCCTCGAACTCCCCCTGCCAGGGGGTGTCGTCGGCGAAGCGCGGCCGCTCGGCCACCGAGCGAGTCGCGTAGAGCTTGAGCAGCTCCTCGGCCATCTCGCGCAGCGCGGCCCGCACCGACTCCTTGAGACGCTGCCAGGCGCCGCCGCCCAGCCGGTCCAGGCGCGCCGCCCCCTCGGGCGCGCCCATGTACTTGGAGATGAGGTCGAGCCGCTCCACCGGCAGGTAGAGGCGGCCGCCCTCGGCGTACTCCAGCAGCAGGAAGTCGGCGTCGTGGCCGTCGGTGGAGAGCGTGCGCAGGCCGTGGTAGCGCGCGATGCCGTGCTGCTCGTGCACCACCAGGTCGTTCGGGGCCAGGTCGTTGAACGAGGCGATGGCCGCGCCCCGCTGGAACAGCGGCCGCCTCAGCCGTCGCCGCTGGGCCCCGAAGATCTCCTCCTCGCAGAGCACGACCAGGCCGAGCGCGGGGATCTGGAATCCGGCCGAGCACTCGCCCACCACCACCCCGAGCCCCTCCGAGCTCCAGAGGGTGGCCTCGGGCCACGGCTCGAGGTCGTGCTCGGCCAGCATCTGGCGCAGCCGATCGCGCTGCCGCTCGTCGTCCACCACGAGGCGCACCGTGAAGCCCTCGCCGCGCCAGTCGCGGATCTCGGTCGCGAGCGTCTTGAACTGGCCGCGGAAGCCGCCCACCGAGCGCGCGCCCATCGAGACGCGGGGCACCGCGCGCGTCGCCGCGCTGGAGCAGCGGCAGCTCGAGCCGCTGGAAGCGCGCGAGCAGGGTCGCGAGCGGCGCCGCCGAGGGCGCGTCGTCGGGCGGCGCCTCCAGCAGCGCGGGATCCTCCAGGACGACCAGGGTCTCGGCGGGCAGGTAGTCGAGCAGGGTGACCGGCGCCGCGTCCGGCGAGCCGAGCGGCAGCACGGTCAAGTCCTGGAGCTGCCCGATCGAGCGCTGCGAGGTGGGATCGAAGAGGCGCAACGACTCCACCTCGTCGCCGAAGAACTCGGCGCGCACCGGCTGGGCGTGGGTGGGCGAGAAGATGTCGACGATGCCGCCGCGCAGGCTCCACTGCCCGACCTCGAGCACCGTCTCCACCCGCTCGTAGCCGGCCGCCTCGAGGAGCGCGAGCAGGATCTCCCGGTCGCTGCCCTCGCCGACGGTCAGGGTGAACGTGCGGCGCTTGAACGACTCGGGCGGCGGCACCGGGATCGCGAGCCCGGACGGCGTCGCCACGATGGCCACCGCGTCGCCGTCCAGCAGCCGGCGGCAGCAGAGCGCGCGCTCGGCGTCCGGCTCGCGGTGACGGCCGCCGCGCCAGGAGGCGCCCGAGCCCGACGGGAACTCGAGGACGCGCCCCTCGCCGACCGGCCCGTCCACCGGGCCACCGGAGAGGGTGGCCAGGAAGAACGCGGCGTCCTGGGCGGCCTGGTGGCGCTGGACCGGGCCCGGGGCGAGGAGCAGGATCGGCCGCCCGGTCCGCTGGAGCAGCCCGGCGGTGGCCAGGGCGCGGGACGAGCCCCAGAGGCCGTCGGCGCGCAGGCAGGGTACTCCCTTGGAGAGGGCCGCCAGGACCTCGTCGAAGGCGGCCCAGCGGGACAGGACGGACTGGGCGGACACGCTCATCACACGCGACGACTGATCAGAGGTACCACCGGGGGCGCGCGGCGTCAACGCCGCGGGGCCCTCAGCGCGAGCCTTGAGCAAGGTAGAAGGACAGGGTCTCGAGCTCGATGGCCAGGTCCACGTTCTTCAGGCGGACGTCCCGGCCCGCCTTGATGCGCCCCGGCGCGAAGTTGAGGATGGTCTTGATGCCGGCCGCCACCAGCTTCTCGGTCACCGCCTGGGCGGACTCCCCCGGCACCGCCACGATCGCGATCTGCAGATTCCGGGCCTTGGCCTCCTTCGGCAGGTCCTGCATCGGCTGGATCGTCACGCTGTCGACCGCCTTGCCCCACTTGGCGGGGTCGTCGTCGAAGATCGTGGAGATCCGGAAGCCCTGGCGCGCGAAGCCCTTGTAGTGGAAGAGGGCCGAGCCCAGGTTGCCGAAGCCCACCAGCGCCACCTGCCACTCGCGGTCGAGGCCCAGGATGCGCTGCAGCTCGGCCTTGAGCCCGGAGACGTAGTAGCCGATGCCCCGCACCCCGAACTCGCCGAAGTAGGCGAGATCCTTCCGGACCTGGGCCGAGTTGAGGCTGAACCGCTCGGCCAGCTCCTGCGACGAGATCGTCTTCACCCCGTCCTCTTCGAGCTGCAGGAGGCTGCGGGTGTAGACGGACAGGCGGCGCACCGTCATCTCCGGGATCCGGGGGATCTTGAACGGTGACCGTCGTGCCATGTTCGTCTCGGCGGCGCTCCTCGCGCCGGGTGGGGCATTCCTTCCGCGGGCGGCCCGCGTGCCGTCCCGGGGCCTGGGCCCCGGGACGGTGCCTACGAGCTTCTCCCTAGGACTTCACGAACAGCAGGATGACCGCGATGACGAACACGAACAGCACGAGCGACTCGATGAACGCCAGACCGAGCAGCATCGCGGTCTGGATCCGGGCGATCGCGCCGGGCTGCCGCGCCATGGCGTCCACCGCCGAGCCCGCCGCGCGGCCCTGACCCAGGCCGCAGAGACCCGCGGCCAGGCCGAAGCCGAGACCGGCGGCCAGGACCGCGAAGGCCTTCGCCATGTCGGACCCGCCGGCGGCATCGGCCGCCCAGGCCATCCCCGGGACCGCCAGAATCGCCATAACACTCACGGTGAGAATGCGTTGCACGGCTTTCCTCCTTGTTGAGGGTGACTGCGACTAGTGGTGCTCGGCTTCCTCGACCGCCGCCGCGATGTAGAGCATGGCCAGCTTGCAGAAGATGAAGGTCTGGATGAACGCGACCAGGATCTTCAGCGGGAGCAGGAAGCCCACGACGAACACGACCATGATGACCGCGGCCGGGGCTCCCACCACGATCCCTCCGAGGGTGCCGGAGAGCGCCCAGCCCAGCATCCCGTCGAAGCCCATCATGAAGAAGAAGATGGCGAGCAGGATGTGGCCGGCCATCATGTTGCCGAAGAGGCGGAGGGACAGCGACAGCGGCCGCGCGCAGTGGCTGATGATCTCGATGACGAACATCAGCGGCTTGAGCACCGCCGGCACCGGCCCCGCGAAGTGCTTCATGTAGGGGATGAAGCCCTGCTTGCGCACCCCGATCACGTGGTAGGTGATGAACACGATGATCGCGCACGCCGCGGTGGTGTTGAGGTTGGCGGTCGGCGCCACCAGCCCCGGGACCAGCCCCATGAGGTTCGAGGCGAGGATGAACAGCCCGAGGGTGGCGATCAGCGGCAGGTAGGGCCGGCCCTCGTGACCGATCGTCTCGTCGAGCTCCTTCACGAACTGGTCGAGCACCAGCTCCATGAAGTTCTGGGTGCCGGTGGGCACCAGGGAGACGCGGCGCGTGGCCACGAAGGAGACCACCACCAGGATGGCCATCACGATCCACGTGTAGAGGATGTGGTCCGGGATGGCCGGGATGTGCAGGATCGGCGGGTGCTCGATCAGCTCCATGGATCAGGCGTGCTCCCTGGCGTCGAGAAGACCCTGGATCAGCAGCACCGGCGGCAGGGCGGCCAGCCCGACGCCGACTCCGACCGGGTGGGCCCAGCCCTGCGCGATCAGCAGGCCCAGGGCGCCGAAGGTCACGAGCTGCCGGAGACCGATGCGGCCGATGCGCCCCACCCCGCCCCCGCCCTCCGCGACCAGCGCGGTCGCGCGGCTCACGTCGCGGGCGAGCCAGCGGAAGTTCAGCAGCGCGATGGAGCCGCCGCCGCCGACCCCGGCCGCCGCGGGCGCGCCGGCCAGCCACCAGGCGCCCGCCGTCATGGCGGCCACCGCGACGCCTCCCGTCCAGGTCACGCGTGCTGCGAGGTCAGCGATCATCCCGATCCTGCTCGTTCAGTGCTCTTGATCGTCCGGTAGAAGTTCACCGCCGCCGCCACGATGCCGAAGGTGAGCCCGACCAGCAAGAGCCACGGGCTCGTCCCGAGCCACCGGTCGGCGAAGTAGCCCGCCGCGAGCCCGACCGCGACACACGCGAACAGCAGCGTCCCGAGATTGACGAGCTGAGCGGTCTGGCCTTGCGACGGCCCCCGTTCTTCCGGAGCCATGTGAACAGGAACACTATCACACGCCCCCCAGGCTGACAAGCACGCTCAACTCATTGATTTTGCGGCCTAAAGACCTCCAGATCCCCGGTCACCCAGGTACAAGGCAGGCTGGGGTCAGGTCTTACATTCCGACATTTCTTCGCTCCAGGCGGTCGCAACTCGCCCGGCGGAAATGTCGGAATGTAAGACCTGACCCCGTAGCCGAAGACGCCGCCCATGCGGGTGCCGGCCATGCGATTGATGACGGCGACGCTGATGGCGGCGACCACGATCAGGATCACGCCGAGGGCGGCCGCCTCGTTGGCGCTGCCCGCGATGTAGAAGGCGAAGATGCCGTTGGTGATCGACTCCCAGCCGCCCAGGGCCAGGAAGAGCACCGCGGAGGCCTCCTGCAGCGAGGTCATGAACGAGAAGAGGCCGCCGACCAGGATGCCCTTCCAGATGAGCGGCAGCGTCACGTCGCGGAAGGTGCGCGGCCCGGAGGCCCCGACGCTGCCGGCCGCCTCCTCGAGCGAGCGGTGCACCAGCAGGAGCGAGGCGAACGAGCCGCGCACCGTGTAGGGCAGCCGCCGGACGGCCAGCACCAGCGGCATGACGATCCAGAACGAGGTGAGCCCGCGATCGAAGCCGGGCAGGTCGAAGTGGAACGCGCGGATGTAGGCGATGCCGAGGGCGGTGCCGGGCACCGCGAGGATCAGGGTGTTGACCGCGTCGAGCGCCCCGCGCCCCGGCACGGTGGACCGCGCGAGCAGCCAGGCGATCGGCACGCCGACCAGCACGCAGACCACCACCGCGAGCCCGGAGTAGAGGAAGCTGTTGAGGATGTACTTGGGCGTCTCCACGATCACGCGCTCGTAGTACTGCAGCGTGTAGGCCACCGGCAGCGGGGTGAGCGCCCAGCCCTTCCCCACCGAGGCGAGCGTCACCCCGATGTAGGGGATGAAGGACAGCAGCAGCAGGAAGGACAGGAAGGCCACCACCAGCGCCTGCCGGCCCGCCGAGAGCCGCCGCCGGGCGACCCGGCTGTAGGAGAGCGACGAGTAGTCCTTGATCGCCACGTAGTGCCGCGCCGCGAGCAGGAAGAGGACCGCGAGCAGCACCATCAGCGCGGAGATCACGATGCCCATGCGGAAGATGCGCCGGTCCACGAACTGCACGATGTTGAGGTAGGCCTGCGGGGCCAGCAGGTCCTGCACCCCCAGCACGAGCGGCGTCGCGAAGTCGGAGAAGGTCCAGATGAACACGAGCAGCGCCCCCGCCACGTAGCCCGGGGTGGTGAGCGGCAGGGTCACCCGCCAGAGCTTGCTCCACCCGCGCGCCCCCACGCTCTCCGCCGCCTCCTCCAGCGAGGGGTCGACCTTGCCGAGCGCGTCCACCACGTTGAGCGTGATCATCGGGAAGAGGTGGAGCGTCTCGACGAGCACCACCCCGTGGATGCCGTAGAGGAAGTTCACCGGTCGCAGGAGGTCGAAGACGATCCATCAGGAGCACGTTCACGGTGCCCGCGCGCCCGAGGATGAAGGTGAAGCCCAGCACCCCCACCAGCGGGGGCGAGATGATCGGGATCATGGTGAGGTAGCTGAACAGGCTGCGGCCGACGAAGTCGTAGCGCACCAGCAGGAAGGCCACCGTGATGCCCAGCACCGAGGACGCGATCACGGTCGCCACGCCCAGGATCATCGAGTGCCAGAGCGAGCGCAGGTAGAAGCGGTCGGTGAAGAACTCGTGGAAGTTGGCCAGCGTCCACCGCCCCGCCTCGTCGGTCACCGCGTCGTAGAAGATGCGCCCGAGCGGGTAGACCAGGAAGAGGATCAGGAACGCCCAGATGAGCCCGACGCCCAGCGCCAGGCGCGGGCTACGCATCGTCCGCGACGGCCAGGGTCACCGACGAGGGGAAGTGGAGCGTCACCGGCCGGCCCACCGGCAGCGGGTCGTGGTGCCACGCGTCCCGGATGTCGGCCTTCAGCACGAGGCCCGCCTCGGTCTCCACGTCGTAGCGCACCGTGCTCCCGAGGTAGGAGACGAGGCTGACGCGCCCCGCGACCCGGTTGCCCTCGCCGGTCGCGGCCGGCCCGAGGGCCACGTTCTCGGGCCGCACCGCGAGCACGCAGCGCGCCGAGACCGCCCCGTTGGCGATGGCCCGCAGCGGGCCGAGCGCGGTGCGCACCACCATGTCGGCGCCCTCCGCGGCCCGGCTCTCCACCTCGCCCGGCACCAGGTTGTTGGTCCCCACGAAGTCGGCCACGAAGCGCGTGCGCGGGCGCTCGTAGAGGTCGCGGGGCGGCCCCACCTGCAGCACGCGCCCGTCGCGCATGACCGCGACCCGGTCGGAGAGCGACAGCGCCTCCTCCTGATCGTGGGTCACGTAGATGGTGGTGATCGCCAGCTCCCGCTGCAGCCGCCGGATCTCCGCCCGCACCTGGATGCGGATCTTGGCGTCCAGGTTCGAGAGCGGCTCGTCCAGCAGCAGGATGTCCGGGTTCAGCACCAGCGCCCGCGCGAGCGCCACCCGCTGCTGCTGGCCGCCCGAGAGCTGGCCCGGGTAGCGGGCCTCGAAGCCGGTCAGGTTGACCTTGCGCAGCCCCTCCTGCAGGCGCCGCGCGACCTCCTCCCGGGGCAAACGGCGCAGGCGGAGGCCGTAGCCGATGTTCTCGGCCACCGTCATGTGCGGCCAGAGCGCGTAGTTCTGGAAGACCATGCCGATGCGTCGCTCGTAGGGCGCGAGCCCGTTGACGACCCGATCGCCGAAGCGGATGGTGCCGCCGTCCGGCTGGTAGAAGCCGGCGAGCAGGCGCAGGAGCGTGGTCTTGCCGCAGCCCGACGGCCCCAGCAGCGTGAACAGCTCGCCGTCGGCGACGGTCAGGTCCACCGCGTCGACCGCGGTCACCGCGCCGAAGCGCTTCACCACCCCCTGGATGGTGACGATCATCCGATCGCGGCGCGCGGCGCGACGCCGGGCCGCGCTACTTCTTCAGCTCGTCCCACTTGGCCTCGATGTCCGAGCGGAAGCGGGTCTTGAGCGCCTCCGACCGCCTGGCCGCCACCGCCTCGTCGTACACGTTGGCGACGTCGCCGTCGAAGTACGACCGCACCCCGCCGGTGAACTCCACCGCGGTCTCCGCGGTCGAGCCCGGCGCGCCCTGCACCTTGTACTTCGGGTTGACCGAGAAGAGCCCGCGCTCCATGAACACCTTCTGCCCGCGCTCGGTCAGCAGGAACTCGATGAACGCGCGCGCGGCCTTGGGGTTGCGGGCCCCGGCCAGGATCGCCATCGGCTCCGGGGTCACGAAGGCGTTCTTGGGCGCCACGTACTTGATGTCGAAGCCGGCCAGCTTCTCCTCGAACGCCATGTAGGACGGCACCGCGAAGCCGGTCGCGAACTCGCCCTTGGCCACCACCGTCGGCACGTCCCGGCTCCGCGCGGTGAAGTGCCCGGTGTTGGCCGCGAGCTTGCGCAGCCAGCTCCAGCCCGGCTCCTCGCCCTGCAGCGAGAGGATGACCTCGTAGGTCGCGTTCGACGAGGACGAGCGGGTCGGGGCGCACTGGGCGACCTCGCCCTTGAGCTTGGGATTGAGCAGGTCGTCCCACTCCTTGAGCGGCGCCACCCCGAGGCGCTGCAGGCGCTTCGGGTTGTAGACGATCCCGTACGGCTCGAGCGTGGTGCCGACCCAGTAGCCGTCCTTGTCCTTGAGCGGGATCGGCTTGGGCTTGCCGATGGAGGCCGGGATGGACTCCCACGCCTCCTTCGAGATCTCCACCTTCTGCAGGAGCTTCTGCTCGGCCAGCTTCTCGAACAGCGCCGACTCCCCGCCCCAGAAGATGTCGACCTCCGGCTTGCCCTTCCACTCGGTGATGCGCCCGTACGCCACCGGGGTGCCGGCCGGGATCGCGTTCACCTTCACGGTGACGTTCCACTTCTCCTTCGCGTAGTCCGCGAAGGCCTTGAGCGCCGCGTCGTGGATGAACTTGGAGACCGGGGTGATCAGGTTCAGCTCGCCCTCGATGGGCGCCTGGGCCCGGGCCGGCGTCCGGTCAGGGCGAGCACGCTCAGCGCGGCAATCAGGGCCAGGGCGGCCCTCGTGACGGTCGATCGCATCATGCATCCCTCCTGTCGGGTTCGATCCATCCGCGCGACCGCTCCACCGCGCGGCGCCAGCCCGCGTAACCCGCCTCGCGCGCGGCGGGCGACATCGCGGGGGTGAACTCGCGCTCGAGCTTCCAGCGGCCGCCGAGGTCCCGGCTCTTCCAGAGCCCCGCGCCCACCCCGGCGAGGTAGGCCGCGCCGAGCCCGGTGGTCTCGGTCACCGAGGGACGCAGCACCTCCACTCCCAGCACGTCGGCCTGGAACTGGCAGAGGAAGTCGTTGGCCGCCGCGCCGCCGTCGACCCGCAGCGTGGTGAGCGGTACCCCGGACTCGCGCCGCATCGTGTCGAGCACGTCGCGGCTCTGGTAGGCGATGGCCTCGAGCGCGGCGCGGGCCAGGTGGGCGCGCGTGGTGCCGCGCGTGATGCCCACCAGCGTGCCGCGCGCGTAGGGGTCCCAGTAGGGCGCGCCCAGGCCCACGAAGGCGGGCACCAGGTAGACCCCGCCGGTGTCCGGCACCGACTGGGCCAGGGCCTGCGTCTCGGCCGCCTGCTTGATCACGCCCAGGCCGTCGCGCAGCCACTGGACCGCCGCGCCCGCGATGAACACCGCGCCCTCGAGCGCGTAGGTGGTCGCGCCCTCCACCGTCCACGCCACCGTGGTCAGCAGGCCCTCGCTGGAGCCGACCGCGCGGGGCCCGGTGTTGAGCAGCGCGAAGCAGCCGGTGCCGTAGGTGTTCTTGGCCATGCCGGGCTCGACGCAGGCCTGGCCGAAGAGGGCGGCCTGCTGATCGCCCGCGATGCCGGCCACCGGGATGCCGCCCGGCAGCGGGGGAGCCGCCGTCGCGGTGGTCTCCCCGAACACGCCGGCCGACGGCTTCACGGTGGGCAGGAGCGCCATCGGCACGCCGAGGATGCGGCAGAGCCCCTCGTCCCACCCGAGCGCGTGGATGTCGTAGCAGAGCGTGCGCGAGGCGTTGGACGGATCGGTCGCGTGCACCGCCCCGCCGGTGAGCTGCCAGAGCAGCCACGAGTCCACGGTGCCGAAGCAGAGCTCGCCGCGCTCGGCGCAGGGGCCGCAGCGCCGGCTGATGATCGAGCATCCAGCGGATCTTGGTGCCCGAGAAGTAGGCGTCCACCACCAGCCCGGTCTTCCGCCGGATCTCGGGCTCGGCCCCGTCGGCGCGGAGGCGGTCGCAGAGCGCGGCGGTGCGCCGGCACTGCCAGACGATCGCGTTGCCGACCGGCCGCCCGGAGGCGCGCTCCCAGAGGATGGCGGTCTCCCGCTGGTTGGTGATGCCCACCGCCGCGATCTCGGCCGGCGCGATGCCGGCGGCGGCCACCGCCTGGCCGAGGGCCTGCACGGTGGTGGCCCAGATCTGGGCCGGATCGTGCTCGACCCAGCCCGGCTGCGGGTAGTGCTGCGGCAGCTCCGCGTAGCCCCGGGCCCGCACGAGGCCGTCGGGATCCACCACCAGCGCGGTCGAGCCGGTCGTGCCCTGATCGAGCGCCAGGACGAAGCGGCGCGCGGTCACCGGCCGAGCGCCGCCTTGGCCAGGTCCGGGCGATCGGTGATCACGATGCCGACCCCGTGGCCGATGAAGCGCTCGATGGCCTCGCGCTCGTTCACCGTCCACACCCCGAGGGTCAGGCCGGCCAGCCGCGCCTGCCGCGCCACGTCGGCGGTCACCAGGCGCTGGTCGAGCCCGACGAAGCCGACGCCGGCCTGGCGCAGCGACTGAAGCTCCCGCTCGATCTCCGACGCGGGCAGCATCCGCGACGAGTAGAGCGCGCCCGTGCGCGTCTCCGGGCGGAGCTGACGGAGCCGCCGCCAGGTCTCCCCCTCGAACGACATCACGATCGCGAGGGGAGTGAACCGGTGGCGGTCGAGGACCGCGAACACCTTCTCCTCGATGTCGGGGTAGCGCCGCCGCTGCTCGTCGGTCTTGATCTCGAGCAGCATCTGCCGCTTGCCCGCCGCGGCGAGGGCCACCACCTGGTCCAGGGTGGGCACCGGCTCCGCGGTGACCGCCCCGCCCCGGTCCTTGAGCCGCAGGGCCCCGAGCTCGGCCGCGGTGCGCTCCCGCACCGGCCCGGTCCCGGTGGTGGTGCGCTCGAGGGTGGCGTCGTGGATCACCATCACCTCGCCGTCGCGGCTCAGGTGCACGTCCAGCTCGAGATAGTCGACGCCCAGCGCGAGCGCGTTGCCGAAGGCGAGCAGGCTGTTCTCCGGCCAGAGGGCGGCCCCGCCCCGGTGGGCCGCGAACAGGGGCGCGATCATGTCGGGCGCCGCCGCGCTCACGGTGCCGAGCAGCGCGGAGAAGCCGCCCAGGGCCAGGCCCCAGAGCAGGAGCCCTCTCACTTGTCGCTCTCCACCAGGCCCTTCACGAACCAGCGCTGCATGAAGACGATGATCGCCACCGGGGGCAGCAGGGCCATCATGGCCCCGGCCATGATGAGGTTCCAGGTGGGCAGGTCGGTGCCGCTGCGCGGGATGAGATGCTCGAGCCCGATCACCACCGTGCGCATCGCCTCGGTGTTGGTGATCATGAGCGGCCACAGGTACTGGTTCCAGCCGAAGATGAACAGCACCACGAAGAGCGCCGCGATGTTGGCCCACGACAGCGGCAGCAGGAACCGGAACAGGAAGCGCAGCGGGCCCGCCCCGTCGAGCTGGGCCGCCTCCGCCATCTCGTTCGGGATCGTCAGGTAGAACTGGCGGAACAGGAAGGTGGCGGTCGCGGAGGCCATGAGGGGCACGGTCAGCCCCTGGTAGCTGTTGAGCCAGCCCAGGGTGCCGATGACCTCGTAGGTCGAGACGAGCCGCACCGGCACCGGCAGCATCAGGGTCACGAAGATCATCCAGAAGCAGACCATGCGGCCGCGGAAGCTGAAGTACACGACCGCGAAGGCGGACAGCATCGAGATGATGATCTTGCCCACCGCCACCGTCACCGCCATCACCGCGCTGTTGAACAGCATGACGCCCATGCCCGACTTGCGCCACGCCTCGGTGTAGTTCTCCACCAGGTGGGTCGACGGCAGGAGCCGCGGCGGCCGCTGCACCACCTCCTTCAGGTCCTGGGTGGAGACGACGAACGCGAAGTAGAGCGGGAACACCACCACCGCGATGCACGCGATCAGGAGCGCGTGGACGAGCAGCGCGCCGCCCCCGGCGCGCTCCCGTCGCGGGGCGTCGGCCGCGCGCGCCCGGACCTGGGCCTGCTCGAGCTGGGTCGCGCCGACCGCGCTCACGCCGCGCCTCTCGAGCGGGGCAACCGGGGATCCGCGGTCATTCGTGACTTCTCTTTCTTAGTCCGCTTCGGTGGAAGAGATCGCGGGGTGGTAGGGCCTCTTCGCGCCTTTGGCGCTCATCGGGACGCCCGGCCAACCCGTACTCCAGCGGCCGGGTCGACCCGCAGTCCGGCTTGGCGCTGCTCCGGGTCATCGGTAGGTGACCTTTTTCTCCGCGAAGCGGAACTGGAGGACGGTGAGGGCGATGACCATGGCCATGAGGATCACCGACTGGGCGCCCGAGGAGCCCAGGTTGAGCCCGATGAAGCCGTCGCGGTAGAGCTTGTAGACCATGATCTCGGTGGACCGGCCGGGCCCGCCCTTGGTCACCGCGTCGATGACCCCGAAGGACTCGAAGAACGCGAACACCATGTTGAGCACGACCAGGTAGAAGGTGATCGGCGAGACGAGGGGGAACACGATGGCGGTGAAGCGCCGGATCGGCCCGGCTCCGTCCACGTCCGCCGCCTCGATCACCGACGCCGGGATCGCGAGGAGCCCCGCGATGTAGAACGCGATGTTGTAGCCGAGGTGGGTCCACGCGGTGGCCACGATCACCAGGATCATGGCCACCCAGCTCTTGAGCAGCCAGTTGAACTGGTAGTCGGTCACGAAGGAGAGGAAGTAGGGCAGGATCCCGTAGGCGGGATGGAAGATGAACAGGAAGATGATGCCCGCCACCGCGGGCGCGATGCCGTAGGGCCACAGCAGCAGGGTGCGGTAGATCGCGAGCCCGCGGATCTTCTGGGTCGCGAGGCCGGCCAGGATCAGCGAGCCCAGCACCGCGAGGACGGTCACCCCGCCCGCGAACACGAACGAGTTGACCACGCTCGCGTAGTAGTCGGGATCGGCCAGCAGCTTGGTGAAGTTCTCCAGGCCGACGAAGGTGGACTTGTCCCCGAAGGGAGAGACCCGGTAGAAGGAGAGCTGCAGCGACTTCAGCGCGGGCCAGAAGAAGAAGAGCACGGTGACCACCATCTGGGGGGCCACCAGCACGTATGGAAGCCACCGGCTCTTGAAGACCGTGCGCTGCATCGGCGACCGGCCGCGCTACTGCTTGTTCGCGGCCGCGAACTCTTTCAGCATCTCGTTGGACTTGGTCACCGCGTCGTCGAGGCCCTGCTTGGCCGTCTTCTTGCCCGCGAAGACGTTCTCCATCTCCGCCTCGATCACGTCGCGGATCTGGGTGAAGTTCCCCAGGCGCAGCCCCTGGCTGTTGGGGGTCGCGGTGCCCTTGGTGAGCTGGGCGAACGCGGTGTACTGATCCGGGTTCTTCTTGAAGTGGTAGCCCGCCTCCAGGTTCTTCACCGCGCTGTTGGAGATGGCGAGGTAGCCGGTGGTCACGTGCCACCACATCTGCTGGTTGGTGTCGGAGACGAACTTGAGGAAGCGGGCGGTCCCCCGGTTCTCCGGCGCCGGCTTGCCCTTCATCACCCAGAGGGTGGCGCCGCCGATGATCGAGGTGGCCCGCTTGTAGGGAGCGCCGTAGTGCGGGAGCTGGCCCGTCCCCCACTTGAAGCTCGCGCCCTTCGTGAAGCCGCCGATCAGGGCGGACGACTGCATGTAGATGCCGCACTCCCCGCTGAGGAACTTGGGATCCGCGTCACCCCGCCGCCCGCCGTAGGAGAAGATGTTCTCCTTCTGCCACGCCGCGAGCTGGGCCAGGTGCTTGACCCCGAACTCCTGGTTGATCAGGAGCTGGGTGTCGAGGCCGTCGAAGCCGTTGTGCTTGCTCGCGAACGGCTGGTCGTGGAGCGCGTGCATGTTCTCGATCTGGACCCACGAGGGCCAGCCGGTGGAGAACCCGCACTTGGTGGCCCCGGAGGCGATGAGCTTCTTGCTGTACTCCTCGACCTGCTTCCAGGTCTGGGGCGGCTTGCTCGGATCGAGCCCCGCCTTCTGGAACGCGTCCTTGTTGTAGTACAGGATCGGGGTCGAGGAGTTGAACGGCATCGAGTAGAGGTTGCCGTCCTTCGAGTAGTAGCCCACCACCGGCGCGATGAAGTCCTTCCAGTCGACCGCGATCTCCTGCTCCTTCATGAGCTGGTAGACCGGCAGGATCGCCCCGGAGAGCATCATGGTCTGGGTGCCCACCTCGAACACCTGCACGATGTGGGGCGCCTGGCGCTGGCGGTAGGCCGCGATCGCGGCGGTGAGGGTCTCCGCGTAGTTGCCCTTCTGGAGCGGCTTCACCTCGTACTCGCCCTGGCTCTCGTTGAACTGCTTCACGAGCGCGTTGACCGCGTCGTTCAGCTGGCCGGTCATCGCGTGCCAGAACTGGATCTCGGTCTTGGCGAGCGCGGGCGTGGCCGGGACCAGCAGCAATGCGGTGGCGAGCAGCAGCGCGGCTCCCGCCGACCACCAGGACGTCTTCGTCTCGGGCATGGGTGACCTCCGGGTTGTCAGGGTAGCGGCTCGGCGTCTCGATCGGGCTGCGCGCGGATGACGTTCTCACGACGCCCGCGACGGCGCTCGGAACTATAGCATCATTGGCGCGCGGCCGGGAAGCGGGGGGCGGCTACGCCGCTTCTCGTACACCGCGTTCATGCCGGTCACCGCCGAGCGGGCGTAGAGCTCCCGCTTGTCCGAGCTGGGGGTGAGGGTGGTGATCACGGACTGGCTGCCGATCTTGTAGTCGATCTGGACCGCGTCGTCGGAGGCGTGGTAGCGGCCGGTGTAGCGCGGGCCGTTGCGCTTGGCCAGGGCCACCTGGCCCTCGCGGTTGAACTCGAGCCAGTCCTGCGCGCCGCCGTCCGGGTCCCGCAGCAGCTCCCAGCGCCCGACGAGCCAGGCCTGGTCCGCCGCCGGGACCGGCGCCGCGGCGAGCAGCAGGAGCGCGAGGAGGGTGAGGGCGACGCGCAGGCGCCGCCGCGTCATGCGCGCTGCCGGAAGCGGCGGCTGCGCTCGACGTGCTGGGAGTACGCCTCGAGCTCCGCGTCGAGCCTGCGCCGGGACCAGCCGCCCAGCTCGGCCATGCGCGCCGCGATGGACTCCGCGCAGTCGAGGCCCTGGCAGCGGCTCTGGCCGATGCCGGTGCGGCGCAGCAGCACGTCCTGCAGCGAGACCGCCAGCTCCTCGCGGAGGGCGTGGTGGAGCTGGGCCACGATCTCGGGATTGCTCGGGCACAGGCGCTCGAAGCCGTCGGGCAGCTTGCGCCCCAGCTCGAGCACGCGCGGATAGGCACGGCCGTAGGTCTCCACCAGCGTGCGCAGTGTACCGCGCGAGAGCCCGGTGGCCGCCATCTCTTCGGAGACGTCCATCCACACCCGCGCCTCGATCTTGCCGACCTCCTCGTCCGCGCCGTCGAGGGTGAGCCGCGCGGTGCGCGGGGCCTGGCCGCGGCCGAGCGCGCGCATGACCCGGTTGCCCACGTCCTCCGCGAGGCTGCGGAAGCAGGTCAGCTTGGTCCCGGTCACCGAGAAGAAGCGGCCGTCGGGGCCCTCCGGGATCACCTTGTGGTCGCGCGAGACCTTGGACGCGGAGGCCCCCGGCTCGAAGGAGAGCGGCCGCACCCCCGCGTAGGTATAGGAGACGTTGTCGAAGGTGGCGCGCTTGTCGGGCAGCACCTTGGCCACCTCCTCCAGGAGGTAGGTCACTTCCTCGCGGGTCGCCCACAGCCGGTCCGGATCGCCCTCGAAGTCGGTGTCGGTGGTGCCCACCAGCGAGAACTCGCGCCACGGGATCACGAAGATCATCCGCTCGTCGCGGGCCGAGAGGTACACCGCCCGGTCGGTCATGCGCGGGAGCAGGCAGTGGATGCCCTTGGTGGTGCGCACCACCCGCGGGCTCCGGTCGGCCACCTTCGCCATCGCGCGCACCCGGTCGACCCAGGGCCCCGCGCAGTTGACGATGGTGGCGGCCCGCACGAGCTGCACCTGGCCCGACAGCAGGTCGCGCACCTTCACCCCCTCGATCCCCCGGCGGCCGTGCACGAACTCCTCGACCTCGCAGTAGTTGAAGGCCCGCGCCCCGTGCCGCGCGGCCGAGAGCACGTTCTCCAGGCAGAGCCGCTCCGGATAGAGCAGCAGGTCGTCGAAGTAGTAGCCCGCCCCGCGCAGGTCCTCCGCCCGCACCGAGGGCTCCATGGTGAGCGCGTCGACCGGCCGGAGCACCCGGTAGCGCTCGGTGGTCTTGCCCGGGGTGAGCAGATCGTAGAGCCACATGCCGATGCGCACCGTGATGAGGCCGCGCGGCGCGCCGCGATAGATCGGCACCAGGAACGGCAGCGGGCGGATCAGGTGCGGGGCGAGCCGCTCGAGCGTCTTCTTCTCGCGCAGCGACTCGCGCACCAGCTTGAAGTCGCCCAGCTCGAGGTAGCGGAGCCCGCCGTGGATCAGCTTGGAGGACTTCGACGAGGTGCCGGAGGCGAAGTCGCCCTTCTCGAAGAGCGCGACCGACGCGCCGCGCAGGGCCAGGTCGCGCGCCACCCCCGCCCCCGCCATGCCGCCGCCGATCACCACGGCGTCCAGCGCGGCGCCGTCGAGCCCAGCCAGTCGGTTCGCGGGCACGCTCACTCGATCACTCCACCAGGTCCCGGACCGATCGTACCACGTGGTCGGGAGCGACCGCGGCGATTCGGGGGTCGTCCGCGCGCGTGACGCCGCTCAGCACCAGCACGGTGCCGAGCCCGAGCCGCCGGCCCATCACGATGTCGGTCTCGATGCGGTCGCCCACGATGGCCGCGTCGCGGGCGGGAACGCCCAGCGCGGCGAGCGCGACTTCCAGAATGATCGGAGATGGCTTCCCCACGATCGCCTCGACCTTCTTGTCGGTCACCGCCTCCACCGCCGCGATCATCCCCGCGCAGTCGGGGATCTCGCCGCCCCTTCCACCGGGCAGGTGCGATCGGGATTGGTGGCGATGAGCCGCGCTCCCTGCTTCACCGCCTGGAGCGCGATGTTCAGCTTCGCGTAGTCGAAGGTGCGGTCGAAGGCGATCACCACCCAGCGCACCCGCTCGTCGGGCCGCACCTCGAAGCCGTGGGCGCGCATCTCGTCCAGCATCGGCGGCTCGCCGATCACGAACACCGGCGCGCCGGGATCCCGGTCGCGCAGGTAGCGCGCGAGCACCAGGGAGGAGTTGATGACGTCGTCCGGCGCGGCGGGGACCCCCAGGCGGGTGAGCTTGGCCGCGTACTCCGCCCGGGTCTGGAGCGGCTTGTTGGAGAGGAAGGCGACCCGGCGGCCCGCCGCCCGCAGCGCCGCGATGGCGGTGTCGGCGCCGGGGATCAGCCGCTCGCCGAGGTAGATCGTGCCGTCGAGGTCGAAGAGCCAGCCGCGGTAGGGGAGCTTGGGGACCACTACCCCTCACCCTGCCCTCTCCCCCGAGGGGAGAGGGAGATCAACGCAGCAGCGGGACGACGGCGGCCTGGGCCAGGTCGAACAGCGGGCCCGGCGCCACCCCGAGCTGCACCACGCCCCAGAGCGCGACGGCCAGCGCGAGCGCGCCCGAGAACGAGGGGGCGAGCACGGTGGGCGCGCCCTCCGGCTCCCGCATGTACATGTAGACGATGAGGCGCAGGTAGTAGTAGGCGGCGACCGCGGAGTTGAGCACGCCGATCACGGCCAGCCACACGTAGCCCGACTTCACCGCGGCCCCGAAGAGGTAGAACTTGCCCACGAAGCCCGCGGTGGGCGGGATGCCGACCAGGGAGAGCAGGAACACCGAGAGGGCCACCGCGATCAGCGGATGCCGCGCCGCGAGCCCGCCGAAGTCGTCGAGCCGCACCGCCTCCTGGCCCGCCCGCTCCAGCAGCAGGATCGTCCCGAAGGCTCCCGCGGTGGTGAAGGTGTACGCGAGCAGGTAGAAGAGCACGCTGCCGTTGCCGAAGGCCCCGCCCGCCACCACCCCCACCAGCATGTAGCCCACGTGGGCGATCGAGGAGTACGCGAGCATGCGCTTGAGATTCTGCTGGGCGAGGGCCACCACGTTGCCCACCGTCATGGTGAGCGCGGCGACCACCCACAGCAGCATCGGCCAGTCCGCCGGGGCGCCGCGCACCGCGGTGAGCAGCACGCGGAGGAGCGCGGCGAAGGCGGCCGCCTTGGAGCCGGTCGCGATGAACGCGGTCACCGAGGTGGGCGCGCCCTCGTACACGTCGGGCGCCCACATGTGGAAGGGCACCGAGGAGATCTTGAAGCCGAAGCCCACCAGCAGGAGACCGAGCCCGATGATCAGCATCGGGTCGCGGCCCGCCCCCGCGGCCACCGCGTTGGCGATGCGATCGAGGTTCGTGGTGCCGGTGGCCCCGAAGATGAGGGCGATGCCGTAGAGGAAGAAGCCGGAGGCGAAGGCCCCGATCAGCAGGTACTTCATGGAGGCCTCGCCCGCCTCGAGCCGGGTGCGGAAGAAGCCGGCCAGCACGTAGAGCGAGATCGACATCGTCTCGAGGCCGAGGAAGACGATGATCAGGTCGCCCGCGGAGGCCATCAGCATCATGCCGAGCGCGGAGAGCAGCACCAGGATGTAGAACTCGCCCGCCTCCTCGCCCTCGCGCCGGATGTAGTCCATCGAGAGCAGGAGCACGAGCCCGGCCGCGTAGCCGATCACGATGTTGAAGAAGAGGGCGAAGCCGTCCAGCACCACCATGCCGCGGAAGCCCCGCAGGTCGGCCCCGCCGGTGGAGAAGGTCATCCAGTAGGTGACGATCAGGGCCGCCACCACCCCGAGCGCGCTCACGAAGCCCAGGTGGTCCTTGCGCTCCCGCGGGGGAAGCAGGTCGAGGACCAGCACCACGCCCGCGGTGAGTGCGATCACCAGCATCGGCAGGATCGGCCGCAGGTCGACGGACGGGAAGACCAGCGCGGGGAGCGCGGGGTTCATCGCGTGACCGGGACGTGGGGGGACATCAGCATGGCCGAGGTCGCCTGCGCCTTGGTCTGCACCTGGGTGATGAGGGCCTGCACGCTCGGCTCGGTCATGGTGGTGAAGGTGGTCGGGTAGACCCCGATCCACACGATGAAGAGCAGCACCGGCAGGAGCACCGCCCACTCGCGCGGGCTCAGGTCGGCGAGGCGCCGGTTCGCCTCCGAGGTCACCTCGCCGAAGCACACCCGCTGGTACATCCAGAGCAGGTAGACCGCCGCGAAGATGATGCCGCTCGTGGCGAGCACCGCGGCGAGCCGGTGCACCTGGAAGGTGCCGAGCAGGATGAGGAACTCCCCCACGAAGCCGTTCAGGCCGGGCAGGCCGAGCGAGGAGAGGCACACGATCAGGAACAGCACGCTGAAGGCGGGGATCACCTTCCAGAGCCCGCCGAAGTCGGCGATGAGCCGCGTGTGCCGCCGCTCGTAGATCATGCCGACCATGAGGAAGAGCGCGCCGGTGCTGAGCCCGTGGCTCACCATCTGGATGATGCCGCCCACCATGCCCTGCGGGGTCAGGGTGAAGATGCCCAGCACCACGAAGCCCAGGTGGCTCACGCTCGAGTAGGCCACCAGCTTCTTGATGTCCGGCTGCACGGTGGAGACCCACGCCCCGTAGAGGATGCCGATGATCGAGAGGGTGAAGATCCACGGGGCCCACGTCATGCTGGCCTGCGGGAACAGCGGCAGGCAGAAGCGCAGGAAGCCGTAGGTCCCCATCTTCAGGAGCACCCCGGCCAGGATCACGCTGCCCGCGGTGGGGGCCTCCACGTGGGCGTCCGGCAGCCAGGTGTGGAACGGGAACATCGGCACCTTGATCGCGAACGCGAGCGCGAAGGCCAGGAACAGCAGATCCTGGGTCAGCCCGCCCGGGCTGACGAAGCGCACCAGCACCGGCAGGTCGAAGGTGTAGACGTTGGTGGCCGCCCCGTGCTGGAAGTAGACGAACAGGATGGCCACCAGCATCAGGAGCGAGCCGGCCAGCGTATAGAGGATGAACTTGACCGCCGCGTAGACGCGATTCGGCCCGCCCCAGATCCCGATGATCAGGTACATCGGGATCAGCATCGCCTCCCAGAAGACGTAGAAGAGGAAGAGGTCGAGGGCCACGAAGACCCCGAGCATCCCCGTCTCCAGGAGCAGCATGGTGATCGCGAACTCCTTCCAGCGCGACTCCACCGACGTCCACGAGGAGAGCAGCACCAGCGGCATCAGGAAGGTGGTCAGCAGCACCAGCAGCACGCTGATGCCGTCCACCCCCACGTGGTAGGTGACCCCGAGCGAGGGGATCCACGCCCGCTGCTCCACGAACTGGTAGTCCGCCGACGTGGCGTCGAAGCGGAAGTACACCGGCAGCGAGATCGCGAAGGTCACCAGGGTCGTGGCGAGGGTGGCCAGCTTGGTGACGTGCTCCTGGCGCCGGGGCAGCAGCAGCACGACGATCGCCCCGAGCATCGGGACGAAGGTGACGAGCGAGAGGAGGTACGCCATGCGGGCTAGCGGCGCGCGAGCAGGTAGGCGACCACCGCGACCGCGCCCAGCAGGATGCCGAGCGCGTAGTTCATCACGTAGCCGGTCTGCACCCGGCGGAGCCCGCGGGCCCAGCCCGCCACCGCGGTCGCGACCCCGTTGACGATGCCGTCGATGAGGCCGGGATCGAAGACGCGGGCCAGCCAGAGCGAGAGGTGGTAGATCGGCTTCACGAAGAGCGCGTCGTAGATCTCGTCCACGTAGTACTTCTCGATCAGCAGCTTGTGGAGCGGGTTGCGCGCCACTCCGATGGAGGCGGCCCGCACCGGGGTGCGGCCGTACACCATCCACGCGAGCGCCACTCCCGCGATGGCCACGATGGCCGAGAGCACCAGCAGGGTGAACGCCACCCCCGCGCTGTGCTCCGCCTCGTCGAGCGGCAGCACCGGGGCGAGGAAGTGGGCGAACGCGGTGCCCTGCGAGGAGGGGATGCCCACCGCGAGGCCCGCCACCACCGTGAGCACCGCGAGCACGATCAGCGGGATGGTCATCGACGCGGGCGACTCGTGGATGTGGTGCGCCACCTCCTTCGGCATGCGCGGGCCCCCGAAGAAGGCGAGGAACACGAGCCGGAAGGTGTAGAAGGCGGTCATGAACGCGCCGACCACCAGGAGCGCCCACAGCAGGTAGTGGTGCTCGTGGAACACCGCGCCGAGGATCTCGTCCTTCGAGAAGAAGCCGGCGAGCGGCGGGACCCCCGCGAGGCCGAAGGCCCCCACCAGGAACGTCACGGTGGTGGTCATCATGCGCGGGGCGAGGCCGCCCATCTTGCGCAGGTCCTGCTCGCCGGAGAGGCCGTGGATCACGCTGCCCGCGCCGAGGAAGAGCAGGGCCTTGAAGAAGGCGTGGGTCACCAGGTGGAAGATGCCGGCCGCGTACGCGCCCACCCCCACCCCCACGAACATGTAGCCGAGCTGGCTGATGGTGGAGTACGCGAGCACGCGCTTGATGTCGGTCTGCACGAGCCCGATGGAGGCCGCGAAGATCGCGGTGAGCCCGCCCACCCACGCGACGATCTCGAGGGAGAGCGGCGCCATCTCGAAGAGCTTGTGGCAGCGCGCCACCATGTAGACGCCCGCGGTGACCATGGTCGCGGCGTGGATGAGGGCCGAGACCGGGGTCGGGCCCTCCATCGCGTCGGGCAGCCAGGTGAAGAGCGGCAGCTGGGCCGACTTGCCGCACGCGCCCATGAACAGGAGGAGCGCGATGGCCAGGTAGGTGTTGGTGGAGACGCTCGCGTCGGCCTTGGCGAAGACCTCGCCGTAGTTCAGGGTGCCGAAGGTGACCCAGATCAGCATGATGGCGAGGCCGAAGCCGAAGTCCCCCACCCGGTTGACGATGAACGCCTTCTTGCCCGCGTCGGACGCCGACTTCCTCTCGTACCAGAAGCCGATCAGGAGGTACGAGCAGAGCCCGACCGCCTCCCAGAACACGTAGAGGACGAGGAAGTTGCCCGCCAGCACCAGCATCACCATCGAGAACACGAAGAGGTTCAGGTAGGTGAAGTAGCGGGCGTAGCCGTCGTCGTCGTGCATGTAGCCGGCGGAGTAGAGGTGGATGAGGAAGCCCACTCCGGTGACCACCAGCAGCATCACCGCGGTGAGCTGGTCCACCTGCGCGGTGACCGCGGTCTTGAAGGGCCCCGCGACCACCCACGGGAAGAGGTCGCCGGTCCAGGTCTCGCCGTGCCAGACCCGGCTGAAGACGAGGCACGAGGTCACGAACGAGGCGAAGAGGGCCGGAACCGCGATCCAGTGCGCCTTGTGCCCGATGAAGCGCCCGAACAGGGCGTTGATCAACGTGCCGAGCAGCGGGAACAGCGGGATCAGCCAGACGAGTCGTGACATGAGTTCGGGTGCAAACCCGCAACACTCTAAGCGGAACGGGGTGGGGGTGTCAAGGTTGCGACGGGCCGCCGCCGTCGCGCAAGCGTGGCTCCACGAAGCGGAAATACATGAACGGAATCAGATAGAACAGCAGCAGGTGGCCGGACAGCAGCCGCACGCTCGCCGCGCCCTCGTCGCCCAGCAGGAGGCAGAGCCCGAGGTTCATCAGCACGTAGGCGATCACCGCCACCGCCGCGTGCTTCGGCCCCCGCGGGATCTGGGCCAGGAGCACGCGCCACTCCACCATCCGCACCGTCCCCCGCCCGCGCGCGGGGGCGCCCGACTCGCGCAGGCGCACGATCATGGCGGCCAGCAGGACGAACGCCCCCGCGAGCAGGACGAGGGCGATCGCGGCCGCGTAGGCGGGCGGGAACGGGGTGAAGGTCGCGAGGTGGAGCACCGCGCTGGACACGAAGCCTAGCGTCGCGGTTACTCGGAAAATCTTGCCCCAGTCGGCGCGGGTGGACACGGGTCCCTGTCTAGCATAGACCGGAGCATCTCTTTCTGATTCGCTCGGCTCGCCTTCGGCTCGCCTCGCAAAGCTTCGGCCGCGGGCAACCGGTGTTTGCGATCCGGGGCGCAAAACTTAGGCCGGAGCGCGACCGGCTGCTACCATTGCTCCGTGGCACGGTCGCGGGTTCGGGTCTGGCTGATCATCTTCTTCGTGCCCATCCTCCTGATGCTGGGCGGGATCGGCTATCTCGCGTGGCGACAGAGCGTGCCCGCGGTGCGCGTGGAGTTCTCCCCGGTGCCGAAGTTCATCGGGGCGCGCACGCCGATCACGCTCGATCTGCGCGCGCGTCGCGGCGGGGTGCAGTCGGTGGACGTGCGGCTCCTCCAGGGCGGTACCCGCGTGAACGTGGCCCAGCAGACCTTCTCCGGCACGCCGAGCAACGAGCAGCGCGTGCAGCTCATCGTGGCCGGCGGCACCCTCGGGCTCCGCGAGGGCGCGGCCACCCTCGAGGTGCGGGCGCGCGACGGCTTCTGGCGACCGATCCGGGTGGACGACCGCACCATCGCGAGCCTGCCGGTCGTCCTCGACTTCACGCCGCCCACCCTCGAGATCCTCGCCTCCACGCGCTACCTCTCGCGCGGCGGGGGCGGGCTGGTCGCGCTGCGGGCCAAGGGCGCCGCGCGGGTCGGCGTGGCGGTGGGCGATCTCTTCTTCCCCGGCTTCCCGGCCGGCGCGGCCGACTCGGGCCTCTACGCCACGCTCTACGCGCTGCCCTGGAATCTGCCGCCCAACTCGCCGATCACGGTCTCGGCCCAGGACGAGGCGGGCAACGCGGTCTCGCGCGCGCTCGCGGTCGACATCCGCCCGCGCAAGTTCCCGATGGACACCATCGACATCAGCGAGCAGTTCCTCGCGAGCAAGATGCCGGAGCTCTTGCCCGAGCGCGGCCAGATCCCGCCCGACCAGCTCCTCGCCGCCTTCCTCACCGTGAATCGCGACAAGCGGAAGGAAGCGGAGGAGATGAAGCGGAAGCTCGCCCAGAAGACCAAGCCCGCGCCGCTGTTCGAGGGCGCGTTCATCCAGCCGCGCAACACCAAGGTGTTCTCGAACTTCGCGGAGACGCGCACCTACCGCTACCAGGGCAAGGACGTGGACACCCAGGTGCATCTGGGCTACGACCTGGCGTCGCTCAAGCACAGCCCGGTGCCGGCGGCCAACGCGGGGGTGGTGGTCTACGCGGCGCCGCTCAACATCTACGGCAACGCGGTGGTGGTCGATCACGGCTGGGGACTGCAGACGCTCTACGGCCACCTCTCGACCCTCGAGGTGAAGGAGGGCGACGAGGTGAAGAAGGGCCAGGAGCTCGGCCGGAGCGGCGCCACCGGCCTGGCCCTCGGCGACCACCTGCACTTCGAGGTGCTCATCCAGGGCATCTCGGTCACCCCGGTCGAGTGGTGGGACGGCAAGTGGATCCGCGATCACGTCGGCCGCCCGCTGCGCGAGGCCAACATCCCCCTGCTCCAGTCCGACCAGCCCGAGGCCGGCGCCGCCGAAGAGCGCCCGACCGCCCCCACCCCCTCCCGCCGCCGCGCCCGCCGCTAGGCCGGGGTCAGGTCTTACATTCCGACATTTTTCTCCGCGCCCGTCGTCTACCCCGCGATCGGGCGCGCGCGGTCAGGCCCGAGAAATGTCGGAATGTAAGACCTGACCCCAGATGGCGCGCGGGGGGATGAAGTCGCCGATCACGCCCATCAGCATCGAGAGCAGGGCCGGGCGGCGGCGCAGGAAGTGGGCGGCCGCGTTGGCGAGGCGGCGGTGGGCGATGACGAGCTGGAGCGCGCGGGTGACGCGGGCCTTGTCGGCGAACGCGCGCCGCCGCGCGGCCGCGTAGGGCGCGAGCGCGGCGGCCGAGACATCGTCGCGCGTGAGGGCCGGGTGCGCCACCTCCGCGAGCAGCTCGGCCGAGCGCAGCGCGGTGAAGAGGCCCTCGCCGGTGAACGGATCGTAGAAGCCGGCCGCGTCACCCGCGAGCAGCACGCCCGCCACCCGCGGCTCGCGCACGCGATACGCGAGCGGCCCCATCACGCGGAGCGGTCCCTCCGCTCGCATCCCGGCCACCCGCGCGGGCAGGTGGCGCAGCTGCTTGATCCGCGCCTCGAAGAACGCCTCCATCCGTCCGCGGTACGGCTTCGCGTGCGCGAGCGGCACCACCAGGCTCAGGTTCACGAGGCCCGGCGCCACCGGGTTCAGGATCGAGTAGTCCGGCGGGTCCACGTAGATCTCGCCGCGATCGTGCACCCCCTCGATCCCGCTCACGTACTGGATGAGCGCCAGCCGCTGCAGCCGGTGCGGGCGCACCAGCCCGAGCGCGCGCGCGACGACGGAGGCGCGCCCGTCCGCGCCGACCACGAGCCGTGCGCCCACGTCGACCCGCGCCCCGTCCTCGTCCTCCGCCTGCACCCCCACTACCCGGTCGCCCTCGCGCAGCAGCCCGGTCACCCGATGCCGCTCGCGCACGTCCACCGGCAGCGCCCGCGCCCGCTCCACCAGGACGCGGTCGAACGCCTCGCGCGGCACCGCGAGCGCGTGGTCGCGGTACCCGCGCCAGCGCCCGCCGGTCGGGTACGCCCCGTCGAGCACGGTACCGTCGGGCGCGGTGATGCGCATGCCGTGAAGCGGCTGGGCCCCCGCCGCGTCCACCGCCTTGAGCACCCCCAGCCGATCGAGCACGCGCGCGGCCTCGGGCGAGAGGTACTCCCCGCAGATCTTCGGGCGCGGGAACGCGGCCTTGTCGAGGAGGGTCACCGCGTGGCCCCGCTCCGCGAGCAGGATGGCGGTCGCGGCGCCGGCCGGGCCGGCGCCGACCACGACCACGTCGGCGCGGGTCACCGCTTGGTCCGGACCGCGCAGAAGCGAAAGTACGGCCAGTGGTGCACGATGCTGGCGTCCCGCACCCCCGCCTTCTCGCAGAGGCCGCTCACCTCGTGCGGGGTGTACGACCGCTTCACCGACAGCGGCCCGTCGTGCCGCGAGATCGCGCTGCGGGTGATGAAGCGCGTGATCAGCCACACCACCGCGTGGGCGATGCGCGAGCGCACCAGGTCGTTCACGATCATGCCCACCCGCGCCGCCGCGTCCATCTCGGCGAGGTAGCGCACGCCCGCGTCCGGCTCCAGGTGGTGGAGGGTCATCGCGGAGATGGTGAGATCGACCGAGCCCGGCCGGATCGGCAGCGACAGCGCGTCGCCGCGCAGGAAGGCGATCTCCGGGTAGTCGCGCACGATCCGGGCCGCGATCTTGAGGGTGTCCGCGTCGCGATCCAGCGCGAACACGCGCATGCGCCGGCCCTCGCCCCGCGCCCACCGCACCAGGGCGCGCGGGATGTCCCCCGCCCCCGTCCCCACGTCGAGCACGGTGATGAGGTGGTCGGCGGGCAGCGCGGCGAGGAGGCGCTTGACGTGGATCATGGTGACCATGCGGCCGCCGAACAGCCCGTTCACGCGCGCGATGTCCGTCATGCAGCACGCCATGTCGTCGAACGCTACCGGGAGCGGCCCGTCGATGATCTCGAGCACACCCGCGGCGCGCGCCAGCGGAGGGAAGAGCGGCATGCTACCAGCGGAGCAAGGCGCCCTCAGCCGCGAAGCCCGGTCCCAGGGCGATCATGAGTCCCCAGTCGCCCGGCACCGGCTCGCGCGACCGCAGCAGGTCGTCGAGCACGAAGACCACGGTGGCGGACGACATGTTGCCGTACTGCTGCAGCACGCTCCGCGAGTGGGCGAGCCGCGTCTCGTCGAGGGTCATCAGCTTCGCCACCTGCTCGATCACCCGGCGGCCCGCGGAGTGCAGCACGAAATGGGCGATGTCCTCCGTCTTGAGCCCGTTGTCCGCCATCAGCGCGTCGGCCATCTCCTTCATCATGCCCGCCCCGATGCGCCGCACGTCCTTGGAGAGGACCACCCGCGGCCGCCCGCCCGGGTACTCGAACCCCATCGCCCCCAGGTGCTCGGAGCGGAACATGGTGCGGTGCTCGACGATCTCCGGTCCCGTCCCGTCCCGGCTGATCGCGATGGCCCCCGCCCCGTCCGCGAAGATCGCGTGCGCCACCGCGCTCTCGAGCCGGTCGTCGAGGAAGTAGGCCGCCGAGCAGATCTCCACCGCCACCATCACCGCGCGGTGGTCGGGGAACGCGCGCAGGTGATTGGACACCTGCTGCATCGCCACCATCGCGCTGGCGCAGCCGGTGTCGCCCACGTGCACGCGCTGGATGGTGGACTTGAGGCCGAGCTCGTTGATGATCTGCGCGTCGAGGCTCGGGCACACCCGCCCGGTGCAGGTGGTGGTGGCGAGGAAGTCGACGTCCTCCCGCCGCCAGCCCGCCCCCTCGATGGCGCGGGCCACCGCGGCCTTGCCCACCTCCACCGCCCCGCGGCGCCAGCGATCGTTGAGCTGGTCCACGCTCTCGTCGGGGGTGAACGTCTCGGGGTCCATGTAGAGGTGACGCGTCTCTATCAAACTATTGCTGAAAAATCCCATGCGCCGCGGGTCGTCGTAGCCCGACATGCGCAGCACGGTGGCCTGATCGTAGCGCCAGGGCGGCGTGGCGGTGGCGACGGCGGCGATCTTCGGCCCGGGCATGATGGGCGCAGGCTACACCCCGCCCCCAACCTTGTCCACCGGCCCGGCCCGCCACTTGCCTTGGCGGCCCGCACTTGCCTTGGGTGCCCACACTTGCCTTGGCTCGAGGACGGGGGCAATATCGTCCCTCGCAGCCATCCTCTCGTCGGCAAGGAGTCGCGGATGCCGCTCTTCTCGTTCGAAGGCAAGTCCCCGCGCGTGCACCCCACCGCCTTCATCGCGCCCACCGCGAATCTCATCGGCGACGTCACGGTGGAGGAGAACGCGTCGGTCTGGTACAACACCGTGCTCCGCGCCGACTTCAACCCGATCGTGATCCGCCGGGGCGCCAACGTGCAGGACTGCGCGGTCATCCACGTGACCCCGGCCGGGGGCGTCGAGATCGGCCCCGGCGCCACCGTCGGGCACCTCTGCCTGGTGCACGCGGCCACCGTCGGCGAGGAAGCCCTGGTGGGCAATTCCTCGACGCTGCTCGACGGCGTCAAGATCGGCGTGCGCGCCATGGTGGCCGCGGGCTCGCTGGTGACGCCGGGCACCGAGATCCCCGACGGCATGCTGGCCATGGGCGCTCCCTGCAAGGTGAAGGGCCCGCTGGCCGGCACCGCCGCCGAGCGCTGGGTGCAGATGAACCCGGCGGGCTACCAGGCCCTCGCCCAGCGCCACCACAAGGGAGTGCAGCCCGCGTGACCCCCGACCCGGCCCGCCACCTCCTGCTCACCGGATTCGAGCCCTTCGACGGCGACCCGGTCAACCCGTCCGGCGAGGTGGCCAAGCACCTGGACGGCCGCGTGATCGGCGACTGCGTGGTCCGGAGCGCGATCCTGCCGGTGCAGCACGAGGCGGCGCGCGCGGTGGTGGCGCCGCGGCTGGAGGCGCCGGGGCTGGCGGCGATCGTTCACCTGGGCCTGGCCGGCGGTCGCGCGCGCGTCTCGCTCGAGCGCGTGGCGGTCAACGTGATGGACTACTCACGGCCCGACGCCCACGGGCAGGTGCTGCGCGGGGTCGCCTGCGCGGAGGACGGGCCAGCGGCCTACTTCAGCACGCTGCCGCTGCGGGCGATGCTGGCCGCGCTGACCGCGGAGGGCATTCCGGCCGCGATCTCGAACACCGCCGGGACCTATCTCTGCAACGACATCTCCTACACCACGCTGCACGTCCTGGCTCGACGCGGCCTCGCGATCCCGACCGGCTTCATCCACCTGCCGTTCCTGCCCTCGATGGTGAGCGCGCACGAGCTCGAGGAGCCGAGCATGGATCTGCCGCTGATGGTCCGCGCGGTCGAGATCGCCCTGCAGCACGCCCGTCCGGCGCGCTGACCCTCAGCGCCCCGAGCCCGGCCCCACGCGGCGGGCCAGCGCGCCCGCGCTCACCAGCAGCAGCAGGCACGCGATCGACAGCGGCCGCGAGAAATCGCCGGTTTGGCCCGACCGCGGTGGCCACCAGGAGCGGGCCGGCGATCTGGCCCGCCGCGAATGCGGCGGTCATCGCGGCCATCAGCCGCGTCGCGTGCGGCCCCGCGACGATCTGCGCCTCCTGCATGCCGCCCATGGTGCTCACCATGAAGGTGCCGCCCACGAGCAGCGCGGCCACCATGATGCCGCCCATGCTGGGCCACAGCACCGGCGCGGCCACGCCCGCCGCCATGACGAGCTGGCTCAGGGCCCACAGCCGCCGGTTCCCCACCACGCGGATCGCGGCTCCGGCCGCGAGCGTCGACGCCATCGCCGCGACGCCGAAGATCGGCCAGGCCCAGCCGAAGACGAGCGGGTCGGGCACGAGCGTCCGCGCCATCGCGGGCACGAAGGTCGCGGGAATGATGTAGCCGAGCCCCAGGATCCCGTGGCAGAGGACGAGGCGCACCGCGTCGCGGTCCCAGCGGAAGCGGCCGGCGGCCCGCCGCGGGTCCGGCGCTCCGTCCGCGTCGCCGTCCGCGCGAAGTACCGGCCAGACCGCCGCGGTGCCGGCCAGCGCGATCGCGCCGAGCGCCCGCCACGCGCTCGCCGATCCGGCGCCGTGCTCCATGAGGGCGACGCAGAGCAGGCCGGCCGCCGCGATCCCCGCGCCGACGCCTCCGAAGACCGCGCCCCGCAGCACCGGGCGCTCCGCCGCCCCGAGCCGGCCGAGCGCCCACGCGGAGGCGAAGACCAGGACCCACGCGCTCGCCACCCCGGCCAGCGCCCGCAGCACCAGCCAGGCCGGAAAGCTCCCGGTCATCCCCATTCCGATCGTCACCAGCCCGATGGCGACGAGTGAGGCCCGGACGATCGTGGTGGCCCGCGCGCGCAGCGCCACCGCCGAGATCGCGCCGAGCAGATACCCCACATAGTTCGCCGACGCGAGCCATCCGCCTACCGCCACCGAGACTGCCGCGTCCTGCTGCATCATCGGCAGGACCGGGGTGAAGGCGAACCGCCCGATGCCCATGGCGACGCCGAGGGTGACGAGCCCGGCCAGGGCGGTGACCCAGGGAGCGGGGCAGGGCGCGGACCGGGCCGTGAGCGTCGTCGTCGCCATGCCCCGAGTCTCTCCGGGATCTCGCGTGCATAAAAGTGAATTATTGTGATATGACTGTTCTCTATATGGGAAACATCGATCTGGCCGCTCTCGAGATCTTCAAGGCGGTCGCCGAGCACGGCGGCATCGCGAAGGCGGCGGCCCGGCTCCACCGGGTGCCGTCGAACGTGACCACCCGGGTGAAGCAGCTCGAGGAGCGGCTCGGCACCAAGCTGTTCCACCGCGGGCACCGGAGACTCGTGCTCTCCACCGAGGGCAAGTGCCTGCTCGGGTACGCCGACCGGCTCCTGCACCTGTCGTCCGAGGCGGAGGCCGCGCTCGGCAGCGGCTCACCGGCCGGCGCGTTCCAGATCGGGGCCCTCGAGAGCACCGCCGCGACTCGGCTCCCGCCGATCCTCTCCCGCTATCACCGCCGGTATCCGGACGTGCGGCTCGAGCTGGTGACCGGCACGACCGGCGCCCTGATCGCCCGGGTGATGAACCACGAGGTCGAGGCCGCGTTCGTCGCGGAGCCCTTCACCGGAGACGAGCTCGAGGGCGACCCGGTGTTCTCCGAGGAGCTGGTCCTGATCACCCCCCGGGGCTTCCGCAAGGTGAAGACGCCGAGGGATATCGGTCACACCACGTTGATCACCTTCGCCACCGGCTGCTCGTACCGGCGGCGGCTGGAAGCGTGGCTCGGGGGCGCCCGGGTGGTGCCGGAGCGGGTCATGGAGTTCGGCTCGTACCACGCGATCGTGGCCTGCGTCGCGGCGGGCGCCGGCATCGCCATCGTCCCGCGCTCGGTGATCCGGGTCAGCCTCGGCGCGGCGGAGGTCGCGACCCACCCGCTGCCCCCCGCGGTGTCGAAGGCCCGCACCTTCCTCGTCTGGCGCCGCGGCCACCGGTCGATGGCGCTCGACGCCCTGCGTGCCGAGATCGGGCGCACCGCGCACCGGCCCGCCGTCTGATCCGGTGCACGGCCGCCTCGCTTGACTCCACCCGACCTTCTCCCCTAGTCTCGGGCGACCTTGGACCCCGCGACCCGGATGGCCGTCGTCCTCGCCACCGACACCTACGAGACGGTCAGGCCCGTCATCCGACGGCTCGCCGAGCAGACCGTCAAGGAGCGCCTCGAGGTCGTCATCGTCGCCCCGCTGCCGCCCGGCGCGCTCGACGCGCATCGCCGGGAGCTGGAGGGCTTCGCGGCGGCGCGGCTCGTCACCGTCGCGCCGTCGGCCGGCCTGGCCGCCGCGCGCGCGATCGGGATCCGCGCCGCGACCGCGGCGGTCGTGTTCATCGGCGAGACCCACACCTACCCGCAGCCCGAGTGGGCCGCCGCCCTCCTCGACGCGTTCGAGGGCCCGTGGGCCACGGTCGTGCCCGCCATCACCAACGCGAATCCGAACGGGCCGGTGAGCTGGGCCGCCTACGTCTCCGACTACGGGCGGTGGGGCGAGGGCCGGCCCCAGGGCGAGATCCCGGAGGCGCTGATCTACAACGCGGCCTACCGTCGGCAGGTGCTCCTCGACCTGGGCGAGGGGCTCGAGGCGGCGCTCGACACCTACTCCGAGGCCCTCTGGCCCGCGCTGCACCGCGAGGGCCACCGCGCCTACTTCGCGCCCGGCGCGCGGATCGCGCACCTCAACGTGGGCCGGCTCGGGCCCTACGTCCACGAGAAGCTGCTCGCCGGCTTCATCCTGGGCTCGCTGCGGGCGGCGCGGTGGCCGTGGCGGCGGCGCCTCCTCTACGTCCTCGCCTCGCCGCTCATCGCGCTCGTGCTCGCGGCCCGCCTGCGGGAGCCGGCGCGCCGGATCGGGCGGCTTCATCCGCTGCCGCTCGCCACCGTGCCCCTGATCGTCGCGGGCGCGATGCTCCGCGCCGTCGGGGAGGCGATCGCGTACGCGGGCGCCGCTCCCGCGTCCGCCGACGCCCGGATGACCGAGATCGAGCTGCACAAGGTCGCGTACGCGAGCCGCCGGCGCTGACGCGCGGCCGGGCCCGGTCGGCGTCGCGGTGCTCGGCTGCGGCACCCTGGCGTGCTGGGCGCATCTGCCCATCCTGGCGCGCCTGCCCGGCGCCCGGCTCGTGGCCGCCGCGGATCCGGATCCGGCCGCCCGCGCCCGGGCCGAGCGCATCGCCCGGATCCCGGTGCGCGAGCGCGCGGAGGACGCCATCGCCCGCGCCGACGTCGACGCGGTGGTCATCACCTCCGCCACGCCCTCGCATGCGCTCCTGGCGCGGGCCGCCGCCCGCGCCGGCAAGCACGTCTACGTCGAGAAGCCGCTCGCCCTCGATCTGGCCGAGGCGCGCGGCGTCCTGGACGCGGTCCGGCAGGCGGGGGTGATCGGCGCGGTCGGGTTCAACTTCCGCGCCCATCCCCTGCACCGGCACGCGGCCGCGCTGGTGCGCGCGGGCCGGCTCGGCCCGGTGCGCGCGGTCCAGACCGCCTTCTGCGAGCCGGTCGCGGCCGATCGCATGCCGGCCTGGAAGCGCACGCGCGGCAGCGGCGGCGGCGTCCTGCTCGATCTCGCGTCCCACCACGTCGATTCGCTGCGGTGGATGCTCGGCGACGAGGTGGACGTGGTCGAGGAAGCCCGGATCGCCTCCCTCGCGACCGACCAGGACGTGGCCCGGATCACGCTCCGCATGCGGAGCGGCTGCGACGTCCAGGCCTACTTCAGCTTCCGCACCGGGCCCGCCGACTTCCTCGAGCTGATCGGCGACCGCGGCACGCTCCGGCTCGATCGCTACTCCACTCGCCTCGATCTCCGGGTGACCCGGCGCCTCGGCTACGGCATGCGGACGTCGTGGGTACGTCCGAGCGGCGCGCTCGCGTCGCTCGCGCTGCGGCGGCTCGCCCGGCCGGCCTACGAGCCGTCCTTTCGCGCCTCGCTCGCCGCGTTCGTGGATCGATTGCGCGGCACCCCCGGCCCGCTGGCCGGTCTCGAGGACGGCGCGCGCTCCCTCGCGGTGATCCTGGCCGCCGAGCAGTCCGCCCGCACCGGGCAGCGCATCCCGGTCGAGGCGATCGGCTGAGCCCCCGGCCCATGCGCGTCCTGCTGGTGACCGACTGGGTGCGCGCCCGCGGGGGCGTGGAGGCGTACACGACATGGCTCCACGCCGGCCTGATCGCGGCCGGCGACGAGGTCCGGCTCCTGACGAGCGCCACCGGCTCCGCCGGCGACGGGCTCGCCGACTTCCGCGCGTGGGGCACGGAGCGCCGGGCCGGCCAGGCCTTTCTCCAGGTCGTGAACCCGTTCGCGGTCGCGCAGGTGCGCCGGGCCCTGCGGGAGTTTCGCCCCGACGTCGCGCTCGTCAACACCTTCGCCTCGCAGCTCTCCCCCGCGGTCCTGCATCCCCTGCGCGGGCTGCCGACCGTGCTCAGCCTGCACGACTACAAGGCGATCTGCCCGACCGGCTGCAAGCTGCTGCCTGACGGCGAGCGCTGTCGGGTCGCGGCCGGGATCGTGTGCTGGCACTCGGGCTGCGTCAGCCTGCCCCACTGGCTGCGGGACCAGGCCCGCTACGCGCTGATCCGCGCGGGGCTGCGATCGGTCGACCGGATCGTGGTCGGCAGCCGGTGGATGCAGGACGAGTTCGCGCGCAACGGCGTGCAGGCCGAGCACGTGCCCTTGCCGGTGCCCGCGCCCGGGGCCACCTTTCGACGCCGGCCCGCCGCCGCGCCGACGTTCGTCTTCTGCGGGCGGCTGCAGCCGGAGAAGGGCGTGCCCCTGCTCCTGCGGGCCTTCGCGCGGCTCCGCCGGGACGTGCCCTCGGCGCGGCTGCGAATCGTCGGCCGCGGGCCCGATGGGCCGGCGATCGGGAGGCTCATCGGCGAGCTCGCGCTCGCCGATGCGGTCAGCATGCCGGGCTGGCTCGAGCCGGCCGTCCTCGAAGCCTTGCTCGCCGACGCGTGGGCTCTCGTCGCGCCGTCCCTCTGGGCCGAGCCGCTCGGCTTCGTCGCGATCGAGGCCATCGTGCGCGACGTCCCGGTGATCGCCAGCGAGCTCGGCGGCTTCGGCGAGACCATCGAGCGGGACGCGAGCGGGCTGCTCTTCGCCAACGGCGACGAGACCGCGCTCTACGAGCAGCTGGCCCGGGTCGCGCGCCGCGAGGCCTTCCCGGGCCACTCCCTCCCCGCGGATGCGCGGCGGCAGGTGGCGGACCGGCACGACCTCGGGCGCCACGTCGCGCGCGTGCGGGAGATCTTCCGCGAGCTGACCCCGGCCGGCCCGGGGTAGGCGAAGACTCGCCCAGTCCCTTGCCGGATATCGCGGTTGTGCTATTCTCTGGTCATGTTCCGAATTAGTCGGCCCGTCACGAGCAGGGAGATTTCTTCGAGCTGACGGTCCGCACATCACTCTCACGTATCCCACGGCCGTCAGGGTTCCTGGCGGCCGTTTCGTTTTCCCGCAACGGCCCCCGGGTCGCTCTACACCGAGACTAGGGGAGGCGAGCATGTTTGCCACACCGGGGCCGCTTGACTTCGTCGCCGTCGCGACCGTCACGCGGGAGCTCTGGGAGCGGGAGCGCGTCTTCTCGCGTCTCGTGGCCCAGAACCGTGGAGGGCGACGCTTCTCCTTCCTCGACGGCCCGATCACCGCGAACAACCCGATGGGCATCCACCACGCGTGGGGACGCACCTTCAAGGACATGGTCCAGCGCTACCGGGCCCTGTGCGGCTACGAGCAGCGCTTCCAGAACGGCTTCGACTGTCAGGGGCTGTGGGTGGAAGTCGAGGTCGAGAAGACGCTGGGGTTCAACTCGAAGCGGGAGATCGAGGCGTACGGACTCGAGCGCTTCTCTCGCGCCTGCCGCGAGCGGGTCGAGCATTTCGCGCAGGTCCAGACCGAGCAGTCGCAGAAGCTCGGCCAGTGGATGGACTGGCCCAGCTCCTACTTCACGATGTCCGATCCCAACATCGAATGTAACTGGACCTTCCTGAAGCGGTGCCACGAGCGGGGCTGGCTCTACATGGGGCACCGCCCGATGCCGTGGTGCACCCGCTGCGGCACCTCGATCTCCCAGCACGAGATGCTGGACGCCTACGCCGAGCTCACGCACGAGTCGGTGACCGTCGCCCTGCCCCTCCGGGACCGCCCCGACCACCGGCTCCTCGTGTGGACGACGACGCCGTGGACCCTGCCCGCCAACGTGGCGGTCGCGGTTCATCCGGAGCTCGACTACGTCGAGTGCGCGCTGGCGGACACCGTCTACTACGTCGCCGCCGGCCTCGCCGGGCGCTACCCCTCGCTCGGCCCGCCGCGGCGCACCGTCAAGGGCGCCGAGCTCGTGGGGCTGCATTACGTCGGGCCGTTCGACGATCTGCCCGTCCAGCGGGACGTGGAGCATCGGGTGATCCCGTGGGACGAGGTGTCCGCCGCGGAGGGCACCGGCCTCGTTCACATCGCGCCGGGCTGCGGCCTCGAGGACTTCGACCTCGGCCGCCGGCACGGGCTGCCCGTCATCGCTCCGGTGGATCCCGAGGGGCGCTACCTCGACGGACTGGGGGCCCTCTCGGGGACGCCGGTGGCCGACGCCGCCGGACCGATCACCCGCGAGCTCAAGGCGCGAGGCCTGCTCTTCGCGCGGGCCGCGTACCGCCATCGCTATCCCACCTGCTGGCGGTGCGGCCAGGAGCTGATCTTCCGCGTCGCGGACGAGTGGTTCCTCGCCGCGGCCGAGATCCGACCGCTCGCCCGCGCCGCCAACGAGCGCGTCACGTGGCTCCCGGGCCACATGCAGCTACGGATGGACGACTGGCTCGCCAACATGGGCGACTGGTGCATCTCGCGCAAGCGGTACTGGGGTCTGCCCCTGCCCTTCTACCCCTGCGAGTGCGGGCACCTCACCGTGGTGGGCTCGCGCCGCGAGCTCCGCGAGCTGGCCACCGACCCCGCCGCGGTCGACGCGGTCCCGGAGCTGCATCGTCCGTGGCTCGACGGCATCCTCGTCCGCTGCCCCCACTGCGCCCGGCCGGTCCGTCGTATCGCCGAGGTCGGCGACTGCTGGCTCGACGCCGGCATCGTCCCGTTCTCGACGCTCGGGTACCTCGAGGATCGCGAGCGGTGGGAGCGCTGGTTCCCGGCCGACTTCATCGTCGAGGCGGTGGGACAGCTTCGCGGGTGGTTCTACGCCATGCTCTTCATGTCCACCGCGCTCGAGGGCACGAGCCCCTACCGGACCGTGCTCGCGCACGAGCGGGTGCTGGCCGCCGACGGGCGCGAGATGCACAAGAGCTGGGGCAACGCGGTCTGGCTCGACGACGCGCTCGACCAGATGGGCCCCGACGTGGTCCGCCACATGTTCGCGTCCCAGGCGATCACCGAGCCGCTGCGCTTCAGCTTCGAGGCGGCCCGGCACGTCAAGCGGCGGTTCCTGACGTTCTGGAACGTCTACAGCCTGTTCGTCACCTACGCGAACCTCGACCGCCCTCCGCTACGGGACCCGGAGAGCCTCCCGCCGCGCGTGGCGCCGCTCGAGCAGTGGCTGCTGAGCCGCCTGCAGGCCACCATCGCCGAGGCGCGGGGCGCGTTCGACGCCTATCAGTTCCGCCGCGTCGTCACCGCGGTCGACACGTTCATCCACGACGATCTGTCGAACTGGTACGTGCGGCGGCGCCGGCGCGAGTTCTGGAAGGGGGCCCTCGACGACGACAAGCAGGCCGCGTTCCAGGTCCTCTATCACGTGCTGGTGCGGGTGTGCCAGCTCCTCGCCCCCGTCATGCCGTTCGTCACCGAGCACGTGTACCAGAACCTGGTGCGCACGGTGTCGCCGGACGCGCCGCCGAGCCTCCATCTCACCCGCTTCCCGGAGCCGGATCCCGCACGCGCCCAGCCCGGGCTGGAAGCGGACGTGGAGGCGGCGCGCCGCGTCCTGACGGTGGGGCTCGCGGCCCGCAACGCGGCCGGCCTCAAGGTTCGCAAGCCGCTCGGCCGGGCCCTCCTGGTGGCGCCTCTCGAGGTGGAGCGCGCCGCGCGGGCCTTCGAGGGAGACATCCTCGACGAGCTGAACGTCGAGCGCCTCGAGAGCGTGCCGAGCCTCGCCGACCGCGTCGCGCTGTCGGTCGAGCTCGACGTGGCCGACACCTCCACGCTGCCGCCGAACGCGGTGCCCGCCCTCCGCGCCGCCCTCGCCGCGCGCCCGGCCGGGGCCGTCCGCGACGCCCTGCTCGCCGCCGGCCACGTCACGCTCCCGGTGGGAGACGTCGAGGTCCGGCTCGGGTGGGCGGATCTCGAGTTCACGGTGGAGGGCCGCGACGGCTTCGCGGCCGCGGTCGACCGGGACGTCATCGTCGCGCTCGACACCGCGATGACGCCCGACCTGCGCCGGAAAGCGGTGGCGCGCCATCTGGTCCATCAGATCCAGCTGATGCGAAAGGAAGCCCGGCTCAACGTCGACGACCGCGTCCGGGTCTCGGTGGAGGCGAACGGGGAGGTCGCGGAGGCGCTCGAGGAGCACTCGCCCTACATCTGCGGGGAGACGCTCGCGGTGGAGCTGCGGTGCGGCGCGCCGCCCGAGGACTGGATGACGCGAGCGGTCGATCTCGAGGAGTCGCGGGTCAACGTGGGGCTGACCCGCGCGTGACGCCGCGCGGTCAGCCGCCGAGCTGGCCCACCACCGCGGCCCAGAGCGCGTCCATCTCGCGCAGCGCCGGGTTGTCGACGGACGTCCGGTGCACCGACGGTGTTCACCATGACGAGCTTGCTCCGCGGGTCGACGTAGATCCGCTGCCCGCGCACCCCCCAGAACACGAACATCCGGCGCTCGCCGGCCATGATCCAGGTCTGGTACCCGTAGCCGAAGGACGGCGTCGGCCGGCCCGGCCGCAGATGCGGCTGATTCGTGGTCGTCATGTCCATGACCCACGCGGCCGGGATCACCTGCCGGCCGCGCCAGTTGCCGTCGTGGGCCATCAGCAGCGCGAGTCGCGCGTAGTCGCGCAGCACCGCGTTGAAGCAGCAGAACGTGGCCTCCTGCCCCGAGTTGTCGATCAGCCACGTCGCATCGGCCTCGGCCCCGATCGGCTGCCAGATCTTCGTCTCGAGATACTCGGCGGGCGGGCGGCCGGTGGCGCCGCGTAGCACCAGCCCCAGCACCTCGGTCTCGGCCGAGGAGTAGGAGAAGCGGGTCCCGGCCGGGGCCGCCCGCTCGTTGAACGACGTGACCGCGCCGGGGCCGCCGGGCCCGCGCAGGAGATACGTGTTCAGCACGAGCGTCGAGATGTCGTCGCTGCCGCTGTAGTTCTCCCGGAAGCGCACCCCGGACGACATCTGCAGCAGGTGGCGGAGGGAGGTGCGCCCGTACTCGGTGCCGGCCAGCTCGGGCACGTAGGCGACCGCCTGATCGTCGACCGAGCGGATGCGGCCCTCGGCGATCGCGATGCCCACGAGCATGGCGGTCACGGTCTTGGCCATCGACCACGACGTGAAGCGCTGCCGGTCCGTGCGGTCGTACTGGTAGCGCTCGACCAGGATGGTGTCTCCCCGCGCGATCAGCAGCCCGGTCGTCAGGCTCCGCGCCAGGTAGTCGTCCATGGCCGGGATGCGCGGCTCGGCGACCCGCCCGAGGCGCGAGGGCTCGGGCGCCTTGTGGACGAGGCGGCTCGGGAAGATCTCGTCCATGTGGCTGTGCGAGCCGACCGCGTTCCAGACGCTGTAGAACGTCGCGCGGCTGCCGCTCGGGTAGCCCTCGGGCGCGCCCAGCTCGTCCGCGGCGGGGCCGCCGGCCGCGAAGCGGGGCCCGGGCTCCTGGCGGGCCCCCGACGTGTCCCGCGTGGGCGGCGCGGGTGACGCGCAGGCGATCGCGGCCAGCACCAGGACGACCAGCGTCCAGCCTCGCGGGAGGGCGCACAAGATCGTCGCGAGACGAGCCACGGTCCTAGACGGCGCGGGCGCGCCGCTCGACGTGGGCGAAGTGGCTCAGGAGGAGCCAGGTCGGAAACGCGCGCACCAGGTCACGGGAGCCCTCGACCCGCAACCCGCCATCCCGGACCGCCTGCGCGAACGTGACGGCCCCCGTCCACACCCGGGCCATGGCGCCCGCGTCGGCCGCGACGACGAGGTCGACCTCGAATCCGGGATCCTTCAAGCACACGTCCGATCGGCCGTGCTCGAGGACCAGCCAGGATGTCCGGAAGGACCGGCACCGCGCCGGAAACGCGCGAAAGTCGAAGCGCACGACTATTCGTCGATTGGGAAGTCGGGTGAAAGCGATCCGCCGGCGCACGTTCCACATGAGCAGCATCAGGTCGAGGTTGTCGGGGTCGAACTGGGCGGTGGCCCACCGCTGGCCCCACTCCCCGAGCCGCTCCAGGACTCCGCGAAGCTCCTCGGCCGCGGGCGTCGGCCGGTACTCCCGTCCCCGACCGCGGGCGAGCGGCTGGCTCTGGACGACGCCCGCGGCCTCCAGCTGACGCAGCCGGTGGCCGAGCAGCGTCCGCGAGATCAGGGGCAGGCCCTGCCGGATCTCGTTGAACCGCCGCGATCCGGCCAGCAGCTCTCGCAGGATCAGCGGCGTCCACCGCTCCGCGAAGGTCTCGCACGCCATCGCGATCGGGCAAAACTGGCCGTACCCCTTCATGGTGGCCCGACTCTAGACGCCCGGCTCCGGACGAGCAAGTCCATTTTTTGGGCTTGGCCGCGCCGGGACGACCTGCCATCGTATGGGCGTCAGAGACCGGGCCCTTCCGGATGACGGAGGTGGACGATGACCACGCGGGCCGTGACAAGCAATGACCGGGGACTCTCGGACTGGACCACGCTCGCACGGGAGCTGGGGCCGCGCTTCGCGGCGCGCGCGCCCTCCCACGACGCGGCGGACTCGTTCGTCGCCGACAACTACCGCGACCTCCGCGAGCGCCGGGTCTTCTCGGCCGGGGTGCCCGCCGAGCTCGGGGGCGGTGGCGCCTCGCACGCCGAGCTGTGCGCGATGGTACGCGTGCTCGGCCAGCATTGCGGCTCGACCGCGCTGGCGCTGGCGATGCACAGCCACCAGGTCGCGATCGCGGCCTGGCGCTGGCGCCACGAAGCCGCCCCGGTGGAGCCGCTCCTTCGCCGGGTCGCGACCGAGCAGGCGATCCTCGTGACCAGTGGCGGTTCCGACTGGCTGGCCGGGTCCGGTCGCGCCGAGAAGGTGGACGGCGGCTACCGGGTCACCGGGCGCAAGGTGTTCGCAAGCGGCGCGCCGGCCGGGGATCTGTTCATGACGATGGCGATCCACGACGATCCCGAGGGCGGCCCGACGGTGCTGCACGTCGCCATCCCTCTCGACGCTCCCGACCTCGAGGTCCAGGACACCTGGCACACGCTCGGAATGCGCGGCACCGGATCCCACGACATCGTCCTGAACGGCGTCTTCGTGCCGGACGCCGCGATCGGCATCCGCCGTCCGCCGGGACGCTGGGGGCCCGCGTGGCACGTGGTGACCATGCTCGCCTTGCCCTTGATCTACGCCGTCTACGTCGGCATCGCGGAAGGCGCCCGGAACCTGGCGATCCGCCAGGCGGCCGGACGCGGCCACGACCCGGGCATCCAGGAGATGGTGGGCCGCATGGAGAACGAGCTGGCCACCGCGAAGATGGCGCTGCGCCAGATGATCGACGCGGCGGCAAGCGGGTGCGTGGGGAGCGAGACGACCAACGAGGTGCTGATCGGCCGGGTGATGGCCGGCCAGGCGGCAATCCGGACCGTCGAGGTCGCGATGGAGGTGGCGTCGGGCGCGGGGTTCTACCGGGACCTGGGGCTCGAGCGGCTCTTCCGCGACGTCCAGGCTGCCCGCTATCACCCGGTCCGCGGGAACGCCCAGCTCGTCTATGCCGGGCGTATGGCCCTTGGTCTCGATGTGAACGGATAGGAGGACACAACATGAAGACCATTCGCGGGCTCGTCAACGCAGCGATCGGACTCCTGGCCGTCCTGATCCTCATCGGCGCCCCGGACGCCCACGCGGACGTCGTCACCGATGCCAACACCCGGGCCGCCGACGTCGTGTCGCGCGTCCCGTCGACGCCCATCGCGGTGCGGATGATGGCCATCGTCCAGGTCTCGGTGTTCGAAGCGGTCAACGCGGTGACCGGTCGCTATCCTCCGCAGCGCGCGAAGCTCACCCCCGCGCCGGGAGCCTCGGTGGAGGCCGCGGTCGCGGCGGCGACGCGCACCGCGCTCTCGAAGCTCGTGCCGGCCCAGCAGGCGGCCATCGACGCCGACTACCAGGCGCTGCTCGCATCCGTCCCCGACGGCCCTGCGAAGACCGCGGGTATCGCGCTCGGCGATCAGGCCGCCACCGCGATCGTCGCGCTCTGCGCCGACGACGGCGCGGTCGGCCCCGACGTCTATCGCCCGCACGCGGGGGCGGGCGTCTACGTGCCCACGGTGGGGCCGGCGGTACCCCACTGGGGCCGGCGCCGTCCGTGGGTGATGCCCCGCGGCGATCAATTCCGCCCGGGCCCCCCGCCCGCGCTCACGAGCGACACCTGGGCGCGCGACTACAACGAGATCAAGGCGGTCGGGTCACGGAACAGCAACCAGCGCACGCCGGAGCAGACCGCGATCGCGAAGTTCTGGGAAGCCACGGCTCCCGCGGTCTACTGGCCGGTCGCGCGCTCGGTCGCCGGCATGCCCGGCCGCGACGTGACCGACAACGCGCGCCTGTTCGCGCTGGCCGCGATGGCCATGGACGACGGGCTGATCGCGGTCTTCGACGCCAAGTACACCTACAATCTGTGGCGCCCGGTCACCGCCATCCGCAACGGCGATCTCGACGGCAACAACGCGACCGACCGGGATCCGGGCTGGACCCCGTTCATCGACACGCCGCTGCACCCCGAGTATCCGTGCGCCCACTGCATCGTGTCGGCGTCCCTGGGCGCGGTGCTCGAGGCCGAGCTCGGGTCCGGCCCCACGCCGACGCTCAGCTCCGCCAGCTCGACCGCGGGAGGCGCGGTACGCACGTGGGCCACCGTCGGCGACTTCACGAAGGAGGTCGCGCAGGCGCGCATCTACGACGGCGTGCACTACCGCACCTCGACCGACGTGGGCAGCGCGATGGGCAAGAAGATCGGCGAGCTGGCGGCCAAGAGCGTGCCGAGGGCTACCCGCTGACGCCGGCCCGCGCCTGTTGACAGGGGTGACGCGGCCCGAGTACGCTCGCCGCGGATCCCCATGGAGAGCTCTGCGGTCGAGCTGCGCGACGTGGGCAAGCGCTTCGGCTCCGTGGTGGCGCTGGACCGCGTCGACCTCGAGATCCGCAAGGGTGAGTTCTTCTCGCTGCTGGGGCCGAGCGGCTGCGGCAAGACCACCACCCTCAACCTGATCGGCGGCTTCGAGACCGCCTCCCGCGGCACGCTCCTGATCGACGGGCAGCCGATGGGCGACACCCCGTCGCACGCGCGGCCCGTGAACACCGTGTTCCAGAGCTACGCGCTCTTCCCGCACATGAGCGTGGCCGACAACGTGGGGTTCGGCCTGCGCATGAAGAAGGTGCCGCGGCCCGAGCGGCGGCGCGCGGTGGAGGAGATGCTGCGCCTGGTCTCGCTCGAGGGGTTCGAGGAGCGGCGGCCGGGCCAGCTGAGCGGCGGGCAGCGCCAGCGGGTGGCGCTGGCGCGCGCCCTGATCAACCACCCGTCGGTGCTCCTGCTCGACGAGCCGCTCGGCGCCCTCGATCTCAAGCTGCGCAAGCAGATGCAGGCCGAGCTCACGCGGCTGCAGCGCCGGGTCGGGATCACCTTCGTGTACGTGACCCACGACCAGGACGAGGCGATGTCCATGTCCGACCGCATCGCGGTGATGGATCGGGGCCGCGTCCTGCAGGTCGGCACGCCGGCGGAGATCTACCGCGAGCCCGCCGACCGCTTCGTGATGGAGTTCATCGGCTCACCCAACGTCTTCGCGGGCCGGGTGGAGCGCCTCGGCGACGGCGAGGTCGACGTGGCGATCCCCGGGATCGCGGTGGTGCGCGCCCGCCACGCGGGGAGCGGGCTCGCGATGGGCGCCACCGCGGCGGTGCTGGTCCGCCCGGAGCGAGTCCGCCTCTCCGCGACGGCGCCCGCCGCGCCGGCCGCCCCGCTCCCGGGACAGATCGCGAAGATCGCCGACCTCGGCTTCATCTCGCACTACTTCGTCCGCCTGGCCGACGGGCAAGAAGTGCTCGCATACCGGCTCAACGGCGTGGAGGGCGAAGCGATGGATCGGTTCGACGAAGGGCAGAAGGTCTACCTCTGGTGGGACGAACAGGACGCCCGCGCCTTTGCCGCGGGCACGGACACCCAGACCGCCGGGACGCCAGCGAACGGCCCGGCGTGACGAGGAGAGCGCGCGCATGAGCACCGCGATGAATCGACGGGACTTCCTGAAGACGGCGGCGATGACCGGGGGTGCGCTGGCCGCCGCGGCGGTGGTTGGATCGCCCCGGCCGGCCGCCGCGGCGGGCACCGTGAACTGGCTGGCCTGGGGCGGGCACGTCGAGCCGCAGGGCATCAAGTCGTTCTTCGACGCCTCGGGGATCCGGGTCAACCACGTCGGGATGAGCGGCAACGCCGAGACCTTCGCCAAGCTCAAGCTCTCGGGGGCGAGCCAGTACGACCTCTTCGAGGCCGACGGGCTCTGGCCGGTGCGCTACCACCAGGAGGGCCTCATCGAGCCGATCCAGCTCGACAGCATTCCCAACGTCGCGAAGAACATGTATCCCGAGTTCAAGAAGATCCCCGCGCTGCAGGTGGCCGGGGGCGCCATGTTGATGGTCCCGTGGGGCTGGAACCCGACGGTGCTGATCTACAACAAGAGCAAGATCAAGACGCCGCCGACCTCCTACGAGGTGCTCCTCGACAAGAAGTACAAGGGCCACGTCGGCTTCAGCGACCAGCACGAGTTCCTGTGGCCGGTGGCCGCCTACCTGCTCGGCTACGATCCGTTCAAGATGAACAAGGAGCAGCTCAACAAGGCCAAGGACGTCCTCATCCAGATCAAGCGCAACGCCCCGACCATCTCCAAGGGCTGGAACGAGCAGCTCCGCCTCTACGTCGAGGAGACGGTGTGGATCGGGCTGTCGAGCCCGGGCCGGGCGCTGACCATCCAGTCATCGGGCGGGCCCGCGATGGGCTGGGAGCGGCCGAAGGAAGGCTACGTCGGCTGGATCGACGGCGACATGCTGGTCAAGGGCTCGCCGAACCGCGACGCCGCGCTCGCGTGGCTCAACCACATCCACAGCCCGGAGTACGTGGCCACCAACTTCCAGCGCCTGCAGCGCGGCTCGGTCAACCGGGCCGGGGTCGAGCTCCTGAAGTCGCAGGGGATGAGCGAGATGGTGCGCGCGAACCTCATGGACCAGCCGGAGATGGCGCTCAAGATGCGGCTCATCGAGGCGCCCGCCAACCAGGACGAGTACGCGGCGGCCTGGAACGAGGTGCTGGCCGCTTCATGAGCGGACGCCCCGACGAGCGGCCGGCCGGCACCGACAGGGCTCTGCTGTGGGGCCTGCTGCCGGTGGCGGTGGTGCAGGTCGGGCTCTTCGTGGTGCCGATGGCGATCATGTTCCTCTACAGCTTCTGGTCCACGCGGAACTTCCAGATCGTGACCACCTTCACCCTCGACAACTACCGCGCCTTCTTCGAGAGCTGGACGTACCCGCGCGTGCTCCTGCGCACGCTCGGCACCGCGCTCGTCATCACCGCGGCGACCCTGGTGCTGGCCTACCCGCTCGCCTACTTCATCGCGCGCTACACGCGGCGATGGCAGAAGGTGCTGCTCGCCGCGGTGATCCTGTCCTTCTGGACGAGCGGGCTGCTGCGGGCCTACGCGTGGATGGCGGTGCTCGGTCACGGCGGCATCATCAACAAGGGGCTGCGGGCCCTCGGGTGGATCGACGCGCCGCTGCCGTTTCTCCTCTACAGCCCGTTCTCGGTCGTGCTCGTGATGACCTACTTCTCTCTGCCCTTCGCGGTGGTCGCCCTCTACTCGTCGCTCGAGAAGATGGACTGGGCCCTGCTCGACGCGGCGGGGGACCTGGGCGCGCGGCCGCTCCGCGCCTTCTGGCACGTCACCCTGCCCCAGACCGTTCCCGGCGTGGTCTCGGCCGCCGCGCTCACCTTCGTGCCCCTGGTCGGGATGTTCTTCGTGCCGCTCCTCGTCGGCGGGTCCACCTCGGTCATGATCGCCCCCCTCATCGCCAACCAGATGCAGGCCTTCCAGCTCGGCCTCGGCGCCGCCATGTCCTTCATCGTCGCCCTCATCGTCCTGGCCGCGCTGGCCCTGCCGTGGCGCTACCTCGACCTGGAGCGCCTGGAGCGGTAGCGGACGACCATGGCGAGGCGGCTTCTCATCGCATACGGCGTGCTGGGCTTCGCGTTCCTCTACCTGCCCATCGCCTTCCTCGTCCTGTTCTCGTTCAACGACAACATCATCCCGTCGCTGCCGTTCCGGGGGTTCACCCTGCAGTGGTACCGGGAGCTCGGCTTCGACTTCGTGCTGCACGACGCGCTCTACAACAGCCTCGTCATCGCCGCCATCACCACCGTGACGTCGACCGTCATCGGGACGCTCGCCGCCTTTCCCCTGGTACGCTCCACCTTCGCGCTCAAGCGAGCGGCCCAGGCCATGATGATCGTGCCGATGGTGATCCCGCACTTCCTGATGGGCGTGGCCCTCCTGCTCTTCTTCGCCTTCGTGCACCTGCCGCTGTCCCGGCTGACCGTCGTGCTGGGCCACGTCGTGTTCACCGTCCCGTTCGCGATCCTCATCGTGTCCACGCGCCTGTACGGCTTCGACCGCTCGCTGGAGCGGGCCGCGGGCGACCTCGGCGCCACGCCGGCCCGGGTGTTCTGGCACGTGACCCTGCCGCTGATCCTGCCCGGGGTGATGGGCGCGGCGCTCTTCGTGTTCACGCTCTCGATGGACGAGTTCCTCATCACCTTCTTCGTCTCCGGCCAGAAGGGAACGCTCACCATGTACATCTGGAGCCTGCTGAAGGACGGCATCGCCCCCCGGGTGAATGCCCTCGCCAGCGTGCTCCTGGCCGCCTCCTTCGCCCTCCTGCTGGTGGGCGGGTGGCTGCTCGACCGTGGGGCCGCCCGACAGTCGGCCCAGGGGAGGAAACCGTGAAGCTGCCTGCCGAAGGAAAGACGCGTGCGGACGTGATGGCGTTGCTCGAGCGGTCCATGGCCGGCGATCTCGCCTGGCACGAGGGCCGGACGTTCAGCCTGGTCTACGGCGCGGGCGAGGAGCACCTGCGGCTCCTGCGCGAGGCCTACGCGCTCTTCATGGCCACCAACGGGCTCGGGGCGGGCCGCATCTTCAAGAGCCTCTCGTCGCTGGAAGCGGACCTCGTCGGCATGAGCGCGGAGCTGCTCGGCGGCGCCGGCTGTCCCGGCAACGTCACCTCCGGCGGATCGGAGTCCATCATCCTGGGCATCCGCGCCGCCCGCGAGCGCGCGCGCGCCGAGCGGCCGCAGGTCACGCGCCCGGAGCTGGTGCTGCCGGTGAGCGCGCATCCCGCCTTCGACAAGGCGGCGGAGATCTTCGGCATCCGGAACGTCCGCACCCCCATCACCAAGGACTACGTCGCCGACGTGCAGGCCATGGCCGACGCGGTGACCGACGACACCATCGGCCTCGTGGCCTCGGCCCCCAACTACCCGTTCGGCACGATCGATCCGGTGCCCGCCGTGGCCGAGATCGCCCGCCGGCATGCGCTCCATCTCCACGTCGACGCCTGCGTGGGCGGCTTCGCCCTGCCGTTCCTCCGGAAGCTGGGCCAGCCCATCCCGCCGTTCGACTTCGCGGTCCCCGAGGTGTCGACGATGTCGGCGGACCTGCACAAGTACGGCTTCGCGGCCCGCGGCACCTCGCTGATCCTGTACCGGGACCAGGCGCTCCAGCGCCGGGTGGCGTTCAAGCTCGACGACTGGTCGGGCGGCGCCTATCGTACGCCCACCATGGCCGGCTCGCGGCCGGGCGGCATGATCGCGGCGGCGTGGGCGGTGTTCCAGCACTACGGCCTAGCGGGATTCCTCGAGCTGAACCGCACCATGCTCGACACGTCACTGCGCCTGCGCCGCGGGATCGAGGCCATTCCCGGCTTCCGCGTACTCGGCGATCCCGCCATGTACGTGTGGGGCTTCGCCTCCGACGCCCACGACGTGATGGCGGTGGCCGACGCGATGGCCGAGCGCAACTGGCACCTGGGCCGCCAGCTCACGGCGCCGCCGAGCCTGCACGTGGTGCTCACCCCGATCCACGCACCGGTGGTGGACGACTTCCTGCGCGACCTCCGCGAGGTGACCGACGCCATCGGGCGGAGCGGCCGGACCGGAGAGCAGCGGTCGAACTACGCGACGTGAGCGCTACCGGAAGGTGAAGCCCGCGTAGCCGGCGGCCGCGACCTCGTCGCACTTCTCGCGGTACTTGGGCGCGCCGCCCGCGTACACGATGAACGTGCGCTTCTGCTTGCCCGCGATGTTGGAGTTGATGCCCATCATCCAGGAGTCGACCTGGGTGAACAGCATGCGCCGTCCGGTGTCGTGCACGTGCTGGGTCCACTCGCGCTCCGCCTCCGCGGTGGCCTCGACGCGGGCCAGACCCTTCTCGCGCATGTGGGCGATGAGCGCGGTCACCCAGTCCACGTTCTGCTCGATGCAGCGCGGGATGTTGCAGAAGGTGGCCGCGTTGTGCGGCCCCACCAGCGTGAACAGGTTCGGGAAGCCCACGATCTGCAGGCCGAGGTAGGTCCGCGGCCCCTCCCCCCACGTCTCGCGCAGCCGTCGGCCCCCCCGCCCGCGGACGTCGATGCGGTCGAACGCGCCGGTGATGGCGTCGAAGCCGGTCGCGTAGATGATCATGTCGAATGCGTGCTCGGCGTCGCTCGTCTTGATCCCGGCCGGCGTGATCCGCTCGATCGGCGTCTCCCGGATGTCCACCAGGCGCACGTTCGGCTGGTTGTAGACCTCGTAGTACCCGCTCTCGAGCGGCACCCGGCGGGTCCCGAAGCCGTGGTTGGTCGGGATCAGCTTCTCCGCCACCTTCGGGTCCCGCACCCGGGCCCGGATCTTCCGGCGCATGAAGTCGGTGATGGTGGCGTTGGCGTCCGCGTCCACCAGCACGTCGCGGAAGTTGCCCATCCAGATCCCGAAGCCGGGCTCGCGGTAGAGCTTCTCGTAGAACGCCTCGCGCTCCTCCGCGCTCACTTCCATGGCCTTGCGCGGGTCGGCCTGGTGGATGAAGCAGCCGAACGAGTCGCGGCAGAGCGCGAAGATCTCCGGATAGGTCGCCTTGATCCGGGCCTGGGTGGCCGCGTCGATCTTGCTGTTGTGGAGCGGCGCGCACCAGTTCGGGGTGCGCTGGAACACCGTGAGGTGCCCGACCGTCTTGGCGATCTCGGTGATCGCCTGCACCGCGGTCGCGCCGGTGCCGATCACCCCCACCCGCTTGCCCGCGAAGCTCACCGGCTCGTGCGGCCACCGGCCGGTGTGGTAGGCCTCGCCGCGGAAGCTCTCGACGCCGGGGATGGTCGGCATGGTCGGCGTCGACAGGGGGCCGATCGCGGTGATCAGGAACCGCGCCCGGGCCCGCCGGCCGTCCTCGGTCTCGATCTCCCACTGGTTGGCCGCCTCGTCGTATACCGCGGCCTTGATCCGGCAGCTGAACTCGATGTCGCGGCGGAGGTCGAGCTTGTCGGCGACGAAGTTGCAGTAGCGCAGCGTCTCCGGCTGGGCCGCGAAGTGCTCGCTCCACTCCCACTCCCGCAGGATCTCGTCCGAGAAGGAGTAGCCGTAGGTCCAGCTCTCGGAGTCGAAGCGCGCCCCCGGGTAGCGGTTCCAGTACCAGGTGCCGCCGACCCCGGTGCCGGCCTCGAACACCCGCACCCGCAGGCCAAGCCCGCGCAGCCGGTGGAGCTGGTACATGCCGGAGATCCCGGCGCCGATGACGATGGCGTCGTATGTCGAGAGCATGATCCGCCTACCCTCCGGTCTTCATCGTGGCCCGGATGGGCTTGCCCGCGAAGACGCCCTCGACCATTCGTCCGTCCCGGACAACCACCGTTCCGCCCACCAGCACGTGAATGATGCCTTTCGAGAACTGGTTGGGCTCGGCAAACGTCGCCCGATCGATGACCTGATCCGCGTCGAATACCGTGATGTCGGCGTCCGCGCCCACGCTGAGCCGGCCCTTCCTCCTCATCGCGGGCGACATCTTCTCCAGTCTCTGAGCGGGCATCAGCGTCATCCGGCTGATGGCGTCCGGGAGGGTGATGATCTTCTTCTCGCGCGAGTAACGGCCGAGCACGCGCGCGAAGGTGCCCATGCCTCGAGGGTGCGCGCGCTCGTCGAGGCTCGAGATCGGCATCCCGTCCGAGGCGATCATCACCCCCGGATGCTTGAGCGCCTGCTCGACCCACTCTTCCCTCATCGCGTGAATGATGACGACGCCCTCGCGGTATTTCGCGCGATACTCGTCCCACATCTCCTTGCCGCTGAATCGCTGCCCGGTCGGCGGCCACTCGATGTCGCGGTAGCTTATCCCGAGCTTTTTCTGCCAGTCGTGATCGAAGATGCCCGAATTGATCCCGGTCGAGCCCGCCGTGTACGGATACACCTCGGTCGTGACGTCGAGGCCTCGGGCCCGCGCCCGATCGACCAGCTGGAGGAACGTGGGCACCCGGCCGAGGCCGGTGCTCACGATGTGAGCCATGTGAAATGACGCCCCGGTCCTTTCCGTGAGATCGAGAAGCTCGGTGAGCCCGGTCAAGTCGTCGCGGTCGTCCGGCATACGAATGTGGACGAAGATCGGAACCTTTCGCGCCGCGGCCAGGCGGAAGAGAGCTTCCAGCTCGTCGGGCTTGACTCCGAGCGAGACATAGTCGAGACCGACGCCGATGCCGAGCGCGCCTTCGTCGAGCGCGGTCGCGAGGTAACCGATCATCTCCTTCAGCTCGCTCTCGGTCAGCGCTTCGTGATAGGCGGCTTGCCGGTTGCCTCTCTTGACGGTGATGCGCGCGGCGGTGTGCCCGGCCGAATAGCCGTAGTTGATCAGCGCTCGTCCTTCGCGCGCGCCGCGCGCGTTCAGGGGAAAGGCGCCGATCTCGAGCTCGAGCGCGGTGGTGACCCCGTCTCTGACCTGATAGGTCTGCGAAGGCACGTTCTGTCCATGCGCGTGCATGTCGATGAAGCCCGGCGCGACGACGAGGTTCGCCACATCGATCGTCTGCCTTCCTGACAGCGAGCCCGTCGAGATGGCGGCCACCGTGCCATTGCTGATCCCTATATTCCTGACCCCGTCCAGCTGGCTGGCCGGGTCGATGACGCGACCCCCGGTCAGGACGAGATCATAGGTGGCGGTGCGGGACTGGGCCGGCCGGATCGAGGTCGACAACGGAAGAACCGCGACGAGGCACAACCATACGAGCGAACGATATTTCATGCATTCTCCTTGACTACATGCCGGAGAATAACAGAGTGAAGCGGCTACCAGGAAGCTTGCCGATCCCGCGGCCATGAAGCTCCGGACGTTTCTCCTCGCCGTCGTCGGCCTCACCCTCGTCCTCTGCTGGGGGCGGCCGGCCTCGCGATCTGGTGGGCGCACGAGGACGAGCGTCGCAACATGGAGCAGGCGCTCCTCTATCACGCCCGCTCCCTGACCGTGGCGGTGGATCGCGAGGTCGAGACCTCGCTGGCCGGGTTGAAGGGGCTTGCGACCTCCACCGACCTCGAGTCGAGCGACCTCCGGAACTTCTACGAGGAGGCCCGGCTCGCGCGCGATGCCTATCGACGATGGCTGACGGTGGCCCTCGTGGATCCCTCGGGCCGGCCGCTGCTGAACCTCCTGCGCCCGCTCGGGAGCCCGCTGCCGAGCGTGGCCGCGCTCGAGACGTTCCAGCGCACGCTCCAGACCGGCGAGCCGCAGGTCTCGGACCTAGAGATGGACGCCGCCGCCGGCCGCGGGGTGATCTCGGTCACCCCCCCCTTGCTCCGGGCCGGAAAGATCCATCACATCCTGGTCGCGGTCATGACCCCGGAGAGCTTCGCCTCGGTGCTGGCCGCCGCCGACGTCGCGGGCGCGACGATCGTGGATCGCAAGGGCGTGGTGGTTGCCACCACCGAGAGCCCGGAGCAGCGGGTGGGCACGCCCGCGAGCGCGGGCTTCGTGTCGCGCGCCCGCGAGCAGGACGAGGCGGTCTTCGCGGGCGGGCCCACGCACGACGGGGCGACCGCCTACACCGCGTTCAGCCGCGCCAAGTGGTCCCGCTTCACGGTGGGAATCGCGGTCCCGCGCGAGTCGCTCGAGGGCCCGCTCCGCCGGTCGCTCTGGCTGCTGTCGGCGGCCGCGGTCGGCGCGCTCGTGCTCTCCCTCGGTCTCACGCACCTGGCCGGGCGGCGATTCGCCGGCCGCCTGCGCCAGCTCACCGCCGCGTTCAGCGCCTTCGGCCGCGGCGAGACGGTGCCGGAGCTCCCCAGCTTCACCCTCGCCGAGCTCTCGGGGGTGAAGGGCGCGCTCCACGACGCGATGGCGCTCCTGCAGGCGCGCACCGCCGCGCTGGAGGAATCGGAGCGGCGCTATCGCACGCTGTTCGAGCGCAACCCGGCCGGCATGTCCCTCACCCTCGCGGACGGGCGCATCGTGGACTGCAACCCGGCCTTCGCCCGGATCCTCGGCTTCGAGAACCCGGCCGCCGTGCTGGGGACGAGCGTCGACGCGCTCTACGCGCAGCCGAAGGAGCGCGACCAGCTCCTGGAGCGGGTCGCGGCGGAGGGCACCGCAGTCAACGTGGAGCTGCAGATGCGCCGGCGCGACGGGCGGCTCATCTGGGTGCTGGCGAGCGTGGTCCGCGGCTCGGGGCCCCCCCGCGCCGACTTCGAGACAACCCTGGTCGACATCACCGAGCAGAAGGCGGCCGACGAGCTGCGCAGCATCGCGCGGCTCGCGAACGCGGCCGCCCACGAGATCAACAACCCGCTCACGATGATCCTGGGGCGCCTGGCCATGCTCCGCGACGATCTGACCCTGAAGGCGGAGACCCGGGAGCGCGTGATCCAGATGCTCGCCGCCGGCGAGCGCATCCGGGAGATCGTGGTCGACATGAACCGGCTCACCCGCGTCCAGCTCTTCGAGCACGCCGGCCGCAACCTGCCCGAGATGATCGACATCCGCAAGTCGGCGGGAGACAAAGGCGGCGCGGGTACGCCGCCATCCTCAGCCGCGGGGCTGACGCGCTCAGCCTCGGAGCGGCGCGTCAGCTCCGCTCGGAGCCGACCACCGACACGAACGACACGCATTCGCCCGGCGCCCCGCCCAGGTTGTGGGTGAGCGCGAGCTTGCGGCCGCGCGCGATGCTGGCGATCTGGCGCTTGCCGGCCTCCCCGCGCAGCTGCAGCCACGCCTCGAAGAGCATGCGCAGCCCGGAGGCGCCGATCGGGTGGCCGAAGGACTTGAGCCCGCCGTCGGGGTTCACCGCCAGCTCGCCCTTCGAGGTCGAAGGTGCCGTTGAGCACCTCCTTCCAGGCGGTGCCGCGCTCGGCGAAGCCGAGGTCTTCCATCAGCACCAGCTCGGTCGGCGTGAAGCAGTCGTGCACCTCGGCCATGGCCAGCTCCGCGCGCGGGTCCTTGATGCCGGCCTGCGCGTAGGCGTCCGCCGCGGAGTGCACCACCTCGGGAAAGGTGGTGTAGTCGTAGTCGGGATCGATCGGGCCGGTGGCCGGTCCCGCGATGAACGAGAGCGCCTTCACGAAGAGCGGCTTGTCGGTGTACTTGTAGGCGTCCTCGGCCCGCACGATGATCGCGGCGGCGGAGCCGTCGGAGACGCCCGAGCAATCGAAGATGCCGAGCGCGCCCGCCACCTGCGGCGAGCAGGCGATGACGTCCTTCGCCACTTCCTTGCGGAACTGCGCGCGGGGGTTGAGCGCGCCGTTCTTGTGGTTCTTCCAGGCGATGCGGGTCATCGCCTCCTTGAAGGTGGCCTCGTCCACGCCGTACTTCTTGGCGTAGGCGGGCGCGAGCAGGCTGAACGTGGCGGGCGCGGTCAGGCCCGCGCGGGTGCCGTCCTCGGGCGCGCCGATCGACGGCAACCCCGAGATGCCGGAGTCCTTCAGCTTCTCGACCCCGATGGCCATCGCGATGTCGTAGGCCCCGCAGGCCACCGCGTAGCAGGCGTTGCGGAAGGCCTCGGAGCCGGTGGCGCAGTAGTTCTCGAGCCGGCTCACCGGCTTGTAGTCGAGCTTCAGCGGGCGCGAGAGGGTGAGGCCGCTCTGCCCGGAGAAGAGGGTGCCGAGCCAGAACGCGTCCACCGCGTCGATCGGCACGTTGGCCGAGTTGAGCGCGTCCTGCGAGGATTCGACCAGCAGGTCGCTCACGCTCTTGTCCCAGCGCTCGCCGAAGCTGGTGCAGCCCATGCCGACGATCGCCACGCGGTCCCGGATCCCGTTGCTGGCCATGGTGAAGTCTCCTCTCGACTCGCTCTCACGCGCCCCGGAGGGGTCGCGCCGTCAGCATCATATCAGGCGTCGGGCATGCCGTTCGCCTTGCGGATCTTGGCGATCTGGTCGGCGTGGTCGTTCCAGTGGTAGTCGAACATCGCACCCACGTACACCGGCAGCGCGATCTCATCGGTCCCCATGAACTGCTTGAACAGCGGAATCTTCGCCTTCCGTCCCAGATCCCCGTTCCCGAGGGAGTCGAGGTAGCCCAGGAGGCCGCGCCGCTGAGTCTCGAGCGCCTCTCGCAGCTGCGCGAGCGTCATCGTCTGACGCTCCGGCGTGACCGGGGCGTACCCCGGCTTGATGTCGATCACCGGCAGGCTCCCGACCGTGAAGCTTTTTAGTACGGCCACCGGCGTCTCCCCGGGATCCCCCAGGAGATGGCAGAGGACTTGCCGGGTGGTCCACTCTCCCGCCGCGTCCGACTTGTCCAGGTTGGGCTCCATCCCCTGGAGCTGCCTCCCGAGATTCGCCGCCGCGGCGTCGCTCTTCTTCTTCAGCTCGTTGACTGCCGCAGTGGCCATTGGTCGGCTCCTTGGTTGATTCGTTCCTGAAGCTTCGGGCTGTCCAGGGCGACCTGGACCCGGAGCGCGCGGAGGCCCTGGACCCCCTGCAGCTCCTCCAGGTCGAGCTGCTCGACGCCAGCGGTCAGGTAGCCGAGACTCTCCAGGTATTCGATGTAGGCCCGGTACTCCTGGGCCTCGCCGGGCTGGCTGTAGATGAGGGCCACCTTCCCGGGCTGGGTCACGCGCTCGGTCGTCCCCTCGATGAGCGCCTTGTCGATTCGCTTCTTCATGATCTCGTACCGGATGTCGTAGGCCCCGTCGACGTCGAAGCGCTTCTCGTCGAATCGGAACCGGATCGACAGCGGCGCGTGCTGCACCAGGATCAGGTGCGTCGTCTCGAGCGGGATCGGGAGGCGATCGCGCAGCTGGTGAGCGCGGACCGCCATCCCGCACGTGATCATGAGCTGCCACAAACGCAGGTTTTTCAGGCACAGGGGGTCGACGTGACCGTTCTCCAGGAGCGCCGCCCCGACGTAGATCTGATAGTCGACTCCGTCGGTCTTTTGCTTCTCGAAGTAGTGCGGGAACATCCCCTGCGCCACCTGTTGCTCCTGCTCCAGGTACGACGAGATGCTCTCCGCGATGGCGGTGACGCTCTCCTCGAACATCCGGCGCCGGTGGTACACGGTGCCGAGCCGAGGGTCGAGGCCGGCCCGGTAGGCCGCGATCCGCTCCCGGACGCCGGCCCCGAAGGTTTCGAGATGATCGAGGAGACCCTCGACCTGGGTCCGCAAGAACGTGATGACCCCGATCTCGTCGCTCGAATTCAGCCCACGCTCGATCTGGGCCGCACGGCTGTCGATCCGGAACACAAGCTCGTCGAGCGCCGGTCCGGGCCGCGTCGCGCTCGCGCTCTCGATCACCGCCCTCGCGAGACGGAGCTGCTGGAGCAGATCGGTCTGAATGGCCCGCCCGCGCTGCGTCGAGGACCCGCGGATGTCTGCCAAGCCGAAGAGGGGGTACACGCCCTCGAAGACGATCGGCTCCAGCTCGGTCACCACGCTCGCGCTGCCGCGCTGCCGCTCGAAGGCGTTGAGGACCGCCTTCCGGAAGCGCCACTCGACGGTCGGGTGGATCGCGGTGCACTGCTCGTTGATGACGGTCTGGACCCGGCTGTTCAGCTCCTCCACGCTGCGCTGGACCGCCATGGAGAACAGGGGCAGCACTTCTTGCAGCTTGGGCAGGTGGGTCGCATTCAGGTCGCCGACGCGATCGGAGACCAGCTCCATGGTGCCGATCACCCGGTCCTGGTAGTGGAGCGGCGCGCAGATGAAGGTCCGCACCCCGCTCTGGATCAGCTCCTCCTCGACCGACGTCCGGCCCGGGTACGCCACGAGGTCCTCGATCACGACGGGCTGATCCTGGACCACCGCCCGCTCGTAGAGCGAGCCCGTGAACTCGGCGGTGGTGTGATGAGCCGAGTCCGCGAAGATGCAGGCCTGCTCGTGACTCGAGGCGTCGTTCAGGACGAGCACGCGATCTCCCTCGACCGCCGCGAGGCCGAGCCGCAGGTCGGGCCGCCGGAAGAAGGTGCGGAGCTTCGCCTGCAAACCCAGGAAGTGCGAGCTCGACACGATCGAGTCCTTGTCGATCAGATCGCGCTTGAGCGAGGACAGGACCTCCTGGTCGGTGACGTCGACCGCCTTCACGATCATGAAGCCGCGCAGGACGAATCGATCGGGGGGCAGCATCAGGCGGAGCTTCTCACTGTCGATGCGGCCCGCGGCCAGCTCCTGCCGCACCCCATCGGGGAGCGGCGGCTTGGGCCCGACGACCTGCACGTCGACGAACCGCCAGTCGAACTGCAGCCGGAAGTGCTGATCCAGCCCGGTGACCGGATCGGTCGTGGTGAACATCATCACCGGCACGTCGCCGCCGAGCTCGAGGCCGTATACCCGCTCGAGGATCAGCTCGTAGGCGAGCCAGAGCCGCTCGGCCGACATCGCGGGGTCCACGCTGCGTTTCTGCAGGAAGCTCGCCCGGCCCTGAAGCGTGCCGTCCTCGTTCATGAGCGAGCGGCGGAAGGGAGGCGTCGCGTAGAACGCGCGCAGCTCGAGGGGGAACAGGGCCGCCCCGTACTCTTGCTCCCAGAAGGCGGGAGGGAAGAGGGCGGTCATCATCAGGTCGACGAACGTCTGATGCTTGCCGATGACCGACAGGTCGTCGATCACCCCCGCCAGCTCCGGCGCCTCGCGCGCCTTCTCGCGCACGAGCCCCGGGATGGGCCCCCGGCCGAACTCGTGATAGGCGGAGAGCTGGGTCCAGAACGTGATTAACGGGGCCAGGCTCAACTCGCACCGGAACGGGAACGCCGCCTCGTCCGGGCCGGCCCCGTCGGGAACGACGGCCGTTCCCGCCATCGCGCTACTCACGATCGCCATGCCGCGATTCTACCAGCCGTGTCGACCGACCGGGGATCCCGTCACGAGCCCCTGGGGGCCCCACGCAAAGCGCTGATCAATTGGTGTCTTATCGCACAGCGACCCGAACAACCCCCAGGTAACTTGCCCGCGGATCCACTTCACGGCGGTGGCCCGTCCCCATGCTCTCCGAATGCCTGTCTCGAGCCGATGCGCTGAGATCCGGCATCGTCGACTCGATGGTCGCCACGCGCGTCGGCACGATCTTGAAGATCACGCGGACGTCGCCCTCCTGGTGGAATGGGTATTTGTCGACTCCCAGATAGAGCCGCGCCAGCTCATCGATACGCTCGAAGGCGCCTTCCTCGGTCATGCCGGCTACTGTGCCGCGCACTTCCAGCCAGCGGAGTGCATTGTCAGGATCGATCGCCAGGATCGTCACTGACGGCCGGCGTGACATGTTGCGGTATTTCTGACGGCCCTTTGCCGTGTTGATCAGGATGTGCGTCCCGTCGAAGTTGCACCACACGGGCTGAACCTGCGGCGGCCCTTCGTTTGTGAGCGTCGCCAGTGACACGACGATCGGGCGGTAAAGCAGGTCGCGGTACGTCGTGCGGCGACGCGGATCACGTGAGAATTCCGCAAGATTACGCAACCCGTGACCGCCGCCGGACTGCGGCTCGTCAAAGTCTCCATGATGGTCCGGTCGCGGGGCGCACTATGATTGGGTGCCATGGAAAGTCCGGCCTTGGGGTTTCTGCATATCACCCGAGGCCCTGGTCCAATCGACCCCGTCAACGCCGAGTACCGGATCGTCTTCGCCCCGCTGGGCGGGCGGCTTCGTACCCGACATGCCCAGTGCCAGGGCCTGGACGCACTCACCGACTTCCTTCGAGAAGCCCACGTTCCTCTTCCGGAGATTGAACGGGCGTGGCAGAGTCTGGCGAAGCGCCGGATCTACTCGGTCCCGCGGGTCGCGCTGACGCCGGCCCAGATCGACGCGCTCGGGCTCTAGCCTCATCGGGATTTTGACAAGGAGACGAGATCGTCCGTGCGAGAGCACGCACGGAGGTCTCCGGCGGTCTGCCTGGCGGCGGTCCGTCTCGTCCCGTCTCGCCTCACATGCCACGACTCGCACGGCCGGCCAGTGGCTCCGCTACTCGATCACCTGATCCGCCCGCTGCAGCAGGGACGGGGGAATCGTCAGGCCGAGGGCCTTGGCGGTCTTGAGGTTGACGACCAATTCGAACGTCGTGGGCTGCTCGATCGGAAGATCCGCGGGCTTGGCCCCTTTGAGAACCCGGTCCACATACGAGGCGGCGCGGCGGAACTGGGCGGCATAGTTCACCGAGTAGGAGAAGAGCCCCCCGACCTCGACATACTCCCGCGCTCCGAGTGCAGTCGGTAGCCGGTGCTTCAGCGCGAGATCGGCAATGCGCACACGCTCGGTGAACATGGATGAGCTCGCCACCACGATCAGGGCGCGGTCCCCTCCGGTCTCGGAAAACGCTCGGGCGAAATCACTCGGCCCGCGCACGCCGACCGCATGAATCCCGATCCCGAAGGCCCGGGCCGCGGCCTCCAGCTCCTGCACCGACATCCGGGAGTTGGCCGTCTCGTCCCAGAGAATAGCCACGCGAGCGATCTTCGGGAGGAGCTCCCGGAGCAGCTCGACCCGCTTCGCCATCAACTGGCTCGAGATGGAGGTCAACCCGGTGATGTTGCCTCCGGGTCGCGCGAGGCTCTCCACGAGCCCACCCTTCACCGGGTCGCTCCCGGTCGCCATGACGATGGGAATCGTCGCCGTCGCCTGCTTGGCGGCGCGGGCCGCTTCGCCCCCACCCGTCACGATGACGTCGACCCGCAGCCGGACCAGTTCAGCCGCCAGTCCCGGGAGCCGCTCGGGCCGGCCCTGTGCCCAGCGCGCCTCGAAGTTGACGCTCTGGCCTTCCACGTACCCCAGATCTCGGAGCGCTTGCCGGAAGGCGTTCCACCAAACAAGACGGGCGGCGTCCGGCGTGCTGTAGTCCAGCAACCCGATGAGCGGGACTTTCCCCGCGGCCGGCTGCGGCTGGGCGCCGAGCGGCACGGCGAGGAGGCCGACGGTCAGGGCGCAGACGAACGTCCGCCGGTCCATCACGCCGAGAAACTCAAGAACTTCTTGGAGGCCTGGATTTCCAGAAGTAGTTGTGCACGTCGTGGGCGGTCATGAGCCGGCGGAACGTCATCTCGACCCGGTCGCCGATCTTCACCGCGGCGGGGTCCACGTCGGTGAGCTCGCAGGTGAAGCGGCCGCCGCCCTCGAAGTCGAGCACGCCCACCACCACCGGCGGCGAGAGCGAGTAGGCCAGGCGGTCCACCGTGTAGGTCGCGATGGTCGCGGGCACGTCCGCCATGCGCTCGGGCGTCATGCGGTCCACCGCGCGGCACTTGAGGCACACGCGGGTGGGCGGCAGGTGCCGCGTGCCGCACGCCTGGCACCGGCTCCCGGTGAAGCCGAACTTCCACGCCTCGGCCCGGAAGGCGGGCGGCGCCGCGGGGGCCTGCGGATCCGGCCGGCGCGGCGGCTCGCGCTTGAGGAAGCCACGCCAGGTGAGGAACGTCGGGTAGGAGACGCGGCCGCCCGCCTTGATCTGCTGCGCCACCGGCACCCGCTGCCTGCCGCGCGCCAGCGCCGCGGTCGCCCGCCAGATCGTCACGTCGCAGCCGTCGGCCAGCGAGACCACCATGATGAGGTCGTCGGCCTGCGCCCGGTCGAGCGCGTCCGCGAGCAGCAGCCCCGCGTGAGCCGCGCCGGTGTTGCCGACGGTGCCGGTGAGATCGTCGCCGAGCGCGGTAGGCTTCGCGCCCACCGCGGCGGCCGCGCGCTTGTTCGCGCGCCCGTGCGACCCGGCCACGAGAACGGACGCGAGGTCGCCGGCGGTGACGCCGGCCTGCTGGAGCGCGCTCGCGATGGCGGCCTCCGCGAGCGGCACGTAGGCGTACTCGCCGAAGCGCTCCTCCCACTGCCGGGAGGCCGCATCGCCCGGCACCCGCCAGCGCTCGAGGAACTCGGCGGTCACCGACGCCGCGGCCACCGGCTCGGCCAGCACCGGCGTGTCCGCGTCGCCCGCGGCGAGCAGGAAGGCCACCGCCGCGTCGCCGCCGTCGCGCTCGTCCGCCCCGCCCGGCAGGCCGGTGCGGATGTCCGCCAGCACCGCCAGCGTCGGCCGCCCGGCGTCCATCGCGGCGCGCAGCGCGCCCGCGGCCGATCGGATCGAGCCCAGCATGTCGAACGCCATGGCCGACTCGTCGAGGGCGAGCGCGGCATGGATCGCGGTGGCGTTGGTCTTGTCGAGGTACGCGGGCTCGGCGGTCGCGAAGTACACCGCGGCGGGCGCCAGCCGCGGGGCGCCGCGCAGGGCCGCGCGCGCCGCCTCCACGCCCATGGAGGTCGTGTCCTCGTCGTAGGAGGCCACGACCCGGGTCCCCTTGCCGCCCCCGCTGCCGAGGGCGTCGCCGATCGCCTTCCGGTCGAGGCGGAAGTACGGGAGGTAGGCGGAGTAGGCGACGATGCCGTTCATGGGTGGGTCGAAGCTACCACAGGCGGCCGCTCACGTGCCCGGGCTAGGACGCCTGGCAATACGAGGGAACCCAGCTCCGCGCGATCATGCCGGGCGAGATCGTGCTGTAGTCGAATGTCTTCCCGTCCTGGACCATGCGCCCGAGGTCGAACAGGCAACTCGTCTCGGGGATGTCGCGGAAGAACGCCCGGTACATCGGCTCCACGAACCGGCGGGCCGCGCGGAGCCCGATCGGCCCCATGAAGTTGCGGCGCTGGCCGACGTGGGCCAGCTCGTCGGTCATGATCTCGCTCAGCAGCTGCCGGATCCGGTCACGAGTCTCCACCTCGTCGGCGAGAATCTCGTCCAGGATGCGGTCGACGTGCTGGTAGACGGTCAGCCCCATCAGCTCGGTCACGAAGGCGGGCGGGGCCATGAGCGCCTCCGGTACGTGCGGGAAGACGCGGTACATGCGGCTCATCCACTTCCCGAGCGGCACCCACTCGACCCGGTCGAGATGGAAGGTCCGGAACATCTCGTTGAAGAGCCGCATGTGGCTGAACTCCTCGCAGAGATGGTAGCGGCCGATCTTGGCGATCGTCGAGCTGGCCTCGGTGATTCGCGAGCTCGCCCCCCAGGCGGCCGAGATGCCGACGTACTCGTGCCGGGCGAACTTGTAGAGGAAGGTCAGGAGCAGCGTCTTGCGGTCGAGAGCCCGCGGATCGTCCTGCATCTTGACGTGGTTGCGGTAGAACCGCTCGGCGTCCGGGAGCGGGCGCGTGGACCGGACCGGGTTCGACTGAAAGCGGGTTAGGATCTGCTGCTTCTTGGTGAGGACCTTCTCGTCCTCCCGGATCTCTCCGTCGTGCTCCACGGTGTAGCGCCAGTAGGCTTCGAAGTTCGCGACGCGCTGGCGCCGCGTGGCCGTGGTGAAGATCGACCGGTAGCCAGGACGTCGGGACCCGATGGGATTTGGCATGGGCTCATGGTACTCCTACCGCGCAAGCCGGTCGGTCGACGGGGCCCGTCGACCGGCCGGCCGGACCCGGCCTCTACGACTTCGGCCAGATCGCCTTCGCGGCCGCGATGCTCTCCGGGTGCACCGCCACCGGGCGGCCCTTCTGCCACTGCACGATGCAGAGCTCGGCGCCCACCCGGCGGCCGTTCTCCTCGTACTTGACGCGGCCGTCCGGGAAGAACTTGGCCGGACCGTCCTTGAGGTCGATCTTGTGCATCATCTCGCCCAGCTTCTTGCGGTCGACGGAGCCGGTCCGCTCCAGCGCCTCCTTGAAGATCCAGACGTGCGCGTAGGGGAAGATCGAGTCGTGGCCGAACCACGGCTCGCCGGTCTTGGCGATGAAGCGCTTCTCGACGTCCTCCACCGCCCGGCCCGGCCAGTTGGCGAGCCCCACGATCATGCCTTCCAGGTGCTCCTTGCCCGCCACCTTCATCAGCTCCGGCACGCACCAGTGGCCGCCGCCGCCGATCAGCGGGACGGTGGAGGGCGTGATCCCCCGCTCCGCGAACTTGTCGATCAGGAGCTTGTCGTCGCCCACGTTCGTGGACTGGCACACGATGAAGTCGGGCCGCCCGGAGCGGATCTTCTGCACCAGCGTGGTCGCGTCCGCGAGCGGCGGGGTGTAGACCTCGTCCGCCACGATCGTGAGGCCCAGGTCCTTGGCCACGTGCTCCCGGATGGGTTTCATGAAGCTCACCGACGAGGCCGAGTTGTCGCCCACGAACGCCACCTTCGTGGGCTTGACGTTGGTGGCCTTGGTCGCGAGATCGACGATGCGCGGCAGCAGCGCGGTGGACTGCGCCTCCGCGGTCGGCGACGACTGGAAGACGTACTTGTAGCCGCGGCCGGTGATGAGGTCGGAGTACGACAGCGTCAGCCACGGCAGCTCCGCGCGCTCCGACACCTCGGTGGCCGCCAGCGTGAAGCTCGACAGCCAGCAGCCGATGCCGCCGACCACGTCGGGCTCCTGCGCCACCAGGCGCTGCGCAGCGTTCTTGGCCTTCTCCGCGGTGTCGCCGGTGTCGTAGAGCACCAGCTTCATCTTTGCGCCGCCCAGAGCCTTGATGCCGCCCGCCTTGTTCACGTCCTCGATGGCCATCTCGGCCCCCATCTGCTCGAGGATCCCCTGGCGCGCCCAGGCTCCGGACAGCGGGACTACCAGAGCGATTTTTACTTCCTTTGGCGACTGCGCGCGCGCGCGGCGGGTCGGGAGCGCCGCCGCGGCAGCGGTGGCGAGGCCCATCTTGATGGCGGTCCGGCGTCCGATCGGATCAGGCGTCGTCATGTTCGGTCATCCCCCTCGTTGGTGATGATGTGGTGGATCTACGCTTCCGTCAGGCCGAGATACGAGCGGCGGACCCGATCGTCGGCCAGCAAGGTCTCGTACCGCCCCTCGAGCACGATGTGCCCCGTCTCCAGCACGTAGCCGTGATCCGAGCGCTCGAGCGCCTCGGCCACGCGCTGCTCGACCAGGAGGATCGTCACCCCGTCCTCCCGGTGGATCTGCGAGATGCGCTCGAAGATCGTGTCGGCGATGCTGGGCGCCAGCCCCATCGACGGCTCGTCCAGCATCAGCAGCCGCGGCGCGCAGGCCAGGCCGCGGCCGATCGCCAGCATCTGCTGCTCACCGCCCGACAGCGTGCCCGCGAGCTGGCTCGCCCGCTCGGCCAGGATCGGGAACAGCGTGTGGATGCGATCGAGCGTCTGCGTCCAGTGCGAGCGCCCGGCCTTCGGATACGCGCCCATCTCGAGATTCTCACGGACGGTCAGCGTCTTGAACACCTGTCGCCCCTCCGGGACGTGCGCGATGCCCAGATGCGCGCGGTCCGACGCCCGGCGGGACAGCAGGTCCTCGCCTGCGAACGAGATGGAGCCGGAGACGGGAGCGACGACCCCGCTGATCGTCTTGAACAGGGTGGACTTGCCGGCTCCGTTCGGGCCCACCAGCGTGACGAAACGACCCTCCGCGACGGACAGGGTCACGCGCTCGAGGGCGCGCAGCCCGCCGTAGGCGACGGAGAGGTCCCGGACCTCAAGCATCGCGGCGCGCCAGCCATTTCTTGCCGAGGTATGCCTCGATCACGGAGGTGTCCTCCACGACGACCCGGGGCAGCCCGGTCGCGAGCACGCGGCCGTGGTCCAGCACCACGAACCGGTCCGCGAGGCGCATCATCGCATGCATTGTATGCTCGATGATGCAGATCGTCATGCCCTGCGCGCGCACCCGGGCCAGCACGCCCAGGACGTCGTCGCACTCCTCCCGCCCGAGCCCGGCCAGCGTCTCGTCCAGCAGCAGGAGCCGCGGGTTGCCGGCCAGCGCGCGGGCCAGCTCCATCAGGCGCAGCTGCTTGTTGGTGAGCTGGCCGGCAGCCACGCCCGACCGATCGTGCAATCCCACCTGATGCAGCGCCCGCACCGCCTGGGCGATGGCCTCGCGATCCGACAGGCCGGCTCCGTAGGCGCCGACGATCACGTTGTCGAGCACGGGCAGGCGCGGAAAGCTGCGCACGACCTGGAACGTGCGGCCGACGCCCATGCGGCAGATCTCGAAGGTCTTCTTGCCCAGCATCGGCTGCCCGTCGAGCCGAGCCGCGCCCTCGTCTGCGGTGAGCACGCCGTTCAGCACGTTGAAGAGCGTCGTCTTCCCCGCGCCGTTCGGTCCGATGATGCCGAGGATCTCTCCCTCGGCGACCGAGAAGCTCACCTCGCTGACGGCGCGAAGCCCGCCGAAGGCGCGTGACAGGCCCTCGACCTGCAGGAGCGGCCCCGCCAGACCCGTCGACGTGCGCCGCTTGAAGGCCGGGACCGGCACCGGGTCGGGCTCCACGTCGGGGATCGGCTGCGGCGTCTCCCGGCGGAACCAGCGATCGCGCACCGTCCAGAACAAGCCGTCGGGCGAGAGCAGCATGATCGCGATGATGGCGATGCCGTAGACCACTCCCTGAATGCCGGGCAGATAGGTGCCGAGCTCGGCCTGCAGCGTCTCCGCGAGCGGGACGAGGATTGCCGCGCCGATGACCGGCCCCCACACCGAGGCCACGCCGCCGAACAGCGTGACCACCACCGCCTGGGCGGAGACGAGCATGCCGAACACCGAGTCCGGCGTCACCACCAGCAGGACGCGCGCATAGAAGCCGCCGGCCGCCGCGCCCATCATCCCCGATACCACCAGCGAGCGCATCTTCCACAGGCGCGCGTTGATGCCCGCCGCCTCGGCGGCCAGCTCGTTCTGGCGGATGGCGAGCAGGGCCAGGCCGAAGCGCGAGTTCTCGATGATCAGCGAGACGACCACCCCGCCGACCAGCAGGAGGACCGCGAGCAGCGTGTAGATGCGCGGCTCGCTGAACTCCATGAAGCGGAGCCCGTTCTCGCGGTGCATGGGCATCGACACTTCCTGGAAGCCCAGGTACTGCATCACGTAGAGGATGGCGAGCGGATAGGCCAGCATGGAGAGCGCGAAGTAGTGCCCGCGCAGGCGAAACGTGGGGAAGCCGATCGCGATGGCGGCGAGCCCGCCGATGGCCATGCCGAGCGGGATGCCGAGCCACGGCGAGAGGCTCCAGTAGATGACCGCGAGCGTGACCGTGTACGCGCCGATGCCGAAGAACGACGCATGGCCGAACGAGAGCTGGCCGCCGTAGCCGGAGAGGATGTTCCACGAGACGCCGAACAGCGCCCACACCGGCACCAGGGTCAGGATGAGCTGGTAGTAGCTGTTGGTCACGAACATCGCGACCACCAGGTAGACGACGGACACCACGGCGAGCACCGTCAGGTGCCGCCGCAGGTGGGGGCCGGCTCCCTGTTTCATCTGCGCACCGCCTTCACGCCCGCTCCGCCGAGCGGCCGAAGAGGCCCTGCGGGCGCAGCAGCACGATCATCAGGAACACGACGAAGATCGCCGCGTTCTGCAGCTGGGGCGGCAGGATCAGGGCCGAGAACTGCTGGACGAAGCCTACCGTCACCCCGCCCCAGAACGCCCCGAAGATGCTCCCCATGCCGCCCAGCACCACACCCGAGTACATGATGATGACGTAGTCGAAGCCGACGAAGGGGCCGAAGGAGATGTAGGTGGCCATCAGCCCGCCCGCGACCGCGGTGATGCCGCACCCCAGGCCGAAGGCGATGCGGTAGGCCCGGTCCACGTCGATCCCCATGTAGGTGGCCGCCGTCGGGTTGTCCGCCGCCGCCCGCAGGGCCTTGCCCAGGCGCGTGTACTCGAGCGTCACGTAGAGCACCGCTGCGACCAGGACCGCGACGAAGAAGGCCACCAGCTTGGCCTTGTTCAGGAACACGGTGGCACCCTGGTAGATCGGGCCGATCTGGAATGCCTGCGAGGAGAGCGGCGTGCGCACCGCGACCGGCGTGGAGCCGAACAGGATCTGCCCGCCGTTCTGGAGGATCAGCGAGATGCCCAGGGTGACGACGAGCTGGCCGAAATGCCCCTCGTCCAGCGAGCCCACGGTGCGCAGGCCGGACACGCGCGAGATGAGGAACTTGTGCAGGAGCGCACCGCCGCTGAAGAGCAGCGGGGCCGCGCACATCGCGCCGATGAACGGCCCCCAGTACGGGCCCAGGAAGGACAGCACCCGCCCATCGCTGACCAGGTAGAAGCTGGCGAACATGCCCAGCATGAGCAGCTCACCCTGGGCGAAGTTGACGATCCGCATGATGCCGAAGATGAGCCCGAGGCCGATGCACATCAGACCGTAGATGCAACCGATCGTGATGCCCGCGGTGACCGCGTTCAGCACGTTCTCGACGAGGATTTCCAGGTCCACCGTGCTTGCGCCTACCTCCCGTGGGCGGCGGCCGGGGGGGCTGGCGCGCCCTTGCGCAGCGCGCCTCCCGGACACAGCCCGGCGACTTTACCACGTCCGCGGCGAGCGCGAGGCAAACGGGGAGCGGGTGGTCAGGCGGAGGGAGCCGGCCGGGGGCACCGGCCGGCTCGGGCTCGTTCTTCGCGGGCGACCGCTACGAGATGCCGGTCAGCGTGCCGCCTCGGTCGGGTAGCCGTCGCAGGACACTCGCGAGTTGTAGTCCACGAACGTCCCCTGCGGGTTGTGCCGCCACGCCCACACGTGCAGCGCATAGAAGGCCGGGATGCCATAGCGGTTGGGGGCCGGATTGAGGTGGAAGAGCTGGCCCATCAGCGTGGGCGGCGTCTTGCTGGCCGCATCCCAGGCGGCCGCGATCACGATGTACTCGACGCCCACCAGCTCGAGCTTGCCGCCCTTCGGCTCGTAGATCAGCGCCTCGGGGCGCGCGGCATCGATCTTGCCGTCGCCGACCAGGTCGCCGTTGACGTAGTGGATGCCCATCGCCCCACCCGTCGGGCTGCTGACGCAGCCGAGGAAGAGGGCGTAGCCGGCGGCGGTGGCCGCCGAGACGTCCTGATAGCGATCCGTCACCCGGCGCACTTCCTGGGCGAGCGGCGCCGCCGAGGCATCGTGGTGCATGCCGCCCGATGAGCACGAGGCGAGAAAGACCGCCGAGAGTCCGATCAGCACGCGGCTCGATGTCTTCACTGGAGGCTCCTTGGTCTCAACGGGATTGGTCTCACCGGTAGAAGTAGGGATCGAGCACGCGCACCTCGGTGATGCGGTCGACCGGCAGCTTGTTCTGCTCGGCCACCCGCCGGATCGCCTCCGGGGTCGGCGCGTCGTAGACGCAGAAGGTGTGCTTGCGGTCGGGCGTGACGTAGGAGTGAACCCAGGTCACGAGCTGCTCGGCGTTGACGGCGATGACGCCCTGGCAGGCCTTCGCGCCTTCCTCCGAGAGCGGGATCGCGAGACCATCGGGGAAGGTCCGTTCCACGAGATAGCGGGGCATATGGTGATGCTCCTTTCCGCCGCGAGAGCTCGTCGGCTCGGCCGCGGCATCTTCGCGTCGAGATGTACCAGCGCCCCGTCACCGCACCGTCACCGGCACCGTCTATTCGCCGTCACCCGGCCCCGCGGCGCGGTGCTATAGTCGGCGGACGAAGGTGGCACAGGCGATGACGCAGCTCTCGCTTCGACTCCTCGGTGGGCTCCGCGCCCAGCACGGCCCCGGCCGCCCCCTGCCCATCCGCCGGAAAAAGGCACAGGCCCTGCTGGCCTACCTGGCCCTGCACCCGGGGGCGGCCAGCTCCCGCGATGCGCTGGCCGGCCTTCTCTGGTCGGGCACCACCGACGAGCACGCCCGCCACAATCTTCGCCAGACCCTCTTCGCCCTGCGGCAGGCGATCACCCCGGACCCGTTCATCGTGGAGGGCGAGCTGGTCGGGCTTCGAGAGAACGCGGTGCACGTGGACGTCGCCGCCTTCGAGCGCGGCGTGGGACAGGGCACGCGCGAGGCGCTCCAGAAGGCGACGGCGCTGTACCGCGGCGAGCTGCTCGAAGGCTTCCGCGTCGACGAGGCACCCTTCGACGACTGGCTCGCAACGGAGCGCCAACGGGTGCGGGAGCTGGCGCTGACGGCACTGGAGAGGCTACTCGCGCTGGATCTGACCGCCGGCGCTCTGGAGCAGGCCGTGGGCACCGGGCTCCGCCTGCTTGCCCTGGATCCGCTACGCGAGAGCGCCCATCGCACGCTGATGGACGCATACGTCCGGCAGGGCCGGCGGACGGCGGCCCTGCGCCAGTACCAGCGCTGCGCCGAGGCGCTGCAGCGCGAGCTCGGGGTCGCGCCGGAGGCGGCCACCACCCGGCGCTGCCGCGAGATCCAGAGCGAGACGCCGCCCGACCCGGCAGTGGCTGACCTGCCCACCACCCGTTACGTGCGCAGCGGTGACGTCAACCTCGCCTATCAGGTGATCGGCGACGGCCCGCCGGATCTCGTGCTCGTGCCGGGGTGGGTCTCGAACGTGGAGTGCTTCTGGGAGGAGCCCCGCGTCGCGCGCTTCCTGCGCCAGCTGGCCGGGATCGGCCGGCTGATCCTCTTCGACAAGCGCGGCACCGGGCTCTCCGACCGCGTCCCGCACGACGCGCTGCCGACGCTCGAGCAGCGCATGACCGACGTGCGCGCGGTGCTGGACGCGGTCGGCAGCAAGCGCGCCACGCTGGTCGGCTACTCGGAGGGCGGCTCGATGTGCGCACTCTTCGCCGCGACCTATCCCGACCGCGCCGCGGGGCTGGTCATGATCGGCTCCTATGCTCGACTGATCCGCGCGCCCGATCACCCGTGGGGACCTTCGGCGGAGGACTATGCGGGATACATCGACATGGTCCAGCGCGACTGGGGCGGGCCGATCGGAGTCACGAGACGGGCACCCAGCGTGAAGGGCGACGAGGCGTTCTCCCGCTGGTGGGCCAGATTCCTCCGCATGAGCGCCAGCCCGGGCGCAGCCGCCGCCCTGCTCGATATCAATCGGGAGCTCGACCTCCGGCACGTTCTGCCGGCCATTCGCGTGCCCACGCTGGTGCTTCACGCCGTGGGCGACCAGACCATCGACGTGCGCTACGGCCGCTACATGGCCGCCCGCATCTCGGGCGCCCGCTACGTCGAGCTGCCGGGCGCCGACCACCTGCCCTGGCTGGCGGACGCCGAAGCCATCAGCGCGGAGATCGAGCGCTTCGTCGCCGAGCCCGGGCCCGCGGTGGAGCCGGACCGGATGCTGGTCACGGTGATGGTGGCCGCGCTCGGGCCGTCGCGGAGGACCGGGACCATCGGGGAGTTTCGCGAGGCGGCCCGCGCGGAGATCCTCCGGTTCCGCGGGCGGACGCTATCCGAGGGCGGCCTGTCCGAGGCCGGCTCGACGATCGTGGCGACCTTCGACGGACCGGCGCGCGCGGTCCGGTGTGCGAGCGCCATCGTAAAGACCTCCCGCCGGCGCGGCTGGGCGGCGAAGGCCGGACTGCACATCGGCGAGTGCGACGTTCACCCCGAGGTCCTCACCGGCCCTGCCCTCGACGTCGCCCGCCGCGTCGCCGCCGCCGCGAAGGGCGGTGACGTCATCGTGTCCGCAACGGTCAGGGACCTGGTCGCGGGCTCCGGGATCGAGTTCGCGCCGCGAGGCGGAATCGCCGCCGGCAAGGGCGTCGAGCGGCGACCGCTGTTCGCGGTCGTCTGGGCGGCCACCGCGGTCCGGCCAGCCGGTACCGTGGTACGCCTCACGTCACACTAGCAGGTCCTCGATCTTCACCGGCAGCTCCCGCACGCGCACGCCCGTGGCGTGGTGCACCGCGTCGGTGATGGCGGCGGCGATGCCGGCCAGCCCGATCTCGCCGATCCCCCGGGCCCCGAGCGCGTTGATCTCCTTGTCCGGGAAGTCGACGAAGTGCACCGCGATCGGCGGCACGTCCGCGTTCACCGCCACCACGTAGTCGGCCAGGTTGCTGTTGATCGGCGCGCCGGTCGCGCGATCGTACGAGGTGTGCTCCAGCAGCGCCATGCCGATCCCCATCACGACCGCGCCCTCGATCTGGTTCCGCCCGGCGAGCGGATTGATGATGCGGCCCGCGTCCATGACGCTCACCACCCGGCTGACGCGCAGCCGGGCAATCTCCGGCTGCCACGTGACCTCGACGAAGTGGCAGCCGAACGAGTGCGTCGAGAACTTCGGCTTGGGATCGCCGAACGTCGCCTCGGACTTGCCGTGGCCGCCGACCATCCGGAGGTTCGCCCGCCGGAGCACGTCGGCGAACGTCACCCCGCCCGCCGCGCCGTCGGCCTTCACGAAGACCCGGCCGTCGGCGAAGGCCAGGTCCTCGGGCCGGCGCCCCGCGAACGGCGAGCCGGGGCTCGCGGTCGCGACGGCCAGCAGCGCGCCCATCGCCTCGTCGGCGGCGGCGAAGACGGCCGGCACCACCGATCCCGTCGCCATCGAGCCGCCCGAGATCGGTCCCGCCGGCAGCGAGGTGTCGCCGAGCGCCACCTCCACCTTGCCGAGCGGCACTCCGGTCTTCTCGGAGGTGAGCTGGGCCAGGATCGTGTACATGCCGGTGCCGATGTCCTGCGTGCCGCACGCCACGCGCGCCGAGCCGTCGTCGTGGAGCTGCACGCTCGCCTCCGCGGGGAAGCGCGCCGCGATCCACGCGGCCCCCGCCATGCCCCACCCGAGGGTCAGGCCGTCGCGCGTCATGGAGCCGACGCCGGGCGTGCGTCGTGACCACCCGAACTTCTGCGCGCCCAGCTCGAAGCACTCGAGCTGGTGGCGCGACGAGAACGGGATGCCCAGGCCCTCGTCGATCTTCGGCTCGTTCATCACGCGGAGCCGCAGCGGATCGATCCGCAGCTGCGCGGCCAGCTCGTTCATCGCCGCCTCGGTCGCGTAGAGTCCGGGCACCGCACCGGGGCCGCGCATGTCGCACGCCGAGCCCACGTGGCGCCTGGCGCGCCCGAACCGCACCCGGAGGTTGGGCACGCTGTACTGGAACGAGGTCGCCTCGCCGCAGTCCTCGTGGTGCGCGTCGAGCATCGACCGGTGGTAGACGTAGTCGTGCTGGAGCGAGAGCAGCTTGCCCTCGGCGGTCGCGCCAAGACGCACCCGCTGCTGGGTGCGCGCCCGATGCCCGACGGTCTGGAACATCATCTTGCGGCTGACCACGAGCTGCACCGGCCGGCCGAGCTGCCGCGCCGCCGCGGCCGCGAGCGAGCTGTGGGTCCAGGGCCAGAGCTTGCCCCCGAAGCCCGAGCCCAGGAACCGGGTCACGACCCGGACGTTCTCGACCGGCAGCCCGAACATCTGGGCGATGACGCCCCGGTGGTTGAAGACGGCCTGCGACCCCTCGTACAGGGTCAGGGTCGAGCCCTCCCAGACCGCGGTCGTGGCGTGCAGCTCGATGGGGTTGTGCGTCTCGGCCGGCGTGACGTAGACCTGGTCGAGCTTGACCGGCGCGGCGGCGAACGCGGCATCCGCGTCGCCGCGCTGGCTCTGCCGGCGATCGCGGGGACCGAACGAGGTGGTGACGACGTCGGGCTCGTCGTCTGCCGCGAGCTCGGTGGCCACGTTCGGCTCCTCGCGGGCGTAGGTGACCCGCACCGCGTCGGCCGCCGCCTTGGCGGCCTCGAAGGTGTCCGCCACCGCGAGCGCGACGTACTGGCCGTAGTAGCGGACCACGTCGTCCTCGAACGGCGGGCGGCGCTCGTCGGTGACGCCCTGGAACCCCGGCCCGAAGGTGGAGCGGAAGATCTTCCCGATGTTCGCGCGCTGGAAAACGGCCCGCACCCCCGGCATCTTCGTGGCTGCGCCGGCGTCGATCGCGGTCACGCGGCCGTTGGCGATCGTCGCCGCCACCGGCACCGCGTACAGCATGCCCGGGAAGTGGAAGTCGGAGGCGTACTGGGCCTTCCCGCTCACCTTCAGCGGGCCGTCCACGCGCGGGGTGTCGCGGCCGATCGATGACGTTGCCATGTGGGCTCCCTGGGCTCAGCTCTGGGTGGCGGTCTGCAGCGCGTGCGCGAGGCAGCGCTTCGCCAGCTCGATCTTGAAGGCGTTCTCGCTCTGGGGCCGGGCGTCGCGCAGGGCCGCCTCCGCCGCGCGGCGGAAGCTGGCCGCCTCGGCCGGCTGCCCCACGAGCGCGGCCTCCGCCTCGGGAGACCGCCACGGCTTGGTGCCGACGCCCCCCAGGGCCACGCGGGCCCGGGTCACTCTTCCGCTCGCGACGGTGAGCACGACCGCGGCGGAGGCGAGGGCGAACTCGTACGACGCGCGGTCGCGCAGCTTCAGGTAGAGCTGCTTGCTCCCCGCGACGGGCGGCGGCAGCGTGACGTGGGTGATCAGGTCGCCCGGATCCAGCACCGTCTCCCGCTCCGGGGTCTGGCCGGGCAGGAGATGGAACTCCCCGATCGGGACCGCGCGGGTCCCCTTCGTCCCCTGCACGTGCACCGTCGCCTCCAGGGCGGCCAGCGCCACGTTCATGTCCGACGGATTGGTGGCGATGCAGCTCTCGCTGGTGCCCAGCACCGCGAGCGTGCGATTGCTACCGGTGATGGCGGGGCAGCCGCTTCCGGGCTCGCGCTTGTTGCACGGCATCGCGGTGTCGCGGAAGTACATGCACCGCGTGCGCTGGAGCAGGTTGCCGGCCGTCGTCGCCATGTTGCGGAGCTGCGCCGACGCGCCAGCCAGGATGGCCTCCGACAGCACGAGGTAGTCCCGCCGCACCGTCGGGTGGTAGGCCAGGTCCGAGTTCCGGACCGTGGCGCCGATCCGGAGCCCGCCATCGGGCGTGGCCTCGACCTTGGCGAAGGGCAGCCGGTTGATGTCGACGAGCCGCTGCGGAGTCTCGACGTTCAGCTTCATCAGGTCGAGCAGGGTCGTCCCGCCGGCGACGAAGCGCACGTCCGCGCCCTGCTGCGCGGTCTTCGTCTGCGCGGCGGCCCGGATCGCGGCCTCGGCATCGCCCGGGCGCATGAAGTCGAAGGCATGCATGGGATCGCTCCTGCTCGGGCTAGCGGTTACCGCGGACCTGCTGGATCGCGGCCACGATGTTCGGATACGCCCCGCAGCGGCAGATGTTGCCGCTCATGAACTCCTTCACGTCCGCGTCGTCGCGCCCGCAGGGCTCCTTCAGCAGCGCCACCGCCGACATGATCTGGCCGGACGTGCAATAGCCGCACTGGTAGCCGTCACGGGCCAGGAACGCGGCCTGCATCGGGTGCAGCGCCTCCGGCGCGCCCACGCCCGAGCCCAGGCCTTCAATGGTCGTGATCTCCTCCCCGTCGTGCATCAGGGCGAGGCTGAGGCAGGAGTTCACCCGGCGTCCGTTCACGTGCACCGTGCACGCCCCGCACTGCCCGTGGTCGCAGCCCTTCTTGGTGCCGGTGAGGCCCACGGTCTCGCGGAGGCAGTCGAGCAGGGTCGTCCGCGGGTCGACGGAGACGCGTCGCTCCTGGCCGTTGATCCGCAGCGTGACCGGGACCGCGCCGGCCTTCGGCGCGTCCGCGACCGCCCCGGCCGCCCCGCCCTGGGCGGCGGGCTGTGACGCCGTCGCGCATCCGGCCAGGGCCGCGGCCGCCGCCGAAGCACCCGCCGTGGTGAGAAACGCCCGCCGGGTCAGGTCCGACGGCCGCAGGTATGGGTCTCGCATAGATCCTCCGTGCGCTTGTGACGTCAGGGACCCGAGTCAGGTGACGCGCCACTCCGCTTTACCGCAAGAACAGAACATCGGGGCAAGGCGTGCGGTGTGGCTTGCGCCGCGGTCTTCAGGGCCAACAGGTAGGTATGCGCCCAGCTGGATCAGGTCGGCCGCGCGCCGCTCACCTCTTGCGCCGCCGGCCCGGCGCCTTCCGGATCGCCGGCTCGGGGAGCCGGATCGTGTAGCTGCGCTTGATCAGCTCGAGGATGCTCGAGGTGGACGTGCGCACGATCCCCGGAATCTTGGAGAGGCGGCCGGTGACGAAATCCAGGAGCTCCTCGTTCGACCGGAACACCGCGCCCACGTGAAGGTCGTGGGTGCCCGTGGTGATGCCGACCCAGTACACCTCCGGCGCTTCCGCCACGCGCTCGGCCACCGCCCGCGTGCGGCGAAGCTCGGTCTGGATGTCGATCAGCACCCACACCTGGTATCCCATGTGGAGGGGATTCGTCAGCGTGGCGAACTCCACCACGCCTTCCCTCACGAGCCGGTTCAGCCGATGGCGGACGGTGGACTCCGGCACGCGCAGCCGACCCGCGATCCGCACCACCGAGCTGCGCGCGTCGTCCTGCAGACACCGGATGATGTCGAGGTCGAGGGCCCCCAGCGCCCTCCCCGTTGCCGGTCTCGGTGGCCTCGTCGCTTCCATCTTGCGGATTCCTCGAATTCGACGCTCCCGGATTGCTGAAACAGCAACAGCGCGTTGACAGCACCTCGGCGGTGAGTATAGCATCCGTCCCATCCGATCGAAGGAGGAGAGGCTATGTCGAACCGCGTCCGCCACTCTCTCACCCGTTCCTTCCGAAGCGCCTGCCTCGCCCTCGCGGCGGCCGTGGTCCTCGCGTGGCCCCCGGCGCCCGCCGCCGCCCAGACCCTGGCGCCGTCGGACGTGCTCCGGATCGCGCAGATCGAGCAGGTCACCAACTTCGACCCCGCGTTGATGTCGACCCAGGACATGGGCGTCATCATCGACAACGTGTACGAAGGCCTGATCGGCACCGAGCGCGACACCACCCGCCTCGTCCCCCGCCTCGCCGAGAAGTGGACCCTCGCGCCCGACGGCAAGTCCATCACCTTCTCGCTCCGGAAGAACGTCAAGTTCCACGACGGGACCGCGCTCGACGGCGACGCGGTCAAGTACTCGATCGAGCGCATCAAGACCATCAACAAGGGCCCGGCGGTGTTCATCCGCGGGATCTCGGCGGTCGACGTGGTCGACAAGTCCACCGTGCGCCTGCGCGTCTCGGAGAACCCGCGCCTGGCCCTGAAGGCGATGGCCCTGGTCATGATCGTGAGCCCCGCCGCGCTCAAGGCCCACGAGGAGGGCGGCGATCTCGGCCAGAAGTGGATCCAGCGGAACAGCGGGGGCACCGGCCCCTACAAGCTCGGCGAGGTGAAGCCGAATGAGCGGCAGGTCTACACGCGCTTCGACGACTACTGGCGCGGCTGGAGCAAGGGCCAGGTCTCCCGCGTGGAGTACATCGTCCAGCTCGACCCCGCCGCGGCGCGCCTCATGCTGGAGAACGGCGACGTCGACATGACCGCCATCTATAGCAACGACGCCATCGAGCCCCTGCGCGCGAACCCGCAGGTGAACGTCTACCTGAAGGAGTTCCCGGCGCCCCAGTACATGATGATGAACACCAAGGTGAAGCCACTCGACGACGTGCGGGTGCGCCGCGCCATCCAGCACGCGTGGAGCCGGGCGGCCTGGAAGGCCTCCCTCGGGGGGGTGGTCGGCGAGCAGCTCGCCCCCGCCCCGCTCGAGGTGCTGGGCGAGGGCTACAAGGCGGTGACCTACGACTACGACCTCGCCAAGGCCAAGCAGCTCCTGACCGAGGCCGGCTACCCGAACGGCGGCTTCAAGATCACCCACTACTACCTCGAGGGCGACACCCACAAGAAGTCGATGGGCGAGCTGCTCCAGGCCGAGCTGCGCACGCTCGGCATCCAGATGGAGATCCGCAGCCTGATCGTCGCGCGCATGTTCGAGATGGTCCGCGACTTCGGCAAGACCAGGAATCCGGCGAGCGCGATCGACATGATCACGATCTTCACGCCGGCCCGCATCTTCGACGCGCACAACTACCTCGACTGGCACTTCAACAGCAAGGCGTGGGAGTACGGCCGGAACTTCATGTACTACGAAAATCCCGAGGTGGACCGCCTCCTGGCCCAGGCCGGCGCCGCTCTCGACGACGACAAGGCGCGGCCGCTCTACCGCCAGGTCTCGGACATCGTCATGAAGGACGCGCCCACCATCATGATCGAGCGCCTCGTGGGCAAGATGTACACCCGGAAGAACATCGAGGGCTTCTATTTCAACCTCAAGATGTATCCGACCACGGTGGTCTTCTACGACATCCGCAAGCGCTGACCGGGTGATCGACCTCCGCACCGACGCGCTCTCTCAGCCCACCGATCGGATGTGGGCCGCGATGCGGGCGGCCGAGGTCGGCTGGGCCTACCTCGGGGAGGACGCGTCGGTCAACGTGCTGGAGGCGCGGGGCGCGCGCCTCCTCGGCAAGGAGGCGGCCGTCCTCCTGCCCACCTGCTCGACCGCCAATCTCGTCGCGCTGCTGACCTTCGGCACCCCGCGCCAGGCCATCGCGCTCGATCCGACCTGCCACGTCGCGACCAGCGAAGGCGGCGGCTTCGAGCACGTGGCCGGGCTGCGCCTTTCCCGGTCGAGGCGCGCGCCGGCTGCCCGGACGCCGATTCGGTCGAGCGGGCCATCGCGGACGCCCGGCGCGCCGGACTCCCGACCGCGCTCCTCGTGCTGGAGAACTCGCACAACAACGCGGGCGGCGCCGCCGTCTCGGCCGAGCGGACCGCGGCGGTCGCCTCGGCGGCGCGCGGGCACGGCGCCGCGGTGCACCTGGACGGCGCGCGCCTCTGCAACTCGGCGGTCGCCCTCGGCGTGGCCCCGAGCCGCCTGGCCGCCGACGCCGACACCGTGTCCCTGAGCCTCGGCAAGGGGCTCTGCGCCCCGGGGGGCGCGCTCCTCGCCGGCTCGAAGGCGCTGATCGCCCGCGCGCGCCAGAAGGCGCGGCTCATCGGCGCGGGCAGCCTTCACAAGGCGGGGCCGCTGGCCGCGGCGGGGCTCGTCGCGCTCGACACGATGGTGGACCGTCTCGCCGAGGACAATCGCCGCGCGAAGCAGCTCGCGATCGGCCTCGCCCGGCTCGCCGGCCTCCGGGTGGACGTCGACTCCGTCCAGACCAACATCGTGGCGATCGACACCCTGGCGCCCGCCGTCGACGCCCTCCTGCCGCGCCTGGGCGCGCGCGGGGTGCTCGGCTTCCGCCGCTCCGACTCCCGCTTCCGCTTCGTCACCCATCGCTCGATCGGCGACGAGGACGTCGCGCGCGCGATCGATGCGGTGGCCGCGTCACTTTGATCCCGTGCTTCCGTTCCTGATCCGGCGGCTGGCCCTGCTCCTCCTCGCTGTCCTGCTGGGGTTGTCGCGCCCTCACCTTCGGTCTGAGCGCATCTCGTCCCGACGGATCCCGCCCGCGCCGCGCTCGGCTTCGACGCGGCGCCCGACATGGTCGAGCAGTACCGGCGCGAGATGGGGCTCGACCGCCCGCTGCCCGTCCAGTACGCGCTCTACCTGGGGGGCACCTGGTGCGGGGCGATCTCGGCGCCTCGATCATGACGCGGCGGTCGGTGGCCGAGGACCTCGCCAGGTTGATCCCCGCGACGCTCGAGCTGACCTTCGTGAGCCTCGTCTTCTCCGTCCTCGTGGGCGGCGTCCTCGGCGTGCTCGCCGCGGTCCGGCGCGGCAGCGCGATCGACGCGGTCGCCACCGCCGGGCCGGTGGCCCAGTCTCCTGGTGCCCGTCTTCGTGATGGGGCTCGTGCTGCTGCTGGTGTTCTACCGCTGGCTCGGCTGGCTCCCCTACGGCGGCCGCTTCGACTCGATGGTGCCGGGCCCCGCCGAGCATCACCGGCCTTTACCTGATCGACAGCCTTCTCGCCCGCGACGGGGCGAGCCTTCCGCGACGCCGCCGCCCATCTCGTCCTCCCCGCGCTGGCGCTCAGCAACCTCACCCTCGCCGAGATGACGCGCATCACGCGCTCGGCGGTGCTCGACGTCCTCGGCGCCGATCACGTCCGCACCGCTCGCAGCAAAGGGCTCCCCGAGCGCGCCGTGCTCTGGCGGCACGTGATGAAGAACGCGGCCATCCCGGTGGTGACCGTCATGGGCCTCCGCGTCGGCTTCCTGATGGGCGGCGCGGTCATCACGGAAACCATCTTCGCGTGGCCGGGCATCGGCCGCTACGCCTGGGAGGGCGCACGGAACGTCGACCTCAACGTGGTGATGGGCGTGACGCTGGTGGTGGCGCTGGTCTACGCGCTCGTGAACCTGGCCGTCGACGTCCTCTACTCCGTCCTCGACCCGCGGGTGCGGCTCTCGTGATGCGCGGCGCGACCGTGCCCCAGATGGTGAGCGGCGCGGTGCTGCTCGGCTTCCTCGCCCTCACCGCGTTTCCGGAGGCCCTCGCGCCGTGGGATCCCTTGAAGACCCAGCCGGGCCAGCGGCTCCGGCCGCCGAGCGCGGCCCACCCCCTCGGCACCGACTATCTGGGTCGCGACGTCCTGAGCCGCGTGATCCACGGGGCGCGCGGGTCGCTGGTCCCGGCCATCGCGGTGGTGCTGGCGGCCGGCCTCGCGGGCAGCGCGGTGGGCCTCGTCGCCGGCTATCTCGGCGGCTGGATCGACGAGCGAAACCACCATGCGCCTGGCTGACGTGTTCCTCGCGGTGCCCGCCCTGATCCTCGCCATGGCGATCGCCACCGCCCTCGGCCCCGAGCGCGCGGAACGCCGCGCTGGCCGTGATCTTCGTGTGGTGGCCGTCCTACGCACGGCTGGCCCGCGGGGAGGCCCAGGCGCTCCGCGCCGTCGAGTTCATCCAGGCCGCCCGGGCGAGCGGGGAAGCGAAGCTCCGCGCATCCTGCTTCGGCACATGCTGCCGAACCAGGCGTCGTCGCTCGTGGTCAAGGCGAGCCTCGACGTCGGCACCGTGCTGCTGCTGCTGACCGGCCTCAGCTTCCTCGGCATCGGCGCCCAGCCGCCTTCCCCCGAGTGGGGGCTCGAGGTCGCCACGTCGCGCCAGTACATGTTCGAGCGGCCGTGGTACACCATCGGCGCGAGCGCGGCCATCTTTCTCGCGGTGTACAGCATGAACCTCTTCGGCGACCTGGTCCGGGAGCGTCTCGACCCGCGCCTCCGGAGCATCTGAAGCAGGAGCGAGCATGCCCAGCTATCGCATAGGCATCGACATCGGCGGCACCTTCACCGACTTCGTCCTCGTCCGGGAGGACAGTGGGGCCATGCGCTTCGCGAAAGCGCTCACCACCCCTCGCGACCCCTCCGAGTGCGTGCTGGCCGGCGTCCACGATCTGCTGGCCGAGCACCGCGTCACCATCGATCAGGTGCAGTCCATCGTGCACGGGACCACGCTGGCCACCAACGCGGTGATCGAGCGCCGCGGCGCCACCACCGGGCTCCTGACCACGAAGGGCTTCGGCTACTCGACCTCGGGCGCGAGACCCGCTACGACCTCTTCGACCTGCGCGCGGTGTACCCGGCGCCGCTGGTGCCCCGCGGCCTCCGGCGCGAGCTGACCGAGCGGCTCCGCTACGACGGCGAGGTGCTCGAGCCGCTCGACGTCGCGGAGGTCGAGCGCGTCCTCGACGAGTCGGTCCACGGCCACCACGTCGAGGCGCTCGCGATCTGCCTCCTCCACGCCTACGCGAACCCGGTCCACGAGCAGCGGGTGCAGGCGCTGGCGCGGGCCCGGTTCCCCCGCCTCGCGGTCTCGACCTCGTCCGAGGTCTTCCCGTTCATGCGGCGAGTACGAGCGGTTCACCACCACCACGATGAACGCCTACGTGCAGCCGATGATCGACCGCTACCTGGGCCGCCTCGAGCGCGAGCTGGCCGGCCAGGGCTTCCGCGGCCGCCTCTACGTGATGACCTCGGCGGGCGGCACCATGACCCTTGAGGCGGCGCGCCGCTTCCCGGTGCGCCTCCTCGAGTCCGGCCGGTCGCGGGCGCCCTCTGTCGGCCAGCCTCGGCGGCCACTCGGCGCGCCCGACGTCCTCTCCTTCGACATGGGCGGCACCACGGCCAAGGTCGGCATCGTGCGCGACGGCAAGCCCCGCACCAACGTACTCGCTCCAGGTGGCGCGCGGCACGAGTCAGCCGGGCACCGGGCTCCCGGTGAGGCTCCCACCGTCGACTCGCCGAGGTCGGCGCGGGCGGCGGGAGCATCGCGTGGGTCGACAGCGCGCGGCCTCCTCGGGTCGGCCCCGCAGCGCCGGCGCCGAGCCGGGGCCGGCGTGCTACGGCCGCGGCGGCACCGAGCCGACGCGTCACCGACGCCAACCTCCTGCTCGGCTACCTCGATCCGGCCGGCTTCGTCGGCGGCCGCATGGCCCTCGACGTCGCGGCGGCGCGCGAGGCGGTGACCACGCACGTGGCACGCCCCCTCGGCCTCACGCCGGCGGCCGCGGCGTGGGGCATCCACGACATCATCAACGAGGACGTGGCGCGCGCCTTCCGTGTCCACGCCGCGGAGCGTGGCGTGGACTACCGGCGCTGCGGCATGGTGGCCTTCGGCGGCTCGGGTCCGATCCACGCCCTGCGCGTGGCGCGCAAGCTGCGCATCCCGCGCGTGATCTTCCCGCTGGGCGCCGGGGTGATGTCCGCGGTGGGGCTGCTGGTCTCGCCGCTGTCGTTCGATGCCGCCCGATCGCACCGCGTGCGCCTGGACCAGGCCGAGGCCAAGGCGTTCGCCCAGATGCTGCAGGCGCTGGTCGACGAGGCGGTCGCCCGGCTCGAGGCCGATGGAATCCCGGCCGACCAGATCGCGGTGGAGCGTCGCCTCGACATGCGCCACGAGGGCCAGGGCTTCGAGATCGAGGTCCCGGTGCCCGCGGCCGAGGATCCGCAGCAGGCGCTCGACGCCCTGCCCGCGCTGTTCAAGGCGCGCTACGCGAAGCTGTTCGCGGTGACCTCGAACGATCAACCCATCGAGGTCGTCAACTGGAAGGTCGCGGTCACCGGACCGCGCCCCGCCAACGCGGACGCGTACCGTCTCGAGCAGGAGCGCGCGGTCCGCGCCGCGCTCAAGGGCGCGCGGCCGGCGTTCTTCGGCGCGGCCTGACCCGGTCGAGTGCCCGGTCTACGACCGCTACGCGCTGGCGCCCGGCGCGCGGCTCACCGGACCCGCCCTGCTCGAGGAGCGGGAGTCGACCTGCGTGGTCGGCCCGGGCGACCGGGTCGAGGTCGACGGCGCGGGCAACCTGATCGCGGAGATTTCCTACGGGAGGAGACGCCTGATGGCCATCGACCCGGTCAGCCTCGGCATCCTGTGGGATCGGCTGATCTCGATCACCGACGAGGTGCTGTCCACGCTGGTGCGCACGTCGTTCTCGTCGAACGTGCGCGACAGCTACGATCTATCGGTGCTCCTGTTCAGCGCCGACGGCCGCTCGCTCGTCCAGGGTACGATACAGCGTGCCCTCCTTCACCGGCACCGGGCCGGCCACGCTGCGTCACATGCTGGATCTGCTTCCCCGCCGACACGCTCCGGCCGGGCGACGTGATCGCCACCAACGACCCGTGGATGGGCACCGGCCACCTGTTCGACGTCAACGTCATGGCGCCGATCT
>CAWJDX010000004.1:0-347228 GCA_963841755.1 uncultured Candidatus Rokubacteria bacterium
ATCGGTGCAGCGCAGGAATGCCCGGAGATCGTCCTCGGTGGGCGGCACGATCGGCAGCCCGTCCGTCCAGCCCTGATCCTGGTAGTGGCGGTTTATCGCGGAGTAGCCGCCACCCACGCGTAGGCCGCGGGGCCGAGACCGCTCATGCGCGGGTGACGGCCTTGCGAACGACCTCGACCACGAGCTCCGCCTCTACTGTCGCGGATGCCCCCAGCGGGGTGGGGGATGAGGGCCAGGGGCAGGTCGGCGGAGCCGCGGTTCTTCGACTCGAAGTTCGCGAGCTGCTCGAACTCATACGCTCCCACTACCGTGGGGATCCCCCGCTGCTCCAGCACGATGGCGCCGTGGATACTCCACGACGTGCACGACCCTCAGTCGGCGCTGCCGACCAGGACGAAGTTGCACGTCGTGGAGCGCGGCGAGGATGTCGGACTGGGCGCGCCCGCGATACCCTTCTCGCGGTTGACGACGTCGCGGACGCCGACCTCGAGGCGTGCGGTCACCGCCGACATGAGGGTGCCCGCGTTGGCCTTCGCGCTTGTTGAGCATGTGCGGCTTGCCCGCGAGACGGCCAGGCGCGGGGCGAGCCCCGAGGCGAGAATCCGCGGCTCGGCGGCGGGATCGTAGAGGATCTGCTCGTCGCTCATCGTCCGGCACTTTTCTTGCCCTCGTGGTGTCGAGTCATCCAGCAGGGTCAGCATCCGATCGAGCACCGACGGATCTCGTTCCGGGTCTGCCGGCGGCTCCTTCGCCCTGGCCGAACGGGTCGTCGACGTCGCCCACGGCCAGCTCGTGCAGGGTCACGACGATCCGCCCCCGCGCTTCGTCGTAGGCGGCGACCATGTCCTTCGCCGCCCTGGGTCATGGTCACGATGCTCGGCCAGCAATGTCCCGGTGCCGGCGCAGGTCGGTGGAGGCGAAGGCGTTCTCCGCGAGGTGGATGTCGTCCTCGCGCAGCGCGCGTCGAGGGACGGACCACGCCGTCCCGGGCATGGTTGGCGACGCCTCCGAGCGCACGCGGACGGTCACTCCGCGCGCGTTGAGCATCTTCTCCAGGAGGACGTGGGCCATCACGTCCGGCAGGTATTGGCGTGGCAGACGAGCAGGACGGTGGCCATGTCGCCCGCCAGTCTACCAGATCGCCTGCGGCTTGCGCGTGCGGGAGAAATCGTGGTGCGGGGGCCGATCCGGGCGTTCGTGCCGGCTGGCCGGCGCTGGACACTCCTCCGCGGCCACCGGAGGACGCTCTCGAATGGATTCGGCCATCCTCGCCGCGCTGGCGGCCCTTCTCACACCGGCCCCGGCCGCTCGGGCCCAGCCGACTCAGAACCGCGCATCGGGTGGCTTTCGCCCGCCTCGGCTTCGACGGATGGATACGAGCTGGAAGCGCTCCGCGACGGGCTGCCAAGCTCAACGACGTCGACGGGCGCTCGATCACCATCGAGGCGCGGTGGGGGGAAGGCGGCTTAGTCGGCTTCCCAGCCTCGCCCTCTCGTGACGGCAGCGTGGATGTCATCTGCACGGCACGCCCGCGCCAGGCGGCGAAGGCCGCCACGAAGAGCATCCTCCTGATCATGACTTCGGCGCGCGGCATTTCCCGACCAGACCGGCCTGGTCTCGAGGAACTTGACCGGCGTCACGTTCAGCGCCCCGAGTACGGAAAGCGGCTGGAGCTGCTCAAGGAGGTCTCACCCCGGATCTCCCGGGTTGCGCTGCTCTACAACGACCGCAACGCGGCCAGCGTGCTGGCGATGCACGAGACCCAGGAATGGGCCAAGACCTTGCAAGTGGCCGTCGAGCCGCTGGGCGTCCACGACAGCACGAGCCTGCAAGCCGCATTCGCTGCGACCTCCACGGCAAGGCCGAGGCCATGACCACCGCGGACCCGCTGCTGGCCTCCCATCGCGCTCGGGTGGTGGAATTCGCGAATGAACAACGGCGTCTGGTCTCGATGTACGGCGATCGACAGACAAGTTCGTGGTGGCCTCATGTTCTATGGGACCAGTACCACGGACATGTGGCGGCACGCGGCCAGGTATGTCGACCGGATCCAAGGGCGCCAGGTGACCTCCCAGTGGAGCAGCCGACGCAGTTCGAGCTGATGATCAACCTGAAGACCGCGAAGGCCCTGGGGTTGACCTTGCCTCAGTCCCCTCCTGCTCCGGCGGACGAGATGATCCAGTGATCCCCTAGTACCGCCCGCCCTTGGGCGAATCACGTCGGGGTACGCCCCGGAGGGGCTCGGTGGTATCGCGTGGCTTCGCTCCCGGGGTACGAGTCGCCGGTCGGACTCGACCCACGCGCTGGCGGGAGCGATCGGGAGAGTGAGCGGTGCGGAGAAGGTCCTTCCTCGGCGCGATCGCGGCGATGCTCCTTCCGGTCCGTCTTGCGAGTGGTCAGGACGGCAAGGTCCGGAGGTGGGCGTCATCCTGCAGGGCGGCTCCTGGTACGCGATGCTCGACGGACGGCGGGCCGGGCTCCGAGACCTGGGAACATTCCTGACGTGCACGATACGGTGAGGCGATCTCAGGGCGGTGGAGGAAGCGGCCCTGGGGAACCCTTCGAGAAGGCAAAGGTGGATCTGATCTGCACGCTGGGCCACGTCGGTCAGCTTGGCGGCCAAGCGGGCGACCGTCAGAGTGCCGATCGTGTTGATGCGGTCAGTGGTGGAGCTTGATCCCTCGACCGGGCGGAAGGCTGCCGGGGTGCAGTTCCGGGTGACGACCCGGGAACTTCTTAGAGTTGCTGCGCGAGATCGCCCCGAATCTCCATCGCGTGGTGACGTTGACGATCCGAAGAATCCCTCGCCGATTCGATGGCGGAGGGATTCTTCGGATCGTAGAACGTCACCACGCGATGGAGATTCGGGGCGATCTCGCGCAGCAACTCTAGACGCTTCCCGGTCAGGTCCGTGGCCCGGAACTGCACCCCGGGCAGCCTCCCGCCCGGTCGAGGGATCGACTCCACCAGCTTGACCGCGACCGGATTGGTCCCGGTCATGAACACGATCGGCACTCTGACGGTCGCCCGCTTGGCCGCCAAGCTGACCGACGTGGCCAGCGTGCAGATCAGATCCACCTTTGCCTTCTCGAGGTCCGGGCCGCTTCCTCCACCGCCCTGAGATCGCCTCGCGTATCGTGCACGTCCAGGATCAGCTGTTTCCCCTCGACCTGTCCCAGGTCTCGGAGCCCGGCCCGCAGTCCGTCGAGCATCGCGTACCAGGAGCCGCCCTGCAGGATGACGCCCACCTTCCGGACCTTGCCGTCCTGACCACTCGCAAGACGGACCGGAAGCAGCATCGCCGCGATCGCGCCGAGGAAGGACCTTCTCCGCACCGCTCACTCTCCCGATCGCTCCCGCCAGCGCGTGGGTCGAGTCCGACCGGCGACTCGTACCCCGGGAGCGAAGCCACGCGATACTACCACCGAGCCCCTCCGGGGCGTACCCCGACGTGATTCGCCCAAGGGCGGGCGGTACTAGGGGATCACTCGATCATCTCGTCCGCCCGGAGCAGGAGGGACTGAGGCAAGGTCAACCCCAGGGCCTTCGCGGTCTTCAGGTTGATCATCAGCTCGAACTGCGTCGGCTGCTCCACTGGGAGGTCACCTGGCGTCGCCCCCTTGAGAATACGGTCGACATACCTGGCCGCGTGCCGCCACATGTCCGTGGTACTGGTCCCATAGAACATGAGGCCGCCGGCCCGAACGTACTCTCGATCGCCGTACATCGAGACCAGACGCCGTTCATTCGCGAATTCCACCACCCGAGCGCGATGGAGGCCAGCAGCGGGTCCGCGGTGGTCATGACCGCCTCGGCCTTGCCGTGGAGCATGGCCGCGAATGCGGCTTGCAGGCTCGTGCTGTCGTGGACGCCCAGCGGCTCGACGGCCACTTGCAAGGTCTTGGCCCATTCCTGGGTCTCGTGCATCGCCAGCACGCTGGCCGCGTTGCGGTCGTTGTAGAGCAGCGCAACCCGGGAGATCCGGGGTGAGACCTCCTTGAGCAGCTCCAGCCGCTTTCCGTACTCGGGGCCGATGAACGTGACGCCGGTCAAGTTGCCGCCGGGGCGGGTCAGATTCGAGACCAGGCCGGTCTGGTCGGGAAATGCCGCGCGCCCGAAGATGATCGGGATGCTCTTCGTGGCGGCCTTGGCCGCCTGGGTCGCGGGCGTGCCGGAAGTGCAGATGACATCCACGCTGGCGGTCACGAGGGAGCGGGCGAGGCTGGGAAGCCGACTGGCATCGCCTTCCCCCCACCGCGCCTCGATGGTGATCGAGCGCCCGTCGACGTAGTTGAGCTTGCGGAGACCGTCGCGGAGCGCTTCCAGCTCGTATCCATCCGTCGAAGCCGAGGCGGGCGAAAGCCACCCGATGCGCCAGGGTCTCGTCGGCTGGGCCCGAGCGGCCCGGGGCAGTGTGAGAAGGGCCGCCAGCGCCGCGAGGAAGGTGCGCCGATCCATTCGAGAGCGTCCTCCGGTGGCCGCGGGAGGAGTGTCCAGCGCCGGCCAGCCGGCACGAACTTACACCAGAGCCGTCGGCCCCCGCACCACGATTTCTCCCGCACGCGCAAGGGTGCGCCGGCAGGCGATCTGGTAGACTGGCGGGCGACATGGCCACCGTCCTGCTCGTCTGCCACGCCAATACCTGCCGGAGCGTGATGGCCCACGTCCTCCTGGAGAAGATGCTCGACGCGCGCGGAGTGAACGGCAGCGTCCGCGTGCGCTCCGGAGGCGTCGCCAACCATGCCCGGGACGGCATGATCCCGTCCCTCGACGCGCGCATCGTGCTGCGCGAGGACGACATCCACCTCGCGGAGAACGCCTTCGCCTCCACCGACCTGCGCCGGCACCGGGACATCGTGGCCGAGGCGCACCTGATCGTGACCATGACCCAGCAGCAGAAGGACATGGTCGCCGCCTACGACGAAGCGCGGGGGCGGATCATCATGACCCTGCACGAGCTGGCCGGTGAGAGCGGGCGACGTCGACGACCCGTTCGGCCAGGGCGAGGACCGCTACCGCGAGACCCGGACGAGATCCGCGGTGCCTCGAGCTGGGAGTCGATCGGATGCTGACCCTGCTGGATGACTGGACCCACGACGGCAGAAGGAGACCGGACGATGAGCGACGAGCAGATCCTCTACGATCCCACCGCCGAGCCGCGGATTCTCGCGTCGGGCCTGGCCCCGCGCCTGGCTAGCCTCGAGGGCAAGCGGGCGGGCATCCTCGACAACAGCAAGGCCAACGCGGGCACCCTGATGCTGGCGGTGACCGCACGCCTCAAGGAGAAGTACGGCGTCCGTGACGTCGTCAAGCGCGAGAAGGGTATCGCGGGCGCGCCCGAGTCCGGACATCCTGGCCGCGCTCACGACGTGCGACTTCGTCCTGGTCGGCAGCGCCGACTGAGGGTCGTGCACGTCGTGGAGTATCCACGGCGCCATCGTGCTGGAGCAGCGGGGGATCCCCACCGTGGTCATGGGGACGTATGAGTTCGAGCAGCTCGCGAAGCTCGAGTCGAAGAACCGCGGGCTCGCCGACCTGCCCCTGGCCCTCATCCCCCACCCGCTGGGGGGCATCCGCGAGGATGAGGTCGTGAAGAAGGCGGAGCTCGTGGTCGAGGTCGTTCGCAAGGCCGTCACCCGCGCATGAGCGCGCCTCGGCCCCGCGGCCAGGACGCTACGCGTGGGTGGCGGCTACTCCGCGATTAACCGCCACTACCAGGACCAGGGCTGGACGGACGGGCTGCCGATCGTGCCGCCCACCGAGGACGATCTGCGAGCATTCCTGCGCTGCACCGATCGAGCGCCGCGCGAGGTGGTGGCGGTGCTGCCGCCGCGCCAGGGCGAGGCCACCGTGGAGCGCATCGCGATCAACGCGATCATGGCGGGCTGCCGGCCGGAGTATCTTGCAATTGTCATTACCGCCGTCGAGGCTCTGGCCGATCCCGCGTTCAACCTCGACTCGATCCAGGCCACCACCCACCCGGTGGCCCCGCTGATCATCGTCAACGGGCCGATCGCGAAGGAGGTCGGGATCAACTCGGGCTACAACGCCTTCGGCCAGGGCTTCCGCGCCAACCTCACGATCGGGCGCGCGATCCGGCTGCTCCTGATGAACGTGGGCGGCGGCCTGCCCGGCACCGGCGACCGCGCCACCCAGGGGAGCCCGGCCAAGATCGCCTACTGCGTGGCCGAGAACGAGGCGGCGAATCCGTGGGAGCCGCTCCACGTGGAGCACGGCTTCCCGGCCGACACGAGCGTGGTCACCGCGATCGCCTGCGAGGGGCCGCACAACATCCAGGACCACTTCAGCTACACCGGCCTCGGCATCCTCAAGGTGATCGCGGGGGCGATGGGCCAGGCGGGCAGCAACAACATCCTGGCCGGAGGCCATCCCCTGCTGTCGCTCGGGCCCGAGCACGCGGCCACCATCGCGCGCGACGGCTTCACCAAGCGGCAGGTCAAGGAGTTCCTCGTCGAGCACGCGCGCTTCCCGCTCGCGCGGCTGGGCGACGAGTACCGCGCGCACCTGATCCAGCGCGGGGCCAAGGACGCGCCCGACACCATGGTGCCCGCGGTGCGCTCGGTCGACGACGTCACGGTGATCGTGACCGGCGGCGCGGGCAAGCACTCCTGCTGGCAGCCCACCTTCGGCGATCAGACGTGGCCGGCGCGCCGCGCGATCGCCCGGCGAGACGGCACCCCGCTGGAGTCGGTCGCCGATCTGCTCCGGAGCTAGCTCCGACATCGCACATCTCACCCTCAGAGGGAGCACACCCATGATGAACCCACGTCCTGCTCGCTCTCCGCGCACGTCTCACCGCTGGGCCGCCGTTCTGCTGGCGGTCCTGGCCCTGGCCTGGACCGGGCCGGCCCTCGCCGACGAGACGTGCAACTCGCCGTACATGAGCAACCTGATCAAGGGCCAGGAAGACTACGTCTACGTCTGGACGCTGGGCGTGAAGGGCGTCGGCGACGGCTGGGACAAGCTCGTGACGATCGACGTGAATCCCGGCGTCGCCCGGCTACGGCAAGGTGATCCACAAGGTCTCGGTCGGCGGCCGCGGCGAGGCCCATCACATGGGCTTCACCGACGATCGCCGCTTCCTGTGGGCGGGCGGGCTCGACGACAGCAAGATCTACGTCTTCGACGTCGGCACCGACCCGGCGAAGCCGCGCCTGGTCAAGACGCATCGCGGACCTGCCGAAGCAGGACCGGCTACGTCGGCCCGCACACCTTCTACGCGCTGCCGGGACGCATGCTGGTGCAGCGGCCTGTCCAACAGCAAGGACAACGGCGGCGTGACCGGCATGGCGCTCTACAGCAACCAGGGCGACCTGATCACGACGCTACCCGATGCCGACCACCAACGGCGGCGACGGCTACGGCTACGACATCGCCATCAACCCGCAGAAGAACGTGATCCTGACCTCGAGCTTCACCGGGCTGGAACAACTACATGCGGAGCTCGGCAAGCTGGTCGGCGACCCCGAGGCCATGAAGCACTTCGGCAACACGATGGTGCGTGTGGGACCTCAAGGCGATGACGCCCAAGAAGGTCCTCGCCGTGCCGGGCGCGCCGCTCGAGATCCGCTGGTCGCTGAAGGACGGCGACAACTGGGCGATCACCGCCACCGCGCTGACCTCGAAGCTCTGGCTCATCAGGCCGGACGCGGCGGGCGAGTGGCAGGCCAAGGAGGTGGCCACCATCGGCGACCCGGCCAAGATCCCGCTGCCCGGTGGACATCAGCATCACGCGCCGACGGCAACGGGCTCTGGGTCAACACGTTCATGGACGGCAAGACCCGCTACTTCGACCTGACCAACCCCGAGCAGCCCCAGCAGACCTACGAGAAGGTGACCGGCAAGCAGGTCAACATGATCTCGCAGAGCTGGGACGGCACGCGCGTCTACATCACGTCCTCGCTGCTGGCCAACTGGGACAAGACCGGCGCGGACAACGAGCAGTTCCTGCGCGGCGTTCAACTGGGACGGCAAGGAGCTGACGCCGGCCTTCGAGGTCGACTTCAACAAGGAGAAGCTGGGCCGCGCCCACCACATGAAGTTCGGCAGCAAGTCCACGAAGGCCGCGTACCGGGACGCGCCGCTGGCCAGCGCCCGGTAGGAGGGACGCGTGCCTCGTCGGCTGCTCGTCTGCGCCGGGTGGGTCACGGCCTTCGTGGCCCTCACGGCGCCGGTCTGGGGCCACGGCGACGAGGCGCGCGACCAGCCGCCGCCGGTGCAGGCGGACTTCGCGCCCCCCGTCCCGGGCACCTATACGCTCCATCCCATCATGCGCGCGCCGAGCGGTCCGGTCGTCGGCCTGGACGGCCGCGCCCGGCCGCTCGCCGAGCTCACCACCGGCAAGATCACGCTCCTGAGCTTCGTGTACACCCGCTGCCGAGACGCCTGGGGCTGCCCTCTCGCCTACCGCGTCTTCGACGCGGTGGGCACCGCGGTCGAGCGGTCTCCCGCCCTGCGCTCGCGCGTGAGGCTGGTGACGCTGTCGTTCGATCCGCGCCACGATACGCCGGCGGTCATGCGGCAGTACGCGGGCGAGCAGGCCGCGCGCGGCCTCGACTGGCGCTTCCTGACTACCGCCTCGGAGCACGCGCTGGTTCCCCTGCTCGGCGGGCTTCGGCCAGGACGTCCGCGCCGCGGCGGCCGGGGGGGCCGGACGAAGCGGGCCAGCTGACGCACATGCTCAAGGTGTTCCTGATCGATCCCCGCGGCGTCGTCCGCGAGATCTACAGCACCGCCTACCTCTACCCGGAGGTGGTCGTCGCCGACATCGAGACCCTCCGGCTGGAGCGCTCCGCGCCGGCCGGGCCGGCGGCCAGGACGCGCCTGACGCGCTGATCCGGCCTTGTATCTCTCAGACGCGGCCCAGCGCTACGCTGGGCCGGGTGAAGGTGGGTGGGAGCCCGTCTCCCTCTGGGTCCCGAAAGACCGTGACTGAGCTCGGCGCCCCGCCCACTGTTCCATCATCGAACCCGAACAGTCGCTTGGGCCGACCAGAGCCCGCATTCGCAAGGACGGGTCATGGAACATCCCGCTTCGTTGGTATCGACGTCTCCAAAGCCCACCTCGATGTCCACGTCCGTCCCACCGGCGAGTCCTTTCGCGTCCGCCACGACGACGCGGGACTCGCCACGCTCGTCGACCCGCGTGCGGCCGCTGACGCCCACCGTCGTCGTCCTCGAAGCCACCGGCGGCTACGAGGTCACCGTCGCCGCCACGCTGGCCAGCGCGGCGCTGCCCGTCGCCGTCGTCAATCCGCGGCAGATCCGCGACTTCGCCCGGGCCACCGGGCAGCTGGCCAAGACCGACACGCTCGATGCGCGGGTCATCGCGCTCTTTGCCGAGGCCGTGCGCCCGACCGCCCGGCCCGCTGCCCGACGAGCAAGCGCGCGCGCTCGGCGAACTGGTCGCCCGTCGCCGCCAACTCGTCGACATGCTCGGCGCCGAGCAGAATCGCCGCCGTCTCCTCCGCGATCACGGCCTGCAGCGCCATCTCGACGCCCATATCGCCTGGCTGGAGCGACGCCCTCGCGCGCCTCGAGGCCGACCTCACGACCCCGTCCGCGTCGACCCCGATCTGGCGGGAGGCCGACGAACTGCTGCGCTCGGTCCCCGGCGTCGGGCCCGTCACGTCCTGCACGCTCATCGCCGATCTGCCCGGAACTCGGCCAGCTCGATCGCCGCCGCATCGCCGCCCTGGCCGGCCTGGCCCCGTTGGCCCGCGACAGCGGCGCCTTCCGCGGCCGCCGGATGATCGTCGGCGGCCGGGCGCACGTCCGGCGCAGTCCTGTACATGGCCACCGTCGACGGCGATCAAGCACAACCCCGTGATCCGCGCCGTTCTACCAGCGCCTCGTGGCCGCCGGGCCGTCCCGGCAAAGTCGCCCTCACCGCCGCCATGCGCAAGCTCCTCACGATCCTCAACGCCATGCTCCGAGACCGCCGGCCATGGCAACCCGCTTGACTCGCAAGACAGTCGCTCAGTCGACGATCTGCACCCTCCTGCTTGATGCCCGGGTCCATTCCACGCGGTCGCACAGAACACGATGGTCTTCATGCGCTCACCGGCGGCCTGGTCAGCCGCTGCAGGACCTGGAACTGGTAGTGGTACGAGTTCACCCCGGACCCGTTGTAGCGCCTCACCGCGTAGGGCCAGTCGCAGCCGAGCTTCGCCCGGTCCGGCACCCGGGAGTATTCAGTCTCCGGGTGGTACTGGGTCGGATGCATCGTGTCGGTGGCTCCGCGATAGACCGGAGCCCCCGCGGGGACGTCGACGAGGTGCTCGACGGCGCACCGCGCGCAGTCGGTCATGAAGCGCGGATCGTCCGGGGCGAACCGGCAGGGCCGGAGCACTCCGCCGCCGATCTCGTGGATCCGGTCATCGGCCTGCTGACCAGAGGTCGAGCCCGCGACGAAGAGCTCGTACTTGCTCCGCAGCTCCTTCACCGCGCGCTGGACGTTCTTGACCGGATCCACCATGACGGTGGCGACCTCGGTCGCGGTCGGCGGGTGATGAAAGAGCGTGAACTGCCCGATCCCGTAGCCGCGCGACGTGATGCGGTCGGGACGGCCGTGATCGCCGTGATCGAGCCCGACCACGATGAAGTTGTCGGCGTTGTCGCCGCTCGGCACCCGGAAGTGCAGGCCGCCGCTCTCCTGCAGAAAGATCGCGAGCAGGAACGGCCGCGGGACGGGCAGCCCCACGAGCCGACCGATCTGGGCCATCGCGGCCTGGTTGGCCTGCGCGGGCTCGGCGGAGCGGGGCAGCGCCGGGATCCGGTGGTCGTCCAGGATGTCCTCGATGCACGCGGCCAGCCGCTCGTCGACCACCCCGGTCAGGCCGGTCACGCGGCCGCGATTGAACGTCTGCAGCGCCACCGGGGCGTCGCCGTCGCTTCCGTGCTGCCCGGCGGTCAGGAGGTCCTGCTGGAGCGCGCGAACCGCGCTCGCGGTGCCGTCGCCGAACCGTCCGTCGATCCCGGCCCGCAGGTAGCCGAGCGACCGCAGGTCCTCCTGCAGGGCCTTGGCGAGCGGATCGGGCGGTCCCGACCGGGGCCGCAGCTCGAGCCCGGGCTGACGATACGGACGCCTCATCGGTCTCCCCAGCCTACGAACCGTCCCGGGGCCGTGTCAACCTCCCGCGCTCGTGATTGGCTACGTCGCGAGATCACTGCGATCTGGACGAGGGCGGCCGCCGCAGTAGCGACGGCCTATCTGTACCCCAGGTGATCCTCGCTGACACGAGGACACTCGGACTCGAGTCCCGGGGGATACAATCAATTCGGGGCCAGCCGACTCACCGACGTCAGGACACCGACTTCTTTAGCCCCAGCGCGTTGAAGGTGGGGATCTGCCTGACGAACCCCTTGAGCGTGAGCATTCCCATCTCTTCCAGCTCGATCATCTCCTCGAGGATTCCCGCCACGCGGGAGGACACGAGGATCTGCCCGCCCTTGGCCTCCCCGCACAGGCGCGCGGCCAGGTTGGTGACGGTGCCGATGGCGCCGTAGTCCCAGCGTCCCTCGAAGCCGATGGCCCCGATGGTGGCGTAGCCCTGCGCGATCCCCACGCCGAGCGCGAGGTCATGGCCCCGCTTCCGCCAGCCCGTCGCGAGGTGGTGAACGCGATCGCGCATGGCCAGCGCCATGCGGATCGCGCGCTCGGCCGGATCGGGCACCGGCACCGGATCGTTGAAGAAGATCATCATCCCGTCGCCGGTGAAGCGCTCGAGAGTGCCCTCGTGCTCGAGGATGAGCCGTCCCATCTCGGCGTGGTACTCGCGGAGGACGCCCATCACCTCCTCGGGCTCGGCCGTTTCCGCGAACGCCGTGAAGCCCCGGAGGTCGAGGAACACCACCGTCACCTCGCGCCGGTGGGTCTTGAGCGGATCGTCCGCTCCCCCCGCGACGATGAGCTCGGCGAGCTGGGGCGAGAAGAAGCGCTTGAGCCGACCGAGCTGCTCGATCTGACCGACCTGCTCCGCGACGCGACGCTCGAGCGTCCGGTTCCACTCGGCGCGCTCCTCGGCGAGGCCCTGCACGGTGTCGTGGAGGCTCTTGATGCGCAGCATCGACTTGACCCGGGCCACCAGCGCCGCCTGATCCACGGGCTTGGCGAGGTACTCGTCGCCCCCGGCTTCGAGGCCGGCCACGATGTCCTTGGGCTCGGACTTGGCCGTGACCATGATGATCGGGATGAAGGGGATGGCTGCGTCCGATCGGAGACGCCGGCAGACCTCGAACCCGTCCAGCTTGGGCATCATCACGTCGAGCAGGATGAGGTCCGGCTGCGCCTCCCGCACGACGGCGAGCGCTTCCTCGCCGTCGGTGGCGGTGACGATGTCGTAGCCGTTGGCGGCCAGGCGCGCCTGGAGGATGTGCACGTTGGCGGGCGTGTCGTCCACGATCAGAATCCGCGGCGGGGTCCTCACGCGGAGGCTCCCGGTTGCTTCGCGAGAAACTCCCGCACCTTGGCCAGGAGCTCGCGCGGGACGAAGGGCTTGGTGACGTAGGCATCACAGCCGGCCTCGAACGCCTTGACGTCGTCGCCGCTGAGCGCGTAGGAGGTGACGACGATGATCGGGATGTGACGGACGGCGGGATTGGCCTTGATCCGTCGCGTCGCCTCGTAGCCGTCGAGGCCCGGGAGCTGGATGTCCATGAGGATGAGATCCGGGCGCTCCCTCTCCGCCGCCGCCACCCCCTCCTCGCCGGTGACGGCCTCGATCATATCGATGCTCGCGCTCGCCAGCAGGAGGCGCAGGATGCGCCGGTTCTCTTCGTGGTCCTCGACGACCAGGACACGCTTCTTCATGCTCGCTCCGCCGGCCGCTCCACCCACAGCGGTACCGTGAAATAGAAGGTAGACCCTTCCCCGAGAGCCGACTCCACCCAGAGCCGTCCCCCGTGGAGCTCCACGATCCGCCGGGAGATCGAGAGCCCGAGGCCGCTGCCGCCCTTCTTCCTGGTGCTGGAGCTGTCGGCCTGCTGGAACTCCTCGAAGATCTTCTGCTGGTCGGCCTCGGAGATCCCGGGGCCGGTATCCGACACCGAGACCAGGAAGGCCCCGTCCGCCGACCGTGCCTCGATCGTGACCTCGCCGGCGTCGGTGAACTTGATCGCGTTGCCGGCCAGGTTCAGCAGCACCTGGGTGAGGCGTCGCTCGTCGCCGCGGCCCCGCGGCAGATCGGCCGGGACGATCGCCTTGAAGGCGAGCTTCTTCCCGGCGGCGAGGGACTCCACCGCCGACACCACCGCGTGGACCACCTCGCCCATCGCGTAGTCGCCGAGCGAGAGCGTGAGCTGCCCCGCCTCCATCTTGGAGAGATCGAGCACGTCGTTGATCAAGGCGAGGAGGTGCTGCCCGTTGGTCTTGACCCGCTCGAGGGTCTCGCGGATCGGCGGGGGCACGTCGCCGAAGATGTCGTCCAGGATGAGGTCGGTGTAGCCGAGCACGGCGTTCATGCGGCGTGCGCAGCTCGTGGCTCATGTTGGCGAGGAACTGCGACTTGTGCTTGCTCGCGAGCTCGAGCTGCTGGCTCTTCTCCTGGATCTCCTGGAACAGGCGCGCGTTCTCGACGGCGACCGCCGCCTGGGCGGCGAAGCGTATGCAGCAGGTCGACGGTGTGGGCCGGAATCGGCGCCCGGCTCACCCGGTTGTCCGCGCTGAGAACGCCCACGGTGCGGCCGCGGGCGATCATGGGGCTGACGAGAAATGCCTTGAGCCTCAGGGCGGCTATCGCCGAGTAGGGAGGGCGCAGTCGATACTTCTCCGGCACCGGGTGGGTCTCGCTGAAGAGCATCGGCTCGCCGTCTCGGTAGACGGCCGCCAACGCTCCCGCCTCGCCGAGGGGTATCGTGACGCCGACCAGATCTTGCCAGTCACTCTCGCTGAGCCCGGCCCCCGCGCTGACCATGAGCCCGTCGGCGGCGGGGCTGGGCGTCCAGATGTAGAGGTGGTCGAGACCGACCACCTGCCGCGCAGCGTCGAGGACGCGCGTGAGCTGCTCGCTGAGGGAGAGCGGCTCCTGGAGCACCGTCGAGAGGCGGGAGAGCTGCTCCTGGTTCCGCGACAGCTCCTCGAGGGCCCGGCTCTTCTCGTCGATCTCCCGGAAGAGCCGCGCGTTCTGGATGGCGATGACCGACTGCGTCGCGAAGGTCTGGAGCAGGTCCACGATCGACTTCGGGAACGTCCCCGCCACCTTCCGCCGGACCACCAGCCCGCCGATCACGCGGCCCTCGCGCAGGAGCGGGACGGCGAGGAGCGCGCGGTACCCGGCCTCGATCAGGAAAGCGCGAGCGGCGTAATGCGGGTGGCTCCCGCTCGAGGTCGGCGATCTGGAACGCGGCGCCCGTCGTCGCCGCCTGCCCGACCGCGCCCTCGCCCACCCGGATATGAGACTGGCGGAGAGCCTCGATCAGCTCCTCGGACATGCCGTAGTTCGCCCGGGGCACGAACGACTGCGTCGACTCGTCGAACTCGTAGATGGTGCCGGCGTCGCTCTTGGAGAGCTCGACCGCGTGGGAGACGATGCTGGTGAGGACGGACTGGATGTCCAGGCTCCCGCTGACCGCCTGCCCCACCTCGCCGAGCGCCCGGAGCTCCTCCACCGAGCGGGTCAGCTCCTGCGTCCGCTCCTCCAGCTCCTTGAACAGGCGCACGTTCTCGATCGCGATCACCGCCTGATCGGCGAAGGTCTGCGAGCAGGGCGACCTGGGTGTCGCTGAACGGCTGAGGCTCGAGCCGGCGGACGGAGATCGTCCCGATCGGCTCGCAATTTCCGCAGCATCGGCACGGCCAGAACGCTCCGGTTCTGGAGGCCGGAAGCCAGCGCGACGTCGGAAATCGGGGTCTGCGAGCGGGTCGGCCACATGCACCACCGCCCGCTCGAGGATTGCGCGACGCTCGTGGTCGCTCGGCTGGGGCGAGTCGGGAAGAGACGCCTCATCGCCTCCACTCCTTCAGGGCGGACATGGCTCGTGGTGGCGGCCAGGCGCAGCAGCTGACCGTCGTACCGGCAGACGCACACCGTAGGAGGCGCCGCACATCCGCATGGCGTTCTCGGCGCGATGGCGTCGAGCACCGGCTGGACGTCGGTCGGCGACTGGCTGATCACGCTGCAGGATCTCGCTCGTCGCCGTCTGCTGCTCCAGCGCCTCGGTGAGGTCGCGGTTGCGCGCCTCCAGCTCCTTGAAGAGGCGCACGTTCTCGATCGCGATCACCGCCTGGTCGGCGAAGGTCTTGAGCAGCTCGATCTGGGCCGTCGAGAACGGCCCCGGCTGCGCCCGGATGACGACGATCGCTCCGATCGGGATCCCCTCGCGCAGCATCGGGACCGCGAGCACGCCCCGGAAGCCGCCGGCCCGCCCGACCTGCGCCGGGTACTCGGGGTCGGCCAGCACGTCCTCGACGTGGACGACGGCCCTCGTCAGGATCGCCCGTCCCGACATCATCTGGCGGTCCGGTCGCATCGGGAACGCTCGCCGGAGCGCCTCGAGAGCCTCCGGCGCGCAGTTGTGATGGGCCGTGAGGTGAACGAGCTCGCCATCGAACCGGTGAACGGTGCCGTACAGCCCATCGCACAGGCGCACCGCGCTTCGCACGATCGTATCGAAGACCGGCTGGACGTCGGTCGGTGACTGGCTGATCACCCGCAGGATCTCGCTCGTCGCGGTCTGCTGCTCCAGCGCCACCGTCAGGTCGCGGTTGGCGTCGGCCAGCTCCCGCGTGCGCGCCTCCACCTTCTGCTCCAGGCCCTCGTAGGACTCCTTGAGGCTGGCCGTCATGCGATTGAACGACGCGGCGAGGGTCTCGATCTCGTCGCCGGTGTGGAGCTCGATCGGCTGGTCGAGCATCCCGGCGCCGATCCGCGCCGCGCCTTCCTGGAGGACGCGGATCGGCGCGACCATGCGCCGGGCGAGGAAGAGGCTCGCCAGGATCGAGAGTCCGAGACCCAGCACGAAGATGACGACGCTCCGGATGATGGGCGCCCGGAGAGGAGCGTAGGCGTCTGCCGCCGGCCGCTCGACGAAGACGAGCCATCCGAGGGGAGCGATGGCGGCGTGCGCCGCGAGGACCCGCCCGCCGCCGAGGCCGTCGGCGACCATGGCGGCCGGGGCGTCCGCGGCGAGCCCCGGGCGGTCGGCCCGCGCCGACTTCACCTGGACGAGGCCGGACACATCCCGCTTCTCGCGCAGCAGCCGACTGTCCGGATGGGCCACGAGCTGGTTCCGGGAGTCCACCACGTAGGCATAGCCGCCCGGGCCGACCTCGATCTGCGACACGGCCTTCAGGACGGCGCCCAGGCTGATCTCCGCCGTGGTCACCTCCAGGGCATACTTGCCGAGCGGCACGGCCAGCGTCACGTACGGCTCGGATTCGTTCTTGAAGTAAACGGGACTCCAGTACGTCTTGCCCCCTCTCGCCTCGAGGAACTTGGGCGCCTTGGAGAAGTCCTCCTGGCTGCCGACGACATCCGGCTCCAGGCGAGACACGCGAAGCTGCTCCTTGCCCGACAGGTCGAGATGGCTCAGCTCGCTGACCGCGGGCACATTGCGAAGGACTCTGAGGAAGTCGAGCTCGCGCTGCTCGGCCAGCGCGGCCCCCAGACCCTGGCGAAACCCCAGCCTCCCCTGTCCCACCTGGCTCGCGTCGGGATCGTCGGACGCGGTCCGGGTCGTCTCGCGCACCTGCTGCTCGATCTCCTTCAAGACTTGCTCGATCCCGACGGCCGCCGCCACCGCCTTCGCGCGCTCGACCCGGACGATCGAGCGCTGGGTCTCCCGGTAGGAGAAGTAGAGCTCGACCAGGCTCGACGCCATCAGCACCCCGCCGACCAGCACGAGCAGGACGACGACGTACTTGCGGAAGAGTCGCCCGCTCGGGCCCGGCATCTTCATCGGCGGAACGCGTCGGCCCGGAGCAGGATCTTGCGCGGCACGGTGAGCCCGAGCAGGTCCGCGGTCTTGAGGTTCACCGCGAGATCGATCTTCTCGGCGCCTTCGACGGGCAGGTCCTGGGGCCGGGCGCCCGCGCCGGATCTTGGCGACCAGCGCGGCCGCCTGGACTCCCTGGGCGTAGTAGTCCGGACCGTATGACATGAGACCGCCATAGCCGACCCAGAGTGCCGTCCCGAACACGGCGGGGACCTTCAACGCGAGCGACTGCTCGATGATCGCGATGGCGAGATCCGGGCTCGAGCCTTCCGGGGTGAGCACCGCGTCGTCGCGCCGGACCTCGCGCAGCACGCGCCTCAGCTCGCTCGCGTCGAGCACGCCCTTCGGCACCACCTCCAGCTTCATGCGCTGCGCCGCCTCGAGCGCCTTGCGGACCATGGGCGTCGTGCTCAGGTCGACGCCGTAGTAGATGAGCCAGACCCGGCGGACGGCCGGGGCGAGCGTCTTGAGGACTTCAAGGCGCTTCGCCACGAGCTCGGTTTGCAGGCTCGAGATGCCCGTCACGTTTCCCCCGGGCTGGGCGAGGCTGGCGACGATACCGGCGCCCACCGGGTCGCCGACCAGGGTGAACACGATCGGCACGCTCTTCGTCGCGTCCTTGGCGGCCTGGGTGGCCGCCTCCTGGCTCGTGAAGATCAGGTCGACGCCCGCCTTGACGAGAGCCTCGGCGGCCGCGGGCATCGTGTCCAGCTTCCCTTCGGTGAAGCGGATGTCGAACGTCACGTCGCGCCCATCTTCGACGCCGAGCTCCTTGAGCCCGGCCTTGAGCCCTTCCACGGTCGGATGGCTCGCCGCCCACGCCGCGTTCAGGACCCCGATCCGGAACGGGCGAGGCGCTTCCTGCGCATGGGCCGCGTCGGCGGGCAGCCAGAGAAGAATCGCTGCAGCGACCCAGAACCAGCGAGACGCTCGGAAGCCGAAGTTCATTTTACCGCGACGAACTGGTGGTAGGCGCTTTCCGCGACGTGGTCCCAGGGGCCCACCAGCGCCTGGAACTTCGTGAACGACGCGTGCACCTTTCGGGCCATGGGGGTCTTCTCGGATTCTTCCCGGACGACCTCGGCCGACAGCTTCCTGAGATCGCGCAGCACCGACACCGGCAGCTGGATGATCTCGACCTTCCCTTTGAACTCGGTCTTGAGTCGCTCGAGCGCGAGCGCGTTTTTCGGGTAGAAGTCGCTGAGGCCGTAGACGTGCACGGCCGCGGCGGCATGGTCGAGCATCCGCCGAAGATCGACCGGGAGCGCCTCGTACGCCTTCTTGTTGAAGCCGAACTCTTCCACCGTGCCCGGCTCGTGCCAGCCGGGGTAGTAGCAGTAGCGCGCGGTCCTGTGCAGGCCCAGCTGCATGTCGTCATGCGGCCCGACCCATTCGGCAGCGTCGATCACACCCCGCTCGAGCGCGGCGTAGATCTCGCTGGCCGGCATAAGCACTGTCGTGGCGCCAGCCCTGGTGTAGACCTTGCCGCCGAGGTTCGGAATGCGCATCTTGAGTCCCTTGAAGTCGCCGATCGTGCTTATTTTCTTCCGGAACCACCCGCCCATCTGCGGGGCATTCGAATAACCGGGACGCGGCACGAGGTTGAAGGGGGCATACGCTTCCTCCATGAGTCTCGCCCCGCCGCCCTGGTAGTACCAGGCGGCCATCCCCTGGGGGTTCATGCCGACGGGATGGTCGCGAACCACTCGATCCCAGGCTCCCTATCCTTCCAGTACTGTGCCGTGCCCATGTAGGCTTCGATTTTGCCCTCGGAGGCCGCTTCGAAGCATTCGAACGGCTGCATGATCTGGCCGCCCGGGAAGACTTCGATCCGGAATCGCCCGCCACTCATCTCCTCCACGGCCTTCGCCAGCCGCTGGGCCGCGCCCTGGAGCTGGTCGAGCACCGCGGGGTAGGCCGTGGACATCCGCCACTGGACCTTCGACTGGGCGATGACGTTGGGCGCGTCAACGATGGCGCCCGCCGCCGCGGCCGCCATCACCCCGCCTGCCGTTGCGATGAACCTTCGTCGTTCGGTCATCACGCTACCCCCTCACACGGCGACGAACTGATGGTAGGCGCCTTCGGCCACGTGGTCCCAGGGACCCACCAGCCCCTGAAACTTCGTGAAGGACGCGTGGACCTTCCGGGCCATGGGTGTCTTCTCGGATTCTTCCCGGACGACCTCGGCCGACCGCTTCTTGAGATCGCGAAGCACCGGCACCGGGAGCTGAATCACCTCGACCTTGCCCTTGAACTCCGTCTTGAGCCGCTCGAGGGCGACGACATTCTTGGCATGAAAGTCCGTGGTGCCATAGACCTGCACCGCCGCGGCGGCATGATCGAGCGACCGCTGCAGGTCGACCGGAAGTGCCTCGTACGCCTTCTTGTTGAATCCGAACTCATTTGTGGTGCCAGGTTCGTGCCACCCCGGGTAGTAGTAGTAGCGCGCGGTCTTGTGGAGGCCAAGTTTCATGTCGTCGTGCGGCCCTACCCACTCGGCTGCGTCGATGGCGCCCCGCTCCAGCGCAGAATAGACCTCCGCCCCCGGAGTAAGGACTGCTGCTCCGCCCGCCTTGACGTAGACCTTGCCGCCGAGGCCCGTGCCAATTCGCATCTTGAGCCCCTTGTAATCGCCGATAGTGTTGATCTTCCTCCGAAACCATCCGGCCATCTGCGGAGCGACGCTCGGACCCGGGCGCGGCACGAGGTTGAAAGCGGCGTACACCTCCTCCCAGAGCTTGAGCCCGTCGCCCTGGTAGTACCAGGCGACCATCCCCTCGGGGTTCATTCCGAACGGGACGGTCGTGAACCACTCGACCGCGGGCTCCCTCGCGGTCCAGTAGTACGAGGACGCCATGAACGATTCGATGGTGCCCTGCGAGGCGGCTTCAAAGCAGTCGAACGGCTGCATGATCTGGCCACCCGGGAAGACCTCGATCCGGAAGCGTCCGCCGCTAATCTCGTGGACGACGTTCGCCAGGTGCTGGGCCGCCCCTTGGTTCACATCCAGGGCCGGGGTCCAGGCCGTGGACATTCGCCACTGGATCTTCGGCTGCGCGATGACGTTGGGCGCGCCGATGACGGCGGCAGCGGCAGCCGCCGCCATCACCCCGCCCGCCGTCGCGATGAACCTTCGTCGCTCGGTCATCACGCCTCCTCCTCACATCGCGACGAACTGATGGTAGGCACCCTCGGCGACGTGGTCCCAGGGGCTCAGCATGGCCTGGAACTTCGTGAAGGACGCGTGGACCTTCCGCGCCATCGGGCTCTTCTCGGACTCCTGCCGGACGACCTCGGCCGCCATCTTCTTGAGATCGCGAAGCACCGGCGCCGGGAGCTGGAGAATCTCGACCTTGCCCTTGAACTCCGTCTTCAGTCGCTCGAGCGCCATCGCGTTCTTCACGTGGTACTCGGTGAGGCCATATATCTGCACGACCTCGGCCGCGTGGTCGAGCGTCCCGCGCAGGTCGACCGGGAGCGCGTCGTACGCCTTCTTGTTGAAGCCGAACTCGGTCATGGTGCCGGGCTCGTGCCAGCCCGGGTAATCGTCGTAGCGCGCGGTCTTGTGAAGGCCCAGCTTCATGTCGTCATGCGGCCCGACAAACTCGCTGGCGTCGATGACGCCGCGCTCGAGCGCGGCGTAGATCTCGGCGGCCGGGGTGAGCACCACGGTGCCACCCGCCCTGGCGATCACCTTGCCCCCGAGGCCCGGAATGCGCATCTTGATCCCTTTGAAGTCACCGATCGTGTTGATCTTCCTCCGGAACCATCCGGCCATCTGCGGGGCGATGGCCGGACCGGGACGCAGCGTGAGGCCGAAGGCGGCATACGTTTCTTCCCACGGCTTGAGCCCATCGCCCTGGTAGTACCAGCCGGTCATGCCCGCGGAGTCCATGCCGAACGGGACCGTCGCGAACCACTCCAGCGCCGGCTCCTTCGCGGTCCAGTAGTACGGCGCGCCCATGAATGCTTCGATGGTGCCCTTCGAGGCGGCTTCGAAGCACCCTAACGGCGGGATGATCTGATCACCCGCGAAGACCTCGATCCGGAATCGCCCGCCACTCATCCTGTCGACGACGTTTGCCAGCCGTTGCGCCGCGCCCTGGAGCACGTCGAGGGCGGGGGTCCAGGTCGTGGACATCCGCCACTGGACCTTCGGCTGCGCGATGACGTTCGGGGCGTCGACGGTGGCGGCAGCGACGGCCGCCGCCACCACACCGCCCGCCTTGGCGATGAACCTACGTCGGTCGGTGATCATGGTGCTCCCTTTGTGTGGGCTGCGGGGTGTGATGCGGGTGGCTCGAGCAGGCGTCCGAGATTCAGATGGGGATGCGGGTAGACGAACGCGAGGACGGGAAAATGCGGGCGGGCGAGCCCGGCGAAGTTGCGCCGGCTCCGTTGCCTCACTTGCAAGGACTGGTCCGTTGACGCCGCGTTGCTATCTCGGCACCTCTGCCGGAACGGCCCGACTAACCTCTATCATCCGCCGATCAAGGGACATCTCGGTCGAGTCCGGCGAGTATAGGCGGCGTGGGTATCGAGGTCAACAGCGCGACCCGCCCCCTGCGGGAGAGGGAGGGTGAACGAGTTGGGAAGGACGGCGTCGGGAAGGGAGCCGCTACGTGGTTGAGGCACCGCGCCCTGGTCGCCGCTGGTGGTGGCGAGCTCCCAGACCGATCTTGAGCACGTCGCGTCGAGCGAGTCGAATCATCGTTGATTCCTCCGGTCCGGGGTGACGGCGCCTCGCCTAGAACCCGGGTCGCCCAAACCCGAGCGCTCGGTGCTACCATGTTGCGGGTAGACCACCTTCTCGACGAAGGAGCGCAGCCCGTGAGCACACTCGATCGCGCCGAACGTATCACGGGCGTCCTCTCGCCGGTCGTCACCCCGTTCAAGGCCGATCTCTCGCCCGATCCCGAGCGCTTCGTCGCGCCAGTGCCGCTGGCTGCTCGTCCCAGGACGTGGGCCTCGCGGTCTTCGGGACGAACTCGCGAGGCGAACTCGCTGTCGGTCGACGAGAAGATCGAGCTGCTCGATCGGCTGGTCGCCGGCGGGCTCGATCCCGCGCGGCATGATGCCGGGCACCGGCTGCTGCGCGCTCACCGACTCGGTGCGGCTGACCGCGCACGCGGTGAAGCTGGGCTGCGGGCGGCGTGCTGATGCTGCCGCCCTTCTACTACAAGGGCGTGTCCGACGACGGCCTCTTCCGCAGCTTCGCGGAGGTCATCGAGCGGGTGGGCGACGCGCGGCTGCGCGCTCTACGTCTATCACATCCCGCCGGTGTCGCAGGTGCCGATCACCCTCGGCCTCGATCGAGCGCCTGCTCAAGGCCTATCCCGGGCATGGTGGCCGGCGTGAAGGACAGCTCGGGCGACTGGAGCAACACCAAGGCGATGCTGGACGCCTTCGCCGCAGGGGGCTTCGACGTCTTCGCGGGCAGCGAGACCTTCCTGCTCGCGAACATGCGCGGCGGCGGCGCGGGCTGCATCAGCGCCACCGCCAACGTGAACCCCGGCGCCATCGCGCGGCTCTTCCGCGAGTGGCAGACCGCCGGACGCCGACGCCCAGCAGGCGCGGCTCGACGAGATCCGCGGCGATCTTGCAGCAGTACCCGATGATCCCCGCGCTCAAGGCGGCCATCGCCCACTACGGCGGCGACGCGGCGTGGGTCACGGTGCGCCCGCCGCTGGTGGCGCTGACCGCGGAGCAGCGCGCGGCGCTGGCCGCCGAGCTGGGACGCGCCGCCTTCACCATGCCGGGGCTGGGGGAGTAGCGCCATGAAGGAGCTGGCCGCCCGCCTCGACGCGCTCTGCGACGCGCTCCCGTTCCAGACGAGCTGGTATCTCAAGGATCTGGCCACCGGCGCGCGCGCCGATCGGCTGGGCGACGTGCCGGTGCCGTCGGCCAGCACGCGCAAGATCTCGATCATGATGGCCGCGCTCAAGGCGGTCCACGACGGCAAGCTCGCCCTGGACCAGCACGCGACCATCGACGCGAAGTACCAGGACAACGACTCGGGGACGTTCCAGCACCTGACCCCCGGCTTCTGGATCACCTTCCGCGACGCGCTCGTGATGATGATCATCGTCAGCGACAACACCTGTACCGGCCTGGTGGTGGACCTGGTCGGCCTCGGCGAGATCCAGCGCTTCTGCGAGTCGGTCGGCATGACCCGCACGATCCACCGCTTCGGCATTCCCCCGCGCCTCGGCCCCGACCACGCGCTCGACCAGGTGACGACCACCACGCCCAACGACCAGGGCCTGCTGCTCGAGCTGATCCTGCGCGGCACCACCGACCCCGCGGTCGCCGCGCGCATGGGGGTGACCCCCGCGCTGTGCCGGCTCGGGCTCGACATCCTGTCCTGGCAGAAGCTCAAGGCGCGGCTGCCCTCGCAGCTGCCGCTCGGCACGAAGATCGCGCACAAGACCGGCACCGGGTCGCGCGGGTTCATGGACGCGGGCATCGTGTTCCAGGCGGACCGGCCGCTCTTCATCCTCACCGCCTACACCGAGCACGTGCCGGCCGCGCTGCCCGACGGCACCCCCGGCTTCACCGCCGCGAATACGCTGATCGGCCGGATGGCGCGCGTCGGCCTACGACACGCTCGGCGGCTAGGTCTCCGGCCCCTCCCCGCCGAAGACTGCCGCCCAAGGAGCCGCCCGCGCCCAAGCGGGCGATGAGCATCCACGCGCATCCCGACGACCAGGAGTTCACGGTCGGCGGCACGCTCGCCAAGTGGGCGCGGGCCGGCTGCGAGGTCGTCACGGTGTGCATCACCAGCGGCGGCGCCGGGTCCAACAAGTACACGCCGCTCGACATGACCCGGCGGGCGCTGGTGGCCATCCGGGAAGACGAGCAGCGCGAGGCCTGCCGGATCCTCGGCGTGAAGGAGACGATCTTCCTCGGCCACGAGGACGGCATGCTCGAGCCGTCGATCGAGCTGCGGAAGGAGCTGACCCGCATCATCCGCCGCTTCCGGCCGGAGGCGGTGCTGACCGGAGACCCCACCGTGCGCTTCTACGGGCCGACCTACATGAACCATCCCGATCATCGGGTCGCCGCCGACGTCGCGCTCGACGCGGTGTTTCCGTCCGCGGGCACGCGCCTGATCTTCCCCGAGCTGCTGGAGGTGGGGCTCGAGCCCCACGAGGTGCACCAGGTCTACGTCCACGGGTCCGAGCGCCCGGACACCTACGTGGACATCTCGGAAGTGCTCGACGTCAAGCTGGCCGCGCTGCGCGCCCACAAGAGCCAGATGGGCGAGTGGGATCCCGCCGAGATGATCACCCAGTGGGCCCGCGAGCAGGGCAAGCGCCGCAAGCTGGCCGCCGCGGAAGCCTACCGTCGGATGGTGCTGCAGGACCTCTGAGCTACTCGGACCGGGGCGCGACCTGGATCCACCCGCCCGCGCACGCCGCCACCGTCGGATAGTAGCCGGCCGGATCCTGGCAGTAGTACCAGTAGCCCGACTCCGGCGTGCTGGGGGCGCGCTGGACGTAGTCGGTCGGCGGGGGCGTCACGACGACCGGCGGCGGGTAGTCATACGGATAGTCGTAGTAGGGATAGGGATACGCATACCCGTAGTACGGGTAGAAGCCGGGCCCGTAGAACCGCGGCCCCACGAAGATCCGAGGCCCGAAGAAGCCCCGGTGCCCGTGGAAACCGCCGTGATGGAAGCCGCCCCGCCCACGATCCCACGCCGACGCCTCCCCCGCCGCGAATACCCCCAGCACGAGCGCGCCCACGATCACGGCCGCGGTCCATCCGACCAGCCGCCTCTTCATACTTCCAGTGTCCACCCGTCGGGAGCGGGTGTCTAGCCGACGTAGCCCTTCTGGTGGAAGTAGTTGGCCCGGTAGAAATCGACCACCAGGTCCCCGTAGACCGCGGGCGGGTAGTGCGGCGGGTCGTCGGGTCCGGTGCAGCTCGGCAGGCACTCGATCACCGCGGCCGAGAGTCGGGCTGTAGAAGAACGCGATCGAGTAGCGGTCGGTCCCGGACTCGTTCAGCACCGCGTGGGGGGTCGAGAGGAAGCGGTCGTTCGACCACCGCTTCATCATGTTCCCCAGGTTGACCAGGAACGTCCCCGGGATCAGCGGCGGCGCGAGCCATCCCCGCGACGGCAGCCGCACCGCGAGCCCGGGCACGTCCATCCGGGCCAGGATCGTGATGAACGAGTTGTCGGTGTGCGGGCCCTGCCCGAACTGCTCGTCGTCCGCGATGTCCTGGGGCGGGTAGTGCAGGAACCGCAGATTGATGTGCGCCTCGCCCGCGAACGACGGCGCGAAGTGGCCGGCGGGCATCCCGAGGGCACGCGCCAGCACCGGCAGCATGCGCTCGCCCACGCCCCGCAGCGTCGTGAAGTAGGCGACCATCGACGCCCGCATCGCGGCGTGCCCCTCCGGCCACTGGTTGCGGCCGCGCAGCGGGATGCCCGCCAGCACGTCCGGGTGATCGGCGGCCCGCTCGTGGCTGATGAAGAAGCTCTCGTTGTAATTCGGGCGGGTCGCCTTGTGGACGGTGGAGGCCTTCTGGATCGACTCGGTTCACCGGCAGGTAGCCGATGTTGTTCTCGTTGAGCTGCAGGCGCAGCTTCTGATCGAGCGGCAGGGCGTGGAACTCGCGCGAGGCCGCGAAGGCCCGCTCCACCACCGTGTCCGGCACCCCGTGCCCGGCCAGGTAGAAGAAGCCGACCGTCTCGCTCGCGTGCCGGACCTGCCCGGGCCACCGCCTCGAGCCCTTCGGGATCAGCCGGAGACCGGAACGCGGGGGAGAAGTCGATGATCGGGATGGCCCGCGTGGCCTCCTCGATGTCCTTGACCGCCAGGCTCTTGAGGATGTTCATGCGGGGATCGTAGCGCAACCCTCCCCGGACCGGCAACCACGGGCGGCGGGGCCGGGAGAAGTCGGCCCCGCCGCCGAATCTTCAGCCGCCGATCAGCACTTCGGCAGCTCGCGCAGCTTCGCCTCGATGTTGTCACCCACCTTGAGATCCTGGAGCGTCTCCTTCGAGGCCTTGAACTCGTGCGTCGTGCCGTCCTTCTCGGTCACCGCCACCACGCCCTGCGTCTGGTCGACCCGCGCCACCTTGCCTTCGACCTGCTGGCGCGTGCCGGCCTTCATCTGATCACAGGACTGCTTGGTCTGACCGGCCGCGAACCCCGCCCACAGCGGGACGGCCAGCGTGATTCCCATCGCCACTGCCTTGTACGGCGTCATGAATTCCTCCAGACCCTAGTGCTTGGTGATGTCGTAGATGGCGCCGGCGGCCGCGCCGACACCGGTACCGATGAGCGCGCCCTTGCCGGCTCCGTAGCCGGTTCCGGCGCCGACCGCGGCGCCCGCACCCGCGCCGACCGCCGCGCCACCCAGGGTTCCGCACGCCGTCGCGGCGAGCGAGACCAGGGACAGCCCGACCACGGCGGAGATTATTCTCGTCTTCGTCGATTTCTTGGTCATGGTCCACCTCCTGTCGGTGGGTACTGGCAACCCGCGTGCCACTGCGCGCGCGCGATGGCGACACGCAACCCCCCGTCCGCGCACGCGGCGAGATCGGCGCGGCGACCGCGCGCAACCGCGGAGGAAAAAGGTACACGCCGGGCGACGTAAGAATTACCGCCTTGCCAGTGGAACGTCGATGGGACATCCTTGCCCGTCCGCTCACCGACCGGGCGGCAAGGAGGACGCATGGGACAGCTCGAGGGCAAGGTGGCGCTCATCACCGGCGCCAGCAAGGGCATCGGCCGCGTGATGAGCCGGCTGTTCGCCCGGGAGGGCGCCGCCGTCATCTGCGCGGCGCGAACGCGGGACCTGGTGGAGGAGACCGCGGGACTGGTGACGGCGGCGGGAGGCCGGGCCATCGCGGTGACCGGCGACGCGGCCACCGAGGGCGACGTGCAGCGGATGATCGAGGCGGGGGTCCGCGCCTTCGGCAAGCTCGACGTCCTGATCAACAACGCGGGCGACGGCGGCCCGACCAAGCGCGTGCAGGACTACACCAGCGACGACTGGTTCTACACCATCAACTCGTGCCTGACCAGCTCCTACATGTGCATCCGCTTCGCGGTGCCGGAGATGCTCAAGGCGGGCGGCGGGGTCATCGTCAACATCACCTCCACCGCGGGCCGCCGCGGGCTGCCCTTCCGCATCGGCTACTGCTCGGCGAAGGCCGGGCAGGTCGGCATGACCTACGGCCTGGCGCTCGAGCTGGCCCCGCACAACATCCGGGTCAACGCCATCGCGCCCGGCGCGGTCGCGGGTGACCGGATCGACCGCGTCATCGCCGGCCAGGCCGAGGTGCGCGGTGTGGCCCTCGAGGACATGCGCCGCGCCTTCGTCGAGCGGGCGCCGCTCAAGCGCATGTCGACCGCCGAGGACATCGCGACCCTGGCGGTGTACCTCTGCAGCGACGCGGCCCAGAACCTGTCCGGGCAGTGCATCGCGGTGACCGCGGGCGAGCCGGCGGTGTGAGGCCCTCTCACCGCTCCGCGGCACGACGGCTATCCACGGCGCGCCCGCGGTGGTACCCTTCCGCGCGATGAGACGGCCGCCGCGGGTCCGGTTCTGGGTCGCGCTCGTGGCGCTGGCCCTGGTGGTCGGGCTCCGGCCCCTGGCCCAGGCCAGTCCGGACGACCCCCTCTGGATCGCCGGCTTCTACGACGCCGCCGACTTCGACGACGTCGTGTCGTTCCTCGTCACGCACAGCGGACTCGACGCGGCCCGCCTCGCGATCCACCGGCCGGTGCCGCGCATCCCGGAGACGCTCGTCGAAGACCGTGGCCGCTCGACGGGCACGGCCGCCCGCCCGTCCACCCCCACCCGCGCTCCTCCGCTCCCGTTCGCTCCACCCGTCTGACGATCCCCTGGACGAGATGGTGCCCCGAACGGCCGCCGCGCGCTCCCCGCGACGGTGGCACGAGGAGATTCGCCATGAACCGCTGGATGATCTATTCGACCTGCTCGATCTTCGCGTACTGCGCGGTGGGGGCGATGGCCGCCGCCACTGCACCGACCGTCGACCTCGACCCCGTTCCGCCGACGGACGCCGCCGAGCTGGGCGGCGGGCCCTTCGAGGACGCCGTCACCGCGAGCCCGCGCCCGATGCCCGCCTGACGCGCGGCGCCCGGTCACGCTCGTGAGGCTGCGGCTCGCCATCGCGGTCCTGACGCTCGCGTCGATCGCGAGCGCGCAGCCCGACGCCGACTCCCAGTGGCCGCACTACGGCAACGACGCGGGCGGCGCCCGCTACTCCCCCGCGGCCCAGATCGACCGGAGCAACGTCGCCCAGCTCCAGGTCGCGTGGACGTTCCGCACCGGCGCGCTCGGCCATAGCCCCCCGCTCGATCGCAAGGCCGCCTTCGAGGCCACGCCGATCCTGGTCGAGGGCAAGCTGTTCCTGAGCACGCCCTACAACCACGTCATCGCGCTCGACCCGCGCACCGGCGCCCGGCTCTGGGAGTTCGACGCCCGGCTCGATCGCTCTCACGGCTACTCGGAGGTGACCTCGCGCGGCGTGGCGGCGTGGCGGGACCCCGCGGCCTCCGCCGGCTCGCCGTGCCGCACCCGGATCCTCATGGGCACCCTCGACGCCCGCCTCGTCGCGCTCGACGCCGACACCGGCGCGCCCTGCCCCGGCTTCGGCGCGAGCGGGCAGGTCGACCTCACCCGCGGCGTCGACCTCCGCGACCTCGGCAACTACCAGATGACCTCGGCCCCCGCGGTCAGCGGCGACGTGATCGTCGTCGGGTCCTCGATCGGCGACAACCGCGCCGTCGACGTGGAGCGAGGCATCGTGCGGGGCTTCGACGCCCGCACCGGCGCGCTCCGCTGGACCTGGGATCCGATCCCGTGGGCGAGCCGGACCACGCCGCGCACCGGGGCCGGCAATGCCTGGTCGACGCTCTCCGTCGACGGCGAGCGCGGGCTCGTCTTCGTCCCGACCGGCAGCGCGAGCCCGGACTACTGGGGCGGCACGCGCAAGGGCGACAACCGGTGGGCGAACTCGGTCGTGGCCCTCCGCGCCGCCACCGGCGAGCTGGTCTGGGGGTTCCAGGTCGTCCACCACGATCTGTGGGACTACGACGTCGCCTCCCAGCCCACGCTCTTCTCCTGGCGCGACGGGACTCCCGCGATCGCCATCACCACCAAGATGGGCCGCGTCTTCGTCCTCGACCGGGTCACCGGCGCGCCGCTGCTCCCGGTCGAGGAGCGTCCGGCGCCGCCGAGCGACGTGCCCGGCGAGGAGGCGTGGCCGACGCAGCCCTCCTCCGGCATCTCGGTCGTCCCCGAAGCCCTCCGCGCCGAGGACGCGTGGGGCTCGACCGAGAAGGACCGCGCGTGGTGCCGCGAGCAGATCGCGGCCGCCCGCTCCGACGGCATCTTCACCCCGCCGAGCCTGCGGGGCAGCGTGGTGTTCCCGGGCAGCGTGGGCGGGGTGAACTGGGGCAGCTCGGCCTATGATCCGACCCGCCACCTGCTGTTCATGAACACGAACCGGCTCGCGATGATCGTGCGGCTCATCCCGCACGAGCGCCTGGCGCTCGAGGCCGCGCAGGGCACACCCGCGGACCGCCTCCGCGCGGAGCTGGCGCTGCAGGCCGGCACCCCCTATGCGATGCGGCGCGCCCCGCTCCTGTCGCCCGGCGGCACGCCGTGCAACCCGCCGCCGTGGGGGACGCTCGCCGCGGTCGATCTCTTCTCGGGCCGCACGGCCTGGAACGTGCCGCTCGGCTCGGTCGTATCCGGCGACTTCACGCGGCTGCTCGTGCGCCTCTTCCGGCCCGCGCTGCTCGACAGCGGTAGCCCGAACCTGGGCGGCCCCATCGCGACCGCCGGCGGCCTCGTGTTCACCGCGGCCTCGATGGACAACCACCTGCGCGCGTTCGACTCGGACACCGGGCGCGAGCTGTGGAAGCACGAGCTGCCCGCCGGCGGGCAGGCCACTCCGATGACGTACCGCGTCGACGGGCGCCAGTACCTGGTGATCGCGGCCGGCGGGCACGGCAAGCTCGGCACCAAGCTCGGAGACTACGTGGTTGCCTTCGCGCTGCCGTGAGGTACCCTGGTTCCCGATGAGGCACGACCGGCCGTTCCCGTTCTGGGTGGCAGTCCTGACGGTGGGACTGCTCGGCCTCCTGAGTCCCCTCGCTCACACCTGCACCGCCGATCCCCGGTGGCTCGTCAGCTCCGCCGACGACCTGGATCTGGACGACCAGCTCCTGCTCGCGGCCGACGGCGTGCTCGTCAGCGCCCCGGCGATGCCTCCCGCGCCGCGCGGCACGCCGCACCTGCTCCCCGAGCTCGGCGCCGTCTGCACCTCCGCCGACCCCGGCTCCGCCTCCCGGACTCGCGCGCCGCCCGTCCTCCTCGCCCGCTCCGTCTGACCGAATCCGAATCTCAGTCGTGACCTGAACGCCGTCGGGCGCACTGCGCGCGACGGCAGCGAGGAGAGCTCCCATGAAGCGCAGCACGATCTTTGCGGTCATCGCCGTCTGCTCGATGGGCGCGGTCGCCACCACGGTGAGCGCGGCCGAGCTGACCAATCCCACCCCGACCACCACGGCCGAGGAGACCAAGATGCCGGCGGGCGCCGAGTTCAGCAACGGGCCGGCGGGCGGCGGGGCCACCCTCGGCACCAAGGACCACATGCCGACGGGTGGAGAGTTCAGCAACGGGCCGATCGGAGGAGCCGCCAGCGACCCGAGCCCGCGCCGCATGCCGAGCGGGGCCGAGTTCAGCAACGGGCCGACCGGCATCAGCAAGGAGTAGCCGGCTTCACCGGGCGGCGGCGCAACCCGTGGGGCGCGCCGCCGCCCGCTTCGTTGACACCCCCGCCGGCCCCGCGTAGAGTCTCTCTCCGTCTCGTCGTCACGCCCCACTCCCGAGAGAGGAGAGACATGGACGTCGATCGCCCGCTCCCCACCCCGATCACCCCGGAGGCCAAGCCCTTCTGGGACGGCTGCCGCGCCGAGAAGCTGATGCTCCCCCGCTGCGAGGACTGCGGGCACGTCTTCTTCTATCCCCGCATCCTGTGCCCGCGCTGTCACTCGCGCCGCATCGGGTGGATGCAGGCGAGCGGGCGCGGCACGCTGCACTCCTTCGAGATCGCGCACCAGGCCTTCCAGAAGGCCTGGAAGATCAAGCCGCCCTACGTGCTCGCGATGGTGCAGCTCGAGGAGGGCCCCCGCATGATGTCGAACCTCATCAACGTGGAGCCCTCCCCCAAGGCGATCAAGTGCGACATGCCGGTGGAGGTCGTGTTCACCAAGGTGAGCGACGAGGTGACCCTGCCGCTGTTCCAGCCGAGGCGGTGAGCGCCATGGCCACCGTCTCCGACCGGCAGCGGGAATTGCGCAACGTCGCCTGCATCGTGGGCGTGGACGAGAGCGACCAGATCGGCACCCTGCCGAACGTGAGCCAGCTCTCGCTGCACCTGGAGGCGATCTCGAACGCGGTCCGCGACGCGGGCCTCAAGGTGAAGGACGTCGACGGCATCTTCACCGCGGGCCAGCACTCGCCCGCCACCCTGGGCGAGGCCCTCGGGGTCAAGCCGCGCTACGTGGACGGCACCACGGTGGGCGGCTGCTCGTTCATCATCATGGTGGGGCACGCGGTGGCCGCGCTGCACCACGGGCTCTGCGACGTGGCGGTGGTCTCCCACGGCGAGAGCGGCCGCTCCGGCACCGGTGTCACCCGCAGCCGCGACACCGCGCTCAGCGGCCAGTTCGAGTTCCCCTACGGGTTCGGCGGGGCCACCAGCTACTTCGGCATGATCACCACGCGGCACATGCACGAGTACGGCACCACCCTCGAGCAGTGGGCGCAGGTCGCGGTGTCGACGCGGAAGTGGGCCGCGCTCAACCCCAAGGCCCGCTTCCGCGATCCGATCACGGTGGCCGACGTGCTCAGCTCGCGTCCGGTCTCGTATCCGTTCAACCTGCTCAACATCTGCCTCGTCACCGACGCGGGCGGCGCGGTCGTCCTCACCCGTGCGGACCGGGCGAAGGACTGCGCCAAGGCCCCGGTCTACGTGCGCGGCTTCGGCGAGGCCACCGAGCACGTGATGGTGACCCAGATGGACAGCCTGTCGGTCAGCGCGGCGACCCGCCTCGCCGGCGAGCGCGCGTTCTCGATGGCGGGGGTGTCGTCGAAGGACTTCAACCACATCATGCTCTACGACGCCTTCACGTCGGGGCCGCCGATCATGCTCGAGTCGCTCGGCGTGGCCAAGCCGGGCGAGGGCGTGCAGTTCTTCACCGAGGGCCGCTCGACCCCGGGCGGGAGCCTGCCCATCAACACCAACGGGGGCGGCCTCTCCTACACCCACTCCGGCATGTACGGCATCTTCCCGATCATCGAGGCCACCCGCCAGCTCCGAGGCGAGACCGGCGCGCGCCAGGTCCCCGGCGCCTCGTGCTCCCTCGTCAACGGCATGGGCGGCATGCTCTCCGCCGCGGGCACCCTCGTACTAGCCAACCGCACCTAGTGCGGACTCGGCCCCCCGGCGCCAGCGGTTGCCGGGGGCCGAGAAGGGCCCCCTTATTCGATGGGAACGAAGATGCAATGACGGAGCTTGCCGTCGAGGGCTTTCGAGAGATGACCCTTGCCCCACGTGTCCTCGACGAGGATGACCTCGCCGGCGCCGATGCGGCGGGATTCTCCGTCGCTCGCGGTGATCTGTACGCCCGCGTCCAGGTTGATGATGTACTGCCGCCGTGGCGCCGGGTGCCAGTCGAGATCGTAGTCGGGCTGGACCTCCCGGAAGATGATCCCGGTCGCGGGCAGGCGCGCCGTGAGCCGGCCAGCACGTCCGGTCTCGACGTACGGGATCTCCATGTCCTCGAAGTGGGACTCGCCCTTCTGATCGACGAACAGATGATGGATCTTCATGGACGCTCCTGTCTCTGATCGGATCGCGGATCGGGCCGCGGGAGCCCGCACTCGCTGGCGGCTCCTGGCGATTCTGACGACATCATACGGCGCGGGCGCCTTCGGCATGTTGGGGATCTCGCCGCTGTCGCCGAGCCTGGTCGAGGGCCTGGGCCTCACCCGCTTCCAGGTCGCCTTCATCGTCCCGTCGATCTATCTGGCCGGGCTGCTCTTCTCGCTGCCGGGCGGCCGGCTCGCCGATCGCCTCGGGGTGCGCCCCGCCTTCCTCGGCGGGCTCGCCCTGGGCGCGGGCGGGCTGCTGGCCGCCGCGCTGGCCCCCGGCTTTCTCGCCTTCCTCGCGTGCCTCTTCGTGGCCGGCGCGGGCTGGAGCGTGGTCAACCCCACGCTCGGCAAGGCCATCATGGACGTCTTCCCGGTGCGCGAGCGCGGGATCGCGATGGGCGTGAAGCAGATGGGCCTCACCCTGGGCGGGCTGATCTCGGCCCTCGTCCTGCCCGCGATCGCCGCGGCGCTCGGCTGGCGGTACGCGGTCGGCGCCTGCGCCCTGGTGGTGGCGCTGCCGGTCGCGCTGGGCTGGTATCCGCTCGGGGCCTTCCGCGCGGGAAGCCGCGCGGCGAGTCCCGACGCCCACGTCGCGACGGGCTCGAGCTGGTGGTGGGCGCGGCGTCCCGCCCTGGTGGTCTTCTTCGCCACCGGCTTCGTGCTCGGCATGGTGCAGGCCGCGGTGCTGAGCTACCTGCCGCTCTTCACCATCCAGGCCCTCGGCTTCGACAAGATCGGCGCCGGGCTGCTGGTGGCCGCCTCGCAGGCCGGCGGCGCGGTCTCGCGGCTCGCGCTCGGCGCGGCCAGCGATCGCTGGTTCACCGGGCGCCGCTCGCTCTGGATCACCGGGACCGGCGCGGTGGGCGCGGCCATCTTCGGCCTCTACGCGGTGTGGCCGGCGACCGCGCCGCTCACCGCCGGCCTGCTCGCCTTCGCGACCGGCGTCGGCGCCTATGGCTGGGTCGGCATCTTCTTCGTGATCAGCGCCGAGGCCGGCGGGCCGCGCGAGGCCGGCCTGCTGAGCGGCGTGGCCTTCGCGGCGATCGTGCTCGGCCTGCTGGTGGGCCCGCCGGTCTTCGGCCTCCTGCTGGAGGCCGCCAACTCCTACACCGCGGCCTGGGCCGTCTTCGCCGCGCTCTCGGGGCTGGTGGCCGTCGTCGCCCTCGTCGCGGGGCCCGCCATCGACCGCGAATCTCGCCGGTAGCGCGGGGTCGCGAGAGCGGCGCGGTTCTTACGGCGCGAGTGGGGGCCGGGGGGCGGGGCCCCTTCCCGCAACACGCTGACTCGCGTCCCGGGTCCTGCTCTCCATGGAGCCACGAGATTGGGGAGGGCGCCGCTTCGGAAACGCGCAGAAGACACGGTTGCGGGAAGGGGCCCCGCCCCCCGGCCCCCACTCGCTCGCGTGAGGACACGGCACCCACCTCGACACACGCGCTCCCGCCTCCTCATATCAGAAGCGGGATATCAGAAGCGGGCGCCGCGCCTTCTGGCTTCCGGCCGTGGCTGCTGCCTCTGCCTTGGCTCGCGGGAGCGGCGGGGGGTTGGGGGGTGCGCTCCCGGGAGCCGTGGCTTCTGCGGGCGAGCGAAGCGCAGCCCTCCCGATCTCGTGGCCCCATCGAGTGCCCGCGCGGGTTGCGACTCAGCGTGCTCCCGGGAGCGCACCCCCCAACCCCCCGCCGCGCTTGCCAGGCGCGGTACGGCAAGCGGGGTGATGGCGGCGCGCGGGCGCCCGCGTTATCATGCGGCCGGCCCGCCGCGAGGGGCGACGACACACACGAAGGAGCGCGCGAACATGGGCTACGAGCAGATCCTGTACGAGGTGCGGGACCGCATCGCCACCGTCACCCTCAATCGCCCCGACAAGCTCAACGCCTGGACCGGCGTGATGGGGCGCGAGGTGCGTCAGGCGATGGACGAGGCGACGCGCGACGAGACGGTCCGCGTCATCGTGCTGACCGGCGCCGGGCGCGGCTTCTGCGCGGGGGCCGACATGCAGATGCTCTCCGGCATCGTCGACGCGGGCACCGCCGCGCGCGTGGAGGACGCCTCGCCGGCTCCGGCGCCGGAGGGGGACGCGGTCCGGTCCGACTTCCGCGGACCCTACGCCTACTTCCCCATGGTGCCCAAGCCGATCATCGCGGCGCTCAACGGGGCCACCGCGGGCCTCGGCCTGGTGGTGTCGCTCTACTGCGACCTGCGCATCGCGGCCGACAGCGCGGTCTTCACCACCGCGTTCTCCCGGCGCGGGCTCATCGCCGAGCACGGAGTGAGCTGGATGCTGCCGCGCCTGGTCGGCCTCCAGCACGCCCTCGACCTGCTGCTCTCGGCCCGCAAGTTCACCGCGCAGGAGGCGCTCGCGATGGGGCTCGTCTCGCAGGTGCACCCGGCCGCCTCGCTCATGGACGGGGTGCGCGCCTACGCGCGCGAGCTGGCCGAGCTGGTGTCGCCGCGCTCGATCCGGGTCATGAAGCGCCAGCTCTGGGAGGCGCAGTTCCAGACCCTCGCGGAGGCGACCGCGGTGGGCAACGAGGAGATGCGCCGGAGCTTCGGGGCGGAGGACTTCAAGGAAGGCGTGGCCCACTTCGTCGAGAAGCGCGCCCCGCGCTTCACCGGGCGGTGACCGCCATGGCCCGGCTCGCGGCCCTCGTCCTGACGCTGACGCTCGCCCTGCTCGGGGGCACCGCCGCCCTCGCCTTCGACGGGGAGCCCGCGCTCTACGAGGCGGCGAAGAAGGAGAAGGAGTTCACCTGGTACACCGCGCACTACAACTCGGAGACCGCGGCCGCCCTCTGCCAGGGCTTCGAGAAGAAGTACCCGGGCGTGAAGTGCAACTACATCCGCACCACCGCCCAGGTGGCCTACCAGCGGCTGGCCCAGGACCAGAAGGCGGGCATCGCCCAGTGCTCGGTGATCAGCTCCACCGACCAGGGCCACTACACCAAGATGAAGCAGGACGGGTGGCTCCTGCCCTACAAGCCCAAGAACCTCTCCGAGCTCGTCGACGCCTTCCGCTCCTTCAACGATCCCGACGGCCTCTTCACCGCCACCGCGGCGGGCCTGGTGCTGATCACCTACAACACGAGCGTGGTCTCCCCCGCGGAAGCGCCGCAAGAAGTGGACCGACCTGACCGATCCCGAGGTGGAAGAACAAGGTCTCGATCGGGCACCCCGGCTTCAGCGGCTACGTGGGCACCTGGGTGGTGCAGATGAAGAAGCTCTACGGCTGGGACTACTTCAAGAAGCTCGAGCTGAACAAGCCGCGCATCGGCCGCTCGATCAACGACACCGTGACCATGCTCAACGCCAAGGAGTCGATCGTGGCCGCGGGCCCGTCGGCCACCACGCTCGAGAGCCGGGCCAAGGGCAACCCGGTCGCGGTGGTCTACCCGGAGGACGGCGCGGTGCTCATGGTCTCCGCCTCCGGCATCCTGAAGAACGCCCCCGCCCCCAACGCGGCCCGGCTCTTCATGGAGTACCTGCTGAGCCGCGAGGGCAACGAGGTGATGGTCGCCGCAGCACCAGGACCCGGTGAACAAGAACGTCAAGCCGATGGCGGGCGGCAAGTCGATCGCCGAGGTCAAGACGATCCGGCCCACCGCGGTCGAGATCGAGAAGGGCATCCCGGAGGTCAAAGAGCTCTTCCGGGAGACCTTCGGGATCTGAGACCGGCCGCCGCGCGATGCGGGAGAAGTCCTTCGTCATCTGGCTGCTCCTGATCGCGCTGCTGCTCCTGCTCGTGATCAACCCGCTCGCCCGCCTCCTGTGGGCGAGCTTCGAGCACCCGGAGACCGGCGCCTTCACGCTCGCGAACTACGCGGCCGCCTACGGACGCTGGCGGCACGTCGAGGCGCTGATCAACTCGCTGGTCATCGGCCTCGCGGTGGCCGCGCTCTGCACCGTGTTCGGGGTGCCGATGGCGTGGGCGGTGTCGCGCACCGACATGCCGGGCAAGGGCCTGGTGTGGGCCGCGGTGCTCGGCACCTTCATCATGCCGAACTACCTGGGCGCGGTGGCCTGGATCCTCATGGCGGGGCCGAACGCGGGCTGGCTCAACCGCGTCTACACCGCGATCACCGCCGCGGACGCGGGGCCCTTCAACGTCTACAGCAAGACCGGGCTCGTGCTGGTCATCGCCTGCTACTCGTTCCCCTACATGTTCGTGTTCACCCGCTCCGCGCTCGACCTGATCTCGTCCGAGATGGAGGACGCGGCCAGCACGCTCGGCGCGGGCGCGCTGCGCACCACCCTGCGGGTCACCCTGCCCCTGGCCCTGCCCGCGATCCTGGGCGCGTTCATCGTGGAGTTCCTCGAGTCCATCGCGCTCTTCGGGGCGCCCGCCCTGATCGCCCTGCCCGCGCGCTTCCAGGTCATGACCACCACGCTGTGGCAGATGTTCGAGTTCCCGCCGCGCGTGCAGGAGGCGGCGGCCTACGCGATGCCGCTCCTGCTCATCACCGTGTTCCTCTTCTGGCTGCAGTACCGCATCATCGCCCGCAAGGGCTACGTGGCGCTGACCGGCAAGGGCGGCGAGCGCCGCCTGGTGCGCCTGGGGCCGTGGCGCTGGGTCCTGCTCGGCTACTGCCTGTTCGTCACCTCGCTCTCGTTCTTCCTGCCGATGCTGGTGGTGCTGCAGGCCGCCTTCGCGCGCGCGTGGGGCCGCGGCTTCTCCTGGGACAACGTCACGCTGCGCAACCTGCGCTTCGTGCTCTTCGACCAGACCGCCACCCGGGCCGCCACCATGAACACCTTCGTGTACGCGGCGGCCGCCTCGGTCATCGCGCTCACCCTCGCGCTCGCCATCGCCTACATCGTGGCCCGCCGCCTGGTGCCGCTCGGCCGCGCGCTGACCTACGTGGCGATGGCTCCCTTCGTCATCCCGGGCATCGTGCTCGCGATCGGGTTCTACGCCGCCTACACCACGAAGCCGCTGGTGCTCTACGGCACCGCGTGGATCCTCATCCTGGCCTTCGCGACCCGCTTCCTCCCGATCGCGTACACCAACAGCGACGCCGCGCTCCGCAGCATCAACCCGGAGCTGGAGGACGCGGCGCGCATCCTGGGCGCCGGCCGGCTCCTGTCCCTGCGCCGAGTGGTCGCGCCCGCTCCTGAAGCGCGGGCTCGCGGGCGCCTTCATCCTGGTGTTCATCCCGGCCACCCGCGAGCTGTCCTCCGCGATCTTCCTCTACACCACCGGCACCCAGGTGCTGTCGGTGCTCCTCTTCGACAAGAGCGACGAGGGCAACTTCGAGGTGCTCTCCTCCATGGGCCTGATCCTGGTGGTGGTCACGGTGGCGCTGGTGCTGGTGGGCTTCCGGATGGTCGGGCGCGACTTCCTCCTGCGGAGGACCGCCACGTGAGCCGCCTCGTCCTCGCCGACGTCAGCCGCCGCTTCGGGACGGTGACCGCGGTCGACCGCTTCTCCCTCACCCTGCAGCCCGGCGAGTTCGTCTCGCTGCTGGGCCCCTCCGGCTGCGGCAAGACCACCACGCTGCGGATGATCGCGGGCTTCCTCGAGCCGAGCGAGGGCACCATCGACATGGACGGGCGGCGGATCTCCGCGCCCGGCTCCACCCTGCCGCCCGAGAAGCGCAACATGTCGATGATCTTCCAGAGCTACGCGATCTGGCCCAACATGACGGTGGCCGAGAACGTGGCCTTCGGCCTCGAGGTGCGCCGGGTGCCGAAGGACGAGATGCGCATCAAGGTCCAGCGCATCCTCGACGTGGTGCAGATGGGCCACCTGGGCGGGCGCTATCCCCAGGAGCTGTCGGGCGGCCAGCAGCAGCGGGTGGCGCTGGCCCGCGCGATCGTGGTGCAGCCCGCGGTGCTGCTGCTGGACGAGCCGCTCAGCAACCTCGACGCGAACCTGCGCGAGGAGATGCGCTACGAGATCAGGCGCCTGCACGACGAGTTCCACATCACCACCGTCTACGTGACCCACGACCAGGCGGAGGCCATGGTGACCTCCGACCGCATCGCGGTCATGCACCAGGGGCGGATCGAGCAGGTGGACGCCCCGCGCGCGCTCTACGCGCGGCCGCGCACGCGCTTCGTGGCCGGCTTCATCGGGCGCACCAACCTGCTGGGCGGGCAGGTGCGCGGCGAGGACGTGGTCTTCGACCACTTCACGATCGCGCGCGACCGCTTCGCCGAGGCCGCCGCGCTCCAGGGCCAGGTGAGCTTCTCGCTGCGCCCGCAGTCGATCCACCTCCACCGGCAGTCCCCGCCCGCCTCCGACCGCGCCTGCGTCGTTCCCGGGGTGGTGGCCCAGCGCGCCTATCTGGGCGAGCACTGGGACTACACGGTGCGGCCGGCCGGCAGCGCGCTGGCCCTGCGGGTCACCGCGCGCCCGCACGAGGTCTTCGAGCTCGACGAGAAGGTCTGGCTCGAGCTGGACCCGCTGCAGATGGCGTTGCTCGAGCCCGAGTGACGCCGCCGCGGTGCTGATCCTCCTCAACAAGCCCTTCGGCGTGCTCTGCCAGTTCACCGATCCCGGTGGGCGGCCGACCCTCGCCGACTACGTGGCGGTGCCCGGCGTCTATCCGGCCGGGCGCCTCGACGCCGACAGCGAGGGGCTGCTGCTGCTGACCGACGACGGGGCCCTGCAGGCGCGCCTGGCCGATCCGCGCCACCACGTGGAGAAGGTCTACTGGGTGCAGGTGGAGCGCGTGCCCGACGAGGCCGCGCTCGCGCGGCTGCGCGCGGGCCTGGTGCTGAAGGACGGGCCGACGCGGCCGGCGCGGGCGCGACTGATCGAGGAGCCGCCCGGGCTCTGGGCGCGCGAGCCGCCGATCCGGTGGCGCGCGAACATTCCGACCGCGTGGGTCGAGATCGGGCTCACCGAGGGGCGGAACCGGCAGGTGCGGCGGATGACGGCGGCGGTGGGGTTTCCCGCGCTGCGGTTGATCCGGGTCGCGGTCGGGCCGTACGCGCTCGGGGGGCTGCGGCCTGGGGAGTGGCGGGAGGGTTGAAGACCGCCCCTCACCCTTGACCGCCCCTCACCCTGCCCTCTCCCCTGAGGGGAGAGGGGGATAGGGAGGAAGGGCCTCTCAGAAGATGGCGTAGCCGCCGTCGATGACGAAGGTGTCGCCGGTGTGGTAGTTGCTGGCGTCGCTGGTGAGGTAGACCGCGATGCCGCCGAAGTCGCCGCCGGTGCCCCAGCGCCGCGCGGGCACGCGCGGGAGCACGCGGGTCTTGAACGCGTCGCCGTGCACCGCCTTCTCGGTCATCGGGGTCTCGATCCAGCCCGGCACGATCGCGTTGCACCGGATCTTGTGGCGCGCGAGCCCCACCGCGAGCGCCCGCATCACCGAGAGCATCGCGCCCTTGCTGGCCGCGTAGTGCGCGCTGAGCGGCGAGCCCTCCAGCGCGGCCAGGCTCGCGGTGACCGCGAGCGAGCCGCCCTCCCCGCGCCCGATCATGTGCCGCGCCGCCGCGCGCAGGGTGAAGAAGGCGCCGTCGAGGTTCACCGCCAGCACCCGGTGCCACTCCTCGGTGGTCATCTCGGCGAAGCTGGCCGCGGCGCCCCGGCCGGAGACGCCCGCGTTGACGAAGCAGGCGTCGACGCCGCCGAGCGTCGAGACGGTCTCGGCGAAGCCGCGGTCCACCGCGGCCTCGTCGCTCACGTCGCAGCGCAGCGCCATCGCCTTGCCGCCGATCGCGTGCAGGCGGGCGAGCGCGGTGTGGTTCTTCTCCTCGTTGGTGCCCCAGATGCACACCGCCGCGCCGGCCTGCGCGAGGGCCTCCGCCATGCCGAGGCCGATGCCGCTGTTGCCGCCGGTCACGATCGCGGTCTTGCCGTGCAGATCGAACGCCTGGTACGCCATGTCAGAGGCCTTTCATCCTCATCCCCCTCTCCCCTCAGGGGAGAGGGCAGGGTGAGGGGTGGTCAAGGGTCCGCTCAGGGCCGCATGCGATGCGTGTACGGCCCCGCCTCGCGCAGCGGCGCGGCCAGCTCCGCGAACTCGCAGAGCAGCGGCCGAGTGGCGCGCGGGTCGATGATCTCCTCGATCCAGAACGTCTCCGCGGAGCGGAACGGCGAGCGGAGCTTCTGCAGCCGCTCCTCGATCTCGATCATCTTCGCGGCGGGGTCGGCCGCGCCGTCGATGTCGGCCCGGTACGCGGCCTCGATGCCGCCCTCGAGCGGCAGCGAGCCCCAGCGCCCCGACGGCCACGCGTAGCGCGGGCCGTAGCGGGCGCCCGGCTTGTGGGCCGCGCCGGCGACCCCGAACACGTTGCGGACGATGACCGCGCACCACGGGACGGTCGACTGCCAGATGGCCGACATCGCGCGCACGCCCTGCTTGATGGTGCCGGTCTGCTCGGCCTCGAGCCCGATGAGGAAGCCCGGGCAGTCCACCAGGTAGAAGACGGGCAGGTGGAAGGTCTGGGCGAAGTCGACGAAGCGCTCCACCTTCTGGCAGGTGTCGGCGGTCCACGCCCCGCCGTAGAAGTAGGGATCGCTCGCCAGCACCGCGACCGGCCAGCCGTCGAGCCGGGCCAGGCCGGTGATGATGGCGCGGCCGTAGAGCGGCTGGATCTCGAAGAACGAGTCGCGATCGACCACCGCTTCCACGATCGCGCGCATCTTGTACGGCTTGCGGATGTCGCGCGGGATCGCGTCGCCCAGCCACTCCTCGCGCCGCTCCGGATCGTCGGTGCGCGGCCCGCGCGGCGGCAGCTCGTAGATCGACGAGGGCAGATAGGAGAGGAAGCGCCGGGTCACCTCGAACGCCTGCTCCTCGGTGTCCACCGCGAGATCGACCGCTCCCGCCTTGAGCTGGATCTGCCAGCCGCCCAGCTCGTTCTTGGTGAGCTTCTGCCCGAGGCGCTCGACGACGGGCGGGCCGGCCACGAAGAGCGCCGACTTGTCCTTCACCATGACCGACAGGTGCGCGGCGGCCAGGTGCGCGGCGCCGAGCCCGGCCACCGAGCCCAGGCCGAGCGCCACGCGCGGCACGGTGCCGATGCTGTTGACCACCCACTCCCAGCCGGACACGCCGGGCACGTTGGCCCGCCCGGTGGTCTCGATGGTCTTCACCGACCCGCCGCCGCCCGAGCCCTCGACGAGGCGGATCAGGGGCAGGCGCAGCTCGTTGGCCATCTGCTCGCACTGGTTGTGCTTGCCCTTGATGGTCGCGTCGGCCGAGCCGCCCCGCACCGTGAAGTCGTCGCCGCCCACCACGACCGGACGGCCGTCGAGGCGCGCCCGTCCGAAGACGAAGTTCGACGGGGTCAGCTCCTTGAGGTCGTTCTTGCCGTCGTAGGAGGCCTTGCCCGCGATCTTGCCGATCTCGTGGAAGCTGCCCCCGTCCACCAGCCGATCGATGCGCTCGCGGATGGTGTAGCGCCCGCCGTCGTGCTGCCGCTTCACCCGCTCGGCGCCGCCCAGCTGCTCCGCGAACTCCTCGCGGCGCTTCAGCTCGTCCATCTCGGACTTCCAGTTCATGGGGGAGACCTCCGCCGGGGATGGTATCAGGCAGTGGTGGCGATGACGAGAGTGATGCGATTGCAGTCGCCGGCCCGCCGGTACTCCACCTCCTGGGCCATCGCCGAGACCAGCAGCACGCCGAGCCCTCCCACCGGCCGGTCCTCGACCTCCGCCGACGCGTCGGGAGCGACCACCTGGGCGAAGGGATCGTGCGCGGGGCCGGTGTCCTCGTAAAGCAACGCGACGCGGCCGAGGCTCACCTCGCACTCGAGCCGGACCGGCGCCTCGCTGTCCGCTCCGTGGCCGTGCACCACGGTGTTGGTGAACAGCTCCTCCACCAGGAGGGTGAGCCGCAGACACGACTCGCGCGCGAGCCCGGCCGCCGCGCAGATCTCGCTCAGGAAGGCGTCGACCTGCGGCAGGGCGTCGCGACGGGCGGGAAACGTCCGGGTGTGGCGGGCGATCGTCATCGGCCTATTGTACGGCGGCGATGGGGCGCCGCGCCGCCTCCGCCGACCCGCCCGGCTAGGCGATCTTCTCGACCTTGCCGTCGAGGCTCATGAGGAGCAGCTCCACCTGCAGGCTGGGATACTGGGCGAGGACGCGCTTGCTCAGGTCCCGGAGCTGCTCGGCGTGAATCGCGGTCTCCTTGGCGCGGTCCTTCGCGAAGTCCTCGCCCAGGATCACCTTGTAGGCGCCGCAATCCCGGTGGTCGAGCAGGATCACCTTGTTGATCTGGTGCAGCTGGATGGCCACCTCGAGGTGCTCCCAGAACGTCTGGTTCCAGGCGGGGTACTTCTCGGTGATCGCGCCGAGAGAGGCACCGGCCAGGATGATGTGGTCGTACTTGTTCCGGAGCCCCCGGCCCGACATGTAGCGCTCGGTCTCGTCGATCAGGCGATAGTCCATGCAGCTCAGCAGCAGGGCGTCGGTCTCCGCGGCTCGGGCCGAGCGTCCGGCCAGCGTCAGGGCGAGGAGGCTCGCGCCACCCCCGAGAACGCCCACCCGCAGGAACGCGCGCCGCCCGCAGAGGTCGCCGTCGGGAATCGCCTGGCTCATCAAGGTCTCCTCACGATGGCTCACACCATTGCCCGGACATCAGCAGCCGGGGCATTCCCTCCCCCGGCGCGCTCGAACACAACCTGGTCAGCCGGCGGAGGCGCGCTCCAGGGCCGCGATGTCGATCTTCTTCATCTGGAGCATGGCGGTCATGGCCCGCCCGGCCTTCGCGGGATCGGTCATCAGCTCCGGCAGGATGCTCGGGATCACTTGCCACGACACCCCGTAGCGGTCCTTGAGCCAGCCGCACCGCTGCGCCTTCTCGTCCCCGCCCTGGGTCAGCTCGTCCCAGTAGTGGTCGACCTCCGCCTGGGTCCGGCAGTTGATCTGTAGCGAAATGGCCTCGGTGAACTTGAAGATCGGGCCGCCGTTCAGCGCGGTGAAGGGCTGTCCGTCCAGCTCGAAGGCCACGGTCATGACCGTGCCCGGCGGCTTTCCGTGGACCTCCCGACCCGCTTCGCCGTAGCGCGAGACGGCCAGGATCCTCGAGTTCCTGAAGATGGACGTGTAGAACCCGGCCGCCTGCTCGGCCTGATCGTCGAACCACAAGCACGGGGTGATCCTCTGGCTGGTTGTCATGGCATTCCTCCGATATGGGTCTGACTACCCGGTAGTCGTTCGGGGAAGGCCGGGATCGACAGGGCCGGGCGTGTGGGCGCTGCCGGTCGGATTGGGCTATCATAGGCCCCGCTCGCCCGCCCACGGCGCGCCGCGATCAACTGGATCGGAGGACCACCCGCATGTCTCGTTCGCTCGTCGTGCTGGTCACCGCGGTCGTGATGGCCGCCGCCACGCCCGGTCTGGTTCTCGCCCAGGAGGCGGGGCACGTCAAGGTGTCTCGCGGCGCGGTGCAGATCGAGCGCGCGGGCCAGAAGAACCCGGCCGCGGTCGGCGCGGTCGTGCAGGCCGGCGACGTGGTGACCACCGGCGCGGACGGCTCGGTGGGCATCACCTTCCTCGACAACAGCCTGCTGTCCGCCGGTCCCAACAGCATGCTCGCGATCGATCGGTTCACCTTCGACTCGACCACGCACCAGGGCAGCTTCGAGAGCTCGCTCCGCAAGGGCACGCTCGCGGTCGTCTCCGGCAAGCTCGCCAAGCAGTCGCCGGAGGCGATGAAGGTGAAGACGCCCGCCGCGGTGCTGGGCGTGCGCGGCACCGAGTTCCTCGTCCGCACCGGCGACCCGAAGGACTGACGCGCCCGATCGCGATGCGTCGCCTCGCCGGGCTCGCGGCCCTCACGCTCCTGCTCCTGGCCGGGCTGCGCCAAGCCCGCGCGCGACGATCTCTACGTGCTGATGCCGGGGACGGACGGCAAGACCGGCGCGCTGAGCGTGGAGAGCGGCGGCAAGCAGGCGGTGCTCGACCAGCCCTACGCGGCCGCGCGCGTGAAGGGATCCGGGCAGGTGGAGCCCGGCGCGGTCACCGAGCAGGAGGCCCGTCAGGCCTTCGGCGCGGCGCTCGCGGCCCAGCCGGGCCGGCCGACCTCCTTCATCCTCTACTTCCTCGAGAATCGCGACGAGCTGACCCCGGAGTCGCGCCAGACGCTGGGAAGCGTCGTCGACGAGATCGCGCGGCGGCCGGCGCCCGAGATCGTGGTCATCGGCCACACCGACCGGGTGGGGCCGGTGCCCTACAACGACACCCTGTCGCTGCGGCGCGCGGAGCGGGTGCGCGACGAGCTGGTCAAGGTCGGCATCACCGCCGACCGGATCCGCGTCGAGGGGCGCGGGGAGCGCGAGCCTCTGGTGCCGACCGCGGACGAAGTCGCCGAGCCGCGCAACCGGCGGGTGGAGATCAGCGTCCGCTAGGCCCCTTGGCCGCCCCCCACCCTGCCCTCTCCCCCGAGGGGAGAGGGAGAGGGGTTGGCGCCGAGGAAGCGGAGGACGAGGACGGCCATGTCGTCCGAGGCCTCGGCGCCGCCGGTGAAGGCGGCCACGTCCCGGCGGATCGCCTCGCCGATCTCGGCGGCGCTCGCCGCCGCGCCCAGCCCGCCCAGCAGCGCCTCGAGGCGCGCGCGACCGTACAGCTCCCCGTCGGCGCCGGTCGCCTCGGTGATCCCGTCGGTGATCAGGCAGAGGGTGTCGCCCGGCTCGAGCTGGTGCGACGCCGCGGCGTAGGCGAACCCGTCGACCGCGCAGAGCGGCGGGCCCCCGCCCTCGGCGAGCCGCGACAGGGCGCCGGCCCGCGCGCGGCAGCAGGAACGGCGGCTCGTGGCCGGCGCTGCAGTACTCGAGCTCGCCGGTGCGCGCGTCGAGGATGCCGGCCAGCACCGTGACGAAGAGGCCCTCCGCGTTGTCGCGCGAGATCTCCGCGTCCGCCTCGCGCATCATGACCGCCACCTGCCCGTGCCGCCGCAGCGCGATGCTCTTGTAGAGCGCCTTGCTGATCGCCATGAAGAGGCTCGCCGGGCAGGCCCTTGCCGGAGACGTCGCCGATCAGGAAGAAGAGATGATCGGCGTCCAGCTAGAAGAAGTCGTAGAGATCGCCGCCCACCTCGCGCGCGGGATCGAGCACGCGCGTAGAGATCGAAGCGCCGCTCGCCCGGGAAGACGCGTCGACGGGAGCGGCAGCGTGCCCATCTGGATGCGCCGCGCCGCCTCCAGCTCGCCGGCGAGGCGGGCCGCGGCCTCGCGCTGCTGCTCCACCTGCCGGCGCAGCGCGCGGCGCTGGCTCTCGGTCTCGGTGAGCGTGACCGCCAGCATCACGGTGAACAGCACGGCCAGGCCGAGGGCGGGGGTCGCGGCGTCGACCAGCACCCCGCGCGTGCGATACGCGACGAAGCCGAGCGCGAGGGCCACCACGATGAGGCCCAGCAGCAGGGCCGCCGACACGCGGGGCCGGAGCCGCGGCACCGCGACCACGAGCAGGAGGCCGGCCGCCGGCCAGCACCGCCAGCTCGAGCCACGCGGGCGAGCAGCGGGCGCGAGAGCAGCGCGCCGTCGAGGATGCCCTCGAGGAGCTGCGCGTGGATCTCGACGCCCGGCATCCGATCGGCCACCGGCGTGGCCTGGTAGTCGGAGAGGCCGAGCGCGGTCGCCCCGATCAGCACGAGCCGGTCCTCGCAGCCGCTCGGGCGGCGACGCGGCCGGCGAGCACGTCCGCGGCCGAGACGAAGCGCCGGGGTCGGGCCGGCGTGTAGTGCACCCACACGTGACCGTCGCGGCTCGGTGGGGATGAACAGGTCGCCGACCCCGACCGCCTCGATGCCGCTGCCGACCGGCCCGCGACCGAGAGCGCGGGCGCGCGCCAGCGCCACGCGGAGCATCTCGAGCGCGAGCGCGGGCACGAGCGCGCCGCCGACGGCGGCGAGCAGCGGCATGCGGCGCACCACCCCGCGCTCGGGATCCACGCTGACGAGGCCGTGGCCCGTCGGCCGCGGCATCGATCTCCGGCGATGCTGCAGAGCCCGCCCGCGAACGGGCGCACGAAGCGGCGCGGGATCGGCGCCGAACGCCCGCACGGGCGGCGGGCCGACTCCGCGCGGGGTCGCAGAGTCCGCGGACTCGACCCCGGCCACGCCCAGCACCACGCGGCCGTCCGCGGATCGTCTCGGCGAGCACCGTGTCGTTGCTCGGCATCGCGGCGAGCTTCTGCGCCAGCCACGGGGTCCAGTCCCTCGAGCAGCGCCGGCGACGCGCCCGGGAGAGAGCCGGTCGGCCTCGGGCATCAGGATGTCGATCCCGATGACGGCCGGCCGCGCCTCGCTCGACACGCGCGACGAGGCGGGCCAGCCAGCGTCCGCGGCCACGGCCACTGGCCGTACCGTCGCAGGCTCTCCTCGTCGATGGCGACGATGACGACCGGGGCGGAGCGCGGCACCCGCGGGGCGAGGCTCTGGTAGGCGTCGAACGCGGCGAGCCGCACGCGTCCCAGTCCCGGCAGCTCGGGGACGAGCAAGGCGAGCACCAGCAGGAGGAGCAGCAGGGCGCCGAGCGGCCGGCCCCGCCCGCCGAGGAGCGCGCGCGCCCAGCGCCGCTCCGCCCAGTGCGCCTCGCCCGCCGGCGGGAGGGCCGGGCCCTCCGGGTGGCGGTCAGGCTCCCGCCCCTCACAGCGCGATCTCCAGCCCGTCGTAGGCGGCGTGGATCTCGACGCGGTGGTCCGCCGCGGGTGATCTCCTCGAGGCGGCGCGTCTCGGCCAGGAGCGCGGCGATGCGCTCGTCGTCGAAGATCGGCTCGTGATGGTAGAGGCAGAGGCGCTGGGCGCCGCGCGAGCTGGCACATCTCGACGCCCACCACGTTGCTCGAGTGCCCCCAGTCCTCCTTGACCGAGATGGCGTCGGCGAGCGAGTACTGCGCGTCGAAGATCACGAGGTCCGCGTCGCGGAAGAACTCCACGAAGCGCCTGCACCTCCTCCGGGTCGTCCTGCTTGTGCTCGGAGTCGGTGGAGTAGACGACGACCTTGCCGTCCTGCTCGATCCGGTAGCCGTAGGAATCGCCCCCGTGGTGCTGCCGCTTGGCGCGGACGCGCAGGCCGGCGATGTCGTAGTCGCGCTCGGGCTCGAGCCGCACGAACTCGATCCGGGCGCTCCATCCTGGAGAAGTCGACCGGGAAGCGACGGCGCCGCGTTCTGCCGCCGGAAGGCCTCCTCGAGCGCGTCGTGGCAGCCGTAGATGCGTCACGTGGTTGCCGGGCAGGTAGGCGGGCATGAAGAACGGGAAGCCCATGATGTGGTCCCAGTGCAGGTGCGACATGAAGACGTGGAAGCGATGGCCGCTCGGTCCGCGCGGTGGCCAGCACGTTGTTGCCGAAGCCCGCGGGCGCCGCTGCCGAGGTCGCACAGCACGTAGTCGGGGCCGCCCGTCTCGATCTGCACGCAGGAGGAGTTGCCGCCGAAGGTGTGCGACACCGAGAAGTCGAGCTCGCACTCGACGAAGGCGCGCGCCTTGCCCGGGGTGTCGAGCCCGCGGCCGGCCGCGGCCACCAGCGCGGTCACGAGCTTGCGCTTGCACCTCCGCGGAGGTCATGGCCACCGGGATCGAGCCGCGCGTGCCCCAGAATCGCACCAGCATGACCGGGGGCCTCAGGCGGCCTCGAACGCGGCGAGCGCCTCGGCGAGAGCGCGGCGAGCGCCTCCCGCAGGCGTGGGAAAGACCGGGAGGACCAGGTTGAAGCGGCTGATCTCGAAGATCTCGCGCACCACCGGCTGCAGGCCGCACACCGCCAGCGCGCCGCCCTGCGCCTTCGCCTGCTTGGAGGCGAGCATGAGCACGCGCAGGCCCACGCTGCTGATGTACTCCACCCCGCTCAGGTCGACCACCAGGCGCTCCCGGCCCGCCGCGGCGAGGTGCGGGGCGAGCGCGGCCTTGAACTGCTCCGCGGTCGCGTGATCGATGCGGCCCTGCGGGAAAGAGCACGGTGGTGTCGGCGAAGCGCTTCGTGACCAGCTCCATGTCCATGATTCGGGGGGCCGATTCTATCACCATGGACACTTGTGGCACACTGGGACCTCGTGCCTGAACCCGCGACCGTGGAACAGTCCGACCTCCTCAAGCAGCTCCGCATCGATCGCGGCCGCGATCGCCCGCCGCGCCGGCGCGGCCGTCTGCTCGCGATCCTGGCCGCTGCTCGTCCTGGCGGGCGCGGTCGGGCTCTGGCTCGGCGTGGGCCCGCCTGCGCCCGCCGGTGGTGCAGACCGCGGTGGCGCGCGCGGCCGCGCCGGGCGGCGGGGCCGGCTCGGTGCTCGACGCGAGCGGCTACGTCACCGCGCGCCGCCAGGCCACCGTCTCGGCCAAGATCACCGGCAAGGTCACCGAGGTGCTGATCGAGGAGGGCATGCGCGTGCGCGAGGGCGCGGTGCTGGCGCGCCTCGACGACACCGAGGCCCAGGCGCAGCTCGTCCTCGCGCAGGCGCAGCTCGCGGCGGCGCGCTCGCAGCTCGCCGAGGTGCGCGCTCAGCTCGAGCAGGCCGAGCGGGACTACGCCGCCAGCAGGAGCTCTACGACCGGCAGCTCGTCAGCCCGCAGAGCCTCGACGCGGCGCTCGCCCAGCGGGACATGCTGCGCGCCCGGCTCGCCACCGCCGAGGAGCAGGTCAAGGTCGCCCAGGAGTCGGTCGCGGTCGCGCAGGTGCAGCTCGACAACACGGTGATCCGCGCCCCGTTCAGCGGCGTGGTCATCGCCAAGTCCGCGCAGCCCGGCGAGATGATCTCGCCGATCTCGGCGGGCGGCGGCTTCACCCGCACCGGCATCGGCACCATCGTGGACATGGACTCGCTCGAGATCCAGGTCGACGTCAACGAGTCCTACATCAACCGCGTGACGCCCGGGCAGCCGGTGGAGGCGACGCTGAACGCCTATCCGGACTGGAAGATCCCCGGCGAGGTCATCGCGATCATCCCGACCGCGGACCGCAGCAAGGCCACCGTCAAGGTGCGCATCGCGATCAAGGCGAGGGATCCGCGCATCGTGCCGGACATGGGCGTGCGCGTGGGCTTCCTCGACACGAAGCCCGCGGCGGCGCGGCGCCGGCCGCCGCCGGCGTCCGCGTCCTGGTGCCCGCGAGGCGGTGCGCACCGACGGCGGCCGACTCGGTGGTCTTCGTCGTCGCGGACGGCAAGGTGCGAGCGGCGCCGCGTGACGCTCGGGCCGCAGACGTGGCGGGCCAGCGCCAGGTGCTGAGCGGCCTGCGCGACGGCGAGCGCGTGGTGCTCTCGCCGCCGCCCGGCGCTCACGGACGGCCAGGCGGTGAGACGGCTCGACGGCACGTGAGCGTCCGGCGCGATGACCGGCCTGGTCGAGATCCGCGGCGTCACCAAGATCTACCGCCGCGGGCGCGAGCGGATCGAGGTCCTGCACGGCATCGACCTCGACATCCCGCGCGGCGACTTCGTCGCGCTGATGGGCCCGTCGGGCTCCGGCAAGACCACGCTCCTCAACCTGATCGGCGGGCTCGACACCCCGACCGGCGGGCAGCATCGTGGTGCAGGACCGGCGCATCGACCAGCTGTCGGGCGGCGAGCTGGCCGCGCTGGCGCGCCGCCCACGTGGGCTTCGTCTTCCAGTTCTACAACCTGCTGCCGGCGCTCTCCGCCCAGCGGAACGTGGAGCTGCCGCTGCTGCTGACCGATCTGTCCGCGGCCGAGCGGAAGCGGCGCGCGCGGATCGCGCTCACCCTGGTCGGCCTCGCGGACCGCGCCCGCCACAAGCCGCGCGAGCTGTCCGGCGGGCAGGAGCAGCGGGTCGCCATCGCGCGCGCCATCGTCTCCGATCCCACGCTGCTGGTCTGCGACGAGCCCACCGGCGATCTCGACCGCGCCACCGCCGACGAGGTCCTGCGGCTGCTGCAGATGCTCAACCGCGAGCACGGCAAGACGGTGGTGATGGTCACCCACGACCCGAAGGCGGCCGAGTACGCGCGCCGGCGGGTCCACCTCGACAAGGGGACGTCATGACCGGCGGAGCCGGTCGCCGCGTGAGGTACCTCCCGCTGCTCTGGGCCGGCCTCTTCCGCAAGAAGACGCGCACCATCCTCACCCTGCTGTCGATCGTGGTGGCCTTCGCGCTCTTCGGTCTGCTCCAGGCGGTGAAGGTCGCCTTCGAGTCGGGCGCCGACGCGGCCGACGCCAAGCGCCTGCTCACCACCGCGCGCTACTCGATCATCGAGCCGCTGCCGATGGCGTATCTGCGGCGCATCGAGCAGGTGCCCGGCGTGGTCGGCGTGGCCTACGCCGACTGGTTCGGGGCCAAGTACCAGAACGAGAGCAACGCCTTCCCGGTGTTCGCGGTGGACCCGACGCGCTACCTCGACATGTACCCGGAGTTCACCATCGCCCGCGCGCAGCGCGAGGCGTTCGCCAGGACGCGCACCGGGCGCGGTGGCGGGCAAGCGGCTCGCCGACCGCTTCGGCTGGAAGGTCGGGCAGAAGCTGCCGATCAGCTCCGAGATCCATCCCAAGACGCGACGGCAGCATGAACTGGGAGTTCGACCTGGTCGGCATCATCGACGCGGAGGACCCCGCGGTGCGCGGCAACACCGACATGGTCCTGATCAACGTGGCCTACTTCGACGAGGCGCGCCAGGTCGGGCAAGGGCAAGACCGGCTGGTACATCGTGCGGGTCGCCGACTCGACCCAGGCCCGCGGCGATCTCGGCCGCGATCGACACGCTCTTCATGAACTCGCCCGACGAGACCAAGACCCAGCCCGAGAAGGAGTTCGCGATCGGCTTCGCCAAGCAGATCGGCGACATCGGCGCGCTCGTGACGCGCATCCTGGTCGCGGTCTTCTTCACCATCCTGATCCTGACCGGCAACACCATGGCCCAGTCGATCCGCGAGCGCATCCCGGAGCTCGGCGATCTTGAAGACGCTCGGCTTCTCGGACGGCAAGGTCACCGCGCTGGTGCTCGCGGAGGCGGTGCTGCTCCTGGTCCTGGGCGGCGCGCATCGGCATGGGCGCCGCGGTCGCGGCCATGCCCGCGCTGAACGGCTCCACCGGCGGCCGCTTCCCGCCGCTCTTCGTCGGCCCCGAGACCTGGCTCCTCGCCGCCGCCATCGCCGCCCTCGTCGCCCTCGTGATCGGCCTCCCGCCCGCGCTGCGCGCGCACCGCCTCAAGATCGTCGACGCCCTCGTCGGGGCACTAGATGCGCACCCTGACGCAGATCGTCGCCGATCACGCTGCATGAACCTGCGCAACCTCCCGCAGCGGCTCGGCACCTCGCTGGTGGTCGTGGTCGGCATCGCGGGCGTGGTGGGCGTGCTGGTCTCGGTGCTGGCGATGTCCGAGGGCTTCCGCCACACCCTGGCCAGCACCGGGCGCGGCGACCGCGTGATCATGCTGCGCGCCGGCTCGGACGCCGAGCTGTCGAGCGGCGTCGACGCGCGACCAGGCCGCGCTGCTGGCCGCTCTGCCCGGCGTCGCCCGCGACGCGGCCGGGCGGCCGCTCGCCTCGGCGGAGCTGGTGGTGATGGTGGACCTGCCGCGCAAGGGCGAGACCGATCCCAACAACGTGCCGTTCCGCGGCGTGCAGCGCGCCGCGTTCACCATCCGCGACGAGGCACGCCTGCGTCGAGGGCCGCCGCTTCGAGCCGCGGCGTCCGCGAGGTGATCGTGGGGCGGAAGGCGGCCGGCAGTTCGCGGGCCTCGACGTCGGCTCGCGCATCGCGTTCCGCGACAGCGACTGGACGGTGGTGGGCATCTTCGCGAGCGGCGGCGACGTGCACGAGTCCGAGATCTGGGCCGACGCGGAGGTCGCGATGTCGGCCTTCCGGCGCACGGGCTACCAGTCGGTGACCGCGCGGCTCGCCGACGGCTCGCGACGCGGGCCTCGCCGCGTTCCGGGACGTCGGTCAGCCGCGACCCGCGCTTCTCGATCAGCGTGCTGCGCGAGCCGGAGTACTACGCCAAGCAGGCCGACGTGCTGTCCACGCCTCATCAACGTGCTCGGCTACACGGTGGCCGCGTTCATGGCGGTCGGCGCGACGTTCGGGGCGCTCAACTGCATGTACTCGGCGATCGCGAGCCGCCAGGTCGAGATCGCCACCCTGCGCGCCATCGGCTTCGGCGGCACGCCGGTGGTGGTCTCGGTGATGATCGAGGCCCTCGTGCTGCCGCTGCTGGGCGGCGCGGTCGGCGGCGACGCTCGCCTACGTCTACTGCGACGGCGCGTCGCTCTCGACGCTCAACTTCAGCACCTTCTCCCAGGTGGCGTTCGACTTCCGGGTCACCTCCGGCCTGCTCCTGCCGCGGCCTCGTCTGGGCGCTCGTCATCGGGGCCGGCCGGCGGCCTGCCTGCCCGCGGTGCGCGCGGCCCGCATCCCGGTCACCGAGGCCCTGCGCACGCTCTAGCCGCTCCGCGATTGACTCGGTATCCGCCCCGGGCTAGCCTCGATCGGTCAGGCAGACCCACATTCCCCACATCTCCAGGAGGCCGCCCCCCGTGCACGATCTCGTGATCGACAACGCCCGCCTCATCGACGGTCTCGGCACGCCCGCACGCGACGGCAGCCTCGCGGTGAAGGACGGGCACATCGCCGCGATCAGCGCCGATCGTCGCGGCGCGGACCTGGGGCCGGCGGCCGCGCGGGTGGATGCCCGCGGCCTCGTGCTGGCGCCCGGCATCGTGGACATTCACACCCACTACGACGCCCAGCTCACCTGGGATGCCTTCGCGACCCCGTCGACCTCGCTCGGCGTGACCACGGTGGTGATCGGCAACTGCGGGTTCACGATCGCGCCCTGCCATCCCGCCCACCGCGACCTGATCGTACGCAACCTGACCCACGTGGAGGGCATGTCGCTGGACGCGCTGCGGGCCGGCATCAACTGGGACTTCGAGTCCTATCCCGAGTACCTCGCCTCGCTCGAGCGGCGGGGCCTCGTCCCCAACGTGGCCTCCTTCGTGGGCCACTCCTCGGTGCGCACCTACGTGCTCGGCGAGGACGCGAGCCGGCGGAAGGCCACCGACGCGGAGATCGTGGAGATGCGCCGCATCGTGGTGGAGGCGCTGCGGACGGGCGCGATCGGCTTCGCGACCTCGACGCTCGAGCAGCACAACGGCGAGAACGGCATTCCAATGCCCTCACGCCTGGCCGACGAGCGCGAGATGAGCGCGCTGACCGGCGCGCTCGGCGAGGTGGGACGCGGCGTCTTCATGCTGACCAAGGGCATGACCTCCACCGTGCCGTGGCTCGAGTCCATCTCGGCGGCCAACGGCCGTCCGGTCATGATCGCGGCCATGTTCGTGGACCCCGGCGACCCGACCCGCGTCTTCCGCGAGCTCGGCGAGATCGAGGCCGCGCGCACCCGGGGCCGCGAGCTGTGGGCACAGGTGGGCTGCTTCCCGCTCGGCATGGAATTCACGCTGCGCCATCCCTACCCGCTCGAGGCCTTCCTCGCGTGGCGGCCCGCCATTGTGGCCGGGGACGAGGCCAGCTACCGGGCGGTGCTCGCCGATCCCTCGTTCCGCGACGGGCTCAAGCGCGAGATCGGCCAGCCCGGGGTGCCCAACCGCTTCAGCGACAAGAACTGGGACCACCTCACCATCGCGGAGGTGACCCAGGCCCAGCACCGGAGCCTCGAGGGCAAGACCATCGGGGGCCTGGCCCGGGAGCGCGGCCAGCATCCCTGGGACACCTTCCTCGATTTCGGCCTCGACGGCGAGCTGGACGCGATGTTCGACTGCCGCCTCTTCAACATCGACGAGAACGAGGTGCGCCGGCTGCTCCGGCATCCGAACGCGGCGGTGGCCCTCTCCGACGCGGGCGCGCATCTCTCGTTCCTCTGCGACGCGGGCTTCGGCCTCCACCTCTTCGGCCACTGGGCGCGGGAGCGCGGCGACCTCACCCTCGAGCAGGCGGTGCGGACGGTGACCAGCGCGGTGGCCGACGCCTACCGCATCAACGACCGGGGCCGGCTCACCCCCGGGGCCTGGGCCGACCTCATGCTCTTCGACCCCGCGACCGTCGGGCGCGGAGCCAAGCGTCGGGTCAACGACCTGCCGACCGGCGCCAGCCGGCTCGATACCCCCGCGGTGGGCCTGCACGGGGTGTGGGTCAACGGGGTGCGCGCGGTGGACGAGCGGGGGGTCGTTCCGGAGTGCGGCCGGCCCGGCCGCCTGCTCCGCGACTTCGCTCCCTAGAATTAGGGTTGACAACCCCTGTTCATTAGGGTTACCTAACCACGCCCTGCTAGCCAGCTCCGGTTCACGATCCACGGCGAGCCAGCCCGGCCATCTCATCTCGGGAGGCGCGGCACATGGGTCGCAATCGATCGTTCCGGAGACATATCGCGCGGGCCAGACGTCGCGGGTCCGCGCTCCACCGCATGGTCGGGTCCACCGTGGGGATGGGCCTCGCGCTCGTCGCCCCGAACGCGTGGGCCCAGGCCCCACCCCAGAGCGCCGAGCAGAAGGAAGGCAAGGACGACGTCGCCCTGCCCGGCGTCGACGTCCGCAGCCAGCGCAACCAGTTCAAGATCGAGGAGCCGAGCCTCTACAAGCTCCCGGACCCGATCAAGGACACCCCCCAGTCCATCACCGTGATCCCGGAGCAGGTGCTCGACGAGCGCGCGATGTTCACCCTGCGCGACGCGCTGCGCACCGTGCCCGGCATCAGCCTCGCCGCGGGCGAGGCGGGCGGGCGCCAGGGCGACAACCTCACCCTGCGCGGCTTCCCGGCCGGCAACGACATCTACATCGACGGGGTGCGCGATCTCGGTCAGTACTCCCGCGACACCTTCAACCTTGAGTCGGTCGAGGTGCTCAAGGGGCCCTCCTCGGTCCTCTTCGGCCGCGGGTCCACCGGCGGCATCATCAACCAGGTCAGCAAGACGCCCAAGCTCACCCCGTTCTACGAGATCAGCGGCACGGTCGGGAGCGGCCCACAGGGGCGGGCCACCGTCGACATCAACCAGCCCTTCGGGGACACGGCCGCGCTGCGCCTGAACCTGATGGGCTTCAAGGGCGACACCCCGGGACGTGACCTGGTCACGAGCGAGCGCTGGGGCGTGGCCCCGTCGTTCGGCATCGGCCTCAACGGCCCCACCCGCCTCATCGCGAGCTACTTCTACCAGGGGGACGACAACCTGCCGGACTACGGCCTGCCCTATCTCCGGGGCGGCCCGGCCAAGGTCAACACCGAGAACTTCTACGGCTTCGCCAAGCGGGACTACGAGCACGACGACGTCCACATCGGCACGCTCCGGCTCGAGCACGATTTCAACGAGAACATCCGCTTCCGCAGCACCCTGCGGTTCACCCTGGCCGACCGCGGCTCGCTCGCGTCGATCCCGGCCATCGTGGGTACCCCTGGGAGCCTGCCCCTGACCGCGATCCAGGTCTCCCGCACCGGCATCCAGCGGTCGCAGGTGGACACGAGCGTGCTGAACACCACCGAGGTGGTGGCCAAGTTCGATACGTGGAAGTTCAAGCACACGCTGGTCGCCGGGTTCGACGCCTCCCGAGAAAACTCCGTCGTGCGGCGCTACACGTTCACCGGAGTGCCCAACACCGAGCTGGTGAACCCGGACCCGGACGCCAGTCTCGCCGGGATGGGGCGGGCGAAGAACTTCGACGGCTCCTCCGGCGCCACGTCGGTCGGCGTCTACGCGGTGGACGAGATGGCGATCACCGAGCAGTGGAAGATCATGGGCGGCCTCCGCTACGATCTGTTCGACGCCCAGTTCCGCAACATGTTCCTGGGCCAGAAGCTCTCCCGCACCGACGAGGCCCCGAGCCCGCGCGCCGCTCTCGTGTTCCTCCCCACCAAGTGGCAGACCTACTACTTCTCCTACGGCACCTCGTTCAACCCCTCCGCCGAGGCGCTCGTGCTCGCGCTCAACAATGCGGGGACCGAGCCCGAGAAGAACGAGACCTTCGAGCTGGGGGCCAAGTGGGACCTGCTCGACGGCGCGCTCGGCATCCGCACCGCCTTCTTCCGCACCTACAAGAACAACGCGCGCACGACCGATCCGGTGCTGGGCGTCCAGGTCACCGACGGCAAGCAGCGCGTGCAGGGCGCCGAGCTGGAAGTGGTCGGGCGGGTCCTGCCCGGCTGGAACGTCTGGCTGAGCTACGCCTATCTCGACTCGCGCGTCCTCGAGTCCATGGACATCCAGACCGGGGTGCCGGTCCAGGGCAAGCGCCTCGCCAACGTGCCGGAGCACTCGGCGAGCCTGTGGACCACCTACGACATCATTCCGCAATGGCAGGTGGGTGGGGGCGCGGTGTTCGTGGACAAGCGGTACGCCAACACCGACAACCTCAACGTGGTGCCGTCGTACGTGCGCGGCGACCTGACCGCGGCGTACCGTCCGATCAAACCGCTCGAGCTGCGCTTCAACGTGATCAACGTCTCCGACGAGCGGTACTTCGACGCGATCCACCCGAGCCACGTCATCCCGGGCAACGCGCGGACGTTCCTGCTCACCGGAACCTGGAGGTTCTAGATCGCCGATGCTGCTACACATTCCCCGGGTCCTGACCGACGCGCAGGTGGCCAACTGCCGCGAGATCATGGAAGCCGCCAAGTGGGTGGACGGACGCGAGACGTCCGGCCACCTGGCGGCCCGGGTCAAGCAGAACCTGCAGGTGGACGAGGCCACGCCCGAGGCGCGCGAGATGGGCAACATCGTCGTGACCGCGCTCGAGCGCACTCCGCTGTTCATGGCCGCCGCGCTTCCCCTGAAGGTGTTCCCGCCGCTCTTCAACCGGTACGAGCCCGGCATGGCCTTCGGGGCTCACGTCGACAACGCCATCCGTGAGCTGACGAGCTCACCGCAGCGCGTGCGCACCGACCTGTCGGCGACGCTGTTCCTGAGCCGTCCCGAGGAGTACGACGGCGGCGAGCTGGTGATCGACGACACCTACGGCGCCCACTCGGTCAAGCTGCCCGCCGGCGACCTGATCCTCTACCCGGCCACGAGCCTGCACCGGGTGCAGCCGGTGACGCGGGGCGCCCGCCTCGCGTCCATCTTCTGGGTGCAGAGCATGGTGCGCGACGACGGGGAGCGGTCCCTGCTCTTCGATCTGGACATGGCCATCAGCCGGGTGAGCGAGGCCCAGCCCGACAACCCGGGCGTGGTCGCGCTCACGAGCTGTTACCACAACCTCCTGCGCCGCTGGGCGGACGCCTGAGGAGACCGCGATGCCCGAACTTCGACTCGTCGGCTGGCCGATCTGGCTCTCGGTTTCCATCCACGTGGTAGGCCTCGCGACCGCCTCCTCGGTGGTCGCGCTCGCGCGGCACGAGCCGGAGCGCGTGCTGATCCCGGTCGAGATGGTCCGCGTCGAGCCCCCCGCGCCGGTCGAGAAGCCCAAGATGCCGCGGCAGATCACGCGGCCGAGCCCGGTGGCTCGCCCCGCGCTGACCCGGCAAACCCTCATGCAGGACGAGACGCCGCGCACCGAGCGCACGCCCGATCCGGCCGCCGCCTCCCCCGAGCGCCGCTACATGGCCTCGGCCGAGGTGCCCGGCCCCGCGCTGCCCATCCCGGGCCCGGCCGGCGACGGCGGTCTCCTGCTCCCCACAGCCGAGATTCCGGGCGCGCGCAGTGGCGCGCCCAGCGTCGGCACCGGCGTGGCCCGCGGCGGTGGGGAAGGCGTCACCTCGTTTGCCCGCCCGCTGGGCGGCTATCAGACCACTCCCCACTATCCGGAGGCCGCGCGGCGCGAAGGCGTCGAGGGCACGGTCACGCTCCGATTCGAGGTGCTGACGAGCGGCAAGGTCGGCACCGTGCAGGTGCAGCGCTCCGCGGGACGGCCGGACCTGGACCGGGCCGCCATCGAGGCGATCCGGACCTGGCTCTTCGAGCCCGCCCGTCGAGGAAAGGAGGCAGTCGCCGTATGGGTCACCTTACCGGTACGCTTCGAGCTGAACGCCCGCTGAGCCGCCGCCGGTCCCCGCGCGTGCTCGGCGGCCATCACTGGACCGCGATGGGCCTGGCCTTCTGCGCCATCGCCTCGGTGGGCACCGCCTCGGCCCAGGGCATCTGGGACGACCCCGCGTTCTCCCTCTACCGCCAGGCCGTCGAAGCCATGGACAAGAAGGACTACGCGCGGGCCAGTGAGCTGAGCGGGCAGGCCATCGCCCAGCAGCCGACCCACGTGCTCGCCTACTATCTCCGCGGCCAGGCCGCGATGTTCCAGTCGCGCTGGGACGACGCGGCGACCGCCTTCGGCAAGGTGGTCGAGCTATACCCCGGCTCGTACGCGGGACACCGTGATCTGGGCGGCGCCTACGAGCAGCTCAACCGGGTGGACGACGCGGCCCGCGAGTACGAGGCGGCGCTGGCGCAGCGCGACCAGGACGACCTGCGCGTGCGGCTGGCGTTCATGCTGATCAAGGCCAACCAGCAGGCTCGCGCCCTGCCCCACCTGCAGACGCTGGCCGACCGCGATTCCAAGGCGCCCGAGGTGTGGAGCGCGCTCGGGCGTGTGGCCTACGACAAGAGCGATCTGCCGGTCGCGGAGAAGAACTTCACCCGCGCCGCCGCGCTGCGCGACGACGGGCGGACGTGGTTCAACCTGGGCGTCGTGCGCACCCGCCTCAACGATCTGCCCGGCGCGCTGCAGGCCTTCGAGAAGGCGGCCCAGCACAGCGAGACCAGGGAGCCGGCCCAGAAGGAAGTGGCCAAGGTGCGCGAGGCCATGAAGCAGCCGACGACCGGGAGCGCGCCCGATCGCGCGATGCCGGGCAGCACGCCGGGACAGCCGGTGCCGAGTCGCCGCTACTAGGGTCGCAGTTGTCTATCCGTCCCGTCGTCTTCTGGCTGCACCTGCTGGTGGGCGTGACCGCCGGGATGGTGATCGCCTTCATGTCGGTGACCGGCGTCCTGCTCGCCTTCGAGCCGCAGATCACCGAGTGGCTCGAGCGCGATCGCCGGATCGTGGTGCCGCCCCCCGGCGCCTCCCGCCTCCCGGTGGAGACGCTGGTGGCCCGCGCCCGGGACGCGCGGCCCGACGCGGGCCCCTCCATCGTCACGCTCCGCGCCGACCCCGCTGCGGCCCTGGTGGTGAGCTTCGGCCGCGACGGCGGTGCGCTCTTCGTCGACCCCTACCGCGGGACGGTGCTGGACGGCTTCTCCCGGGTGCACGACTTCCTGCACGAGGTCGTCGAATGGCATCGCTGGCTCGGCTCGCGGGAGATCGGCCGGCCGATCACCGGCGCGGCCAACCTGGGCTTCCTCGGGCTGGTCTCGCTCGGCGTCTTCCTCTGGTGGCCGCGGCGATGGACCAGCGCGGCGCTCCGGCAGGTGACCCGCTTCGACATGCGCCTGCGCGGCCGGGCGCGCGACTACAACTGGCACAACGTGATCGGCATCTGGTGCGCGCCGGTGCTCCTCGTGGTGACCCTGACCGGCGTCGTCATGTCCTATCAGTGGGCGAACAACCTCCTCTACCGGGTGACCGGCTCCGAGCCTCCTCCGCCGGCCGCGGCGGCCGAGCGCCCCGCGCGCGCAGCCGAGGGGCGCGCCCCCGCGGGCCTCGACGCGCTCTGGGCGCGGGCCGAGCGCCAGGTGCCCGGCTGGGTGCTGATCAGTCTGCGCGTGCCGGCCCGCGCCGACGCTCCCGTCGTCTTCGTGATCCAGGAGCCGGTCGGGTGGCATCCCACCCCGCGCTCGCAGCTCACGCTCGACCCGGTCACCGCGGATGTCGTTCGCTGGGAGCCGTTTGCCGGCCAGAGCCTGGGGCGGCGCCTCCGGAGCTGGGTGCGGCCGCTCCACACCGGGGAAGCCGTCGGGCCCGCCGGCCAGGCGGTGGCCCTCGTAGCCTCGGGCGGCGGCGCCGTCCTGGTGTGGACCGGCCTCGCGCTGGCCTGGCGACGGCTCCGTGCCTGGCGGCGCCGGGCGAGCGCGGCCGCAGTCCTCTCGGCCACTCCCCAGCCTGGCCCAGAAGTGTCAGCAGACTGACACGGGCCGCCACCCCCGAGGCCGGCCAGCAGGCCTCCTCGCCTTCCTGTTCAGGTAGTTAGACAGCAGAACGACTGGCAATTGGCTTGCACACTCCTCGCCCTGGCCTGGGCTCGACCCGGTCCAATCAAAGAGGAGGCTTCCATGGGCGTCACCGTCGCAAGCAGGCTCGAGCGCCTCGTCCGCTTCGTCCCCGGAGTGGCCGGCTACCAGGATCGCGAGAGATCGCGGGCCACCGATAAGCAGGTGCGGATGCGGCTCGTCCAGGAGATCCGCCGGCTGATCCAGAGCCTGGATGAGGACAAGGAGCGCCTCGCCCGATCCTCCGATCTCTCCGCCCTGCCCCGCCTCGACCGGCTCGCGGGCCGCCTCGAGCGGCAGAGCCGCACCGTCGAGTTCGCGAGCCGCGGCTACACCGGCCTCTTCGACCTGAACCACGTGGACGAGGAGACGCTCGACCAGCTCTACGCCTTCGACCTGGGGCTCTTCGACGCGCTGAGCGTGGTCCGCGCCAAGGCCGAGGCCGTCCGGGCCGCGCGCGCCGACGCGGCCGCGCTCGACACCGCGATCGATCACATGATCGAGTCCCTCGACGACTTCGGGCAGCTCTGGGACAAGCGGCAGCACATCGTGGAAGCGGACTGAGGAGGACACGCCATGGCGCCCATCATGATGGAAGTCATCGAGTGGTTCGATCAGACCGGCACCGGGATCGTCCAGCGCTATCCCGAGGGCGGCTCCGGTGACATCAAGATGGGCGCGCAGCTCATCGTGCGCGAGAACCAGGCCGCGGTCTTCTTCCGCGACGGCCAGGGGCTCGACGTCTTCGGACCCGGCCGCCACACCCTCTCCACCCAGAACCTGCCGATCCTGACGCGGCTGCTCTCGCTGCCGTGGGGCTTCACGAGCCCGTTCCGGGCCGAGGTCTACTTCGTCAACCTGAAGGTCTTCACCAACATGAAGTGGGGCACGCGGGATCCGGTGACCTTCAAGGACACCGAGCTCGGGCTGATCCGCCTGCGCGCCTTCGGCAACTTCACGATGCGGGTGACCCAGCCGCTGCTCTTCGTCAACAGCCTGGTGGGCACCCAGGGCTCCTACACCACCGACCAGATCGAGGACTACCTGCGCGACGTCATCGTCGCGCGCCTCAACGACTTCCTGGGCGAGACGGTGCAGAGCCTGCTCGACCTGCCCCCGCACTACGACGAGATGGCGGTCGCGCTGAAGACCCGGGTCGTGGACGACTTCCGGAAGTACGGCGTCGAGCTGGTCGACTTCTACATCAACCGCATCACGCCGCCCGAGGAAGTGGAGCGGATGATCGACGAGCGCTCCGGCATGGGCGCGGTCGGCGACCTGGATCGCTTCCTGAAGTTCAAGGCGGCCAAGGCGATGGGCGACGCCGCCCAGGGCGGCGGCGGTGGGGCGGGCAACGGGGCGGCCGCCGGGGTGGGAGTCGGAGTCGGCGCGGGCCTCGGCATGATGATGCCGGGCATGCTCGCCAAGAGCCTGGGCACCGAGCCGGCCGCCTCGCCCGCGAGCGCGGTCATCACCTGCCCGGGCTGCCAGTCGGCGGTGGCCTCCGACAGCCGCTTCTGCCCACGCTGCGGCCGCCAGCTCGCCGCGACCGCGCGGTGCTCGCGCTGTCAGGCCGAGCTGCCGGGCGGCGCCCGCTTCTGCGCGTCGTGCGGTCAGGCCGTCCCCGGCAGCTGACGCCGGGCCGGCTGGCATGAGCCAGCTCGTCGTCTCGACCGAGTGCCCCACCTGTAGCGGCCCCCTCGACTTCTCCGAGGGGTCCAACGCCATCCGTTGCCCGAGCTGCGGCTCCCATCTGCTGGTCACCGGGCGCAAGCAGGTCCTGAGCTACTGGGTGAAGCCGCGCGTCCGGGCCGAGGTGGCGGGCGCCGCCGCCCGCACCGGCCGGCTCGAGGCGCGCGTCGCGCGCACCCAGCTGTTCTTCGTGCCCTTCTACCGGCTGACCGGCCACGACTTCCAGTGGCAGGACGTCCCGCCCAGGCCGGAGCCGGAGAACGGCGCGTTCCCCTCGATGGTCGTCGGGGGCGGCGACCGCACGGTCGATCGGGCCGAGCTCGAGATCCCGATCGGCTCGATGCTGGGCTGGGGCGCCGATCTGCTGCTGGGCCGGCACGCGGGCGACGTGGTGCGCGACCTGCTGGGCGCCGCGCCGAAACCCGATCGCTCACCCGAGGCCGCGATCCTCATGGCCCCCGCGCGACCACTCGCACCACCGCGAGCGGCGAGGCGACCGTGCAGTTCCTCGACCGCTACGTGGAGAAGAGCTTCCCGGCCGCCGACCTGCCGGGTCTCGGGATCTACTCGCTCGGCATCCGCACCCAGGCGCTGCACGTCGCGCTCTTCCAGCGCGAGGCGCTGGCCGCCCTCGGCACCGTCGTCCCGGTGCAGGTGGACCTGGCCGCGCGCCATGGCGCAGGGCCTCTCGGCCAGCGGCTTCGAGCACGTGGTCTACCGCCAGGTCCTGGGACGCATCCTCTCGGTGATCTACTTCCCGCTCTGGGTCGTCGAGCTGACCCAGGGGACGGAGCGGTGGCTCACCGTGGTCGACGCGGTGGCCGAGAGCGTGGTCCAGCCCCGCGCGCCCCTCGCGCTCTACGACGTCCTCGCGCGCGCCGCCACCGAGGAGTCTCACACGGTCGGCCTGCGGCCTCTCGTGTGCCCCAACTGCGGCGGCGATCTCCCGGTCGAGCCCGACGACGTCATCTTCTTCTGCACCACGTGCAGCCGGGCCTGGCAGATCCATGGCGCCGACCTGACCGAGACGCCCCACGAGATCGCCGAGGTGGCGTCGAAGACGCCGTCCGTCGGCCGGCGCCGCCGATCTCGTCTACCTGCCGTTCTGGCGGCTCGACCCCGCCTCTCCGGACCCGGGCGGACCCGCGTGGGTGCCCGCGTTCCGCTATCGGCGGCTCAAGGGTCTTCAGGACCTGACCGCGCGCTTCACGGCAAAGCCGCCCGTGTACGAGCCGTGGACGGGCGAGCGGCCCACGGTACACGGCTGCTTCTACGACGTCGAGGACGCGGTGCTGCTGGCCCGCTTCAGCGCGGCGGGTCGGCGCCGCACTCCGGACGCGGTGAGAGCCGCCGCCAAGGACGAGCCCACGTTCCAGGGCGCGCGGCTCGTCTGGATTCCGTTCCGCCGCGAGGGCCAGTCCCTGCTGGATCCCTTCGCCGGCCTAGCACTCCAGGGAGGCTTGCTTGGCTAAGGCCATCGCGCAGGTTCCCCGCTTTCTCGTCCCCACGTCCGTGGCCCATGGCGTCCTGCTGCTCCTGCTGGCGGCCGCGCTCGGCCTGGTCGGCTTTCACGCCGCCCGGTTCGCGCGCTCCTGCATGAGTCTCGACGGGGCGCGGGCCGCCATCGAGGCCCACATCAAGGGCAAGCACGTGCGGCGGATGGCCCGGGTGCTGAAGGCGACCGACCGCGAGGTCCTGGCCTCGCGGACCGACGTGCACGTCACCGCGCTCACCTGCGGACCGAGCGTGCTCGGAGGGATGACCTGCCGCGCGCGCTACGTGGTGAACGGGCAGAACGTGGGGCTCGATGGGACCGACCACTACTTCCGGATCGGGTTCTCGCTTCTGGCGGGCTGGCAGGTGGCGAGCGTGGTGGAGACGTCGGGACTGCGCTACTCGCTCGCGCCCGGTCGCTGCTCGCTGACCACCGACGGGCGGTAACGGTGCGGGTCGCGCGCCGGCCGGACGCGCCGGTGGTCGTGACCCTCGCTCCGGCCCCGGCATCCACGCTCCCGGCTTGCGCTCCGGCTCGACGCGCGCCTGGTCTGAGCCCCGGCGTGAGCCGAGGATCGGAAAGATCTCCCGCACGAGCCCCTCGTACTCCTCCACCGTCCGGCGCATGGATGTCGAGGCCCGGGACCTTGTGCAGGTCGAGCGTGACCGGCGGCATCCCCGCGGACAGGGCGGAGACGTGGATCGCCTGGAAGCAGGAGCGGCCGCACTCGGGCCGGTCGGTCACCAGGATCTCGTAGAGCTCCGGCCACTGCTGGGCCACGTCCGCCGAGCGCGGGGGCGAGTCGCGGCGCTGATAGTCTTCCAGGTCCGCGCGGTACTTCACCTCGATGGCGACCAGGCGGTAGCCGTGATGGCCAAGGTGCCGTCGAGGCCGCCACACCATGAAGTCCGGCATGAACTCGGCGCGGCCGCTCCGCACCAGCGCCGGCATCTGGGTCTCGCGGCCGACGCGGGCCACCGTGTACTTCGCCCGCTTGAAGACCGCCTCGACCAGGGCCTCGGCCATGCGCCCCTTCAGCAGGCTGATCGGGTCGCTGGTCATCTCGGGGCGTCGGAGATCTTGATGGACAGCGCGCGCAGCCGCTCCAGCGTCTCCGGGCGGAGCATCGCCGCGAAGCCGGCCGGGTCGGACTTGGCCCGATCGAGCGCCTCGCTCATCGCCCGGGGGTCGCCGTTGGAGTTCCGGGTCAGGTCGGCGAAGACCTCGGCGGCGAGCCCGTAGACCTCCTGGACGAGCGCGGAGGAGCCGGCCATCCCCTGCACCTGCCGGTCGACCTCGGCCGCGCTCGGGTCGCTGGCGATGATCCGGCCCCGCGAGGCCGGGTCGGCCAGCATGCGGAGCGTGGTCGCCAGGGCGTCCGCGGAGGCGGGGTCGAGGGCCTGCGAGTGCGTCGGCGTGGCGGAGCAGATCAGGAGGAGGAGGGCGGCGAGCGCGGCGGTGGCGAGTCGGATGATCATGGCGTCGGGAATCAGCAAGAGTCGGACCAGTCAAGGTCCTCGAAATTCGCGGGAAATACGCGCGGGCGTCGGGTGCCGATGGCGGTCGGCTGACAGGCGGTGTCAGGCCAGTGGCCCTCGGCGGTCACCGCTTGACCGGCCGCGCCCGGCGGAGAATAATCGCCGCGCGACGCGACCCCCCTCACCCCCACCCGACAGAGGAGATTCCGATGGCCACGACCGCTCACCGCGAAGAGATCTGGGTGCCGGGCATGCCCGAGCCGATCAGCCACTTCGTCCACGTGGTCCGGGCCGGCCGGCTCGTCTTCGTGTCCGGCTGCGTGGCCAGCGACGACCACGGGCAGACGGTGGGCGGGAGCGACATCGTGGCCCAGACCCGGCAGGTCCACGAGAACATCAAGCGCTGCCTGGCCGCGGCGGGCGCGACCTTCGCCGACGTGTGCAAGGTGACGGTGTACCTCAAGAACGTGGGCGATCGGGAGAAGGTCAACTCGGTGCGGAAGGAGTACTTCGGGGCGAGCCGGCCGGCCAGCACCCTCATCGAGATCTCCCAGTTCGTGCGCCCGGATCTGCTGATCGAGGTCGAGGCGGTGGCGGTCCTCCCCGAGCGGAGCGCGGCGAAGCCGGGCCGGCGGAAGCCCGCGCGGCGCGCGGCGCCCCGGAAGCGCCGGCGCCGCTGAGTCCGGGAGCCGGGTGGAGCGTCGGTCCGCACGCGTCAGCCGGAGCCGGCGCGCGCCTGCTCGCGCAGGGCGCGCTTGACGATCTTGCCGGAGCCGGTCTTGGGCAGGGCGGGCACGAACCGCACCGCGCGCGGCGCCTTGTAGACCGCCATCTCGGCGCGGCACCACTCGACCAGCTCGCGCTCGGTCGCGGTCGCGCCCGGCCGCCGCACCACGAAGGCCAGCACGTCCTCGCCGCGGTAGGGATCGGGCACGCCCACCACCCCGACCTCGGCCACCGCGGGGTGCCGGTACATGATGGCCTCCACCTCCGCCGGGAAGACGCTGTAGCCGGATGCCTTGATCAGGTCCTTCTTGCGCTCCTCGATCGTGAAGTAGCCTTCCTCGTCCACCCGGCCGATGTCGCCGGTCCGGAGCCAGCCGTCCGGGATGGCCTCCGCGGTCGCTTCCGGCCGGCCCCAGTAGCCCTTGGTGACCATCGGCCCGCGAATCGCGATCTCGCCCGACTCGCCCGGCGCCACCTCGGTCACGCCGTCCTCGAGGCTCACGATGCGCACCCCGGTGTACGGCAGCGGCACCCCGACGGTTCCGTAGCGCGGCCGGTGAGGCGGGTTGGAATGGCTGGGCGCGGTGGTCTCGGTGAGCCCGTAGCCTTCCACCAGGGGATGGCCGGTGGTCGCCTCCCATCGCCGCGCGATCTCCGCGGGCACCGGCGCGCCGCCGGAGGTGCACAGGCGGAGCGAGGTGAGATCGTAGGTCGGCGTCGCCTCGTGGTTGAGGATGGCCACGTTGATCGTCGCGATGAGGGTGGTGACCGTGCACCGGTACCGCTGGATGGCGCGCAGCGCGGTCTCCACGTCGAAGCGGTGGAGCGCCACCAGGGTCGCCCCGGTGTAGGCCATCAGGTTGAGCTGCACCTCCATGCCGGTGATGTGGAACCACGGCACGACGCCCAGCAGCACGTCGGCCGGGGTGATGCCGAAGAAGGCGCGGATCAGCTCGCAGTTCGCGGTGACGTTGCCGTGGGTCAGCTCGGCGCCCTTGGGCGCGCCGGTCGTGCCGGAGGTGTACTGGATCAGCGCGGTGTCGTGACGCGCCCGCGGCTCGAGCGCGCGGAGGGTGGCCGCGCTCCCGACGATCGCCCGGAAGTCCTCCCAGCCGCGCGGCCGCCGGGGCGCGTCCTCGAGCAGCGACGGCGGCAGGGGCAGCGTGGGCTCCTCGGGCAGGTAGTCGCGGTAGGAGACGAGCACCGCGGTGTCGAGGGCGGTCCGGTCGCGGACGCTCTCCACGATCTCGCGGCCCGCGTCGGCCGCCACGACGACGCGGGCGCCCGAGTCTTCCAGCTCGTGCCCCAGCTCGTGGGCCTTGTGCATCGGATTGAGCGCGACGGTGATGGCCCCCACCTTGAGCGCGCCGAAGTGGGCCACCGCGAACTGGGGGCAGTTCTCGAGGTAGAGCGCCACCCGGTCGCCCGGGCCGACGCCGCGGCCGCGGAGCCAGGCCGCGAACCGGTCGCTCGCCTCGTCCAGCTCGGCGAACGAGATCTCCCGCCCGTAGAAGACCAGCGCGGTCTTGCGCGGGAGGCGCGCGGCGGTGGCCTTGAGCCGCGTGGGCAGCGAGTCGTCGGGAAGCCGGATGCGCGCCTCGTCGACGCCGGGGGGCCAGTGCGCCTGCCAGATCCGATCCACGGGCCGGATACTAACACCGCGGTCGACGCCTCCCGCGTTGACACTCCACGAATCGGCGCGTAGCATCCTGGCCCACGATGACGCGCCGGAGCCTCGTCGTCCTGCTCCTCCTGCTCGCGGCCTCGCCGCTCCCCGCCCACGCGCAGGAGGCGGAGCGCCTCGAGCCGGTGGTGGTCACCGCGACCCGCGCCGAGCAGCCGATCGGCGAGGCGCCGGCCAGCGTGACCGTGCTCTCCCGCGAGGACATCCGCCAGGGGGCGGGACAGAGCCTCGACGACCTCCTGCGTCAGGTGCCCGGCTTCAGCCTCTTCCGCCGCTCCTCGAGCCTCGTCTCCCACCCGACCACCCAGGGCGTGTCGCTGCGCGGCATCGGGCCGAGCGGGGCGAGCCGCGCGCTCGTCCTGCTCGACGGGGTGCCGGTCAACGACCCGTTCGGCGGCTGGGTGTACTGGGACCGCATCCCGCTCCAGAGCGTGGAGCAGGTGGAGGTCGTGCGGGGCGGGGGCGCGAGCCTCTGGGGCAACTACGCGCTCGGCGGGGTGATCAACATCCTCACCCGGCGGCCCACCGAGCGCGCCGCCTACTTCGAGGGGAGCTACGGCACCAACGACACCCACAACGTGGACCTGCTCCTGACCGACGCCCTCGGGCCCTTCCGCCTGAGCCTCGAGGGCAGCCACTTCGCCACCGACGGCTACCCGGTGGTGAGCTCCGCGCGCCGCGGGACCATCGACGTCGACGCGGGCTCGGCGCACACCACCTTCAACGGGCGCGTCGAGCTGCAGGCCTCGCCGGATCTCTCGGTGTTCGTGCGCGGCAACTACTACGAGGAGAGCCGCGACAACGGGACCCGGCTGCAGTTCAACAACACCGACGCGGGCTCGTTCGCGACGGGCGCGCGGGCGAGGACCGGCGACGGCAGCGAGTGGACCGGCACCGTGTTCACCGACTTCCAGAGCTTCCACAGCACGTTCTCGACCCAGGCCGCCGACCGCAACTCGGAGACCCTCGCCCTCGACCAGCGGGTGCCCTCGACCGCGGTGGGCGCCGCGCTCACCTGGAGTCGCGCCTTCGGGGCCCACCGGGTCCTGGCCGGCACCGACTTCCGCTGGATCGAGGGAGAGACCGACGAGCGGGTCTACGTGGCCGGGGCCTTCTCGCGCACGCGGGTGGCCGGGCGGCCAGCAGCAGCTCTACGGCCTCTTCCTCCAGGACGTCTACACCCCGATCCCGCAGCTCGAGATCGTGGGCGGCATCCGCGGCGACTACTGGCGCGCCTACGACGCGTTCCGGCGGGATACCCCGCCGCCCGCGGGCATCCCCGCGCGTCAGACCTTCTCCGACATCGACCGCATGGGCGCGAGCCCGCGGCTGGCGCTGCTCTACCACGCGACGCCCTCCACCGACCTGCGCGCGTCCACCTACCAGGGCTTCCGGGTCCCGACCATCAACGAGCTGTACCGGGTCTTCCGCGTGCGCAACGACGTCACGGTCGCCAACGAGCATCTCCGCCCCGAGCGGCTCACCGGCGGCGAGCTCGGCGTCGCGCAGCGGGTGGGGCCGTTCGAGGCGCGGGCCACCGCGTTCTGGAACGACGTGCGGGACCTGGTCATCAACGTGACCCAGGTCAACCGGCTGCCCGACTGCCCGGTGGGCACCATCTGCCGTCAGCGGCAGAACGTGGACCTCGCCCGCATCCGCGGCATCGAGACCGAGCTCGAGCTGCGACCGGCGCGCGATTGGCGGATCATCGGCAGCTACACCTACACCGACACCGAGGTCATCGACTCTCCGCAGCAGCGGAGCCTCGAGGGCAAGCGCCTGGCCCAGGTGGCGCGGCACGGCGCCGCGCTCACGGTGCGCTACGACAATCCGGCGCTGTTCACCGCGGCGGTCACCGCGCGCTACGTGGGGAAGCAGTTCGAGGACGACCTCAACACCCTGATGCTCGGCAGCTACGTGCTGGTCGACCTCTTCGTCTCGCGGCGCGTGACCAAGTGGGCCGAGGTCTTCTTCGCGGTCGAGAACCTGCTCGACACCACCTACACCACCGGACGCACCAGCGACGGCGTCGTCTCCATCGGAGCCCCGTTCCTGGCCCACGGCGGCGTGCGTCTGCAGTTCTGATGGGGCAGGTCGGCATCCGGGTGGGGCCGCTCGCCTTCGCGGCGCGGTGGGAGGAGGCGGGGGCGCCCCGCACCTGCGCCGCCTTCCGCCGGCTCCTGCCGTATCGCCAGCGCATCATCCAGGCGCGCTGGAGCGGCGAGGCGGGCTGGGTCCCGCTCGGCGACTTCGATCTGGGGGTGGGTCCCGAGAACGCCACGAGCGACCCGGCCCCGGGCGCGCTGCTCTTCTACCCGGGCGGGATCAGCGAGACCGAGATCCTCTTCCCCTACGGGACCGCGCGCTTCGCCAGCGTGAAGGGGCCGCTGGCCGGCAACCACTTCCTCACGATCGTGGAGGGGCGCGAGCGGCTCGGCGAGGTGGGCCGGCTGCTCTGCTGGGAGGGCGCCCAGGACATCAGCTTCGAGGCGTAGCCACCGCCTCGCCGGGCCGCTCCGGCTTGGCGCGCCACGCCTTCACCATCGCGTCGCCCCGCGCCACCTGCTCCGGGCTCATCTGGCCGCGGATCGAGTCCCGGGCCTGGCGGGCGGTGTCGGCCTCCCGGCCGAGCAGGCCCTGGGCCGCGAGCGAGAACCACTGATATGCCAGCACCGGGTCGCGCTCGACACCCTGCCCGTTGGCGTAGCGCACCCCGAGGTTGAACTGGGCGAAGGCCACGCCCTGGGCGGCGGCGCGCTGGTACCACTTCACCGCCTCCTCGAAGTCCCGCGTGACCCCGTCCCCGTTGGCGTAGCGGAGCCCGAGCTGGTACTGCGCGGGCGCCAGGCCCTGCTGGGCGGCCTCGCGATACCAGCGCACCGCCTCGGCGGGGTCGCGGGGCACGCCTTCGCCGGAGGCGTAGCGGAGGGCGAGCTGGTACTGGGCGGCGGCGGCGCCCCGCTCGGCGGCCGCGCGCAGGACCAGGACCTCGCGCGAGCCGGTGGGCCCGGCCAGCCGGCCTTCGGTGCGGAGCTGCTCCAGCGCGGCGCGGGCCGCCTGGTTGCCCTGCTCGGCGGCGCGGCCGTACCACACCGCGGCTTCCACGTCGTCGCGGTCGACGCCGCGCCCGTACGCGTAGAGGAATCCCAGACGGAACTGGGCGTGGACGTCACCCTGCTGGGCCGCGCGGCGGTACCAGGTCACCGCGGCCGCGGGATCGGCGGGCACGCTCTGCCCGCGCTCGTGCATGAAGCCCACCATGAACTGCGCGGAGGGGTCGCCGCGCTCGGCGAGCGGGAGCCACTCGCGGTAGGCGCCGGGATAGTCGGCCTGGTCGTACGCGCGCCGCCCGTCCTCGAAGCCGGCCCAGGCCGGGCCGGCGGCCAGCAGGGTCCCGAGCGCGACGCGCGCCAGCGGCGACGCGAAGCGGGCGATCAGGCTATCGCCGGTTGATCTGCACCTTGATCTTCGGATACTCCGGCTCCCGGCCTTCCACGTCCACGATGCGGAGGAGCCCGTCGCTGCTCTCGAGCAGGAGGTTGTTGTTGGAGAAGCCGACGAGCTTGCCCCACGCCTTCGGCACCCCGATCTCGTACTTGGCCGGCGTCTCGGCCACCGCGGCCCGGGGACGCAGCTCGGTGAGCCAGAGGTTGCCCGCGATGGCCACGAGGGCCAGCGCGATGACGGTGAGCACACCTTTCACGTAGCGGTCCGAGAGCATGCGGATCCTCCTCGGGTGAGCCTGGTTAGAGCAGGCCGGGCACGAAGGCGTCGCGTCCGCGCACGTACGTCGCCTGGCGCTGGGCCGCATTCCGGTTCACCAGCGGGCGCATGTACATCGGATGCGTCGCGCAGCGCACCTCGTGCTCCAGCTCGGACCGCTGCTGGCCGCCGTCCGGGTCCACGATCACCTGGAAGCGATACTGATACGGATTGCTCTCCTCGGTGACGAGGCTCCGCTGCACGAGCCAGTCGTGCGGGCCGGAGAAGTCGGCGATGTAGATCGCGATGTGGTGGCCGTCGAAGGGCGCGAACGTGGCGTCGGTCTCGCGGAACACCAGCTCCTGGTGGTAGCCGACGGACACCCGCGCCGCCGCGCCCTGGTCGTCCTGGGTCACGCTCGCGGTCGCGCGCAGCGCCTGCTGGTAGAAGCGGGCGATGCCGGCGGCCGCGCCGCGCGCCACCGGGACCTCGACGCGCCCGATGCCGAGCGTGATGTCGGCCCATTCGGGGCCGGGTCCCACGCAGCGGAACTGGTTGCCCCACGGGCACGTCACCGCCACGTGCTTGTCCCGCACCTCGTACGCGAACTGGGTGCCCGCGAGCGCCTGGCGCACCGAGGCGAGCCGCCGCGTGAGCGCGTCGAGGTCCGGAACGATCAGCTCCACGTGTCCCTGCACCACGTTGGGCTTGCCGGTGGGCAGGTGGAACTGGGTCTGCCCCGCGTTGGCCCACATGTTCTCCACGCTCACCATCAGGTAGGGGTCGCGCGTCAGCCCGAGCCCCGCGATGTAGAAGAGCGTGGCCGCCTGCTGGTCCGGCACGCGCACGTTCACGTGCTCCAGCAGAAGGATGTTACCGAGGTCTTGCTCCCGCCGATCGTAGGTCATCGCCGCCATGGCCCGGGCCCCTCCTCTGGCCTGCGGCAAGCATACTACTTCACCCGGGCGGTGCGCACCCGGCCATTCCGGACCGGACCCGCGTCGCGCGCGAGCCAGCCGACCGAGCCGGGCCAGGCCGATTCCCAGACGGGGAACGAGGCCACGCCGCGCCCGACGGGCCTGGTCCAGCAGGGTCAGGCGGGCGCACTGCTCCCGGAGCTCGCCGAGGCGGGCCGCCGCCACCTTCTCCGTGACGTAGTCGCCGAAGTCCATGACCATCCCCCTGTCGCTAGGCCGCGCGGCTGAGGCGGCCGGCGGACCGGGGTGAATCGGTCGCCAGGACCCGCCGGGCCGGCCGGGGCTCCTGCGGGAGCAGCACCACGCGCAGGCGGGGCGGATCCTGCCGGTCGAGCCGCCGGAAGAGGTCGTTCGTGATCCGGGTGATGGTGCCGACGGTGCCCTCGCGGGCGAGCGCGAGCCGCATCGAGACCACCCACTCCCCGGACCAGGTCCGTCGCACGTTCGGCGCCGCGGCGGCGCCGAGCTCGCGATGGATCGCGTCGGTCAGCGCGATCTGCCGGGCCACGCCGGCGTCCCGCCGCCGCTGGACCGCGTTCGCGAATCTGAGCAGGCCCCAGATCGCCAGAAAAGGAATCAGCGCGATCATGATCGTCGTCTCCGTTTCGAGGTTCATCGGTCGTCCCTCCGTACCCGTCGTTCCTTCACCGGTTGAGACACCGGGACGGGCGTGGCGTGAAACGGCGGAGAGGACGCGCGGGGCTAGGCGGGGAGCGGATGCAGATCGGGCCGGCAGCTCGAGCAGGGGCCGAAACCGGCGGCCTCGGCGCGCTCGCGCGTGCCGAACAGCGTGAGATCGGAGAGCGGGTGCTCGGCGAGCGAGCCGCACGTCGGCAGGCAGTATTCCACCTCGCCGTTCATCAGCGTGTACATCGACTCCCGGTGCACCTTGAAGTCGTGGTGAGCGGCCGGGAGCGCGTGCACGCCCTCGACCGCGAGCAGCCGCTGCTTCAGGTCCACGCGCTTGCCCGCGTAGCCGACGAGATCCCCGGTGCCGCCGATCACGCGGTGACACGGGATCACGATCGGCAGCGGGTTCCAGCGCAGGGCCTGGGCGACCGACCGGAACGCCGACGGCGCGCCGATGCGGGCCGCGATGCCCGCGTAGGAGGTGACCGCGCCGTAGGGCAGCGCGGCGGTCGCCTCGAGCACGCGGCGCTGGAAGTCGCTCCGCATCCGCCGCGGGTCGAGCGGCCACGCGAGCCGCGCGCGCCGGCCCTCGATGTACTCGATCAGCTCGGCCCGCAGCCCCTCGGTCGCGGCGCGATCCTCCACCGCCTCGTCGCCGAGCAGCCGGCGCACCCGCGCGGTGAGCGAGCCGGAGGCGGGAAGGTACTGCACGAGGGCCACCCCCATCTCGGAGCGCCCGATGAGGAGCGGGCCCAGGGGCGACGGGAAGATGCCGAAGGTCACCATGCGCGAGCGCAGGTCGGCCAGCCGCGAGGTGAGCTGGGCCCGCGCGAGCGTCGCGTCGTCGTCCGGCCCGGGCGCGCGCCGGAGCGAGTCGACCATGCCGTCCACCGCGCGATAGCGCGTCAGCTCCTCGCGGCACTCGGGGCACCCCGCCACGTGCGTGCGCACGCGCTCGACCGCGTCCGGCGCCGCCTCACCCATGGCCGAGGCCAGCAGGTGGGGCTCGATCTCCCGGCAGCTCGTAGGCATCCCACTCATGATCGAGGCTCCGTCCCCGCCGAGAGCTGGCCGTCCAGGCCCTTGCGGATCTTCCGCAGCGCCTGGAAGACGTGAGCGCGGGCGCTCTCTTCCGAGCAGCACAGGCTCGTCCCGATCTCCGCGTAGTCCAGCTCGTGCATCTTTCTCATGATGAAGGCCAGTCGCTGCTTCTCGGGCAGCCCGCCGATCACCTGCTCCACCTTCACCCGCGCCTCGTCGGCCAGCGCCCGTCCATCGGTCCGATCCGGGGCCCCCGCCGGCGCCTCCAGCGCCACCGCCGCGTAGGCCCGACGCCGACGCGACTGCGCCCGGAAGTGGTTGCGGCCGAGGTTGGTCGCGATCGTGAAGAGCCACGCCCGCACGTTCGCCCCCGGCGGCAGGGCGCGGTACGCCCGGAACGCGCGAAGGAAGGTCTCCTGCGAGAGGTCGTCGGCGTCGCTCGCGCGCGCCGTGACCCGCAGCAGGTATCGCCTGATCTCCGCGTGATGGGCTCCCACCACCGCCTCGAAGGCATCCTCTGCCATCACCCTGCCCATTGAGACCCCGGAGCCCCCGGCCTGTGAAAAGAACCTGGTCTCCACCGGCTAACTCCGCGCCACCACGCCACTCTCGATCGGGAGCCGCGGCCTGCTGCTCGCGCAGGAACCGGATGGCCACCACCGTGCTGAGCGCCAGGCTCGTCCCGAGCGAGACGAGCAGGGTGGCCCCCAGGGTCAGGAGCACCGCCCGCTGGCCCTCCAGGATGTGGCGCACCGAGGCCGCGAAGACCAGGTTGACCTGCAGCGTCGGCATCACCGCCTGGGTCACGAGCCACTCGTCGCCGCCGTCCATGGCCACGAGGCCGTCGGAGCGGCGGCGGCCCAGCTCCTCGACCACCGGATGGCCCTTCCAGTCCTGCTGGGTGACCTGGTGGGTCCGCGGGTCGAGGAAGATCGCCTGCTTGTCCGCGTCGATCAGCACGAGCCAGCCCCCCGGCCCGGCGGCGGCCTGCTCGATCGCCTCGATCGAGGCCTGGAGGCGGATGCTCCCCAGCAGGTAGGCCGCGATCCGCTGCTCGATCCGGATCGGCACCGCCGCGCCCACGATGAAGTCGCGGCTGGCCCGGCCGAAGACGATGCCCGAGACCGCCGGCCCCTGGGTGCGGACCGCCTCCTGGAACACCGGCCGATCGGCGTAGCGGAGGTCGAGGTTCGAGGTGCCGTCGGGCCCGGTCTGGGGGCTGAAGGCCAGGGGGCGACCGTCGGGCGCGACCACGAAGAGCGTGGGCATCTGCAGCATCGCGCGCATCATGTCGAGCTCCCGCTGCAAGGCGCGCGGCTCGTGAGAGGCCCAGCTCTGGGCCAGATGGGCCGCCACCGGGCCGAGCGCGTCGAGCTTGTCCCGCACCTGCGCGTCGGCCAGGCGGGCCAGCACGCGCACGATCTCCTGCCGCTGGGCGCGCGCGTCCGCGAGCGCCTGCGGCTTGAGCTTCAGCGTCCACGCGAGCCCCACCACCAGGAGGGCGAGAAACGACACCACCGCCCACGTGGAGAGCAGGAAGATCACGTGTGATCCGCGGAGACCGGCCAGGCGCCGTGCGTTCATTGCCGGGATGATACCGCGCTTGACAGGGCCCCGCGCCCCGCCGCATCATCGGCCGCGCGGTGTCCCCCTCACCTCGACCACCCCTCACGTGCCACCACCCCTCACCCTGACCCTCTCCCCCGAGGGGAGAGGGGGAGCATGGAGAGTGCCGTGAAAGCCGCCGTCCTCTACAAGGCCAATACCCCGCTCGAGGTCGTGGAGCTCACCCAGGAAGGCCCGAAGGTGGGGGAGGCCCGGGTCAAGGTCAAGGCCGCGGGCATCTGCCACAGCGACTGGCACATCATGAACGGGGACTGGACGCCGCCGCTGCCCATGGTCCTGGGGCACGAGGCGGCCGGCATCGTCGAGGAAGTCGGCGCGGGCGTCACCAACGTGAAGCCGGGCGACCACGTCATCTTCTCGTTCCGGCCGCAGTGCGGGCACTGCCTCTACTGCTCGATGGGCCGCTCGATCCTGTGCGACGGCCACGCCTCGCCGCGCTGGGGCATGCTCGACGGCACCTACCGCCTGAAGCGCGACGGGCAGGACATCTTCCAGATGGCGCGCATCGGGACCTTCTCCGAGAAGGTGGTGTGCCCGGCCGAGATGCTGGTGCCCATCCGCCAGGAGATGCCGTGGCCCCAGGCGGCCCTGATGGGCTGCTGCGTGCCCACCGGCGTCGGCGCGGTCACCCGCTGCGCGGAGGTGGAGGCGGGCGCGTCCGTGCTCGTCATCGGCTGCGGCGGCGTGGGGCTCAACGTGGTGCAGGGCGCGAAGCTGGCCGGGGCCGGCATCATCGCGGCGGCCGACCTGCTCGACAGCAAGCTCACCTACGCCAAGGACTTCGGCGCGACCCACACCATCAACGCCAAGAGCGACAACGTGGTGGACCGCGTGCGCGAGCTGACGCAGGGCCGCGGCGTCGACTACGCCTTCGACGCGATCGGCGGCGAGGCCACCACGCTGCAGATCGTCGAGGCGATCCGGCCCGGGCGGCACCGCGGTGATCGTGGGCATGGCCGCGCTGAACGTGCGCGCGCCGATCACGCCCTACAACATGGCGCTGCAGGAGAAGACCATCAAGGGCACGATGTACGGCTCGGTCCGCCCGAACGTGGACTTCCCGAAGCTCGTGGATCTCTACCTCGACGGCCGGCTCAAGATCGACGAGCTGGTCAGCCGCACCTACTCGCTCGACCAGATCAACGAGGGCTTCACCGCGCTGCGGAGCGGGCAGGTCGCCCGCGGCGTGGTCGTGTTCAACTGAGCGCCCGCCTCTTCCTGGGCCGGCTGCTGCTGCGGTCGCTGGGGCGGCTGCTCACCCGCCGCCCCGGCGGCCCCATGGCGCCGCCGGCCCCCCTCGAGGCGGTCCTGGCCGGCGACGACGCGCCGTACTTGCTGGCCCGCCTGCTCTGCGGCCGCGACCGAGCCGGCGCGCGAGGCGGCCCTGCCCCGCTACTTCCAGCACCGCGGCATCGCGTTCTCGCGCCATCGCTTCACGCCGCCCGGAGGGCGCGGGCGAGACCTACGCGGTCGACCTCGGCGAGGGGGCGCGGGTGCTCGTGCTGTGCGCGCACCACGACGCGGTCCCGGGCAGCCCCGGCGCCAACGACAACGCGGCCGCGGTGGGCATCCTGCTGCACCTGATTCCCCGGCTGCCACCCCGCATCCCGCGGGGCTGGCGGGTGCGCCTGCTCTTCACCGCGGCGGAGGAGATCGACTACCTGGGCGCGCGCGCCTACGTGGAGGACACTCCGCTCGACGGCATCGCGGGGGTGCTGAGCCTCGAGCTGTGCGGCATCGGGGACGCGGTCGCCCTGTGGGACGCGGGCGACCGGACGCCGTTCCTCGACGCGGTCACCGCCGCCCTCGAGTCGGCCGGGCTGGCCCGCGACGCGGGCCATCACGTGGTGGGGCGCATCCCGGTCTTCGGCAGCGACCACCGGGCGTTCGCGGCGGCCGGGGCTGCCCGCGTACGGCTTCACCATGGTGCCGGTGGCCCACGCGGAGTCGCTCCGCCGCTTCGTGCTGAGCCCGGTGCGCTCCGCCTTCCGGAGCCTGATCCGCCGCCCGCCGCCGTTCCACACCTACCACACGAGCGGCGACACGCTCGAGACCCTCGAGCCCGCCGCGCTCCACCGCGCGGCCGCCGCGCTCACCGCGATCGTCGCGGGCCTGCCCACGTAGCTCCGACTAGCCCGCGAGCCACCCCGCGAGCGGCTTGACGATCTGCACGTCTCGCCCCTTCGGTCGGCGGCGGACGTAGGCCTTCCCGCACAACGCGTCGAGAATCCGCGCGCCGAGCGCTCCGCCCAGATGCGGACGGCGCTCCGTCCAGTCGAGGCACGCGGTGGCGAACCGACGGCGCGATTCGCGCGCCGCGCCCACGTCCACCCCGCGCCGCGCGAGTGCCCGGACCCCCGATGCGGTGAGCTCGTAGGCCGGCCGGCCCTTCGCGGCCGGAAGCAGCCAGCCGCGCTTCCGGATCGCGTCGAGGAGCTCCACGCCGGCCACGCCGGCGAGATGGTCGTAGCAGGTCCGCGCGCGCCGGAGCGGGGTGTCGCCCCGGCGCTCGCGCCCGGCCTGCCGCGACGGTCGCAGCACCGCCGCCGGTCCCGTCGCGTACAGCGCGTCCAGGAGCGGCTTCACGCGGGCCGCGTCCGCGCGATAGGCGCGGTGCCGGCCCATGGCGACCCGGGTGACCAGACCGGCCCCGCGCAACCGCGCCAGATGGGTCGAGACGCGGGGCTGCGCGAGCCCGAGGCGGGTCGCCAGGTCGCTGACCGTCGCCTCGCCCTCCAGCAGGGCGGCCAGGATCGCGAGCCGCGACGGCTCTCCGAGAGCCCCCGCCACCCGCGCCACGTCTTGCATCGCTCCCATCGCGCGGGTAGTATACCGCCACTACACATATCTTCTCAACGAGATATATAGGAGGACGCATGACCAGCCCGAGCAGCCCGAGCGGCGGCCGCGCGGCGGGGCCGCCGGCCGACCCGATCGCCGCGGTCACGCATCCGGATCCCTACCCGTACTATCGCGATCTGGTCGCCCGCACCCCGCTCTACCGGGACGAGGCCCTGGGCCTGTGGGTGGCCGCGAGCGCCGACGCGGTCACCGCCGTCCTCACGAGCCCGCTGGGACGCGTGCGCCCCGCCGCGGAGCCCGTGCCCGCCGCCCTCGTCGCCTCGCCCGCGGCCGACGTGTTCGGGCGGCTCGCGCGCATGACCGACGGCCCCGACCACGCGACGATGAAGCGGGCGGTCTCGGCCACGCTGGACTCGGTGGACGCCCCCCGCGCCCTCGCCCACGCCGACCGCTGGGCCCGGCGCCTCTCCGCGGAGATGAATCCGACGTCGAGCCCGGCGCGTCTGGACGAGTTCGCGCTCGCGCTCTCCGCTCACGTCATCGGCCAGTCTCCTCGCGCTGCCCGACGAGGCGCTGCCGTCGGCCGAGCGATGCGTCCGCCAGTACACCGGCGGCGTGTCGCCCGGCGCCGACGCGGCACACGTCGAGCGGGGCAAGGCGGCGGCGGGGCACCTGATCGAGATGGTCCGATCGCTCTCGACCGCGCCCGAGCCGGGCGCGACGGCCGGGCTGCTCGCGGTTCTCCATCGGGAGGCGAGCCGCGCCGGCTGCGACGACGCGCCGGCGGTCGTGGCGAATGCGATCGGCTTCCTGACCCAGGCCTACGAGGCGACGGCGGGCCTGATCGGCAATACGCTACTGGCCCTCGCGGCCCATCCGGACCTCCTCGCGCAGGTCGAGCGCGCCCCCGCTCTGCTGAGCGAGGTGATCCGGGAGGTGCTCCGGTACGACCCGCCGGTCCAGAACACCCGCCGCTTCATCGCGGCGGACGGCTCGGTGGCGGGCCGGCGGATGGCGGCGGGCGACACGGTCCTGGTGGTGCTGGCGGCGGCCAACCACGACGCGGCCGCGAATCCGGCCCCGGAGCGATTCGACGTCGCGCGAGCGAGCCGGCGGACGTTCACGCTCGGCGCCGGGGTCCACGCCTGTCCGGGAGAGCAGCTCGCGGTCACGATCGCCCGGGCCGGAGTCGAGCAGCTCCTCGCCCGCGGCGTCGCGCTCGCGCCCCTCGCCGAGGCGGTGACCTATCGCCCCTCCGGAAATCTGCGCGTCCCGCTCTTCGCGCGCGGGACCGCCTGAGCTAGCGCAACACCGCCAGCTTCTTCCGCTCGATCAGCTCGAAGTCGATCTGGGCGCCCAGGCCCGGCGCGGTGGGGGCCCGCACCATGCCGTGCGAGTCGACCTCGATGTCGGCGACCAGGCCGTACTTCTGCGCGTCCGCGGGCAGCAGCACCTCGAAGAACTCGCAGTTCCGGATGGCCATCGCCACGTGCAGGTTGGCCACGTTGTTGAGCGAGTTGCCCCCGTGGTGGATCTCGAAGTTCATGTGGAAGCCCTCGGCCAGGTGCGCCGCCTTCATCAGCGGCGAGATGCCGCCCTTGACCGCCACGTCGCCCCGGAGGAAGTCGGTCGCGCGCGCCACGATCCACGGCGCGTAGGCGGTGAAGCCGCCCGGCGAGTACTCGGTGGCCAGGATCGGGATCGACGAGGTGCTGCTTGAGCTTGACGTAGTTGTAGAGGTCGTCGTCGGCCAGCGGGTCCTCGTACCAGTAGTAGCCGAGCCGCTCGATGGCCCGGCCGACCCGGATCGCGGCCGGGTAGTCGTAGGCCCAGGTGGAGTCGAGCATGAGGGTGAAGGCGTCGCCCACCATGCCCGCGGACCGCCTCGCAGATCTCGATGTCGACCCGCGGATCCGTCGGCGGATGGATCTTGTACGCGGTCCAGCCCGAGGCCTTGAAGCGCGCCGCTTCCTCCGCGTAGGCCTGCTTGGACTGGAGCACCGCCGAGCTCGCGTAGGCGGGCAGGCGGTCCCGGTAGGTGCCGAGCAGCCGGTGGATCGGCAGCCCCGCCACCTTGCCCGCGATGTCCCACAGGGCCACGTCGACCGCGCCGATGGCGCGCCACGTGGTGTGCCGGTTGCGGGACAGCAGCGCCTGGTAGAGGCGCTCGCGCTCGAGCGGGTCCTGGTCCATCACGAGGGGCTTGAGCGCGCTCATCAGCGACTCCGCGTCGAACTGCGCGCCGCGGCTGGCCGAGCCCAGGAAGGCGTGGCCCTCGACGCCGTCGTCGGTGCGGATCGCGAGCAGGCCGAGCTGGCTCTGGCCGCCGAACTTTCCGGTGTGGCGGCCGTAGGTCGTGGCCGGGATATTCTCCCAGGCGAACAGGGTGAGCGTGACGTCGGTGATCTTCACGAGGCTCCTTCCTGCCCGCGAGCCGGGCTATCGACGCTGGCCAGAAGCGTACACCGATTCCCGCGCGCGGATTCTGCTAGATTCGGTCCGTGAAGCCGAGCCCGCGTCCCGCGCCCCGGCGTTCCGCGCCGCCGCTGCCGAGCGACGGAGTCGTCCGTCTCTTCCGCGATCGCGGCGGCCGCAACGGCAAGACGGTCACCGTGATCCGTGGGCTGCCCGAGCGCGGGCCCGCCCTCGAGGCCCGCGTCGCCCAGATGAAACGGATCTGCGGCGCGGGCGGCACGCTCAAGGACGGGACGGTCGAGATCCAGGGCGATCACCGCGAGCGCCTCGCCGAGCACCTCCGGGCGCTGGGCTACACCGTGAAGCTCGCCGGGGGCTAGCTCACTTCCGTGAGCCGCAGGACTTCCGGGCGGCCGTCCATGAACTCGCCCATCTTCCGACCGAGCGCCTTGAAATAGTCGGTGCCGCGGTGGGCCTCCACCGCGGCCTGGTCCGCGTAGCGCTCCATGAAGACGTAGGTGAGCGGCGCCTCGGCCCGGTGCAGGGCGTAGAGGCGGCAGCCCGGCTCGCTGGCGTTGACCTTGGCGACCAGTTCCTTGGCCACCGCCTCGAACTGCTGCTCCATGCCCGGCTTCACCTTGATCGTCGCGACGATGCCCAGCATCGGGAGCCTCCAGGTGGGACGCCCGGCCTGGGCGCCCACTGTTCGTGGGTTGACAACCTCCGGCTACGGGAGAACCAAAATTTGTAGCGCGCGCCCCTCCAATCCGAGGGGCTGACAGCTGAACTAATCCATCCAAATCAAATAGCTTGCAGACAGTGTCACGCCTGGAACGCGTCTTGCTCCTAGGCCCGGGCATGAGAACTCAAGATCGCGTACACGGGACCCGGGAAGCCGCAGCCAGGCAGCACATCAACGACCCGCATCCGCCCGAGGTCCGACGCCGCCGGGGCCGGCCCAAGGGTAGCACCGGCATCAGCCGGCGCCATCCCGACTCGCTCCTGGCCGCGGAGATCGCCAAGTCGCCGCTGGCCACGGTCTACGCGAGCGCGGACGGCGAGCTCTACCACGCGGTCTGCAAGACCCAGCTCGAGTTCCAGGGCCGTCGGGCCCAGCTGGAGTTCGACTTCTACTGCCTGCGCTGCATGGAGCACGTCGCGCTGCCGCAGTTCGCGCTGAGCCGCATCCGCTTCGACCTGCCGCGGCCGGCCGACATCGACGCTCCCGGACTGGGCCACCAGCATCGTCGCGTACCAGTAGCTCAGCGCGTCCCGCCGTCTCCCGCCGCCCGCTCGATCCCGGCCAGGACCTCCCCGGTCGAGGCGATCCGGGCGAAGTACCGCGACAGGCTCCTCAGGCTGGCCGCGTGGAAGGTCTCCTCCCACGCGGCGCACGCGTTGTCGACCACGATCACCTATCGCTCCCACCCGTAGCTCCTCGGCCAGCCGGGTCGAGGTGATCTCCCGCCCCGCGGCGTCAGCTCCGGGAGGACACGACCGTCGCCCCGGGGCCGAGGCTCGCAATGCGCCCCTCCGTTGTCAAGGCCGGGAGCCCGTGCCAGCATGGCAGCCGGTGCGCATCGAAGATCCGGACGACCCGCGCGTCGCCGACTACCGCGCGGCGGGGCGCGGGGGAGCCGACGGGCTGTTCCTCTGCGAGGGCCGCCTCGTGGTGCGCCGGCTGCTCGGCGGCTCCCGCTACCGGGTGCGCTCGGTCCTCGCCACCGCGCCGGTCCTCGAGGATCTCCGCGACGCCCTCGGGCCCGCCCCTCCGCCGGTCTTCGTGGCCACCACCGCGGTGATCCGCTCCGTCTTCGGCTTCAACTTCCACCGGGGCTGCCTCGCGCTCGGCGAGCGGCCGGAGCACCCGGCCTCCCCCGAGTCCGTCATCGAGCCGCCCGGGCCGCGGATGGTGGTCGGGCTGGACGAGGTGACCGACCCCGACAACGTGGGCGCGATCTTCCGCAACGCGGCCGCCTTCGGCGTCGCGGGCGTGGTCCTCTCCGCCGGGCTGCGCCGATCCGCTCTACCGCAAGACCATCCGCGTCTCGATGGGCGGGACCCTGTCCACCCCGTTCGCGCGCACGGAGTGGGCCGCCACGCTCGACGGCCCTCCGCCGGGCCGGCTACACCGTGGTCGCGCTCACCCCGGATCCGGACGCGGAGGCGATCGCCACCGCCGCGGAGCGTCTCGTCTCCCGGCGCGCTCGCGGTCATCGTGGGCGCGGAGGGCCCCGGGCTCGGCGAGCAGAGCCGCGCCGCGGCCGATCTCCGGGTGCGCATCCCGATGGCGCCGGGCGTGGACTCGCTGAACGTGGCCACCGCGTGCGGCATCGCGCTCCACCGCCTGGCCGGGGGCGGTATCATGGGCGGCGGACCCGCATGATCCGCATCGGCACCTCCGGCTACAACTATCCCGAGTGGCGGGGCACCTTCTATCCGGAGAAGTTCCCGACCGGCAAGATGCTCCCCTACTACGCGGAGCGGTTCTCCACCGTCGAGATCAACTACACGTTCTACCGCATGCCCAACGCCAAGACGGTGGCGGGCTGGGTCGCGGAGACGCCGGCTCAGCTTCTCCTTCACGCTCAAGGCCCCGCAGCGGATCACCCACTTCGCGCGGCTGCGGGACATCGGCGATCCGCTGCGCTACTTCCTCGACACCGCGGCGGGCCTCGGTCCGAAGCTCGGCACCGTGCTCTTCCAGCTCCCGCCCAACTTCAAGAAGGACCTGGACCGGCTCGGCGGGCTCCTCGACCTGATCCCCGGCGGGCTGCGCTGCGCCTTCGAGTTCCGCCACGAGAGCTGGCTCGACCCCGCGGTCTACGAGCGGCTGCGCGCGGCCAACGCGGCCCTCTGCGTGGCCGACACCGAGGACGCGACGACGCCGATCGAGACCACCGCCGACTGGGGCTACCTGCGGCTGCGCGATCAGGGCTACACCGAGGCGGATCTGGCGGAGTGGGCCGGCAAGATCGCCGCGCTCGGCCCCGCGTGGCGCGACGTCTTCGTCTACTTCAAGCACGAGGAGGCCGGGACCGGCCCCGCGTTCGCCCGCCAGCTGGAGGCGCTGCTGCCTCGCTGACCGCTCCCGCCGTCGCCACCCGGGCCTGGATGCGCTCGATGGCCGCGACCATGTCGATCCCCTCCTCCAGCACCGGGCGCAGCGGATCGGCCATCCGCTCGAAGCGCGCCGCGATGGTGTCGAGGTTGAAGCGCGCGGGGTCGAGCCCGCGGCGTCACCTCGCCCCACTCGAGCGGGCAGGAGGCGGGGGCGCCGGGCAGCGGCCGCAGCGAGAACGGCGCCACGATCGTCTGCCCGTGGCCGTTCTGCCCGAAGTCGATGTAGACCTTGCCGCCGCGGGCCCGCAGCGGCCGCGCCACCGTGGAGATGTCGGGCAGCGCCTCGACCCCCAGCATCGCGAGGAGACGCGCGAAGGTGCGCGTCTGCTCGTAGGTGTAGCGCGCGCCCAGCGGCAGCAGGATGTGCAGGCCGGTGGCGCCCGACGTCTTCACGTAGCTCGGCAGGGCGAGCCCGTCCAGGATGCCGCGCAGCGCGAGGGCCACCCGCACCACGTCGGTGAACGGGGCGCCCTTGGGATCGAGGTCGAGCACGAGCCAGTCCGGCCGCTCGAGCGAGGGCACCCGCGAGGCCCAGCAGTGGATCGGGATCGACGCGCTGTTGGCCACGTAGCGGAGCATCTCCACGTCGTCCACCACCAGGTACGCGATGTCGCGCTCGGTGTCCTTCGAGTAGATGCGCTCGGTCCGCACCCACGGCGGCGCGAACTCGGGCGCGTCCTTCTGGAAGAAGGACTTCCCGGCGATGCCGTCCGGGAAGCGGGTCAGCACCAGCGGCCGGTCGCGCAGGTAGGGCAGCATGAAGGGCGCGACGCGCTCGTAGTACTCGATCAGGTCGGCCTTGGTGTAGCCCTCCGCGGGCCAGAAGACCTTGCGCGGGTTGGTGACCTTGAGCCGCGGCGCCGGCTCGGGCGCGGTGGCCGGCGCGGGAGCCGCGTCGACCGCGGGGCCGCCCGGCCCGGCGGCATCGACCGGCGCGATCTCCTCCGGCGCCTCGCGCCGGCACTCCTCCGGCTTCCGGTCCTCGCGCAGGCCGACGAAGGTCGGGTGGCGGAGCCCGTCGTCCTCGGTCCAGTCGGTGAAGCGCACCTCGCAGACCAGTCGCGGCTCGACCCAGTGGTGCCCGCGCCCGGTCGGCACCGCCCCGGCCTCGAAGGGCGGCGTCGCGCGGGCGAGCGGGCGGAGCCGCTCCCAGATCGCGGCGAGCCCGGCCTGGTCGAACCCGGTACCCACCTTCGAGACGTAGACGAGGCGCGGCGCCTCGGCCGGTCCGTCGTAGAGACCGAGGTGCAGCGCCCCGAAGTGCCCGCGCGAGCCCTGCGGATCGGTGTAGCCGCCGATCACGAACTCCTGCCGCTTCTGGCACTTGATCTTGATCCAGTCGCGGGTTCGCCCGCCCGGGTACGCCCCGCGCGCCTTCTTGGCCACGATGCCCTCGAGGCGCTGCGCGGAGGCGGCCTCGAAGAACGCGTCGCCCTCCCCGACCACGTGGTCGCCGTAGCGCACCGGCCCGAGCGGGGGCACGAGGAGCCGCAGGCACTCCTTGCGCTCGACGAGGGGCCGGCGGCGCAGGTCGCGATCGTCGAGCATGAGGCAGTCGAAGAAGACGCCGACCGCGGGCCGCTGCTGCGCGGCCATCGCGATCTCGCGCGGGTCGGTGAGCGCCATGCGCGGCTGCAGGCGCTGGAAGCTCGGCCGCCCCGCGTCGTCGAGCGCCACGATCTCCCCGTCGATGACGAAGCGCTCGATGGCGAGCGCCCGCAGCGCGCGCACCACCTCCGGGTAGCGCGAGGTCGTGTCCTGCCCGCTCCGCCCGTAGAGGGTCACGCGCTCGCCCCGGCGCTCCGCCAGCACCCGCACCCCGTCGTACTTGATCTCGAAGAGCCACGCCGGATCCGAGAAGGGCCGCTCCGCGAGGGTGGCCAGGGTGAAGGCCTGGCTCCTCGCGTCCACCTCGCCGCGCGGCGCGCCCAGCGCGTCGAGGCGCGCGCGGACCGCGGCCAGACGTCCGGGGCGGTCGGCCATCTCCTCGACGGTGAGGCCGGAGAGCACCGACTGCGGGTAGCGCTCGATCAGCTCGACGCCGCCGGGCGGCAGCGCGGCGCCGTCCGCCTTCTTGAGCAGCAGCCAGTCGCGGTCCTTGCCCGACATGCGCGCGAGGGTCCAGCGCCCGCGCATCTTGTGGCCGAAGATCTCCACCTCGAGCTTGCCGCGCGCGAGCTGATCGAGGGGCTCCTGCGGCTTGCTCGAGCGGTACCAGCCGTAGTCCCACACGATGACCGAGCCCGCCCCGTAGTTGCCCGACGGGATGACGCCCTCGAAGTCGCCGTACTCGATCGGGTGATCCTCGACGTGCACCGCGAGCCGCTTCTCCTCCGCGTGGCCCGACGGCCCCTTGGGCACCGCCCAGCTCTTCAGCACCCCGTCCATCTCGAGGCGCAGGTCGTAGTGCAGGCGCCGCGCGGCGTGCTTCTGCACCACGAAGAGGCGGCCGCCCGCGGGCGGGCGCCCCCCGAAGGGCTCGGGGGTGCGATCCGGATCGCGCTTCTTGCGATAGGCCTCGAGCGGCGGCGGCCGCTCGCCGCCGAGCGAATCCGGCACCATCCCTCGCCCCTTCGCGCGGGGCTCACCCCTATCCGGTGCGGTCGCCATCGGAGACTTGGAGCATAGCGGCCCCGGTGGTACTGTGCAAAGTCTCACGGCCATGGCACCCCATTCCATCGGCTCCGGCACCATCTCCTTCGGGCTGGTCTCCATCCCGGTGAAGCTCTACACCGCGGCGTCGAGCGGAGGCGTCAGCTTCAACCTGCTCCACGCCAAGTGCGGCAGCCGGATCAAGCAGCAGACCTTCTGCCCGGTGTGCAACGAGGTGGTCGAGCGCGGCGCCCTCGTGAAGGGCTACGAGTTCCAGAAGGAGCAGTACGTCCGCTTCACCGACGAGGAGCTGAAGTCGCTCGAGGGCGAGGCGTCGAAGGTCATCGACATCGCGGAGTTCGTGCCCCTTCCCACCGTGGACCCGATCTACTTCGAGAAGACCTACTACCTGGGTCCCGACAAGGGGGGCGAGAAGCCCTACCGTCTCCTCGCCGACGCGATGGCCAAGAGCGGCCGGGTCGCGCTCGCCACCTTCGTGATGCGCGGCAAGGAGAGCCTCGTGCTCGTGCGGCCGGCCCAGGACGGGCTGATGCTGCACACGATGTACTTCGCCGACGAGGTGCGCGACTTCGGCGAGATCGAGAAGGGCAAGTCGGTGAAGCTCCGCGACGGCGAGCTCGAGCTGGCCGAGCGGCTGATCGGGGAGCTCTCGCACGACGAGTTCAAGCCCGAGCAGTACCAGGACGAGTACCGCAACCGGGTGCTCGAGGTCGTGAACTCCAAGGTGGAGGGCAAGGAGATCACCGCCGCCGCGCCGGAGACCCAGCGCGCGCAGGTGATCGACCTGATGGACGCCCTCAAGCAGAGCCTCGCCAAGCGCGCGGGCGCCGAGGACCGGCCCGCCGCGGGTGACGCGCCCGCCGGCAAGAAGCCCCCCGTCAAGGCGCCCCGGCGCGCCGCCTCGTCCGACAAGGACAGGAAGGCACAAGCCGGGCGGAAATGACCGACTTCTCCACCCACGAGGTGGCGAAGATCCTCGGTCTGCCGGACTCGAAGATCCGCTCCTGCGCGCGCGCCGCGCTGCTCGCGCCCACCCGCGGGCCCGGCGGGCGCCTCCGCTGGTCGTTCCAGGACCTGCTCCTGCTCAAGACCACCCGCGGCCTGCTCGAGGCCCGCGTGCCCCCGCGCCGCATCCGCCGCATGCTGGCCTCGCTGCGTCGACAGCTGCCGGACGACCAGGCCCTCTCGAGCGTCAGCATCTACGCGGACGGCCGCCGGGCGGTCGCGTGGGACGGCACCGCGCGCTGGCAGCCCGACTCCGGCCAGTTCCTGTTCAGCTTCGACGCCCGCGCGGTGGGAATCCCCGACGCCCCGTCGCCGACCCGGCCCGCGGTGGCCGCTCCATCTCCGCCGCCCACCCGCAGCGCGAAGGAATGGTTCGACCTCGCCTGCGAGCTCGATCCCGCCTCGCCCGACGAGGCCCGCCACGCGTACGAGCAGGCGCTGGCGCTCGATCCGGGACTGACCGACGCGCACGTCAACCTGGGGCGCCTGCACCATGCCGGCGGCGACGCGGCGCAGGCGGAGCGCCACTACCGGGCCGCCATCCACGACGCTCCGCGCGATGCGATCGCCCACTTCAACCTGGCCGGCCTGCTGGAGGAGACCGGCCGTGCCACCGACGCGGTCGCGGCGTACCATCAGGCGCTCGCCGCCGAGCCCGACTTCGCGGACGCGCACTACAACCTGGGCCTGCTGCTCGATGCGCTGGGGCGGCGTCCCGCCGCGATGACCCACCTCCGGACCGCCCGCCGTCTCTACGCCCGCCGCTCCGCCTGATCGAGGGGCCTCGGCCGGCGTGCCCGCCTTGCGCGACGCGAGTGTCACGGGGCGTCAGATCCGGCACGTCTCGACCGATATCCAGGATAGACATATCAGCTAGTTAGGGGCCTGGCCGCCTCATTGCATCCTCTCCTGCTCGTTGGTCGCACTCATCCAAATAGGAGAACCGCAATGAGGACAATCATTGGATGGTCTGTGGGCGCCGCGTGCGCGACCGTGATCGTGACCGGCCTCTCCGCGCTTCCCGCACCCGCACAGGAAACCAAGAACGACCGGCGCGAGATCCGGCAGGACTCTCGCGAGATCCGCGGTGACCGGAAGGAGATCGCCAAGGACACGCAGGAAGTCCGGGGGGACCGCAAGGACCTCGAGGCGTCCCGCCAGAAGCTGCGCGAGGCCTACAAGTCCGGTGACCCCGCGGCCATCAAGGCGGCCCGCGAGAGCTACCAGAAGAGCCGGGGCTCGCTCCACGGTGATCGTGAAGGATCGACGCCAGGACGCTCGCGACCTGCGCCAGGACAAGCAGGATCGCCGTGAGGACGTTCAGGATCTCCGCCAGGACCAGCGCCAGGCGCGCACCCGCCAGACCAAGTAACCCGCAAGCGGAGCTTCCAGGGGGAGCGGCCCATCGGGCCCTCCCCCTTTCGTTTGCCCGCCGCTAGCTCAGATCGGCCGGATGGCGCTCGTGCCAGTCGGTCCGCGACTGGTAGGCGCACGCCGCGGCCAGGACGGTCGGCTCCTCCCACGCCCGCCCCATGAACTGCAGGCTGGTGGGCAGCCCGCGCGCGCCGAGCCCGTTCGGCACCGCCACCGCGGGCAGCCCCGCGCCGTTGCCCACCGCGCCCATCACGTCGCGCGCGGTGCCGCGGATGGCGCTGCGCACCTCGCCCGCGAGGAGCGCCGCCTCCGACGCGCGGCCGGGGGCCACCAGCGCGTGGAGCGGGGCGAGCACGCGGTCCGCCTCGCGCGCCATCACCCCGCGCAGCCGCAGCGCCTTCAGGTAGTCCTTGGCCAGGATCGCGTCGCGCGCGTAGGCGGTGTAGCGGTCCTCCGGCGCGGTCAGCCCCCGGATCGCGCCGCTCTCGATGAGGTCCTCGAAGGCGCTGGCCGCCTCCGCGAAGAGGATCGTCCGGGTGATGTCGTCGTAGGGCAGGTCCGGCAGCGCGACCTCCTCCACGGTGCCGATCTCCCGCAGCACGCCGAGCGACCGCTCGAAGTTCTCGCGCACCGCCTCCTCGCAGCCGTCGGTGGCTCCGCGGAGCACCCCGAACCGGAAGCGCCGCCCGGCCGGGCCCGCGGGCTCGTGGCGGAACGGGCGGTCGACGGTGGTCGGGTCGGCCGGATCGCGTCCCGCGATCGCCTCGAGCACGAGGCCGCAGTCGTCCGCGGTGAGGGCGAGCGGGCCCAGCTTGTCGAGCGTCCAGCAGAGCGCCATCGCCCCGTGACGGCTCACCCGGCCGTAGGTCGGCCGCAGGCCCGCGACCCCGCAGTTGCCCGCGGGCGAGAGGATCGAGCCCCACGTCTCCGAGCCGATCGCGAAGGGCACGAGGCCCGCCGCGACCGCCGAGCCCGAGCCGCTCGACGATCCGCCGCTCCACGCGTCGCGGCTCCACGGGTTGACGCCGGGGCCGGTGAAGGCCGCGTTCGGCTGGCGATAGCCCATGCCGCCGGCCAGCTCCACCATCGCGAGCTTGGCGCAGAGCACCGCGCCCGCCGCCTCGAGCTTGCGGATCGCGGTGGCGTCGAAGTCGAACACGCGGTCCTTGAACGGCGCGGCGCCCCACGTGGTGGGGATGCCGCCCGAGGTGGCGAGCAGGTCCTTGGCCCCGTACGGGATGCCGTGCAGCGGGCCGCGGTAGCGGCCGGCCGCGATCTCCGCCTCCGCGCGGCGGGCCTGCTCGAGCGCGCGGGCCCGGGTGACCGTCACCACCGCGTTGTAGCGCGGGCCCAGGCGCTCCAGCCGATCGAGGAAGGTCTCGGCCAGCGCCACCGGGGAGAGCCGGCGCTCGCGGATCAGCTCGCCGAGCCGGCGCACCGGGACGAAGACGACCTCCTCGGCCATCACGGATCCGCCCGGTAGGCCGCGAAGGGCTGGCCCGGCTCGTCGGCGTTGGTGAGCCGCACCGCGCGGAGGGCGTGCGCGGCCTGGACGATCCCCTCGATGGCGGTGCGCACGCCCTCGAGCTCCTCCGGGGCGAGGCGGCTGCCGTAGCGCTCGCGCACGAGCGCGAGCATGGTCTCCACCTCCGGGTGAATCGCCGTGGCGGGCGAATCGCCTCGGGCGCGCGGATCGTCTCGGGCTCGCTCATCGCCCCGGCATTCTAGCGGAGGCGCGGGTCGAGCGCATCCCGGAGCCCGTCGCCCAGCAGGTTGAAGCCGAGCACCGCGAGGAAGATCGCCAGCCCCGGCAGGGCCGCCACGTGGGGCGCCACGTTCATGTACTGCCGGCTGCTGGAGAGCATGCTGCCCCAGTCGGAGGTCGGCGGCTGGACGCCCAGGCCCAGGAACGAGAGCCCGGCCAGCGCGGTGATCATGCCGCCCACGTTCAGGGTCACCGCCACGATGACCGGGGCCAGGCAGTTGCGCAGGACGTGGGTGAGCGACAGGCGCAGCTCGGAGACGCCGAGGGCCCGCGCCGCCTCCACGTACTCGGTCTGCTTCACCGCCAGCACGGTGGCGCGCACGATGCGCCCGTAGAACGGGATGTTCACGATGGCGACCGCCACCATGCCGTTGACGAGGCCCGGGCCCAGGGTCGCGATGATCGCGATGGCGAGCAGGAAGTAGGGGAACGCCATCAGGGTGTCGATCGAGCGCATGACGAGCTGATCCACCCAGCGGCCCACGAAGCCGGCCAGCAGCCCACAGCGCCGAGCCCGCGGCGGCGGCGAGCGCGGTGGCGGCGAGCCCCACCACCAGCGAGGTGCGGGCGCCGTAGAGCAGCCGGCTCAGCAGATCGCGGCCGAACTCGTCGGTGCCGAGCACGTGCCCGGCGGTGAGCGGGCGCGCGAGGCGGCGCGCGGTGTCGATGAGATTGGGATCGTGGGGAGCCAGCAGCGGCGCCAGCGCCGCGGCGAGGCCGAGCACCACCACCAGCACGAGGCCGAACAGCGCGCTCCCGCTGCGGCGGAACATGCGGGCGGCCTCGGCCACGCTCGACCGGCCCCGCGCCAGCCGCGCCCGGCGCCAGGGTGGTGCCCGCGCCGCTCACCCGGATCACGCTACTCATAGCGGATGCGCGGATCGAAGACCGCGTAGAGCAGGTCGACGATCAGGTTCACCACCACGAAGGTGGTGGCGATCAGCAGCACCCCGCCCTGCACCAGCGGGTAGTCGCGCGCCTGGATCGCCCGCACCATCATCGAGCCGAGCCCGGGCCACGAGAAGACGGTCTCGGTCAGGATCGCGCCGCCGAGGAGGTAGCCCACCTGCACGCCGACCACGGTGAGGATCGGATTGAACGCGTTCTTCAGCACGTGGCGGGCGATCACCGCGCGCTCGGCCAGGCCCTTGGCCCGCGCGGCCCGCACGTAGTCCTGGCGGATGATCTCGAGCACGCTCGAGCGGGTGAGCCGCGCCACCGCGGCCGCCGACGCGGTCCCGAGGGTGATCGCGGGCAGCACCAGGTGCCAGAGGAGGTCGCCGGTCCCGCCCCCGTACGGCGACACCATGCCGGCAGAGGGAAACCAGCGGAGCGACAGCGCGAACACCAGGATCAGCATGATGCCGGTCCAGAACACCGGCAGGCTCACCCCGGTCACCGCCACCGCCATGCTGAGCTTGTCGAGCCACGAGTACTGCCGGGTGGCGGACACGATGCCGGCGGTGAGGCCGAGGGCGATCGCGATCACGAGCGCGCCGCCGGTCAGGACCACGGTCGCCTTGAAGCGCAGCAGCACCTCGGGCAGCACCTCGCGCCCGAGCGGGATCGAGCGGCCGAGATCGCCCTGCAGCACCCGGCCCATCCACTGGAAGTACTGCACCGCCACCGGCCGGTCGAGCCCGAGGTCGCGGCGCAGGCGCTCCACGTCCTCGCGGGTGGCCTGCGCCCCCAGCATGATGGCGGCGGGGTCGCCGGGGGCCAGGCGCATCACCCCGAAGACGAGCAGCGAGACCCCGACCAGGACCGGCAGCGCGAGGAGGATGCGTCGGACGAGGTAGCCCTGGAGGCCGGCCCCGCCTACTGCAGCCACACCTGCGTCAGCACCAGATCGAAGTTGGGGTGGAGCTTGAACCCCTGCACGCGCTTGCGGTGCACGATCACCTGCTTGCCGTGGTCGACGAAGATCCACGGCGCGTCCTCCATGACGAGCCGCTGCGCTTCCCGGTAGAGCGGGATGCGCTCCTTGTCGTCGATGGTGGTGCGGCCCTTCCGGAGCAGCTCGTCGACGCGCGGGTTCTGGTAGAAGCCCGCGTTGAACGCGGGCGGGAAGCGGTCGGAGGAGAGCAGCATGTACATCATGTGGTCGGGATCGCCGATGGACGGGTTCCAGGACATCTCGGCCATGTCGGGGCCGTCGAGGTACTTCTTGAGGTAGGCGCCCCACTCCATGGTCTGGATCTTGGCGCGCACGCCCACCGCGGCCAGGTTGGCCTGGATCACGGTGCCCATCTCGACCGGCGACTGCATGCCGGAGCCCGACTCGGGCACGTAGAACGTCACGTCGAACCCGTTGGCGAAGCCGGCCTCCTTGAGGAGCGCCTTGGCCTTCTCCGGATCGTAGGGATACCGCTGGGTCTTGTCCTCGTGGTACGAGCCGTACACCGGCGAGAGCGGGGTGGTGGCCACGATCGCGGTGCCCTTCAGGATGTCGCGGATGATCGCGTCCTTGTGCACCGCGTAGTTGAGCGCCTGGCGCACCCGCTTGTCCTTCAGCGCGGGATGGCGGGTGTTGAGCGCCACGTACCAGACCGCGGAGGAGTTGGTCTCGGCCACCACCACGTCGGGATCTTTTCGGAGATCCTGGAGGCTATCTGGCGGCACGTCCATGGTGAGATCGATCTCGCCGGTCTTGATCGCGGAGAGGCGCGCCTGCGCCTCGATGATCGGCACGTAGATCGCCTGGCGGACCTTCGGGCGCGCCGCCCCAGTACTGGTCGTTGCGCGAGAGGACGACCCGCACCCCCGGCTCCCACGTCTCGAGCTTGAAGGGCCCGGTGCCCACCGGGTGCTTCACCACGTCCTTGCCCCACTTCTTGAGCGCCTCGGGGCTGTAGATGTAGAGCGAGTGGTGCGCGAGGTACTGGAGAAACGGGGTCAGCGGCGCCTTGAGCCGGATCTGCACGGTGGCCGGATTCACCACCTCCACCCCCGCCACGTTGCCGAGGAAGCCCTTCACGTACGGGTAGGTGCCGGTCGCGTAGAACGGCCCCTGCTCGTTCATCTGGCGGTCGAAGCAGAACTTCACCGCCTCCGCGGTGAGCGCGGTCCCGTCGTGGAACTTCACGTTGGGGCGGAGGTGGAAGGTGTAGGTCAGCCCGTCCTTCGAGATGTCCCAGGACTGGGCGAGGCCCGGGATGATCTTGTAGGTCCCCAGCTCCTGGGCGGTGAGCCCCTCGAACATGCGCTTGATGACGCGCGTCGAGTTCAGGTCGGTGATCTGGGGCGGGTCCATCGTCACCGGCTCCGCGAGGAGGCCGATCACCATCGCGTCCTTCGGCGGCGCCGCGACCGCGACGGATACCAGCAGCACGGCCACCAGCCCCAACCCCATTCCCCACGCGCGGCGTCTCGACATGCGGGCCTCCTCCGGGATAGTGAAATGCCCCGCATCTTGCCCCAACCACCTCGGCTTGGCAACGGCCCGGCGCGGCGCTAAGATCCCGGCCTGGGAGGACCATCCAGATGGCCAAGCGAATGCTCTTCATCGGCGCGGGCGCGATCGGCAGTTACCTGGGCTCGTTCCTCGCGCGGGCCGGCCACGACGTGACCCTCGTGGACCCGTGGCCCGAGCAGGTCGAGATGGTGCGCCGCCGCGGGATCTCGGTGACCGGCCCGCACGATCCCTTCGAGGCGCAGCCCACCGCGCTGCACGTGCACGAGCTCCAGCGCCTCGGGCGCCGACTTCGACATCGCGTTCATCGCGATGAAGGCCTACGACACCGCGTGGGCCACCTGGATGGCCCTGCCCCACCTGAAGCCGGAGGGCTACGTGGTCTCGGCCCAGAACTGCTGGAACGATCCGATCGTGGCCTCGATCGCGGGAGCGGAGCGCTCGGTCGGGCTCATCATGTCCAAGATCGGGGTCGCGCTCTGGAAGGCGGGCGAGGTGGAGCGCGGCATGGAGAAGGGCCAGGGCGCGGGCCACGACGTCTTCCGCGCGGGCGAGCACGACGGGCGCATCACCGAGCGGGTCACCGAGCTGGCCGACATCATGAGCGTGGTCGACGGCGCGCGGCCCACCGACAACCTGTGGGGCGAGCGCTGGTCCAAGCTCTGCGCCAACTGCATGGGCAACCCGGTGCAGGCCATGACCGGGCTCGGCAGCAAGGAGATCGCCGAGCAGGCGCGCGGGCGCGAGATCACCATCCGCATCGCGCAGGAGTCCGCCGCGGTCGGCCTCAAGCAGGGCTACCGCATCCCCAAGTTCAACGGCCGCGAGGCCGAGCAGTGGGCCCAGGCCGGCCGGCCCGACGTCTACGCCGAGCTCGACGCCGGGCTCAAGCCCAAGGAAGGGTCGGGCCGCAACTGGCGCGCGTCGATGGCCCAGGACGTGATCAAGGGCCGCCGGAGCGAGATCGACTTCATGAACGGCCGCGTGGTCGACAAGGGCCGCGAGCTGGGCGTGCCGACCCCGGTCTCGGCCGCGGTGGTGGCGCTGATGCGCGAGGTCGACGCGGGCACCCGCAAGCCCGCCCCCGAGCACATCGAGCTGGCGCTCACGCGCGCGGGGGCCTGAGCGGGGATCAGCGCAGCGGCAGCAGCTCGACCACGCGGAGCTGGCTGAATACCACCTCCATGCCCCGCTGGTCCACGTAGAGCGCGAGCGTGCCGGAGGCCTCGGTGGGCAGCTCGGCGGTGGCCACCGGACGCCCGTTGACGTACGACACGATGCTCTTGTCGCGCAGCTCCACCGCCAGCGTGTTCAGCGCGCCGTACTCGGTCTTGACGCTGCGGGTGGCGGTGGGCGGCACCGGGTAGGCCCACTTGCCGGTCCAGCTCGCCACCCGGTAGGTCCCGTTGGCGGTGAGCCCGAGGGTGGCGAAGGTGCGGTTCTCGGCGGCCCCGCGACTCGCGAACATGAGGCCGAAGGCGCCCTCGCGGGTGCCCTTGCGCTGGCGGGCCGAGATCTCGATCCGCACCGAGGCCGGGAAGACCTCGGGCTGCACCGGACCGATCAGGCACGGGGCGGCGGCCGCGATGTTCTCCACGATGTAGCCGCCGTCGCCGTAGGAGGCCTTGCAGATGGAGCCGGTGGCGGCCGGCCAGTTGCGGGGCGCGCGCAGATCGTCCTCGAAGAGCACGCGGGGCCCGCCGCTCACGATGGTGGTGCGCGGCTCGACCCGCGGGGGCCCGCACGCCGCGACGCCGAGCGCCGCCGCCAGCGCGAGGGTCAGAGCGAGCCGGGACATCGGAATGCCTCCCGTGATGGTGAGCGGTGCGGACGTCTGGCCCAGGGCCATCACATCTTTTACACTACACCGGGTTCGAACGACAACGGCAGTCGGGGGAGGCGTCCATGCGAGGCATCGTGTTCACGGGAAATCGCCAGCTCGAGATCCGGGAGTTCCCCGACCCCACGCCCGGCCCCGGAGAGGTCGTGCTCGAGATCAAGGCCTCCGGCATGTGCGGGAGCGATCTGAAGTTCTATCGCGCGGCCGGCAACGAGGCCGCCTCCCTCGGCCTCGGCGGCAGCGGCAAGCAGGTCATCGCGGGGCACGAGCCCTGCGGGGTCATCGCGGCGGTGGGGCTCCGGGGTCAGCGAGACCGAGGCCCGCGTGGGCCAGCGGGTGATGAACCACCACTACGCGGGCTGCGGGCGCTGCAAGCACTGCCGGGTCGGCTGGTCGCAGCTCTGCGCGAGCGGCATCACCGTGTTCGGCGTCACCGGCGACGGCGCCCACGCGCGCTACATGAAGGTGCCGGCCCGCACCAACGTGCCGCTACCCGACGAGCTCAGCTTCGAGGAGGGCGCCGCCGTCTCCTGCGGGACCGGCACCGCCTACGGCGCGCTGAAGCGTCTGGACGTCTCGGGGCGCGACACCCTGGCCGTGTTCGGCCAGGGGCCGGTCGGCCTCTCCGCCACCATGCTGGGCGCCGCGATGGGAGCGCGGGTGATCGCGGTGGACATCGCGAAGGAGCGGCTCGACCTGGCCCGGGAGCTGGGCGCCGACGCGGTGGTGAACTCGCGCGAGACCGATCCGGTGAAGGCCATCAAGGAGCTGACCCACGGGGAAGGCGCGGAGACCACCATGGACTGCACCGGGCTGCCCGAGCCGCGGGTGGCCGCGGTGAAGAGCGCGGCCACCTGGGGCCGCATGTGCTTCGTGGGCGAGGGCGGGGCCACCACCTTCGACATCAGCAGCGACCTGATCCGCAAGCAGCTCACCCTCGTGGCCTCGTGGACCTTCAGCAGCATGGGCCAGTGGGAGTGCGCGCGGTTCGTGGCGGACCGGAAGATCCCGCTGGGCCGGCTCCTCACCGAGCACTTCACGCCTCGACCAGGCGGTGGATGCCTACAAGCGCTTCGACACCCAGACGACCGGCAAGGGCGTCTTCACGAGCTTCTGATGGCCGACCTCAAGATCCTCGGCATCCCCGGTAGCCTGCGCCAGGCGTCCTTCAACCGGTTCGCGCTGGTGGCGGCCCAGTCGCTGCTGCCCGCCGGCGCGTCGCTCGACATCTTCGAGCTGGAGGGCATCCCGGTCTACAACCAGGACCTCGACAAGCAGCCGCCGGCCCGGGTGGTGGAGCTGAAGGCGCGCATCCGCGCGGCGGACGCGATCCTCTTCGCCACCCCCGAGTACAACTACTCGGTGCCCGGCGTGCTGAAGAACGCGATCGACTGGGCCTCGCGGCCCTACGGCGACAGCGCGTGGCAGGGCAAGCCGGTCGCGGTGATGAGCGCCTCGGTGGGCACCTTCGGCGGCGCGCGCGCCCAGTACCACCTGCGCCAGTCCTTCGTGTTCCTCAACATGTACCCGGTGAACCAGCCGGAGGTGGTGATCCCCGGCGCGGCGCAGCGCTTCAACGAGCGCGGCGAGCTGACCGACGAGGTGGCGCGCGAGCTGATCCGCAAGCTGCTCGCGGAGCTGGCGGCCTGGACGAGGAAGCTGAAGGGCTGAGGCACCCCTCACCCTGCCCTCTCCCCGGAGGGGAGAGGGGGATCAGACCTGGCCGAAGAAGACGAGGTAGTCGGCCTTCAGCACGCGCTCGAGCAGGAGGAGCAGGAGCGCGCCCGGCACCATCAGCACGATCGCGGTCACCGAGGCGATCTGCAGCTCGTAGCCCACGCTCGCGGTGTACATGTAGACCGGCAGGGTGGTGACGAACGGGGCGCCCACCAGCAGGGTCCCGGTGAACTCGTCGAGCGAGTAGAGGAAGACGAGCAGGGCGCTCGCCACCAGGCCGGGCACCGCCAGCGGCAGGGAGATGCTCACGAAGGTCCGCGTCACCGAGGCCCCCAGGTTGTGGGCCGCCTCCTCCAGCTGAGGCTCGATGGCGCGGAACACCGCGGTCATCGTCCACACCGCGAAGACCAGGCCGCCCACCAGGTGCACGAGCACGACCCCGGTCATCGTCCCGGCGAGCCCGAAGCGATAGAACTCGCGGGTGGCGCTCGCGAAGACCGGGAGCTGCGGGAAGGCCTGCGGCAGCAGGAACGCGAGGAGGATCAGGGTGCGCCCCGCGAAGCGCAGCCGGGCCAGCGCGTAGCCGAGCGGCACCGCGAAGAGCAGGGCCAGGAGGGTGACGATGACCGCCACGATCAGCCCGGTGCGGAGCGGCTCGAGGAAGTCGCCCGAGAGCATGCGCGCCCAGTAGCGCAGGCCGAAGCGCTGCGGCCACGGGCTCGGATAGGTCCAGCGCTCCGCGAGCGACCAGACCCCCAGGCTCAGCAGCGGCCCCAGGATCAGGAACGCGGCCACCGCGAGCGCGCCCGCCCGCGCGGCCATCGCCCCGATCGAGCGTGGCGCCTCGACCACCGGGGCCGCCTAGCGGGTCAGCCGGCGCACGTACACGAGCGCCGCGCCCATGGCCAGCAGGTAGGCGATCACGCCGAGCGCGGAGGCGGTCGCGAAGTCGCCGTGCTGGCCGTAGCGGTAGTAGACGTCGATCATCAGCATCTGCGGACCACCGCCCCGGCCCATCATGAGCGGGATCGAGAACGAGGCCAGCATCGACGAGAAGATCAGGATGCCGGTCACCGCCAGCGCCGGCCCCGCCATCGGCACCAGGATGTCGCGGGTGAGGCGTCCGGTGGAGGCCCCGAGCTGCCGCGCCGCCTCGAGGTAGGAGTCGTCGGTGCCGCGAAAGGCGCCCAGCAGCAGGAGCGCGGCGAGGCCCAGATGCTTCCAGGCCAGCGCGGCCGCGATGCCCGCCCACGACGAGGAGAACGACGGCACGTACGGGCTCCAGAAGACCCGCAGGGCGTGGCCCACCACCACGAACGGCACGAAAAGCGGGACCTTCAGGAGAAACTCGATCGGCCCGTAGGCGCGCACCCGGAGCCACCCGCACACCGGGATCGCGATCAGGAACGTCAGCGCAGTGCCCGCCGCGGCCACCCCGACGGTGTAGGCCACGTCGCCCGCGTAGAGCCGCGCCACGGTGCCGTAGTTGCCGAGCGTCCACTGGCCGTCCCGCGCGAAGCTGGCGACCACCGAGGCCCCGAGCGGCCAGAGGAAGACCGCGCCCAGCACGGCCAGGGCGGGCGCGCAGAGGGCGGCCCAGAGCGCCCGCTCGGCCAGGGTCAGCGGACGATCTCCTCGTAGGCCAGGCTGATCAGGTCGTGGTACTCCTTGATCGGCATCTGGCGCGAGTAGCGTGCGAGGTCCTGCGCGCTCACCCCGGTGAAGAGCAGCTCGCGGCTCTTGGGGCTGATGAGGGGCAGCACCTTCTCGGCGTCCACTCCCGGGTACCAGCCGAACTTCTCCACGATGGCCTTGGCCTGCACCTCCGGCGTCGCGATGTAGTCGATGTAGCGGACGGCCGCCTCCCGGTTGGCCGCTTCGCGCGGCACCACGAGGTAGAGCGGGTAGATCGGCAGCCCGGGCGCGGGCAGCAGCGGGGTCACCGCCGGATCCATGCGCCCCTCGTTCTTCCAGGCCACCAGCTGGTCGATCCACACCGCGCCCATCCAGATCTCGCCGCGGTTCAGCGCGTCGAGCGTGCCCGCGTTGCCGTTGGTGATGACCGCTCCCTTGTTGAAGTCGCGCAGCGCGGTGACCGCCTCCCGGATCGCCGGCTCCTTGCTCTTGTCGAACGGCCCCTGGGTCAGCTCCTTGTAGAGGCCGGTCTTCCAGTAGACCCAGCCCATCGTGAAGCCGACTCCGCTCACTCCGCCCTTGATGCCGTTGTAGCCGAAGCGACCCGGGTTGGCCTTCACCCACGCGGCCAGCTCGTCGAACGACTTCGGCGGACTGGCGACCTTCGACGGCACGTAGGCCAGCGCGATCTGGTTGTGGAACATCGGGACCACGTAGCCGTCGACGTTGACCCCGAAGGCCTCCTTCACCTCCGCGCCCTTCACGAGCGCCGCGTTCTTCATCTGGGGCACGTAGCGGGAGAGGAGGCCCTCCTTCACCATCTGCGAGGCCACCGCCATGCTGACCAGCGCCACGTCGAGATCCCACGGCTTGCGGCCCGCGTCCGCCTGCGCCTTGATCTTGGTGTAGATCGCGCGGCTGGCCGGCTCGCCGGTCCCGGTGCCCACCACGTTGAGTTCGACGTCGGACGCGGTCGCGTGGAAGCCGGGGCCTAGCAGCGTCTTGTGCACCTCGACCACGTTGACGTCGGCGCCGATCGCGACGTTGAGCCGGGTCGCGGCGGAGGCGGGCACCGCCAGGGCCAGCAGCACGGCGAGGATGGATCGCAGCAGCATCGGAGATCTCCTCTGTCAGGCCGCCGGGTACACGCGGACGCGGTCCGGCGGCACGGTGATGGTGACGGGCCCCGGCCGGGCCGGCGCGGGCCCGTCCACCATGAGCACGGCCTCGCCCACCCGCACGTAGTGCCGGTAGTACGCGCCGAGGAACAGGCTTTCTTCGAGATGGCCGGCGAGGCGGCCCGTCGCCAGAGCCGGCGGCCGATTGAACGAGGCCGAGATCCGACGAGCGAAGGATCACCAGTACGGCCCCCCGCGCGGCGCCCTCGTACGGCAGGCGCTGCCCTTCCACGTGCACCGCGCCGGGCTCGGCGTGGCCCTCGACGCGGTTGCCCACCCCGAGGAAGTCGGCGACGAACTCGGTGGCGGGGGCCAGGTACACTTCCTCCGGCGTGCCCGCCTGCACGACCGCGCCGCGATTCATCAGCACCACGCGGTCGGCGATGGCGAGCGCTTCTTCCTGATCGTGGGTCACGTAGATCGTGGTGATGCCGACCCGGCGCTGCAGCCGCCGCACCTCCACCCGCAGGCGCTGGCGGATCTTGGCGTCGAGATTGCTGAGCGGCTCGTCCAGCAGGAGCACGCGCGGCTCCACCACGATCGCGCGGGCGAGCGCCACCCGCTGCTGCTGCCCGCCCGAGAGCGCGGTCGGCTTGCGGCGCGCGGTGGCCTCCACGTCGCCGATCTCGACCAGCGCGAGCGCCTCCCGCACCCGGCGCGCGATCTCCGACGCGGGCATCCGCCGAAGCCGTAGCCCGTAGGCCACGTTGTCGAACACGGTCATGTGCGGCCAGAGCGCGTAGGACTGGAACACCATGGCGGTGCCGCGCTGCTGGGGCGGCAGCGCGGTAACGTCGGCTCCGTCGAAGCGGATGGCGCCACGCGTCCACCGCGACGAATCCCGCGATCGAGCGCAACAGCGTGGTCTTGCCGCAGCCGGAGGGGCCGAGGATCGCGGTCAGGCGGCCGGGCGGGAAGTCGAGCGAGACCGAGCGGAGCGCCTCAACCGATCCGTACCGCTTGCCGACTCCCTCGACGCTGACCCGAACCACGCGCGGAGGCTAGCACGCGCCCGCGTGGGGGGTCAACGACGCGCCCGGCCGGTCCTCGACCGCCCCCGCGGCACCGCTCAGGCGGCCCTTGACGATGCCCCGGTCCCGGGGCAGGATCTGGCCATCCAGGTCACTCCAAAAGGGGGAAACTGCATGGCAAAGCCCGCTCAGTCGAAGGCCACCCGTCGTAGCTTTCTGAAGCTCGCCGCCGCCGGGGCCGCCGGCGTCGCGGCGGGCCCGTGGGTTTCCCGCCATGCCCAGGCCAAGCCGGTCTCCATCACGTTCGCGCGCGAAAGCTCCTACGTGAAGAACTTCGACGTGCACTTCCAGAACGTGATGGCGCCCGCCTACGAGAAGGCCACCGGCATCAAGATCGAGTACCAGATCCAGGCCGCGGGCGGCAGCGCGGTGCCCCAGCTGGTCTCCATGGTCGAGAACAAGAATGGCGCCGACCTGGCCTGGGTGCAGCAGGAGTGGCTCTATCGCGACGCCCTGGTGGACGTGTCCGACATCGCGGAGGAAGTGGGCAAGCAGCAGGGCGGCTGGTACGACGAGATCAAGCGCCTGTCGATCGACAAGGGCAAGTGGAAGTCCATCCCCAACGGGAATATCGGCCAGCTGATGAACTACCGGAAGGACTGGTTCGACGAGGCCGGGGTCAAGAGCTTCCCGGACACGTGGGACGAGTTCCTGGAGGCCGGCATCAAGCTCAAGGCCAAGGGCCATCCGTTCGGCATGTCCATGGGCCACGGCTTCGCGGACAACTACTCCTGGCTCTACCCGCTGCTCTGGTCCTACGGCGTGACGGTCATGGACAAGGACGGCAAGAAGGTCGCGCTGGATAGCAGCGAGACCGCGAAGGCGGTGGAGTACGTGAAGCGGCTCTACAAGGAAGCGTGCATCGAAGACTGCATCGGGTGGCTGGACCCGGGCAACAACAAGGCCTTCCTGACCAGCCAGATCTCGTGCACCAACAACGCCTACAGCATCATGGTCTCGGCCAAGCGCGACCTGCCCGAGATGGGCAAGGTGATCGAGCACGCGCTGAATCCCAAGGGCCCCAACGGCCAGCGCTACCACGCGCTGGTGCCGGTGACGCACGGCGTGTTCGCCTACAGCAAGGACCCGCAGGCGGCCAAGGATTTCCTGCGCTGGATGATGGACCCGAAGCAGTACCGACCGTGGATCGCCTCGGGCGACATGTACTTCGCTCCGTACCTGCACGCCTTCGACAAGGTGCCGGAGTGGGACATCGAGCCACGCGTCAAGCCGTTCCAGAAGGTGCTCGAGACCGGCAAGCTCACGTCGTGGCCGGCGCCCGCGAACCGCCAGCACGGCGAAGTGATCAACCGCTGGATCGTGATCGACATGTTCACCAAGGCCATCACCGGCACGCCGACCAAGACCGCCATCGCCGAGGCGGTGTCGCAGATCAAGGCGATCTACGGGTAGGCATGTGAGCAAGATTCTCGAGGCTCTCTCGGGCGGGCGCGCTGGCGGCGCCCGCCCACCGGTCGGTCCGGGTTTGGCCGTCTGCGGCGCGTTCGTCGAGCGCGAGTCCGTGTTCAGCTGGCTCATGCTCACGCCGCCCCTGCTGTTCCTGCTGGCATTCCTGGGCTACCCGTTCTTCTACGGCGTGTACCTGAGCTTCTTCCACAAGGAGGTGGCCCGCGCCGCCTCCTTCGTCGGCTTCGGCAATTTCGTCAAGCTGTACAACGACCCGATCTTCTGGCAGGCGGTCCGGAACACGATCATCTTCACCGCGGCCGCGACCGTGCTGAAGGCCTCCGGCGGGCTCGGCATGGCGCTCGTGATGAACCAGACTTCCGGATGAAGTCCTTCACGCGCGCCATGCTATTGCTCCCGTTCATCGTGCCCACCGTGCTGAGCACGGTGGCGTGGCAGTGGATCCTCGACCCCGGCATGGGCCTCTTCAACCGCCTGCTGGTGGTGAGCGGGCTCGCCACGACCGGGCCCTCGTGGCTCGGCACGCCTACCATGGCGATGATCTCCATCATCATGGTCAACACGTGGCGCGGCCTGCCGTTCTTCGGCATCTCGATCCTCGCGGGCCTGCAGACCATTCCGGTCGAGCTGCACGAGTCGGCCACGATCGACGGCGCGGGCACCTGGGGCCGCTTCCGCTACGTCACACTGCCCTCGCTGCTGCCCGTGATCTTCATCGTGACCACGTTCTCGATCGTCATCACCTTCTTCGACTTCCAGCTCGTCTACGTGCTCACCGGCGGCGGCCCCGCCAACTCCACCCATCTGATGGCGACCTACGCCTACAGTCTGAGCATGGGCGCGGGCCAGATGGGGCTCGGCTCTGCGGTGGCGCTCAGCATGGTGCCGGTGCTGGGCCTCCTGCTCGTGCTGCTCACCCTCTTCGTGCGGAAGGACTGACCGGAGAGAATGGTCGGCGAGCTGACCTGGCAGAAGCGGCTCCTGGGCCTCTGGCTGCCGCTGGCCGTGTTTCTCGTGGTGGCACTCTTTCCGTTCACCTGGATGGCGGCCACCTCGCTCAAGACCAACGCCGAGTTGTACAATCCGAAGGCGAATCCGCTGTCCATCCAGCACCCGTCGCTCGTCCACTACATCGACCTGCTCCGGGAGACCAACTTCCTGATCTGGGTCGCCAACACCATGCTGGTGGCGACGATCGCCACCGGCATCTCCCTCCTGCTCGGGGCCATGCTCGCCTACCCGCTCGCGCGCATGCGATTCCGCGGCGGCGCGCTGCTGGCCATCACGGTGGCGGTGACCTACCTGATTCCGCAGACGCTGCTGTTCGTGCCGATGGCCGATCTCATCGGCCGGATGAAGCCTGGGCAATACGCTCACCGCGGTGATGCTCACCTACCCGACGCTGCTCGTGCCCTTCATCGCCTGGCTCCTGATGGGCTACTTCAAGACGGTGCCGAAGGAGCTGGAGGAACAGGCGATGATCGACGGCGCCAGCCGGTGGCGCGCCATGACGAGGATCATCCTTCCCCTCTGCCTGCCCGGCTTCCTGTCCGCCGGCATCTTCGCCTTCACGCTGTCACAGAACGAGTTCCTCTACGCGCTGCTCTTTCTCAGCAAATCGAGCGTGCGCACGGTGCCGATCGGCGTCGTGGGCGAGCTGATCCGCGGCGACGCCTTCTACTGGGGCCAGCTGATGGCCGGGGCGCTCCTCGGCTCCATCCCCGTCGCGCTGATCTACTCCTTCTTCGTGAAGTACTACGTCGCGGGCCTCACCGCCGGCGCCGTCAAGGGCTAGACCAGCCAGCCCCCGCCGGCCTCGGCCGGCCCGCCGCGCGGCGCGCAACGCGCGCGCCACTGCTTCTTCGGGCGTGCGGGCGCTCATCAGCGGAACGCGACGCCCCTCCGGCTGGCCGAGGCGCCAGGTGCCGAGCCCCACCACCGGCCGTCCCAGCTTCAGCGCCAGCGCGATCTCGGAGAGCGTGCCGTAGCGCCCGCCCACCGCGACCACCGCGTCGCACGACCGCACCAGGATCACGTTCCGCGCCTGGTCCATGCCGGTCACGATCGGCACGCCGACCCAGCGATTGGCGTCGCGCGCCTCGAAGCCGGGCAGGAGGCCGACCACCAGGCCTCCGGCCCGGGCGGCCCCCCGCGCGGCCGCCTCCATCACGCCGCCGAGGCCACCGCAAAGGAGCACCGCGCCGGCCTCCGCGATGGCGCGGCCGACGCGCTCCGCGAGCGCGGCCACCCGGCGCGAGCACACGCCCTCGCCGATGACGCCCACCCGGAGGCCGGGGCGCGCCGGCGTCACGCGGGCTCGACGCGCTGCCAGCCCCCTTCGGTGAGGGAGCGCAGCACCGCGTCCAGCACGAGCTGGGCCTTCAGGCCGTCCTCGAGCGAGGGCGACGGGCTCTCCCCCTTGCGGATGCCCTCGAGGAAGCGCTTCACCAGCGGGGCGATCGTGGCCTTGCCGGTGACCTCCATCGGGTCGCCCTTCGCCGGCCGAGCGGGGCAGCCCGGCCTTGACCGGGACGGGCTGGAGCGTGCCGCTCGCGCCGGCGCCGCGCAGCTCGCCGACGTACCACTTGGGCTTGTCGCGATCGAGCCGGTAGACGAGCGCGCCCTGGCTGCCGTAGGCCTCGAGCGAGGCCTCGTTGGCGCCGCGCGCGGCCCGGCTCACCGAGAGCGTCACCTGCCCGCCCGAGGCCAGCTCGCCCAGCACGGTGCAGAAGTCCTCCGCGTCGGCGGGCTTGCCGCCGCCCGGGACGCTCCGCGACGCGTAGGCCACCCCGGCCTGCGCGGTCACGCGCGCGAACTCGCCGAAGTGCCAGCGCACGAGATCGATCAGGTGCACGCCCATGTCGCCCATCGCCCCGTGGCCGGCCTGGGTGCGATCCATGCGCCACGTGATCGGCGCCGTCTCGTCGGCCCAGCGCGCGCCGAGCCAGCGGCCGCCCAGGTGGAAGAGCCGGCCCACCGCGCCCTCCTCCACCAGCGCGTGGAAGCGCTGCATCGCGGGGACGAAGCGCCAGTTGAAGCCGGTCATCGCCACCCGCCGGGCGCGCGCCGCCGCCTCCACCATCTCGCGGCCCTCGGCCGCGGTCATGGCGAGCGGCTTCTCGCAGAGCACGTGGGCGCCCTGGCCGAGCGCGCGGAGCGCGATCTCGCGATGGAGGTGCGGCGGCGAGGCGATCACCACGATGTCGGGCTTGGCCTGGTCGAGCATCTCCTCCCAGCGCTCGAAGACGGCGGGCACGTTGTAGCGCTGGGCCATCGCCCGCGCGGTCTCCTGGTTGCGCTGGCAGAGCGCCACCACCTCGCACCCGCTCACCTGGAACGCGGGGATGTGCGCGCGGCCGAATCCGAGCCCGATGATGCCCACCGTGTGCTTCTTCCGAGCCATGCCTCGTCGATCCTTTCGCCGGCGGATTCCCTTCACCCGCGGATTGGGTTAGAGTCGGCCCCATCCTACAGCAGATCCCCAGGAGGGCCCCATGAAGGCGGTCGCCGCAATCGCCGAGATCCTGAAGCGTGAAGGTACCACCTTTCTGATCGGCTACCCGGTCAACCCGATCATCGAGGCGGCCGCCCAGGCCGACATCCGCACCATCATCGTTCGCCAGGAGCGCACCGGCTTGCACATGGCCGACGCGGTGAGCCGCATCACCTCCGGCCAGAAGATCGGCGTGTTCACGATGCAGCACGGCCCCGGCTCGGAGAACGCCTTCGGCGGGGTGGCCCAGGCCTACGGCGACTCGGTGCCGATCGTGGTGCTGCCCGGCGGCTACCCGCGCCGCATCACCAACATCCCGCCCAACTTCAACTCGTTCATCAACTACCGCAACGTCACCAAGTGGTGCGAGCAGGTGGTGGTGGGCGACGCGGTGCCGGACGCGATGCGCCGCGCCTTCACCCAGGTGAAGAACGGGCGGCCGCGCCCGGTCCTGGTCGAGGTCCCGGTCGACGTGTACCAGGAGGAGGTGCCGGAGCCGCTCAACTACAAGGCGACCCCGCGCACGCGGGTGGCCCCGGATCCCGACGCGGTGACCGAGGCCGCGCGCATCCTGGTCGAGGCGGAGCGCCCGGTGATCTACGCGGGCCAGGGCGTGCACTACGCGCGCGCGTGGCAGCAGCTGCGCGAGCTGGCCGAGCTGCTGGAGGCGCCGGTCACCACCAGCCTCGAGGGCAAGAGCGCGTTCCCGGAGAATCATCCGCTGTCGCTCGGCTCGGGCGGCCGCTCGATGCCGAAGACGGTCCACGAGTTCCTCAAGAACTCGGACGTGATCTTCGGCATCGGCTGCAGCTTCTCGACCACCAACTACGGCGTCACGATGCCGAAGGGCAAGACCATCATCCACTCCACCATCGACGTGGCCGATCTGAACAAGGACATCGTGGCCGAGCACGCGGTCATCGGCGACGCGGGCCTGGTGCTGGACGCCCTGCTCGCCGAGGTGCGCGATCGCCTCAAGAGCAAGCCGCGCGGCCGCAAGGCCGAGGTCACGCGGCAGATCGCCACCATGAAGGCGGAGTGGATGGCCCAGTGGATGCCCAAGCTGACCGCCAACGACAAGCCGCTCTCGCCCTACCGGGTGATCTGGGACCTGCTGCACACGGTGGACGTGGCCAACACCATCATCACCCACGACGCGGGCAGCCCGAGGGATCAGCTGTCCCCCTTCTGGGAATGCACGCACCCGCTCACCTACATCGGCTGGGGCAAGACCACCCAGCTCGGCTACGGCCTCGGCCTCGCGATGGGGGCCAAGCTCGCGAAGCCGGAAGCGCTCTGCATCAACGTGTGGGGCGACGCGGCCATCGGCTTCACCGGCATGGACTTCGAGACCGCGGTGCGCGAGCGCATCCCGATCCTGTCGATCCTGCTCAACAACTTCTCGATGGCGATCGAGCTGCCGATCATGAAGGCCGCCACCGAGAAGTACCGCTCCACCGACATCAGCGGCCACTACGCGGACATGGCGAAGGCCTTCGGCGGCTACGGCGAGCGCGTCACCGAGCCGGGCGAGATCGTCAACGCGATCAAGCGCGGCATCGCCAAGACCCGCGAGGGCGTGCCGGTGCTGCTCGAGTTCATCACCGAGAAAGAGATCAACTTCTCGATCTTCAAGTAAGCGTGCCTCCTCCCCTCCACCCTCTCCCCTCCGGGGAGAGGGCAGGGTGAGGGGGGCCGAGGGGGTGAGCTCGGAGCCGTCATGACCTATCGCCTGGCCCCGATGTCCCCCGGATCCTCGTCCTCACCCTCGTGCCTCCTGGCGCTGCCGCCGCGTCTTCGCGCTCCTGGCGCATGCGGGACGTCCGTCGCTCCTCGCGCTCCCGGCCCTGTTCCTGCTCGTGCTCTACGCGTGGATCTGGCTCTGGTTCCGGCCGACCGAGTTCAGTGGTGCGCCCCGACGCGATCGAGGTGATCTGGCCGCTCAGGCGCCGGGAGATCCCGCGCGAGGAGATCTCGGCGGTGCGCCTGATCGATCGGGCCGACGCTGCGCCGCGAGGTCGGCTGGGGCATGCGGGTCGGGCGCCGGCGGGCTCTGCGGCGGATTCGGCTAGCTCTGGACCACCCGGCGGGGCCTGGTGCGGATGTACGTCTCGCGCATCGACCGCTTCGTGTGGATCGAGCGCGCGGCCCGAGCAGCCGTGGCTGATCACCCCCGACCAGCCCGACGCCTTCGTCCGGGCGCTGTCCACCCATGGCTGATCTCACGTATCGCTCGCCCCGGACCGAGGTACGGCCGAGCCCGATCCAGGGCCAGGGCCTCTTCGCGCGAGTCGCCATCGCGGCGGGCGAGATCGTCGCGGTCAAGGGCGGGCACGTGCTCACCGGATCGCAGTGGTCCGCTCTCGAGCCCACGCTCGGCGCCGCCGAGATCCAGATCGCGGAGGATCTCTTCATCGCCCCGGTGCGTGCAGGACCACCGAGCCGGCAGCATGCTCTACACCAACCACTCCTGCGACCCCAACCTGGCCATCCAGGGCCAGATCGTCCTGGTCGCGATGCGGGACGTCGCCGCCGGCGAGGAGCTCACGATCGACTGGGCCACCACCGACGACGGCGACCATCGGATGACGTGCCATTGCGGCAGCCCGCGCTGCCGCGGCATCGTCACCGGCAAGGACTGGATGAAGCCGGAGCTGCAGCAGCGCTACCGCGGGTGGTTCTGCTGGTTCCTGCAGCGGAAGATCGACGCGGCATGAGCCTCGGCCCCGGACGTCGCGTCGTCACGCCGGAGCGCTTTGCGAAGGGCATGACCTTCGCTCAGTACATCGACTACATCGGCACCCCCGAGAATCTCGCGCGCGAGGCCGGCTGGTGGCGGGGCCCGGAGCGGGTCGACTGGAGCGGCCCGCTACGGGCATGGTACGAGACCCTCCGGCTCCGCGACGATCAGGTCGCGGCGATCCGCTGGCTCGCCGCCCAGCCCAGGGGGCCGGCCAAGATCCTCATGATCTCGGAGGAATGGTCGTCGGACTGCCGCCGGGTCATTCCCATGCTCGGGCGTCTGGTGGAGGCCGCTCCGCTCGAGCTCCGCATCTTCCCGCGCGACGGCCAGAAAGTGGGGCGCGAGCCGAGAGCCGATCCGGCCGATTCGCCGAACGCCGATCTCATGAACGAGTTCCTGCGGGAGCGAGACGGCCGTACCTATCAGTCGATCCCGATCGTGGCCTTCTACACGGAGGACCTCGAGTACCTGTATCACTACACGGAGCTCCCCGCGCTCTTTCCAAGGGACCGCCTGGTCCCCGTCATGCAAGCGGCCCGGCCGGGTGAGACCCGGGAGCAAGCGTGGGAGCGCTTCCTGGGCGATTGGGGGGCGATGCAGCAGTCGCCCATCTTCAAGGTGTGGGCCTCCGGGGCCATCGACGAGATGCTCTCGGCGCTGTACGAGCGGCTCGTGATCGGCTGACCCATGCTCCTCGACCTCGTGGCGCTGCTGGCCGTCGGGCTCTTCGCCGGGGCCGCGCTCTATGTCACCCTGGTCGAGCACCCGGCCCGGCGTCAGTGCGGAGCCGCGCTCGCGATCGCGGAGTTCGGGCCGAGCTATCGCCGGGGAGCGGTCATGCAAGCGTCGCTCGCCGCGGTGGGCGGCCTCGCGGGCGTGGCCGACTGGACCCGCGGCCACGGAGCTTTCCCGCTCGCCGCCGGCCTGCTGATGATGGGCCTGATCGCCTTCACCCTGATCGTCATCTTGCCGACCAACAAGCGCCTGCTGGATCCGGCCCTCGATCCGGGCTCCGCCGAGGCCACCGCGCTCCTGGCCCGCTGGGGCCGCTTGCACGCGGTGCGCAGCGGACTCGGCACCCTCGCGCTGCTCCTGCTCGGCCTCCACCTGGTCGGAGCCCGATGACGCGCATGACGCGGGCGGGCTTTCGGGATATCTTCGGCGCGTGACCAGCCCCATCCTCTTCGCGGTGATCGCCGGCCTGTCCGCCGCCGCCTACACGATCTGCCTCAAGCTCGGCTCCTCGCGGATCGGCGCGGTGCTCGGGGCCGTGGTGATCACCGGCGTCGCCTTCGTGGTCAACTCGATCGCGCTCCTGGCCATGCGGGCGGGCGGGCACGAGTTCGTCCTCACCCGCGAGGGGCTCTGGCTCCTCGCGGCGGCCGGCATCGCCGCCGCGGGCGTGGACGTCTTCGGACTCCTCGCCTACGAGCGCGGCCTGCGGGTGACCTCGTCGTTCCTCATCGGCGGCACCTCCACCGTGGTCGTGCTGCTGGTGGGATTCCTCGTGCTCCACGAGCCGCTCACCTGGGGCCGCCTCGCCGCGATCGCGATGATCGTCGGGGGGACATTGCTCTACCAGCTGCAGGGCCGCTAGCGCGATGACCCGGCCCTTCCTCGAGGGCACCGACGTCGCCCGGAGCTTCGGGGGCCTGCGGGTGCTCCACCGGGTGAGCTTCGCGGTGGCCGAGGGCGAGATCGTCGCCCTCATCGGGCCGAACGGAGCCGGCAAGACCACCCTCTTCAACCTGATCAACGGGCTGCTCCGGCCGTCGGCCGGGTCCATCCGGATGGGCGGGCGCGAGATCAGCGCCCTGCCGGCCTACCGGATCGCCCGGCTCGGCCTGGGGCGCACCTTCCAGACCCCGCGGCCTTTCCTCGACCTCACCGCGGCCGAGAACGTGGCCGCGGCCGCGCGCTGGAGCGAGCGGCCCGGCGGCACCCCGGCCGAGCTGCTGGCCCTGGTCGAGCTGGGCGAGCAGGCGGCGGTGCCGGCGCGCCGCGTTCATGGGCGCGATCGGCGGGGCGATGGCCCCGCGCTGGACCTACCTCGATCCCCAGGTCTTCAATCCCCTGGTGTCCTTCCAGACCGTGATCATGGCCCTCCTGGGCGGGCCGGCCACCGTCGCGGGCCCGATCCTGGGCGCGGTCTTCCTCGGCCTCCTGTCCGAGATCCTCCTCGTGAAGTTTCGCTACCTCTACATGCTGACCCTGGGGCTGGTGCTGATCGTGGTGGTGCTGGTGCTGCCGGGAGGCCTCTCCGGCCTCGCGCGGAGACGGCGCCCGGCTTGCGGCTCCGCACGCGCGACGCTATAGTCGCGCTCGGAATCGAGTCATGCCACGTCGACCCGTCATCGACAACGCGAAGGTCGCCGCCGTCTTCCGCTCGTATCCGAGGGGCGTCGCGGCCAAGCTCCTGGCTCTCCGTCGATTGATCCTCGACGTGGCCTCCGCCACCGAGGGCGTGGGCGAGGTGCGCGAGGCCCTCCGGTGGGGCCAGCCGAGCTATCTCACCGTGCGGCCCCGGAGCGGCAGCACGATCCGCATCGACCGGGTCAAGTCCGAGCCCCGGGCGCTACGCGATGTACTTCCACTGCCGGACCACGCTGGTCGAGACCTTCCGCCGTCACTACCCGAGCACGTTCCGCTACGAGGGCAACCGGGCCATCGTGTTCGACGAGAGCGACCGGGTCCCGGTCGGCGCCCTGAGGCGGTGCATCGCGCTCGCCCTCACGTATCACCTGCCCCGGACCCGCAAGGCCTGAGCGCGTCCCATGTCCCTGCGGGTCGTTCGCCTCGGGACCGCGCGTCACCCGGACGAGGGACTGCGCCTCGGGACGGTTCGCCGGCCGCCGCGCGGGGTGCGCAAGGAGCACTACGCCTCGGGGGACTACTTCGACGCGTGGCTGCCCGAGCTCTCGCCGAGCGCCCCGCTGGTGTCGTTCGCGCTCTCGAAGCCGTTCACCCCCGCGCGCTGGGCCGCCTACGCGCGCCGGTATCGCGGCGAGATGCGTCGGCCCGCCGCGGAGCGGCTCCTCGCGGTGCTCGCGGCGCTCTCGCGGCAGACGAACTTCTCGGTGGGCTGCTACTGCGAGGACGAGAGCCACTGCCATCGCTCCCTCCTGAAGCAGCTCCTGATCGAGAAGGGCGCGCAGGTCGTCTGACAACCCCAACCGAATGGAGGGGCCCATGAAGTACGGCGTGGTGCTTCCGATCTGGCAGCTCACGGTGGCGGAGGCGGAATCGCTGGCCACGAAGGCGGAGGCACTCGGCCTCGACGGCGTCTTCGTGCCCGACCACATCCTGGCCAAGCCCGCGACCACCCAGCACTACGGCGGCCACTGGCCCGATCCGTTCTCGCTCCTGGCCTTCCTGGCCGGGCGCACGCGGCGCATCCAGCTCGGGGCGAGCGTGATCGTGCTGCCGTATCGCAACCCGCTGGTGGCGGCCAAGGCCGCGGCCACCGTGGACCAGGCCTCGGGCGGGCGCTTCATCTTCGGGGTCGGGGTGGGCTGGGACGAGGCGGAGTTCGTGGACCTGCGCCTGCCCTTCGCGGAGCGCGGGCGGCTCAGCGACGACTACATCCGCGCGATCAAGGCCGCCTTCGGCGCGGACATCCCCCAGTACAACGGCAAGTACACGAGCTTCTCCGGCGCGACCTTCTCCCCGCGCCCGGTGCAGCGGCCGCACCCGCCGATCTGGGTCGGCGGCTCGCCCGGCGCGGTCTCGGGCCCCGCGGTCCGGCGCTGCGCGGAGCTGGGCGACGCGTGGCACCCGCTCGGCCTCGGCCTCGACGATATCGAGAAGGGCTACGCGACCCTGCGCGATCTGGCCGCCCGCACCGGGCGGCGCGACAAGCTGGGCCTCTCGCCGCGCAACATGCTGGACCTGACCGACTCCGCCAAGGGCGCCGGCCGGGCCCCGTTCCAGGGCTCGGTGGCGGAGGTGGCGGCCGACATCAAGCGCGTGCGGGGCATGGGCGCCGAGTGGATGACCTTCGATCTGCCCGCGGGACGGCATCCCCGCGATGACGCGCGCGATGGAGCGCCTGGCCGCCGAGGTCAAGCCCGCGGCGGGGTGAGCACGCGACCGGACGACCTCACGATCCGCTCCGGCCGGGCCGAGGACCGCGCGGCCATCGAGGCGGTGACCCTCGCCGCCTACGGCCAGTACGCCGCGGTGCTGCCCGCGCCGCTCTGGGCCGGCTATCGGCAGAACATCGTGGCGACGCTGACCGCGGCGCAGCCGGCGACCCTGATCGTGGCGGAGGCGGCGGGCGCGCTCGTGGGCAGCGTGCTGCTCATCCCGGCGGGCGGGACGATGGCCGCGCCGGGCCTCGCCGCGTCGGCCCCGCTCGCGGAGCCGGAGCTGCGGCTGCTCGCGGTGGCGCCGGCGGGGCGGGGCCGCGGAGTGGGCCGGCGGCTCGTGGAGGAGTGCATCCGCCGGTCGCGGGCGGCCGGGGCGACGGCGCTCACGCTGCACACCACCGACATGATGGAGGTGGCGATGGCCCTCTACGAGCGCATGGGGTTCGCGCGGGCCGCCGAGCTCGACTTCACGCCGGCGCCGAGCCTGCTGGTGAAGGGGTATCGGCTCGAGTTGTAGCGTGTTTGGCCCGCCCCCTCACCCTGCCCTCTCCCCGGAGGGGAGAGGGATATGAGGTGGGAACTTCACTTCAGCGAGGTGAAGGTGAAGGCGCGGACGATGTGACGCTGGGCCACCGCGAAGACGGCCAGCACCGGCGCCACCACGAACATGCTGCCCGCCATGATGATGTGCCAGCGGGCGCCGGTGCCCTCCTCGCGCAGCATCGACACCCCGACCGGCAGCGTGCGCACCGCGTCGGTGGTGGTCATCACCAGCGGCCAGAAGAAGTCGTTCCAGTGGTAGACCACGCTGAAGAGCGCGAAGGCCACGATGGTCGGCCGGGCGATCGGCACCATCAGCCGGAAGATGATCGTGAAGACGCCCGCCCCGTCCACCCGGGCCGCGTCCACGATGTCGTCGCTGATCTGCATGAACGCCTCGCGGATCAGGAAGGTGCCCAGCGCGGACACCGCGTACGGCAGCACCAGCGCGGCGTAGGTGTTCACCAGCCCCAGGTGCGAGAAGAGGATGTAGAGCGGCACGAAGCGCACCTGGGGCGGCACGATCAGGCACGCCATCACGATGACGAAGCAGAGGTCGCGCCCGGGGAAGCGCACCTTGGCGAAGGCGTAGGCGGCGGTGCACGCGAAGAAGAGCTGCAGCGCCAGGATCGCCACCGTCTGGATCACGTTGTTGACGAAGAAGCGCAGGAAGGGGCCCGACTGCCAGGCCTTGGCGTAGTTGTCCCACCGGGGCGGATCCGGCAGCAGGGTGGGCGGGAACCGGGTCACGCTCGGCAGGTCCTTCAGCGACGTGGCGACCATCCACACGTACGGGCCCACCTCGACCGCGGCCACCACCACGAGGCCCAGCACGGTCAGCCAGCGGACGAGCGGGTTCGGGTGGGTCACGTGCGTGTACTGCACGCGCTTGCGGAACACCAGCCACTGCAGGAGCGTCAGGAGCAGGATGAGGACGAAGAAGATCACCACCGCGGCCGAGGCCCGGCCGAGCCGGAAGTACTGGAAGGCCTGCTCGTAGATGTAGTAGACGTAGATCATCGTCGAGGTGATCGGCCCGCCCTGGGTCATGATCTTGACGATGTCGAAGCCCTGGAAGCTCGCGATGGTGAGCGTCACCACCAGGAAGAGGGTGGTGGGCGAGAGCAGCGGCCAGGTGATGAAGCGGAAGCGCTTCCAGCCGGTGGCCCCGTCCAGCGCGGCCGCCTCGTAGAAGTCGCCCGGGATCGCCTGGAGCCCGGCCAGGTAGATCACGAGCGGGTAGCCGATGGTCTTCCACACCGTGACCAGCACCAGCGTCCAGAGCGCCACCGACGGGCTGCCCAGCCAGTTCACCGGCCGCAGCCCGACCAGGCGCAGGCCGTAGGTGACGAGGCCGTACTGGGGATCGAGCATCCAGACCCAGAGCAGGGACACCGCCACCCACGAGACGATGTAGGAGGAGAAGATGCAGGCCTGCAGCCCCGCGCTGAGCCGGCTCCGGTCGTTCAGCAGGAGCGCGAGCGCCAGGCCCGAGGCCGAGGGCCAGCACCACGACCCCGCCCGAGTAGCACGCGGTGTTCACCAGCACCTCGCCGAACTCGGGCGACCACAGCTCGCGGTAGTTGGCGAGCCCCACGTAGCGCTTCGGGGTCATGAGGTCCCACTCGAAGACGCTCACGTAGGCGGAGTACGCGACGGGGTAGAGATAGACGAGCCCGAAGAGCGCCAGGGAAGGGCCGACCAGCGCGTACCCCAGCCAGGCGTCTCTCCGGGCCCGCCGCGCGGCCACTACTTGTCGTGCTTGCCGATGATCTCGTTCGCCTTCTGCTCCGCGGTGGCCATGATCTCGGCCGACGTCTTGGTGCCCAGCACCGCGGCCTCCAGGTTCGGCTGGATGACCTCGCGCTGGATGTCGAACAGGGCGGGCGAGAACGGGAAGCGCTGCGCGGTCTTGAGCTGGTCGAGCGCCACCTTGTAGTTGGGGTTGTCCTTGTAGAAGGACTGCATCGCGGGCGAGTTGACCGCGGAGAGCCGCACCGGCATGTAGCCGGTCGCCTTCGACAGCGAGATGGTCTGCTCGGGCTCGGTCATCCACTTGATGAAGGCCCAGCCCGCCTCCTTCTGCGGCGTCGGCGCGTCCTTCAGCAGCACGAAGTAGGTGCCGCCCGGTCGGCACCGCCGCCTTCGCCTTCGCGGGCAGGAACGCGGTCCCCACCTTGAACTTGGCGTTCTCGGTCATGTAGTTGAGGAACGCGGTGGAGGTGAAGATCATGCCGACGCGCTGGTTGATGAAGTCGGTGTTGGCCACCTCCCAGGCGCTGTAGTCCTTGCCCGGGGGCTGCTTCATCGTCTTGTCCCGGTTCACCAGGTCCACCCAGAACTGGAGCGCCTCCTGGCCCTTCTCCCGGAACGCGGCCTTCTTGCCGTCGGCGGTCATGAGGCTGCCGCCCGCCTGGTGGAGCAGCCCGTACCAGAACCACCAGTCCACCGGCACCTCGAAGCCGTAGACCTTGGTGTCGTCGCCCTCGCGCACCGTCAGCTTGCCCGCGGCGGCGCGCAGCTCGTCCCAGGTGGTGGGCACCTTCACGCCCTTGGCGGCCAGCATGTCGGCGTTGTAGTAGAGGATCGGCGTGCTGCGGAAGAACGGCACCGCGAAGAGCGGGGCCGGCTTCTTGCCGAGGTAGTCGAAGTAGCCGGCCTGGGTGAGGCCGGGCACGAAGTCGGCGAGGTCGGTGCCGTTCGGTCCCTTGGCGTACTCCTCCATGCGACTCGAGCAGGCCGGCCTGCCAGAGGTTCGGCAGCGCCTCGCCCACCACGTGGAAGGCGGCCGGCGCGGTCTTGGTGATGGCGGCGGCGCGGATCTTGGCGAGGGCCTGGAAGTAGTCGCCCTGGAAGGTGCCCTCGATCCGGTACTTGCTCTGCGACTCGTTGAACTTCTTGATGTGGGCCTCGGTGACCTCGCGGTTCTTGCCCCCGAACGAGTACCAGAACTGGGCCACGATGGGATCCGCCGCCGCGGGCCCCGCGCTCGCCATCCACGTCAACCCCAGCCCCAGCACGACCGCCAGCATCCGCCTCATGACCTGCCTCCTTTGGATCGGGTGGACGGAGATGCGCTCCCGAAGCAGGCCGCGGAGAGCTCGCGCTCCACGTCGTGCCCGCCGTAGACGATGCGGTGGAGGGCGTGGAGCAGCGGCACGCCCGTCACCTTCCGCTCGCGCGCGAACCGCCAGCACCAGCGGATCGCGGCGTAGCCCTCGGTCAGCTCGTCGCGCGCCTTGAGCTCCGCCACGACCTCCCGGGTCGGCCGGCCCGCGCCGCGCAGCTCGCCGAAGACGCGGTTGCGCCCGGCCATGCCGGTGACGTGCAGGTCGCCCGCCCCGCCCAGGCCGTGGACGGTGGCCCCGCGCATCTTCACGGTGAGGCCCAGCCGCGCGATCTCGCGGAGCGCCTGGGTGTAGAGCGCGGACTTGGTGTTGTACATCGCCTCGGCCCGGCCCGCGGCCACCAGGCCGTCGCAGAGCCCGATCGCGATCGCGTAGGCGTTCTTGAGCGCGGAGCAGAGCTCGAGCCCGCGCTGGTCGGCGCTCTCCTCGACGCGGTAGTAGGCCGTCTCGAGCATCTGCCGGAGGCGCCGGCGCACCGCGGCCTGCGGGGAGGCGTAGACCACCGCGGTGGGCACGCGCCGGGCCAGCTCGAGCGCCTTCGACGGCCCGCCCACCGTGACGATGTGGAGCCCGGCCTCGGTCCGCGATCGCGTCGGAGAGCGTGACCGCCCGGCCGCGGCTCTGGGCCAGCCCCTTGGACACGCTCAGCACCGGCACCCCCGGGGCCAGCCGGGTCGCCGCGCGTCGCAGCACCGGGAGCGCGCCGTCCGACGTCACCGCGCTGATCACGAGGTCCGCGCCGGCGAGCGCCCGCGGCAGCTCGGTCGAGTCGTACGCGGTCACCCCCGCGGGCAGGACGAGACCGAGCTTGGGATGCTTGGCCCCGGCGCGCACCGCCGCGATCAGGTGGTCGTCGAGGTGCGTGCCCCAGAGCGCGACGGTGTGGCCGTTGTCGGTCGCGGGCACCGTCAGGGCCGAGCCCATGAAGCCGGCCCCGAGGATGGCGATGCGGGCCATCAGGCGATCTGGCGGATCGCCGGGTAGAGCTCGCGCCGGCCCGCGAGCAGGCCCGCGTAGATCTCGGTGCGGCGCCGCGTCGGGGGCGTGTCGCACCAGCGCGCTGCGCCAGCGCCGGGCGGTCGCCACCCCGTCCACCAGCCCGACCGCCATGCCCGCGAGCAGCGCGCCGCCGGCGGGCGCGCCCGCGCCGTCGGGCACGTAGAGGAGCGGCACGCCGAGGGCGTCGCACAGGATCTGGCGCCACACCGCGCTGCGCGCGCCCCCGTTCACCGCGATGACCTCGCGGAGGCGCAGGCCCTTCTCGGCCGCGATCTCCGCGCAGTGACGGAAGGACACCGCCACGCCCTCGAGCACCGCGCGGTAGAGGTGCCCGCGCCCGTGCACCAGCGAGAGGCCGACGAAGGCCCCGCACGCGCCCGCGTCCCACACCGGGGTGCGCTCGCCCTGCAGGTACGGCAGCAGGCGCAGGCCGTCGGCGCCCGCGGGCACCGCGGCCGCCTCCGCGTCGAGCGTCTCGAACGCGACGTTGGGCGCCGCGATGGAGCGGAACCACTCCTGCAGCGCGCCCGAGAGCGTGCCCCCGAGCGCGAGATACCGGTCGCACCCCACGTGGTGCGAGTTGATCAGCCGGGTGTCGAAGTCGGGCGCGGCGAGCGGCATGATCAGGTTGCCCGCGGTGCCCAGCATCAGGCACGCCTCGCCCGGCTCGGTGACGCCCGCGGCGAGGGTGGAGGCCGCGAAGTCGGCGCCGCCCACCGCGACCGGGGTGCCCTCGCGCAGCCCGGTCTCCCGGGCGGCGGCCGCGGTCACCCGGCCCGCGATGGCGTGGCTCGGCTTGATCTCGGGCAGCCACGCGGGATCGACGCCCAGCGCCGCGCACATCTCGGGCGACCACGCGCGCGCCCGGCAATCGTAGAGCGGCGCGGCGAGCGCGGCGGAGGAGTAGTCGGTGACCCGGGCGCCGGTGAGCCGCATCACCGGATAGCTGTGCGACTGGAGGATCGTGAGCGGGCGCTCGAAGCGGGCCGGCTCGTGGCGCCGCAGCCACGCGAGCTTGGGACCCAGGTAGAAGGCGTGGACGCGGTTGCCGGAGACGCGCTCCGCCTCGGGCCCGACGCGCGCCGCGATCTCCTCCGCCATCGCCTCGCTCCGCACGTCGAGCCAGAGGATGGCGGGGCGCACCGGGCGGCCCGCCGCGTCCACCGCGAGCAGCGTCGGGGCCTGGCCGGTCACCGCCACCCCGTCGATCTGCGCGGGCCGCACCGTGTCGGCGAGCGAGCGGAGGATGCGGCACGTCGCGCGCCACCACGCGCCCGCGTCCGCCTCGGCCCAGCCGCGCCGCGGCGTCTCGTAGCGATACGCGATCTCGGTGGTGCCGAGGCAGCGCCCGTCCGGATCGTAGGCGGCTCCCTTGGCGGATGACGTGCCGATGTCGACGCCGACCAGGACGGAGGTGGACATGGAGCCCGGCCATTATACGGGAAGCGCGCTTGCGGCGGCGGCGTCACTTCTGCTACAAGAAGGCGGTGACGACGACGCCCGCCCGGCTGATCATGCTGAGCATCGACGGGCTCCGCGCCGACTACATCGACGATCCCACCGTGGACTTGCCCGCGCTCCGCGGCCTCGCCGCGCGCGGGGCGCGCGCCCGACGGATGACGCCGATCTTCCCCACCGTCACGTGGCCGTGTCACACCTCGATCGTCACCGGCGTCTCGCCCGCGCGGCACGGCGTGCTCGGCAACCTGGTCTTCGACCGCGCGAGCGGGAAGCCGGTCGAGCACTACGGCGACCGCACCGACGCGCCGGTGCGGGTGCCGACCCTGTGGGATCGCCTGCACGCGACCGGCCAGCGCACCGCGGCGGTGTGCTGGCCCAAGACGCGCGGGATCGCCGCGGTGGCCGACAACATCCCCGAGTTCTACGAGCAGGAGCTGTTCGAGACGTACGCCTCGCGCCCGCTCTGGACCGAGCTGGCCGCCAGGCGCCTGCCGGTGGATCGCTACGGGCCCTGGAGCGCGCAGCACCCGATGGGGCCGATGCAGGACTGGCTCACCCTGGAGGCGGCGCGCCACATCCTCGCGGTCCGCCCGCCGCGCCTCATGCTCCTGCACTTCCTCACCCTCGATTCCTTCCAGCACGATCACGGGGTGGACAGCCCGGAGGCGCGCTGGGCGCTCCTGCACATGGACGCGCTGCTCGGGCGGCTGCTCGACACCCTGGCCGAGCAGGGCCGGCTCGAGACCACCACCCTGATGGTCTTCGGCGACCACGGGTTCGTGAACGTCTCCCGCCGGCATCACCTGAACCAGCTCCTGCGCGAGGAGGGGCTGCTCGATCTGGACCGGCACGGGGAGATCACGCGGCGGCACGCGTGGGTCGCGGGCAACGGCGGCTCCGCGCACGTCTACGTGCTCGACGGCGCGCCGCGCACCACCGGGGAGCGGCTCGCGGAGCGCTTCCGCGCGCTCCCCGGGCTCGACGTGCTCGAGCCCGCGCGCTTCGCCGACTCTCGGCCTGCCCGCGCCCGGCCCCGACTCCATGCAGGGCGACCTGATGCTGGCCGCCCACGAGGGCGTGCTCATCACCGGCCACTCGACGCCCGAGGCCGCCGCGGCGGCGCCGGTGCTGCGCGCGGCCCACGGCCACGCGCCGTCGCTGCCGCTGATGGGCGCGGGCTTCCTGATGGCGGGGCCCGGGGTGCGGGACGGCGCGCGCCTCGACACGGTCTCGATGCTCGACCTCGCGCCGACCGCGGCCCGTCTCCTCGCGGTGGACCTGCCGGGGGCGGAGGGCACGCCGCTGGTCGAGGCGCTCGCCGCGCGTTGAAGGGCATCCTGATCGCGGCGGGCCGGGGCCAGCGGCTCATGCCCCTCACCGAGGACGTGCCGAAGTGCTACGCCGAGATCGGCGGCCGGCGCATGCTCGACTGGTGCGTGGACGCGCTCGGCCACGCGGGCTGCGGGGACATCGTCTTCGTGGGCGGCTACCGCATGGGGCGCGTGCAGGCCGACTACCCGCGCTTCCGCTTCGTGCACAACGCGGAGTGGGAGCGGAACAACATCCTGCTCTCGCTCTTCAGCGCCGAGCGCGAGATGGCGGGCGGCTTCGTCTCGAGCTACGCCGACATCCTCTATACCCCGGAGGCGGCCGCGCGCCTGGTGCGGCACCCGGGCGACATCGTGCTGCTGGTCGACACCGACTGGCGCGCGCGCTACCGGCCGCGCACCCAGCACCCCGAGTCCGACGGCGAGAAGGTGCGCCTCTACCACGACCGGGTGACCGAGGTGAGCCGCCGCATCCCGCCCGCGGAGGCGCCGGCCGAGTTCACCGGGGTGGCCAAGTTCACCGCCGCGGGCGCGCGGCTCCTCGTCGAGCACTTCCACCGCGCGCGGGAGCGCTTCGACGGCCGCCCCTTCGGCAACTCGGCCGTCTTCGCGCGCGCCTACCTGATCGACCTGCTCCAGGCGATGCTCGAGGCGGGGGTGACCCTGCACGCGGTGGAGACGCCGGGCGGCTACTTCGAGGTGGACACCACCGAGGACCACGGGCTCGCCTCGCGCGACTGGGACGCCTCGCGCCGCCGGGCCGGGAGCGCCCGGTGACCCTGCCCCGCTTCCCGTCCTCGGTGGTCGGCAGCATGCCGCGCTCGGACTTCGTGCGCGACCTCCTCGACCGGCCGGAGGAGCGATCCGGCGCGGCCCGGCCCTGATGGACGCGGCGGTGGCCTACATCGTGGCGGTGCAGGAAGCGGCCGGCATCGACGTGGTCTCCGACGGAGAATGGCGCCGGCGCTCCTACATCGGGGTCATCGCGGAGATCATGCACGGCTTCGCGCGCGAGACGCGCGACGGGCTCTCGTGGCACACGGTGGTGGAGCCGATGACGCCGCGCCGGCCGGGGCTGCTCGGCGAGGAGGCGCGCTTCCTGGTCGGCCGCACCCGGCGCGCCACCAAGGTCGCCCTGCCCTCCCCTTACCTCCTGGCCCAGCGCATGTGGGACCCGGACCGCTCGCGCGCCGCGTATCCCACGCGCGAGGCGTTCATGCGCGCGCTGGTGCCGGTGCTGCGCGCCGAGCTGCTCGCGGTGCGCGCGGCCGGGGTCACGGTGGCCCAGTTCGACGACCCGCACCTCTGCCTGCTGGTGGACCCGAAGGTGCGCGCCGGCTTCGCGGACCCGGACGCGGAGGCCGCGCTCTGCGTGGACCTGCTCAACGAGATCGTGGCCGGCGTCGACGGCATCGTGACCGCGGTGCACCTCTGCCGCCGCAACAAGGCGCGCCAGGGCTGGATCGGCGAGGGCGGCTACGACCCGATCCTGCCGTTCCTGCGGCGCCTCGCGGTCCGCCAGTACGTGCTGGAGTTCACCATCCCGGTGGCGGGCGACTTCGCGGTGCTGCGGCAGCTCCCGGACGATCGCCAGATCGGCCTCGGCTGCGTGGACTGCCGCGGCGCGCAGATCGACAGCCCGGAGGCGATCGCGGAGCGCGTCGGGCAGGCCCTGCGCCACGTCGACGCCGAGCGCCTCTGGCTCAACCCCGACTGCGGCTTCGCTCCCGGCAGCGCGGCCGACATCCCGATCGACGAGGCCTACGCCAAGCTGCGCAACGAGGCCGCCGCCGCCGCCCTCCTGCGCGCCCGCTTCCCCTAACCCTCTCCCCTCTGGGGAGAGGGCAGGGTGAGGGGCCCGAGGGTGAGGGCCCGATGGTGAGGGCCCGAGGCGTCGTCAGCGCTTCCGCGCGAATCGCGGCCAGGTCGTACGGCGGCGACGTCAGCAGGATCAGCCGGTCGACCCCCGCCCGCTCGAGCCGCGCCCGCTCCGGCGTGCCCTCGCGCAGCCAGCGCTCGCTCAGGCCCGCGAACACGCTCAGGCCGAACCGCGCGGGATCGCGCCCCGACGCGGCGTGGGCTTCCCGGGCCACGCGGCCCAGCTCGGCCAGATCCGGGTGCATGGCCTGGGTGTTGAAGCCGTCGGCGTGACGGCCCGCGATCGCGGCCATGCGCGGGCCGAAGCCGCCCACGATGATGGGCGGGGGCGGATCCGGCCGCAGGTAGCCCGACGGCCGGTCGAGCCGGAACTGGCTCCCCGCGAAGCTCGACGCGTCGCCGCTCCACAGCCGCCGCAGCACCTGCGCGGTCTCGGCCACGCGCTCCGCGCGCACCCGGTCTCCCGCCACCTCCATGCCGAGCGCCTCCTGCTCGCGCGCGTAGGACATCGAGGGCGTGGCGCCCGCGCCGATGCCGAGCAGCAGGCGGCCGCCCGAGACCTGCTGGAGCGTGGCCGCCATGTTGGCGAGCAGGCCGGGATGGCGCAGCCCGGTGTTCAGCACGAGGGGGCCGAGGGTGATCCGCCGCGTGGCCTCGGCGAGCGCGGTGAGCACCGTCCACGCCTCCGGCACGCCGGCCTCGGCCGCCTCGTCCGGGTCGCGGAGATGGTCCCAGGTCCAGACCCCGTCGAAGCCGGACTCCTCGGCCGCGAGCGCGGCGGCGCGCATCTCGGGGTAGCGCGCGCCGACGGGAATCAGGAGCACGTCGATCTTCATGGAGCGGATGGAGATGATCGGGACGACGGACATGCCGGGCACGAGCAGGTGCTGGGCGTTCTCGCCGGGCTCGAAGACCAGCTTCACCGGCACGCGCTGCACCACCTTCACGAAGTTGCCGGTGGCGTTCTCGGGCGGCAGCAGCGAGAACACCGCGCCCGAGCCGGCCTGGATCGAGTCGACCCGCGCGCGGAACTTCTTGCCCGGATAGGTGTCGACGGTGACCGTCGCCGACTGCCCGGGCCGCACGTCGGTGAGCTCGGTCTCCTTGTAGTTGGCCAGCACCCACACGTCGTCGAGATCCACCACCGCGAGCAGCGCCTGGCCCGCGGTCACCACCTGCCCCAGCTCGACCGACTTGCGGCTCACCCGGCCCGCCATCGGCGCCCGGATCGTGCAGTAGACCAGGTTCAGCTCCGCCTGCTGCAGGTTGGCGATCGCCTGGGCCAGGCGCCCCTGCGCGGCCTCCACCTGGGCCTGGCGCACCCCCACCTGCTGGCGCTGGCTGCGCGCGTTCTCGAGGGACGCGCGGCTCTCGTCGACCCGGCGCACCGACTGGGCGACCGCGGCCTGCTGCGAGCGCTGGGAGGCCTGGGCCTGGAACACGTCGCTGCGCGCCTGGTCGAGGCGCTTGCGGGCCGCGTCGAGCGCGGCCTCCGCGGTGCGGTAGGTGGCCTCCGCGTGGTCCATCTCCTGCTGGGCCACCAGCAGGCCCTTCACGAGCGCCACGATCCGATCGCGGTCCAGCTTGGCGCGGTCGTAGTCGGCCTGGGCCGAGCGCACCGCCGCCTCCGCGGCGGCCACCGCGGCGAGGCGCGACTGGATCTCGGCGAGGCGCTGCTCGAGGTCCTGGCGCGCCATCTCGGTGCCGTGCTGGGTGGCGCCGAGCGCGGCGTCGGCCTGCTGGACGAGGCTCCGGGTGGAGTCGTCGGTGAGCGGCACGCTGACCACCGCGTTCTGCAGATCGCCCTTGGCCGAGACCACCGCGGCGCGCGCCTGGGCCACCGCGACTTCGTAGTCGCGCGGGTCGAGGCGCAGCAGCACCTGGTCCGGCTTCACGTCCTGGTTGTCGTTGACCGCGACCTCGACCACGATGCCGGGCACCCGCGCGCTCATCGGCGCGATGTGGGCGGTGATGTAGGCGTCGTCGGTGGAGATGTGATGGCGCCAGTAGTACCAGGTGTAGATCCCGTAGCCGATCGCGACGAGCGCGACCAGCGCGAGACCGAGCAGGGCGTATCGGCGTCGGGGCGGCGCTTCCTGATAGGTGGTGAAGCGGGCCCGCAGCCGACCGGAGATGCCCTCCTGATCGAGATCCGTCATCGGGTTCGCGACTATAATGGCGGTCGGTACCGGTACCCGTCAAGCAAATGGCAGACGACAGCCCGCCGCCGAGCGCCTCCGCCGCGGACGCCACGGAGGAGTGGCGGCCGCGGACGAGCCCGGTCCTCATCGCGATCTCGGTGATGCTCGGCACCTTCATGGAGGTGCTCGACACCTCGGTCGCCAACGTGGCGCTCCCCCACATCGCGGGCAGCCTCTCCGCCACTCCGGAGCAGGCGACGTGGGTGCTCACCAGCTACCTCATCTCCAACGCGATCGTGCTGCCGGTGACCGCGTGGCTCAGCGCGGTCTTCGGCCGCAAGCGCTTCCTCCTGGTGTGCATCGTGATCTTCACCCTCGCCTCCGCGGCGTGCGGCGCGGCCACCAGCCTCGAGCTGCTGATCCTCGCCCGCGTCGTGCAGGGGATCGGCGGCGGCGCGCTCCAGCCGATCGCGCAGGCGATCCTGCTCGAGAGCTTCGCGCCGGCCCGGCGCGGCCGCGCGATGGCGGCCTACTCGATGGGCGTGATCGTGGCCCCGATCCTGGGCCCGACCCTCGGCGGCTGGATCACCGACAGCTACTCGTGGCGCTGGATCTTCTACATCAACCTGCCGGTGGGCCTGGCCGCGCTCATCATGACCCAGGCCTTCATCGAGGATCCGCCGTATCTCCAGCGCACCGTCCTGCGCCGCATGGACTACTGGGGGCTCGGCTTCATGGCCCTCTGGCTCGCCACCCTGCAGGTGGTGCTCGACAAGGGCCAGCAGGTCGACTGGCTCGCGGCGGAGTGGATCCGCTGGACGCTCACCATCTCCTGCGTGGCGATGGTGGCCTTCATCGTCCGCGAGCTCGTGACCGACGAGCCGATCGTCAACCTGCGCATCCTGGGCGATCGCAACTTCGCGACCGGCACCGTGCTCATCACCGCGATGGGCGTCGTGCTGTACGGGACGACCGCCCTGCTCCCGCTCTTCCTCCAGACCCTGCTCGGCTACCCGGCGCTCGAGGCCGGGCTCGCCACCAGCCCGCGGGGCCTGGGCGCGCTGCTCTCCGCCATCGTGGTGGGCCGGCTCGTCGGGGTCCTGGACGCGCGCCTGCTGGTCGCGGTCGGCTTCGGCTTCCTCGCCCTGTCCGGGGTCTGGCTCTCGCGCCTCACCTTCGACGTGGCGTGGTCGAACATCGCGTTCGTGACGTTCCTGAACGGGCTCGCCAACCCGCTCATCTTCATCGCGCTCTCCACCATGTCCTTCGGCACCCTGCGCCGGGAGCAGATGGGCGGCGCCACCGGGATCTACAACCTGATGCGCAATCTGGGCGGCAGCGTCGGCATCTCGGTGGCCACCACGCTGCTCTCCCGGCGCGCGCAGGTGCACCAGAACGTGCTCGTGGCGCGGATGACGCCCTACGACCCGGTCTACCAGCAGAAGCTCGAGGCGATCCGGCAGGCCCTCATCCCGAAGGTCGGGCCCCACCTGGCGGGCCAGCAGGCGGTGGGCATCCTCTACAAGACGCTGGTGGCGCAGGCGACGCTGCTCGCCTTCGTGGACAACTTCCGGTTGATCACGGTGCTCGCGATCTGCAGCGTGCCGCTGGTGCTGCTGCTGAAGCGGGTCCGCGGCGCGCGCCACGCCGGGCGCGCACTGAGAGCCCGGCGGACCGCTACCGGGAGGCCGCGGGCGGCGGGGGAGGCTGGAACTTCGAGGCGTCGGCGAGCGCGCCGAGGGACTGCACGCCCTCGCGGCGCTGGCCCCCGATCGTCCAGGTCGGGAACGCCTTCACCCCCGCCTTCTCGCAGAGGTCCGGCCGCGCGTTCACCCCGTTGGGATCGCACTCCACGTAGGGCAGGTCGCGGGCCGCGTCGCCGAAGAGCGCCTTCTGCTCCTGGCAGTGGGGGCACCAGTAGGCCCCGTACATGACCGCGCCGGTCTCGCGCAGGTGCCGCGCGAGCGCCGCCTCCGAGCCGCTCCCGGCCGAGGACGGCATCGCGAAGATGAACGCGGCGCCGAACGGGACCAGCACCGCGACGGCGAGGCCGCCGGCCACCAGCGAGCCGATCGTCGCGCGCCGGCCCGGCAGGGCGGCGCGGCGCCACCAGAGCACGAGGAAGATGGCCAGCATGAGCCCGGTCGAGGCGAGGCAGTAGGCGCAGGTGGCGTGGATGACCAGCAGCGAGAGCGCGGTGAGGTACACCGAGACGCCGATGCCGGCGGCGGCCAGGTGGAAGGCCCAGCGCCAGCGCCGCGGGCCGAGCCCCATCGCGGCCAGCGCCCCGATGGCCGCGTAGAGCGCGGCGCCCCACAGCGCGGTCGGCACTCCCAGCAGCATGGCGTACCGGCTCGACTGCACGATGTCGCAGCCGCTGCCCGACAGGCAGAAGGCGGCGGAGGCCCCCGCCCACTTGAGCCAGGTCATGTAGGCCGCGATGGCGAACCCGGCCGCCGCGAGCCCGGTCACCAGGAGGTCGGGGCGCGCGGGCGCCTCGACCGGGAGGTTCCGCTTGGATGACGCCATGGCAGCGTCCACAGTACCATAGGGGCGCCGGGCGACCCGGACCCCAGGACCCCCAGGACCCCCGAGAGGAGATCAGGCCAGTGTTCCCGCTCCCGCCCCTCACCGACGAGCAGCGCGCCGTGGTGGAGCGCGTGGCCGCGCTCTCGCGCGACCGCTTCGCGGCGCGCGCGGCGCGGTACGACGCCGACTCCACGTTCCCCTACGAGAACTACGCCGACCTGCACGCGGCCGGCCTGCACGCGCTCGCGGTCCCGCGCGAGTACGGGGGCGTGGGCGCCGACCCGGTGACCTACGTGCACGCCCTCCGCGAGATCGCCAAGGGCTGCTCGGCCACCGCGCTCACCTTCAACATGCACTCCACGGTGACCACCTTCCTGGCCGCGCTCGCCACCGAGGAGCAGAAGCGGCGCTACTTCGGCGAGGTGGTGGGCCGCGGCGCGCGCATCGCGTCGATCACGAGCGAGCCCGAGCAGAGCTTCCGCGACAAGTTCGTGCTCAACACCGTGTTCCGCTCCACCGGCGACGGCGGCTACCGGGTGGCGGGGGTCAAGCAGTTCTGCTCCCTCGGCGACGCGGCCGACTACTTCTTCGTCACCGGCATCCTGGAGGGCCACGCGAGCGCGCGGGACGGGGTGATCTCGGCGATGATCCCGAGCCGCGACGCGGGGGTGAAGATCGAGGGCACCTGGAACGCGACCGGCATGCGGGGCACCATCAGCCACACCATCCGCTACGACTGCGCGGTCGCGGCCGCCAACGTGGTGGGCCGCCCCGGCGAGTACCTCACCATCGACCTGCAGGGCTTCGCCCTCGGCTACGCCGCGGTCTACCTGGGCATCGGCGAGGCCGCCTTCGAGTACATGACCGAGATGGCGCGCACCAAGACCCAGCGGCCCTCGATCGAGCCGATGAGCCACCATCCGCTGGTGCAGCGCACGGTGGCCGAGGTGGGCACCCAGATCCGCGCCGCGCGGCTGCTCCTGCACGAGGCGGCCTGCGTGAAGATGGCGGGCGACCGCGAGGCGACCATGCTGGCGGTGAACCAGGCCAAGACCTACTGCGCGGACGTGGGCCTGATGGCCACCGAGCGGGCCCTGCGGCTGGCCGGCGGGCGCGGGATCCTGAAGGACCTGCCGCTCGAGCGCTGGCACCGCGACTCGCTGGCCGGCCCGGTGATGCCGCCCGCCAACGACCGCTGCCTCGAGACCGCGGGCAAGCTGCTCTGCGGCCTGCGCGCGGCCACCCTCGAGTTCCAGTAGGCTCGCGCGTACCCCCGGACGACTCAGGAGGATCCATGGCCAGCATCCGCAAGCACATCGACGGTGGCTCGCTCGTCGTCATCCTGATCACCTTCGTCCTCTTCGTGGTCGCCCTCTTCGAGAAGGGCCTCTCCCACGACTTGCTGCTCGAGGCCGGGGTGTTCCTGGTCTCGGTGAAGCTCATCATCATGTCGTACAAGAGCGCGCTGCTCTCCGCGCAGCTGAAGGAGCGCCTCGACGAGATCCACGGGGCGCTCCGCCGGTGACCGCGATGCGACTCGACATGGTCCGGCGGGAGCTCGCGCAGGGGGCCGAGATCGTGACCGCGCTGTCGGTGGGCGTCTCTCCCGAGGAGGCGCGCGTGCGGCCCGCGCCGGGGGCGTGGTCGCTGCTGGAGGTGATCGGCCACCTGCTCGACGAGGAGCGCCTGGACTTCCGACCGCGCCTGGATCTCGTGCTGCACCGGCCCGACGAGGCGTGGGCCCCCATCGATCCCGAGGCCTGGGTCATCGAGCACCAGTACAACGCCGGGGATCTCGCCGAGACCCTGCAGGGCTTCCTGGCCGAGCGCCAGCGCTCGCTGGCCTGGCTCGGGACCCTCACCGCCCCCGACTGGACCCGTGAGTATCGCGCCCCGTCCGGACCGATCACCGCCGGCGACCTGCTCGCCTCCTGGGCCGCGCACGACCTCCTGCACACGCGCCAGCTCCTGGAGCTACGCCGGGCCCGCCTGCTCGGCCACACCGCGCCGCACCGTACCCAGTACGCGGGTGAGTGGTAGAGAGCTGCGCGTCCTCCTGGGCGTCGGCGCGGCCGCGCTGCTCGTCTCCGGCATCGCGCCCCACGACCGGCTCACGTGGCTGCTCGAGGTCGCGCCGATCCTGATCGCGGTGCCCGTCCTGGTCGCGACCGCGCGCCGCTTCCCGCTCACCCCGCTCGCCTACCGCCTGATCTTCGTCCACGCCCTGATCCTGATGGTGGGCGGGCACTACACCTACGCGGAGGTGCCGCTCGGGGACTGGGTCGCCGACGCGCTGGGGCTCGCCCGCAACCCCTACGATCGCCTCGGGCACCTCGCCCAGGGCTTCGTGCCCGCGATCGTCGTCCGCGAGATCCTGATCCGCCGGTCGCCGCTCCGGCCCGGGCAAGTGGCTCACGTTCCTGGTCGTCTGCGTGTGCCTGGCCATCAGCGCGGCCTACGAGCTGGTCGAGTGGTGGTCGGCCCTGATCGGCGGCGAGAACGCGGACGCCTTCCTGGGCACGCAGGGCGATCAGTGGGACACTCAGTGGGACATGTTCATGGCCCTCGTGGGAGCGGTCGCGGCCCTGGCGCTGCTCGGCCGCCTCCACGACCGCCAGATCGCGAGACTGGAGGAGCCCAACCATGGCTGAGCACAAGGCGACGATGCGCTGGGCCCTGCCGGTCGACGGCGAGAGCCTTCCTCAAGGGGCGATACTCCCGCGAGCACACGTGGACCTTCGACGGCGGCGTGACCGTCCCCGCCTCGCCCGCCCCCTCGGTGGTGCCGGTGCCCTTCTCGAACCCGGCCCACGTGGATCCCGAGGAGGCCTTCGTGGCGTCGATCGCGAGCTGCCACATGCTGACCTTCCTCTACGTGGCCATGCACGCGGGCTTCGTGGTCGAGCGCTACGAGGACGACGCGGTGGGGGTGATGCGGAAGAACGAGCGCGGGGCGATCTGGGTGGCGGCGGTGACGCTGCACCCGCGGATCGTCTACGGCGGGGCGAAGCGCCCGACTCCGGAGGAGGTGGACCACCTCCACCACCTGGCCCACGAGCAATGCTTCATCGCCAACTCGGTGAAGACCGAGATCACGGTGGCCGGCACGCCCGACGGCATGACAGCGGCGAGCTCGTCAAGCACTCACTGCCCGGGTCGTCAACCGGTCGTCGGCTCCTCGCGGCCGGCTCGGGCTCGGTGAAAGGGGCGCAGGTCCTCGTGCAGGGACGAAGAGCGGCGAGTGGCCCGCATCCGGTCAACCCCACTCGATGGCCGGCGGTCCTGGTCGCCCGCGCGGCGAGACCGATGGGTGCGCAACATCCGGGTCAGCCGCGCGGCCGGCTCACCGTCAGCGGAAGACCGCGGACGTGCGCGTCGTGGAGGTCCCGACCACGAGAGCCGGATCCGGCATCTGCGGATGGGTGGGAGTGAACGGACTTCGGCGGCCGCCGGGGCGCCTCACCGTGCTCTTCGACCTGGACGGCACGCTGACCGACTCGCGCGCCGGCATCACCGCCTCCATCCGCCACGCGCTCGAGCGGATCGGGCGCGAGTGCCCGGGCGACGAGGTGCTGGCCACCTACATCGGCCCGCCGCTCCGCGGCACGTTCACCACCCTGCTCGGCACGAGCGACCCGGCCCTGATCGAGACCGCGCTCGCCCACTACCGGGCGCGCTACGACGACGTGGGGCTCTTCGAGAACGCGGTCTACGACGGCGTGCCCGAGATGCTCGAGGGCACCGCGCGGGTCGCCTCCACCATGCTGGTGGCCACCGCCAAGCTGCAGCACGCGGCCACCCGCATCGTGACCCACTTCGAGCTGGTGCGGCACTTCCACGCGGTCTACGGCGCGGAGCCGGGCGGGCGCTTCGATCGCAAGACCGACCTGCTCGGCCACCTGATCGAGACCGGGGTGATCCGGGCCGAGACCTCGGTCATGGTCGGCGACCGCGACCTCGACATCGCGGCGGCGCGGGCCCACCGCATCCGCTCCATCGGCGCGCTGTGGGGCTTCGGCGACCGCCGCGAGCTGACCGACGCGGGCGCGGATCTCCTGTGCGAGCACCCGCGCGCGCTGGTGGCCTGCCTCGCCCGGGCCGGCGGGTAGCCATGCCGCCCACCTTCCAGGCCATCCCGGTCTTCCGCATCTTCGACGTCGAGAAGGCGAAGGAGTTCTACGTGCGGCTTCCTCGGCTTCCGACGTCGACTGGGAGGCCCGGTTCGACGAGACCGCGCCGCTCTGATCGCTGCCAGATCTCGCGCGATGGTCTCGTGCTCCACCGTGAGCGAGCACCAGCGGTCGAGCGCTCGTGCCCGCGCTCGACCGGTGACCGTGCAGGTGCGCCGGCCCCGCGGGCGCCCTCGAGCATACCACCGGGAGATCACCGCGAAGGGCTGCCGCTCCATGCGCCCGGGCATCGAGGCCTGGCCCGGGAACGCGGGTGAGGGCGCACGGAACAAGTCAAGAGGTCGATCGACGCGCGGCGCCGGGCGACGCCGGCCTATCACCGCGAGATCACCGCGAAGGGCTACCGCTTCATGCGCCCCGGCATCGAGCTGGCCCCGTGGAACGCGCGCCCGGGTGATGGAGGTGATCGACCCATTCGGCAACCGGCTTCGCTTCAACGAGCCGGTCGATCCGACACCGCGCTGAACGCCCGCTTCGGCAATCGGCGCCGCTTCAACGAGCCGGTCGACCCCGCGCCGCCCTGATCGCCCACCATCACGCGCGAGCGCTGCGGTCGCAACACGATTGACACGCTCCGGAGGGCCTCCTATGATACCCGCCACCCGTCCCCGCAGCCGTCGCGCTCACTCAACGCAGAGGAGGCAACTCCATGGATCGTCGCTCATTCCTGGCAACCACCGCGGCCGGCGCCGCGGCCCTGTCGTTCCCGGCCATCCTGCGCGCGCAGAGCAAGGATCCGTTCCGGGTCGGCTGCCCGCTGCCGCTGACCGGGCCGTTCGCCGCGCTCGCGGCCGACATGCAGCGCGGCGCCCAGCTCGCGGAGGCGGAGCTGAACGCCAGGGGCGGGGTGATGGGGCGCAAGGTCGAGGTGCTCTTCCGCGACGACCAGCTCAAGCCCGCGGTGGGCGCGCAGCGCACCAAGGAGCTGATCGAGAACGACAAGTGCCAGTTCATCGTGGGCGGCCTCGCCGCGCACGTGCAGATGGCCATCAACGAGCAGACCAAGAAGTCCAAGGTGCTCTACATCTCGACGAGCCAGTCCGACGAGATCAGCGCCAAGCCCGACACCAGCCCCATCACCTTCCACGAGGCGCTCAACCCGACCATCACCTGCCGGGTGCTGGGCAAGTGGGCGGCCGAGAACCTGGGCAAGAAGTGGTGGATCATCTACGCGGACTACGCGTGGGGCAAGCAGTGCAACCAGGTGCTGCAGGACGCGCTCAAGAAGTCGGGCGGCACCCTGCTCGGCGCCACGCCCTACCCGCTCGGGTCGGCCGAGTTCTCCGCGCACCTGCCCAAGATCCAGGCCGCGAAGCCGGACGTCCTGATGAACGTGGCCCCGGGCGCCGACAACATCGCGCTCCACAAGCAGGTGATCAGCTTCGGGATGAAGAAGGACATGAAGATCGCCCAGCCGCTCCTCTGGATCTCCTATCTGAAGGAGGGCGGCGCCGGAGCTCTACCAGGACGTCTACGGCGCGGTCAACTGGTACTGGGAGCTGCAGGACTCCATCCCCACCGCCAAGAAGTTCGTCGACGCGTCGATGAAGAAGTTCAACCTCCCGCCCGGCGACTACGGCGCCTACTCCTACAGCGGCGTGCTGGAGGTGGCCCGCGGCACGGAGCTGGCCAAGTCCACCGACGCCGAGGCGGTCGCCAACGCGCTCCGCAAGAACCCGACCTACGACCACTTCAAGGGCAAGCAGTGGTGGCGGGCCTGCGACAACAAGTCCTTCCAGGACCTCTGGATCGTCAAGGGCCGCGACAAGGTCAAGGGAGACTGGGGCCTGATGGACATCGTCACGAAGGTGGGGGCGAACGAGGAGTACGACCGCACCTGCTCCGAGAAGGGCTTCGCCTAACCCGGTGCCCGAGCTCTCCACGCTCCTGGCACAGGTCTTCACCGGCCTCGTGCTCGGGATGATCTACGTCCTGCTCGCCATCGGCCTGTCGCTGATCTTCGGGCTGATGACGGTGGTGAACTTCGCGCACGGCGCGCTGTTCATGCTGGGGGCGTACTTCGGCGTCTTCGTGCTCACCTACACCAAGAGCTTCTGGATCGCCCTGATCGTGGCCCCGCTCATGGTCGGGGCGCTCGGGCTCCTGATGGAGCGGTTCCTCATCCGGCGGCTCTACGGCCGCTCGCCCGACGATCCGCTGCTGCTCACCTTCGGCCTCTCGCTGATCCTGGTCGAGGGGGTCAAGCTGCTCTGGGGCAAGATCGGGCTCACCCTCGATCCGCCCCGGCGCCCTGGCCGGCGCGGTGAACCTGGGCTTCATGTCCTTCCCGGCCTACCGCATCTTCCTGATCGGGGTCACGGTGGCGGTGCTGATCGGCCTCTACTTCTTCCTCGGGCGCACCAACATCGGGCTCATCATCCGCGCGGGCTCGCGCGATCCCCTGATGGTCCGCGCGCTCGGCATCGACCTCGGGCGCGTCTGGCTCGTCGTCTTCGGCATCGGCACCGCGCTCGCCGGGCTGGCCGGCATCCTGGCCGGCCCGATGCGCGGCGCCTACGCGGAGATGGGCGTGACCATGGTGATCGAGTCGTTCGTGGTCATCGTGGTGGGCGGCATGGGCAGCCTGCTCGGCGCGGTGGTCGCGGGCCTGCTCATCGGGCAGGTGGTGGGCCTCACCACCCTCTTCGTGCCCAAGGCGGCCGAGATCATGGTCTTCGTGGTGATGGCGGTGGTGCTGCTGGTGCGGCCGAGCGGTCTCTTCGGCGAGGCGGGGCTGGCCGAATGAGCGCGCTCCGCGCGATCGCCGCGCCGCGTGGCCGCGCACCCGGTGCTCGCGTTCTGGATCTTCTTCGCGGTCTTCCCCTTCATCGTGCCCAACCGCACCATGGCCACCCAGGTGCTGATCTTCGGCCTGCTGGCCATGGGCTTCAACCTGCTCTACGGCTACACCGGCCTGCTCTCCTTCGGCCACGCCGCCTACTACGGCCTCGGCGCCTACGGCTGCGGCATCGCGCTCGCCAAGCTGCACGTGGGCTCGCTCTGGCTCGGGCTCGGCGCGGGGTTCCTGCTCGCCGGCCTGGGCGGCCTCGTCATCGGCTTCTTCTGCCTGCGCCGGCGCGGCATCTACTTCGCGATGCTGACCCTGGCCTTCGCCCAGCTCCTCTACTTCATCGGCTTCCACCTGGCCGACGTGACCGGCGGCGACGACGGGCTGCGCGGCATCCCCCAGCTCGCGCTGGGCCTGGGCCCCTGGCACTACTCGATCGAGACCACCATCGCCTTCTACTACTTCGCCTACGTGCTGGTCGGGCTGGCGGTGCTGGCGCTCCGGCGCATCCTCGACTCGCCCTTCGGGGCGGTGCTGCAGGCCATCCGCGAGAACAGCAGCCGGGCGGTGGCCTGCGGGTACGACGTCGACCGCGTCAAGCACCTGTCGTTCGTCTTCTCCGCCTGCTTCGCCGGGCTCGCCGGATCGCTCGACGCGCTGCGGCTCACCGTCGTGCCGGTCGAGTCGCTATACTGGACCACCTCGGGCCAGGTGGTCATGATGACGCTCCTGGGCGGGGCCGGAACCTTCTTCGGGCCGTTCGTGGGCGCCGCCACGTTCCTGGTGCTGGAGGAGCGGCTGAGCCTCGTCCTCGAGTCCTGGCCCCTGGTGATCGGCACGATCTTCTCCGCGTTCGTCCTGTTCCTCCCCAAGGGGATCTGGGGCACGCTCACAGGAGGCATCCATGGCCGTCAAAGTGCTTGAGCTCCACCATCACGGCATCCGCGTCGGTCCCTCGCCCGCCGAGGTGAAGAAGGCCTACGGCTTCTACCACGACGTGCTCGGCCTCGACGCCGACCAGGGCCGGCCGGTCATTCCGACCATCGACGGCTTCTGGATGGACGTGGGCGGCACCGCTCAGATCCATCTCATGGGAGTGGACGGCCAGTCCAAGTTCGCCCAGGGGCCGGACAAGGATCCGTCGCGGCCGCACGTGGCCCTCGCGGTGCCCGACATCCAGGAGGCCAAGGCCGAGCTGGACCGCATGGGCGTGGAGCACTGGGTGACCCGGGGCGTGGTGGGCCCGGAGTCGCAGCAGATCTTCATGTACGACCCGTTCGGCAACATGATCGAGCTGCACCAGGCCGGCACCTGCCGCTGCGTCACCGGCAACCGCCAGCCGGTCAAGGGCATGAGCTAGCCGCTCGCATGACCGGCACGAGCCCAGAAAGCCATCCTCGACCGGGTCGACCGGCTCACGCGCGAGCACATCGCGCCGCGGGCGGCCGAGTACGACGCGGCGGGCGCCAACCCGATCGACTCGTGGCGCGTGCTCGGGCGTGACGGCTTTCTGGCCTCGTGCATCCCCACCGCGTACGGCGGCCTCGGGCTCGACATGCCGACCTACGTCGGGGTGATCCGCACCATCGCCCGCGGCTGCGCCAACACCGCGATGACCGTGCACATGCACTCCACGGTCATGCGCTTCATCGACGCGCTCGGCACCGAGGCGCAGAAGCGCCGCTACTTCGCCGAGGTCGTCGAGCACGGCCGGCTCTTCGGCAGCTGGGGCAGCGAGCCCGCGGTGAGCCTCTCGCGCAGCTTCCTGATGGAGACGGTGGTGCGCCAGGACGGCGACGACTACGTCGTCGACGGGGTGAAGCACTTCTGCACGATGGCCCTGGGCGCCTCGCACTACATGGTCTGGTGCGCGCTCGAGGGCGGCACCGACATGGGCAAGGCCCTGCTCCAGGTGCTGGTGCCGGCCGACGCCCCCGGCATCGCCACCGACGGCAAGTGGAACACGCTGGGCATGCGCGCGACCTTCAGCCCGTCGGTCACCTTCACCGGGGTGCGGGTGGCGAAGGACGCGGCGCTCGGCGACCCCGGCACCGCGCTGCGGGTGGGCGTGGTGGAGAGCTTCGCCCTCGGCTACGCCGCGGTGTACGTGGGCATCGCGGAGGGCGCGCTCGCCTTCGCGATCGACTACGCCAAGCAGCGCATCGTGAAGCCCGAGAACGTCCCGGTGGCCCACGACCCCGCGGTGCAGCGGCACATCGGCGAGCTGGCCGCGCACCTCGACGCGGCCCGGCTCGTGCTGGCCGACACCGCGGAGCGCTGGGAGGCCGCCGACGTGCAGGAGCGCGGCGTGCTCGGCAACAAGGCCAAGTACATCGCCACCGAGGTCGGCCTCGCGGTCACCTCCAAGGTCATCCAGGTGGTGGGCGGCCGCGGCGCCTACAAGGACTTCCCGGCCGAGCGCGCCTTCCGCGACCTGCGCACCTCCACCCTCATGCCGCCCACGGTGGACCGGATGCTCGAGGGCATCGGCAAGAACGCGCTCGGCATCGACGGCGCCATGTTCAAGGTCGCCGGCAGCTAGCGCGGAATCGCCGGAGAGCCACGCGCAGGCGAGCTCCGCGCAAGGCGCAGCCGAAGGCGAGCCGGGCTACACAGGTGAGGCGAGCCGATAGGCTCCGGCCCAAGGCGCAGCCGAAGGCGAGCCGGGTTGCACAGGTGAGGCGAGCCATAGGCGAGCCGAACGTATATAAAGGGAAGTCAGGGATGCCCGCCCAAGCGATCCGCAGCGACGTGATAGGCAGCCTGCTGCGCCCGCCCGAGCTCAAGGCCGCCCGCGACCAGTTCGAGCGCGGCGAGCTCTCCCCCGCCGCGCTCAAGCAGGTCGAGGACCGCGCGGTCGACGAGGCGGTGCGGCTCCAGGAGGAGGCCGGCCTCGACGTGGTCACCGACGGCGAGCTGCGCCGCTACGCCTTCTTCGGCCACCTGATCGACGCGCTCGACGGCTTCGACAAGCTCGGCGGCTGGGCCATCCCCTTCCACAACGAGGCGGGCGAGCAGCTCGTCTTCAAGCGCCCGGTGGTGGTCGAGAAGCTCCGCTGGCGCCGCAGCATGTGCGCCGAGGAGCTCACCTACCTGCGCGCCCGGACGAGCCGGCCGACCAAGGTCACCCTGATCAGCACCCAGCAGGCCGCCGCCTACTACGATCCGGAGAAGTCGAGCCGGCGCCTACCCGACCCGCGACGCCTACCTGGCCGACATCGTCGACCTCACCCGGCGCGAGGTCGACGAGCTGGTGCGGCTCGGCTGCACCTACGTCCAGATCGACGCCCCGCAGTACGCGGCGCTGCTGGACCCGGAGCTGCGCGAGGGCTACCGCAAGCGCGGCAGCGATCCGGACCGGCTGATCGACACCTGCATCGAGATGGACAACGCGGTGATCGGGGCGGAGGGCAAGCATCCGGGGGTCACCTTCGGCCTGCACATCTGCCGGGGCAACAACCAGTCCATGTTCTACGCGAGCGGCGGCTACGAGCCGATCGCGCGCGTGTTCACGAAGAGCCGCTTCCAGCGCTTCCTGCTCGAGTACGACGACCAGCGCTCCGGCGGCTTCGAGCCTCTGCGCGCAGTGCCCGACGACCGCGTCGTGGTGCTCGGCCTCGTGACCACCAAGAGCCCGCGTCTCGAGTCGGTCGCCGAGCTGCGCGCCCGCGTCGAGGAGGCGGCCCGGCTGGTGCCGCTCGAGCGCCTGGCGCTGAGCCCGCAGTGCGGCTTCGCCTCCACCATGGAAGGCAACCGGATCACCCCCGCCGAGCAGCAGGCCAAGCTCCGCCGCGTGGCCGAGACCGCGAACCAAATCTGGAGAGGAGAATCCCGATGAGAATGCTGGCCTGGCTCGCTCTGGCCCTGCTCGGGCTGTCGCCCGTCCCCGCCTGGGCCCAGTCGATCAAGATGGGCGCGGTGGTTCCCCTCACCGGCCGCTACGGCGCGGGCGGCGCCCAGATCCGCGCCGGCTACGAGTTCGCGGTGGAGCGCCTGAACGCGGGCGGCGGCATCACGGTGGGCGGCGTCAAGATGCCGGTCGAGCTGGTCCTGCTCGACGACGAGTCGGACGCCACCAAGACCGTCGCGCGCATGGAGACCCTGGCCGCCCAGGGCGTGATCGGCTATCTCGGCGGCTTCGGCTCCGATCTGCACGCGGCGGCCGCGTCGGTGGCCGAGAAGAACCGCATCCCGTACCTGGGCGTGGCCTTCGCGCTCCAGAAGATCCACCAGCAGGGCTTCCGCTATCTCTTCTCGCCGTTCTGGAAGTCGCCCGACATCGGCCACGCCACCCAGGGCCTGCTCGAGCTGATCCCGGCCGCCGAGCGGCCCAAGACGGTGGCCATCTTCCAGGAGAAGACGGACTGGGGCCGCGAGATGGCGGCCGCGTGGACGGAGGCGGGCAAGACCGCGGGCTACCAGGTCGCGCTGAACGGCGAGTACGCGCCGGGGGCCAAGGACTTCTCGGACCTGATCCTGAAGGCCAAGGCCGCCAACGTGGACGTGGTGCTGGCCCTGCCCAACCCGCCCGACGGCATGACGATCGTGAAGCAGATGAAGGAGCTCGGCTTCACCCCCAGGCTCTCCTTCTTCATCCGCGCCCCCGACGCCCAGATCTGGTCGCAGAACCTCGGCAAGGACGGCGACTTCATGGTCCTGGCCGCGGGCTGGCACCACGCCATGAAGGGCGCGGGGGTGAAGGAGCTGAACGACGCGCACCAGAAGAAGTTCGGGCGCCCGGCGGATCCGCTGGTCGGCCCGGCCTACGCGTGCGTGGAGATCCTGGCCGCCGCGGTGACCCGCGCCGGCTTCCCCGATCGCGAGAAGGTGCGCGACGCGATCGCGGCGACGAGCATGACCACCGTGATCGGCCCCGTGAAGTTCCGGCCGGACGGCACCGGCATCGTCGCCGCAGGCGCTGCTGCAGTGGCAGAACGGCAAGCAGGAGCTGGTGTGGCCGAAGGAGGCGGCGACCGCGACGCTGGCGTTCCCGGCGCCCCCGTTCGCCAAGCGCTGAGCCCCGGCGCCTGAGCCGACCGTGGCCCTCCTCGAGGTCGAGCGGCTGACCAAGGGCTTCGGCGGCGTCCTCGCGGTCAGCGACGTGAGCCTCACCCTCGAGGCCGGCGAGCTGCTCGGGGTCATGGGGCCGAACGGCTCCGGCAAGACCACGCTCTTCAACCTGATCGCGGGCGCGCTCCGTCCGGACCGCGGGCGCATCCGCTTCCAGGGTCGCGACATCGCCGGGCTCTCCCCGCATCGCGTCTGCGCCCGCGGGGTCGCGCGCACGTTCCAGCTCGTGCGGCCCTTCGCGGGCCTCTCCGCGCTCGACAACGTGCGGGTGGGCTGCCTCTACGGCCGCCGGCGCGGCGCCGACGCCCGGACCGAGGCCCTCCGCCTGCTCGCGCTGGTGGGCCTCGAGGGCCGCGCGGCCACGCCGGCCGCCGCCCTCACCCTGATGGACCGGAAGCGCCTCGAGCTGGCCCGCGCCCTCGCCACCGGGCCGGACCTGCTGCTGCTCGACGAGTTCATGGCCGGCCTGAACCCGACCGAGACCGCGGCGGCCATGGGCCTGATCCGCCGGCTGGTCGCCGACGGGCTCACGGTGCTGATGGTGGAGCACATCGTGTGGGCGCTGATGGACCTCGCGCGCCGCATCGTGGTGCTGAGCGCGGGCGAGAAGATCGCGGACGGCCCGCCCGCCGCGGTGGCCGCCGATTCCCGGGTGGTGGACGTCTACCTCGGGGTGGAGCGCCCGGGAGCCGCGCGTGCTTGAGATCCGCGGCCTCGAGGCGGCCTACGGCGACGTCCCCGCGCTCTCCGGCGTCACCCTCCGGGTCGGCGCGGGCGAGATCGTCGCGCTGCTCGGCCCGAACGGCGCGGGCAAGTCCACCCTGCTCGGCTGCGTGGCCGGGCTGGTACGACCCCGCGCTGGAGCCATCTCCTGGGGTGGTGAAAACCTTTTGGCAGTCGCCCCGCACCTGATCGTCGAGCGCGGCCTCGCGGTGGTGCCGGAGGGCCGGCGCCTCTTCGGCTCCATGACGGTGGAGGACAACCTCGAGCTGGGCGCCTTCTCGCCGCGGGCCCGCGCGGCGCGACGGGAGAGCCTCGAGCGCGTCTTCGCGCTCTTCCCGGACCTGCGCACGCGGCGCCGGCAGATCGTCCGCGCCCTCTCCGGCGGCCAGCAGCAGATGGTCGCGGTCGGCCGCGCCCTGATGGCGAGCCCGCGCCTGCTGATGCTGGACGAGCCGTCGCTCGGCATCGCGCCCCTGCTGGTGCGCCGGATCCTGGACGCGCTGGTCGAGATCAACCGGGCCGGGGTGGCCGTCTTCCTGGTGGAGCAGAACGTGCGCGCCGCGCTGACCCTGGCCCACCGCGCCTACATCCTGGAAGGCGGGCGCGTGGTGGGCGAGGGCGAAGGCAAAGCACTGCTGCGTGACGCGCACGTGCGCCGCGCCTATCTCGGGCCGCTGGCCGCGGGCGAGTGAGGCCCGTGAGGCGGCTCGCCCGATGACGGTCCTCGCGCAGCAGATCGTGCTCGGCCTGCTCCTGGGCGGCCTCTACGGGCTGGCCGCGGCCGGCCTCTCGCTCGTGTTCGGCGTCCTCAAGGTGCTGAACGTGGCCCACGGCGAGCTGATCATGCTGGGCGGCTACGGGGCCTACTGGCTCTTCGCGCTCGCGGGCCTGGACCCCTTCGCCTCGCTCCTCCTGGTGATCCCGGGCTCGCTGCTGCTCGGCGCGGTGCTCTTCCTGGTGCTCTTCGGCTTCGTGGTGCGCGCGCCCGAGGAGACGCGGATCAAGAACTCGCTGCTGGTGGGCTTCGGCCTCGCGCTGGGGCTCCACGCCCTCGCGGTGCGGCTCTTCACCGCGGACGACCGATCGATCTCCACCGGCTACGGCGGCGCGGTGATCACGGTGGGGCCGATCGCGATCCCGGTCATCCGTCTGGCGAGCCTGCTGGTGGCCCTCGCGCTGATCGCGGGGCTGCACCTCCTGCTCGCGCGCTGGCGCTGGGGCAAGGCCATCCGCGCCACCGCGGAGGACTGGCAGGCCGCGCTCCTCACCGGCATCGACATCCGGCGCGCGTACCTGCTCGCCTTCGCCCTCGGCACCGCGCTCGCCGGCGCCGCGGGCACGCTGGTGAGCGTGGGCTACTCGATCAGCCCGTCCATCGGCCTCGAGTGGACGCTCAAGGCCCTGATCGTGGTGGTGCTGGCCGGCCTCGGGTCCATGCTCGGCACCTTCGCGGCCGGCCTCTTCGTGGGCGTGGCCGAGGCCCTCAGCGCGGCTGCCTTCGGCGGGCCCTACCGCGAGGTAATCGGCCTGGTCATCTTCCTGGTCGTCCTCGTGCTCCGGCCGCAAGGCCTCTTCGGGCGCGCCCGATGAGCGCTTGCGCGAAGAGGCCAAACCGCCAGGCAAAGTCTTCCCCCGCAAGGCGCTCAGAATGAGCCGCTCCGGCGGCAACGGCGAGCGCGCCTGGACCGTGGGCATCCTCCTCGCCCTCGCCCTGCTCGCCTTCCTCCCTCTGCTCGCGCCCCGCGACGACGTGCTCAACTTCGTGTTCCTCGTGCTGCTCTCGATCACGCTGGCCCAGAGCTGGAACATCATCGCGGGCTACGCCGGCCAGGTGAACCTGGGCCACGCCGCCTTCTTCGGCCTCGGCGCACTCACCGCGCGCACGCTGTGGATCGCGGGCACGCCGGTGGTGATCGCGATGGCCGCGGGCGCGGCGGTCGCCACCGCGTTCGCGCTCCTGATCGGCGCCGCCGCCTTCCGGCTGCGCGGCGCCTATTTCGCGATCGGCACGCTGGCCCTGGGCGAGATCCTCCGCACCACCGTCGGCAACGCGCTGCCCGAGATCTCCACCCTGCCCGCGGCCAGCATCGGCGCCTACCGCCTCGCGCCCCGCTACTACCTGGCGCTGGCCCTCGCCGCGCTCTCGGTGCTCGCGGTGGCCGGGCTCGGGCGCTCGCGACTCGGGCTCGGCATGGTGGCGGTGCGCGAGGACGAGGACGCGGCGGAGGCGACCGGGGTGTCCGCGCTCGCGCTCAAGCTCCGGGCGCTCGCGCTGTCGACCGCGCTGGCCGGCGCGGCGGGCGGGCTGTTCGCGTACTATCACATCAGCTACTACCCGTCGCACCCGTTCGGGCCCGGCTGGACGTTCGACGCGCTGCTCATGACCTTCATCGGCGGCGTCGGCACGCTGCAGGGCCCTGTGCTGGGCGCGGTGCTCTACGTGTTCCTGAAGGAGTACCTGACCGTGCGCTGGGTGGACTTCCACCTCTTGATCTTCGGCGTGCTCTTCATCGCCATCGTGCTGATCTTCCCCGGCGGGCTGGTGCAGGCGGTGGAGAGGGCGCGGGGGCGGTTTGCCCGCCGACCTGGAGCGACGACATGACCACACGCATCCCGCTGCTCGAGCTGGGGTCGCTGCAGAGCCGCCTGCCGGAGCTGATCGCCAAGAAGGGCGAGCCGCCCTGGTCGGAGGCGCTCGTGCTGACCGACGACATCCAGGCGTTCCTGATCTGCCACCCGCCCGGCCAGCCCAACGACACGCACTATCACCATCACGACGAGTGGTGGGTGGTGCTGCAGGGCGAGATCGACTGGTACATCGAGGGGCAGGCCGGGCCGATCCACGCGCGCGCGGGCGACTTCGTCTTCGGCCCCAAGCACCTCTGGCACCACCTGGAGCCGGTCGGCACCGCGCCCAGCATCCGCATCGCCATCAACGCGCGCGGCGAGTTCCACCGCTACGACCGCCCCGGCTGCAGGCCCCTCTGACCCCAAACTACAGGCGCCGACTACATACGAACGATGAGGTCGATCTCGACGGCGGCGTCGAGGGCGAGGGCGGTGACGCCGACGGTGGTGCGGGCCGGAAGCTTGCCGGCGGCGAAGTAGGAGGCGTAGGCCGCGTTCATCGCGGCGTAGTCGGCGAAGTCGGTGAGGTAGATGCGCACCATCACCGCGCGGGCCAGCGTCGTGCCCGCGCCGGCCAGGACCGCCTGCAGATTCCGCATCACCTGGTGCGTCTGCGCCACGGTGCCGCCCGGCACCAGCGTGTTGGTCTTCGGGTCGACGCCGAGCTGCCCGGTCACGAAGAGGTACTCGCCGGCCCGGACCGCGTGGCTGTACGCCGCGGTGGGCGGCGGCGGGGGCGCGGCCGGGAAGTTGAGGAACTCCAGGTCCACCGGGCGCGCCCTCAGGCGGCCCCGGGCTGGCCCTGGGCGGACGGGGCGGGTGTGGCGGTGGTCGTGCCGGCGCTGCGCGCCCCGCGTCCCACTCCGGTCACGAGCCGCAGCACGGTGGGCGCGAGCTTGGGGTCGAGGCTGTCGCGGATCCCGTCGCCCAGCAGGTTGAAGGCGAGCACGGTCACGGTGATGGCGAGGCCGGGGAAGAGCACGAGCCACCACTGCGGCACGAGCCCGGTGATCGCGTCGGCCAGCATGTTGCCCCAGGTGGGGGTGGGCGGTGGCACGCCGACGCCGAGGAAGCCGAGCGCGGCCTCGATCACGATGGCCACGCCGAGGTGCGTGGTGGCCAGCACCAGGTAGGGCGCCACGCACTGGGGCAGCACGTGCAGGGCCATCACCCGGAACTGCGAGGCGCCCGCGGCGCGCCCGGCCTCCACGAACGGCATCGCGCTCACGCTGAGCGCCACCGAGCGGATCACCCGCCCGCCGAAGGGCACGCGGGTGATCGCGATGGCCACGATCACCGCGGGCAGCCCGGTGCCGATGGCCATCGAGATCGCCATCGCGAGAATCAGGTCGGGGAAGGACTGGAAGATCTCCATCACCCGCTGGCTGATCAGGTCGAACCGCCCGCCCAGATACCCGCACGCCACGCCCCAGAGCGAGCCGAGGGTGGTGCCGAGCAGCACCGCGGAGAAGGCCACGAAGAGCGAGGTGCGCGCACCGTAGATCACGCGGCTCAGCGCGTCGCGCCCCACCTGGTCGGTGCCGAAGAAGGCCTCCGTGCTCGGGGCCTTGTTCATGTTCCGGAAGTCGGCCTTGAGCGGATCGCGCGGCGCGACGAGCGGCGCGGCGAGCGCGACCAGCACGATGAGGAAGGCGACGATGCCGCCGGCCGCCGACAGCCAGTTCTGACGCAGGAGCGCGAGCATCGAGCGGCCGCTACTGGTAGCGGATGCGCGGATCGAGCCACGCGTAGGAGAGATCGACCAGCGCGTTCACCCCGACGAAGATGAGCGCGTAGAGCAGCACCAGGTTCTGCACCACGATGATGTCGCGCTCGATGATGGCGGTGACGAGGGCCCGGCCGAGCCCGGGCACTCCGAAGGCCTGCTCCACCGCCACCGAGCCGCCCAGCACGAAGCCGAGCAGCACCCCGGAGATGGTGACCACCGGCAGGAGCGCGTTGGGCAGGGCGTGGCGCAGGACCACCGCGCGCTCCATCGCGCCCTTGGCGCGCGCGGTGCGCACGTAGTCCTCGCGGATGACCTCGAGCAGGCACGAGCGCGACATCCGCGCGATGTAGGCCCCCTGGGCGAGGCCGAGGACGATCGCGGGCCCGATGATGATCTGAAGATTCTGCCAGGGGTTCTCCCAGAGGTGCACCACCATGATCGGCGACTTGTAGCCGAACCAGAACAGCAGCGCCAGCACCAGGAGCATGCTGAGCCAGAAACCGGGGATCGCGATGAAGAGGATGGAGAGGAAGCGGGTGATCGCGTCGGCCCACCCGTTGGGGCGCACCGCGCTCAGGATGCCCACCGGCAGCCCGACCAGCCACGAGATGATCAGGGCCAGGATCGCGATCTCGGCCGAGAGCGGCCCCCGGTGCAGGATCAGGTCGCGGACGGTGTCGCCGCGGAAGAACGACTTGCCGAGCTGCCCGCTGGCGATGTCACGGAGCCAGCGGACGTACTGCACCGGGAGTGAATCGGACAGGCCCAGGTCCTTCATGATGATCACGCGATCCGCCGGGGTCATCTTGGAGTGGCCTTCCACTCCAAGAAGGGCCACCAGCGGATCGCCGGGCAGGATGCGCAGCACCACGAACACGATCAGGGAGACCCCGATCACGGTGGTGAGCGCGAACAGCCCCCGCCGAGCCAGATACTTCTGCACGTGCGCGAATCGGCCCTAGGACTGGGCCATCCAGACCGTGTCCCAGCGCGTGACGTCGTAGATGCCGAAGAACTTCGTCGCGTTCTGGCCGCGCACTCGGTTGTAGAACGCGTCGTAGATCTGCTCCCAGGCCACCGGGACGAGCGGCGGATCGTTCTCGAGGATCTCCTCCGCCTTGGGAATCATCGCCTTGCGCTTGTTCTCGTCCACCTCGCGCTCGAGGTTGTGCGCGAGGGAGTGGAACTGCTCGTTGGTCCAGCCCGAGTAGTTCTGCGGGCCGCCCTTGCCGTACCAGGCGGTGAAGTAGTCGGAGGGGTCCATGAGGGAGGAGACGATCGCGCTGATCGCGAGATCGAAGTTCCCGGAGCCGGCCTCCTCGAACCACTGGGAGGTCTGCACCACGCGCAGGTTCGTCTCGACGTTCAGGTTCTCCTTCAGCATCGCCTGGATCGCCACCGCCCACAGCTTGAAGCTGGCGAGGTCGCGCACCACGAAGTCCAGGTTCTTGAGCCCGTTCGGGTACCCGGCGGCCGCCATCAGCTTCTTGGCCTCCTGGATGGCCGCCTTGGGATCCTTCTGGTAGCCGATCCGCTTCTCGAGCTCGGCCTTCGGGGCGGACCACTCGTGGAAGGGATACACGAAGCCGCCCACCTGCATGGGCGCGGTGTCCTTCACCACGTCGACCATCACGTGCCGGTCGGTGGCCAGGTGCAGCGCCCGGCGCACGCGCGGGTCCTCGAACGGCTTGCGCTTCATGTTGAAGAAGTACGCCTGGATGACCGACTGGTTCATCGCGGTCGCGGTGACGCCGGGCATCTCCTTGGCCTTGCGCCAGGAGACCGGATCCATGATCCGCGCGTAGTCCACCTTGCCGGAGAGGAACGACGAGCCGAGCTCGGGCGAGAACGGGGGCAGGTTGTAGATCTCGAGCTTGTCGACGTACGGCAGCCCCTTGTTCCAGTAGTTGGGGTTCTTCTCCTGGATCCAGACTTCCTTGTCCTTCCGCGAGACGTGGCGGAAGGGGCCGGTGCCCGGGAAGTTCATCACCTGCCGCAGGTTGCCCTGGTTGTCGTCCAGCGTCTTCTTGCGCACCACGATGTTCCAGCCGCTCGCGAAGGCGCCCAGCATGAAGGCGCGGGGCCGCGGCTCGGTCAGGCGGAACTCGATGGTGTACGGGTCCGGGGTCAGGATGTCGCCCACCGCGGTGAAGAGCGAGGAGCGCGGGATGACCACGCCCTTGGGCGGCCGCACGATGCGGTCGTAGGTGGCCTTCATGTCGGCCGAGGTCATCTCGGCGCCGTCGTGGAACTTCACGCCCTTGCGGAGATGGAAGGTGTACTTCTTGCCGTCCGGCGACACCTCCCACTTGTGGGCCAGGTCCGGGATGATGGTGTTGCCGTCGCGCGGATCGCGGCGGATCAGCAGGTCGTACATCGGGGCCTGCGGCCCGAGGTTCGCGATCGTGCCCGATTGATGGACGTCGAAGTGGGCCGGCGCGTTCAGGATGCCGAAGCGCAGGGTGCCGCCCGGCTTGGCGGCCGGATCGGCGGCCTTGAGCTGGAACTCCTGCGCGTCCGCGCGCGACCGGAGGAAGGCGGGGGCGACGCCGGCGGCGGCGCCCGCGACGCCGAGTGTCTTCAGAAACGAACGACGGCTATGAGGTACCGGATCGGCCATGGCGTTCCCCTCCTTTGGGGTCTCCACACTGCGGGTCGATGCATCCGGACCGAGGCGATGGGTCCACGGAAGATAACACGGCCCGCCCGGTCCCTGGCAAGACGCTTTCTGCTAGACTCGACGCCAACTCACGCGCGCCCCGCCCACTCTCCCGGAGGACAATCGGCATGGAATTCGGCATCCTGTTCACGTCGCACCCCAATCACGCCACCGAGCCCTACCCGCACCGCGCCGTCCACGCCCGCGTCACCGCCGAGATCCAGGCCGCCGACCGCCTCGGCTACGACACCGCCTGGGTGGCCGAGCACCATTTCTCGAACCAGTACGGGATCATGCCGGACGTCTTCACCTACATGGGCTACCTGGCTGCCCAGACCACGCGCATCCGCCTGGGCACCGCGGTGGTGACGCTCCCCCTCTACGATCCGATCCGCGTCGTCGAGAACATGGCCTTCGTGGACATCCTCTCGGGCGGTCGCGTGGTGCTGGGGCTGGGCTCGGGCTACCGGCCCTACGAGTTCGAGGGCTTCGGGCGGGACTTCGAGCATCGCCGCGACGTCCAGGAGGAGGCCATCGACCTGATCCTGGAGCTCCTGCACAAGCGCCGCGTGCGACACCAGGGGCCGCACTTCAAGTCGGTCATCGAGGGCGAGTACGAGATCTTCCCGGTCAGCGAGCAGCAGCCCCACCCGCCGCTCTTCATGGCCGGGGCCACCGATCGCTCGCTCACTTACGCGGCGCGGCACGGCTTCGGGCTCATGCTCTCGACCCTGCCCTCGGCCGACACCCTCGCCCGGCAGATCGCGCTCTACCGGGGCCACCTGAAGGAGGCGCCCGCCCCGCTCGACCAGAATCCGGCCGCCGGCAAGGTGGACATCGCGCGCTGGGTCTACGTGGCCGACACCGACGCGGCGGCCAAGCGCGACACCGAGCAGGGCATCGTGCGGCACATCAGCCACTTCATGGGGGCGGGCACCGCGGGCTACCTGGGCAACGTCTCGGAGAAGAGCCGCGGGGAGAGCCTGAGCTACGACGATCTGGCCGCGACCACGCTGCTGCACGGCTCGCCCGCCACCGTGATCGCCAAGCTCCGCGAGCTGCGCCACAAGACCGGGCTCACGTCCCTGCTGCTCCACTACCCGCCGTACTACGGCCACGAGAAGGCGATGCAGAGCCTGCGGCTCTTCGCGGAGAAGGTGATGCCGGAGTTCCGGCCTCCGGTGGAGCGGACGGCGGTGGCCTGAGCGGCAGGAGCCGCCGCGGCGAGACCGTCAAGCTACCGGAAGGCGCGCATCGCCTCGAAGCAGCGATGGGTGAGCAGGTAGGAACGAGGCGTAGTTCCTCGTTCCTCAGATGTACTTGTGGGTGATGACTTCTAAGCGGTGACCGTTGGGGTCGTTGAAGTAGAAGCCGCGGCCGGCGTACAGGTGGTTGATCTGCATATCGTCCTGCATCGGCCCGCTACCGTAGGCCAGCCCTTCGCCCTTGACGCGGTCCAGGATCGTGTCGAACTCCTCGTCCGAGACGATGAAGGCGTAGTGATGGTGCTCGACGACCTCGCGGTTGTCGAAGTCCAGCGACAGCGTTTCGTTCACCTTCACCGGCGCGAAGTGGCCCCACGGCCCCTTGTACTCCAGGCCGAAGATCTTGGCGAAGAACCGCGCCGAAGCCTCCTTGTCGATGGCCGGGACGATCGTGTGGTCCAGATAGATCGGCATCTCTGCTCCTCCTGACCGAATTGTAGTCGCGGCGTCAAGCTCCGGTGCGGCTATCCGGCCTGCGTTCGGCGTTCCTCGCGAGCAGCTCGCGACGGAGGCGGCCGTCGATGACCGCGAGGCCCCCGGCGATGAGCCCCATGCCCGCGAAGTGCCGCGGCGCGAGGCGCTCGCCGAGCACGAGCGTGCCCAGCACGAGCGCGATCACCGGCATCACGAGAGTCACGAGGAGGAGATTGGTCGCGCCCGCGGTGGCGAGGATGCGGAAGTAGACCACGTAACCGAGCGCGGTGCTGATGATGGCCAGGCCCAGCAGCGCCGCCAGGACGCGCGCGCCCGGCGGGGCGAGCGTCCACGGCCGATCCACGAGCAGCGCGACGGGCAGGATGAGTAGCGTCGACGCGGTGACCTGTCCGGTGGCGGTCACGAGCGGCGGGGTGCCCGCGAAGCGCCGGCCGAAGATCCCCGCGCAGGCGTAGGAGATGCCGGCGGCCAGGACGGCGAGCTGGGCGAGGACGTCGCGTCCCATCCCGCCCAGGGAGTCCGGGCCGATCATGAGCACTACACCGGAGAGGCCGAGGAGTACGCCGGCGGCCCGCCGCGACGTCAGCCGCTCGTCACGCGTGAGGAAGTGGGCGAGGACCGCGGTGAAGAGCGGTGCGCAGGCATTGAGGATCGCGGCGAGCCCGCTCGCGATTCGCGTCTGGCCCCAGAGGATGAGGCTGAACGGGACCACATTGTTGAGGGCGGCCATGACGACGAGGGGTACCCAGTCCCGCCGCGAGCGCGGGAGCCGGTAGCCGACCGCGCGCGCGGCGATCCAGAGCGCCGCGGCGGCCAGTCCCACGCGCGCGAGCAGCACGGTGAACGGCGGCAGGGCCGCCAGCGCCACCTTCTGGAAGAAGAAGGACCCGCCCCACAGCACCGCGAGCAGGATCAGCAGCCCCCACTGTCCCGCCGTCATCGTGACCGGTATACGCGCGAGCGCAGCGCGGAGGGTGGAATCCGCCGGGTCATTGACATCCAAGAGGTCGGGCGTAAGGTGGATGGGCACCACGGGTCGACGCACTTCGAGCATTGCGAGAAAGGGGGCACCTCAATGGAGACGATGATCATCACCATCGAATCCGATCGCGGCACGCGCATGAGGTTCGAGGTCGAGCACGAGCCACACTTCGATCTTCGCTCCGAGGAGGTGGACGGCCTCCACAGCACGGTCCGGACCGTCGAGAGCACGCTCGCGGGGCAGGACGACGGGCGGCTGTGTCTCGTCCTCGCCAAGCTGACCATCGGCAGCATCCTCGAGGCGCTGCCGCTGGAGGGCGAAGCCGAGGAGGAAGACGACGACTGACGCCCGAATGACGTTGACAACCGGGCACGATGCACCCAGACTCGCGGTGTCTCGTCGGTTTCCACTCCTCTTACCGCGGGAGGCGCCATGCCCTACGTCCTGATCCGCCACAAGGTCGCCGACTACTCGAAGTGGAGGCGAGCCTTCGACGCGCACGGCAAGGTGAGACGCTCGGGCGGGTCGAAGGGCGGCCGCCTCTTCCGGAGCGCGGCCCGGCCGAAGGACGTGTTCATCCTGTTCCGCTGGAGCGATCTCCGTCAGGCCAAGAAGTTCACCAAGTCGGCGGCCCTGCGGAAGGCGATGAAGGCGGCGGGGGTGCGCGGGAAGGCGGACGTGTTCTTCCTGCAGGAGAGCGCCCGCACCGCGACGTAGGGCGCGCCCCGGCGCGTCAGTCGGCCAGGCGCGGCTGGCGGGCCAGACGCAGGACCGGCGAGGCGAGGATCACCAGCGCCTGCACCAGGAAGCCGGCGGCGGCCACCACGATGGCGGTCTCGGCGCCGTAGAGACCGCCCACGAAGCCGCCGATCGCGGCGCCGAGCGGCCGCGAGCCGTAGGCCGCGATGTTGATGGCCGACACCCGGCCCAGCAGGTGCGACGGCGTCACCGTCTGCCGCAGCGTGGTGGTGCTGATCACCCACAGGATCGGCCCCACGCCCATCACGAAGAAGCTCGCCGCCGCGAGCGCGAAGGACGGCGTCCAGATGGTCAGCACCATCAGGAGCGCGGCGGCCAGCCCCGCGACGGGCCCGATCACGATGACCACCCCGAACGGCAGCGCGCCGATCACGCGGCCGGCCAGGAGCGCGCCCAGCACCATGCCCACCCCGTAGGTCGCCAGCGTGGCGCCCACCTGGGTCGCGGAGAGGCCCAGATGATGGACCGCGTAGGGCACGTACACCGCCTGCAGCACGAAGAACGCGGTGTTGAACACGAACTGGGTGATCAGGATCGGCAGGAGCAGCGCGTGATGCAGCATGAATCCGGCGCCCTCGCGCAGATCGGCGAGCGGATGGCCGGAGGCCACCACCGCGCGCGCCGGCTCGCGCAGGCCGCCCAGCAGGATGACGCCGCCGGTCGAGAGCGCGGCGGCGAGGCCGAAGGCGGCCGAGGCGCCGGTCCAGCCCACCAGCGCGCCGGCCACCGCGGGCCCGCCCACGAAGGCGGCGGTGCGCGCGAGCTCGAGCCGGGCGTTGGCCGCGGCCAGTCCTTCGGGCGGCACCAGCGACGGCACGAGCGACGGCGCGGTGACGCTGTAGGCCACCGTCCCGCACGCGCCCGCGAAGCCCAGCAGCGCCAGCCACCAGAGCGTCAGCAGCCCGGTCTGGGCGAGCACCAGCGTCACGATCAGCGAGCCCGCCCGCACCGCCTCGGCCACCGCCATGAGGCGACGGCGGGGCATGCGATCGGCGAGCAGCCCCGCCGGGATGGCCAGGATCAGGAACGGCAGCGTCTGCGCGGTCTGGAGGAAGCCGGTCTCGCCCGCGCCGGCGCCGAGCGCGAGCACCGCCACCAGCGGCGTCGCGGCGAGCCCGATCTGCTCGGCGGATTGCGCGGCCAGGTTCGACCAGGCCAGGCGGGGGAAGCCGGATGCGGTGTTCACGGATCGGTATACGGGGGGGACGCGGAATCGGGTGGAAGATACCCGCCCTTCACCCTCGGGGCCCTCACCATCGCGCCCCTCACCCTGCCCTCTCCCCAGAGGGGAGAGGGAGAGAGTTAGAGCTGGAGGAAGCGTTGCTGGATGGTGGGGTCCCGGCGCAGGGCGTCGGGGGTGCCCTCGAACTGGATGCGGCCCTGGTCCATCACGTAGAGGCGGTGCGAGAGGGCCATCGCGACCTCGAGGGTCTGCTCGACCAGGAGGATGGTGGTGCCGCGCCGGTTGATCTCGCGCAGGATCTCGGTGAGGCTCCGCACCAGCAGCGGGGCGAGCCCCTCGGTCGGCTCGTCCACCAGCATGATCCGCGGATGGGAGACGAGGCCGCGGGCGATGGCCAGCATCTGCTGCTCGCCGCCGGAGAGGAAGCGGCCCTTCTGGGCGATGCGCTCGCGCAGGCGCGGGAAGTACTCGAGCGCCTCCTCGAGCCGGCGCTCCGCGTCGGCCCCCGGCGCGGCCATGGTGCCGAGGCGCAGGTTCTCCAGCACGGTCAGGTTCGGCAGGACCCGCCGCTCCTCCGGCACCCAGCCGATGCCCCGGCGCACGATCTCGTGGGTCTCGAGGTGGGTGATGTCCTGGCCGCCCATGCGCACCGCCCCGCGCCGCGCCCGCGCGATGCCCATGATCGAGAGCAGGGTCGTGGTCTTCCCCGCCCCGTTGCGCCCGATCATGGTGACGACCTCGCCGTCGCCCACCGACAGCGAGACGCCCTGGAGGATGTGGGCCTCGCCGTAGTAGGTGTGCACGTCTTCCAGCGAAAGCAGGCTCACCGCGACGCCCCGAGATACGTCTCCTGCACGAGCCGGTTCGCGCGGATCTCCTCCGGCGTGCCGTCGGCCAGCACCGCGCCCTGGTGCAGCACGGTGACCCGGTCCGAGATGCCCATCACCAGCTTCATCTTGTGCTCGACCAGCACCACGGTGCGCCCGCGGGCCAGCTCGCGGATCAGCACCATCGTCTCGTCGGTCTCCTCGGGGCTCATGCCCGCGGTGGGCTCGTCCAGCAGGAGCAGCGCGGGGTCCGAGGCCAGCGCGATGCCGATCTCCAGATGCCGCTTCTCGCCGTGCGAGAGATGCGCGGCGAGGCGCTCGGCCTGGCGCGCGAGGGAAACCGTGGCGAGGATCTCGACCGCGCGCTCGCGGCAGCCCGCGATCTGGTCGGCGCGCGACCAGAAGTTGAACGAGCGCGCGTACCCCTGCACCGCGACCCGCACGTTCTCGAGCACCGAGAGGTGCGGGAAGATGTTGGTGATCTGGTAGGACTTGGCGATGCCGAGCCGGCACACCCGGTGCTGGGGCAGCCCGGTGATGTCGGTCTCCTGGAACAGCACGCGCCCGGAGGACGGCTCCATCTCGCCCGAGACCAGGCGAAAGAAGGTGGTCTTGCCCGCCCCGTTGGGCCCGATGATCGAGCGCAGCTCGCCCTTGCGCACCGTGAGGCTCACCGCGTTCACCGCGGTCAGGCTGCCGAAGGATCGGGTGAGCCGCTCGGTCCGCAGCAGCACCCCGTCGGGGGCGGTCATACCGTCGCGAAGAATCGCGCGGGGGCTCCCTCGGTGCCGGCGATCTTGTAGAAGGGGGCCGCGAACTCCACGCGCCGGCGCGGCAGCGCGGCCAGGTTGGTGAGCCCTTCCATGATGACCACGCCCGCGCCCAGGATCACCCGGTGCATCGCGAAGTCCTCCGAGGTGAAGTCGGGCAGCCGCGCGCAGTACTCCTCGAAGAAGTCGAAGCCGATGTTCTTGGGCCCGCGCTCCACCAGCCACTGGGCGGCGCCGGGCGGCAGGTAGGGCGACCGGGTGAAGTAGTCGGGCCAGCGGCCGTACATCTGGTCGGTCCAGCCGGTCTTGAGCAGCACGATGTCGCCGCGCTTGACGTCGCCCGCCCCGCCCTTCTTGAGGTCGTCGATGGTGATCTCGTGGTTGGCCCCCACGAAGGAGAGATCCACCACCAGCGCCTCGCCCATGACCTGGTCCAGCGTGATCTCGGCGGTGGTGATGCCGTTCTTGAAGACGTGCAGCGGAGAGTCGATGTGGGCGCCGGTGTGCAGGCTCTGGTTCACGCTCGACACCTGCCAGAAGCCGGGCCCGCGGCGATGCGGCGTCACCTCGAGCTTCATGTTGGTGGAGGGCGGGCTGAACGTGTTCTCGTCCACCGTCACGGACAGGTCGATGAAGCGGCTCATGCGCGGGTCATTTCGTGAAGTTGGCGATGGCGCGGGCGGGCCCGGTCAGCTCCACGATGTGGAGCCCGGTGTCGGCCCGGTCCGCCAGGTAGATGAAGCCGCGGTCGTCCACGTCCACGTTGTTGGTCTGGATCGCGGTCTTGCAGCGGGGCGGGCCGCCCGCGACCTCGACGCAGCGCTTGTCGGTCTTGGCCGTGACCGACGGAACATAGAAGCCGGCCTCGGTCGGGTGGAACGGGTCGCGCACGTCCACCGCCCGCACCCCCGCGTTGAAGTACGCGATGAACGCGAGGCGTCCGTAGTAGATCGGGCTGAACGACTCGTTGCTCGAGTGGGGGCCGAAGCGCCCGCCGCGGCGGCAGAAGTCGCCGGTGGGATCCGGCACCTCGAAGGTGGCCACCGAGTACGGCGTGCGCTCGGTGGTCACGTCCACCATGAACGAGAGCTGGCGGATCTCCTGGCACTCGTTGCGGAGCGACTCGGAGACCAGCAGCACGAAGTCGCGCGTGCGGCCCGGCACGCCCGGCGACCAGTGCGGCACCGAGATCCCCAGGATCGGGAAGCTGGTGTGCCCGCCCCAGGCCGGCGACATGTCGAGCCGGCCGATCTGGGGATAGAGCAGGTTCTCGGCGGTCGGCGCGAACCGATCGGCGGCCTGCGGATTGCCCGCGAGCAGCTTCTCCCGGTCGACGATCTGCAGCACGCCCTTGGCCCCGGTGCCGTACGCGAAGTAGACGCGGTTCCGCAGCGCGATGGGCCCGTGCACGCCCTCGGGCGCCACCCCGGTCGATCCGGGCTCCTGCCCGGGCAGGCCGAAATCGCGGATGAAGCGCGGCTGCGCCGGATCGCCCAGGTCGTAGATCTTGGTCATGCGGTTGGTGCGCCAGCCGGACGGCGCGCCGTCCGAGACCAGGTAGGCGATGCCGGTGTCGCACTCCCACCAGTTCTTGTGCGTGCTCTTGAGGCCGTCGAGCACCGTGACGAGCCGGGCCGGCTTCGCGGGATCGGTCACGTCCCACACCTCGTGGGCGAGGTTGCCGAGCGTGCGCAGCAGGTAGGTCTTCTCCTTCTGCGCGCGCGGCAGCGTCTTGCCGTCGCAGACCCGCACCATGGCCGCCCCGCCCGCTTCCGCCTCGCCCTCCGCGCCGGGGATGTGATGCAGGTAGCGCGGGTGCTTCGGGTCCGTGACGTCCAGGATGGACGTGCCGTTCAGCTCCTCCTGGCCGGTGAGCGGGTTCATCCGCTTGCCGCCGTGGTGACCGACGTAGGCGATCCAGCGCGCGCCCTGGTGGTGGACGACCGGCTGGTAGGCCGAGCGGGCCTGGAGGTCGTCCATGCCGACCAGGCGCATGTTGCGCTGCTCCTCGGCCGCGGCGGCCCCGGGCGCGCCCGCGAGGAGGACAGCCAGCAGCAGCGCGACGGACCACGCGCTCACGGCTTTTGCGCTCGTCGACATCGACGCTCCTCCCTGGGTGACCCGATGTGGCATGAAAGCGGGCCCCAAGCCTACCCGGGGGTCCGTCGGGCGGTCAATAGCCAATCCCGGCGGCCACTTCGCGGAAGCGGCGGCCGCGCCTCGACCGGAGACTACGGCGGCGGTTTACAATCGCGGCATGGCCGAGCCGCGCGGTACCGCCCGGGTCACCTTCCTGGTCAACGCGGCAGGAAATTTCCTGGGCGCGGCCGTCGCGTTCCTGTACTTCCGCCTGGTGGACCAGCACGCCGCGACCCTGCCCCGGGTCAGCCTGCACGACCTCGTCCATCCGCTCCTCGTCTTCGCGGCGCTGCTCGTCGTGGGCAACTGGCTCAACCATCGCTGGGTGGCCCCGATCAACCGGGCCACCCAGGGGCACCCGCTGTCCGAGCGAGAAGCCGCGCTCGTCCGCCGGCGCGCGCTGCTCTTCCCCTACGTCCTGGCCGGGGTCACCTTCGCGGGCTGGGTGGTGGCCGGCCTGATCTGGGGCTTCGGCATGCCGTACATGATGGGAAGAGACGTCTCGCTGTCCGACAGAGTGCGGATCGTCTTCGGGATCACCGTGCTCGCGGGCACCGTGACCACCGCCTTCGTCTTCTTCGTCAGCGAGCGCATCTGGCGGACGCGGCTGCTACTCCTCTTCCCGGAAGGCGACCTGAGCGCGGTGCCGCGCGTGCCCCGCCTGGCGGTGCGCGTCCGGCTGCTCGCCATCTTCCTGCTCACCGCGGTGGTCCCGCTCGCGGTGCTCGGCATCGTGGCGTACGCGCGCGGGCTCGACCTGCTCGACGCCGACCCGGCCACCGCGCGGGGGATCGTGTCCGGCCTGCGCTCGACGGTGCTGTTCTTCGTGGGCGTCGGCGTCGTCGTCGCGGTCGGCCTGGCCCTCTTCGCGGCCAACAGTGTCGCCAAACCGCTGAAGGACGTCGAGGCCGCCATGGCCCGGGTCGAGCGGGGCCACCTCGATGGCCACTGCCCCGTGGTCAGCACCGACGAGATCGGGGCGGTGGCCGAGGGCTTCAATCGCATGCTCCACGGCCTGCGCGAGCGCGAGCTGGTCAAGGAGACCTTCGGCAAGTACGTCACCCCCGAGATCCGCGACGAGATCCTCGCCGGCCGCATCAGCGGCGACGGCGAGCTGAAGGAGGTCACCGTCCTCTTCGCCGACATCCGCGACTTCACCCCCTGGGTCGAGGCCACCGCCCCCCGCGACGTCGTCCGCGACCTCAACGAGTACTTCACCGAGATGGCCGAGGCCATCCGCGCCCAGCGCGGCCTCGTGCTGCAGTTCATCGGCGACGAGATCGAGGCGGTCTTCGGCGCCCCCATCGCCGCCCGCGACCACGCCGCCATGGCGGTGCGCGCCGCGCTCGACATGCGCGCCCGCCTCCGCACCTGGAACGCCGGCCGCGAGGCCGCCGGCAAGCCCGCCCTGCGTCACGGCATCGGCATCCACACCGGCACCGTGCTGGCCGGCAACATCGGCGGCGCCGAGCGCCTCTCGTACGCCCTGGTCGGCGATCCGGTGAACCTCGCTTCCCGCATCCAGGGCCTCACCAAGGAGTTCGAGGTCGACATCCTGATCAGCGAGGCCACCCGCAAGAGCATCGACCCCGCGGTGCCGGTCGAGGAGCTCCCCGCGGTCCGCGTCAAGGGCCGCGCCGAGGAAGTCAACGTGTACAAGGTGGTGTGAGACCCTCTCGTCATGCGCCCTTCCCCGGATGGGACGTCGTGGGTCACCCTCCGCATCCTGGGCATCGGCAACCTGCTCGGCGCCGTCGTGTCGTTCTTCTATTTCCGGTTCGTCGACTCCAGCGCGTCGGAGCTGCCGGGGGTTGGGGGGCTCGAGATCGGCTTCTCCGTCGTCGCGTTCGCCATGCTCATCTTCATCGGGTACCGGTTCAGCCGGCGCTGGGCCGCTCCCCTGACCAGCTGGAGCGGGCCCGACGGCGTTCCCGATGCGACCGTCGCGATGGTCCGGCGGCGCGCGCTGCTCTTCCCCTATATGCTGGCGGGCGTCTCGGTCGTGGGCTGGCTGCTGGCCAGCGTGCTCTGGGGCGTCGTCTGGCCGCTCCTCGCCGGCACCCTGGCGCCGCACCGCATCGCCCGCGCGTTCTTCGGCAACACGGTGATCGCGGGCGGCGTGACCTGCACGTTCATCTTCTTCTCGGTCGAGCACTACTGGCGGCGCCGGCTCCCCGGCTTCTTCCCGGACGGCGACCTGAGCACCGTCCGGAATGCCCCGCGGTTCTCGGTCCGCGCCCGACTGCTCGCCATCTTCTTCATGGTGAGCCTCGTCCCCCTGAGCGTGCTCGCGATGCTGGCGTACACGCGGGCCCTGGCCCTGGTGGGCGCCGATCCCGCGGCGGCCGCCGAGGCCGTGGACGGGCTGCGCCTGATCATCCTCTTCATCCTCGCGGCGGGTATTGTCGCGGCGGTGGGCCTCTCCATCTTCGCGGCCAACAGCGTGGCCGGGCCATTGAAGGACGTCGAGGCCGCGATGGCCGAGGTGGAGCGGGGCCGCCTCGACGGCCACGCCCCGGTGGTCAGCACCGACGAGATCGGCGCGGTGGCCGAGGGCTTCAACCGCATGCTCCACGGCCTGCGCGAGCGCGAGCTGGTCAAGGAGACCTTCGGCAAGTACGTCACCCCCGAGATCCGCGACGAGATCCTCGCCGGCCGCATCAGCGGCGAGGGCGAGCTCAAGGAGGTCACCGTCCTCTTCGCGGACATCCGCGACTTCACCCCGTGGGTCGAGGCCACCGCTCCCCGCGACGTGGTCCGCGACCTCAACGAGTACTTCACCGAGATGGCCGAGGCCATCCGCGCCCAGCACGGCCTGGTGCTCCAGTTCATCGGCGACGAGATCGAGGCGGTGTTCGGCGCGCCGATCGCCTCGCGCGATCACGCCGCGATGGCGGTGCGGGCCGCGCTCGACATGCGGACGCGCCTGCGCGCCTGGAACGCCCGCCGCGAGGCCGCCGGCAAGCCCGCGCTGCGCCACGGCATCGGCATCCACACCGGCACCGTGCTGGCCGGCAACATCGGCGGCGCGGAGCGGCTCTCCTACGCCCTGGTGGGCGACCCGGTGAACCTCGCCTCGCGCATCCAGGGGCTCACCAAGGACTTCAAGGTCGACATCCTGATCAGCGAGGCCACCCGCAAGAGCATCGATAGCGGCGTGACGGTCGAGGAGCTGCCCGCGGTGCGCGTGAAGGGCCGCGCCGAGGAAGTGAACGTCTACAAGGTGGTCTGACGGTGGCGCTCCGCCCGTTCCGCTTCGGCGTCACCGCCCCGACCGTCCGGTCGGGCCCGGCCTGGGTCGAGCGCGTCCGGCGCATCGAGCAGCTCGGCTACTCGATCGTCCACGTCCCCGACCACTTCCGCGATCAGCTCGCCCCGGTCCCCGCGCTCACCGCGGCCGCGATGGCGACCACGCGGCTCCGCGTGGGCTCGCTCGTGTTCTCCAACGACTTCCGCCATCCGGTGGTGCTCGCCAAGGAGGCCGCCACCATCGACGTGCTCTCGGGCGGGCGCTTCGAGCTCGGGATGGGAGGCGGCTGGCTGCGGGAGGAGTACGACCAGGCCGGCATCTCCTTCGACGCGCCCGGCACCCGGATCGAGCGGCTCACCGAGGCCGTCGCCATCGTCAAGGGGCTGCTGGGTGACGCGCCGGTGACGTTCGCGGGCCGGCACTACACGATCACGGGGCTGCAGGGGCGGCCGAGCCCGGTCCAGCGCCCGCATCCGCCCATCGTGATCGGCGGGGGCGGGCCGCGCACCCTCGCGCTGGCGGCGCGCGAGGCCTCGATCGTCGGGCTCGTGCCGCGCGCGCGGCGGGACGGCGGCGGGCTGGATCGCGGGGACTTCGGCGAGGCGGCGCTGCGGGAGAAGGTCGGGTGGGTGCGCGACGCGGCGGGGGATCGATTCGAGGCGCTCGAGCTGCACACGCTGATCCAGGCGGTGATCGTGAGCGATCAGCGATCCGTCGCCGCGGAGCAGGTGGCGGCGAGATTCGGGGCCGGGCGGGAGGTCTTGCTGGAGAGCCCTTACGTGCTGATCGGCAGCGTGGACGGGATCTGCGAGACGCTGCGGATGCGGCGGGAGGCGTACGGGATCTCGTATCTCACCGTGTTCGATCGGGATCTCGAAGTCTTTGCGCCGGTGGTGGAGCGGCTGGCGGGGACTTGAGGGGCTGCTCGGCCTCGGACCCCACCCCTCACCCTGCCCTCTCCCCTGAGGGGAGAGGGTTGAGTGGAGGAAGAGCTCGTCTTACTTGAAGCGCGGGAGGACTTCGCGGGCGAAGAGGTCCATGGAGCGGCGGACCTTGTCCTCGGGGAGTCCGCCGAAGTTCATCCAGCACATGAGCTGGCCCACGCCCATCTGGCGCATCTGCTCGATGTGGCGCGCCACCGTGTCGGGCGAGCCGAAGGCGAGCGTCTCGGCCACGAGCCCCTCCCACGTGATCTTCGAGAGGCGCTCGGCCATGGCGCGGAAGCCGGGCTGCAGCGTGGGGTGGCTCGCCTCGATGCGCTCGGGGATGAGGAACTTGCGGAAGGACTCCTGGTACCACATCTCCGCGTCGCGGGCCTCTTCCAGCGCCTGCGCGTCGGTGGGCGCCACGTAGATCTGCCGCGAGACGCCCCAGAGCGCGAGCAGGGCGGCGATGTCGTCCGCGCTGCGCCCGGCCTTCTGGAGCGTGGCCACGTAGCGGTCGCGGCTGGCCACGAGCTGCTCCACGCCGCCGAAGAGCAGCGAGTTGAGCATGGGCCAGCCGCGCAGCGCGGTGCCCTCGATGGAGTCGGGCGACACGCACACCTGGTAGAGCGGCGGGTGCGGGCGCTGCAGCGGCTTCGGGATCACCCGCACCTCGGGGATCTGGAAGTAGCGGCCGTCGTACGAGAACCGCTCCGCGGTCCACGCGCGCTGGATGATCTGCACCGCCTCGTCGAAGCGCTCGCGGCTCTCCACCTGCGGCACCCGGTAGCCGATGAACTCCGACGGCCGGTTGCCGCGCCCCACGCCCACGTCGAGGCGGCCGCCCGAGATGATGTCGACCAGGGCCAGCTGCTCGGCGATGCGGATCGGGTCGTGGAAGGGCAGGATCGCGGCGGCCAGCCCGATGCGCAGGCGCGACGTCCGCGAGGCCACCGCGGAGGCCAGGGTGGCCGGGTCCACCGAGAGGCCGTAGTCGATGAAGTGGTGCTCGGTGAGCCACACCTCGTCGAAGCCCAGCTCCTCCGAGAGCACCATCTGGTCCAGCTCGCTCTGGATGATGTCGGCGTGGCGCCGGCCGGGGGTGGCCTGCAGGAAGAAGTAGGTGCCGAAGCGCATCACGCGACTCCCAGGTAGCGTGTCTTCACATCTTCGTTGGTCATGAGGTCGTCCGGCGTGCCGCTGTGGACGATCTGCCCGCGACTCAGCACGTGCACCCGATCGGCCACCGAGAGCGCGAGGGCCAGGTTCTGCTCCACCAGCAGGATCGACAGCCCGCTCCGCTTCAGCTCCGCGAGGACCCGGCCCACCTCGCGCACCAGCAGCGGCGCCAGCCCCTCGGTCGGCTCGTCCAGCAGCAGCAGCTCGGGGTTCGACATCAGCGCCCGCCCGATCGCCAGCATCTGCTGCTCGCCCCCCGAGAGCTTGTTCGCCCGGTTGGCGGCCCGCTCGCGCAGGCGCGGAAACAGAGCATACACCTGCTCCAGGCTCCATCGCCCGGTGCCGTGGCGGGCGACCTCGAGGTTCTCGCGCACGCTCAGCGACGGGAACACCCGGCGGCCCTGCGGCACCAGGGCCATGCCCAGCTCCACCATGCGGAACGACGGCAGCCGGGTGATCTCGGCGCCCTTGTAGCGGATGTGGCCGGCGCGCGGCGGGGTGAAGCCCACGATGGAGCGCACCAGCGTGGTCTTGCCCATGCCGTTGCGCCCGAGGATGGCCAGCACCTCGCCCGGGTCCACCCGCAGCGAGATGCCGTGGAGCACGTGGCTCTCGCCGTAGTAGGTGTGGATGGCCTCCACCTCAAGCGCCAAGGTAGATCTCCTTCACCTGGGGATCCGCCTTCACCCGCTCGCGCGGGCCGTCGGCGATGACGCGCCCGTAGTGGAGCACCGCGACCATCTCGGACAGCTCGAGCGCGATATCCATGTCGTGCTCGATCATCAGCACCGTGATCGCGGGATCGAGCCGGCGCAGCAGCCCGGCCATGAGGCGCGACTCCGCGGGCGAGAGCCCGGCGGTGGGCTCGTCCAGCAGCAGCACCTTCGGCCGGCCGGCCAGGGCCAGGGCGATCTCGAGCTGGCGCTGCTCGCCGTGCGAGAGGTTCTTCACCACCGCGTCGGCCAGGGCGCCGAGCTCGAGCGAGGCGAGGGTGGCCCGCGCGCGGTCGAGCAGCGCGGGGTAGCGGTGCACCGGGCGGAGCATCGCGAAGCGCGTCGGGGTGTGGGCCTGCACCGCGAGCAGGCAGTTCTCCAGCACGCTCAGATCGGGGAAGAGGTTGGTGATCTGGAACGTGCGGGCGAGGCCGAGCGCGGCGCGGCGGTGGGCGGGGGCGCCGGTGACGTCCTGGCCGAAGAGGGAGATGCGGCCGGCGCTCGGCGGCATGGCGCCCGAGATCAGGTTGAAGAGCGTGGTCTTGCCGGCGCCGTTGGGGCCGATGAGGGCGCGGCGCTCGCCGGGGCGCACCTCGAGGGTGACGCCGTCCACGGCCTGGAGGCCGCCGAAGGAGCGGCAGACGTTGTCGAGGCGGAGGGCGGGGGGCCCCTCAGCTCTGGCCCCCTCACCCTGCCCTCTCCCCTGGGGGGAGAGGGGGGGATTGGGGGTCATCGGCGGCGGCCTCGGAGGGCGCCGACGATGCCGCTGGGCGCGAAGAGGATCACGCCGATGTAGACGCCGCCCAGGATGAGCAGCCAGCGCTTGGTGTAGACGCTGACGAAGTTCTTCAGGAACACGATGATGCCGGCGCCCAGCGCGGGGCCGATCAGCGTGCCGGGGCCGCCGAGCGCGACCATCAGCAGGGTCTCCACCGAGGTGACGAGCTGCACGTCGTTGGGGCTGACGAAGCCGTTGTAGTAGGCCCAGAGCGTGCCGCCGAAGCCCGCGAACACGCCCGAGATGACGAAGGCCGCGTACTTGTGCAGCCACACGTTGTAGCCCAGCGCCTGCATGCGCGTCTCGCTGCCGCGGATGCCGCGCAGGCCGAGGCCGAAGGGCGAGACCACCAGCAGCCCCATCAGCGCCCACGCCACCGTGGCCGAGACGAGGCAGAAGTAGAAGAAGGGCACCGGCCCGCTCAGATCGAGCGCCCCGAGCGACGGCCGCGGCACGCCGGCGATGCCGTTGTCGCCCTTGGTGAGCGAGACCCAGCGGAACGCGAGCCCCCAGATCACCATGCCGAGCGCCAGCGTGATCATGAGGAAGTAGGTGCCGGTGGCGCGGATGGCGAGCAGGCCGAAGACGGCGGCGGTGCCCGCGGCCAGCAGCACGCCCACCACCAGGCAGGCCACGAGGCCGGCCTGCTTCTCGGTGGCCATGATCGCGACCGCGTAGGCGCCGACGCCGAAGTAGGCCGCGTGGCCGAGCGACGAGAGGCCGGTGTAGCCCAGCATCACGTCGAGGCTCATGGCCAGGATGCCCACGATGAGCGCCTGGGTGAGCAGCGTCAGCGGGTAGGCCGGCAGCAGCGGCGCCACCACGGCCAGGGCCACCACGACCAGGGCGGCCAGCAGCGCGCGGCGCGCGATCATCCGCGGCCGAAGAGGCCCGTCGGTCGGATGGCGAGGATCAGCGCCATGGGCGCGAAGAGCGTGAAGTAGGACAGCTCGGGGAAGAGCGCCTTGCCGAAGTTGTCGAGCAGGCCCACCAGCAGGCTGCCCGCGACGGCGCCGGGCAGGCTGCCGAGCCCGCCCACGATGACCACCACGAACGCGTAGGGCAGGACCTCGAAGTCCGCCCCCGGGTACACGCCGAGGAAGCCGCCGCCGATCACCCCGCCCAGCGCGGCCAGCGCGGCGCCGAGCGCGAAGACGGCCAGCGACACGCGCGGCACGTTGATGCCGACGCCCTGGGCCATCTCCGCGTCGTCCACCGCGGCGCGGATCATCGCGCCCACGCGCGTGCGGTCGAGCACCAGCCAGAGGGCCAGGCCCACCACGATGGCCACGCCCACGATGAAGATGCGGTAGATCGGGAACACCGCGCCGCCCAGGCGGGTGGTGCCGGTCAGGAGCGCCGGGATCGGCACCGTGTACGGGATCGCCGCCCCAGATGAGCAGCGCCAGGTCCTGGAAGATCAGCGCGAAGCCGATGGTCATGAGCACCTGGCCCAGCACCTGGCCCTGCAGGCGACGGAGGAAGAAGCGCTCCATGCCCATGCCCACCAGCCCGATGGCCACCGCGGCGGCCAGGCACGCCAGCGTGAACGACTTCGTGCGCAGCGCGACGGTGAGGCCCACGTAGCCGCCCAGCATGAAGTAGGAGCCGTGCGCCAGGTTGACGACGCGCATGACGCCGAAGATGAGCGAGAGGCCGCTCGCCAGCAGGAAGAGGAGCGCGCCGTAGGAGATGCCGTTGAACGACTGCGCGATCCAGAACTCGGTGCTCACGCCCCGAGCCCGGTACCTAGCGGAGGCGCAGCAGCCGGGCGGCGTTCTCGCGCACGACCTTGGCCTGGTCGGCCCGCGAGAGCTTGACCGCGTTGTCGCGGATGACGTCGATGGGCTTCTCGTAGCCCATGTCGAAGCAGAAGTCGGTGCCGAGCATCACGCGGTCCGCGCCCACGGTATTGATGAGGTAGCGCAGCGCCCCCGCATCGTGGCTGATCGTGTCGTAGGTGAAGCGGCGCAGGTAGGCCTTCACCGGCTTCTTGGCCGCCTTGTTGGCCTCCGGCCGCACCTTCTGCCCGCGCTGCAGGCGCCCCCACACCAGCGGGAAGGTCCCGCCCGCGTGCGGCAGGATCACCTGCAGCTTCGGCAGCCGGTCCAGCACGCCCCCGAAGATGAGGTGCGCCGCCGCGATGCCGGTGTCGTACGGGTTGCCCAGCAGGTTGGTCAGGTAGTAGGCCTTGAGCCGCTCCGCCCCGTTGACGTTGAACGGGTGCAGGCCGATCGGCAGGCCCGAGGGCCTGGCAGCGCTCGAACACCGGGAAGAACGCGGGGTCCGAGAGGTTGCGCCCGTTGACGTTGGTGCCCATGTAGACGGCGCGCACGCCGGGCAGCTTGGCGGCCCGGTCCAGCTCGGCCAGGGCCTGCGCGGTGTCCTGCATGGGCAGGGTGGCGCAGACCACGAAGCGGTCGGGATGGGCGGTGTGCGCCGCGCTGGCGCCGTCGTTCCACTCGCGCGCGAGCCGGGCGCCGAAGTCGCCCTGCGCCCAGTAGACCATCGGTGCGGTGAGCGAGAGGGCCTGGACGGCCACGCCCTGCTTGTTCATGGAGGCCACGCGCTTGGCCAGGTCCCAGTAGCGCGGCTCGAGCGGCGCGGTGCTGCCGCCCTTGATCACGATGGCGGGGCCGACGCGGATTGGAGCGGTCGACCTGCCCGCCCGAGGCCGCGCCGTCCTGCTCGATGGCGCGGAAGAAGCGCTCGGGGAAGAAGTGCGCGTGGACGTCGATGCCCTGGGGGTCGGCCACGGCCGGGATTCTACTATAGAAGGGTGGGACCGGTAGCCTTACGAATCCGGGCCCGCGGCCAATAACTAGTCGGTGGTCCGGTACTGGCTCGGCGGGACCAGGCGGTATTTGGTCGGGTCCGCCTTGACCACCGCGTCGGCGTAGTCGCGGTCGAAGTTGCCGCGCGTACCGGTGGACGTGTTCTCCAGCACCTCCACCCCGCGGATGTAGTAGTCGAAGCCCTTGTTGGAGCGGTCGAAGGCCTCGCTCTGGCCGCGGGCGGCGCTGCGCAGGATCTCGCTCGTCTGGCGCATCTTGTTGGCCGCGTCCTGCATGCGGTCGCGCAGCATCTGCTGGTTGAGCGACCACGAGCGCCAGACATTCAGCATGAGGGCGAAGTCGCGCTGGAAGACGCCCATCTGGGGCGGCCACCGTGGAGTAGTAGTAGGCCCACGAGCGCTGGTCGATCGGCGCGGTATTCACCAATGCGAAGTGGAGATGCGGGCGGCCGCCGAGGCGCGAGCGCACGAACATGTAGGCGGCCTGCCCGGACCCGGTGGGCGGCGGCGTGGCGACGCCCTCGACCACCTGGATGTCGGTGAAGCCCTGGCCGCCCCTGGCCATGGCCTGGCGCCCCTGCACCTCGCTCACCGCGCGCACGGCCTGGGCGGGGTCGGCGATGAACGGCAGGTAGACCGCGCCCGGGATGGGCCCGCCGTAGGTCGGCGCCGAGAAGATCGGTAGATAGATGCCGACGTCCACCATCTGGCCCTGCGGCCCTGCCACGTCCACCGCGCCGTTGCCCCAGCCGCTGATGCGCCAGCCGGGCGGCACGCCGATGGCGGCCTTGCCGTCGGGCGTGGTCTGCTGCTGCAGTGCGACCGGCCGCTGCGGCGGGCCGCCGCCGGGCCCCGGCGCCGCCGGCGAGCTGGCGCGCCATCGGCTTGAAGGAGCGCGTGATGTCGGCCGGGCGGTCGAAGATGACGGCGACGGCGCCACCCCCGCCGTCGCCCAGCTGCACCATGATGGCGCCGCGCACCGGCGTGCTCTGCAGGCGGGCGTCGAAGAACGCCATGACGCTGCGGTCGCCTGGATCGCCGACCGCACTCGAAACGACCGGTGGGCCATCGAAGTAGCCGCGGAGACCGCCGAGCATCCCGCCGAGGACGGCGGCGGCGGAGCGGGCGTTACCGGTGAACGTCCCGGCGAGCGTGCGCCCGCCGCTCGCTCCATTGACCGACGTGAACCCGTTCGGCGGAGCTCGCTCCGGCAGCGGTGCGGCGCCGGCCGGGGCCGCAAGGGAAGCCCACACGAGCGCGAGCAGGGCGATGAGGGGCCGCGGGCCGACGTTGAGCACGGATGCGCATCCTAGGCTGGCGCACGGGCCCAGTCAACGGGGTCCTCACGGCTCGAATACGGTCACCGGCACCACATCGCTCTCGGCGTAGTTGTTGAGGCACACCGGGTCGCCGAGCGGCGCGCCATCAGGAGTCGTGATCTGCCGGATGTGTCCGGAGAGGATGTCCCGAACCAGATGCCCCACAACCTGGCCGATCCGGTTGACGTCCTCGGCCACGAAGCCTGCCGCCGGCGTCTTGCACTGCACCGAATCCGATCCGCAGAGGATTGTCTCGCGGCCGTCGTCGTCGCGCATGAAGGTGATCAGGTTGACCCCGTACGTGACGGTCACCAGATCGACGTTGCCGTCTGGCCGCAGCGTCCCCTGCCGGAAGAATCCCTGCGGCGAATGCGCGAACTGGGGCTGGCCGCTGCACTCCTCGGTTCGCTCCGGCCATTGCGCGTCGACGATCGGGATCGGAATGGTGACCTGGCCTTGCGGGTCCAGGTCTCCAGCCTGGATCACGTGAGCGCCCTCGGTCGTGCTGACGAAGGACGTGCCGCCCGCCCAGTACATCGGAAACAGGTTGACGGCCGGGATGAAGAGGACGGTCCGGCCAGGGCGCCACGTGAGCTGCGCGCGCCCATCCTGATCGGTCGTGGCCGCGGTGAACGGCTGGCCGGTCGTGCGGTCGATCGCCTGGATCGCCGCCCCACGGATCGGCGTGCCGTCCTTCCGCTTGAGCAGCCGCGCCGAGAGCACCGACTCGATGGCGACCTGCTTGCCCACCACCGCGTCCGGCTCGGAGCCCAGCACTCCCCGGAAGACCAGCATGTACTTGCCCGGCTCCTTGGGGGCCGGGCTAGTCGGGGCGATGACTCGCAGATCGGTCAGGCGCGCTCCGGGAGCGAGCGCACTCGTCCATGACCCGCCGGGGACGGGCCGCCGCGTGTCGCCCGCATCGTCGTAGTAGAGGGTGAACGTCCCGCTCATCGGCTCGTCGCTACTGTTCCGGATGGCCATCGACACGTCGTTGCCGGAGACGAACAGCCGCCCCCGGAAGAAATAATCGAGAAGCGCGGTCGAATACGTCACCGCCCTCGGCACCAGTCGCGCGGCGTAGTCACGGTAGACGGCCTCATCCAAGGATGGCGTCTCCCGGAACCGCCCAAGGTCCAGCCCGAACCGACGATGGTACTCGCGCAGGAACCCCACCGTCGCCAGCCGGTAGCCAGTGGCCCCGTCCGCGGTCTTGACGAGGTACCGGCGCTTGACGGTCGCCCCGCCCACCTGAACGTCCACATCCTGCTCGACCACGCTGGAGCGCTTCGGAAAGGGAAAGCGGCTCTGCGGGCTGACATCGTTCTCGGTGAAGATCCGGTCCTCGCTGAAGAAGTTGGCGTTGGTGTACTCGGAGAGGCCGATCAGGGCGCCCGTCGTCACGCCGGGGTTCGCGCCGGTATAGCGGTCGGCATCCACCAGGCGCGCGATGGCGATCGGGGCCAAGGGATTGCCGTCGAGTGACTGCCAGCCTGGGTCCGGCGCGCCGGGTGTGTCGGGCGCGCCGTCGCGCCAGCTCGCGAAGGTGCTGGCTTCTCGGAGCCGGAGCGTCGTCGATCGCCGATCTCGTAGTTGAACAGGATGTGAGGATCGTTCCGAGCATGCGCCGGAGACGCCGCATCCTGAACCAGGTGCATCTGACGGCCGAGTCCCTCGAAGGTCGCCGCAAGCCCCTTGTCCCGATCGGAGCTCGCCGCCTTCGTCAGCGCGTCGAGATATGCCTGGCGCACGTCCTGCCACGACCAGCTCGGCGCCGACTGGCTCGGATTCTGGGCCCACAGGATGGCGGATTGGCCCACCGAGCCTCCGAGGCCCGCCTCTGACCAGTTCGATGTCGAGCGGATTGTGAAAGTGGTTCAGGAAGCGAGGGAAATCGTCTTCCGATCGCCGCGTCCGGAGAGCCAGTTCGCCAGAGACTTACCCTCGAATCGTTGTCCGCAAGCCCGTCCGCGAAGTCCGAGATCCTCCTGAAGAAGCTGGTCGACACTCGACCGCGTCGCGGCGGTGCTCGTCATGTCCTTGTGCGTGCCAACCTCGTAGCCTCGCGCGCAGACGGGCAGACAAGAGCAGAGCCAGATCGCTAGAACGATGCGTACGCATCATTCTTCTCCGGCGGTGGATACGGGTTGAAGCCCGAGCGCGATTCGTTCTTCATTGATTGCCTTCATCAAGTCGCGGAAGATCCTTGTGAGGAGTCTTCGAGAAATCTGTGCGGGTCCGACGCTACTGAGATTGTCGCAGCCGCTCATCGTCGGCTTGTCAGACGCGGGAGCTCGATGGTCGTCCCAGCTCCTTCGAAGAGCTCCGCCAGGAATCCCTTGGGTGACGTATACCGATGCGGAAACGCACCGTAGCCGGGCAGGAAACACCAGAAACTCCGGCTTCCGGGTCCGTCGGGGCGCCCCCTCCTCGATGTCCTTCACCTCCATCACGAACCGGCCCTCGGCGTCGGTCACCGTCTCGCGAACCGCGTAGTGCTCGGTGTTGACCTGGAAGGGATACACGCGATCTCGCACCCACATCGCCACGACCACCGCTCCCGCGAGCGGCGCCTTCGTGTCCGAATCGAGGATCAGTCCTCGATACGGCCGTCCGCGGTTGGGCCCCAGCAGGCGATCCCACCCCTCCGGCATTTGCGCCCACGCGGACGCGCAGATGGACGAGCACGCCCATGCCGGCGACGACAGCACGTACCCATCGGCTCATCGGCCACCTCGCGAGGGGTCGGGGAGAGGGCGCGCCCCCAGGGTCTGCAGCTCGAACCGGAGCAGCTCGGCGGTGTCCGGCAGCTGGGTCGCGGGGAACAGCTGCGCGGCACTGAGCATGGCGACAAAGGTGTTGAAGGCCTCGCTGCGGTCGTCGAGATCCGTGACCGCGGTCATCGTGGCGGTCGCGGCCGCGCGCGGCAAACCGAGCCGCCGCCACCCCTGGCGGGCGCACCTGGGGCCGGTCGGGCACGGGGGTGTAGCCCGGTCTGAACATCAGCAGCCGGGGCGCGAGGGTCCGCGGCGGCAGCTTCGCCTCCACCGCGCGCACGTCGTGCACGAACTCGCCGTCGGAGTTGGTGAAGGTCTCCAGCGCGGTCACCAGACGACGCAGCCCCGCGATCTCGTCGTCGAGGCGCTGCCAGAGGATCACCACCACCGCGTCAGGGATCGGCTGGCCGGTCTGCGCGTCGAGCACGCGCCCGCGATAGGGCCCCGCCGCCGCCCTCAGCAGCGTGTCTTCGCTCTCCTGCGGCCGGGCCGGGCTGGGGAGCGCCAGCACGATCAGCGCGAAAGCGACCACCCGCCAGACGTGGCGGGTGCGCGGGCGCGCCGGCCTCAGAACACCCGCAGGCGCCATACCCCGTCCGTGTCGACCACGAACAGCACATAGAAGGAATAGCTGGTGCCCTGCTGCACCGCGCGCACCTCGTACTCGGCCGCCCGCTCGTGCACCCGCACCGGGCGGATCGGCGCCCAGGTCCGCCGCGATCTGCGGCAGGGCGCCGACGCCCGCGAGAGCCGTGAGCTGGTCCTGGTACGCATCCCGCGACGCGCCCGCGAAGAGCGCGACCGCGCCGGCGACGTCGCGATCGGCTCAGGGCATCGCGGAGCGCGCTCCACTTCGGCTGGAGCAGCGCGTCGACGCCGGCGGCATCCAGCACCTGCACCACCGCCCGCGCGGTCGACGCCGCGCCCTGGGCGTCGGTCACCTTGACCGAGGGGAAGTAGAGTCCGGGAGCGGCATAGGTGAACGTCTGGCCCTCCAGCGTCGCGCCGTCGAAGTCGACGCGGCCGTCGCCGTCGATGTCGAGCTCCACACGAACCGCCGGCGCGCCGCCCAGCAAGGAGAACGATGCGACGAGAGGCGTGCCGCCCATACGGGGGCTGGGTCGGAGCGACAGGGCGCCCGTCGGGCGGATCAGTGACGGTCACCGTGACATTGGCGGTGGCCGATCCGCCCGTCTGGGTGGTGGCCACCGCGGTGAGGGCGAGCGACGGGGCGGAGGCCGGCACCATGGCCGCGAAGACGCTGCCCTGCACGGCCGCGGTCACTCCATTGACGGCGACTCCGACCTCGCCACCACCTGCGACCGTACCACGGACCAGCACGAGGCCCGAAGGAACGGTCGCGCCCGCCGCCGGCTCGGTGATCGCGATGGTGGGAGCCGCCGTCTGCACGGTGAACGCGCGGCGGGCCGGCGTCGGGTCCTCGTTGCCGGCGAGATCCCGGGCCTTCACCTCGAAGGTGTGGGCGCCCGGGGTCAGGCCGGTGACGCTGGCGGATCCGGTTGCGGCGAACGGGCCGAAGGCACCGCCGTCCACTCTCCAGGCGAATGCCAGGCTCGCCGCCGGCGTGAGGTTGTCCGTCCCGGTGAACGAGAACCCGGCGCTGCTCCCGGTGACCGGGCCGTCGGGCCCGCCGGTGATCACCGTATCCGGCGGCGTGTTGTCGACGATCACCGTTCGCGCGACGGACACCGCGTTCTGGCCCTGGTCCGTCGCCGCGGCGATCAGCGTCTGGACGCCGTCCGGACCGCTGCTCGTGCTCCAGCTCGCGGTGGCGGTGATCGCGGGCGCGGGGGCCGCGGGCTCGAGGGTGGCGGCCAGCGCCTGGCTGCCGGCCCGCAGCGTCAGGCTACTCACCTTCCCGCTCGCATCGGAAGCCTGGGCGCGCACCGACACGACCCCGCGCAGATGCGCATTGGCGGGCGGCGTGAGGAACACCACGGCGGGCGGCTCGGCGTCGCGGCGCGCTTCCACCGCACCGATGTCGAACCGCGAGGGCGAGCCCACGGCACCGGCCACCGGGCGCACGCCCTCGTCGAAGTAGTCGGCCTCGAAGCGCGCGTTCAGATCCGGGGTCAGCAGCGTGCGCGGGTCGAGCCCACGATCGATGAGCGGGGAGCCGGCGGCCGGCGTGGGATCGTCGTCCAGCGAGCCCGGCGCGTGATCGGCCCCGGCCAGGTTGCGGTAGACGGTGGCCGGAAGCTCGCAGCCCGGGCTCGCGGCCACCCCGGGGCCCTCGGCGCCGGTCGGCGTCAGGTTGCCGCCGTCGATGGCGTCCAGCACCGGGCCGGCCATCTCGCCCAGCCGGTTGCCACATACCAGGTTGTTCCGTAGCACGATCGTGGCCGCGGGCAGCGCCGAGCCCGTCTCCCGTCGCACCCCGACCCGGCCGCCGGTGGATCCGGTCTGCGTTCCGTTGCCGGTGATGGCGTTGTTGGCCAGCAGCAGCACGTGGGCCCGCGTGGCAGAGAGCCCGTTCCAGCCGTTGCCGTGGATCGTGTTCTGCACGATCGTGTGCGGGCCGCCGTCGGGATCGGTCGTGGCGATCCCGTTGCGCCCGTTCGCGACGATCACGTTGTTGAGCACCAGCGTCCCGGCATTGCCGCCCGCGATGCTGACGCCGCTGCCGCCGTCGCACCCGGTCGCGCCGTTGCCGACGATGCGATTGCGCTCGATCCGGATCGCGACGTTCGAGCTGCTCCCGCCCAGCAGCGCGATGCCCGCGCCGCCGGCGCCGGTGATCGTGAGACCGCGGATCGTCACGAAGCGCGACTGCTGGAGCCGGATCGCGTGGCCCTGCGCGCACTGCGCGACCGCGCCGTGCAGCACGACGCTCCCCGCCGGCACCGTGGGATCCGCCTGGATCACGATGCGGCTCGCCTCGGATCGGGCGCTCGCGTTCTTGCCGGTGATGTTGACCTGCTCGACGTAGCTACCGGCCCGCACCTGCACGGTGTCGCCCGGCTGCGCCGCGTTCACCGCGGCCTGAATGCTGCCGTAGCAGGGAGCGCGCCCGCCGCAGGTGGAATCCGATGCGGTCCACGTGCCGCACGGTGGCCGCCTCGGCGCGCGGCGGAACGGTCACGAGCCAGGCGAACGCGGCCGCGACCAGGGCGACTATGACCACCACTGGGACCACCACCGGACGACGCCGGGTCCTGCCCGTCGGAGCGCGCATGGTGAGAGGGGAGAGCAGCACGCGTGCCACGCAGCGTGGCCGAGCCTCCCGTGAGGTTTGTCGCGCTCTTGGGCGACCGGACCCGCGAGTCTCCAGCGATCGCTTCACAAGCCACGGTGCAGGTCACCTCCGGGGCTGCCGTCCCGGATGGGCAAGCGCCCTCGGCGAGGTCTTGGTCCCCCCTGGCGCTTCCCGTATAGTCGAGTACACTCCGCGACGGAGGAGGCCCCGTGAGACTGCCCCGCGACCGCTTCGACTACTCGCCCTTCCCCGCCCGTCCACCCTGGAAGCTCCCCAAGGGCGCCCGCATCGCGGTGTGGACCATCGTCAACATCGAGGAGTGGGACATCGAGAAGGCGATGGCGCGCCAGTACCTGCCCACGCCCCAGGGCGTGGCCGTCATGCCCGACGTGCCCAACTGGGCGTGGCACGACTACGGGATGCGGGTGGGGTTCTGGCGCCTGCTGGACGCGCTCACCAAGCGGAAGATCCGCGCGACCACCGCCATCAACGCCCACGTGGTGCGAATCCTACGAGCCGGTCGCCCGCGCGATGCTCGATGCCGGCTGGGAGTTCATGGGCCACGGGGTCGTCCAGGGCGCGATGCATCTGCTCCCCGACCAGCGCAAGGCCATCCGCCAGGCCGTCGAGCTGCTGGAGAAGTTCACCGGCAAGAAGCCGAAGGGCTGGCTCGGGCCCGGCCTCACCGAGACGTGGGAGACCCTCGACTATCTCCGCGCCGAGGGCATCGAGTACGTCTCCGACTGGGTCAACGACGATCAGCCCTACGAGATCCGCACCCAGTCGGGGCCGCTCGTCTCCGTGCCCTACTCGCTCGAGCTGAACGACATCCCGATGATGGTGGTCCAGCACCACACCTCGAGCCGAGTGGCTGCAGCGCTGCGAAGGACCAGTTCGACCGGCTCTACGCCGAGGGCGCGAAGAACCCGCGGGTGATGGCGCTGGCCGTCCATCCTTATATCTCGGGCGTCCCGCACCGCATCAAGTACTTCGAGGCGGTGTACGACTACATGCGCAAGAAGCCCGGCGTGTGGATGACCACCGGCGAGGAGATCTACGAGTGGTACCGGCAGTCGCGCCGGTGATCGCGTCGCGGCGGGCCTCCGCCCTGCTGGCCCTGGGCCTGCTGGCCGCCGCCCTGCCCGGCGTGGCGGACGCCCAGCCCGGGCCGAAGCTCAAGGTGCCGCCCGGCTTCGCCATCGACGTGTTCGCGGACAAGGTCGGCAGCGTGCGCTTCATGGCCATCGACCCGGCCGGCACGCTCCTGGTCTCCGAGCCCTCCGCGGGCCGCGTGCTGGCCCTGCCCGACAAGAATGGCCGCGGCAAGGCCGATTCCGTGCAGACCGTGGTGACCGGCCTCGACCAGCCGCACGGCCTGGCCTTCCACGAGGGCGCGCTCTACGTCGCGGAGACCTCGCGCGTGCAGCGCTTCGCCTACGACCCGGCCACCATGAAGGCCACGCAGCCCACCCTGCTGACGCGCCTGCCCTCGGGCGGCGGGCACTGGACGCGCACCGTGGTCTTCGGGCCCGACGGGCTCATGTACGTCTCGGTGGGCTCGTCCTGCAACGTCTGCCGCGAGAGCGACAAGCGCCGCGCCGCGGTGCTGCGCTTCAACGCGGACGGCTCGGGCGAGACGATCTTCGCCTCCGGCCTGCGCAACGCGGTGGGCCTGGCCTTCCACCCGACCAGCGGCGTGCTCTGGGCCACCGTGAACGAGCGCGACTGGCGCGGCGACGACGTGCCGCCCGACTACGTGACCGAGATCCGCGAGGGCGCCGTGCACGGCTGGCCCGACTGCATGACGGTGCGCGGCCGCGTGATCGCCGACACGAGCTTCGCGAAGGGCGCCACGTGCGACAAGGTGACGCCGCCCACCGTGGAGATCCAGGCGCACTCGGCGCCGATCGGGCTCGCCTTCTACACCGGCACCCAGTTCCCGGAGGAGTACCGCGGCAGCCTCTTCGTGGCCTACCGCGGCTCGTGGAACCGCAGCCTGCCCACCGGCTACAAGATCGTGCGCCTCCGTCTCCGCGACGGCCAGCCGCCGGCGGTGGAGGACTTCGCCACCGGCTGGCTCGAGGGCACCTCGGCGTGGGGCCGGCCCGTCGACCTGGTGGTGGGGCGCGACGGCGCGCTCTATCTCTCCGACCAGGGCGCCGGCCGCATCTACCGCATCACCCATCGGCCATGACCCACATCGATCTGTCCCCGCCCGCGCGCGCGCTCCGAGTGCCCGGCGCGAACCTCCGCTGGCTCATGCTGGGCGTCATCTTCCTCACGCGCACCTCGATGGGCTTCCAGTTCCAGTCGATCGCCGCGCTCACCCCGTTCGTGGTGCCCGCCTTCGACCTGAGCTACGCCGAGGTGGGCCTGCTGATGGGCCTCTTCATGCTGCCGGGCGTGATCATCGCGCTGCCGGGCGGCCTGCTGGGCCAGCGCTTCGGCAGCCTGCGCGTGGTGATCGGGGGGCTCGGCCTCATGATCGTGGGCGGCATGATCGTGTCCTACAGCCCCGGGCTCCACACCGCCGCCTTCGGGCGCTCGATCGGGGGCGTGGGCGGCGTGCTGGTGAACATCATGCTGGCGCGCATGGTGGCCGGCTGGTTCCGCGAGCGCGAGCTGCAGACCGCGATGGGCCTGATGCTCTCGGCGTGGCCCTTCGGCATGGCGCTGGCGCTCGTCATCCTGGGCCCGCTGGCCGCGGCCACCTCGTGGCGCATCGCGGAGTACGTGACGGTGGTCGCGGCGGGCCTGGCGCTGGCCCTGATCGCGCTCGCCTACAAGGAGGCGCCGGCGGAGCCGGGCGCGCCCGCCGACGGCGCGAGCCCCGAGCCGGCGAAGTTCCACCTGGGCGTGCCGGGCCGCGTGTGGGCGCTCGCGGTCAGCGCCGGCGTCGGGTGGGCGCTGCTGAACGCCAGCGTCATCGTGGTGGCGAGCTTCGCGCCCAGCTTCCTCATGTCGCGCGGGGCCTCGGTGGGCGAGGCGGGCGGCATCACCGGGCTCGCGCTCTGGATCAGCATCATCTCGGTGCCGCTCGGCGGCCTGGTGGCGGACCGGCTCAGGAAGCCGCGCCTGCTGATCGTGGTGGGCTGCGTGGCCACCGCGCTCACCATCGCGTGCGCGGCGCGCGCGCCCTGGCCCGCGCTCTGGCTGGTGGCGAGCGGCATCCTGCTGGGCCTGGCGCCCGGCATCATGATGGCGCTGCTGCCGCGCGCGGTGCGGCCCGAGCACCTGGCCACCGCGTTCGGCGTCTTCTACGCGCTCTTCTACCTCGGCATGGCGGTCTCGCAGACCATCGCCGGCGCGCTGCGCGACGTCACCGGCGACCCGGCCATGCCCTTACTCTTCGCCTCGGGGCTCATGCTCGCCACCATCGCGGCCGTCGCCGTGTTCTGGCGCATCGAGGGGCGCACGACGGGCAGTGTAGACTGAGCGGTATGCGCGAGCCGGGCGACATCCTCCTCGTGGCCTGCTACGAGCTCGGCCACCAGCCGCTGGCGGTGGCCTGGCCCGCCGCCTTCCTCGAGCGCGCCGGCTACCGGCCCGCGCTGATGGACACCTCGGTCGAGCCGGTGGACGCGGAGAAGCTGGCGCGCGCGAAGGTGGTGGCGGTCTCGGTGCCCATGCACACCGCGCTGCGCCTCGGGCTCGAGGTCGCGGCGCGCGCCCGCGCGGTCAATCCCGCCGCCCACGTCTGCTTCTTCGGGCTCTACGCCACGCTCAACGCGGAGTTCCTCTTCGCCCACGGCGTCGACAGCGTCATCGGGGGCGAGAGCGAGACGCCGCTGCTCGCGCTGATCGAGGCGCTCGAGCGCGGCGACGCCGGGCCCGCTGCCCGGGGTGGGCCGGCCGGGCCAGCCGGCCGCGCCGCATCTCCGACGTCTCGACTTCCCGGTGCCGAGCCGCGCGGGGCTGCCGTCGATCAAGAAGTACGCGCACCTCGAGCGCGACGGCCGCATGGAGCTGGCCGCCTACGTGGAATCGAGCCGCGGGTGCCTGCACCGCTGCCGGCACTGCCCGATCCCGCCGGTGTACGGCGGGCGCTTCTTCGCGGTGCCGCGCGAGGTCGTGCTGGCCGACGTGCGCCAGCAGATCGAGGCGGGCGCGCGCCACGTCACCTTCGGCGACCCGGACTTCCTCAACGGGCCGACCCACGCCCTCGCGGTGGCGCGCGATCTCCACGCCGAGTGGCCCGACGTCACCTTCGACTTCACGGCCAAGATCGAGCACCTGCTGCGCCACCGCGCGCACCTGGCCGCGCTGCGGGAGGCGGGCTGCCTCTTCGTGGTCTCCGCGGCCGAGTCGCTGAGCGACACGGTGCTCGCGCATCTGGAGAAGGGCCACACGCGCGCCGACATCCTGACCGCGCTCGCGGCCACGCGCGAGGCCGGCATCACGCTGCGCCCCACCTGGGTGGCCTTCACGCCGTGGACCACGCTCGACGACCACCGGGCGTGGCTCGACTTCCTGGCCGCCGAGGCGCTGATCGACCACGTGGACCCGGTGCAGTACGGCCTGCGCCTGCTGGTGCCGCCGGGCTCGCTGCTGCTCGAGACCGAGGCGCTGCGGCCGCACCTGGGCCCGCTCGAGCAGGAGACGCTCTCCTATCGCTGGACGCACCCCGACCCGCGCATGGACCGGCTGCAGGCGGAGACGGCGCAGATCGTCGCCCAGGCGGTGGAGGTCCAGGCGGACACGCCGGGCATCTTCGACCGCGTGCGCGCGATGGCGGCGGAGGCCGCCGGCGCCCCGGCGCCCGCGCCGCTGCGGGGCGAGATGGCCAAGGGACGGAAGCGCCCGCCGCGGCTCAGCGAGGCGTGGTTCTGCTGAGCGGAGCCCACCCAGGGCCAGTTGGCCCTGACGTCGCAGAGTCGGCTCTAGCCCGTGTGCCCTGAGGCGGCCCCGTGGCGCGGATCGAGCTGACCAACGTCTGCGCGACGCTTCAGGGCGGCGAGCGGGCGCCTGGCCGTCGGGGCTCGACCTTCTCCATCCGCGACCTGAGCCTGACGGTCTTCGATGGCGAGACCCTCGTCATCCTCGGGCCCAGCGGATGCGGCAAGACCACGCTCCTGAAGATCATCGCCGGCCTGATCGCACCGGAGTCCGGAGCCGTGCACTACGACGGCATGAGCATGAGCGACGTTCCGCCCGGTGGCCGGCGCGTCGGCATGGTCTTCCAGAACTACGCGCTCTACCCGCACCTCACCTCGAGGACCAACGTCCTGTCGTACTTCCTGTTCCGGAAGAAGACCCCGGAGCTGGGCGCGCTGGCGCAGGAGAAGTATCGGCGGACCAGCGAGCTGATGGGGGTCGAGCTCGACAGTCTCCTGGATCGCCGGCCGACCACGCTCTCCGGCGGTGAGAAGCAGCGGGTCGCGCTCGGGCGCTGCATCACGCGCGATCCCGCCGTCTTCCTCCTGGACGAGCCGTTCTCGAATCTCGACCAGGCGCTCCGGGAGCGCTACCGGGTCAATCTGAAGATCCTGCTGAAGCAGTTCAGCATCTCGACCGTGTACGTGACCCACGACCACGTCGAGGCCCTGATCCTCGCCGATCGCCTGGCCGTCATGGATCGAGGTCGCATCGAGCAGGTCGGCACCTACCAGGAGATCTACGAGCAGCCCCGGAACGTGTTCGTGGCCGGGTTCCTGAACCGGCACGTGGGGACCCCGCCCATCAATCTGATCGACGCGCGCTACCTGGCCCCGAGCCGGCAGCTCGGCGACGTGCAGGTCGGCGTCCGTCCCGAGGACGTGGCCGTCTCCCGGGACGAGAGGTCCGACGGCGTCGCGGGCGTGGTCGCCGGGAGGCTGAGCCTTCCCATGCTCAACGCGACGGTCCTCAGCGTCCGCGTGGATCAGCAGGAGCTATTCGCGCACATTCCAGGAGATCAGAGCGTCCTGGCCGGCGACCGGGTGTGGCTCACCTTCCGGAAGTGCCACCTGTTCGACAAGCAGTCCGGGGCAAGGCTGGATAGCCGCGCGGAGCCGGCCCCGGCCTGATCAGGCGCGGGGTGCCGCCTCCAGTCGTGGGGTGACGTGCCCGCACTTGCCGCACGTGCGATGCGACTCGCTGCCGTAGAACTCGGCGTAGACCTCGGACACCGGATCTTGCAGATAGTCGCCCACGTGGCGCGACGCCTCGTAGAGCTGCGCCTTGCACGACGGGCAGTACCAGAAGAAGCGGTCCTGCTCGCCCGTTCGGCGCTTGCGCTCGATCACCAGCACGAACGCGTCGGTGGCAAAGCGCGGCGAGTGCGGCGTGCCGGCCGGGCAGTGGATGATCCCCCCCTCGCGGATCACCGCCACCTTCTCCTCGCCCTCGGGCGTGCGGAAGTGGAGGTTCATGTCGCCCTTGATCATGTACATGACCTCGTCGCTCGGGTCGACGTGGAACTCGCTCCGGCCCGCGCGGCCGCGGGCCACGAAGGCGATGGAGTCCTCCGTCTGCCACAGCACCTGGTTGGGCCGGGTGCCGGAGGCGATGGCCGCGGTGATCTTCTCGAGGTCCAGCGGGAGCATGGCGTTCGGGTGCATGGCGAAGCCTCCGTTCAGACCAGCGTGAGTAGCCGGCGCGGGTTGTCCACCAGGATGGCCTGGATCTCGGCCTCCGAGAAGCCGCGCCGGCGCATCATCGGCACCACGTTGGCGAAGATGTGGCCGTAGCCGTGGCCGCCCCAGCGCACCAGGCGGGAGCGGTAGCAGATGTCGTGCGAGATCAGCACCTGGGCCAGGTGCCCGCGGTCGATCAGCCCCCGGATGGCGCGCAGGCGGACCGCGTCGTTCGGCATGTCGATGTCGGAATGACGGTAGTAGGACGACTCCTGGCCGAAGAGATCCCATTCGAGCACGCAGCCCGCGTCGGCCAGCCGCCGCAGCCGCTCGTCGTCGAAGACGGTCCGGTCGATGTGGCTGATGATCACGCGATCCATCCGCCCGCCCTTCACCCGGATGAAGTCGGCCGCCTCCTGCGGCTGGTCGGGATGGCGCCCCGGGTGCACGTTGATGGCCGCGCCGGTCTCCCGCTGGGCCAGCACCGCGCCCAGCATCACCCGCTGCTCCTGCGGCGTCCACGGCGCCTGGCAGCCGATCTCGCCGATGATGCCGGCCTTCACGTCCGTGCCCCAGACGCCGTCGCGCACCGCCTCGACCATCTCCTCCGCGAAGTCCTCGACGGTGCGGGTGGCGTTGGCCGGGTCCTGGAAGTCGTGGACGTACTGGCCGCAGCCCATGATCACGTGCGCCCCGCTGTGCGCGCGCGATCTGCACCAGGCCCATCGGATCGGGGCTGAGGCCGCCGGAGGAGAGATCGACCACGCTGCGGCCGCCGGCGTCCACCATGCGGCGCACCTCGTCGATGGCCACGTCGCGCGCGTCCAGCAGGTAGTTCCGCGCCGCGCCCTTCGCGGTGCCGTAGTTGATGGCCCACACGTTGTCGAGGGCCAGCTCGGGGCCGAGGTCGTCGGGCTTGCGCTGCGAGGGGTGGCGGATGTCGCACAGCAGGTGCTCGTGCATCAGCGTGGGCCCGAGGTCCGCGGGCGCGATGGGGCCGAGCACGGTCTGCACGGAGCCACGGCCCGCCGCGGTCATGGCGCACACCGTACGCCGGGGCCGGCGAGGCGTCAATGGCGCTCCATCGACCGCCGAGCGACCGCGCCCGGCGTGGCGACGATCCGGTAAGCCTTGCCGTGTAGAACCTCCCTCATGGCGCGGCCGGAGCGGGCCAGCGGGGCACCAACCGGTGTCCAAAACGCAATCAGGCTCCTGATGGCATGTCCGATGCTCCATCACCTCGCATGAGCCGCACGCGATCCAAGCCGCCGTGGGCGCAGGCGTCACCGAGCAGCCCGCCAGGCAAGCGGGCGATCAAGGGGTCCGCGAGCCGATCGGGCCGGGCCGTGCGCCGCTTTCCGCACCTGGTGGAGGACATGCCGCCGCCCGCGGTGCCGCCCGACGGGCGACGGCGGCGGCCGGTGACCCGCGGGCGGATCGCGCCGCGCTAGCCGCACCCGCGCCCGCCCGGACGGCCGCCCTGCCTCTACCATTCGCCCTCCGGCTGCGACATAATGCCGCCCACGTCAACGCCACGTCCCGGAGGCCTGCTCATGATCGGTCGCTCGACTCGTCCCCGCTCCGCGCTGCTCCTCGTCTGGATCGTGCTCGGGGCCTTCGCGGCCGCGCTCGCGCCGGCCCTTCCCGCCCACGCCCAGCAGACCACGCTGGTGGTCACCGGCTACGGCGGCCGCTGGTCGGAGGTCATGAAGAAGGCGCTCGTCGAGCCCTTCGAGAAGAAGCACAACGTGAAGGTCGAGGTCGTCACCGGCATCAGCACCGAGTGGGTGGCCAAGCTCATGGCCTCCGGCCCCGACAACCCGCCCTTCGACGTGCTCTTCGGCAACGAGCCGGCCTTCCCGATCCCGCGCGAGCGCGGCTTCTTCGACAAGCGCAACGAGACGCTGGCCCCCAACATCAAGAACCTCTACCCGAAGGCGCTGATCGGCGACACCAGCCTGGCCATGTTCTGGGGGCGCATCGGGCTGGCCTACCGCACCGACTCCGGGATCAAGAAGCCGACCTCGTGGAAGGACTTCTGGGACGAGGCCTACGCGGGCAAGCGCTCCACGTACGTGATCGGCAACACGCTCGGCATCAACTTCCTGTTCGTCATCTCGAAGATCTTCGGCAAGGACTACTTCGACATCGACGCGGGGGTGGCCGCGATCAAGAAGGCGCAGCCCAAGCTGGTGGACTTCTCCGGCACCATGGAGAAGCAGCTCGAGCAGAAGGAGGCGGTGCTCGCGGTGATGCACGACGCGGGGACCAACGATCTGAAGAACCGCGGGATCCCGGTGGACTGGGTGGCCCCCGTCGAGGGCACGCCCATCCTCGACCAGGTCGTCCAGGTCACGAAGGGCTCGAAGAACCGGGAGCTGGCGTGGAAGTTCATCGACGCCTACCTCTCGCCCGAGGTCCAGCTCGCGTTCGCGAGCGAGCTCTTCTGGAGCCCGACCAACAAGACGGTGAAGCTGCCCGCCGACGTGGCCAAGAAGGTCATCGGGCCCGCGGACGTGGACAAGCTCGTGCTCTTCGACTGGGCGCAGGTGGCCAAGCAGCGGCCGCAGTGGACCGAGAAGTGGAACCGGGAGATGCGTTGACGGAAGGGCCGCGCGCCGCCGGCACCGTCACCCTGACCGGCCTCGTCAAGCGCTACGGCACGACCCTGGCCCTCGACGGCGTCTCCCTGGCCGTCGTGCCCGGGGAGTTCTTCACCCTGCTCGGCCCGTCCGGGTGCGGCAAGACCACCACCCTGCGCTCGGTGGCCGGCTTCGTGACGCCGGACGCCGGCCGGGTGGCGATCAACGGGGCCGACGTCACCGGCGTGCCGCCGCACCTGCGCCGCGTCGGCATGGTGTTCCAGCACTACGCGCTCTTCCCGCACCGCACCGTGGCGCAGAACGTGGGCTTCGGCCTGCGCATGCAGCGGGTGGACCGGTCGGAGATCGCGCGGCGGGTGGCCGAGGCGCTGGCCCTCGTCCAGCTCCCCGGTCACGGCGGGCGCTACCCGAGCCAGCTCTCGGGCGGCGAGCAGCAGCGGGTCGCGCTGGCGCGCGCGCTCGTCACGCGGCCCTCGGTGCTCCTGCTGGACGAGCCGCTGGGCGCGCTCGACAAGAAGCTGCGCGACCACATGAAGATCGAGCTCAAGCGCCTGCAGCGCGAGGTCGGCATCACCACGATCTACGTGACCCACGACCAGGAGGAGGCGCTCACCATGTCCGACCGCATCGCGGTGATGCACCGCGGGCGCGTGGAGCAGGTGGCGCCTCCGCGCGGGCTCTACGAGACGCCCGCGACCGCGTTCGTGGCCGGCTTCATCGGCAACATCAACTTGCTGTCCGGCCGCGCCGCGGGCGCGAACACGGTGGCGTGCGGCGGAGCGACGCTTGCCGCCACCGGCACCGCGCCGGCCGGCGCCACGGTCGCGGTCGCGCTGCGCCCGGAGCGGATCCGCCTCGACCCCGCCGCCGCGCTCGACACCGTGCTGGCCGATGACGGTCGCCCACGTGGTCTACCAGGGCGAGACCGTCCGCTACATTCTCAAGTCCGAGGCCGGGCTCGAGCTGCAGGCCGTCGAGCTGGGCGAGGTGCGCTTCGCGGCCGGCGCCCGCGTGCGCGCGGGCTGGGCCGCCGCGGACGCCCGGATCCTCCAGGAGGAGACCGCATGACCACGGTCGGACTGATCACGGTGGGACAGGCGCCGCGCAGCGACGTGGTGCCGGACATGGCGGCCATCCTGGGCGGCGACGTCGAGATCGTCGAGGCGGGCGCGCTCGACGGGCTCACCCGCGCGGAGATGGAGCCCCTCGCCCCCGAGGGCGACGACGAGATCCTGGTCACCCGGCTGGCCGACGGCTCGTCGGTCTTCGTCGGCAAGAGCAAGATGATCACGCGCATCGAGGCGAAGATCGCCGCGCTCGAGGATCGGGGCGTCGCGCTGAACGTGCTGCTGTGCACCGGCGAGTTCCCGAAGCTGCGCGCGCGCCGCCCGTTCCTCGAGCCCCAGCAGCTCCTGCTGGGGCTCCTGCGCGCGATGGTCTTCCCCGGGCGCCTGGGGGTGCTGACCCCGTCCGAGCGTCACGTGCCGCAGACCATCGCGCGCTGGCGCGCCTCGGGCTTCGACGCCCACGTGGCCCCGCTCTCGCCCTACGAGGAGAACGACCCCGCCGCGGTCCGCCGCGCCGCCGACGCGCTCCGGGCCGGGAACGCCGGCCTGGTGGTGATGGACTGCATCGGCTTCCGCCGCAAGACCCGCGACGAGATCGCGGCGCTGACCGGCGCGCCGACCCTGGTGGCGAACCTGCTCGTGGCCCGCGTGGCCGCGGAGCTGCTCGGCCGCTGATCCCGTGACCCGCGGCGCCCGTCTCCTGCTGCTGGGGCCCTACGTGCTGCTGCTGATGGTGTTCTTCGTCGCGCCGCTCGTGCTGATGTTCGCGATCAGCCTCTCGCGCCAGTCGTTCGGCCAGCTCGAGTGGGAGCGTTCACCCTGCACCACTACGTCCAGTTCTTCACCGACGCGTACTACCTGGGCGTGCTCGCCGACACCCTGTGGCTCGGCGTCGCTCACCACCGTGGTCTCGCTGCTCCTGGGCTATCCGCTCGCCTACCACCTGGCCCTGACCCGCTCGCGCTGGAAGCCGCTGCTGATCGTCTTCATCCTGTCGCCGCTGCTGGTCGGCATCGTCATCCGCTGCTACGGCTGGATGATCCTGCTCGCCGACCGCGGGCTGATCAACGAGACCCTCGCCCAGAACGGCTGGATCACGAAGCCGCTGCCGCTCATGTACAACAAGTTCGGGGTGACGATCGCGCTGGTCCACGTGTTCCTGCCGTTCATGGTGCTCTCGCTCACCGGGGTGCTGAAGCGCATCGAGCCCCAGCTCATCGAGGCCTCGCAGACCCTGGGGGCCTCCCCGCGCCGGGCCTTCTTCGAGGTGACCCTGCCGCTCTCGCTGCCCGGCATCCTGGCCGGCTCGCTGCTCGTCTTCTCGCTCGCGATCAGCTCGTTCGTGGTGCCGATCCTGGTGGGCGGGTTCAAGGTGCACGTGCTGCCGATGGTGGTGTACGAGCAGGTGCTCTCGGTGTTCGACTGGCCCTTCGGGGCCGCCAACGCCTTCGTGCTGCTGGTGATCTCGGTGGCCCTGATCGGGGTCTACATCAAGGTCACCGAGCGCGCGCTGCGCGGAATCGTGTGATTCTCCGCGCCGTCGTGGGGCTGGTCTACGCCTTCCTGCTGCTGCCGATGGTGGTCGTGGTGCTGGCCGCGTTCAACGCGGGCAACTACTTCACGTTCCCGCCCCAGGGCTTCTCGCTCAAGTGGTTCGCCAACTTCTTCCAGCGCCGCGAGTTCATGCAGGCGCTCCGGCTCTCCACCGAGCTGGCGGTCTGGACCGCGCTCGCCTCCACCGTGATCGGGACCGCGGCGGCCATCCCGCTGGTGCGGGGGCGGTTCCGCGGCCGGGATCTGCTCAACGCGTTCGTGACCTCGCCGCTCCTGCTGCCGCAGATCCTCACCGGGGTCGCGCTGCTGCAGTTCTACACGCTCTTCAAGATGCAGGCCTCCTACGGGGCGCTCCTCATCGGCCACATCGTGGTGACCACGCCCTACGTCATCCGCACCGTCACCGCGACCCTCACCCACTTCGACATCGCGCTCGAGGAGGCGGCCCAGAGCCTGGGCGCCCACCCGGTGCGCGCGTTCTTCGAGGTGACGCTCGGGGTGATCAAGCCGGGCGTGGTGGCGGGGGCGATCTTCGCCTTCGCGATCTCGTTCGACAACTTCACCCTGTCGCTCTTCCTGACCAGCTCGAAGCTGACCCCGCTCCCGATCGAGCTCTTCGCCTATCTCAAGTACTCCTTCGACCCCACCGCGGCCGCGGTGTCCGCCTTCGCCATCGGGGTGGCCCTGGTGCTCGTCCTGGGCATCGCGCGCTTCATGGGGCTCGAGGAGTTCACCGGCTTCTGATGCGAGAGACCTGATGAGACCGGTCACCGCTGAGGAGATCGAGAGCCTGGCCATCGGCGCCTGGATCCTGGGCACCGGCGGCGGCGGCAGCCCGTACCTGGCGCTGCTCAACATGCGCCAGCTCTACCGGCAGGGGGTGGTGTGCCGGCTCATGGACGCGTCCGAGCTGGCCGACGACGACCTGGTCGCGGTGGTCTCCAACATGGGCGCGCCGCTGGTCGGCCAGGAGCGCCTCACCGATCCGAAGACGATGGCCCTGGCCGTCACCATGATGGAGGAGTACCTCGGGCGGAAGTTCCGCGCCCTGATGTCGCTCGAGATCGGCGGGGGCAACTCCATCCAGCCCTTCATGGGCGCGGCCATGCTGGACCTGCCGGTGATCGACGGCGACTGCATGGGCCGCGCGTTCCCCGAGGCCCAGATGACCAGCTTCGCCATCCACGACCTCCAGATGTACCCGCTGACGCTGGCCGACGTGCGCGACAACGCGGTGGTGGTGGCGCGCGCGGCCTCCTGGAAGTGGATGGAGCGCATCAGCCGCAAGGCCTGCGTGGAGGTGGGCTCGATCGCCTCCACCTGCAAGGCCCCGCGCACCGGCAAGGAGATCAAGGAGTGCGCGATCCTCGGCTCCACCACCAAGGCCATCGGCATCGGCCGGGCGGTGCAGGCCGCGCGGCGGGCCCACCGCGATCCGATCGACGCGGTGCTGGAGGTGACCGGCGGCATCAAGATCTTCGGCGGCAAGATCCACGACATCGCCCGCCGCACCACCGAGGGCTTCCTCCGCGGCACCGCCACCATCGAGGGCCTCGATGCCTTCCGGGGCCACACCTTCAAGCTCGCCTTCCAGAACGAGTTCGCGGTGGGCTGGCTCGACGACGTGCCGCGGGTCATGACCCCCGACCTGATCTGCGTGCTCGACACCGTGGCGGGCGACGCGATCGGCACCGAGACCCTGCGCTACGGCCAGCGGGTGACCGTGATCGCGCTCCCCGCGCCCCCGATCCTGTTCACCCCGAAGGGCATCGAGCACGTCGGCCCGCGCGCCTTCGGCTACGATCTCGACTTCCGCTCGGTGTTCGCATGAGACGGCGCATCGGCATCGACGTGGGCGGCACCAACACCGACGCGGTGCTCCTCGAGGAGGACACGGTCGCGGCGGCGGTGAAGACGCCGACCACCCAGGACGTGACCACCGGCATCACCCGCGCGCTCGCGTCCCTGGTGGAGCAGGCGCCCGGCGCGCGCGAGGCGCAGGCGGTGATGATCGGCACCACCCACTTCACCAACGCGGTGGTGCAGCGGCGCGATCTCGGGCGCGTCGCCGCGGTGCGCATCGGCCTGCCCTCCGGGGCCTCGCTGCCGCCCTTCGTGGACTGGCCGGCGGACCTGGCCGACCTGGTGCGCGCCGAGGTGGTGATGCTCGAGGGCGGCCACGAGTTCGACGGCCGCCCGCTCGTGCCCTTCGACGCCGAGGGGCATGCGCGCGGCGGCCCGGAGGATCCGCGAGGCCGGTATCCGCTCGGTGGCGGTGGCCGCGGTCTTCTCGCCGCTCAACGCCTCGGGCGAGGAGGAGGCGGCCGCCATCCTCCACGAGGAATGCCCCGACGTGGCGGTCACCCTCTCCCACCGGCTCGGGCGCATCGGCCTGCTCGAGCGCGAGAACGCGGCCCTGCTCAACGCCTGCCTCATCGAGCTGGCCCGCAAGACCACGCGCGCGTTCACGGAGGCGCTGCGCGGCAGCGGCATCGCGGCGCCGCTCTACCTCACCCAGAACGACGGCACCGTCATGCTGGCCGACGTGGCGGAGGCGTACCCGGTCTACTCCTTCGCGTCGGGGCCCACCAACTCGATGCGCGGCGCCGCGTTCCTGTCCAAGCGCGACGAGGCGCTCGTGGTCGACGTGGGCGGCACCACCACCGACATCGGCAGCCTCCGCCACGGCTTCCCCCGCGAGGCCAACAGCGTGGTCGAGATCGGCGGGGTCCGCACGCTCTTCCGGATGCCGGATCTCCTCTCGCTGGGCCTGGGCGGCGGGACCCTCGTGCGACGGGAGCCGGCGCTCGCCATCGGCCCGGCCAGCGTGGGCTATCGCCTCACCGAGCAGGCGCTCGTGTTCGGCGGCGACGTCCTCACCGTCACCGACGTCGCGGTGGCCGCCGGGCTCATCGACCTGGGCGACCGCTCGCGGGTGGCCTCGCTGCCGGCCGCGCTGGTGGAGGCGGCCCTCGCGCGCGTCCGCGCGATGATCGAGGAGGGCGTGGACCGCATGAAGACCGACGCGGGGGACGCGCCGCTGATCGCGGTGGGCGGCGGGTCGTTCCTGGTGCCCGGCGCGCCTGGCCGGCGTCTCCGAGGTCCTGAACGTGCCGCACCAGGCGGTGGCCAACGCGGTGGGCGCGGCGATCGCCCAGGTGAGCGGCGAGGTGGACCAGATCTTCCAGGACCTCACCCGGGACGAGGCCATCGCGCGCGCGCGGCGGGCGGCCGAGGACAAGGCGGTGGCCGCCGGCGCCGATCGGGCGACCATCAACGTGGTGGAGGTGGAGGACCTGCCGCTGGCCTACCTGCCCGGCAACTCCCTCCGCACCCGCGTGCGGGTGGTCGGCGACATCGCGGGGTAGGCTCCGGCCGATCGGCGCGCGGCTAGCGCAGCTCGGCCAGGCGCTTGCGCAGGAAGAGCCGCGCCCGGTGCACCCGCGACTTGACGGTGCCCGGCTTGACCTGCAGCGCCTCCGCGATCTCCTGGGTCGAGAGCCCTTCCACGTCGTGCAGGACGAGGGGCGCGCGGTACTCCCCCGGCAGATCGTCGATGGCCGCGCGGAGCGCCGCCCGCAGCTCGGCGTCGATCGCCGGATCCCGGAGCTTGGGCGACCAGTCGGGCACCGGCTCGAGGTACTGGCCCTTGCCGTCGAACGCGGGCGGCAGGTCGTCCCACGAGATCTCGTGCCGGGCATTCCGCCGGCCCCGCAGCTTCTGATAGGCCGCATTCGCGGTGATCCGGTAGAGCCAGGAGCCGAAGGCGGCCGCGCCCCGGAAGCTGTCGATCTTGCGGCTGGCGGTCCAGAGGGCGTCCTGCGTCACCTCCTCCGCGTCGGACGGGCTCCCGGTGATGCGGATCGCGAGCCGGTACACGCGATCCCCGTAGGCGCCCACCAGCTCCTCCGCCGCGCCCGCTTCCCGCCCGCGCAGCTGCGCGACCAGCGTCGCGTCCCGATCCGCCACCGCCACTCCACCGCGCTCCTCATAGGACGTCATCGTGCCCTCCTGTCGAAACGGGCCGGTACGCGGCCCGGTATGCGCGCGGCGTGGTGCCGGTCACGCGATGAAAGACGGCGGTGAAGTGGCTCACGGTCCGGAATCCCACCACCTCCGCGATCCGCCGGATGGGGAGCCGCTGCTCGGCCAGCAGCGCGCGGGCGTGATCGATCCGCGCGCGCACCACGAAGCGATGCGGGGGCAGGCCGGTGCTGCGCTTGAAGAGGCGCGCGAAGTGGAACGGGCTCATGCACGCCACCGCGCCGAGCTGGGCGAGCGTGAGGTCCTGGTCCAGGTGCAGCGCGATGAACTCGGTCACCCGCTTCAGCCGAGGCCCCGGCAGGGTGTGGGTCGTCGCCATCGCGTGTCTCGTCATCGTCTGTCCGTCGTCATCGTCAATCTCCCTGGGCGCCGGTCGAGAGCAGCGAGGCCACCGCGCGGCCCAGCGTCTCCAGGCCGTGGAACTGGACCTTCTCGCCCGTCCTCACCCGCTCCACCACGCCACTCAGCCGGCCCGCGTCGTCCTGCCGCACGCGAACGATCAACGTCGTGTACTCCCCGAGATCCTCGGTTGGCTCCATGCCCTCGCTCCTGTCACCAATGTCATGGCTCGTCTCTCACAACGGTTGTACGCGGAGGGCCATACCCGGATCGTGCCCAGGAGCGTGAAAAATGGCGTGAATGGGCCGGATGGCGTCGGTTACGGGGGCCGGAAGGCCTGTGGCATACTGAACGCCGTTTCTTTCCGGAGAGGCCTGGAGGAGCAGTGAAGCTCGCGGCGCGGGTAAAACTTTCTCTACTGGGGGGCTTCCAGGCCCAGCTCGGCGCCGGGTCTCCGCTCGCTCTCCCCACCCGGAAGACCCAGGCCCTCCTGGCCTATCTGGCGCTGCCCCTCGGCCAGGCCCACCCCCGCGACAAGCTCGCGGCCCTGCTCTGGGGGGACATGCAGGACGCCCAGGCCCGCGGCAACTTCCGCCACGCCCTCTCGCGCATCCGCAAGGCCCTCCCCGCCGGCGCCCGCGCCGGCCTGATCCTCGACGGCCCGACCGTGGCCCTCGACCCGTCGGTCGTCGACGTCGACGTCGCCCAGTTCGAGCGCCTGGTCGCCGACGGCCGGCCCCCCGCGCTCGAGCAGGTCGCCGCTCTCTATCGCGGGGATCTGCTCGCCGGCCTCGCGCTCCCCGAGCGCCCCTTCGAGGAATGGCTCACCTCCGAGCGCGAGCGCCTGCACGAGCTCGCCATCCAGGCCCTCGCCCGCCTGCTCACCCACCAGCAGCGCGCCGGCGCCGCCGAGCCGGCCGTCCAGACCGGCCTGCGCCTCCTCGCCCTCGACCCGCTCCAGGAGCCCGTCCACCGCGCGCTCATGCGCCTCTACGCGCGGCTCGGCCGCCGGGAGGCCGCGCTGCGCCAGTACCACCTCTGCGTGGACACCCTCAAGCGCGAGCTCAGCGCGGCGCCCGAGGCCGAGACCAACCAGCTGCATCAGGAGATCCTGCACTCGCGCCCCGTCCATCTCGACCAGGTCCCGGAGTCCGGCCCGGCCGACGGGCGCCCGCCCCGGAGACTCTCCTGGCCGCCGCGGTGGCCTCGCTGCCGGACGCGCCGCCGCCGACGAACCTGCCGGCGCCGACCTCGGAGCTGATCGGCCGCGCGGACGCGCTCGCGGAGGTGATGGAGCTGCTGGCGACGCATCGGCTCGTCACGCTGATCGGGGCGGGCGGCATCGGCAAGACCCGGCTGGGCCTCGAGGCCGCGCGCGAGCTGCTGCCGCGGCACGCCGACGGGGTGTGGGTCGCGGAGCTCGCTCCCCTGTCCGACCCCGGACTGGTGCCGGTCACCGTCGCGGTCGCGCTCGGGCTCACGCTGCCCACCGGCGCCGAGTCGCCCGAGCGGGTGGCCTCCGCGCTCGGCGGCAGGCGCCTCCTGCTCGTGCTGGACAACTGCGAGCACGTGATCGAGGCGGCCGCCCGCATGGCCGAGGCGCTCCTGCGCGCCAATCCCCACGTCCTGGTGCTGGCGACCAGCCGCGAGCCGCTGCGCGCCCCCGGCGAATACGTCTACCGGCTGCTCTCGCTCCAGGTGCCGGCCGAGGACACCGATGGGCACGAGGATCTGCTGGAGACGGCCGCGGTCAAGCTGTTCCTGGCCCGGGCCCAGGCGCTGGACCGGCGCTTCTTCCTGGACGCCCGCACCGCGCCGATCGCGGGGGCGGTCTGCCGGCGCCTCGACGGCATCCCGCTCGCGATCGAGCTGGCCGCCGCCCGCACCGCCACGCTCGGGATCGAGGCGCTCGCCGCGCGGCTGGACGATCGGTTCCGGCTGCTCACCGGCGGCCACCGCACCGCGCTGCGGCGGCACCAGACCCTGCGCGCGACCCTCGACTGGAGCTACGACCTGCTGCCCCCGGTCGAGCGCACCGTCCTGCACCGGCTCGCGGTCTTCGCGGGCGGCTTCACGCTGGAGGCGGCGAGCGCGGTCGCGACCGGCCGCCGACCTCGGCGCGCCCGAGGTCGTGGACTGCGTCGCGAACCTGGTCGCGAAGTCGCTCGTGGTCGTGGAGGTCGCCGACGCGGCCACGCGCTATCGCCTGCTCGAGACGATGCGCGCCTACGCGCTCGAGAAGCTCTCCGAGCGGGGCGAGCTCGACCAGGTGGCCCGCCGGCACGCCGAGTACTACCGCGACCTGCTCGAGCGGTCGGAGACCGAGCGCGAGACGCGCTCCACCGTCGAGTGGGTGGCCCTCTACGGCCGCCAGATCGACAACCTGCGGACCGCGCTGGACTGGGCCTTCTCGCCGCGCGGCGACGCGTCGCTCGGGGTGGCGCTCACCGCCGCCGCGGTCCCGCTCTGGTTCCAGCAGTCGCTCATGGTCGAGTGCCGGGGCCGCGCCGAGCACGCGCGGGGGAGCCTCGGGCCGCGCCCGGGACGCGACGCGCGCCGCGAGATGCAGCTCTGCGCCGCGCTCGGGGTGTCGCTCATGCAGACGAAGGGGCCGGCCCCCGACACCATCGCGGCGTGGACCACCGCGCTCGAGATCGCGGAGCGCCTCGCCGACACCGAGTACCAGCTCCGCGCGCTGTGGGGCCTGTGGCATTTCCGGGTCAGCCGCGGCGAGTGCCGCGCGGCGCTGGACCTGGCGGAGCGCTTCAGCGCGCTGGTGGCCCGCGCGGCCAATCCGGCCGACCGGCCGGTCGGCGAGCGGATGGTCGGCACCTCGCTCCACTATCTCGGGGACCAGCCGAATGCGCGGCGGCATCTCGAGAGCATGCTCGATCACTACGTCGCCTCGGCCCGGCGATCGCACGCGATCCGCTTCCAGTACGACCAGCCGCTGGTGGCGCGCATGATCCTGGCCCGGATCCTCTGGCTGCAGGGGTTCGTCGACCAGGGCCTGCGCCTCGCCCACGCCAACGTCGAGGACGCCAAGGCGGTCGGCCACGGGCTCTCGCTGTGCGGGGCGCTGGAGGTCGCGTGCCTGGTCGCGATCTGGAGCGGGGAGCTGGCCGACGCCGAGCGCTCGGTGGCGATGCTGCTCGACCAGTCGGGGCGCCACGCGCTGTCCGTCTGGCACACGCGCGGCCAGTGCCTGAACGGCGTCGTGCTGATCAGGCGCGGCGACGTCGGCCCCGGATTCGAGGTGCTGCGCTCGGCCCTCGACGAGCTCCGCGAGACCGACTTCGTCCCCTACTACACCGGCCTGCTCGGCACGCTGGCCCAGGGCCTCGTCGGGGTCGGGCAGGTCGCCGAGGGGCTCGCGACGATCGACGAGGCGCTCGCCCGGTCCGAGCGCGACGAGGAGTACTGGTGCATCGCGGAGCTCCTGCGCATCAAGGCCGAGCTCCTCCTGCTGGCGGGGGGCCCGGGCGCCGGCGCGGCGGCCGAGGAGCAGTTTCAGCAGGCGCTCGACTGGACGCGGCGGCAAGGGATCCTGTCGATGGAGCTGCGCTGCGCCGCCGGCCTCGCCCGGCTGTGGCACGATCAGGGTCGGATCGCGCCGGCGCGCGAGCTGCTGGCGCCGGTCTACGGCCGGTTCACCGAAGGCTTCGACACCGCCGAGCTCCGAGCGGCGAGGGCCCTGCTCGACCGGCTCGGCCGGGAGCAGTGAAGCTCGCGGCGCGCGTGAGACTGACCCTGCTGGGCGGGTTCGAGGCCCGTCTGGAAGGCGGTCCGGCGCTCGTCCTGCCGAGCCGGAAGACCCGGGGCCTCCTGGCCTATCTGGCGCTCCCCCTCGGCCGCGCCCATCCCCGCGACAAGCTCGCGGCCCTGCTCTGGGGAGACATGCCAGGACGCCCAGGCCCGCGGCAACCTCCGCCAAGCCCTCCTGGGGATCCGCAAGGCGCTGCCCGGCCGACGCCCAGCCCGGCCTCCTGCTCGACGGCCCGACCGTGGCCCTCGACCCCGCGGTCGTCGACGTCGACGTCGCGCAGCTCGAGCGCCTGGTCGCCGACGGCCGCCCGGCCGCGCTCGAGCAGATCGGCGACCCTCTATCGCGGTGACCTCCTGGCCGGCGCTGGCGCTGACGGAGCGCCCGTTCGAGGAGTGGCTCACCTCCGAGCGCGAGCGCCTCCACGAGCTCGCCGTCCAGGCCCTCGCCCGCCTCCTCACCCACCAGCAGCGCGCCGGCGCCACCGAGCCGGCCATCCAGACCGGCCTCCGTCTCCTCGCCCTGGACCCGCTCCAGGAGCCCGTCCACCGCGCGCTCATGCGCCTCTACGCGCGACTCGGCCGCCGGGAGGCCGCGCTGCACCAGTACCAGCTCTGCACGGACGCCCTCGCAGCGCGAGCTCGAGCACGCCGCCCGAGGCCGAGACCAGCCAGCTGTACCAGGAGATCCTCCGCTCGCGACGCCGGCCGTGACCGCCGGGTCCGCCCCGGGCCCCGTGAGCCGAGCCGGCTCCTGTCCTCCGCGACCGCGGCCGCTGCCGGAGGCCCCACCGCCGACGAACCTGCCCGAGCCGACCTCGGACCTGATCGGCCGGGCCACCGCGCTCGCCGAGGTGACCGAGCTGCTGAGCGCGCAGCGTCTCGTCACGCTGATCGGGGCGGGCGGCATCGGCAAGACCCGGCTGGGCCTGGAGGTCGCCCGCCGCCAGCTCGCGGCCCATGCCGACGGGGTGTGGATCGCGGAGCTCGCCCCGCTGTCGGATCCGGCGCTGGTGCCGGTCACCGTCGCCACCGCGCTCGGGCTCACGCCTCCGGCCGGCCCGGAGTCAGCCGAGCGAGTGGCTTCCGCGCTCGGCGGCAAGCGTCTCCTGCTCGTGCTGGACAACTGTGAGCACGTGATCGAGGCGGCCGCCCGCATGGCCCTGGCCCTGCTGCGCGCCGATCCGCACGTCCACGTGCTGGCCACCAGCCGCGAGCCGCTGCGCGCCCCGGGCGAGTACGTCTACCGGGTGCTCTCGCTCCAGGTGCCGACCGAGAGCACCGAGGGGCACGAGGATCTGCTCGACACCGCCGCGGTCCAGCTGTTCATGGCGCGCGTGCAGGCGATGGACCGGCGCTTCTCGCTCGACGCCCGCACCGCGCCGATCGCGGGCGCGGTCTGCCGGCGCCTCGACGGCATCCCGCTCGCGATCGAGCTGGCCGCCGCCCGCGCCGCCTCGCTCGGGATCGAGGCGCTCGCCGCGCGGCTGGACGATCGCTTCCGCCTGCTCACCGGCGGGCACCGCACCGCGCTGCCGCGACACCAGACCCTGCGGGCGACCCTCGACTGGAGCTACGAGCTGCTCCCGGAGATGGAGCGCACGGTCCTGAGCCGCCTCGCCGTCTTCGCGGGCGGCTTCACGCTGGAGGCGGCGAGCGCGGTCGCGACGGCCGCCGACCTCGACGCGGCCGAGGTCGTGGACCACGTCACGAATCTGGCCGCGAAGTCGCTCGTGGTCGTGGAGCGCGCCGGCGACGTCACCCGATGCCGGCTGCTCGAGACGACCCGGGCCTACGCCCTCGAGAAGCTCGCCGACACGGGCGGGCTCGACCAGGTGGCCCACCGGCACGCGGAATACTTCCGGGACCTCTTCGAGCGGGCCGAGACCGAGCGCGAGACGCGCCCCGCCGGCGAATGGCTGGCCCGCTATGGCTGGCTGATCTACAACGTGCGCGCCGCGCTGGACTGGGCCTTCGGCCCGCGCGGCGACACCTCGGTCGGGGTGGCTCTCACCGCCGCGGCGGGGCCGCTCTGGCTCCAGCAGTCGCTCCTCGTCGAGTGTCGCGACCGCGCCGAGCGCGCGCTCGGAAGCCTCGGCCGCTCCCCCGGAAGCGACGCGCGCCTCGAGATGCAGCTCCGCGCCTCGCTCGCGGTGTCGCTCATGCACACGAAGGGGGCGGCGCCCGAGACCAGCGCGGCCTGGACCACCGTCCTCGAGATCGCCGAGCGCCTCGCCGACACCGAATACCAGCTCCGGGCGCTCTGGGGCCTGTGGCATTTCCACGCCAGCCGCGGCGAGTGTCACCGGGGACTGGCGCTGGCGGAGCGCTTCCGCGACCGGGCCGGCACCGCCGCCGATCGATCCGTCGGCGATCGGATGGTCGGCGCTTCGCTCCACTACCTCGGAGAGCAGACGCCCGCGCGGCAGCACCTCGAGCGCATGCTCGGTCACTACGCGGACCCGGTCCGCCGCTCGCACGCCATCCGCTTTCAATACGATCAGAAGGGCGCGGCCCGCATGATCCTCGCGCGGATCCTCTGGCTGCAGGGGTTCCCCGACCGGGCCCGGCGGACCGCCCAGGAGAACGTCGAGGACGCGCGCGCGATCGATCACGCGCTCTCGCTGTGCAATGCGCTGGAGGTGCCGTGCCTGGTCGCGATCTGGAGCGGCGATCTGGCCGCCGCCGAGCGCGCGGTGACCGCGCTGCTCGACCACTCGGCCCGTCACGCGCTGGCGGTCCGGCATGGGGGAGCCCGCTGCTTCCAGCGGGGCCCTGCTCATCGAGGCCGGCGAGGTGGGACGTGGACTCGAGCTGCTCCGCACCGCGGTCGACGAGCTCCGCGAGGCCAGCTTCATCCCGTACTATCCGGTCACGCTCGGCACGCTGGCGCGAGGCCTGGCGGCAGTGGGGCAGGTCGCTCAGGCCCTCGCGACGATCGACGAGGCGCTCGCCAAGTCGCGAGCGGGACGAGGAGCGCTGGTGGATCGCCGAGCTCTTGCGCATCAAGGCCGAGATCATTCTACGGACGGGAGCCCCGGGCGCCGGCCCGCGCGGCCGAGGAGCAGCTTCAGCAGGCGCTCGAGTGGGCGCGCCGTCAGGGAGCCCTGTCGATGGAGCTGCGCTGCGCCACCGGTCTCGCCCGGCGGTGGCTCGAGCAAGACCGGCCGGACCCGGCGCGTGACCTCCTGGCGCCGGTCCACGGCCGGTTCACCGAGGGCTTCGACACCGCCGATCTCCGCGCCGCGAAGGCGCTCCTCGACCATGCTCGGGTAGGCCGGCCGTGGTACAGTATGCCGGTAGCGCGACAGTCCCGCGGAGGAGCCCCATGAGCGACGACCTGATGACCAAGGTGCAGGACCTGATCGAGAACATGATCAATCCGGCGGTGGCCGGCCACGGTGGATTCGTGCAGCTGGTCGACGTCAAGGACAACAAGGTCTACTTGCAGATGGGCGGCGGCTGTCAGGGCTGCGGGGCCGCGGACGTCACGCTCAAGCAGGGCATCGAGCGGCTGATCAAGGAAGAGCTTCCCGAGATCGAGGAAGTGCTGGACACCACCGATCACGACTCGGGCGAGAACCCGTACTACACGCCTTCCAAGTAGGCCCGCCGCCTCCGCCCTCACCCTGCCCTCTCCCCTCCGGGGAGAGGGTTTTTGCTTGCCCGGCGCGTCCAGTCCCAGGCGCGAATCGCCATCAGCACGATGAACGCCGCCGCGTAGTAGTAGGGCGCCGGGTTCGCCTTCTTGGCGAGCCAGAGATAGTGCAGCACCGCGCACACCCCGGTCACGTAGACCAGCCGGTGCAGCCACCGCCAGCGCGCCCCGCCGAGCCGGCGAATGGCCCCCGCGGTGGAGGTGGCGGCCAGGGGGATCATCAGCACCAGCGCGGTCATGCCCACCGTGATGTAGGGCCGCTTCACGATGTCGGCGCCCATCTGCTTCCAGGCGAAGAAGTGGTCGAGGACGAGCCACACGCCGAAGTGCAGCGAGGCGTAGGCGAGCGCGAAGAGGCCCAGCAGCCGGCGCAGCGCGATCGGCCACGACCAGCCGGACAGGGTGCGCAGCGGGGTCATGGCCAGGCTGACGAGCAGGATGCGCAGCGTCCAGTCGCCCAGCCAGTTGGTGATGAAGCTGATCGGGTTGGCGGTCAGGTCGCCGGTGCCGGCGCGGTAGCCGAGCCATCCGAGCGGGGCCAGGCACGCGGCCCACGCGACCACCTTCAGCGCGACGCGGCCGCGTCGGGTCACCCTAGTACTGCTTCTTCAGATCCATCCCCGTGTAGAGCCCCGCCACCTGGTCGTAGCCGTTCCACATGAGCGTCTCGCGACGGCGGAACTCGCCGATGCGCCGCTCGGTGGCCTGGCTCCAGCGCGGGTGGTCCACCTTCGGGTTGACGTTGGAGTAGAAGCCGTACTCCTGGGGCGCCGCCTTGTTCCAGGCCGTCTTCGGCTCCTCGGCGGTGAGCCGGATGCGCACGATGGACTTGGCGCTCTTGAAGCCGTACTTCCAGGGAATCACGACCCGGATCGGCGCGCCGTTCTGGTTCGGCAGCACCTGGCCGTACATCCCCACCGTGAGCAGGGTCAGCGGGTGGAGCGCCTCGTCGAGACGCAGGCCCTCGGTGTAGGGCCAGTCGAGGCCCCCGAAGTTGAAGAGGCCCTTCTTCTGGCCGGGGAACTGGGCGGGATCCACGAGGGTCGAGAACTCGACGTACTTGGCCGAGCCGGTCGGGTCCACGCGCTTGAGGAGCACGGAGAGGGGGAAGCCGATCCACGGGATGACCATGGACCACCCCTCGACGCAGCGCAGCCGATAGACGCGCTCCTCGAGCGGAGCCATCTTCAGCACGTCGTCGACGTCGAAGGTCGCGGGCTTGTGCACGAGGCCGTCCACCTGCACCTTCCACGGGCGGGGCTTGAGCGTCCCGGCGAGGCTCGCCGGGTCGTCCTTGTTGACGCCGAACTCGTAGAAGTTGTTGTAGGTGGTGGCGTCCTGGAACTTGGTGGCCGCGTCCGGGATGTCGAAGGCCTTGTTGCGAGTGGCCGCGAGCGGCTGGCCGGCGGCGGGTGGCGCGGCGGCGGCCATCCCCGGCGCGGCCACGCCCGGGCCAGCGCCACCGCGGCGGCCCCCGCCATGAAGGCCCGCCGGTTCAGGTACAGCGCCTCGTCGGTGATCTCTCCGCCCCTGATGTCCCCGCCCCGCTTGATGAGCATGTCGACCCGTCCTCCCTGTGTCGCCGAGTGTAGCAGCCGCCCTGACCGGGATGTCACGAGGGTGTGAACCCTCGGCCCCCCACCGGGAGAGGGCGTCGGCGTGGCCGCCCCAAGCCCTAGAAGGCCTTATTTCTTCGGGCCCTGGCGGGGCCGCCTTCTAAGATGAGGGCGGCCATCATGAAGATTCGCGGCTGCGTCACCGCGTTGCTGGCTGCCCTGCTGCTGGCGGCCTGCGCCACCGCGCCGGAGGGGACCTATTTCGCCACGCCCTCCGACCCCAGCACGCCGCGGATGGCCCAGATCCTGAGCCGCGCCGCCGTCGCGGGCGGCGACGATCCGGCCCGCTACGGCTTCGCGTTCATCAAGAGCCCGACCGCCGCCGCCTACAGCGACGAGGACGCGGTCTTCTACTTCACCGACGGCCTCATGCGCCAGCCCACCCCGGTCATCGAGGCGGTGGTCGCGCACGAGGTCGCCCACGAGGTGCTGGGCCACGTGGGCACCCGCCGCAAGCTCTCGCTCTCGCTCACCGCGAGCTTCGGCGCGCTCGGCCTCTTCGCGCCCGGCGCCGGGCTGCTCGACTTCGTGGTCAACCCGCTGGTGGTCCGCGCCTTCGGCCGCTACCAGGAGATGCAGGCCGACCAGAAGGCCGTCGAGATCCTGCGCGCGATGGGCTACCGCTCGCCGCGCCGCGCGCTCGCCTCCGCGCTCGAGTCGCTGGCGGCCTACGCGCCCAAGGAGCGGGAGGGGCTCGAGGGGCTGCTCGCCACGCATCCCTCGCTCGACGAGCGGCTCGCCGCGCTCGAGCCGCTCGAAGGGCCGGCGAAGCCGGTCAATCCCGTCGCGCGGGTGCGCCCGCCGCGATAACGGCCTCACCTTCGACCCCTCCCCTTCGACCCCTCCCCTTCGACCCCCTCACCCTGCCCTCTCCCCGGAGGGGAGAGGGTGTGAGATGGGGTGGGAGATGGGGCGGGTGCCCGCGACCAGGTCGGGGAGCCCGCGGCGCTCGCGGGTGAAGAGCGCGGGCAGCCGGCCGAGCCCGAGGGTCAGCAGGCACAGCCCCCCGCCCATGCAGCGCAGCAGCGCGCGGCCGTAGCCGGCGGGCGCGCCGTCGCGGCGCACCACCGCGACGCCCATCAGCATCTTGCCCAGGGTCTGCCCGCAGCCGCCCACCAGCACGGTGTGATAGACGACGTGGAGCGCGATCCCCAGCAGCAGCATGCCCGCGGTGAGGATCACCACGTCCAGGACGTCCGGGTGGCGACGGAACAGGAGCAGCGCGATCATCAGCCACATCGCGGCCAGGCTCCAGGCCACCACGCCCACCAGCGCATCGGCGACCGCGGCGACCGCCATGCGCCAGAGCGCGGCCGGGCGCTCCTCGCTCAGGACTCGCCCCCGCCCTTCGGCTTCTCCCCCGGCTTCTCGACCGGCTTCTCTCCGTAAATGCGCCGATACTCCTCGTACGAGAGCATCACGCGCTTCACGAAGGCCCGCGTCTCGTTGTAGGGGATCTGATCCACCCAGACCTCGAGATCGTCGGAGCGGCGCCCGGCCCACCATTCGCGCACCCGGGTGGGCCCGGCGTTGTAGGCCGCGGCGGCCAGCCGCGGGTCGCCGAACTCGCGCAGCAGGCCCGCGAAGAAGGTGCTGCCCAGCTCGAGGTTGGTGACCGGCTGGTCGAGCACGTCGACGTCGGGAAACGGGATCTGCCGGGACTGGGCCACCGCGCGGCCGGTGTCCGGCATGAGCTGCATGAGCCCGCGGGCGCCCACCCGCGAGCGGGCCGCGGGGTAGAACGACGACTCCTCGCGCACCACCGCCGCGACCAGGAACGGGTCGACCGCGGCGCGCCCCGCCGCCGCGGTGAGGGCGTCGCGCCAGCCGAGCGGGTAGAACATCTCCCAGAACTCGCGCGGCGAGCCGGTGCCGCTGCGGGCCACGCCGAGGAAGCTCCGCCGCAGGATGCGCAGCGCCATGTGGTAGCGCTCGTCGGCCACGTAGGCCGCGGAGAGCGCGTAGAGGCGGCGGGGCTCGCCCACCGCGCGGCGGGTGAGATCGTCCAGCTCCTCGTCGGCGAACTCGCGCAGCCCGACCCCGCGGAGCGCCGCCGCGCGGGCGAAGCGCGCGTCGCCCTGCAGGGCCTCGAGAGGATCGGCGGGGAAGGCGAAGGAAGCCGCGCCGGCCGGCGCGGCGACACCCGGCGCGCGCTTGGCCGCGAGGAGGCCATAGTAGGTCCGCGGCGCGTCGCGCACGAGCGTGCCGAACTGTCGCGCGGCCTGCTCGCGGTCGCCGCGGCGCTCCCACGCGCGGCCGAGCCAGTAGGTCGCCGACTCGCGCAGGCTCGCCCCTCCGCGCGCGGTCTGCAGGCGCGTCCAGCGCGACGTACTCTCGATCAGGTTGCCGCGGAACCACGCGGCCCAGCCGAGGCGCCAGAGGGCGGTGGCGGCCTCGTCCTCGTCCGGATAGTCGGCGGCCAGCCGCACGTAGGTCTTCTCGGCCTCGGCGAGCCGGTTGGCGGACTCGAGCAGCTCCGCCTTCAGCAGGAGCGCGTCCGCGGCGTCGGGGCTCTTCGGGTGCTCGCGGACCAGCTGGTCGAGCGTGGCCAGCGCCGTCTCGCGGTCGCGCCGCTGGCGGAGCCGCCCCAGCTCGAGCAGCCAGCCCGGGCGGCGCTCGGCGGGCACCACCGCGAGGGCATCGATGGCGGCGGCGATCGCGGCCTCGTCGCGGCCGAGACGGCGCGAGGTGTTCATGACCACGCGGAGGGCGCGCTCGCGGACGTCGGGCGCGGGCTTCTCGGCCACCAGCGCTTCCGCCTCGCCGCGGGCGCGCTCGATGAGGCCGCCCGAGAGCAGGCGCTCCGCGCGGAGGGCGCGCTCGCCGGGCGTCGGCGCGGGTGTCGTCACCCCGGCCTCGCCAGCGCCTTGAGCTGCGCATCGGCCGCGTCGCCGTAGGAGGCGGGGGCCTGCAGCCAGAGCGCCGCGAAGACCTTGGCCGCCTCCGGCAGATCGCCCGCCGCCCGCAGCGCCTCGCCGAGCAGATACCGCGTGCGCGGGACGTCCGGCCGATCGGGGTGGCTCGCGAGCACGCGTTGCAGCAGCTTCACCGCGGCGGTCGGGTCACCCGCCGCGGTCTCGATCGAGGCGGCCCAGATCAGGGCCGAGGCGGTGAGCCCGCTCTCGGGGATGCGATCGGCGGCCTGCGCGGCGAGCGCCCGCGCCGCGACCGCATCGCCCTGGCGCAGCACGCTGTCCGCCTGGTAGAGGAGCGCGTAGTCCTCGAGCGGCGTCCCCGACCACATCGGATCGCCGAACTCCTTGGCCGCGGCGCTCCAGTCGCCCGCCTTGTGGGTGGCCACCGCCGCGGTGAACCGCTCCCGCATGTCGGGAGGCAGCCCCGCGGGCGCCGCGCCCACGAGCACCACCGACACCAGGCACACGCCCGCGGTGAGACCTCTCCCCGTGGTGGCCAGTCTCATGATCGCCAGTGTACCAAGCACCCGGCGTGGACCCCGCGTACCGGAATGTCGACGGGGCTCGCCTAGGCCGACGGCCGCAGGGGCGTCACGTCGGGCTCGGCGGGGGCCCTCACCGGGGCGGGCGCCGCGACCGGCGCCACCACCGGCACGCTCGACGGCGCGGGCACCGACTGGGTGAACGCCGCGCGGGTGTAGAGGATCCGCTGGAGCGCGGTCAGGTTGGTGAGCACCGCCAGCACGACCATGGCCGGGGTGAGCAGGTTGAAGGTGGCCCCCGCGATCAGCACGATCAGCCGCTCGGGACGCTCCATGAGCCCGATCTCGCAGGAGAGCCCGATGGACTGGGCGCGCGCCTTCGTGTAGCTGACCATGACGGTGCCGATCACGGTGATCATGGTGAGGAAGACGCCCTGGACGTCGGCGGCCCGGTGGTAGAAGAGCACGATCCCGAGCAGCACCACCAGGTCCGAGTAGCGGTCCACCACCGAGTCGAGGAAGGCGCCGAAGGCGCTCACGCGGTTGGCGAGCCGCGCGAGCGAGCCGTCGAAGAAGTCGAAGAGCCCGGCGAGGGTGAGCAGCACCGCGCCCGTCCGCAGGCGCCCGCCGGCGAGCGCGCCGGCCGCGACGATGCTGACCCCGAGGCCGAGCACGGTCAGGTGATTCGGCCGCACGTGGGCCTGGAGCAGGACCCGCGCGACCGGGTCGCCGAGCCGCGAGAGCGGGGTCTTGTAGTGGCTCAGCATCTCAGAGCGGCTTCAGCAAGGCGTCTTCCAGGCTCTCGCGCACCCGGGTCATCGCCGCCTCGTCCTCGAGCCGCCGGCCCTGCCGGTCGGTCAGGTAGAACGTGTCGTAGGCCTGATCGATCTCGGTGGCGATGCGCGCGCTCCCGATGTCGAGGCCGTGGGCCGAGAGCGTGTGGGTGATCACGTAGAGCAGCCCGACCCGGTCCGGGCACTTGACCTCCAGCACGGTGTGGCTGTCGGAGAGCTGGTTGTCGAGCGAGATCTTGGGCGGCCCCGCCACGCCCTCCGGGCCCGGGTGGACCGCCCGCCGCCGGGCGAGCAGATCCTCCACGCTCGCCTCGCCGCGCAGCACGCGACGCAGGGCCTCGAGCGTCCGGCGCCAGCGCGCCTCCTCGGTGACCGCCTCCCCGAAGGGATCGTTCACCTGGAAGGTGTCGATGACGATGCCGTCGGCCCGGGTGTGGATCTGGGCCGAGAGGATGTTGATGCCCTGCGCGGCGAGGGTGCCCGCGATCAGCGAGAAGAGCCCGGGCACGTCGCGGGTGGCCACGACCAGCTCGGAGGAGCCGAGGTCGGGATGGTGGAAGAGCTCGGTGGCGAGCACCCCCTCCTCGCCCAGCCGGTCGAGCAGCCGCAGGTGGGCCGCGATGCGCTGGGGCGAGGTGGTGGCGAGGTAGCGCTCGGAGAGCATCGCCAGGTGGGCGGCCAGCGTGGTGCGCGGCACCTCGCCGCGCATCGCCGCGGTCACCCGCTGGGCCACCGCCTCGCGCGTGGGCCGCTCGCGCTGCCCGCCGGTGAGGTGCGCGAGGGTGCGCGCGTAGAGGTCCCAGAGGATCTGGGCCTGCCAGCCGGTCATGACCCCGGGGCCCACCGCGCGCATGTCCGCGCAGGTGAGCAGGTAGAGCATGCGCAGGCGCTCCGGCGTGCGGCAGACCTCGGCCAGCGACTCGATCGTCTTCGGGTCGTCGATGTCGCGCCGCTGGGCGATGTGCGACATGGTCAGGTGGTGGGCCACCAGGAAGATCACCTTGTCGGCGTCCTCGGGGGCGAGCCCGATGCGCGCGGTGAGGGTCTCGATGAGCGGGATGCCCTTGGCCACGTGCCCGTGCCCCCGCCCCTTGCCGATGTCGTGCAGGAGCATGCCCATCATCAGCAATCCCGGACGCTCCAGCTCGCTCACCACCTGCGCGTTGCCCTCCGAGTCCGCCGACTGGCCCGGGGCGAGGGCCTCCAGGTTCTGCACCGCGATCAGCGAGTGCTGATCCGCGCTGAACTTGTGGTAGACGTCGTACTGCACGAGGCAGGTCAGCGCGTCCCACTCGGTCAGGTACCGGCCCAGCACTCCCAGCTCGTGCATCTCGCGGAAGGTCTGGGCGACCCGGCCCCAGTTGCGGCAGATGCCGAGGAAGAGGTCGCGGGCCTCCGCCGAGGCGCGGAACGCGTCGTCGATGAGATCGAGGGACGTCCTCGATGGCGCGCTCCACGTCGATGCCCATCTCGAAGCCGAGCTGATGGCGATGCCAGAACACCTTGAGGAGCCGCAGCGGCTCCTCGCGGAAGGCGCGCCCGTCCGGCTGGGCCAGGTGCAGCTGCTCGTCGATGACGACGAGCCCGTCGGCGAGCGCCTCCTGGCGCAGGCGCCGCTGCACGGTGGCGCGGCGCGAGAGGGTCTCGCGGCAGCGGGCGATCAGGCGCCGGGACACCCGGTGGATCACGCGCGCGTGGAGGTAGTAGTCGCGCATGAACTTCTCGACCCCGAGCGAGAGCTCGTCGGCGGTGTAGCCGAAGTTCTTGGCGATCTGGGGCTGGACGTCGCGCGAGAGCACGTCGTTCTTGTGCCCGGAGAGGAAGTGCAGCTCGTTGCGCACCCGCCACAGGAAGGTGAGCGCCTCGTCGCTCGCCTTCTGCTCGCGCGCGGTGATGAGCCGCTTGTCCAGGAGCTCGCGCAGGGTCCGGGTGCCGAACTTGGTGGAGGCGAGCCACATCGCGGTGTGGATGTCGCGCAGCCCGCCCGCCGACTCCTTCACGTTGGGCTCGCCCATGTAGGGCGACCCGCCGAACTTGCGGTAGCGCTGGTCGCGCTCGGTGAGGGTGGTCTCGAGGAACTGGGCGAAGTCCTTCTGGTAGACGTTCTCCGCGAGCACTTTCCGGAAGCGGTTGAAGAGGCGCCGGTCGCCCACCAGGAAGCGCGCCTGCTGCATCGAGGTGCGGCTCGGGAAGTCGGTGCGGGCCATGGCCAGGCAGTCGGGCAGGCTGCGCACCGCGTGGCCGACCTGCAGGCCGAGATCCCAGAGCGCGTAGAGCAGGCCCTGGGTCGCCCGCTGGACGTAGGGCCCCATCTCGCCGTCGTAGATCACCATGAGGTCGAGGTCGGACAGCGGGTGGAGCTCGCCGCGCCCGTAGCCGCCGAGCGCCACCAGCACCAGCGGGGTCGCGGTCAGCCCTTCGCGCCGGGCATCGTCCACCGCCAGGCGATAGAGGGTGCCGAGGAAGCCGTCCATGAAGGCGGCGTAGGCCTGGACCGACTGCTGGCCCGACGCGCCGCCCAGGTGCGCGGCGCGCAGGAAGTCCACGTTGGAGGCGAGATGCTGGCGCAGCACCTCGAGCCGCAGCCGGCGCCGGCGCTCGGCCAGCTCGGCCGCGCCGCCGTCGAATCCCTTCTCGGCCTGCGTCTCGACCCGGCGGACCTGTCGGAGCAGTTCCGCAGACATGGCGAAACGGTAGCGTGGAGCGAGAAGAAAGTCAAACCTGGCGCGAACTTGTATCGCAGTAACTATCGCAGTTACAATGGCGCCCTATGCGACGGCTCTGGCGAAGCGTACTCGATCAGGTGGCGACCTACGACGCGGGCAAATCGCTCGAGACGGTGGCGCGCGAGCTCGGCGTGGACTCCGTGCTGCGCCTGTCGGCCAACGAGAACCCGATCGGCCCCTCGCCGCGGGTGATCGAGGCCATCCGGCGCGAGGCGCCGCGCGTCCATCTCTATCCCGACGGCGGCTGCACGGAAGTGCGGCAGGCGCTGGCGAGCCGGCTCGGCATCGTCCCCGAGTCCATCGTGGTCGGCAACGGGGCCGACGAGCTCCTGGGGATGCTCGCGCGGGCCGCGTTCGATCCGGGCGACGAGGTGCTGATTCCTCACCCGGCCTTCGAGCCCTACGGCACCGAGGCGACGCTCTCGGGCGCCACCGTGGTCACGAGCCCGCTGCGCGGCTACGACCAGGACCTCGACGACATGCGCAGCCGCGTCACGCCGCGGACGAAGTGCGTGATCCTCTGCACCCCGCACAACCCGGCCGCCACCATCGTGCGGCGCCGGCCCCTCGAGCGCTTCCTGGACTCGCTCGGCACCGATCCGCCGCTGGTGATCCTGGACGAGGCCTACCGGGACTTCTGCGACGACGACGACACCGCGGACGGCGTGGTGCTGCAGCAGCGCTACCCGAGCCTGCTCTCGCTGCGGACGTTCTCCAAGATCGCGGGGCTGGCCGGGCTGCGGGTGGGCTACGCGATCGCGCGGCCCGAGCACATCGAGCGGCTGAACCGGGTGCGCGCGCCCTACAACGTCAACCGCCTGGCCCAGGTGGCGGCGGTGGCCGCGCTGGGCGACCCCGAGCATCTCGAGCGCACGCGCCGGGTGGTGCTGGAGCAGCGGCCGCTCCTGCAGGCCGCGCTGGCCGAGCGCGGCGCGCCCTCGCCCCCCTCGCAGGCCAACTTCATCCTGGCCAAGGCCGGGGAGCGGGCGGGCGCGCTGCGCGTGGCGCTCTTCCAGGCCGGCATCCTGGTGCGGGACGGCGCGGGGGTGGGCTTCCCCGGGCACCTGCGCATCGCGGTCGGGACCGCGGAGCAGAACGCGCGGCTGCTGGAGGTGTGGGACCGGCGGGCAGGTCGGCCGGTCGGGCGTAGGGCGACGCGTTTTTCTTTCAGCTGCGGGGGCCCAGAAATGGCCCCCGCACTCCCGTTCAGCTGCGGGGGCCCAGAAATGGCCCCCGCACTCCCCCAGGGGCGGACAACCGTTTGATGCTTCGGCGGTGCTCTAGCGGCGGTCTGTCGCGGTGCCCGCAGGGGCGGGGGCGCGGGCGCCGCGGCCGCGGAGCTGGCGCTCGAGCTGGGCGATGCGCTGCTTGGCGGCGGCGCCCTCGGTGCGCAGCTTCTCGGCCTCCACGTAGACCTTCTTCAGCTCCGCGGAGAGGCGATCGGCCCGGTCGCGGCTCTCCACCCACTTCCCCCACAGGGTCACGGTCAGCACCACCAGCAGCAGGCACGAGCCGATCAGCATCCACGGCCGCCGCGGGCGGATCCGGCGGGCGAGGCGGGAGGCGATGGATCCGGTCGCGGGAAGGGCCATGCCATCCGGCTTCATGCCCGGAAGCCTACCACCCGGATCGCCACCGGGCCAAAGCTTTGCGCCATCACGATCTGCTAGAGTGAGGGCGTGCAGACGGGACTGCTCCCGCGCTTCTTCGAGAGCGTGACCCGGCAGGCCTTCGGTGATCTGGCGATCGACGACGCGCCCGCCCTCCGCTACCTGAGCGATCTCCTGACCCGCTTCGTCCGCACCGAGGCGCTCCGCACGATCCGGGAGCTGCCGGGTCGGCGCCTCGACTCGGTGACCGACTCGCTCCTCGCCATCCAGCACGTGTGGGCCACCGACACCCCCGGCTTCAACCCGGGCACCGAGCGCGTGCTGCGACGGCAGATCGGCGACTACGCGCTGTTCATGACCGGGATCTTCCGCGATCACGTGGACCGCCTCGCGGTCACCGGCTACTACGAGGACGAGGGCCGGCGCGCCTACCGCTTCGTGGCGGAGCTGGCGCGCGGCGGGGCCGGGTCCGACGCCTCGCTCTACCGCCGCCTCGCGGATCGCTTCGAGATGTACGCCGGCGCGCTCACCTACGCCCGCAAGGTCTACTTCCGCGCGGACGCGGTGCCCGTCGCCGCGTGGCCCTCCGATCCGTTCTTCCGCGCCCTGCTCTCCGAATGACCGCCGCCGCTCCGTCGGACGCGGCGGCGGCCTGCCTGGCCGTGCTCGAGGCCGCCCTCGGCGACGCCACGCCGCCCGCGCTGCCGGCGGGCCGCGCGGACCGATCTCGACGAGGCGCTGCGCGCGCTGGCCCGGCGGCACGGCGCCGCCGCGGTGCCGCTGCTCGAGCGGCTGGCCGAGGCCGCGCCCGACAAGGAGCACCGGCGCGCGGTGCGCCGCGCGCTCTACCGGCTCGAGCAATCGGGGCAGCGGCCGGCCCGCGCGCCCGCGGCGACCCCGGCGCGCCCGGTGGTCGCGCGCGAGGCCGAGCACCCGGTGCGCGCCTGGCTCTCCGGCATCGACGGCAGCGGCTCGCGCGCGGCGTGGATCCTCTTCGAGGGCGGGCTCGGCGGCGGGCTCCGGCTCTGCTCGCTGATCCTGAACGACGAGGCCGGCATCATGGACGCGGCGGGCGGCCCCATCGCCCGCAAGCGGCTCGAGGCCGAGCTGCGCGGGCTGCGGGAGAGCCAGAAGCTGCCGTGGGTGGAGGTCGACGGCGCGCGCGCCTGCGCGCTGGTCGGGCAGGCGCTCGAGCTGCACGAGCGCCTGGGGACGGTGCCGCCGCCCGAGTTCGCGCGGTGGCGCAAGAGCTTTTCCGGCAGTTCGACCGTTTCGAGCTTGTCGGGCAGTTCGACCGTTTCAAGCCTTTCAGGCTTTTCAGCTGCGGGGGCCCAGAAATGGCCCCCGCACTCCCCCCACGGCGGGCAACCATTGGCGGACAACCGTCTGGAGCGCCGGTCGGCGGGCAACCGGCTGCTTCCGAGTGGATCCCGTGGTGCTCGAGCGGTCGGCGTCGCTGCTCGAGCTGGCGGAGCTGGGGGGGTGGTTCGTGGATCCGGCGCGGGTGGCGACGGAGGCGCTCGCGCTGCTGCAGGCGCGGGAGAGCCGGCTGGTGGTGTCGGATCAGATCAAGGCGGAGCGCGAGGCGGCCATCATCGACGGGGTGATCGAGGCGCACTTCCCGGCCGCGGCGCGCCTGCGCTGGGCGGGCCGGCTGCGCGAGATGGCCGACATCTTCGGCATGACCGGGCGCGCCGACGAGGCCACGCTCGCGCGCACGGTCGCGACCGCGCTCGCCGACGCCGACCGCCCGGCCGCGACCATCCCCTTCGTGCGCGCGCTGGCCGCCCGCGGCCTCGAGATGGCCGCCGAGGTCGCCCTCGGCCGCGCGCGCCTCGACGACGTCAGCCGCGCCCCGTCGCGGCGCACGCGCTCATGATCCCCGGGCTGCGGGTCGGCCACGTCACCGACGCGACCGCGCTCACCGGCTGCACCGTGATCCTGAGCGACGCGCCCGCGGTCGGCGGCGTGGAGATCCGCGGCTGGGCCGCCGGGGTGCACGGGCTCGAGTTCCTCGACCCGCGCCACCTGGTGCCCACGCTCGACGGCGTGGTCCTGGCCGGCGGCAGCGCCTTCGGCCTCGAGGCGATCTGGGGCGTGATGCAGTACCTCGAGGAGCGCGGGGTCGGCTTCCGCACGAGCCAGACCGTGGTGCCGCACGTGGCGGGCGCGATTCTCTACGACCTGGGCGTGGGCGACCCGCGCGCGCGGCCCGATCGGGCCATGGGCTACCGCGCCGCCGCGGCCGCGCGCCCCGGGCCGGTGGAGGAAGGCAACGTGGGCGCGGGCACCGGCGCCACCGTGGGCAAGCTCGGCGGCGTGGCGCGCGCGACCAAGGGCGGCCTCGGCTGCGCGGTGGGCGAGCTCGACGGCGTGCACCTGGGCGCGATCATGGCGGTGAACGCGGTCGGCGACGTGCGCGATCCCGAGACCGGGCGGCTCATCGCGGGCGCCCGCGACGCGGCCGACGGCCGGCGGCTGATCGACACCGCGGCGGCGCTCGCCGCGGGCGTGCCCGCTCCCGCGTTCCGGCCGGTCAACACCACCATCGGCCTGGTGGCCACCACCGCCGCGCTCGACAAGGTGGAGGCGGGGCGGGTCGCCCGCCTGGCCATGGACGGCTTCACCCGCGCGCTGTCGCCGCCGCATCTCGCCACCGACGGCGACACGCTCTTCTGCCTCTCGGTGGGCACCGCGGACGCCCCGGTCGAGGCGCTGGGCCGCGCGCTCGCGGACCTGGTGGCCCGCGCGATCGTGCGGGGCGTGCGCGCGGCGACCGGGGCGGCGGGGCTGCCCGCCGCGCGGGATCTCTAGGCGCTACTTCCCGAAGGTGAAGACCGAGCCGACCGAGCTCGGCACCATCTCCTGCGGCAGCCGGTGCATCATGCTGGCCATCGCCTCGAGCCCGGTGCAGTGCTGCGGCACGATCCAGTCCACCTCGAGGTCGCGGAACGCGTCCACCACCCGGGTGACGCGCTCCTCCTTGAGCCCGCTCAGGTGGAAGCCGCCGATGACCGCGTGCACCTTCGGCACCCCGGTGATGCGGGCGGCGTGACGGCAGATGCCCACGATGCCCCGATGCGAGCACGAGGTCACGATCACGAGGCCGCGGCCCTTCAGGTTGGCGATCAGGGTCTGCTCGCCCAGGAACGAGTCGGGCACGACCGCGCCGTCCCGCTCCACCTTCAGGTTGTCGGGGATGGGCTCGAAGGACTCCTGCTCGTGCATCTCGCCGCTCAGCAGCACCCCGTCGGCGATCATCAGGGGCGCCCGCACCGACTCGACCCGGATGTCGTAGCGCTCGATCTCGTCGCGGTGGAGCCGGCCCATGTTGACGCGATCGGCACCCCGCTGGTTGAAGCGGGCCAGGAAGTGGTCCTCGCCTCCGTAGAAGGTGAGGTCCCTCTTCATCGTCCGGCGGTAGGTGCGGAGCATGCCGGCGAGGCCGCCCCAGTGGTCCCAGTGCCCGTGGCTCAGCGCGAGCACGTCGATGGCCGAGGCGTCGAGACCCAGCGCGCGGAAGTTGTGGGTGAGGGCGGTCTCGGACGACCCGAAGTCGAAGGCGATGCGCACCGTCTCGCGCCCGCGGGTGACCTCCACGTGGTGGGCGAGGCCGTGCTCGGCGCGCAGGTCGGGCATCTGGCGGGCCGCGAACGCGCTGAAGCGGCGGGCGACCTTCTCGTCCTGGCGGAGGACGTCGACGTAGTTGTCGACCACGGTGGTGATCGAGACGCGATCGACCTCGGTGAGCGACAGCATCAGTCGACCCTCGCCTCGTCGCGGTACATGACCTTGTGGCGGGTGGTCTTCACCCACTCGTCGATCTGCTCGTCGGTCATCACGTCGTCCGGGTCCATGCGGTCCCAGCTCACGATCTGGTCGAGGCGCTTCTTCCAGCGCTTGTAGGACGGCTTGAGCGGCGGCCCGAAGCACATCACGTCGATGATGGACAGGAACTCCGGCACGCCCACCAGGGGCCGGATGGTTCGCTGGAGGTCGTCCTGGCCGATCGCGGTGATCCACCACACCGCGTAGCCGAGCGCGGCCGCGGCCAGGTGGGCGGACATGGTGGAGGCCGCCACCGACTGGAGCAGGATGCGCTCCGCGTTCTGCCGGTAGCGCCGGTCGGTCTCGGAGCCGTCGTTGAGCACCGGGAACGCCCGCACGAACCGGAAGTCGGCGACCACCACCACGAGGCCCGGCGCGGTCTTGACTCCGTTGTAGTTCGGGGTGGGAAAGCCCATGCGGAGCTTGGCGCGGCGCTGCTGCTCGTCGACGAAGCACTGGCCGATCGCCTGCTTGACCGTCGGGATCGGTGACGACGACGTAGTGCCAGGGCTGGGCGTTGGCCCCCGAGGGCGCGTGCCGGGCCGCCTCCAGGATCATCTCCACGTGAGCGCGCGGGATCTCGGCCGGCGCGAAGGCGCGGTTGGTCATGCGGCCCCGGACCACGTCCATCAGCGCCTCGTAGCGGGATTCCATTCGACTCTCCGACGGGACGACGGGCTAGGCGCCGACTTCCTCGTGCCAGAGCCCGAGCGCGCGCAGCGCGGGCTCGTCGTTGAGGTGGAAGAGACAGGCGGGGGCGCCGGCGGAGCGGTTGCGATGCTCGACCCAGTGCCACGGCGGCACCGCGAGCACGTCGCCCTCCTCCCACGCGATCACCCGATCGCCGATCCGGCTCTCGCCCCGCCCCTCGACCACGTAGACGACCTCGCTCCCGGTGCGGCGCTCCGCGCGCACGTCCTCGCCCGGGCGCAGCCAGCGCGCCTCGGAGCCCATCGTGCGGAGCGGGTACTCGCCGGTGCGCGGGTTCACGTGACGCAGCACCACCGGCGTGCGCCGGGGCGCGGTGGCCGCGAGCGCGGCGAGGGCCGCGCGCACCGGGCGCCACGGCCAGCGCACCTGCGGGTAGCCGGTCTCCTCGTAGCGCGACTGCCGCGGCACCAGGCCCGCGGCGGTGAACTCGTCCTGGGAGGAGTCGACGTCGCTCGCCGGCGTCGAGGCGGGCTTCATCGCGGAGGCCCAGTTCGCCTCCACGCTGCGCACGAGCGGGATGTCGAGGCCGTCCAGCCAGATGACCGGGTCGCGCCCCTCGTGGCCGTGGTCGTGCCAGCGCATCGGCGGGGTGATGATGAGGTCGCCCCGCTCCATCACGCACTTCACCCCGTCCACCGTGGTGTAGGCGCCCTCGCCCTCCACGATCAGCCGGAGCGCGGCCGCGGTGTGGTGGTGGCTCGGGGCCGCCTCGCCGGGCAGGATGATCTGGAAGCCCGCGTAGAGCGTGGCGGTGGCCGAGGCGTTGCCGGGCAGCCCGGGGTTGCACAGCATCAGCACCCGGCGCTCGGCCTGCTCGATCGGCACCAGGCGCGCGGCCTCGAGCAGCGGCTCGCGCAGCTCGCGCCACCGCCAGTGGTGCGGGAGCACGCGCGTCGTCCGCTCGTGCGGCAGGAGCGAGTGGAGCACGGTCCAGAGCGGGGCCACCGCGAGCGCGTCGAGGCGCGCCGAGTAGGCGGCGGGGAGCTGGGCGTCGCGGGTGGAGAGGCCGGGGTTCACGGGCGCGGCCTCAGCTCGTCGCGCGCGTCGGCCAGGCGCTCGGCGGCCGCGCGCACGTCGGCGAGCCGCTCCGGGCGATGGACGAAGCGCGGGTCGGTGGTGTAGCCGTCCCAGCTCGCCATGTAGCCGGGGTCGGAGAGGCCGAGCGCGTAATCGGAGATCTGGGCCGGATTCGTGAAGTCGGCCATGATCCCGACCTCGTTGTGCATCGGCGGCCGGTGCCCGTCCATGAACGCCTTGAGCGCGGCGGGCTGCGGGCCGTGCGGCAGCCCGACCGGGTGCACGGTGACCATGCCCTCGCGGATCACCCCGCCCCGGCTGAAGAAGTCGCCCCAGTGGTAGCCGATCGTCTCGCAGTAGTCGAGGTTCCGGTGGAAGAACGGCAGCCACATGCCTTCCTTCTCGACCGAGCGCACCGTGAACACGCAGAGGTAGCAGCCGGGCAGCTTGAAGACGGTGTGACCGGAGGGCGGCACGTGCGAGCGGTCCGCGGTGAGCGGGCGCACGTCCTCGACCGCGAAGCGGTACGGCAGGTACTCGCCGCGCCAGCCCACCACGTCGAAGGGATGGGTGGGGTGCACGCGCCGCGTGTAGACCGAGCCCACCTTCGACACGATCTCGAAGCGCCCCGCCTCGTTGCGGGGGTCGAGCGTGCGGGGGAAGCGGTAGTCGCTCCGGCTGTGGGTGATGAACTGCCCGGTGGTGGCCGCCTCCGCCTTCTCGGGGTCGCCCGCGAAGCTCTCGTAGACCCAGTAGTACTGCGGCCCCGGCGCGGCCTCGAAGCGGTGGGGGATGCCCTTGGGCACGACCAGGAAGTCGCCGCGGCCGTAGGCGATGGGGCCGAAGAGCGTCTCGAGCACGCCGCCGCCCTGGTGGACGAAGAACACCAGCGTCGCCCCGTGGTGCTCGAAGAAGTAGTCCATCGGCGCGGCGGGCGCGGTCACGCTCATGGTCACGGTGGCGTTGGCGACCAGGCGCGCCATCCCGCGATAGACGTCGCGCGGCTCCGCCGGCCGGGACACCGCGAGGGCGTGGTGAACCCCGCCCAGCGGGCGCAGCGGCGATTCCCAGAGGGGCGCGAACCCGTCCAGCACGCGGGTCTCGCCGGGGAGCCAGTTGTTCGGCGGGTACAGGTGGTAGGTGTGGCTGACCTTGCCCGCGAAGCCGCCGCGGCCGTGCTCCTGCTCGCACACGTGCTGGAGCAGCGGGCCCGCGTGGGGGGCGCGCGGCACGATGCCGACCTCCGGGATGCCGCTCCAGTACTCGAACTTGTCCATGGTCGGCCGGCCAGCCGCATTCTATCGTGGGACGGGGGCGTCGAGAAAGGGCTCCAGCGCGGCCAGCAGCTCGGCCGGCTTCTCGATGGGCGGGCAGTGCGCGCACGCCGGGATCTCGACCAGGGCCGCGCCGCGGATCCCGGCCGCGAGCTCGCGGGCCAGCGCGGGCGGGGTGGTGACGTCGAGGGCGCCGACCACCACCAGGGTCGGATGGGCGATGGCGGCGAGCGCGGGCCGGAGGTCGAGGTCGGCCAGGGCCCGGCAGGCGGTCGCGAACGCCTCGGGCCGCGCGCGGCGCAGGATCGCGGCCTGCCGCTCGATCACGTCGGGGCGCGCCGCGATGAAGGCCTCGGTGAACATGCGCCGCACCGCGGTATCCACCACCGCGTCCATCCCGGTCGCGACCGCGCGCTCGGCCATCCCGCGCAGCGGCGCCTTGGCCGGCTCGGGAAACGCGGCCGCGGTGTCCACCAGGGCGAGCCGCCGGATGCGGGCCGCCGTGGCGGGCGGCCAGCGCGGTGGCCACGAAGCCGCCGAAGGACATGCCGACCACGTCGGTCCCCGCGGCCAGCGGCAGCGCCGCGAAGAGATCGGCGACGCGGTCCGCGTAGTCCTCGATGCGCGGGCCGGCCGGGGCGGAGGCGCCGAAGCCGGGCAGATTGAGCGCGGTGACCCGTCGCGTCCGCGCGAGCCGCGGCACGATCGGGTCGAAGACGGAGCGGTCGGTGAGCAGGGAGTGCAGGAGCAGCAGGTCGGGACCGCGGCCGGTCTGGACCAGGTCGAAGTCGGAGCGGGCCGCGGTCACCGCGCGCGGGCGCCTAGCAGTGCCGGCAGGGCGGGAACTCCCGCGAGTACACCGGCTGCTCGAGGAACTTCTGGGGGTCGTAGGTCCAGAACTGGCTGACCGCCGGATACGTGTGGATCACCGTGTTCTGGAGCGCGCCGCCGACCTTCTCGACCTTGCGGATGTAGATGTTCTGGGTCGGGTTGCCGTACTCGTCGATCTTGACCGGCCCGCGCGGCGCGTCCTTGATCTCCACCCGGCGCAGCGCGGCCATCAGGGCGGCCCGGTCCTCCACGCGGCCCCCGACCGCCTTCACCGCCTCCTCGATGACCCGCGCGCCGGTGTAGCAGTTCTCCGAGTAGAAGGACGGCGGGCGCGAGTAGGCCTTCTCGAAGGCGGCGCGGAAGGTGCGGTTGGCCGGCGTGTCGAGCGCCGCCGAGTAGTGGTGCGCGCTGATCACCCCGATCGCCTCGTCGCCGAGCTGCGAGAGCACGTGCTCGTCGTTGTAGGTCCCGCCCGCGATCAGCGGGATCCGCCCCTTGAGGCCGCTGTCGGCGTACTGCTTGGAGAAGAGCACGCTCCAGCGCCCGAGGGCCACCACGAAGACCGCGTCCGCGTCGCGCTTCACCTGGGCCAGGTAGGGCGCGTAGTCCTGGACGTTGAGCGGCACCCAGATCTTCTGGATCACCTGCCCGCCGTTGTCCTCGAAGGACTTGTGGAAGCCGCCGACCGTCTCCCACCCGAACGCGTAGTCGAGCCCGATCGTGACCACCTTCTTGTACTTGAGCGTCTTCGCCGCGTACTCCCCGAACGGGTGCATGTTGCCGCCCGCCGAGAAGCCGGTGCGCACGAGCCACTTGGGCCGCTTGCGCTGGGTCAGGTCGTCCGCCGAGTTGATCGGGTAGATGGTGGGGATGCCGGCCGCCTCGATCGGCGGCACCAGGGCGTAGGCCACGTTGGAGAGGATGACTCCCGCGAGCAGGTTGACCCGGTCGCTGTCGATGAGCTTCCGGAGCTTCGCCACCGCGGTGGCGGGCTGGCCCTCGGTGTCCTCGAGGATCACCTCGAGCTTGCGCCCGGCGATCTGCATGCCGTGCTCCTGCCAGTACAGCTCGCAGCCGCTGTACATGTCCTTGCCGGCCTGGGCGATGGCGCCGGAGAGCGGCGAGAGGAACCCGATCTTGATCGGCCCCTGGGCCGCGGCGGGAGCGGCGCCCGCGGCCACCAGCAGCGAGACGGCCCCCAGCAGGATCGCCCCCGTCCGGATCGCCCCCTTCAGCATCGCAAGGCGCGCATGGGTGAAGCTCCTTTCCGGGCCTGGGCCCGTGACAGTCTACCCCCAAGCCTCCAAGTGGGATATATGAGCGAGGTGCGCGTCGAGTTCCTGCTGACCGCGGTGGTGGGCCTGGGCGCGCTCTCCATCGACATGTTCCTGCCGTCGCTGCCCGCGATCGCGGTCGCCTTCGCGGCGCCGCCCGCCACCGTGCAGCTCACCGTGACCCTGTTCCTGATGGCCTTCGCGGCGGCCCAGCTCGTCTACGGCCCGCTCTCCGACCGCTACGGCCGCCGGTGGGTGCTGGTCGGCGGCCTCGGCCTCTACACCGTCGCCGGGCTCGCCTGCGCGCTGGCGCCCGGAGCGGGCGTGCTGATCGCGGCGCGGGTGCTGCAGGCCCTGGGCGGCGGCGCCGGCCCGGTGGTGGCGCGCGCGGTGGTGCGCGATCTCTACGACCGCGAGCGCGCCGCGCGCGTCTTCTCCTACATGAGCATGGCCCAGTCGCTCAACCCGATGCTGGCGCCCGATCGCGGGCGGCTACCTGCACGAGGCCTTCGGCTGGCGCGCGATCTTCTGGGTGCTGACCGCGCTCGGCGCGCTGTTCGTCGCGCTGATGGTGGTGGGCGTGCCCGAGACCAACGTGCGGCGCGATCCGACCGCGCTCCAGCCCGGGCAGATGGGCCGCAATCTCGCGGTCCTGCTCGGCGACCGGAGCTATCTCGGCTACGTGCTGGTCAACGCCCTGATGTTCGGCGGGCAGTTCGCGTTCATCTCCGGCTCGTCCTTCGTGCTGATCGGCGTGCTCGGCGTCTCGCCGAGCGCCTTCGGCCTCTGCTTCGGCACGGTGGCCCTCGGGATCATGACCGGCACGTTCCTCTCCGGCCGGTTCGGCGGGCGGATCGGCCTCGACCGCACCATCCTCGCTCGGGACCACCCTCGGGCGCGGCCGCGGGCCTCCTCCTGGCCGCGCTCGCGTGGAGCGGCGTCCTCACGGTGGCCGCGGTGGTCGCGCCGATGTACGTGTTCGCGGTGGGCCTCGGGCTCACCCTGCCGAACGGGATGGCGGGCGCGATCGGCCCCTTCCCGCGCATGGCCGGGCTGGCCGCCGCGGTGGCGGGCTTCCTCCAGCTGACCGGCTCGGCCCTCTACAGCATGGCGGTCGGCCACTTCTTCGACGGCACCGCGCGGCCGATGGCCACCGCCATCGCGCTGGCCGGCGTGGCCGCGCTCGCGTGCTTCGCGGGGCTCCGGTCGAGGCGGCCGCCGGACGTGCTAGCATGAGCGCGATGCCCGCACGCCGCGCCAAGATCATCCGGTTCCCGACCCGTCCCGCCGCCCGCGGCGGAGCGCCCACCGGCGGTCCGCCCGCCGGCGGTCCGCCCGAGAGCAGCCTGCCCGCGGGAACGCTCGTGGAAGCGCGGCGCTGCCGCGATCAGGCGGAGGCCCTCGTCGTGCGCGGCCTCCTCGAGAGCGAGGGCATCCGCGTGGTGCTCCAGAGCCGGCTCGCCCAGTCCGTGTACCCCTTCAGCGTGGGCGACCAGGCGGAGGTGGTGCTCCTGGTGGCGGCGGCGGACCTGCCGCGGGCGCGGACGGTGCTGGCGCGGGAGCGGTAGCTTTCAACCACCCCTCACCCTGCCCTCTCCCCTGAGGGGAGAGGGGTGAGGTGGGACTACCTGTAAAACTTGTCGGGGTCGGGGTCCTGCTTGCTGTTGAAGGCGCGGCCCATCTCCTTGGCCTCCTCGGTGTGGTAGTAGTTCGCCACCAGGTGGTCGACCGCGAGGCGCGAGAGGCCGGTGACCCCGTTGTGCCGCGCGTGGAAGGCGGCCTTGAGCGCGGCCAGGGCCTGCGGCCCCCGCTTCTTCAGCTCCTCGCACAGCGCCTCGGTGCGCGCGCGCAGCTCCGCGTGCGGCGCGACCTCGTTGACGAGGCCCATCGCCTGCGCCTCCTTCGCGGAGTACTTGCGGTTGAGGTACCAGATCTCCTTGGCCCGCTTGCGGCCCACCGAGTCCTCGAGATACCACGTGCCGAAGCCGGCGTCGTAGGAGCCCATCGCGGGGCCCACCTGGCGAAACGTCGCCTGCTCGCTCGCCACCGTGAGGTCGCACATGTTGGCGAGCACGTTGCCGCCGCCCACCGCGAAGCCGTTGACCATCGCGATGACCGGCACCGGCATCATGTCGATCAGGGTGTAGAGATCCACCACCGGCGGCACGTTGTGGTAGTGGAGCTGGCCGTCGTTGGGCTCCTTCTCGCCCCCGATGCAGAAGAAGCGGTCGCCGGTCCCGGTGATCACCACCACCCGCACCCCCGCGTCGGCGCGCGCCTCGTTGAGCGCCTGGATCATCTCGAGCACGGTCTGGCGCCGGAAGGTGTTGCCCTTGTCGGGCCGGTTGATCGTGAGCCAGGCGATCTGGCTCTTCACCTCGAAGAGGATGTCGGTGTAGGCCATGGAGGCGACTCCTTGCGTCGACGGGTTAGCGGTCGCCAGAGCGGAAGAGCCGGCGCGCGTTGGCGGTGACGATCGGACCCAGCGTCTCGAGCGTCACCCCGCGCAGGGCGGCCACGTGGGCGGCGGTGATGGCGACCCACGCGGGCTCGTTGCGCTGGCCGCGGTGGGGATGCGGGGGCAGGAACGGGCAGTCGGTCTCCAGCACGAGGCGGTCCGCGGGGACGAAGCGGGCGACCTCGGGCAGCGCGCGCGCGTTCTTGTAGGTCACCGGGCCGGCGAGCGAGACGAAGAGCCCCAGGTCGAGGCAGCGCCGCGCCACCGCCACGTCGGCCGAGAAGCAGTGCATGACCCCGCCCACCTCGGAGACCCGCTCCTCGGCCAGGATCGCGAGGGCCTCGGGGTGCGCGTCGCGGCAGTGGATCACCACCGGCTTGCCGAGATCCCGCGCCATGGCGAGCTGGCGGCGGAAGACCGTGGCCTGGATGTCGGGCGGCGAGAGGTTGCGGAAGAAGTCGAGCCCCATCTCGCCGAGCGCCACCACCTTCGCGGAGCCGCGCGCGAGCCGCCTCCATCGCCTCGAAGTCGGCCGGGGTGGCCTCCGCCGCGTCGTGGGGGTGGATGCCCACGGTGGCGTGCACGGCGTCGAGGCGCTCCGCGAGCGCCACCGCGGCGGGATTGGTCTCGCGGTCGGTTCCGATCGTCACCATGCCGGTCACGCCGGCCGCGCGCGCCCGCTCGAGCACGCCGTCCAGGTCCGCGACGAGCTCGGGGAAGTGCAGGTGCGCGTGGGTGTCGAAGAGCGGCGGGGCGGTCATCGCGTGTCGGGCCTCTCGGGCTCGGCTCTCGCCTTCATGATGCGCGGGCCGTCCATCTCCACGATCGTCCACCGGTAGCCGCCCGCGACCACCATGGTGCCGGGCCGCGGGACCGCGCCGAGGCGGTGCAGCAGGAAGCCCGCGACCGTCTGGTAGTCGGGCGACTCCTCGAGCGGCAGCCCGACCTGCTCGCGCAGGTCGCGGATGGTCGCGGTCCCGTCGATCATATAGGACCCGTCCGGCAGGCGGGACACGGACTGCAGGCGCGAGCTCTCGCGCTCGTCCCGGATCTCGCCCACGATCTCCTCGAGGAGATCCTCGGTGGTGACGAGGCCGGCGACCTGGCCGTACTCGTCCACCACCAGGGCCAGCTGCACGCGGCTCGACTGGAACTGGCGCAGCACCGCGCTCACCGGCGCGCTCTCCGGGACGAACAGCGGCGGGTGCATGAGGCGCTCGAGGTTCACCGGCTGGTCGAGCGCCGCGCAGCGGAACAGGTCCTTGATCACCACGACCCCCCGCGCGTCCTCGATGGAGCCGCGGAAGACGGGCAGGCGCGTGTGGCCGAGCCGGGCCGCGCGCATGAGCACCTCCGCGGGCGGCGTCTCGATGTCGAGGCCCAGGATGTTCGGGCGCGGCACCATCACCAGGCGCACCGGGGTGTCGGCGAACTGGAACACGCGGTTGACCAGGTCGCGCTCGGCGACCTCGAAGATGCCCTGCGCGGTGCCCTCGCGGACCAGGTACTTCACCTCCTCCTCGGAGACCAGCGAGGCGGGCGGGGCGTCCGACTGGCCGATCACGGTGAGGATGAGGCGGGTCGCCCACGTGAGGACGCGCCCCGGCCCCGCGAGCAGGCGCATCAGCCCGGCGACCGGCCGGGCCACCAGCGCGGCCAGCCGCTCCGGGTTGCGCAGGGCCAGCGCCTTGGGGGTCAGCTCACCGATCAGCAGCGACACGAACGCGATCGCGAGCACGACGATCGCCAGCGCGACCGATCGGCCCCACGCGCCGGGCAGCCCGAGCGCCTGCAGCCGCGGCGTGAGGGCCTCCGCGCGCGGCGGCGCCCCCCACCGCGGAGGCGAGCGTGCCGACCAGGGTGATCGCCATCTGGATGGTGGCGAGGAACGCGTCGGGATCCTTCTTGAGGGTGAGGGCGATCTCCGCCCCCGGCACGCCCTGGGCCCGGAGCTGGCTCAGACGGGAGGGACGCGCCGAGACCAGCGCGATCTCGGAGCCGGCGAAGAACGCGTTGGCCAGGATCGAGACGCCGATGAGGAAGATCTCCACCCAGATGCTGTCCATCGTCCACCCCTCAGGGAGTCACGGTGAACCGCAGTCGGCCGATGAGCTGGCCCGAGGCGGTGATGACGTCGACGCGATAGCGGCCCGGGATCGGGGCCTTGAGCTCGGTGTAGCGCGAGTAGGTGCGGAAGCCCTGCATGCGGCCCCCCTGCACCGGCGTCGGCAGGGCCACGTACGCGACCCGCTGACGGTCGCGGAACCAGACGTGGCCGATGGCCTGGCGCACCCCGGCCGGCGCGTACACCGCGGTGTAGGCGGCCACCTCGCCCCACTCGAGCACGGTCGCGGCCGAGAGCCGGCCGTCCTCGGCGGGCTCGAGCGGCTGCATCTCGCTGACGCCGCGCGCCACCACCGCGTGGGCGAGGAAGAGCGGCGCGGGCGGGACGAGGATGCGGCCGGCCCACACCAGGCCGAGCGCGACCACCGCCGCGCCGAGCGCGCGGGCGTGGGCGCGCCACCAGGTCGCGGCGCCGCCCGCGGCGGAACGCGGGGCCGAGCGCCAGCGCGGCGAGCACCGCGCTGCCCTCGAGGGCCATGATCGGCCGCACCCCGACCAGCGGCAGGGCCACGTTGAGCGCGGCGAAGATGGAGAAGCCGAGGAGCGCGTGGTTCAGCCAGGGGCGCGGGTGCACCAGCCGCCGGTAGAGCGGGTCGATCGCGGTCACCAGCGCGCCCGCGGCCACCGCGACCAGGAAGATCACGTTCGGCGAGTCGAGGGTCGCCGCCGCGTAGTAGGCCGGGAGCACGAAGAGCAGCAGGTTGTGATAGAGCGTCTGGATCGTGTAGTCGGCCGCGGTCAGCACGATGCCCCGGCCGCGCTCGAGCAGCGGCGCGCGCAGCTCGGTGATCAGCACGAAGAGGAGCCAGAGCAGCAGCAGGTAGCCGACGATCCAGCCCACGTGCGGCAGGCCCCGCCGGAACACGAGGAGGGCGGCCAGCCCCAGGGCCAGCGAGACGATCGAGATGGGCCAGCCCCCGAGCCAGCCCACGAGCGGCAGGCGGGGGGCGGGCGGAGGGGACGGCTCGGTCACGTGGCCGCGGGGACCGCCGGGGCCGGGATCCCCTGCTTGCGCCAGTAGAAGAGGAAGAGCGAGATCGTGAAGAGCGACTGGCTGACCGCGAGCACGCAGTCGAAGAGGACGCGGGCCACGAAGTGATTGGCCCCCGGCACCGCGCGGAAGGCCTGCCCGCCGATCACCGCGAGCCCGAAGATCAGCACGAAGAGCACCGCCGCGGTCCCGAGGATGCTCCAGGCGCTGGCCCGCGGTGATCGCGGCGGCCCGTCGCCACGCGCTGAACGGTGAGGCGCCGTCCAGCACCACCACCGAGTCGACGAGGGCGAAGCGGACGAGCAGGAACAGGATCAGGAGCGAGAGCGCCACCAGGAACGCGCCGCCCACGAGCTGCACCACCGGCCCCGCGGTGTAGATCGCGAGCCAGCCGAGCGAGGGCATCAGCAGCACCCAGATCACCATGAAGCGCACCAGCATGAGGCGGGGCCACGCGGTGAAGCCCTCCGCGAGCGCCTGCCAGTAGCTCACCGGCCCGCCCCGCTTGATGTGGACGAGCGCGGACAGCATGGCGCTCACCACGAAGGGATCCAGCACCACCTGGGCGGTGAGCACGATGCGCAGCGCGCGCCCCGCCGCCTCCTCCCCCGGATCGAAGAACTCGAGGTAGTTGAGCAGGATGTGGGTCGGCAGCCACACCGTGAGGGAGAGCAGGGTGAACAGGTGCAGGTGGCGGCCGAGGAGGCGGAACGTCTCCCCGAGGACGGCGCGCACTACTTGACCTTGGAGCCCGAGGGCACGTCCTTGTCGAGGGTGAGCAGCGACACCGTGCCCTCGTGGGAGGCGGCCAGCACCATGCCGTTGGACTCCACGCCCATCAGGGTGGCCGGCTCGAGGTTGGCCACGATCACCACCTTGCGGCCGACCAGGGCCTCCGGCTCGTAGTGACTCGGCCACGCCCGCCACCAGGGTGCGGGTCTCCTCGCCTACCCGGATCGACAGCTTGAGCAGCTTCTTGGACTTCGGCACGCGCTCGGCGGCCAGCACCTCGGCGACCCGCAGCTCGACCTTCTGGAAGTCGGCGATCGGGATCTTGGGGGCCGCGCTCTCCTCGTCCCTTAGGCCCCTCACCCTGCCCTCTCCCCTGAGGGGAGAGGGTAGAAGCGGGGGGCTTGGTGTCGACGCGCGGGAAGAGGCCGGAGATCTTGGTCACTCGCGGCACCGACGCGAGGCGTCCGACCACCGCGGCGTCGAGCGCGAGCGGGCCGCGCGCCCCGATCGCCTCGCGGATCTTGCCGGCCGCGTCCGGGAGGAACGGCTCCAGCACGATGCCGAGGAAGCCGAGCGAGTCGGCGAGGGTGCAGAGCACGCGCTCGAGCCGCGGCCGCTTCGCGGGATCCTTGGCGAGGGCCCACGGCGCGCTCGTGTCCACGTAGCGGTTCACCGCCCCGATGAAGGCCCAGATGCCGCCGAGCGCCTTCTGGAACGCGAACTCCTCCATGGCCTGCTCGAGCGTCGCCCGCGCCTCCGCGGCGGCGGTCGCGATCTCCCGGTCCGCCGCCTCGACCGGCGCGGTCACCTGCGCGACGGGCCCGCCGGCGGCGATCAGGGTGCTGGCCCGGCTCGCCAGGTTGCCCAGGTCGTTGGCGAGGTCGGCGTTGAGCCGATCGACGAGCGCCTCCTCGCTGAAGCTGGCGTCGAGCCCGAAGTTCATCTCGCGCAGCAGGAAGTAGCGGAAGGCGTCGTGGCCGTACTTGTCGGTGAGCTGGAAGGCCTCCACCACGTTGCCGACCGACTTGGACATCTTGCTGCCCCCGAGCGACCAGTAGCCGTGCACGTGGAGCTGCCGGTAGAGCGGGATGCCGGCCGCCTTCAGCATGGTCGGCCAGTAGACCCCGTGGGGCTTCAGGATGTCCTTGCCGATCAGGTGCTCGACGTGCTCCCACAGGCCGCGCGTCTTCTCGCCGCCGCTCGCGACCGCGGAGTAGTAGTTGAGGAGCGCGTCGAACCAGACGTAGGTCACGTACTTGTCGTCGAACGGCAGCGGGATGCCCCACTCGAGCCGCGAGGTGGGCCGGCTGATCGACAGGTCTTGCAGCGGCTCCCGCAGGAAGCCCAGCACCTCGTTCCGGTACCGGTCCGGCTGGATGAAGCTCGGATTGTCCTCGAGGTGCTTGATCAGCCACGCCTGGTACTTCGACATCTTGAAGAAGTAGTTCTTCTCCTTGATGAAGGTGAGCGCGGTCTGGTGATCGGGGCACTTGCCGTCCACGATCTCCTTCTCGGTGTAGAAGCGCTCGCAGCCGAAGCAGTACCAGCCGCCGTACTCCCCGAAGTAGATCTCCCCCGCGTCGTAGAGCCGCTGCAGGACCTCCTGCACGACCTTCTTGTGCCGCGGCTCGGTGGTGCGGATGAAGTCGTCGTTGGTGATGCCGAGGCGCCGCCAGGTCTCCCGGTAGGCGGCCGCGATCTCGTCCGCGTAGGCCTGCGGCGACTTCCCGGCCGCCGCCGCGACCTGGGCGATCCGCTCGCCGTGCTCGTCGGTGCCGGTGAGGAAGTACACGCGATCGCCGCGGAGCCGGCGATAGCGGCACATCGCGTCGGCCATGATGGTGGTGCAGGCGTGCCCGAGGTGCGGTCGGGCGTTGACGTAGTAGATCGGGGTCGTGAGGTAGAAGGTGCTCATGCGTCGGGTGACTGGGCCTCAGGCCGGCTTGATGTGGTCGCGCCCCTCCCACGTGAGCTGGTCGAGCGGCACCTCCGCCTCGGTGCCGTCGGGGAAGCCGACCACCACCGACTGCTTCAGCACCCGCAGCGAGCGCACCTTGCCGGTCATGCAGCCGCCGCCCCCGCAGGAGGCCGAGCACGCCGAGTTCACCCGCGGCAGCCGCGAGCGCAGCTCCTCGTAGGTCGAGAACTCGTAGAGCAGACAGCACTTGAGCCGCCCGCAGTTGCCGAGGAGCCGGCTGTCGGTGAGCGGCATGTCCTGCGCCTTCGCCATCTTCACCGAGATCGGGTCGAACTTGCGCAGGTGCGACGAGCAGCAGAGCTGGCGGCCGCAGGGACCGATGCCGTCGAGCAGCTTGGTGGTGTCGCGGGCCCCGATCTGCCGCATCTCGATCCGGGCGTGGAACTCGCGGGCCAGGTCGCGCACCAGGTCGCGGAAGTCCACCCGCTCCTCGGAGTTGAAGAAGACGGTCACCCGGCGGCGGGAGGCGTCGATCTCGACGTCGACCACCTTCATGGCGAGCCCGCGCGCCCGCGCCATCCGCGCGCTGGTCTCCACCCCCTTCACCTCGAGGGCCCGGCGCTCGCGCCACTCGTTCACCTCGCCCCGGGTGGCCCGGCGCACGACCCGGCGATAGACGCGGTCGCGCTTGAACGACGGGACCGGCCGCTTGGGCCGGCGCACCTCGCCCAGCACGGGCGCCCCGCCGGTCTCCACGAGCACGAAGTCGCCCACGTGCAGGTCGGCGATCGGTGGTCTGGTAGTCGTCGGCCAGGAGCGGCTCGCGCAGGCGCACCCCGATCAGGTAGCGGGGCGTCTCGTCGACGACGGGCGACTCGAGCGCTCCCGGAGCGCCCTCCTCGATCGGCTCGCTCATGGCTTCAGGCCGCCTCCACGAGGCGCCCCACGAGCACCTCGACGCTCAGTCGCGGCGACACGTTGCCCTGGATGGCCTGCCACGCCTCGCGACAATCGCGCAGCGCGCGCAGCACCGAGTCGAGCGAGCGCTCGCGCGCCGCCGCGATGGCCGGCTCGCCGAAGACGGCCAGGCGCGCGGGGGCGCCGCCGAGGCCGCACAGCAGGTCGCGATGCCAGAGCCAGCACGCCTGGACGAAGGCCTCGGCGGCCTGCCGGTCGCGGCCCACCTGCTCGCCGAGCCGGATGATGGCCTCCACGCCCTGCGCCCGGGCTTCCGCGAGCTGGCGCAGGCTGCGCGTGTGGACCTCGCTCCGCACGTCGGGCAGGAGCGCCGGCACGCCCTCGGTGGGCCGGGGGCGGAAGCGCACCACCTGACAGCGCGACAGCACCGTCGGCGGAAGCGCGCGGAGCTGCGTCAGGATCAGGACGATCACGGTCTGGGCCGGCGGCTCCTCGAGCGTCTTGAGGAACGCCTGCGGCGTGGCCGCGGTCATCTTCTCGGCCTCGTCGACGATGAAGACCTTGACGCGCGCCTCCATCGGCTTGAGCGAGGCGAGCCGCTCGAGCTCCCGGATCGTCTCCACGCGGAGCGCCTGCGCCCCCTTGGGATTGCTCGCCGGCGGCGTCGGCCCCAGCAGGTGCACGTCGGGATGGCGACCCCGCGCGGCCCGCTCGGCCGCCGGTCCCCCGTCCGGGGCCACCAGCGCGGCCGCGAGGGCCAGCGCGGTCGCCTTCCGGCCCGAGCCCTCCGGCCCGACGAAGGCATAGGCGTGGGCCACGCGCCCGGTGGCGAGCGCCCGGCGCAGCAGGGTCACCGCCTCGTCCTGGTCCCGGATCCCCTCAAGCGCCACGACCACCGCCTCGCCGCGCCAGGCACTCGTCCACCGAGCGGACCACGTCGGCGTGCAGGACCTCCGGCTCCCGACCGGCGTCCAGCACCACCACCCGGTTCTTGTCGCTGTGGGCGATCTCGAGGTAGCCCTCCCGCACCCGGCGGTGGAACGCCAGATCCATCTTCTCGAAGGCGTCGAGAGCGCGGTCGCGGATGCGCCGCATGCCCACCACCGGGTCCAGGTCGAGCACGAGGGTGAGGTCGGGCAGGACCCCGCCCGTCGCGAGCATGTTCAGCTCGCCGATCGTCTGGACGTCCACCCCCTGCCCGTGGCCCTGGTAGGCGACGGTGGCGTCGGTGTAGCGGTCGGAGATCACCACGGCGCCCCGCGTCAAAGCCGGGGCGATCACCCGGGTGACGTGCTCCTGCCGGGCGGCCATGAAGAGGAACGTCTGGGTCAGGGGGGTCGGGGTCGGCCCGGCGGCCTCGAAGAGGCCACGGATCCGGACACCCAGGGGGGTGCCGTCGGGCTCGCTCGTCAGGACGACCTCGATGCCGCGGGCCGTCAGATGGGCCGCCAACCGCGCGCACTGGGTGGATTTACCAGACCCCTCCACCCCCTCGACGGTGATCAGCGCCCCGCGCATGCAGCGTACTCTAACACCGATTTCGCGGAGGCGTCGCCACGCCACTGGCCACCTCAGGGAAAATCGTTCCACAGTACTGTAACCACCTTTCCTAACGCAGAGCAGCGAACCGACTTCGTTTCGGGAATTTGCTCTGTTTCCGTCGTGGCTCGCGTCTTGCTCTGCTCCAGGAGTGCCCGAGGCGGAGAGCGGGTCGGCACATGGACCCCTCGCCACACACCGGTTCTGCGCGAGGGGTCAACCCGCCTCCGCTCTCGGGTCCAGCGTCACGCACGCGTAGCGAAACGCTGGACGCACTGGGCGCGTCACATGAGCAGGAGCGAGAAGAGGAGGCGCGTGACCATGGGCCTGGCGGGATTGATCAGGACGGCGGTGCTGGTCGGAATGGGTGCGATATGGCTGCTCGCGTGACCCTTCAGAGCCTCGAGATGCGCGGCCGCGGCATCGGCTGGAAAGCCGACCGCTGCGCCGATCCGGAGACGTGCGACGTGCACCTCTGCGTCGTCGACGACGAGGGCGGCTACTGGCATCCGGCGGATCCCCTGGCCTTCGCGAAGTGGCGCGTCCGCGCCGAGCTCGACGCGATTCCCGGGCACGTCATGGTCAAGGTCGGCCGTGAGCTGGGATGCGCTCCGGCGCGGCGCGGTGGTGGGCGCCGTCGGCCTCGGCGGCACCGCGGCGGTGCTGGGCATGTGGTGGGGCCGTCAGAGGATCTTCTCCATGAAGACGCTGAGCGGGTCCGGCGCGTACGGCGCGAAGGCCTCGCGCTCCGCGTAGCCCGCCGACCGGTACAGGCCGAGCGCCTCCGGCTGGTAGATGCCGGTCTCGAGGCGCAGGCAGCCCAGCCCCTCGCGGCGCGCCTCCGCCTCGATGCGGTCCAGGATGCGTCGCCCCAGCCGCTGACCCCGCGCCTCCGGCACCACGTACATCCGCTTCAGCTCCCCGCAGGCCCCGTCGATCCGAAGCGCACCGCAGCCCACCGCCTCCGCTCCGCGGCGCGCCACGATGAACCGCACGTTCGGCGCGGCGAGCGCCTCCACGTCGAGGAAGTGGTTGCTCTCCGGCGGGTAGAGCGCGCCCTGGTAGGCGTCGAGGGCCTCGAGCAGGCGCGTGACCTCGGCCTGCCGGGGCGACTCCACCGCGAGGGTGATGGCGGGGTCGCTCATCCGCGCCGCGCCCTCCGCATCGCGCGCCGCGCCACCGCCCAGTAGCGCAGCGGCGGAGGCACGAGCGGCAGGCTCACGCGCGTGGCCACCGCCACCAGCGCCAGGGCCCGCGCGCGCCGGGCATCCCACGGCAGGCCGTAGCCCGCGCGGATCGACGGCGGCAGCAGCCCGACCGCGGGCAGGGCGGCGAGCCAGAGCGCGGGTCGCAGGATGCGTGGAGCGGGCGGGGCCAGGACCTCGCGCGCCAGCGCGCGCGCCGTGTCGGTCACCTCGAGGACTCCGGAGGCCAGCATGGCCTCGAGATAGGCCCGCAGCGCGGACTCCGTGCGCGGGAGGCGGCCGGCCGGGATACCGAGGCGGGCCTCGATCCCGCTCGACTCCAGGCAGTAGCGGTCGGCCTCGACGGTGTCGAGGGGGCCGACGAAGAGCCGGTAGGCGCCCAGGAACGAGTCGAGCAGCGTGGCGTGCACCCACGCGAGCAGGGCCGGGTCGTGGGCGCTGTACGGGGCGCCGGCGGGCTCGCCGCCCGCGGCGTGGTCGAGGCGGCCGTGGACGCGATCGTGGATCGCGTTGATCCGGGCCGCGGCCGCCCCCGCGTCCTCGGCGGGGCCGAAGGTGAGCGCCAGCATGGCGTGGAGCGTCCGGTGCAGGCGCCGCACCCGCCCCCACCGGTCGGTGGTGAAGCCGCTGTGCTCGGCCACCCCCCGCGCCACCATGGGGTGGGCGAGCTGCAGCAGGATGGCCCGGCCCCATCCCGCGAGCAGCACCCGCTCCCGGTGTATTCTCCAGGCAACCCCGTGGAGCGCGACCCCGTCGGCGACGGAAGCCTCCGGCCCCAGCACGGTGCGCATGAGCGCATTATGCGCGCGGCCCGGAAACTTCGGGAGCCCGCCGGGGGTTCTGTCAGCGTCCACCCACACTCCGGAAAGGAGACTGCCATGCGTCGAATCACCCTGCCGCTGGTCGCAGCCCTGCTGCTGGCCGGCCTGGCCCTGCTGTTCCCGATATCGTCCCCGGTCGCCGCCCTGGAAGTCGGCCAGAAAGCGCCCGACTTCACCCTGGCGGCTCCCGGCGGCAAGCAGGTCAAGCTTTCCGACCTGACCGCCAAGGGCCCCGTCGTCATCTTCACGTTCATCCAGGCGTTCACCGGCACCTGAACCAAGGAACTGCTCAGCTTCGAGGGGGCCCTGCCCCAGTTCGAGGCTGCGGGCGCCCAGGTCGTGGGCGTGAGTGCCGACCATGTCGCAACGCTGGAAGCCTGGGGCAAGCAGAACAACGTTCACTACCTCCTGCTCTCCGATTTCCGCCGCACGATGCTTCCGGCCTATGACGCGCTGGTCACCGACGACAAGAGCCCGATCTACCGCTACGCCAAGCGCGCGTACTACGTGATCGACAAGACCGGAACGGTCCGCTGGATCAAGGTCGAGGCGAACCCTCTCGACCTGCTCGATCCCGCGGAGGTGCTCAAGGCGCTGAAGGAGTCCGGCGTCTGATGATCGCGAGGATCGCCGCGGGGAGCGTGATCGCGGCGGCACTCTGGGCCACGGTCGCGGCGGCGCAGCCCGCCGCCGCGCCGTCGGCCTGGGAGAAGATGGGCGTGCAGGTGTACGAGTCGCCGAAGCCGGCCCCCGCCTTCGCGCTGCCCGCGCTGGACGGCCGCAGCGTGCGGCTCGAGGACTACCGGGGCAAGGCGCTCCTGCTCTTCTTCTGGGCCACCTGGTGACCGGACTGCCGGGAGGAGTTACCTTCCGTCAACCGGCTGTACCAGGAGATGAAGGGGCAGGGGCTCGAGGTGCTGCTGATCAGCTTCCGGGAGAGCGCCGACCTCGTGAAGCGCACCGTGAGCGAGCGCGGCTACGTGGCGACGGTGCTGCTCGACGCCAGCGGCGACGTCACCGGGCGCCAGTACGGAGTCTGGGGCCCGCCCACCGCGTACCTGGTGGATCGAGAGGGGCGCCTGATCGGCCGCATGGTCGGCGCCAAGGACTGGAGCGGCGCGCCCGCCCGCGACCTGCTCCGCGCCTTCGTCACCGCCCCGCCACGCTGACCCCTCGCCGCCGAGCGGCGCCAACGAAGCAGCTGGGCCTTTTTCAGCAGCCGGCTAGCCGCGCCCGGCCGACAGCGGGGGCGGCCCCGCCTGATCGCGGGCGTGGCCCGTCATCGCCACCAGCGCGCGCACGAGATCGGTGAGCGCGGCCGCCGCGGCGGCGTCGGCGAGCCGGCCGTCCTGGAAGTGGCCGGACTCGAGATAGACGCTGGTCGGCACCACCAGCGCTCCGAACCAGGCGAGCACCGCCCGCAGCTGCCAGTCCACCCCGAGGTAGTGGTGCGACGTGGCGCCCATCGCCACGATGCCCACCGGCTTGGCGCGGAGCGCCTCGAGCGGGGTCAGGTCGAGCAGGTTCTTGAGCGCGCCGGTGAACGAGGCGCGGTAGACCGGGCTCGCGAGCAGCACCGCGTCCGCCGCCGCGATCGCGCCCACGATCTGCGCGGTGTCGTCCGGATAGCCCTCGAGCGGGCGCCCGTCGGCGAACGACACGCGGTGCCCGGCCAGGCTCAGCACGGTGGCCGACACCTCGGGCAGCGCCTCCGCGCAATCGGCCGCGAAGCGCACCGCCGCGTCGAGCCGGCCCGGCCGGGTCACCGCGCCGACCACCGCGAGCAGGCGGGGCATCGGCTCAGGCCGCCGGTCGATCCCGATCGCGCCGGGCCGCCCCGGCGCGCACCAGCGGGATCAGCTCGCGGCCGTACTCGGCCGCGTCGGCGAGCGGATCGAAGCCGCGGATCAGCAGCGTGGAGACGCCCAGGTCGTAGTAGTCGAGCAGCGACTCGGCCACCTGCTCCGGCGTGCCCACGAGCGCGGTGGTGTTGCCGGCGCCGCCGACCGCCGCCGCGATCGGCGTCCAGAGCCGCTTGTCGTGCACCTCGGCCTGCTGCGCGAAGTCGACCAGGCGCCGCGCGCCGACCGCCTCGGGCAGCGGCAGCGTGCGGTCGCCCTGCTTGGCGTGGACGCGCTCGAGGATCCCCCGGGCCTTGGCCCACGCGGCCGCCTCGGTGGGCGCGATGATCGGGCGGAGGGAGACGCTGAACCGCAGCTCGCGCGGGTCCCGGCCGACGCCCGCGGCGGCGGCGCGCACCTCCGCGATCCGGTCGCGGATGGCGGCGAGCGGCTCGCCCCAGAGCATGTAGACGTCGCAGTGCCGGGCCCCGATCCGGTGGGCGGCCTCGGAGGCGCCGCCGAAGTAGAGCGGGACGTGCGGCTTCTGGATCGGCTTGACGTCCGAGCCCGCCTTCGTCACCCGGTAGAACTCGCCCGCGTGATCGAACGGCCGGTCCTCGGTCCACATGCGGCGCATGAGCCCGAGGTACTCGTCGGTGCGACGGTAGCGCGTGTCGTGGTCGACGTAGTCGCCGTCGCGCGCCTGGTCGGCGTCGCTGCCCCCGGTGATGATGTGGAGCGACACCCGCCCGCCCGAGATCTGGTCGAGGGTGGCCGCCTTGCGCGCGGCCAGGGTCGGCGCCACGAAGCCGGGCCGGTGCGCGATCAGGTAGCCGAGGCGCTCGGTGTGGGCCGCCGCGTAGCTCGAGACGAGGAAGCCGTCCGCCGAGGTCGCGGTGTAGCCGACGAGCACCTTGTCGAAGCCGGCCCCCTCGTGGGCCCGCGAGAAGTCGCGGACCCAGGCGAGATCGATCTCGCCGCCGATCACGTGCACCGCGGCGCCGTCCGCCCCTTCGGGCCTCACGCCGATCATGCCGATGAGCTCGATGGCCATCATGGTCTCCTGAGTGTGGGGGCGAGCGCCGGGGCGGCGGCCCGCGACGCGATGCACTCCGCCAGGTGGTCGGCGTCGCGGCCGACCCCGCAGAGCACGGATGATTTCAGGGTGTGCAGCCACGGCAGCCCGAGGAAGTAGAGCCCCGGGCACGAGGTGACGCCGCGCCGGTGGATCGGCTCGCCGCGCTCGTCGAGGACCGGCAGGTGGATCCAGCCGAAGTCTCGGCGGAAGCCGGTGGCCCAGATCACGCTGGTGACGGACTCCGCGTCGAGATCGAGGGCGCGGATCGGCGCCGCCGTCGGCGCCGGGGGCGGCGGCGCGGGGGCGGGCTCCTCCGGCGCCGCGAGGCCGGCGCGCTCCACGTAGGCGTCGACCGCGCGGGTGAAGACGGCCACGCCCTCGTCGCCCCGGGCCAGCTGGGCGTCGAGATCGTCGGCGAGCCGGAGGCGCGACCCCTCGATCGCCTCGACGTGGCCGAGCAGCATCACGCCGCGCGCCGCGTAGCGCCGCAGATCGATCTCGTGGCCACCGCCCACCCCGGTCACGAGCGGGTTGGGCCGCTCGCGGGCCTCGGGGCGCTCCTCGAGGGTCTGGTCGAGCGCGCCCATCCGCTCCATCCACCAGAACATGTCGCGGCCCCGGTAGCGACGCGGGAAGCGGCGGTGGCGCCCCACCGAGAGAAACACCCGGCGGTCCGGCCGCGAGCAGGTCCTCGACGATCTGGCAGCCGGACGCGCCCGATCCGACCACGAGCACCGCGCCCGGAGGGAGGCCGGCCGGATTGCGGTAGGCGCTCGAGTGCACCTGCGCGATCCGTCGCGGCAAGCGCGGCCGCGTGCGCGGGAATCACCGGCTCCTGGTAGGGCCCGGTCGCCACCACCACGTTGGAGGCGACGACGATGCCGTGCGAGGTCTCGAGCCGGAAGCCGTCGGCTCCGGGTCCCGGCCGGATCGCGTCGACGCGCACGCCGGTGCGGACCGGCGCCGCGGTGGCCGCGCAGTAGCGCTCGATGAAGGCGACGACCTCGTCGCGCGAGGAGAAGCCGTCCGGCTGCGGGCCGTCGTACGGTTGCCCGGGCAGCGCGAGGCTCCAGTTGGGGAACTGGAAGTGGAGCGAGTCCCAGCGCTCGCTCCGCCAGCGCTCGGCCACCCGCCCGCGCTCGAGCACGACGTGAGCGCGCCCGCGCCGGCTCAGCTGGTGGCTCATCGCGAGCCCCGCGTGGCCGCCGCCCACGATCACCGTCTCGTGCCGCTCCTCCATGGTGCGACAAGGCTACGGAGCCCCGGGGGGCTAGTCAATCCGACTATACTGAGTCGATGTTCCACCCCGTCGTCGACGCCTGGTTCCGCTCCCGCTTCCGCGAGGCGACTCCGGTGCAGGCCCAGGCCTGGCCGCTGATCGCGGCCGGCCGGGACGTGCTGATGACCGCGCCCACCGGCTCCGGCAAGACCCTCGCCGCCTTCCTGGCCTGTCTCGACCGCCTCTTCCGGGAGGGAGTGGAAGGCCGCCTGGAAGACCGCACCGCGATCCTCTACGTCTCGCCGCTCAAGGCCCTGTCCAACGACGTGCGCCGCAACCTCGAGGACCCGCTCGGCGAGCTGGCGACCGCGGCGGTGGCCGCGGGCCTGCCCGCCCCCGGCATCCGCACCGCGGTGCGCACCGGCGATACCCCGGCGCACGAGCGGCGGCAGGTCGGCCGCCGGCCGCCCCACGTGCTGGTCACCACGCCCGAGTCGCTCTTCATCCTGCTCACCGCGGAGTCGAGCCGCGGCTGGCTCTCCCAGGTGCGCACCGTCATCGTGGACGAGATCCACGCGGTGGCCGGGGACAAGCGCGGGGCGCACCTCGCGCTCTCCCTGGAGCGGCTCGAGGAGCTGGTGGTCTCGCGGGGCGGCTCGCGGCTGCAGCGCGTCGGCCTCTCGGCCACCGTGCGCCCCATCGAGACCGCGGCGCGCCTGCTGGTGGGATCGACGCGGCCGATGCCCGAGGTGGTGAACGTGGGCCAGCGGCGCGACATGGACCTGGCCATCGAGGTGCTGGGCGACGAGCTGGGCGCGGTGTGCACCAACGAGCAGTGGGAGGAGATCTACGACCGGGTCGCCGCGCTGGCGCGCGAGCACCGCTCCACCCTCGTGTTCGTCAACACCCGGCGCCTCGTCGAGCGGGTGACCCGCCACCTGGCCGATCGCCTGGGCGCGGAACGGGTCGCCGCGCACCACAGCAGCCTGAGCCGGCAGCGGCGCTTCGACGCCGAGCAGCGGCTCAAGTCGGGCGAGCTGTCGCTGGTGGTGGCGACCGCCTCGCTCGAGCTGGGCATCGACGTGGGCACGGTGGACCTCACCTGCCTGCTCGGATCGCCGCGCTCCATCGCCACCGCGCTGCAGCGGGTCGGGCGCTCGGGCCACGCCCTGGTCGCGACCCCCAAGGGCCGCCTCTTCCCGCTCACCCGCGACCAGCTCATCGAGTGCGCGGCGCTGGCCCGCGCGGCCCGGCGCGGCGAGATCGACCGCCTCTCACTGCGTGATGCACCGCTGGACGTCCTGGCCCAGCAGGTGGTCGCGATCTGCGCGAGCGAGGAGCAGGACGAGGACCGGCTCTTCGCCCTCTGCCGCCGCGCCGCGCCCTACGCCGCGCTCGACCGGCGCGAGTTCGACCAGGTCGTCGACATGCTGGCCGAGGGCATCGCGACCCGGCGCGGCCGCTACGCGGCGCGGCTGCACCGCGACGCGGTCGGGCGGAAGCTCAAGGCCCGCCGCGGCTCCCGTCTCGCCGCGATCACCTCGGGCGGCGCGATCCCGGACAACGCCAACTACGAGGTCGTGCTGGAGCCGGACGAGACCACGATCGGCTCGCTCGACGAGGACTTCGCCATCGAGTCGATGGCGGGCGACGTCATCCTGCTCGGCAACACCTCCTGGCGCATCCGCCGCATCGAGAGCGGGCGGGTCCGGGTGGAGGACGCGGGGGGCGCGCCGTCCACGATCCCGTTCTGGCTCGGCGAGGGGCCCGCGCGCACGCTCGAGCTCTCGACCGAGCTGGCCGCGGTGCGCCAGGGCGTGGCCGACCGCCTCCACGACGGGGACGCGGCGGTGGAGTGGCTCGAGCGCGAGACCGGGCTCGACCCCCGCGGGGCCCTGCTCGCGCGCGACTACATCGCGGCGGCCCGCGCCGCGCTGGGTGCGGTGCCGACGCGCGACACGGTGGTGGTGGAGCGCTTCTTCGACGAGGCGGGCGGCATGCAGATGGTGATCCACGCGCCCTTCGGCGGCCGCATCAATCGCGCGTGGGGCATGGCGCTGCGCAAGCGGCTCTGCCACAGCTTCAACTTCGAGCTGCAGGCCGCGGCCACCGACGACGGCGTGCTGCTCTCGCTCGGTCCCCAGCACAGCTTTCCGCTCGAGGCGGTCTTCGAGATGCTCCACCCGAGCGGGCTCGAGGAGCTGCTGACCCAGGCCGCGCTCCAGGCGCCCATGTTCAACACCCGCTGGCGCTGGAACGCCAACCGGGCGCTCGCCCTGCTGCGCTGGCAGAACGGCCGGCGCGTGCCGCCGTATCTCCAGCGCATGCGCGCGGAGGATCTGCTGGTCGCGGTGTTCCCGGCCCAGCTCGCCTGCCAGGACAACGTGGGGGCGGGGCCGATCGAGGTGCCCGACCACCCGCTGGTGCGCGAGACCCTGCGCGACTGCCTGACCGAGGCGATGGACATCGACGGCCTGCGCGCCTGCCTCACCGCGATCCACGCCGGCCAGATCAGGCGGGTGACGCGCGAGACGCCGGAGCCCTCCGTGTTCGCCCACGAGATCCTGAACGCCAACCCCTACGCCTATCTCGACGACGCCCCGCTCGAGGAGCGGCGGGCCCGCGCGGTCACGCTGAGGCGCGGGCTGCCCGCCGCGGTGGCCGACGACATCGGGCGCCTCGATCCGGAGGCGATCGCCGCGGTGGTCGAGGAGGCCTGGCCCGACCTGCGCTCGGCCGACGAGCTGCACGACCTGCTCCTCGACCTGGGCGCGCTGCCCGACGACCAGATCGATGTCCAGACCGACAGCCCGGACCGAGACGTGGCCCGGCTATCTCGAGGAGCTGATCGCGGCCGGGCGCGCGGCGCGGCTGCGCCACGGCGACCGCGTGCTCTGGGTGGCGGCCGAGCGCCGCTCGCTGGCCGCCACCGTGTGGCCGGACGCCCGCTTCGAGCCCGACGTGGCCGAGCCCCCCGCGCGGCGCGCGCCCGCCTGGACCGATCGCGAGAGCGCGCTGGTGGAGATCGTCCGCGCGCGGCTCGGCCTGGTCGGCCCCACCACCGCGCCCGCCCTCGCGGAGGACCTGGGCGTCACCCCCGGCGAGGTGGACGCGGCGCTCGCCGCGGTCGAGGCCGAGGGCGGCGTGCTGCGCGGCCGCTTCACGCCCGGCGCGGTCTCCGGCGACGGGCTCGCCCGGGAATGGTGCGACCGGCGCCTGCTCGCGCGGATCCATCGCCGGACGCTCGAGGGGCTGCGCCGCCTCATCGAGCCGGTGTCACCCGCGGCGCTGCTGCGGTTCCTCTTCGCGTGGCAGCACGTGGCGCCGGGCAGCCAGCCGCACGGGCGCGACGGCCTGCTGCGCGTGATCGAGCGGCTGCAGGGCTTCGAGGCCGCGGCGGGGGCGTGGGAGCGCGAGATCCTGGCCGCGCGCACGAGCGGCTACCAGCCCGGCTGGCTCGACGAGCTCTGCCTCTCCGGCGAGGTCACGTGGGGCCGGCTCGGCCTGCACGAGAGCGCGCGCCACGCGGGCCGGCGGCTCTCCGCCACCGTGCCGCTGGCCCTGCTGCTGCGGCGCGACCTCGGCTGGCTGCTCGACGCGCGGCCGGAGCCGGGCGCGCTGGCCACCGCCCCGTCGGGCAAGCCCTCGGGCCCCGCGCTCGACGTGCTGGCCCACCTCGAGCGCGCCGGCGCCTCCTTCGTCGAGGACATCGCGGCGGGGGTGCGGCGACTCCGCATCGAGGTCGAGGAAGGGCTCTGCGAGCTGGTGACCGCGGGCCTCGTCACCGGCGACGGCTTCGCCGGCCTCCGCAGCCTGCTCCACTCCGAGAAGCGCCGCCGGCCGCGCCCCGGCCGCCCGATGGCCGCCCGCCCCTCGCCCGGCACCGGCCGCTGGTCCCGGCTCGCCCCACCCGCCGCGCCGTCCGCCGACGACCTGGTCGAGGCGCGCGCCCGCCAGTACGTCCGCCGCTACGGGGTGGTCTTCCGCGACCTCCTGCAGCGGGAGCCGGGCGTCCCGGCCTGGCGCGATCTGCTGCGCGTCTACCGGCGGCTCGAGATGCGCGGCGACCTCCGCGGCGGGCGCATCGTGGGCGGGTTCGTGGGCGAGCAGTTCGCGGCGCCGGAGGCGCTCGAGGCGCTCCGCGCCATCCGCCGCGCGGAGCCCACCGGGGAGATCGTCTCGGTGTCGGCGTGCGACCCGCTCAACCTGGTCGGGATCGTGACGCCCGGCCCGCGGGTGCCCGCGGTGCTCGGCCACCGCGTGAGCTATCGCGACGGCGTGCCGGTGGTGGAGGAGGCGCGGGGGCGGCGGGAGCGGGCGGGGACGCGGAAGCGGCGCTAGCGGCCGAGGCCGCGCGACTGGATGCCCTGGGTCACGTCGCGGTCGAGATCGGGCCGGCGCGTCGGGCTGGGCTGGCTGTCGCGCAGCATCCGGTCGGTGCGCTGGCGGTCGATCTCGTTCAGGGCCTGCGTCGTGTCTTCCTCGATCTTGCGGGGCGGCACCTTCTGGACCGCCGGCGTGCGCGGCTTGTAGTCGAGGTCGATCGAGCCCGACTTGTTCGCCTGCGCGGACGCGATCCCGACGCCGGCCAGCGCGACGACGGCGCCGGCCAGGAAGAGCGACAGGACGAGCAGCAGGGTCTTCATGGCTTCCCTCCGGCCTAGAGCGTAGGCGCCGGTGGGTCAGCCTGTCAAACTTTCAAGCGGCTCCTCGAGCGGCCGGCCGCTCGACTCGAACCATTGGAGCTTCTCGCGCAGACCTACCACCGCGCCGATCACCGCCAGCACCGGCGGCGCCAGGGCCGCCGCCTCCGCGCGGGCCACGATGTCGGCGAGCGTGCCGACCAGCGTCTCCTGCGCCTCGGTCGTCCCCCAGCGGATCAGCGCCACCGGAGTGGCCGGCGGGCGCCCGTGCGCCACCAGCTCCGCCACGATCCGCGGCAGGCTCTTCACCCCCATCAGCACCACGATGGTGTCCACCGCGGTGGCGAGCCGGCCCCAATCCACTCCCACTGCGTCCTTGGCCGGGATCCTCGTGCCCGGTCACCACCGCGAACGACGAGGCGAGCCCGCGGTGCGTCACCGGGATCCCGGCGTAGGCGGGCACCGCCACCGCCGCGCTGACCCCCGGCACGACCTCGAACGGCACGCCGGCCTCCGCGAGGGCGAGCGCCTCCTCGCCCCCACGGCCGAACACGAACGGATCGCCCCCCTTGAGGCGCACCACGAGGCGGCCGCGCCGCGCCTGCTCGATCAGCAGCGCGTTGATCTGCGCCTGGGGCAGGCAGTGGGCGCCCGCGCGCTTGCCCGCGAAGATCCGGAGCGCGCCGGGCGGCGCCTCGTCGAGCAGCGCGGGGTTGACGAGGCGATCGTAGACGACCACCCGGGCCTGCCGCAGCAGCTCGAGCCCGCGCACCGTCATGAGCCCGGGATCGCCGGGCCCGGCGCCGACCAGGTAGACGCGCCCGGGCGCGGTCATGCCGACTCGAGCCGTCGCGCCAGATACGCGCGGGCCTGACGGTAGCGCCGGTCCGCGATGAGCCGTCGCAGCCGGCCGTCGAGCGCGCCGCGCCAGCCGGCCGGACCCGGCGACCGCCGGCGCCGGCGCAGGTCCTCCCGCGCCTCCGCGGCCAGCTCCACCAGCGCCGCGTGCTCCTCGGTGAGATAGCCCTCCAGCTCCTCGCGGATGGCCCGTGCCGCCGCCGGGCTCGCGCCGCCCGTCGACACCGCGACCACGAGCCGGCCGCGCCTCATCACCGAGGGCAGGATGAAGTCGCAGCGCGCCGGCTCGTCGGCCGCGTTGACCCAGACCGAGCGGGCGCGGCCGTCGGCGGCCACCGCGCGGGTGACCGCCGCATCGTCGGTGGCCACGAACGCGACCTGGAGGCCGTCGAGATCCTCCGCCCGGTACGCGCGCGCCAGGTGGGTGAGGCGTCCCTCGGCGGCCCAGCCCGCGAGCCGCGCGGTCACGGTGGGGCTCACCACCGTGACGCGCGCGCCCGCGGCCAGCAGCCCCTCCACCTTTCCTTCCGCGACCGGACCGCCGCCGACCACCAGGCAGGGGCGGTCGGCGAGATCGAGGAAGACCGGGTAGTAGGAGCTCGTCGGTCATCGCTTGGCCGGCTCGGCGGTCTCCCGCCCGGGCGCCGGCGTCAGCCGCAGGTACGGCTTCAGCGCGCGCCAGCCGGACGGGAACTTGGCCCGCGCCTCCTCGTCGGACACCGCCGGCACGATGATCACGTCCTCGCCCGGCTTCCAGTTGACCGGCGTGGCCACGCGGTGGCGATCGGTGAGCTGGAGCGAGTCGATCACGCGCAGGATCTCGTCGAAGTTCCGGCCGGTGGTCTGGGGATAGGTGATGAAGAGCCGCACCTTCTTCTTGGGATCGATCACGAAGACGGTGCGGACGGTGTAGACCTCGTCGTGGGCGGGATGGATCATGCCGTAGAGGTCGGCCACCTTCCGGTCCGGATCCGCGATGATCGGGAAGTTCACCGCGTAGCCCTGCGTCTCCTGGATGTCGGCGGCCCAGCCCTTGTGCGAGGCCACCGGATCGACCGAGAGCCCGATGGCGCGGACGCCGCGGCGCTCGAATTCGGGCCGCAGGCGCGCGACGTAGCCGAGCTCGGTGGTGCACACCGGCGTGAAGTCGCGCGGGTGGGAGAAGAGCACCCCCCAGTCGTCGCCCAGCCACTCGTGGAACTGGATGGGGCCATTGGTGGTCTCGGCCTGGAAGTCGGGAGCGATGTCGCCGAGTCGCAGGGTCATGGTCGTCTCTCCTTGTCGGTTCGGTCGGTTGGGGAATCAGCCGTCCACGCCGTGCGGGACGGGTCCCGCGGGGGCGTCGCGTGTCTCCGCGGGAATCTCGGTTCCGGCCAGGAAGGTTCGCAGCTCGTCGTCGGTGTGCGCCGCGCAGAACGCGCGGAAGGTCTGCCGGTCGCGCCGGCCCGCGAGGTAGGCGCGCAGCAGCCGCTCCACCGCCTCCGGCACGTGCGCCGCGGGCACGCGGTAGCCGACCGGCCGCGCCACCGCCTGGTGCTTGCCCACCGCGCCGCCCACGCAGAAGTAGTAGGCGTCGACCAGGCGGCCGTCCACCTTGACCTTCTTGCCCTCGATGCCGATGTCGGCGATCCAGTGCTGGCCGCAGCTGTTGGGGCAGCCGGTGACGTGGAGGCGCACGTGCTCCTGGAAGCCGGGCAGCCGCGCCTCCAGATCCTCCACGAGCCAGCGGGCGAAGCCCTTGGTCTCGGTCAGCGCGAGCTTGCAGAACTCGCTGCCGGTGCAGGCCACCGTGCCCCGACGGAACGGCGAGCCCTCGAGGCGCAGCCCGGCCGCGGCCGCGTCGCGCTCGAGCTGGGCCGCGCGCGCGGCCGGCACGTTCACCACCACGAGGTTCTGCATGGTGGTGGCGCGCAGCTCGCCCGAGCCGTGGCGCTCGGCCAGGTCCGCGATGGCGCGCATCTCGTCCGGGCCGAGCCGGCCGCGCAGGATCGGCAGGCCCGCGTACACGAGCCCCGCCTGCTTCTGCGGATGGACGCCCACGTGGTCGCGGTAGGCCTCCTCGGGCAGGACCTCGGGCACCGCGGGGTCGAGGCGGAAGCCGAGCCGGTCCTCGAGGGCGGCCTGGAAGCGCTCGGGGGTCCATCCGTGATCGAGGAAGAGGAACTTGAGCCGGGCCTTCTCGCGGTTCTGGCGGAGCACGTCGCTGTCGCGGAAGATCTCCGACACGCCCTTGACCACCGCCAGCACCTGCTCCGGGCGGACGAAGGCGGGGAGGCGCGGGGCCAGGTGCGGCCGGGTGGAGAGGCCGCCGCCGACGCGCAGCGAGAAGCCGACGCGGCCCGAGTAGAGGTCGCGCACCGCGGTGAGGCCCACGTCGTTGATCTCGGGATACGAGCACCAGACGCGGCAGCCGGTGATCGAGACCTTGTACTTGCGGGGCAGGTTGTAGAACTCGGGGCTGCCGTTGACCATCGCGGTCGCGGCCTGCACCAGCGGTGAAGCGTCGAGCAGCTCGTCGCCGTCGAGGCCGGCGAGCGGGCAGCCGGTGATGTTGCGGGTCACGTCGCCGCAGGTGCCGAGGCTCGACAGCGAGCAGGCGCCGAGGGCCGAGAAGATCGCGGGCAGGTCCTCGACCCGCACCCAGTGGAGCTGGATGTTCTGGCGCACCGTGAGATCGGCGACGCCGCGCGCGTATCGCCCGGCCAGGTCGGCCAGCGTGCGGAGCTGCGCCGCGGTGAGGAAGCCGTTGGGGATGCGGATGCGCAGCATGAAGTAGGGCACCGCGCGCCCTTCCCCGCCCTTGCCGCCGACCGCGCCCACCCCATCGCCCTGGGTGTAGATGCCCCACCAGCGGAAGTACGTCCCGAGCCACTCGGGCGGGATCGAGCCCACCCCGTCGCGCGCGAAGCGCTCGATCTCCGCGTACGCGGCCCACGGATTCAGCGCCCCCTTGAGCCGCTCCGCCCGCTGCGCCTTCGTCTCCGGTACCGGCTCGCTCACGTGCTCCTCCTTGCTCGGGAAAAGCGAAAGCCGAGGAGGGCCGCGATCTCCGCGGCCCCCGCTCGGCTTTCTGTCTCGATGCTGCGACTTGTGCCTTGTCTAGGAGTGCCTCATCCGATGTACCGGAGGGGTACGTCCACCCATGCTTTACAGCGTGGACACTTGGCGGCCACCTGGCCGGAGGCCCGATCCACGCGCAGGATCGCGTTCTTCACGACCACTTCACTCGGCCCGGCCACGACGATCCTGGTCGCGCAGACCTGGCAGCGGCTGGCGGGAGATACGGCGGGCTCGCGGGTCAGCACCTGGTGCACGGTCGGAATAGTACTATTCCGACCGGCTATGTCAAGAACTACTTATCGGCCCGAATTGACGAGCTGAACCTCCTGCCGAGGCAGGGGGACGCCGACGCCGGCGGTCCCGAAGCGCTCGACCAGGGTCCGGTAGATCTCCCCTTCGGCCGCCACCACGTCCGGCACCCGGACCCAGGGATTGACCCCGATCCGCACCCCGGTGGCCTCGATCTGTGCGACCCCGACCACCGCCGCGGGCTGGGTCAGCACGCGCGGGTTGGCGGCCACGACCTCGCGGGCCAGGGCCAGCACCGCGGCGAGGTCGGAGCCGTGCGGAACCGCAACCGAAAGGTGAATCTGTCTCATGGTCCCGAAGTTGTGGAGGATCTCCCCCACGATCTTCCGGTTCGGGATGATGATCCGCGACTGGTCGGGGTGCACGAGCGTGGTCGAGAACAGCTCGATGGTGTGCACGTCGCCCTTCATGCCCACGATCTCGATGTGCTCGCCCACCCGGAACGGCTTGGTGAAGATGATGGTGAGCCCGGCGATCACGTTGCCCAGCACGCCCTGCAGCGCGATGCCGATGCCGAGCCCGGCCACCCCGATGCCCGCCACGAGGGGCGCGATCTGGAATCCGAACTTGTCGAGCGCGATCACCAGGGCGAACAGCAGCACCACCACCCGCACGACCCGGACCATGAGCCGCCGCATCGGCGGCTCGAGGGCCATGCGGGTGAGCGGCCGCTCGACCACGTTGCCCACCCACCACGCGACCAGCAGCCCGACGAACAGGATGACGAGCGCGCCGACGACCTGGAATCCGTAGCGGATCGCCAGGTCGATGATCAGATCCTGGGCGGGCATGCGCGCCTCCTACTTCTCCTTGGTCAGGAAGGTGTCGTTGCGGTTCCGGGACCAGCAGGTCTCGGCGTTCTCGTTGCAGACCGGCCGCTCCTTGCCGTAGGAGATGGTGGTGATGCGGCCGGCCTCGATGCCGTTGGACACCAGGTAGTTCATCGCCGACTTCGCCCGCCGCTCACCCAGGGCCAGGTTGTACTCCGCGGTGCCCCGCTCGTCGCAGTGGCCTTCGATCAGCACCAGCTGGCTCGGATTGGCCTTGAGGTACGCCGCGGTCGCGTCCAGCACCTTGGCGTCGCCGGGGCGGATGTCCGACTTGTCGAACGCGAAGAAGATCGACTTGAGCGCGTCGTTGGCCCGGTACTCCTTGGGCGGCGCCGGCGGCGCGGGCGCGGCGGTGGGCGGGGCCACCGGGGCGGGCGCGATCGGCGCGGGAGCGGGCGCGGGGGCCGGGGTGGGCGGCGCGACCGCGGCGGGAGGAACCGGCGGCGGCGCGGTGGCCGCGGTCATCGCGGGGCGCTTGGGGCAACCCGCGAGCAGCAGGGTCAGCGCGAGGATCGGCAGCACCGCGGCGGCCGATCGAAGATGTCTGGTCCGGGATCCGGTCATCGGATGTCCTCCTTGAGTGATGGCTACTTCTTCATGCGCTGCTCGAGGCCGCGCAGGAGTCGTTCGGCCTGGTCGATGTTGCGGCGCGCATTGGCGTGGTTGGGATCCATCTCGAGCACCACCCGCCACTCCGAGATGGCTTCCTTCAGCTTCTCCTCGCGGTAGAACCGCACCCCCTGGGTGTAGTGCTGCTCGACGAGGCGCGTGCGCGCCTGCTTGAGCAGGGCGGGCGCGTCCTCGTAGTCGGGCTGCAGCCGCGTGAGGAGGGTCAGGCTCTGGATCGACTCCGGGTACTGCCGGGCCTGGATCTGGCCCTTGGCCTGCCCGTAGAGCGCCTGCTTCTTGAGGGTCAGCCCCTCGCGGTCCCCCGGCTTGCCCGCGAGATACTTGTCCACGGTGCCGAGCGCGTCCGGGTAGTCGCTGCGCTCGAGGGCCTCGCGCGCCTCGGCCAGCAGCGGATTCACCTCGGGAGTGTACTCCTCCTTCGGCGCGGGCCCGACCGCGGCCGGGGCCGGAGCGGGCGCCGGGCCGGGCCGAGGCACGTCCGGGGTCGGGACCGCCGCCACCACCGGCGGCGGCTTCCGCGCCTCGGGATGGACGAACGGGACACCGGGGATCTCCGGGATCTTGAGCGTGGTGCCGGGAGCCAGGCGCGGATTGGGCGGCAGCTGGTTGGTCTCCCAGATCACCTCCGACCGCGAGCGATCCCCGTAGTAGCGCTGGGCCAGGCTCGACAGCGTGTCCCCCGCCCGCACGGTGTGGCTGAGGAACTCGACCTCGCGGGTGTCGCTCTGGAGCGCGTCGAACGCGGGCCGGCTCGACGGGTCGAGGGCCAGGGCGGCCAGGAACTTGCGCCGCGCCTCGACCTGCACCCCGCGCGCGAGGGCCTTGCGCCCCTCGTCGATGCGCTCGGCCACCATCTGGTCGATCCGCGCCTGCAGCGCGCGCAGCGACTCGCGGGCCCGGGTGTCGGTCGGGGTGATCGTCAGCACGATCTTCCACTCCTCGGCCGCGCGGCGGAGCTGGCCGTCGCGCTCGAGCGCCTCGGCCTGCTGGCGGTGGCGCGCCGCGAGCGGATCGCGCGCGGCCGCCGCGGGGGCCGTGGTCTTCGCCTCCTCGGACGGGGCGGTCAGCCCCGCGCAGCCGCCGAGCATCACGCCCAGCGCCGCCGCCGCGAGCAGCCGCGACCGGGGCCGCCTCACCGGAGGTTCTCCTCCTGGAAGACGTTGAGGTTCTTGACGAAGTCGTCGAGCGTCATCTCGGAGTAGATCTGGCTACGGTGCGCGGCGAGCGGCCGCACGAACGACGCATTGCCCTGGCGGCGCACCGAGAACGCGGCGATGTAGCCGTACTCCTTGACCTTGGGCAGGAGGCCCTCCTCCCAGCGCCCGTAGGGATAGGCCAGGATCGGGCTGCGCCGTCCGAGGTTCTTGTTGAACAGGTCCTGGGGCAGCTCGAGCTCGGCGTGCATCCGTCGCGCGTACTGGGCCTCGGTCTCGCCCTGGGCGCGGCGCAGGTCGGCGTGGGTCTTGGTGTGGGCCTCGATGTCGAAGCCGGCCGCGGTCAGCTCCCGCAGATCGTTCCAGGAGAGCGACCCGCGCCCCGCGCCGACCCAGTCGGTGTAGATGAAGAGCGTCGCGGTGAAGCCCAGCTCCTTGAGGACCGGGTACGCGTAGTCCTTGAACGAGCGATACCCGTCGTCGAAGGTCAGCACCACCGCCCGCTGGGGGAGCTGGCGGCCGAGCCGGGTGAACTCGATGAACTCGGCGAGGCTCACGACCCGGTAGCCGTTGGTCTTCAGGTACTGCATCTGCTCGCGGAAGGACGCCGCGGCCAGGACGAGGCGTCCCTTCGCCTGCTCTCCCAGGTTGTGGTAGGTGAGGATCGGCACGATCTGGTAGCCGCCCGGCGTGACCCCGGCCGGGTTCCACGGCCGGCGGGGGATCACCACCTCCTGCCCGGGGGAGAAGGCCTGCTGCCCGCTGTAGTCCTCGATCATCCACGCGCGGTCGGCGGAGCCGAGGTAGCGCGCCGCGAGCGTCGCGGGGGTGTCGCCCGCCTGGGCGAACGTGACGACGAAGTCCTCGGACTCGTAGGCGGCGGGACGGGGGGCGGGGCGGGCCGGAGTGGAGGCCGGGCCCGGGGCGGGCGCGGGCGCCGCGGTGGCGCAGGCGCCCAGCAGGAGCGCCAGCCCGCCCACCACGAGGGCCCGTCTCCGCGCGCGTCGAGTGATCATCCCCATATCCTACGCGACCAGGCGAAGAACGGAATCAAACTACCGGGGCCAGCCGCAGCACCTCGTAGACCTCGACTTCCTCTTCCTTGCCCTTGACGCGGATGCGCCCCAGGGGCCGCGCGTCCACCAGGTCGCGGACGCGCTCGTAGGTGCGGTGGCTGATCAGGATCTGGCCCGGCTTGGCGTTGGACTCGAGGCGCGCGGCCAGGTTCACGCTGTCGCCGATCACGGTGTACTCCATCCGGTCCTCGGTGCCCACCGTGCCCGCCACCGCCTCGCCCGCGCTCACCCCGATGCCGACCGCGATCGGCTCCTTGCCGTCGCGCGCGCGCCGCTCGTTCAGCCCGACGATCCCCTCCTGCATGGCGAGCGCGGTGCGGATGGCCCGCGCGGAGTGGTCGGGATGGGCGAGGGGGGCGCCGAACACCGCCATCACCGCGTCGCCCAGGAACTTGTCGAGGGTGCCGTCGTGCTTGAAGGTGGTCTCGATCATCAGGTTGTAGAAGTCGTTGAGCAGGAGCACGACCTCTTCCGGGCTCAGGCGCTCGGAGAGCGGCGTGAAGCCGCGCACGTCGCAGAAGAGCACCGTGACCTCCCGCCGCTCCCCGGTGAGCGCCATGTTCTCCGGGTTCTTCAAGATCTCCTCGACCACCTCCCGCGCCACGTAGCGGGTGAACGCGCGCTTGATCATCTCCTTCTCGCGCAGGCTGCGGGCCATGCGGTTGAAGGAGTCGGTCAGCACCCCGAGCTCGTCGCGGGAGGCCACCGGCAGCGCGATGTTGAAGTTGCCCGCCGCGATGGCCCCGGTGGCCTGCACGAGGCGGAAGATCGGCCGCGAGAGCAGGGCGGCCAGGCCCACCGCCCCGCCGAGGCCGGCCAGGACCATCAGCAGCGTGATCAAGAGTGCCTGGTTGCGCGCGCTGGCCAGCGCCGCGGTGATCGCCTCCTCGCTGAAGCCCAGGTAGAGCGCGCCCACCGGCACCCCGCTGTAGACCAGGGGCACCGCGAAGTCGATGACCCGGCCCTGCGGGGTCTTGTAGATCTGGACCAGCAGCCGGTCCTTGAGCGGCTCGAGTCCCTTGGGCCGGTCGACCGCGCTCTTCACCGCGGCCTGCGGGTCGGAATGCGCGAGGACCCGGCCGTCGTGGTCGGCCACGATGACGTAGGAGACGTCGGGGTCCTTCATGGCGTCGGTCACCAGCACGCCCAGGGTCAGGTCGTCGCCGGTGAGCAGCGGGGTCTTGGCCCCGGCCGCGAAGTTCTCGGCCATGGTGAGCCCGCGCTTGGTCATCTCGGCGGTGAGGCTCTGCTGCTGCTGGCGCAGGAGGAAGAGGCCGACCAGGGCCACCGCCAGCACCACCAGCGCGGTGATGAGCAGGCTCAGCTTGACCTTGAGCGGCACGCGGATCGCCGCGTGCTCGGGCGGCGCCGTCGCCGGCTCGGTCACGACCGGGACGCTCGCGCCGCTCGCGGGGATCTCCACGCTCACGCGGGCCTACAGTCCATGGAGGGGGAAGATCCGGTCCTGGATCTCGCCCACCTGACGGCGCGCGTACTCCTCGGCCCAGCGGTGCGTCTCCCCGGGCTGCGTCTCGGGCGGATCGCTGAGGGTGGGCCGCGCGAGGCCGAGGCGCTGCATGTCCGGGTGGCTCTCCGCCGGCAGCGCGTCCGGCAGCTCCACGTCGTTCATGGCCGCCCACGCCGCGGTCCAGGCCCGGGCCACGTTGGCGAGGTCGTAGCCGCCGCCGCCCAGGGCGACGACGCGCGGGGCGAGGGGCAGGAGCCGCCGCACCGCGCGCGTGAAGCCCTGCACGGTGAGGCTCAGGTGGGTGAGCGGATCGGTGCGGTGCGAGTCGATGCCGAGCTGGATCACGAGCGCGTCGGGCCGGAAGGCGGTCACCAGCGGCGGCACCACCGCCTCGAACGCCGGCTCGTACACCGAGTCGTCGGTGAGCGGCTGGAGCGGCAGGTTCACCGCGTAGCCGAGGCCGTCGCCCTCGCCCATCTCCACCACGAAGCCGGTGCCGGGGAAGAGACGATCGCCGCGCTCGTGGGTGGACACGGTGAGCACGTTCGGATCGTCGTAGAACGCGAACTGCACCCCGTCGCCGTGGTGGGCGTCGATGTCCACGTAGGCGACCCGGAACCCGCGCGCGCGCAGCCGCATGATGGCCAGCACCGCGTCGTTGACGTAGCAGAAGCCGGAGGCGCGCCCCGGCATCGCGTGGTGGAGCCCGCCCGCGAAGTGGAACGCGCGATCGGCCTCGCCGGTGGCCACCACCTGGGCCGCGAGCAGGGAGCCGCCCGCGCCGAGCTGGGCCGCCTCCCACAGGCCGGGGAAGATCGGGTTGTCCCCGGGCCCGAGGCCGTAGCGGGCGGCGGTCGGCACCCAGTCGCCCGCGCTCACCGCGCGCAGGATGTCGATGTACTCGCGGGTGTGGAAGCGGGCGATCTCCTCGAGGGAGGCGGCCTCCGGGGTGAGCACCTTCGCGCCCGGCAGCGCGGTGAGGCCGTAGGCCTCCATGAGCCGCCACGTGAGCCCGAGCCGCTCCATGCGGAGCGGATGCTCGCGCCCGTAGTCGAAGTGGCGCCACTCGTCCGAGTAGACGATCGCGGTGGATGTCACGGGCGCGAACGCTTCCAGGGGCCGGACTTGCCGCCCGACTTCTCGACGAGGCAGAGGTCGGTCAGGACGATACCCTTGTCGACCGCCTTCACCATGTCGTACACGGTGAGGCCGGCCACCGCCGCCGCGGTGAGCGCCTCCATCTCCACCCCGGTCTTGTCCACCGTGCGCACGCGCGCGTGCACCGTGATCGTCGAGCGCCGCGAGTCGAGCGCGAACTCGACGTCGACTCCGGTGATGCGCAGCGGGTGGCAGAGCGGGATCAGGTCCGGGGTGCGCTTGGCCGCCATGATGCCCGCGGTGCGCGCCACCCCGAGCACGTCGCCCTTGGCGAGCTGGCCCGCGCGGACGGCGGCGAGGGTGGCCGCCTTCATCTTGAGGGTGACGCGGGCGGCCGCCTCCCGGACGGTCTCCGCCTTGGCGGAGACGTCCACCATTCGCGCCTCACCCGCGGGGGTCAGGTGCGAGAGGCCGCGGAACCCGGGCATATCCCGCGGCGGGCACATCGGTCGGGTGCTGGACCCGACTCAGACGTGGGTCGCGGCGCGCGCGTGCCGGAGGAGACTCTCCATCCGGTCTTTCGCGATGAGCTTGAGCTTCTTGAGCTCGCTCACACGCCACTGTTGATCAGGGGAGAGGAAGCCGCGGCCATTCAGGTCGGACAGCTCGATCTCGTATTGGCGGTGTTCGTCGCGGGCCTTGCGGAAATCGTGGTTTTCAGCGGTGAGACGTTCGATGAACGCTTCCGTGTCGGGCATGCGGACCTCCTTACGAGGCTGCTCCGGGCTTGCCAGGCTGTTCCGGCTCCTCAGGGCCCCGTCCCTGCCAGCGTCGGTATCCGCGTTATACTCCCGGGCTCTTCGGGCTGTCAAGGCTTGGCGTGGCGGAGCAGATGCGCCGCGGTGGCCTTGAAGTGGGCGGTCACCGGGCTGCCCGGCGCCGAGCCCCATCTCGGTGACGGAGCGCTGCGTCACCAGCGCCACCAGGGGGAATCCGCAGTCAATGGTCACGCGCACATGCGGGCCGCTCTGGGCCAGGCGCACGATCTGGCCCTCGAGGTGATTCCGGGCGCTCGACACGCTGCCGCCGGCCCGCGCGGTGAGCGTCACGTCCTCCGGCCGCACGCAGAGCCGCACCCACTCGCCGGCCTCGGCGGGCTGCGCCACCTCGATGGTCTGCTTGCCGGCCTCGAGGATCGCGAGCCCGGCGGTCACCGACTGGACCCGGCACTCCAGCAGGGTCTCGACGCCGACGAAGCGCGCCACCTCCTCCGAGACCGGCGCGCGAAACACCTGGCCCGCCTCGTCCACCTGGAGGAGCCGCCCCTCGAGCATCACCGCCACCCGGTCCCCGAGCGCCTGGGCCTCGCCGCGATCGTGGGTGACCAGCACCGCGGTGGCCCGGCGGCGCTGCAGGATCCGCCCGAGGTCCTCGATCAGCGCCTCCCGCGTCGGCTGATCCAGGGCCGAGAAGGGCTCGTCGAGCAGCAGCAGCTCGGGCTCGAGCACCAGCGCCCGGGCCAGCGCGGTGCGCTGCGCCTCGCCGCCGGACAGGGTGCGGGACTGCGCGGGAGGCGAGGTGCGCGATGCCGAGCTGCTCGAGCCACTCGGTCACCCGGGGCGCCACGCGCTCGCGGTCCACGCCGCGGAAGCGGAGCCCGAGCGCCACGTTGTCCCCGACGGTCGCGTCGGTGAGGAGCGGGTCCTGGAAGACGCTGGCCATGCGCCGGCGGATCGCGAGACCGTCCGCCGGGCTCACCCGCTCCCCCTGGAAGCGCACGCTGCCCGCGGTCGGCGTCTCGAGCAGCCCCATCACGCGGAGGAGCGTCGACTTGCCGGCTCCGTTGGGACCGATCACGGCCAGCACCTGGCCCGCGTCCACCGCGAGCTCGGGGATGCTCAGCACGGTCCTCCCCGCGCGCGCGACCTGGATGCCGTGCAGCGCGACCACCGGGGACGGCGCCATCAGGCCGACGGCAGCACGTGGATCGCGCCGCGGTGGAGGGAGAACTGCCAGTGCCGGTCGCGCTCGATCTCGAGGATCTCGTAGACGAGCCGGGGCACCTCCAGCTCGAGGTCGTAGTCGCCCTGCGCGGGGGTACCCGGCTCGTCGAGCCTCAGGAAGAGCGTCCACGAGGTGCCCAGGTCCACCTCGCGCACCACGGTGCCCGACATGAGGTTCATGTGGTGCGCGCCGTCGACGCGAGCGCGGTCCTTGCGGATGAGGCGCACGTACTCGGGCCTGATGTAGAACGCGAGCGGGCTGTCCGGCGCGGGCAGGTACGAGCGCGTCGGCGAGTTGACCGCCTCGAGCACCTGGCCGCGCCAGCGGAACTGGATGCGGTCGGCGGTGGCCTTCAGCGTGACCCCCTGCACCAGGTTCCGGATCCCCATGATGCGGGCCACGCTGCGGGACGACGGCTGCCAGAGCAGCTCGGCGCGCGGCGCGGCCTGGATCACGCGCCCTTCCTCGTAGACCACGATGCGGTCGCCGAGCCGGTAGGCCTCGGTGAGGTCGTGGGTGACCAGCACCGCCGCGATGCCCCAGTCGGTCAGGACGCCGCGCAGCTCGTCGCGCAGCGCCTGGCGCAGCGGCAGGTCGAGCGCGGAGAGCGGCTCGTCGAGCAGGAGCAGGGCGGGATCGGTGGCGAGCGCGCGCCCGAGGGCCACCCGCTGCCGCTGGCCGCCCGACAGCTCGCGCGGGTAGCGCTCCGCGAAGGCCTCGATGCCGAGGCGCGCCAGCACCTCGTCTTCCCGCCGACGCCGCTCGACGCGGTCGCGGAGGCCGAAGCCCACGTTGCCGCGCACCGTGAGGTGCGGGAAGAGCGCGTAGCCCTGGAAGACGTAGCCGACGCGCCGCCGCTGGGGCCGCACGTCGATCCCGGCCACCGAATCGAAGAGCACCTGGCCGTCCACCACGATGCGGCCCGCGTCGGGGCGCACGAGCCCGGCCAGGCACTGCAGGGTGAGGGTCTTGCCCGCGCCCGAGGGCCCGAACAGCGCGGCGACGCCGTCGCCCGCGCTCCACTCGACGTCGAGCGTGAAGCCGGGCAGCGACTTGCGGATCGCGACCTCGAGCCGGCTCGTCACGCGGTCCGCGCCCCCAGCCGATTGGCCGCGATCAGCACGACGCAGGAGAGCGCGGTGAGCACCACCACCAGGGCCAGGGCCTCGCCGCTCTCGCCGGTCTGCACCGCGGTGTAGATGGAGAGCGGCACCGTCGCGGTGCGCCCCGGGATGTTGCCGGCCAGCATCAGGGTGGCGCCGAACTCGCCGAGGGCCCGCGCGAAGGCCAGGACGAGCCCGGCCAGGATGCCGTTGCGGGCGAGCGGCAGCGTCACCTCCAGCACGGTGCGCAGCTCGGAGCGCCCGAGGGTGTAGGCGGCCCGCTCGAGGTCGCGGTCCACCGACTCGATGGCCGCGCGCACCGTGCGGACCAGCAGCGGCAGCGCCATCACGGTGGCCGCGATCACCGCCGCGTACCAGGTGAAGGCGACCGTCCAGCCGGTCGCGTTGTAGAGCGGGGCGCCCAGCAGGCCCCGCCGGCCGAGCAGCACGATCAGGTAGTAGCCGACCACGGTGGGCGGCAGGATGAGCGGCAGGGTCACGAGCAGGTCGACGAGGCTCTTGCCCCAGAAGCGCCGCCGCGCCAGCGCGTAGGCGATGGGGATGCCGACAGCGCGTTGAGCGCCGTGGCCGCCACCGCCACCTGCAGCGACAGCCGGAGGGCGGAGATGCTGTCCGGGCTCACGATGGGTGTCCTCGGTGCCCGGGTAGTATGCCACGCGCGGGCGCCCCCGGGGCCGGAACCGGGCCGATCCGCTACCGGACGCCCGCCGGCGGGCGGCTGGAACCCGAACCGGGCCAGCACGGCCTGGCCCGCGCGACTGACGAGCAGATCGATGAAGGCGGCGCGAGGGCGGGCTGCCGGGAACCCGCCACCACCGCGGCCGGGTACACGACGGGGCGATAGGTGTCCTCGGCCGGCCGGAACGCCTCCTTCACCGCCTGGCCGCGCGTCGCGACGTCGGTGGTGTAGACGAACCCGGCGTCTACCTCGCCGCGAGCCACGTAGTCGAGGGCCTGACGCACGTTCTCCGCGAAGATCAGCTTGGGCTGCAGCCTCTCCCAGAGACCGAGCGCGCGCAGGCTCTCCTCCGCGTACTGTCCGGCCGGCACCGTCCGCGGATTTCCCACCACGATGCGGGTGACACGCGCGCCGGCGAGATCGGCGGGCTTCGCGACGTCGACCTTCGAGTCGGCCGGCTTGATCACCGTGAGCAGATTCCGGGCGACGGCCCTCCGCGAGCCGGGCACGATCAGCTTGCGCTTCTCCAGCTCGTCCATCTGCATGGTCGCGGCGGAGATGAACAGATCGATCGGAGCGCCCGCCTCGATCTGCTTCTGCAGCTCTCCGGACGAGCCCCAGTTGGAGACCAGGGTCACGCCGGGCCGGCTCGCGGTGAAGGTGCGCCCGAGCTCGGTCACCCGTCCTTCAGGCTGACCGCGACCGACACCGTGACCGGCTGGGCCGAGACCACGGGTGCGGTCACGAGGCCCAGCGCGAGCGCGACGCTCCCCAGCATTCGACGAATCGAGCGCATCGTCAACCTTCCGGCTCCCATGGTACCGCCCCCCAGCTCCGGCCGAGCGCGAGACGTTCAGCCCCGCCGGCGCTGCTGGATCACGCTCAGCGCCCAGTTCACCAGGAAGGTGATCAGCAGCAGGATCACCGAGAGCGCGATCGCCACGTCGAAGTTGCCCTTGCCGGTCTCGAGCACGGTGGCGGTGGTGAGCACGCGGGTGGATCCCTTGATGTTGCCGCCCAGCATCATCGACGCGCCCACCTCGGAGATCACGCCGCCGAAGCCCGCCATCACCGCGGCCAGCATCGGCAGCCGCGCCTCCTTGAGCAGCACCCAGATCATCTGCGGCCGCGAGGCGCCGAGCCCCAGCAGCTGCAGGCGAAAGGCCTCCGGCACCTGCTGCACCGCGGCCAGGGTGAGCCCGGTCACGATCGGCGCCGCGATCACGAGCTGGCCGGTCACCATCGCGGTGGGCGTGTAGAGCAGCTCGAGGAAGCCGAGCGCGCCGTTGCGCCAGAGCAGGATCGTGACGAAGAGGCCCACCACCACCGGGGGCAGGCCCATGCCGGTGTTCACCAGGCTCACCACGAAGGCGCGGCCGGGAAAGCGGGAGAGCGCCAGCAGCGCGCCCACCGGGATGCCGACGAGCAGCGAGAGCAGGGTGGCGGTGGCGGAGACCTGGATGGAGAGCCAGGTGATCTGCCAGACCTCCGGATCCCCGGCGACGAGGAGCCGGAGCGCTTCGAGGACGCCCTGCCCGAACAGGCCCACGGCGCGGCGGGCCCCGCCCTAGAGGTCCTCGTCCTTCTTGCCGGCCACCGGCACGAAGAGCGGCTGGCCGTACTTGTCCACCCCGAACGCCTTGATCACCGCCTGGGTCTCGGGCGCCAGCATGAACTCGGCGAAGGCCTTGCCGCCGGCCGCGTTCACCCGCGGGCCGTTGGCCGGGTTCACCTCCATCACCGAGTAGATGTTCAGCAGCGGGCGGTCCTTCTCGACGAGGATCGGCAGGTCCACTCGCTTCTGGAACGCGAGGTACGTCCCGCGATCGGTCAGGGTGTAGGCGCGCCGGTCGTTGGCGATGCCGAGGGTCTGGCCCATGCCCTGCCCGGACTCGATGTACCAGGCGCCCCGGGGCTCGATGCCGGCCTGCTTCCACAGCCCCTGCTCCAGCACGTGGGTGCCGGACTTGTCGCCGCGGGAGACGAAGCGCGACTGGCTCTCCGCGATGCGCTTGAGGGCGTCGACCGCCTTCGGCAGGCCCTTGATCTTCGCGGGATCGTCGGCCGGGCCGATGAGCACGAAGTCGTTGTACATGACGAGGCGGCGGTTGCTCATCTTGCCGTCCTCGACGTACTTCTTCTCGACCCCCGGGGCGTGGGCCAGCGTGACGTCGGCCTCCCCGCGGGCCGCGAGGGCGAGCGCCTGCCCGGTGCCGACCGAGATGGTCTTCACGCTGAGCCCGCTCTGCTTCTCGAACATCGGCACCAGCACGTCGAGCAGGCCCGAGTCCTGCGTGCTCGTGGTGGTCGAGAGGATGACGACATTGGACTGGGCGAGCGCCGCGCCGGTCGGACATGTCAGCAGGGCAACCAGCAGCAGCCAGAGCCCCGCGATCGATCGAATCATCATGGCGTGCCTCCGTGGCGCTGGAGCGGCTCGGCGGAGCAGAATGTCAATATGCGCTCGCGAGCATACAGGCTGGTCCGAGCATAGTCAACGCGGCGGGCCGGCGCGGCCGCGGCGCGTTGACCGTGCGGCTGACCGCATAGTAGACTCGCCTCCGGCTCCCCGCGACTCGGTGTATCATGGCGAGCGCGCGCCAAACCCCACGGAGAACACATGCGACGATTCGATCTCGTTCTGCCGAACAGCCTCGAAGACTGCCTCAAGATCCTCGCCGAGCGAGGCGCGCAGGCCAAGCTGGTCGCGGGAGGCACCGATCTCCTGCCCCAGATGAAGAACGGCGTGCTCAAGCCCGCCGTCGTCGTGGATCTCTCCGGGATCGCCCGGGTCCGCCAGGTCCAGAACGGGAACGGCCTCCGGATCGGCGCCGCGGTCACCGCGCGCGAGCTCGAGCTGAGCCCGGCGCTGCGCGGGGCCTATCTGGCGATCGCGGAGAGCGCGGCCATGGTCGGCTCGCTGCAGGTGCGCAACCTCGCCACCGTGGGCGGCAACCTCTGCAACGCGGCGCCGTCGGCCGACATGGCGCCGCCGCTGATGGCGCTCGAGGCCCAGGCGGTCATCGCGGGGCCGAAGGGCGAGCGGCGCGTGCCGATGGCCGACTTCTTCACCGGGGTCCGCCAGACGGTGCTGGCGCCGAACGAGATGCTGATCGAGCTGGTCGTGCCCCCGCCGGGCGCCCACAGCGGCGGCCAGTACCTGCGGCACACGCCGCGACGCGAGCTCGACATCGCCGTGGTCGGCGTGGCCTCCCAGCTGACCATCGCGGACGGCCGCTGCACCAAGGCGCGCATCGCGCTCGCGTCGGTCGCGCCGACGCCGGTCCGCGCCACCGCGGCCGAGCGGTCGCTCGAAGGCCAGGCGGTGACGCCCGAGGCCATCGAGCGCGCGGCCGGTCTCGCGATCGAGGCGGCCCAGCCCATCGACGACCAGCGCGGCTCCATCGAGTTCCGCAAGCATCTGGTCCGCGTCCTCACCCGTCGCACGCTCACGACCGCGCTCCAGCGCGCGAACGCCTGATCCGGAGGCACATCCACGTGGCCAAACAAGTCCTGAGCTGCACCGTGAACGACGAGGCCGTCGAGGTGCTCGTCCAGCCCTACGTGACTCTTCTCGACGCCCTGCGCGAGGACATGGGCCTCACCGGTCCCAAGGAAGGCTGCGGCACCGGCGACTGCGGCGCCTGCACCGTCCACGTCGACGGGAAAGTCGTGGCGAGCTGCCTGATGCTGGCGATGCAGGTGCGCGGCCGGAAGGTCCGCACCATCGAAGGCCTCGCGGCCGCGGACACCACGCTCCACCCGCTGCAGGACGCCTTCGTCCGCCTCGGGGTGCCCCAGTGCGGCTTCTGCATTCCGGGCGTGCTGATGGCGGCCGCCGCCCTGCTGGAGGAGAACCCGCGGCCCTCCGAGGAGGAGATCCGCTACGGCATCGCGGGCAATCTCTGCCGCTGCACCGGCTATACCAAGATGGTAGCCGCGATCAGCGAGGCGGCCGGCACGCTCGCCTCGCAGAGGAGCGCCCGATGAGCACGATGAAGACCACGCGCGACGTCAAGGGAGTGGGAGTCTCGATTCCGCGGCCGGACGGCCCGGAGAAGGTCACCGGTCGCGTGCAGTACGTGGCCGACATCCAGCCCAAGGGCCTGCTCCACGCCAAGCTGCTGCGCAGCCCGCACGCGCACGCCAAGATCATCTCGATCGACGTGAGCGCGGCCAAGGCCCTGCCCGGCGTCCGCGCGGTGCTCACCGCCAAGGACATCCCGCACCTGAAGAAGAAGGCGCCCACGCGCGCCCACGCGGTCCTCGCCATCGACCGCGCGGTGTTCATGGGCCAGCCGGTGGCCGCGGTGGCCGCCGACGAGCTGTCGATCGCGGAGGAGGCCCTCGACCTCATCAAGGTCGAGTACCAGGTGCTGCCCGCCTCGATCGATCCGCTGAAGGCGATGCTGCCCGGCGCGCCGCCGGTGGCCGACGCGGGCACCGAGGCCGACACCAGCGAGGCGCTCGCCCACTCCGCGGTGGCCATCGCCAAGAGCGAGGCGCCCGCGAAGGCGGTGAACATCTCCCAGCAGGCGCGGCTGCAGCGCGGCGACCCGGCCAAGGGCTTCGCCGAGTCCGATCACGTGCTCGAGAAGACCTACCGCGTGCCGATGGTGCACCAGGGCTATCTCGAGGCGCACGCGGTCCTGGCCGAGTGGGACCGCAACGGGCTGCTCACGCTCTGGGCCAGCACCCAGGGCTCGTTCAACACGCGCTCCGAGGTGGCCGACGTGCTCGGCATCCCCGAGAACCGGATCCGGGTCATCCCGGTGGAGTGCGGCGGCGGCTTCGGCGGCAAGATCCGCGCGCTCTGCGAGCCGATCACCGCGGTGCTCGCGCAGGTCACCAAGCGGCCGGTCCGCTACGTGATGACCCGCCGGGAAGAGCTGCAGGCGGGCATGCCCGCCCCGCAGGTCATCATCAAGCTCAAGACCGGCGTCAAGCGCGACGGCACCCTCATGGCGCTCGACGCGGAGACCGTGATCGACTCCGGCGCCTTACTCCGGCGCGGTGCTGGCGGTGAGCGCGGTCTTCCTCGGCAGCATGTACAAGTGGCCGTCGTTCGACGTCCGCGGCTTCGAGGTGCTGACCCACAAGCCGAGCGTGGCCGCCTATCGCGCGCCGGTGGCGCCGCAGACCATCTTCGCGATCGAGTCGCACATGGAGCAGATCGCCCGCGACCTCGATCTCGACTCGGTCGAGTTCCGGATGCGCCACCTGATCCAGGAAGGCGATCCGATGGTGAACGGGCAGCCCTGGCAGTCCAACGGGGCCAAGCAGGTGCTCGCCCGCATCGCCGAGCACCCGCACTGGAAGACCCGCAAGCAGTGGGTGGCCGCCGCGGGCAAGAACGGCAAGCGCCGCGGGGTGGGCCTGGCCCTCGGCGGCTGGCTCGGCGGCCTGCAGCCCACCGGCGCGACGGTTCGCCTGAACCCCGACGGCACGCTCGCGGTGCTCACCGGCCAGGTGGACATCGCGGGCACCAACATCTCGCTGGCCCAGATCGCGGCGACCGCCTACGGGGTGGACACCGACCTGGTGCGCATCACCACCGGCGACACCGACGTGGCGCCGATGACCGGGCTGAGCGCGGGGAGCAAGACCATCTACACGGTGGGCGCGGCGGTGCTGCAGGCGGCGGAAGACGCCCGCCGGCAGACGTTCGAGATCGCGGCCGCGGAGCTCGAGGCGTCGGTCCACGACCTCGAGCTGGTGGACGGCAAGGTCACGGTGCGCGGCATGCCGGACAAGGGCATCACGCTCGCCACCATCGGCAAGAAGGGCAATCTCTACATGTCGAAGACGCCGCCGGTGCTCGGCAAGGCGAACCCCGCCTTCACCCAGCAGGCGCCCGGCTTCGCGGCCCAGCTCGCGCGGCTCGAGGTGGACGCGGACACCGGCGAGGTGACGCTCCAGGACTTCGTGATCGTGCCAGGACGTGGGCAAGGCCATCAACCCGCTCGGGGTGGAAGGCCAGATGCAGGGCGGCGCGGTGCAGAGCCTCGGCATCGCGCTCACCGAGGGGCTGATGTTCGACGACAGCGGGCGGCTCACCAACCCGAGCCTGCTCGACTACCGCAAGCTCACCGCGGCCGACCTGCCGAACCTCGAGACCATCATCGTCGAGGTGCCCGCGCCGGCCGGCCCCTTCGGCGCCCGCGGCGTCGGCGAGCCGCCGATCATCCCGGCGCCCGCCGCGATCGCCAACGCGATCCAGGACGCGACCGGGGCGCGCCTGACCGAGCTGCCCATGAGCCCGGAGCGCATCGCGCTGGCCCTGGTCAACGGCAAGCACTAGCACCAGCAGGAGGCGGGCATGAAGGCGGGCGAGATCTTCGTCGCGGGGAAGTGGCAGGCCACGCGGTCGGGCGAGACGTACCAGCCGATCAACCCGGCCAACGAGGAGCCGATCGGGGCGGTCGGCAAGGGCGACGAGGGCGACATCGACCTGGCGGTGACCGCGGCCCGCAAGGCCTTCGACGAGGGCCCGTGGCCGAAGATGAACCCGCACGAGCGCGGCCGCATCGTCTGGCGCCTCGGCGACCTGATCCAGCAGAACCTCGACGAGATGGCCCGGCTCGAGAGCCTCTGCACCGGCAAGACCATGTTCGACTCGGGCAAGGTCGAGATCCCGTTCGCGGCGGAGGTCTTCCGCTACTACGCGGGCTGGGCCACCAAGATCCACGGCGAGACGCTCGGCCTGCGCGACAACGCGTTCACCTTCACGCTGCGCCAGCCGGTGGGAGTGGTCGGGGCCATCGTGCCCTGGAACTTCCCCTTCCTGCTCTCGTCCTGGAAGATCGCCCCCGCGCTGGCCGCCGGCAACACGATGGTGATCAAGCCCGCGTCGCAGACCCCGCTCACCGCGCTGCGCTTCGCCGAGATCTGCCAGGAGGCGGGCGTGCCGGAGGGCGTGTTCAACGTCGTCACCGGGCCGGGCGGCAAGGTCGGCATGGCGCTGGTGCGGGACCCGCGGGTCGACAAGATCGCCTTCACCGGCTCCACCGACGTCGGCAAGCAGATCATGCGGGAGGCGGCGGGGACGCTCAAGCGCCTCTCGCTCGAGCTCGGCGGCAAGTCGCCCAACATCGTGTTCGCCGACGCGGACATGGACGCGGCGGTGCGCGGGGCGCTCACCGGCATCTTCTACAACAAGGGCGAGGTGTGCGCGGCCGGCTCGCGGCTGTTCCTGGAAGACTCGATCCACGACCAGTTCATGTCCAAGCTGACCGACCGGGTCAAGAGCCTGAAGGTCGGCGATCCGATGGACAAGGCCACCCGCATGGGCCCGGTGGTGTCGAAGGGCCAGATGGAGACCGTGCTCTCCTACATCGAGTCCGGCAAGCAGGAGGGCGCCCGGGTGGTGGCGGGCGGCGGCCGGGCCGACGTCGGCACCGGCAAGGGCTACTTCATCCAGCCCACCATCTTCGACGGCGTCACCAACGAGATGAAGATCGCCCGCGAGGAGATCTTCGGACCGGTGCTCTCGGTGATCCCCTTCCGCTCGGTGGAGGACGGCATCGCCCAGGGCAACCACACGTCCTACGGCCTGGCCGCCGCGGTGTGGACGCGCGACGTCTCCAAGGCGCTGAAGGCGGCGAAGGCGATCCGGGCGGGCACGGTGTGGGTCAACGCCTACAACCTCTTCGACGCGGCGCTGCCGTTCGGCGGCTTCAAGGAGTCGGGCTTCGGCCGCGAGATGGGGTCGGTGGGCCTCGACAACTACACCGAGGTCAAGACCGTCTGGGTCGACCTGTCGTAGCCGCACCACCGCGGACGGGCCATGCGCTCGCCGTCCGCTCCTAGCATCCGGCACGACCTGGTCCTGGTGGGCGGCGGCCACGCCCACATCCAGGTGCTCAAGCGCTGGGCCATGGCCCCGGTGCCCGGGGCGCGCCTCACCGTCGTGGTGGATCGGCCGATCGCGGTCTACTCCGGCATGGTCCCCGGCTTCGTGGCCGGCCAGTACCCCCGGGACGCCCTCGAGATCGACGTGCGCCCGCTGGCCCTGCGGGCGGGCGCCCGCTGCATCGTGGCCGCGGCCACCGGGGTCGACCCGGCCGCGCGCCGGCTCCTGCTCGACGGCCGTCCGCCCATCACCTACGACACCGTGTCGTTCGACGTGGGCTCGACGGTCGCCGGGCTCGAGATCCCGGGCGCGCGCGAGCACGCGATCCCCACGCGGCCCATCGGCGAGTTCGTCCGCCGCGTTGACCCGATCCTGATCGCCGCGCGCGAACGATCAACCTTCCGAATGATCGTGGTCGGCGCCGGCGCGGGCGGCGTGGAGGTCGCGTTCGCGCTCACCGCGCGGCTCCGAGGCGAGCCGGGCCGCCGCGTCGACGTCCTCCTGCTCGAGGCGGGGCCGCGCGTCCTCCCGGGCTACGCGGCGAGCGCGGCCCGCCGGGTCCAGGCCGCGGCGGACGCGCGCGGCATCACGATCCGCTGCGGCGCCGCGGTGGCGCGCGTGGAGGCCGGCGCGGTGCATCTCGTGGGCGGCGAGCGCCTCGCGGCCGACGCCACCGTGTGGGTGACCGGCGCCGCCGCCCTGCCGATCTTCTCGGGGTCGGGCCTGGAGACGGACGATCGGGGCTTCGTCAGGATAAGGCCCACGCTCCAGTGCCGGGGTCACGACGACGTCTTCGCGGTCGGCGACTGCGCCGCCTGGACCGCGGGCCCGCCGCTGGCCAAGGCCGGCGTCTACGCGGTCCGCCAGGGCCCGGTCCTCGCCCACAACCTGATGGCGCGCGCCCGCGGCGGTCGGCTCCGCGCGTATCGCCCGCAGCGCGACTTCCTCTCGCTGCTCAACCTGGGCGACGGGCGCGCGATCGGCACCAAGTGGGGCGCGGCGGCCGAAGGCGCCGCGCTCTTCTCTCTCAAGGACTGGATCGACCGCCGCTTCGTCCGCCGATTCCAGGTCCTGGGCCCCGACGACGCGGTCACCCCCGACTTCGCCGCGTCCCCGATGCCGGGAGGCGACATGCTCTGCGGCGGCTGCGCGGCCAAGGTCGGCGAGTCCGCCCTGACCCGCGCGCTCGAGCGCCTCGCGCCCGCGAGCCACCCGTCGGTGATCCTCGGTCTCACCCAGCCCGACGACGCGGCCGCGGTCGAGACCGAGCGGGGCGAGATCGTGGCCGCCACCGTCGACTCCTTCCGCGCCTTCGCCGACGACCCCTACCTGGTCGGGCGCGTGGCCGCGGTCAACGCGATCAGCGACCTGTGGGCCAAGGGCGTGGCGCCGCGCTTCGCGCTGGCCCAGGTCACGGTGCCCGACGACGAGCCCGCGCGCGCGGAGGAGACGCTCTACCAGGTGATGGCCGGCGCACGCGCCGGCCTCGATGCGGACGCGGTCACCCTGGTCGGCGGGCACACCACGACCGGGCCCGAGCTGGTGGTGGGCTTCGCGGTGTGGGGCCTGGCCGGCTCCGCGGACGCGCTGATCCGTCTCGCGGGCCTGGCCCCGGGCGATCAGCTCGTGCTGACCAAGCCGCTCGGCACCGGCGTGCTCCTGCAGGCCGACATGCGGGGCGTGGCGCGCGGCGCGTGGATCGAGGCGTGCTGCGCCTCCATGCTCCGCTCCAACGGCCCCGCCGCGCGGGCGGCCGGCCCCCTGCGTCCCTCGGCGGCCACCGACGTCACCGGCTTCGGCCTGGCCGGCCACCTCGGGTCGATGCTGCGCGCGAGCAAGGCCTCGGCGGTGCTCGACCTCGCCGCGCTCCCGGCGCTGCCGGGCGCGCTCTCGCTGCTCGGCCGCGGGCGTGCGGAGCACCGCGCATCCCGAGAACGCCAAGGCCCGCCGCGCGATGTGGGTGGACGATGCGGCGGCGCGGCGGCCCGCGCTCGACCTGCTCTTCGACCCGCAGACGTCGGGCGGCCTGCTGCTCGGCATCCCCGCCGAGCGCGGTGAGGCGCTGCTGCAGGCGCTGCGCGCGGCCGGCGACCCGGCCGCCGCGGTCATCGGGGTGGTCGGCGCCCCGCGCGCCGACGGCGCGCTGATCGAGGTCGTGACGAAGGGCTGAGCGGCGCCGCCCGACGTACCGGGCGGAGCTCGACCACGAGCCCGTCACCCCAGCCGTACTTGGCCTCCGAGAGGCGGCGCACCGAGCTCACCAGCTCGCGCTCCGCGGCGTGGTCCACCACGCGGGCGTGAGCGCGGAAGCTCCGGGCGCCGACGCGGGCCCGGACCGCGGGATCCGCGGCGAGGTTCTGCACCCACTGCGACCTTCGCCCGTGCTCGGCGACCAGGTAGTAGGCGCCCTCGTGGCGGGTGAACCAGATCTCGATCCGGCGCGGGCGCCCACTGCGCCGGCCGATGGTCGTCAGGTAGAGGTACTTCGGCTCGACGCTCACGCGCCGAAGGCGCGGTCGAACTGCCGGCGGGCGGCCTCGTCGAGGCCGCTCCGGAACTTCTGGTAGCGCTCGAGGAAGCGCTTCCCGGCCCTGGTGAGGCGCATGCCGCTCTCGGGCCCGCCCCCCGGCACCCGCTCCACGAACTTGAAGCCGGCCGCCGTCTCCAGGTCGCGCAGGTAGCCCCACGCGTTGCGATAGGACATCTCGAGCTCCTGGGCCGCCTTCTTGAGCGAGCCGCGCGCGTCGATCAGCTCGAGGAGGCGGGCGCGCCCGTCCCCGAACTTGAGGTCCTCGCCGAACGTGACCCACACCCGGAGCTTGGGCTTCATCTGAACCGAATCTTACTCAAGCGGAGCACGGCTGAACAGCCGTACCATCGGCCAATGCTTTCCAGCGTGCAGCTCGCGCGGCTCGTCCAGGGCTTCCTGGCCGAGCCGGGCGCCTCGATCGACCAGAAGGCGGCGGCCGTGGGGTGCGGCGCAACGAGCTCATGCGAGCCGCGCGCGGGACCATCTCACGCACCGCCCGCCACCGACTCCTGGCCTACTTCGCCCGCGTCAACGACCCCAAGGCGAAGGCTCGCGCGGCCACCGCTCGACGGCGGCGCATCGCCCGCGGAAACGGGGGTTTACATGAGCCCCGCGCCCGGCCGGGCGGCGCCCGGCCCGCTGTGGTACCCTAGCCGCCGCTCGCTGAATCGCGGCGAGCCAGGACACGTTCCACAACCATTCTTCGAGGAGGAGATCCATGCCGATCAAGGTCGGTGACCGTCTGCCGGACGGCACGCTCACGGAGTTCATCGAGCAGGAGACCCCGGGCTGCACCGTCGGCCCCAACGCGTTCCAGGTGGCGGACCTGACCAAGGGCAAGAAGATCGTGGTGTTCGGCCTGCCCGGCGCCTTCACCCCCACCTGCTCGGCCAAGCACGTGCCGAGCTACGTGGCCAACTTCGACAAGCTCAAGGGCAAGGGCGTCGACGAGGTGTGGTGCGTCTCGGTCAACGACGCGTTCGTCATGGGCGCGTGGGCCAAGGACCAGAAGAGCGGCGGCAAGGTGCGCATGATGGCCGACGGCAGCGCCGCGCTCACCAAGGCGCTCGGCCTCGAGATGGACCTCACCGCCCGCGGCATGGGGGTGCGCTCCCAGCGCTACTCGATGCTGGTGGACAACGGGGTCGTGAAGTCGCTGAACGTCGAGGCGCCCGGCAAGTTCGAGGTGAGCGACGCCGACACGATGCTGAAGCAGGTCTAGCCGGACCCCTCCGACGTGGCGGACGTCCAGGACGTCCTGATCGTGGGCGGCGGAGCCGCCGGCTACACCGCCGGCATCTTCGCCGCCCGCGATCGCTGCCGGGCCCTCCTGCTCGAGAAGTTCTCCGCGGGGGGCCAGGTGCTCAACTGCGAGCACATCACGAACTTCCCCGGCTTCCCCCAGGGGGTCGCCGGCTACACCCTGGGCCCGCTGCTCCAGGAGCAGGCGACCGCGGCCGGGCTCGAGGTCGCGATGAACGAGGTCACCGCGGTCCGCCGCGACGGCGATCTCCTGCTGGTCGAGACCGACGGCGGCGTCCACGCGACCCGCACCCTGATCGTCGCGAGCGGCTCGCGCTTCACCACCCTCGGGGTCCCGGGCGAGGAGGAGTTCGTGGGGCGCGGCATCTCCCACTGCGCGGCGTGCGACGGCTCGTTCTTCATGCAGAAGCCGGTGATCGTGGTGGGCGGCGGCGACGCGGCGGTCGACGAGGCGCTGCACCTCACCCAGTACGCCTCCTCGGTCACGGTGCTGCATCGCCGCGACACCCTGCGCGCCTGCGCGAGCCTCCAGGAGCGGGGGCGCAGCGAGCGCAAGATCTCGTTCCGGTGGAACACCGCGCTGCGCGCGATCGAGGGCGCCGACGGCGTCGAGCGGGTGCAGGTCGAGGACGTCGTCACCGGCAAGACCGCCGCGATGCCGGCCAGCGGCGTGTTCATCTACGCGGGGCTCACGCCCAACACCGAGTTCCTGGGCGGCCTCGTGCCGCTCGACGCGCGCGGGCAGATCGTGACCGACCTGCGCATGCGCACCCGCGTCCCCGGCATCCTCGCCGCGGGCGACGTGCGCGCGGAGTCCGCGCGGCAGCTCGTCACGTCCGCGGGCGACGGGGCCACCGCGGCGCTGGCCGCGGTCCAGTACCTGCGCGACGGCGCCTGGGCCGGCAAGTGAGCGACCGGGCGCGCCGGGTCGTCGCCGAGTGGGACGCGGACGACATGGGATGCGGCGAGCTCGTCCTGGAGCTACGCTTTCGCCTCGACGCCCTGAAGCCGGGGCAGATCATGAGGTTGACCGCCCGCGATCCCGGCGCGCCGGCCGACATCCCGGCCTGGTGTCGGATGACCGGAAACCCGCTGGTCGGTGGACATCCTCCGGTCTACCTGATCCAGCGCAAGGAGGACTGAGCGATGCCCAACAAGTTCTGCGTCAACCTCACGTGCGCCAAGGACAACCCCGACAAGGCCACGGTGGCTTTCGTCATCGCCAATGCGGCGGTCGGCTCCGGCAAGGAGACCCTGGTCTTCCTCAGCATCGAGGCGGTGCGGCTGGCCCAGAAGGGCTACGCGGACGACATCCGCGAAGAAGGCTTCGCCCCGCTCAAGGATCTGATGGAGACTTTGCGAAGGCGGCGGGGCGATCCTGGTCTGCTCCCCTGCTTCAAGAAGCGCAAGCTCGACGAGAACAGCCTGGTGCGGGCGCGGCATCGGCGGCGGCGCCAAGCTGTCGAGTTTCTCCGACGGCAGCCCCGGCGTGAGCTACTGAGGCGTCAGCACCCGGCCGGCCGGCACCGCGTGGTAGCGCGGGCCGTCCACCACGACCTGGCCGTTGACGATCACGTACGGGATGCCCACCGGGTGGCGGTGCGGATCCGGGAACGTGGCCTCGTCGCGCACGGTGGCCGGATCGAACAGCGTGAGGTCGGCGGCGCGGCCGGCCTGCACCAGTCCGCGGTCCTTGAGCCCGAGCTTGGTCGCGGCCATGCCGGTCATCTTGTGCACCGCGGTCTCCCACGAGAAGAGCCGCTTCTCGCGGCAGTAGACGCCGAGCACGCGCGGGAACGTCCCGTAGCTGCGCGGGTGGGGCTTGCCGGGATGCGGGCCCGGGCCGGCGTGGAGCGACAGCGAGTCCGAGCCCACCATGTTGTGGGCGTAGCCGAGCGCGGTCCCCACGTTGTCCTCGCTCTGGGAGAACACGATCATCGAGACGCCGGCGCGCTCCTCCATCACCAGGTCCATCATGGCCTGGGCCGGCTCCTTGCCGGTGCGCCGGGCCAGCTCCGCGAGGTGGATGCCGGCCAGCTCCGGCTTCGAGCAGGTGGCGATCATGATCTCGTCCCAGCCCATGCCGCCCGAGCCGGTGCGCCAGCGCTCGCCGTCCACCAGGCAGTCGGCGATCGCGCGCTGCCGCGCCTTCGGATCGGTGAGGCGCTCGAGCAGCTTCGAGATGCCGCCGTCGTGCATCCACGCGGGCATCAGGTTGTCCATCTTGGTGCTGCCCGCCGGATAGGGATAGACGTCGCCGGTCACGTCCACCCCGCGGGCGCGCGCGCCGTCGATCATGCGCAGGACGCGGTCCATCTTGCCCCAGTTCTCGCGGCCCGAGGCCTTGACGTGGGCGATCTGCACCGGCACCCCGCCCTGCTCGCCGATGCGTGATCGCCTCCTCGGCGGCCTGCTCGAGGGTGGCCGCCTCGCCGCGGATGTGGGAGAAGTAGAGCCCGCGCCGGCTCGCCATGCTGCGGGCGAGCCCCACCAGCTCGTCGGTGTTGCCGTAGACGCTGGGGGCGTAGACGAGCCCGGTGGAGAAGCCGAAGGCCCCCGCGTCGAGCGCCTCCGCGAGCAGGCGCTCCATGCCCTTCTGCTCGTCGGGCGTGACCGGGCGCGCCGCGGGGCCGACCGCGGCCAGGCGCAGGGCGCCGTGCCCCACGAACTGCACGATGTTGACGGTGGGGCCGAGCCCGCGCAGGTGATCGAGGTACTCGCCGAAGCTGTTCCAGGTGATCGGGATCTTGCCGCCGATGCCGCCCGCCCACTCCTGCACCAGGTCGGCCCGGCCGGGCGCGACCGGGGCAGGCGAGAAGCTGCACATGCCGACCACCTCGGTGGTCACGCCCTGCCGCACCTTCGACTCGGCCGACGGGCACTTGTCGTAGACCAGGTCCGAGTGCGAGTGGATGTCGATGAAGCCGGGGGCGACCATCAGGCCCTTGGCGTCGATCACCCGGGCCGCCTCGCCGGCCAGGCCCGGGCCCACCGCGGCGATGCGGTCGCCCTCGACCGCCACGTCGGCCGCGCGCGCGGGGGCGCCGCTGCCGTCCACCACCGTGCCGTTCCGGATGAGGAGCGACCAGGCCATGGCGCCTACTGGGCGGCCTCGATGATCTTCACCGACTTCATCTTGTCGCCCACCTTGATCTTGTCCACGATCTCCATGCCCGAGGTGACCCGGCCGAAGACGGTGTACTGGTTGTCGAGGAAGTGGGCGGGGGCCAGCGTGATGTAGAACTGGCTGCCCGCCGAGTTGGGGGCCTGGGTGCGGGCCATCGCCACCACCCCGCGGACGTGCTTCTGCTTGTTGAACTCGTCCTTGATGGTGTAGCCCGGGCCGCCGGTCCCGTTGCCCTTGGGATCGCCGCCCTGCACGACGAAGTTCGGCTCGACGCGGTGGAAGGTGACCCCGTCGTAGAAGCCCTTCTTGGCCAGCGTCACGAAGTTCTCCACCGTCTTGGGCGCGTCCTCCGGGAAGAACTCGATGTTGATCTCGCCGCCCTTCTCCATGGTGATGACCGCGGTCTGTTTCACCTTCTTGCCTCCCTTGGGCGCTTCTTTGGGTGCTGGGGGTGCCGGTTGCGCGGGCTGCTGCGCGCCGGCCGGCGCGATCGGGCCGGCGACGGGCAGCAGGAGCGCGGCGAGCAGCGCGACGAGCGCGATGGTGGCCATGCGAGCCTTCACCGATGAGTCCTCCTTGACGTGGGAAACCGGGGTGGACGCGTCATTATGCCCCACCGTCGCGCCGGTCCGCCACTCTATCCGTGGTACAGTGAAAGGCATGCCGCAGGGCCCCAACGTCCGACCCGACATCCGAAACGTCGCCATCATCGCCCACGTCGACCACGGCAAGACCACGCTCGTGGACGCCATGCTCTGGCAGTCCGGCATCTTCCGCGCCAACGAGCACGTGGCCGAGCGGGTCATGGACTCGATCGACCTGGAGCGCGAGAAGGGCATCACGATCATGGCCAAGAACACGGCCATCCACTACCAGGGCGTGAAGATCAACATCGTGGACACGCCCGGCCACGCCGACTTCGGCGGCGAGGTGGAGCGGACGCTGACCCTGGTCGACGGCGTGCTGCTGCTGGTCGACGCGGCGGAGGGCCCCCTGCCCCAGACCCGCTTCGTGCTGAAGAAGGCGCTCGAGGCCGGGCTCACCCCGGTGGTGGTCATCAACAAGATCGACCGCCAGGACGCCCGCGCCGGCCGAGGTGCTGGACGAGGTCTACGACCTCTTCATCGACCTGGACGCGGCGGAGGAGCAGCTCGAGTTCCCGGTGCTCTACACCGACGCGCGCAAGGGCATCGCCAAGCGGTCGCTCGCCGACGAGTCCGAAGACCCTGGCCCCGCTCTTCGAGACCCTGCTCGAGACGATCCCGGCGCCCCAGTTCGAGCGAGGGTCACGGGCTCCAGCTCCGGGCCGCCTCGCTCGACTGGGACGACTACGTGGGGCGGCTGATCATCGGCCGCATCGTCAACGGCCGGGTGCGCCAGTACGACCGGGTCGCGGTCGTCCACCGCGACGGCACCATCGAGAACGCCAAGATCACCGTGCTCTACGGCTACGAGGGCCTCAAGCGCGTGGAGGTGCCCGAGGTCGTCCGCGGGGGACATCGTGGCGGTGGCGGGCATCGAGGCCATGGAGATCGGCGAGACCATCGCGGATCCCGAGAAGCCGATCGCGCTGCCGGTCATGCACATCGACGAGCCCACCGTGGCCATGCTCTTCTCCTCCAACGTCTCGCCGTTCGCGGGCAAGGAGGGCAAGTTCGTCACCTCGCACCCAGCTCCGCGAGCGGCTCTGGCGGGAGAAGCGGAGCAACGTCGCGCTGCAGGTGGACGAGACCGACTCGCCCGACACCTTCAAGGTCTCCGGGCGCGGCGAGCTGCAGCTCGCGATCCTCATCGAGATGATGCGGCGCGAGGGCTACGAGATGGAGGTCTCCAAGCCCGCAGATCATCACCCACGAGGAGAACGGCAAGACGCTCGAGCCGATGGAGCACCTGGTGGTGGACGTGCCCGACGAGTTCATCGGCGCGGTCACCCAGAAGCTCGGGCCCCGCAAGGGCCAGATGGTGAAGATGGTCAACCACGGCACCGGCCGGGTGCGGCTCGAGTACCGCATCCCGTCGCGCGGGCTGATCGGCTACCGGTCGGAGTTCCTCACCGACACCCGCGGCACCGGGCTGCTCAACCACCTCTTCGACGGCTACGCCGACTGGCAGGGCGACATCCCCCACCGGGCCAGCGGCGCGATGGTGGCCGACCGCACCGGCAAGACCACCGCCTACGCGATCGACCACCTCCAGCCGCGCGGCATCCTCTTCCTGGGCCCCGGCGAGCCGGTCTACGAGGGCCAGGTGGTGGGCGAGAACGCGCGCGACAACGACCTCGACGTCAACATCACCAAGGAGAAGAAGCTCACCAACGTGCGCTCCTCCACCTCGGACGAGGCGGTGCGCCTCACTCCCCCGCACCTGATGAACCTCGAGCAGTCGATCGAGTGGATCCGCGAGGACGAGCTCCTCGAGATCACCCCGAAGTCGCTCCGCCTCCGCAAGAAATCCCTCAGCGGCCGCCGCCGCTTCTAGCTCGGGGTCAGGTCTTACATTCCGACATTTTTCATCGAGACGGGAGTCCGTCCGCGTGAGCCAGGGCCCGGCTCACCGTGACGTAGTGGCGGCCGAGGAAGTCGGCCACCTCCTTCATGGCGTAGCCGTGGTCGCGCACCGCGATGACCGATCGGGCGTCGCGCTCGGCGCGGGTGGCGACGCCGGCGAAGAGCTGGGCGAGCGGAGGTCTGGAGGCAAAGCGCTGGGCGCGCGGGATCTCGGGGCACTGCGCGGCGGCGCGGCAACGCTCATCCAGGCGACGCGCGAGTTCTGGGTCGGCAAGCTCGGGCTTCGACTTGAAGTGGTCGAGCGCGCCATCACTCTGGTCGAGACCCGCCTCCACGAATCGCACGTAGGCCGAGCCGGAGCGGCCCGGCCGGTGGCTCCGGAGAGCGCCTGGACCCAGTCGACGGTCAGAAACCCTGGGACCGTCCCTTCCCCGGCGGTCGCGCGGAAGCTACTCCAGCGCCAGTCCCGCGGGTGGGAGACCAGGGCCGCTCGCACCGGATTCAAGACGATGTAGCGGCAGACCTCGAGAAGGTAGGCCTGCCCGTCGACGAGCTGTGCGCCGAATCGGCCCTGCAAGACGTGTCCGCACCGCTCGTGGGACCGATTGAACCGCTGTGTGTATACCCCGTTCAGCTGCCGCATCGCAGCGGAGAGGTTGCCCTCCGGCGTCTCCAGCAGCAGGTGATAGTGATTGCTCATCAGGCAGTAGGCGTGGCAGCGCACGCGATACCGCGCGACCACCGAGGCCAGCACGATCAGGAAGAGCGAGCAGTCTGCATCGTCCTCGAAGATGGTCTGCCGGTCGTTGCCCCGCGCGGTGACGTGATAGATACCACCGGGGAACGGCAACCGGAGCGGTCGCGCCATTCAGCGACGCTACCGCCCCGGCCGCCATGCCTTCAAGTGTGTCGCTTTGGGTACATTCCGGCGTGAAAAATGTCGGAATGTAAGACCTGACCCCCTACTGCTTCATCGCGGCCATGCGGCGGGCCATCTCTTCCATGCTCACGTCTTCCTTGTGAGTGGAGAGGTGCCAGGTGTGGCCGAAGGGATCCTTCAGGGTGCCGGAGCGGTCGCCGTAGAACTGGTCCGCGACCGGGCGCACCTCGGTGGCGCCGGCGGCGAGGGCCTGCTTGAACATGGCGTCCACGTCGGTCACGTAGAGCAGGAGGCTGACCGGAGAGCCCCCGAAGTGCTTGGGCGCGTACGCGTCCATCTCGGGATGCTCGTCGGCCATCATGACCACCGAGTCGCCCACCTTGATCTCGGCGTGGCCGATCCGATCGTTGGGCCCCGGGATGCGCAGCATCTCCTTCGCGTTGAAGGCCCGCTGATAGAAGTCGATCGCGTTCGCGGCGCCGTCGAAGATCAGATACGGCGTGATGGCGTGATACCCGGTCGGAATTGCTTTGACCTTGGCGGTCTTGGTGGCGGCGCTGTTGGTGGCGGTCTTGGTCGCCATGGTGTCCTCCTTGGCTTGGGGTGATGAGGCGATGAGGCCACCGTACACCCCACCCCGCGGGCGTGCCACTCGCAGATCGCTATTCTCAGAGAGGATGTAACTCCGCCGTCACGTCGGCGTCGTCCCGCTCCCCGTGGCCGAGCAGATCGCGCACGGTGACGCCGGGTTGCGCCGCGGCGCGCGGATCGAGGAGCGCGCGGTAGAGTCCGGGAGAGGGCAGGAACAGCGCGGCTTCCGCCGGCTCGGTGACGCCCAGCAGCACGCATTCGCCGCCGTCGGCCGAGCGGAGCACGAGCCCGCGGTCCGCGACCCAGGAGCCCGCTCCGACGCGCCCCCGCTCCCGCAGCACGCGCACCTGGTCGACCCGGCCGAGCCGGGGAGCCAGCGACGCGCCCTCGTACCGCCACTCCGCGCGATCGGGCGCTCGCACCGCGCCGGCCTCGCGGTCGGGGGTGAAGGCGTAGATGGTGCCGGTCCGCGCCGGCTCGAAGAACGAGCCGAACGCGGCGACCCGCGACAGCGCGAGAGTCTCCAGGCGCAGGCGGCACAGCTCGCCGCCGAACGCGGGCGTCACCCGCGAGGTCACGCGGACCGCGACGCCGTCGTCGCGGACCACGACGAGGCTCGAGCGATAGGCGCCGGGATCGAGCGGGGAGGTGAGATCGGGGCCGGGCGTGTAGAGGAGGTCGCGCCACGGAGTCGAGAGAGATGCGGCGAGGCGACGCTCGGCGTCGGGGAGCGTGAGGTCGACGTGGGGGGTGGTCATACCGCGAGGCTCCTCACCGGCCCTACCGCCCCTCACCACCTGGCCCCTCACCCTGCCCTCTCCCCGAGGGGAGAGGGAAGAGGAGCTAGCGGCGGGGGCCTCGGCTGGGGCCGCGGCCGTCGCGACGGCCACCGCCGCCGCCGCCACCGCCCGGGCGCCCGGGGCCGCCGCCGCGCCCGCCGCCCCGCGCGGCCATGCGCTGGCGCTTCTCCTCCGCGTAGCGGCGCCGCTCCTCGCTGGTGGGCTTGATCTCGGGCAGGTAGAGATCGTCCTCGGCCCAGTCCACCTGGATCTTCTGGGCGATGAACTTCTCGATGGGCTCGAGCGCGAGCGCCCCCGCCTCGTCGACCAGGCTGATCGCCTTGCCCGCCGCGCCGGCGCGCGCGGTGCGCCCGATGCGGTGCACGTAGTCCTCCGCGTCCTGCGGCATGTCCCAGTTGACCACGTGGCTCACGCCCTCGATGTGCAGCCCGCGCGAGGCCACGTCGGTGGCGACCAGGATCGGCAGCTGCCCGTCCTTGAAGTCGTTCAGGATCTTGAGCCGCTTCTTCTGGTCCACGTCCCCGGTGAGGGCGCGCGCCTCCCAGCCGTTGCGGCTCAGCCGATCCTCGAGCCGCCGCGCTTCCTCACGGGTATTGGAGAAGATCAGGATGCGGCTGCCCCCCTCGCGGCGCAGCAGCCCGAGCAGGAGGTTGAACTTCTCCTCGCGGCCGACGTGATAGAGCACCTGCTCGGCCTTCTCCACCGTCTTCTGCAGCGGGGTGATGCTGATCTGGGCCGGATTGTTCATGAACTCCCAGGTCAGCTCCAGCACCCGGAACGACAGCGTGGCCGAGAACAGGAACGACTGCCGCTTCTCCGGCTTGGGCAGCCGGCGCAGGATGAAGCGCAGGTCGGCGATGAAGCCCATGTCGAACATCCGGTCGGCCTCGTCGATGACGAGGACCTCGACCTTGCCCGGCGACCAGATGTGCTGCTTCAGGTAGTCGATGAGCCGGCCCGGGGTGCCGACCAGGATGTCGCACCCGTCGCGCAGGGCGTCGCGCTGCTTGTTGTAGTCGATGCCCCCGTAGACCGACAGGATCTGCAGCCCGGTGTGGCCGCCGAGCAGCCGCGCGTCGGCCTCGATCTGCACCACCAGCTCCCGGGTGGGGGCGATGATCAGCACCCGCGGCGACGTGACGCCGGAGCGGGCGGGGGCCGGGTGGGTCAGGCAGCGCGTGAAGGCCGAGATCAGGAACGCGGCGGTCTTGCCGGTGCCGGTCTGCGACTGCCCGGCCACGTCCTTGCCGCGCAGGGCCAGCGGCAGGGCCGCCTCCTGGATCGCGGTGGTGGCGACGAAGCCCGCGTCCTGGATGCCGCGGCGGACCGGTCCCGGCAGGTCGAGCGAGGTGAACTCGAGCGGGCTCACGGGGCGGGGCTCCCGGAGGTGGGCACCGGCTTCGCCGGCGTCTTCCGCCCGAATATTCGGGCGGAGATGATGCCGAGCTCGTAGAGGATGCAGAGCGGGCCCGCCATCAGGGTCTGGTTCACGATGTCGGGGGTCGGGGTGAGGACGGCCGCGATGATGAAGTTGATCAGCACCGCGTACTTGCGGTTCTTGGACAGGAACTGGGGCGTCACGAGCCCGAGCATGGACAGGAGCGTGATCACCACCGGCAGCTCGAACACCACCCCGAAGGCGAGCGTGAACTTGGTGATGAAGTCGATGTAGGCGGCGATGGAGATCATCGGCTGGGCGCCCTTCTCCATGCCGAAGTTCAGCAGGAACTGGACCGCGAACGGGATCACCAGCAGCAGCGCGAAGGCCCCGCCCCCGATGAACAGGAGCGAGCCCACGATGACGAAGGGGGCCGCGTAGCGGCGCTCGTGCTTGTGGAGCCCGGGGGCCACGAACGCCCACACGTTCCACAGGATGATCGGCATCGCGATGAAGACGCCGGTGATCATCGCGACCTTCATGTAGGTCCAGAAGTACTCGGTGGGGGTGAGGAAGATCGGCGGGGTCTTGAGATTGGCGAGCGGCCGCTGGAGGAACACCATGATCCGGTCGGTGAAGTAGAACGCGATGGCGAGGCCGACCGCGGACGGGATCAGGCTCCAGATGATGCGGGTGCGCAGCTCGGTGAGGTGATCGAAGAACGACATCTTGCCGGCATCGTCGGCCTCCGGCGTCTCGCTCGCGATCGGCTCGGAGTCGCTCATCACCAGTCGGGGATGAAGTGACGGAGCTGGCCCACCCCGCGGCCGGCCTTGAAGCCCTCGCGGATCGCGCGGGTCACGTAGGCCTTGGCCGAGCGGATCGCGTCGCCGAGGGCCTGGCCGCGCGCGAGGCCCGCCGCGATGGCGGCCGAGAAGGTGCAGCCGGTGCCGTGGGTGTTCGCGGAGTCGACCCGGGCCGCGGTGAAGCGCGTGAACTCGCGCCCGTTCCAGAGCAGGTCGGTCGCGTCGCCCTTCAGGTGGCCGCCCTTGACCAGCACGTAGCGCGGCCCCATGAGGTGGATGCGCCGCGCCGCCTCCTCCATGTCCTCCGGCTCCGCCACCCGCATCCCGGCCAGCACCTCGGCCTCCGGGAGGTTGGGCGTCACCACCAGGGCCAGGGGCAGGATGCGGTCGGCCAGCGCGGCGCGGGCGTCCGGCTGCAGCAGCGGGTCGCCCGACTTGGCCACCATCACCGGGTCCACCACCAGCTTCTCGAGCCGGTGCTGCCCGAGGATCTCGGCCACCGCCTCGATGATCGGGGTGGTCGAGAGCATGCCGCACTTGGCCGCGTCGGTGCCGAAGTCATCCAGGACCGAGCGGAGCTGCTGCGCCACGAACGCGGGCGGCAGGTTCTCCACCCCCTGGACCCCGAGGGAGTTCTGCGCCGTCACCGCGGTGAGCACCGACATGCCGAACACCCGGAACGCCGAGAACGTCTTGAGATCCGCCTGGATGCCCGCGCCGCCGCCGGAATCGGAGCCGGCGATGGTGAGAGCCTTGGGGATCAACATGGCCCCTTAGTATACGGGATACGGCCGGGGGCGGCGGGAAGAACCTCCCGCGCGGGCCGGCGCGGGCGGGTGAGCCGCGGCCGGGTATCGAGAGCGGCCGGGCCGCTACCAGCGGGCGGAGAGGCCGACAGCGCGGAGTGGGTGTCGAGGTCGGTCCGCAGCGTGGTGCGGTTGAGATTGGCGTCGCGCAGCTCGACCTCGGGCGACACGTGGGTGAAGCGGTACTCACCGAAGAGGGCCAGGTTCTTGTAGACCTGGAACGCCACCCCGCCGGCCAGCTTGTAGCCGATCGACAGATCGGTGTCGTCGTCGTGGTTGCGGAAGTTGCGCGTGTTGCGCGGGGTGACGTTGGTGATGAAGAGCGGCGGGCCCACCGCCAGGTACGGCTGCAGCCGGCCCCACGGCGCGTCGTCGGACTTGAGCAGCGGCAGGCGCAGCATCAGGTCCACCGAGATCGCGGTGGTCTGGATCTCGAAGTGCCCGACGCCGCCCCGCCCGGTACCGCAGCCCCCGGGGAAGAAGCAGCCGCGGAGCTGCGACCGACTGGCCGCCGATGTCCGGGTAGTAGCGGAAGAAGTCGACCGCCAGGCCGAGGAACGGCAGCGCGTCGAAGTAGCGGCCGACGCGGCCGCCCCAGGCCAGCGACCGGTCGAACTCCACGTCCTGGTAGGTGACCCGACCGATGCCGGACGTCGTTGAGCTTGACGTCGTGGTCCCGGGTGAAGCTCAGCCCGGCGAAGAGGTCGGCGAACCACTCCGCCGAGGCGGGCGCCGCGCCGACACCGAGGGAGAGCGACGACCACCAGGACCGCGAGCCCACGCTTGATCATGGCGACTCACTCTACCATCGCTCTCCGCGCCGCCGGCCTCGAAACGTGGCGACGGCAGGATCAGGGTGAACTCTCCCGCGCGCGGTCCCCGCCTCGAAGCGCTCGCGGAGCGGGCGGCCGGCCCGCGCACGATCTCCTCGAACTGCTTGGTCAGCTCGCGGGCCACCACGATCTCCCGCTCGCCCCACACCTGACCCACCGCGTCGAGGGTGGCCAGGATGCGATGGGGCGACTCGTAGCAGACCACCGTCATCTCGAGGTCGCGCAGCGCCTCCAGCCGGTGGACGCGCCGGCCCGGCTTCACGGGCAGGAAGCCGTCGAAGACGAAGCGATCGGCGGGCACGCCCGCCGCGGACAGCGCCGCCACCACCGCGGACGGGCCCGGCACCGGCACCACCGGGATCCCGGCCTCGCGGGCCTGCCGCACGAGCAGGAAGCCGGGATCGGAGATGCCGGGGGTTCCCGCGTCGGTCACCAGGGCCACCGACTGGCCGGCCTGCAGGGTCTCGAGCAGGCGGGTCCCCTTGCGGAGCTTGTTGTGCTCGAAGTAGCTCGTGACGCGGGCGTGGATGCCGAAGTGGGTCAGGAGGATGCGGGTCCGGCGGGTGTCCTCGCAGGCCACGAGCGCCACTTCCTTCAGGATGCGCAGGGCTCGCAGCGTGATGTCTTCGAGATTGCCGAGGGGAGTGGCGACCACGTACAGCGTGCCGGTCACGGGGACCCCTCACCCTCTAGCCCCTCACCCTGCCCTCTCCCCGGCGGGGAGAGGGGGACGGACTAGGCGGACTGCTCTTTCTGCTCGGAGATGAGGATCGGGCGATCCTTGTTGAGGATGACCTCGCGGGTGATGATGCATTCCTTCAGGCCGGGCAGCGAGGGCAGCTCGTACATCACCTCGAGCATGACCTCCTCGAGCACCGCGCGCAGGCCCCGCGCCCCGGTGCCGCGCTTCATCGCCTCGCGGGCCACCGCGGCCACCGCGTCGTCGGTGAACTTGAGCCGCACCTTCTCGAGCTCGAAGTACTTCTGGTACTGCTTGATGATCGCGTTCTTCGGCTCGCGGAGGATGCGGACCAGGGCCGGCTCGTCGAGGTCGTGCAGGGTGGCGACCACCGGCAGGCGCCCCACGAACTCGGGGATGAGGCCGTACTTGAGCAGGTCCTCGGGCTGGATCAGGGCCAGCAGCTCGCCGACCCGGCGGTCCTCGCGGCTCTTGATCTCGGCCCCGAAGCCGATGCCGGTCCGGCCCACGCGGCCCTCCACGATCTTGTCGACACCCACGAACGCGCCGCCGCAGATGAACAGCACGTTGGTGGTGTCCACCTGGATGAACTCCTGGTGGGGGTGCTTGCGCCCGCCCTGGGGCGGCACGTTGGCCACCGTGCCCTCGAGGATCTTGAGCAGGGCCTGCTGCACGCCCTCGCCGGAGACGTCGCGGGTGATCGACGGGTTCTCCGACTTCCGCGCGATCTTGTCGATCTCGTCGATGTAGACGATGCCCCGCTGGGCCCGCTCCACGTCATAGTCGGCCGCCTGCAGCAGACGTAGAATAATATTCTCGACGTCCTCGCCGACGTAGCCGGCCTCGGTCAGCGTCGTCGCGTCGGCGATGGTGAACGGCACGTGGAGCATCTTGGCGAGGGTCTGGGCGAGGAGGGTCTTGCCGGAGCCGGTGGGGCCGATCAGGAGGATGTTGGCCTTCTGCAGCTCCACCTCACCGGCCTCGGAGCCGGCCTCGATGCGCTTGTAGTGGTTGTGGACCGCGACCGCGAGGATCTTCTTGGCCCGCTCCTGGCCCACCACGTACTGGTCCAGCACGTTCTTGATCTCGGCCGGCTTGGGGAGGCTCCGCAGCTCCCGGCTCTTCTCCTCCTCCCACTCCTCCGCGATGATGTCGTTGCAGAGCTCGATGCACTCGTCGCAGATGTAGACGGTGGGGCCCGCGATCAGCTTGCGGACGTCGTTCTGGCTCTTGCCGCAGAACGAGCACTTGAGCGCGCCGCCGCCTTCGCGGGTCCGGGCCATGGGTCCCTACTTGGCCGTGACGACCACTTCGGAAACGGGTCGCGTGGTGGGCTTCGAGGAGATGACCTCGTCCACGATCTTGTATTCCTTCGCCTGCTCCGCGGTCATGAAGAAGTCCCGGTCGGTGTCCCGCTGGATCTTGTCCATGGACTGCCCGGTGTGGTGCACCAGGATGCGGTTGAGCTCCTCGCGCATCCGGAGGATCTCCTTGGCCTGGATGTCGATGTCGGTGGCCTGTCCCTGCACGCCGCCGAGCGGCTGGTGGATCATGATCCGCGCGTGCGGCAGGGCGAAGCGCTTGCCCCGGGTGCCGGCGCACAGCAGCAGCGCGCCCATCGAGGCGGCCTGGCCCATGCAGATGGTGGAGATGGCCGGCTTGACGTACTGCATCGTGTCGTAGATGGCCATGCCCGCGGTGACCGAGCCCCCCGGGGAGTTGATATAGAGGTGGATGTCCTTGTCGGGATCCTCCGCCTCCAGGAAGAGCATCTGGGCGATGACCAGGTTCGCGATCTCGTCCTCGATGAAGGTCGGGAGGAAGATGATCCGCTCCTTGAGGAGCCGGGAGAAGATATCGAACGCGCGCTCGCCGCGCGGAGTCTGCTCGACCACCATCGGGACCAATCCCATCGGGCGTCTCCTAGCCATGCTGGTAGTGTACCTCAGGCGCTCTTTACCGGATTCTTTTCGATGAGGAAATCGATCGTTTTCCGCTCGCCGAGGGTGTGCCGGATACCCTCCAGGTCCCCGCTCTGCTCGAGCATCCGCCGGACCGCGGGCGCCGGCCGCTGGCTGGCCTGGGCGATCCGCTCGACCTCGGCGTCCACGTCGGCGTCGACGGGCTGAAGGCCCTCCTTGTCCGCGATGGCCTCGATCAGGAGCGCGCGCTTGACCGCCTTCTCCGCGCCCGGACGCAGGTCCTCGAGCAGCTTCTTGTAGTCCCACGGCACCTTGTCCGGATCCAGCCCCTGCCGGCGCATGTGCTCCCGCGCGTGCTCGATCTGGTGCCCCACCTGCCGCAGCACCAGGGCGTCGGGCACCTCGAAGGCATGGCCGGCCAGAACCGCGTCGAGCACCGCGCTCTCCAGCGCGCGGCGGTTGTCGGCCTCGCGCCGGGCCTGCAGGCCCTTGCGCACTTCGTCGCGCAGCGCGTCGAGCGTCTCGAAGTTGCCGCCCACGCTCTTGGCGAAGTCGTCGTCGAGGGCGGGCAGGACCTTCTCCTTCACCTCGGAGACCGTCACCGAGGCCTCGGCGGACTTGCCCCGCAGCGCCTCGTTGCGGTGGTCGTCGGCGAAGCGCACCCGGGTCTGGCGCGAGCCGCCCGCGGCGAGGCCGATCACCGCCTCCTCCATCTCGGGCAGCACGCCGCCGGTGCCGATCACGAAGCCGTAGCCGGTCTCGGAGCGGGGCTCCATCCCCTCGGGGGTCAGGGTGTAGTCGACGATCACGAGGTCGCCCGGATCGGCCGCGCGCTCCACCGCGCGATACTCGGCGTGCTGCTCCTGGAGCGCGGTGAGGGCCTCGTCCACCTCGCTCTCCGCGAAAGGCTTGGGCGCGTGCTCGATCGCCAGCCCGGTGTAAGACCCCAGAGTGATGGCCGGCTTGACCTCGACCACCGCGGCGAACTTCAGGGCCGCGTTCTCCTCGAGGGTCACCTCCTGCAGGTCGGGCTCCTCCACCGGCTCGATGCGGGTCTCGGCGAGGGCCTGGCGGTAGACGTCGGGGATGAGCCGGCGCGCCACTTCCTGGCGTACGTCGTCGGCGAAGTGGAGCTTGATCATGCTGCGCGGGACCTTGCCCTTGCGGAAGCCGGGCAGCTTGGCCTCGCGCTGCACGCGGCCGAAGGCCTGCTCCCAGGCCTGGGTGACCACCTCGGGGGTTTCCTCGACCTGCAGCCGCCGCTTGCAGGCCCCCAGCTCTTCGATATCAACTTTCATGATCGCTCCGCGAGATCATCACCACTCCCAAGGGGGGTCGATGCTGCTCCAGTCGTCGCCGGAGCCCCATCCTACACTATCGGGAAGCACGGTCAAGAATACAGGGACTTACCCGGCAGCCCCTCGGAGTTTGCCCCGGGGTTCCGGGGTGGACTATGCTCGGGAGAACCGCGCCATGCGAGATCTCTCCAAGCTGTACTCGGTCCGCTTCGCGCCCGACGACAAGGCGCGAAAGGACCGCGTGTGGCGGGTGCTGTGCCGGCATTTCTTCCAGAAGTACGTGGAGCGGACCGATACCGTCCTCGACATCGGGGCCGGCCACTGCGAGTTCATCAACCACATCGAGGCCCGCCGACGCATCGCGTTCGATCTCAACCCGGACGTGCGGGCCAACGCGGCGGTCGGGGTCGAGGTCGTGCAGGGCGTCAGCACCGACCTGGGCGCCTTCCGCGACGAGCTCTTCGACGTGGTCTTCGTGAGCAACTTCTTCGAGCATCTCGCCACGAAGGACGATCTCCTGCGGACGCTGGCCGAGGTGCGCCGAGTGCTCCGACCCGGGGGGAAGCTGCTGATCGTGCAGCCGAACATCCGGCTCGCGGGCGGCGCCTACTGGGACTTCGTCGATCATCACCTCCCGCTGACCGAGCGGTCGCTGGTGGAGGCGGTCGAGCTCGCGGGGCTGCAGCCCACCGAGGTACGGGCGAGGTTTCTCCCGTTCACCTCCAAGAGCCTGCTCCCCCAGCACCCCCTGCTGGTGCGTCTGTACCTCAAGGTGCTCCCGGCCCAGTGGCTGCTCGGCCGCCAGTCGTGGATCGTCGCGGTACGGCCACGGTAGCGGGAGTCTGGTGGATCGCGGCCCTCGCCGTCCTGGTCCTCCTGTCCCTGAGCCGTGGGTTTGAGATCAGCCCGATCCGGCCCGGGCTCGATCCCTCGTACCTCTACGCGCTGAATCACGCGACCGTCCACTCCCTGTCCTGGGGTCAGGACTTCGTCTCCACCTTCGGCCCCTACGGCTTCTACTTCACGACCTACGATCTGGGCGACCTGCCGGCTCGTAAGCTCGCCCTCGCCCTCCTCCTGGCGGCCGGGGCGGGCGTGACCGCCACCCTGCTCGTCTGGCGGGAGGCGGCGATCCCCACCTGGCTGCGCCTCGTCTCGCTGGGATTGCTCCTCTATACCTTCGTCATTCAGATCCTCGAGTACCAGGTGGTCGGCTTCCTCGTCCTCCTGCTCCTCTTCGCGGTGCGAGAAGAGTCCACCAAGGGGCTCGTGGCCTTCGGGACGGCCGGGCTCCTGGCCGGGTTCTGCACGCTCGTCAAGTTCTCGCTCGGATTCGGCGCCCTGCTCACGGTCGCGATCACGTGCCTCGCGATCGGTCGTCCCCGCCTCATCCTGTCCCGGGCCGGGGTGGCGGTGGCCGGCGCACTGGCCGGGCTCCTGGGCGGCTGGCAGCTCTACCAGCGCAGCCCGCGGGGGCTCTCGACCTTCCTCCGCAGCGGATGGGACATGGCCGGGGGCTACTCCGCGGCGATGAGCAGCGCGCCAGAGCGTTGGCCGATCGGCGTGGGCGCGTTCCTGCTCTGGATCGGCCTGCTCGTCGCGTGGGTCGTGTCCTGGCGCACGGCGCGGCCCCTCCGGACCCTCGCGGTCCTGGCGATACCCCTCTTCGTCGCGTGGAAGCACTCCGTCGTCCGCCAGGACGTCCACGTGAAGATCCTCGTCCTGTTCGGTCTCTTCTCGATGGCGTCCTGCTCCTCGACGCGGCGGTCCTCGGGCGCTGGAGGCGCGCGGTCCCGGTCGTGGTCCTGCTGACCGGGCTCCTGATCACGTCCTGGTACTCGCTGCCCGCGACAATGCTGGACCTGGTGCACAAGGCTCCTCCCGTCGGGTCCTGTCCGACCAACACCCTCGGGAGCAACCTCTCCCAGCCGCTCCGGCTCTGCGGCCTTCGCGGCCTCGCCGAGTGGAGGGATCCCGCCGCCATGAGGCGCCGACTCGAGGCGGAGACGCGAGCCGAGCTGCGCCCCGATCTCCTGCCCGCGTCGATGCGCACGCGGATCGGGAGCGCCGCGGTGGACGTGTACCCGTGGGAGATCGCGTACGTGCCGGCCAACACCCTGGCCTGGGCGAACCGGCCGTTGCCGGCCTCGTTCAACGCGTACACCGCGAGCCTCGACCGGCTCAACGCCGCGTTCTTCGAGTCGGCCCGCCGACCGCCGTATCTCCTCTGGCACGCTCCGCCGAGCGGGGGCGGCCCTCTCTGGAGCATCGACGAGCGATATCTCCTGTGGGACGAGCCGAGAACCGTGCGCACCATTTTGGACCATTACGATCTGGTCGAGTCGTCGCCGGGGGTTCTCCTGCTCCAGTCGCGCGGCCGGCCTCGCTTCGCCGCCCTCACCCCGTTCCGGCACGAGGTCGTGGAGTGGAACACTTGGCTCGACGTGCCCGCGACTTCCGGCGTCCTCCTCGCGCACGCCACGATCAAGCCGCGGACGGTCGCGCGGGCGCTCCGGACCGTCTTCCGGGACAGCGCGGTGTTCGTGTCCCTCCGGTTCTCGTCCGGAGAGGAGGCGCGATTCCGCATCGTCCCCGAGAGCGCGGCGGGCGGCTTCTGGGTTCACCCGTTCGCCTCCACCTTCGAGGAGCTGCCGCGCCTGCTCGCCCAGGGCGAAGGCCGCACCGTCGTAGCCATCCGCTTCCAGCTCGGCCGGATGGCCCGGCTCTACGAGCCGGTCGCGGTGACCTGGTCCAATCTCGCCCTCTCGGGCGCCACCGGACCAGCGCGATGACGGCCCGTCCGGGAGTCCGCGGCGAGCCCACGCTCCTCGTCTCCTTCGACGGCGGAGTCCGGGAGCGCACCGTGTGTCACCGGCCCGACCGCTACCGCTTGCTCGAGGGCGACGTCGATTCGCGCGCGAGGATCGCCCGGGGCGGCGGCTACTCCTACGCCGCGGCGAGCTTCGGCGGGGAGTCGGTGACCGTCGAGATGCAGCGGTTCAACCGCATCCTCGGCTTCGATCCGGCTCGGTGCACCATCGAGGTCGAGGCAGGAATGACCCTCGGCGAGCTCCTGCCGGTGACCGCGCGCGCCGGCCTCTGGCTCGCGGTGCAGCCCGGGTATCCGGCCATCACCGTCGGCGGCTGCATCGCGGCCAATGTCCACGGCAAGAACCCGTTCCGGGACGGCACCTTCCGCTCGTGCGTGGCCGACCTCACCCTCTTCCATCCCGATCACGGCTTCCGACGCCTGTCGGAGACCGAGGGCGCGTCCGCGCTCGAGCTCACCTGCGGGGGGTACGGACTCACCGGCATCGTGGTCGCCGCGACCCTCCGCCTCGAGCCGCTCGGGGGAAGCCGGGTCAGCGTGAAGCGCCACGCCGTCGGCACCCTGTCGGAGGCGGCGCGCGTGGTGCAGGATCTCGCCGGCAAGAGCCTCTTCGCCTACACGTGGCACGACGCGACCCCGAGACCGCGAACGTTCGGGCGAGGCTACGTCTACGAGGGAACGCTCGACCCGGGCGGCCTCGACGCGGGAGATCTCGCGGTCCCATATCGCGTCCTGACCGCCGCCGGCCGGGCCAGGCTGCCGTTCTCCCTCTGGAGCACGGCCAGCGCCCGCGTCTTCGCGTCGGCCTACTGGCACCTGGAGCGTCACCGCCCGGAAGTCACCACCGGCGGCCTCTTCGACGCCATCTTCCCGTTCGCGCGGAGATCCGCCTACTTTCGCCTGTTCGGACGGCCGGGTCTCGTCGAGTACCAGGTCATCGTGCCCTTCGATCGGACGGAGTCCTTCCTGGCCGAGCTGGGCCGTCTGATCCTCTCCGCCGGTCCGCCCGCGGTCTTGCTGTCCATGAAGGCGTTCGCCGGCGAGCCGGGCCGGCTTCGCTTCGAGGCGGACGGGATCTGTCTCACCCTGAACCTGGAGCGGAGCGCGAAAACCCTGGACCTGCTCGCCCGGCTCGACGAGCTGAGCATCGAGACCGGAGCACTGCCCAACATCATCAAGGACTCGCGCCTGCCCGCCCGCGTGGTGCGGGCGTGCTACCCGGAGTACGAGCGCTTTCGACGGGAGCTCGCCGCCCTCGACCCTCGGCGTCGCTTCCGGTCCGAGCTCTCCGAGCGGTTGGCGCTGTGATCTACGCGATCATCGGCGCGTCGGCGGGGGTGGGACGCGCGCTCACCTCCGCGTTCGCCGCGGCGGGGCACGACCTGGTCCTCGTCTCCTCGGACGAGCGCGATCTCCGGGCTCTCTCGAGCGATCTAACGATCCGTCACGGCACGCGAGTGACCACGATCGCCGCGGACGTGAACGACGGGGACGGCTACCTCGATCGGGTGGCGGACGCGGCCGCGCGTCTGGGGGCCCTGGACGGGATGCTGTTCCCGCTGGGGGCCACCGCCGAGGACGACGACGGGCGCTTCGATCCCGGCCTGGTCGGCGCGCTGAACCGGGTGAATTACGAGGCGGTGGTGAGCGCCGCGACCCGCTTCCTGCCCGAGCTCTAGAGACGCGTCCGAAGGCGACCCTGGTCGCCTTCGGCAGCGTGGCCGCGGTGCGCGGGCGAGGCCGCAACGTGGCCTACGCCGCGGCGAAGCGGGCGCTCCAGGGCTTCTTCGAGAGTCTCCGTCACGCGTGTGCCGGCTCGCGGGTCCGGGTGCAGTTCTACGTCCTCGGCTACATGGAGACCGAGCAGGCGCGCGGCCTCCAGAGCCGGATCCCGAAGGGAGACCCCCTCGCCCTGGGCCGCCGGGTGTGCCGCGACGTGCACCGGGACGTCGGGGTGGTGTACTACCCGGGCTTCTGGCGGGTGATCGCCGGCGGGGTGCGCGCCGTCCCCTGGTCGATCTACAAGCGCATGAGGTTCTGAGGTCCGTCGTGGAACGCGTACCCATCAGCCTCTTCTTCCCGGTGTACAAGGACGAGGCCACCGTCACGGTCATGGTCGAGAAGGCCCTGGCATTCCTGCAGGGGCTGAGCGACGAGTACGAGGTCATCGTCGTCGACGACGCCTCACCGGATCGGGCGGGCGCGATCGCGGACGAGCTGGCCCGCGTTCACGAGCGGGTGCGGGTGATCCACCATCCGGCCAACCTGGGCTACGGGGCCGCAGTGCGATCCGGCCTCGCGGCGAGCGCCTTCGAGTACGTGTGTTTCACGGACGGGGACGACCAGTACGAGGTCAACGACTTCGCCAAGCTGCTCAAGCTACGGGACCGGTACGACCTGATCATCACGTTCCGGTACAAGAAGATCTACTCGAGCACCCGGCTGTTCATCTCGTGGTTTTACAACAAGCTGCTGCGCTTCCTGTTCCGGACCCCGTTCCGGGACGTGTCCACCGGACTGCGGATGGTCCGCCGCTCGATCCTCACGGACATCGAGCTGGAGGCCCGGAGCCCCTTCATCGGCGCGGAGCTGGCGATCAAGGCGATGCTGCACGGCTACCGGGTGGGAGAAGTCGGCATCCAGACCTTTCCCCGCACCTTCGGCCAGGGCTCGTCCACATCGGTCCGCAACATCGTGGCGACGATCGCGGACATGTGGCGTATCTACCGGAAGGTATTCTCCGAGGGCTACGACCTGCCGCCGGGACGGCCGAGGAGGGGTGGTGCGAGAGGGGGGAGTTGAACCCCCACGGGTTGCCCCTCTGGATCCTAAGTCCAGCGCGTCTGCCAGTTCCGCCACTCTCGCGGCCAACAGAGTCGCTACTTTAGCACAGCCCCCACGGACGGAAGAGTGCCACCTTGCGGGGCGAGTTCGCGGCACCCTCCTTGAGCATGGCCGCGTCGACGATGGCGTAGCCCCGGTGCGGCTCGCTGGTGCATCTGCGGCAAGCGTGATTCCTCACCCGCCGGATCTGATTTCTTGGTGGAGGCTCATGCTCCGCTACAGTGGCCCACTCGAATCCTAGACTGGACCGCGTCTCCATTTGTGGCCGCGCATTTTGCGGTTCAGCAGCACGTGGAGCGGCGATGGCCGGGTCGGTCCTTCCTAGCAGACCCGCTGCGCCGGTACCCAATGCTGCACATAGGTGTGGTGGCCCCACCTGTCCAAATAGGGCTGGTTCACGAAGTACCCGGGCCGGAAGGGGCAGACCCGTGGCACGTAGCCGTAGTACGGAGTGCCATAGTACGGGTTGAAGCCGAACCTGATGAAGGGCCGGTGGAAACGCTCAAACCGCTCATGGCGCCCGAACCGCTCGTGGCCACCCCGGAACTCATGCCGGCCCCCGTGCCCGTCCCCGGCCAGGGCTGAAACCGGCACCGCTGCCATTGCCAGGATCACGACGGCTAAGATCAGCTTACGGACCATAGATCACCTCTCACGGCCGAACTTACCTCTAGTTCTTCAGACGATTTAAGGGGCGGATCTATGCACGGGGTCCTCTTGCCCAATCCGCGCCCCGACGGCATGCGTCAGTAGGTAGCGCGGAGCCGAAGGCTGGAGCGTGAGCTGCGAGCCCGCTGATGGGTTCAACGGATCATGGGCGCGGGAGACAGCTCCCAGCGACGATGAAGCCCCTGACCCGGTCGCACTCACGGGCCCGCTCGGCATCTCTCTCAGCCCACGCCTGGCGGATCGCCTCCTGCTGGTCAGGCGAAATCGAGCACCCGGGAAGGATTCCGGCCAAGAGCAGAACGACCAGGATGCCGGGAAGGTTCTCCCTCACTACTCGATCACCTGATCGGCCCGCAGGAGGAGCGACGGCGGGATCGTCAGCCCGAGGGCCTTGGCGGTCTTGAGGTTGATGACCAGCTCGAACTGCGAGGGCTGCTCCCACGGCAGGTCGTCGGGGGTGGCGCCCTTCAGAATCTTGTGCACGTATACGGCCGCCCGCCGGAAGAGCAGGGTGAGATTCTGCCCGTATGACATGAGGCCGCCCGCGTCCACATAGTCCCGGCTCTCGTAGATCGCGGGCAGCCCGTTCTGCGCGGCCAGCTCCACGAGCCGCTCGCGGTGCGCATTGAGCCACGCGGACGCCAGAACGTCGACCGCGTCGGCCCGCTCTTTCTTCGCGTCGCTGAATGAGCGCGCGAGGTCATCCAGACGGACATCGACTCGTTGCACGTGCAATCCGAGGCGTTGCGCGGCGGTCCGCGTCTCCCTCACGTCGCGGTCCGGACCTGAGTCCGGATACACGAGCATGGCGATCCGGCGGGCGCGGGGCAACGTGTCCTTCAACAAGGCGAGCCGCTTGGCGCTCAGCTCGGTGTTCAGGAACGACTGGCCCGTGATGTTGTCGGCAGGCTTGGCGAGGCTGCTGGTGAAGCCCGCGCTGACCGCGTCCCTGGTCGCCGCGACGACGATCGGGATCGTCGGGCTGGCCCGCCGGACCGCGCGAACCGCAACCCCGGTCGTCACCACGACCTCGGGCTTGAGCGCCACCAGCTCGGCGGCGAGCCCCGGGAGCAGGTCGGGCCGCCCCTGAGCGCTCTTCACGACGAGCTGGACGTTTTGACGCTCGACATACCCGAGCTCCTGCAGACCCTCGCGGAACGCGGTGAACAGGCGCGGCACGCCATTGTCCAGGATGCCCACGAGGGGGATCTTGTCCGCCGCCTGCGCCTCCACCGCGAGTGGCGCGGCGAGGAGACCGCCCGCGATCACGCCAAGGAAGGTCCGCCGCTCCACTCGTTCACCTGATCCGCCCGCTCTAGTACAGAAACGGGATCGGCAGCGGCGGCCGCCCGTAGGGACGCCCGCCCTTCACGGTCAGCACCGGCACCAGCTTCCGGGTGCCCGCGCGCTTGTTGTTGCGCGTGTCCACGAACTCCACCGGCCCGTCCACCAGGTCGAAGATGGCCAGGTCGGCCGGCGCGCCGATTGCGAGCGTGCCGAGCCCGGGCACCTTGCCGATGATGCGCCCCGGCTCGGACGTGGAGCGGGCCACCACCTCCTCGAGCGGCATGCCGAGGGCCAGGAGCTTGGACATGACCCACGGCATGGTCGGGTACCCGGGGGTGTTGATGGAGACCGCGTGGATGTCGCTCGAGATGGTGTCGGGCCCGAAGCCCTGCTGCATCGCGGGCTCGCACACCGTGAAGTCGAAGCTGCCGCCGCCGTGGCCCACGTCGATGATGACCCCGCGCTGCTTGGCGGCCAGCGCGGCGGGCAGGACCCGCCCGTTCTGCACCGTGTTGTTGCCGGCGCCGCTGTAGGCGTGGGTGAGGATGTCGCCCGGACGCAGCAGGTCCAGCAGGTCGGAGAGGCTGCCGGGGGCCGATCCGATGTGGCACATCACCCGGAACTGCTTGCCCGCCATCTCGGCGGCGCGGATGGCACGCCGGAGCGGCTCGAGGCCGTTCTGCCCCACCACCGAGTCGGTGATGCGCACCTTCACGCCCAGCGCCAGGTCCGCGTTCTCCGCCACCGCCTTGGCGCAGGCCTCCACGTTGGCGTACTCGATGTTGAGCATCTCGCCGGGGGCGAGCCCGCCGGCCAGGCCGATGGAGGCGATGTGGACGAAGCCGAACAGGCGGGTGCGCGACTGGGGCACCACGCCGTGGCGGAAGTTGCCGAAGGTGTACGCGCCCGCGTCGCCCGCCGACACCGCGGTGGTGGTGGCGGTGATCGGCACCAGCTCGTCGGCGGGCAGCCCGATGCCGAGATGCGGGCAGAGGTGCGTGTGCAGGTCGATGAGGCCCGGCGTCACCAGCTTGCCCGCCGCGTCGATGCGCTGCACCGCCCGGTCGGCGGGGATGCTCGGCGCGATCGCCGCGATCTGGCCGAAGCGGATGCCGATGTCGCGCTTCGCCCGCGTCTTCTGCACCGGGTCGAGCACGTCGCCGTTGGCGATGACCAGCTCGTACTTCAGCGAGGCGTCCGCCGGATTGAAGCCGAGCGGGGCGGGCGTGCCCGCCTGGGCGACCAGCCGGGGCACGTCGAGCGGCGCGGCGGACACCGCCGAGGCGTCGCCCGCGCCGGCCAGAGTCCCGCCCGCCGCGGCCGCGCCGGCCGAGAGCTTGATGAAGCCGCGCCGAGAGAGATCCATGGCCGTCTCCTCTTACGGGTTCCGCCCGCGCATCGAGGCAGGCTGGCTCGGCAGCGCGAGCTTCTTGCCGGTGTCGGTAATCTTCATGCCGTCCAGCCCAGGGACTGCGAGAACCGGGCGGGATCGTGGCACAGGGCCCGGCGCTGCGCAAGCGCGCGGGCCGCGGCGCGGCTCAGGCCCGGGGGTCGCGGAGGCGCCGGTAGCGGCGGATCAGCGCGTTGGTGGAGCTGTCGTGGTCGAGCCGGGGCTCGTCGGCGGCGGTGAGCTCGGGGGCGACACGCCCGGCCAGCGCCTTGCCCAGCTCCACGCCCCACTGGTCGAACGAGTTGATGCGCCAGATGGTCCCCTGCACGAACACCTTGTGCTCGTAGAGCGCGACCAGCCGCCCGAGCGCGGCAGGAGTCAGCTCCTCGGCCAGGATGGTGTTGCTCGGCCGGTTCCCCTCGAAGGTCCGGTGCGGGACCTGGGCCGCGGGCACTCCCTCCGCGCTGACCTCCGCCGCGGTCTTGCCGAACGCGAGCGCCTCGGTCTGGGCGATGAGGTTGGCGGTCAGGAGATCCTGGTGACGCCCGAGCGGGGTGAGGCTGCGCGCGAAGCCGATGAAGTCCGCCGGAATGAGCCGCGTGCCCTGGTGGATGAGCTGGTAGTAGGCGTGCTGGCCGTTGGTCCCCGGGGTGCCCCAGATCACCGGCCCGGTCTGGTAGTCCACCCGATGCCCGTCCCAGTCCACCGACTTGCCGTTCGACTCCATGTCGAGCTGCTGCAGGTAGAACGGCAGCCGGGCCAGGTACTGGCTGTAGGGCAGGATGGCGTGGGTCTCCGCCCCGAAGCAGTTCACGTACCACACCCCGAGCAGCCCGAGCAGCACCGGGAGATTCTGATCGAACGGGGCGGTGCGGAAGTGCTCGTCCATCTCGTGCATCCCGCCCAGCATCTCGCGGAAGTGCTCGGGGCCGATCGCGATCATGAGGGAGAGCCCGATCGCGGAGTCGAAGGAGTAGCGGCCGCCCACCCAGTCCCAGAACTCGAACATGTTCGCGGTGTCGATGCCGAACTTGGTGACCTCCGCCGCGTTGGTCGACACCGCCACGAAGTGCCGCGCCACCGCGCGCTCGTCGCCGAGCGCGCGCAGGCTCCAGTCCCGGGCCGCGTGGGCGTTGGTGAGCGTCTCCTGGGTGGTGAAGGTCTTCGACGACACCACGAAGAGCGTCTCGCCCGGGTCGAGGTCCCGCGTCGACTCGACGAAGTCGGTGCCGTCCACGTTGGAGACGAAGCGCAGCGTGAGGCGCCGGTCGCTGTAGTGGCGCAGCGCCTCGTAGGCCATGACCGGACCCAGGTCGGAGCCGCCGATGCCGATGTTGACCACGTTGCGGATCGGCCGGCCGGTGAAGCCGGTCCAGGCGCCGCTCCGGACCCGGATCGAGAAGTCGGCCATCCGGTCCAGCACCGCGTGCACCCCGGGCACCACGTCCACGCCGTCGACCAGGATGCGGCGATCCCGCGGGGCCCGCAGCGCCACGTGGAGCACCGCGCGGCCCTCGGTGATGTTGACCTTCTGCCCCGAGAACATCGCGTCGATCCGCGCGCGCAGGCCCGCCGCCTCGGCGAGAGCGAGCAGCAGCGCCAGGGTCTCGTCGGTGACGCGATTCTTCGAGTAGTCGAGGTAGAGCCCGGCCGCCTCCAGGATGAGCCGCTCGCCGCGGTTGCGGCCCTCCGCGAAGAACGTCCGCAGGTGGACGTCCCGGATCTGCTCGTGGTGCCGCCGCAGCGCCGCCCAGGCTTCCCTCTCACTGGCCACGATGTCTCCTCTCGCCGTCGGGGAACAGGACTCGCCGGGTGTGTCGCACGATCATCAGATCCTCCCGGGTCGCCACGATCCGCACCTGGCAGCCGTGGCCCGGCACGCTCGTCGGACTGCCGTGCGCCGCGTTGCGCGCCGGATCGAGGTGGACCCCCAGGTGGCCGAGCCCGTTGCAGATCTCGGCGCGCACCGCCGCGGCCCGCTCCCCGATGCCGCCCGTGAAGACCAGCGTGTCGAGCCCGCCCAGCGCGGCCGCGAGGGCCCCCACCTGCTTGCGGGCCTGGTACACGAACATCGCGACCGCGAGCGCCGCCCATTCGTCGCGCTCGCGCCGCTCGAGCAGCGTCTTCATGTCCGCGCTCACGCCCGACACCCCGAGCAGCCCGGACTCCTTGTTCACCAGGCGGTCGAGGTCGTTCGCATCGTAGCCCTTCTCCCGCGCCAGGTAGACGAGCACCCCCGGATCGAGATCGCCGGTGCGCGTGCCCATCATGAACCCGCCCGCCGGGGTGAGCCCCATGGTCGTGTCCACCGGACGCCCGGCGCGCACCGCGGCCATGCTCGCCCCGTTGCCCAGGTGCGCGATGATCACGCGGCCCCCGCCGGCCGGACCGAGGTGCTCCATCACGTACTCGTAGGATAGCCCGTGGAAGCCGAAGCGCCGGAGGCCGGCCGGGTCCGCCAGCGTGCGCGGCAGGGCCAGGCGGCGGGCCATCTCCGGCAGGTCCCGGTGGAACGCGGTGTCGAAGCAGACGGCCTGCGGCAGCGCGGGAAAGCGCGTCGCCACCGCCTCCACGCCCGCGATGCCGCTCGGCAGGTGGAGCGGCGCGAGCGGGATGAGGGCGCGGAGGTCGGCGAGCAGGTTCGCGGTCACCCGCTCCGGGGCGAGATGAGATCCCCCGCCGTGCACGAGCCGGTGGCCCACGCCCGCCGGCTCGGGCAGCGTGTGCTCCTCCAGTAGCTTGAAGACTCCGTCGACGGCCTCGCCGTGATCGCTCCAGCGACCCGAGAGCCGACGCTCCCCGCCTCCGGCCGGCTTGAGCCAGGCCACCGGGTCGGGACGACCGATCTCCTCCACCTCGCCCTGGCCGAGGCACTCCTCGCCGGCCCAGACCGAGAACTTGAGCGACGAGGAGCCCGCGTTCAGGCAGAGGACGATGGGCGGGCCCGGCATCAGACCTCGCTCCAGCGCCAGTCCCGCACCTCGGGCATGTCCTCCAGGTGCTCGCGGATGTAGCCCGCGTGGCGGTCGAGCATGGCCCGGCAATGTCCGGCGAGCGCGGCGCCGCGCGTCTCGCCGTCCGGGACGCGCCGGAGCGCCTCGAGGCAGAGGTGATAGCGGCTCATCTCGTTGCGCACCACCATGTCGAACGGGGTGGTGGTGGTGCCCTCCTCGTTGAAGCCGCGCACGTGGAAGCGTCCCGCGCGGGGACGGCCGTGGATCAGCTCGTGGACCGCGCGCTGGTAGCCGTGGAAGGCGAAGACCACCGGCGCGGTCGCGGTGAAGAGCTCGACGAACGCGTCGTCGGTGAGCCCGTGCGGATGGAAGCGCGGCGCGAACAGGGTCATGAGGTCCACCACGTTGACGACTCGCGCCCGGATCGAGGGCGCGTGCCGGCGGAGCAGCCAGGCCGCGGCCACCACCTCGAGCGTCGGCACGTCGCCCGCCGCGGCCAGCACCACGTCGGGGTCCCCGGCGCCGGGGCTGCTCGCCCACGCCCAGGCGGACGCGCCGCGCGCGCAGTGGGCGCGGGCGGACTCGAGGTCGAGCCACTGCAGCTGCGGCTGCTTGTCGATGACGATCAGGTTCACGTAGTTGCGGCTGCGGAAGCAGTGGTCGGCCACCGAGAGCAGGCAGTTGGCGTCGGGCGGCAGGTAGATCCGCGACACCGTCCCCTTCTTCGAGAGCACCACGTCGATCAGCCCCGGACCCTGGTGGCTGAAGCCGTTGTGGTCCTGACGCCAGGAGGTCGACGTGAGCAGGATGTTGAGCGAGGCGACCGGTGCCCGCCACGGCAGACGGTCCGCCTCCTGCAGCCACTTGGCGTGCTGCACCGTCATCGACGCCGAGACCATCGCGAACGCCTCGTAGCTCGCGAAGAGCCCGTGGCGACCGGTCAGCAGGTAGCCCTCGAGCCAGCCCTGGCAGCAGTGCTCGCTCAGGATCTCCATCACCCGGCCGTCGGGCGCCACGTGGTCGTCGTCGGCCTTGCGCGGGAGCACCGAGCAGCGGTTCTCCACGTCGAAGACGTCACCGAGCCGGTTGGAGTTGGTCTCGTCCGGGCAGAAGAGCCGGAAGTTGGCCGCGGCGCGATTGCGCGTGAAGATGTCGCGCATGAGCTTCCCGAGCTGACGGGTCGAGCCGTGCAGCTCGGTGGCCGGGCGCGGAACCGGCAGCGCGTAGTCGGCGTAGTCGGGCAGGTCGAGCGGCCGGAGCACGCGCCCGCCGTTGGCGTGCGGATTCGCGCCGAGCCGGCGGTCGCCGCGGGGCGCGAGCGCGGCCAGCTCGGCGCGGAGCCGGCCCCGGTCGTCGAACAGCTCCTCCGGTCGATAGCTCCGCATCCAGCCGTCGAGCACCGCCAGGTGCGCGGGATCCTCCCGCACGCGGTCGACCGGCACCTGGTGCGCGCGGAAGGTGCCCTCGACCGGTAGGCCGTCCACCGTCCTGGGCCCGGTCCAGCCCTTGGGGGTGCGGAGCACGACCGCGGGCCAGCGCGGTCTCACAATCCGCGCGGGGTCGACGCCGGGACGTCGGGCCTCGGCCTGGATGGCCCGGATCCGGGCGTGGCAGTCGTCGAGCACCTGGGCGAAGCGCGGGTGCATCACCAGGGGGTCCTCGCCTTCCACGAGATGGGGCTCCCAGCCGTGGCCGCGCAGCAGGCTCATGATGTCGTCGTCGTCCAGACGGCCGAGCACGGTCGGCCCACCGATCTTGTAGCCGTTCAGGTGGAGGATCGGCAGCACCGCCCCGTCGCGGGCCGGGTGGAGGAAGTCGATGCCGGTCCAGCTCCCGGCGAGCGGGCCGGTCTCCGCCTCCCCGTCGCCCACCACCGCGGCCACGATCAGCTCCGGGTTGTCGAACGCGGCGCCGAAGGCGTGGACCAGCACGTAGCCCAGCTCGCCGCCTTCGTGGATCGAGCCGGGAGTGGTCACGCTCACGTGGCTCGGGATGCCGCCGGGCGTCGAGAACTGGCGGAAGAGCCGGGCCAGCCCGGCCGCGTCCTGCGACACGTCGGGGTAGATCTCGGAGTAGGTGCCCTCGAGGTACACGTTGGCCACGATCGCGGGCCCGCCGTGTCCGGGCCCGGCCAGGTAGATCACGTCCGCGTCGGTCTCGCGCACCAGACGGTTGAGGTGCGCGTAGATGAACGAGAGGCCCGGCGAGGTGCCCCAGTGGCCGAGCAGCCGGGGCTTGACGTGCGCCGGCGTGAGCGGCTCCCGCAGCAGCGGGTTGTCGCGGAGATAGATCTGGCCGACGGTCAGGTAGTTCGCGGCCCGCCAGTACGCGTCGAGGAGTCGGATCTGCTCGGCCGACATCGCCATGCGCTCATCTCCCGCTACCCGGTCCCGCGGCGACGCCGGCCGAGGCGCGCGCCCGCAGCGTGGACAGGTCGAAGTCTACGAGGTCGCCGATGCGCTCGACGGTGAGATCGGCGGCCGGATTGGTGGCGAGGATCTCCGGGTCGTGGGCGTAGTGGCCCTGCCGGGGAGAACACGGTGGTCACCCTTGCGTCCACCAGGACGTAGTGATCGGCGGGATATCGCTGCTCGACGTCGTCGAGCTCCCGCTCCTTGTGCACGTAGATCAGGACCCCATCGACCGCGGCGGGCCTCGAGCTCACGCCGGCTTCTCGTGGTGGCCGCCGAACTCGAAGCGCAGGGCCGAGAGCACCTTGCCCGCGAAGTCGCCCTCCCCGCGCGAGCTGAAGCGCTCGTAGAGCGCGGTGCTCAGCACCGGGGCGGGGACGCTCTCGTCGATGGCGGCCTGCACCGTCCAGCGGCCCTCGCCCGAATCCGAGACCCGGCCCGAGAAGCTCGCGAGGTCGTGGCTCTTGGTGAGCGCGCTCGCGGTGAGGTCGAGCAGCCACGAGGCGACCACGCTCCCGCGCCGCCACACCTCGGTGATGTCGCGCAGGTCCAGGTCGTAGCGATAGTGCTCCGGGTTCCGGAGCGGCGAGGTCTCCGCGTCGGTGGTGCGCTGGCTCGCCCCCGCGTTGGCGTGGTGCAGGATGTTGAGCCCCTCGGCGTACGCGGCCATCAGGCCGTACTCGATGCCGTTGTGCACCATCTTCACGAAGTGCCCGGCCCCCGACGGCCCGCAGTGGAGATACCCGTGCTCGGCGGTGCCGCCGATCTGCTCGCGGCCCCCGGTGCGCGGAGCGGCGCCGATGCCGGGGGCCAGCGCCTTGAAGATCGGGTCGAGGCGCTGCACCACCGGCGCCTCGCCGCCGATCATGAGGCAGAACCCGCGCTCGAGCCCCCACACCCCGCCGCTCGTCCCCACGTCGACGTAGTGGAGCCGGCGGGCCCGCAGCTCGCCCGCCCGCCGGATGTCGTCGTGATAGTGGGAGTTGCCCCCGTCGATGATCACGTCGTCCGGCTCGAGCAGCGGGACGAGATCCTCGAGGGTCCGGTCCACCACCCCGGCCGGGACCATGAGCCACACCGTGCGCGGGCGGGCGAGCGCCTTCACGAAGGCCGGGAGCGACGCGGCCCCGGAGGCCCCCTCGCGCGCAAGGGCCGACACCGCGTCGGCGTGCACGTCGTAGACCACGCACTCGTGCCCCGCCTTCTGAACCCGCCGCACCATGTTGGCGCCCATGCGCCCCAGTCCGATCATGCCGAGCTGCATCCCTCGCTCCTTTGCGCGGCGGCCACGGCCGCGATGACGGCCGCCCCCGCGCTGGTCGAATCCTTCACGAACGCGATCTCGACACGGTCGGCGCGCTCCCGGCCGAGCAGCTCGGCGAGGGCCTCGCGCACGAGCCCCTCGATGCCCGGGTAGCCGCCCCAGAGACTTCCGTCCACTGCGATGGTACGCCGATCGTCGAGCCGCGGATCGACGAAGCGCAGCGTGCCCACGAACGCGGCGGCCACCAGCCGGGCCGCGCGGCGGGCGATGGCCGCGCCGAGCGCGCCGACGCCGCGACGCTCCTCCCGCGTGCTCTCGATGCCGAGCGAGCGCAGCAGCGCGTCGACGTCGTCGAGCGCGGCGGTGCGATCGGCCGCGATGCGCGAGAGATACTCGCTGTCGAGAGCGAACGGGGTGGTGATCACCGGCGCCGACGACCAGCGAAACCATCCGGTCCGGGTCCCCAGGTCCACGAGCGCGCGCCGCAGGATCTCGCCGAGGTAGTGGCCGGAGACCATCTTCTCGAAGCGCTGCGCCCCCGGCGGCGGCTCGTCCAGCTCCCGGTCGAGGGCGACGTCATACGGGGTTTCGACTGCGCCCACCCCGTCGAAGTTCCCCGACTCCAGGTTGCGGATGCCCGCCGGTCCCAGGTCCGCGGCCAGGTTGGTCCCGGTGCCCAGGATGAGGCCGACGTCGGCCGGGCGCGCCTGCGCGTCGCGGCCCCGCGCCTGGTAGCTCTGGAGGATGAGCGCCGCCACCGTGTCGTTGGCCACCGCCGCGACCGCGATCCGCGCGAGCCCCTCGCGCTCGAGCGCGGCGGTGAGCATGGCCGCCACGTCCCGGCCGACGAGGCCCTGGAGCCGCCAGCCCTTGGTCGAGGCCAGCGCCACCGCCCGATCGATGCGCTCGAGCCGCGCCGGGTAGGAGTAGACGAAGGCGAGCGGGGCGGCGTCGACGCCCTGGGCGCGGGCCACGCGGCCGACCGCGCCCGCGATGAGGTCGAAGACCGGCTCCGGCGCCCCGCGCTTCATCGCCTCCGGGAAGGTCAGCGCCTCCTCGGTCACGATGCGGGCCGAGCCCCCGCCGGCCAGCTCGACCAGGCCGGCGCGCGCCTTGGTGCCCCCCCAGTCCACCACCACGACCCGCCCCCGCTCCCGGCCGGAGGGCTGGTGCGTAAACGTGCGCAGCATCTTGAGCGAGCCGCCCTCGCCGGACAGGCCCTGGGCGATCTGGGCCTGAAAATCCTTCGCGATGGCCTGAAGCGTGGGCACCCCGGCCTCGAACGAGGCCACGGCGTGCGCCAGGAGGCCCTCGGCGGAGGCGGACATGGGCGTCATGATACTCCCCGGGTGGGGTGGTATTATTGGCATCGCGCCAATGAGCACTCCCGAGCGGCGGAAGACGGTGGCGGTGGACGTGGGTGGGGTCAAGGTGGGCGGCAAGCGGCCCATCGTGGTGCAGTCCATGACCAACACCGACACCGCGGACGTGGCCGGCACGGTGGCCCAGGTCAACGCGCTCCACGCGGCGGGCAGCGAGCTGGTGCGCGTGACGGTGAACACCGAGGCGGCGGCCCGCGCGCTGCCCGAGATCGTCAAGCAGGTCACCGTCCCGGTGATCGGCGACTTCCACTACAACGGCCACGTGCTGCTGACCAAGTACCCCGAGTGCGCGCGGGCGCTCGCCAAGTACCGGATCAATCCCGGCAACGTGGGCGGCAAGCACCACGACGAGAACTTCAGCGCGATCGTCCGGGTCGCGGTCGACAACGGCAAGCCGGTGCGCATCGGCGTCAACTGGGGCAGCCTCGACCAGAACCTGCTCACCCAGATGATGGACGCCAACGCCAAGAGCAAGGATCCGCTCACCGCGCGCGACGTCACGATGAACGCGATGGTGGAGAGCGCGATCCAGTCCGCCGAGCTGGCCGAGCAGACCGGCCTCGGCCACGACCGGATCATCCTCTCGGCCAAGGTCTCGGGCGTGCAGGACCTGGTCGACGTCTACCGCAAGCTCGCGCCGCGCTCGGACTATCCGCTGCATCTCGGCCTCACCGAGGCGGGCATGGGCGCCAAGGGCATCGTGGCGAGCACCGCCGGGCTGGCGATCCTGCTGCAGGAGGGCATCGGCGACACCATTCGCGTCTCGCTGACCCCGAAGCCCAACGGCGATCGCACCGAGGAGGTGCAGGTCGCCCAGCTCATCCTCCAGTCCCTCGGGCTCCGGAGCTTCCTGCCGCTGGTGACCGCGTGCCCGGGCTGCGGACGCACCACCTCGACGTTCTTCCAGGAGATGGCCGAGGAGATCCAGGCCTACCTGCGCGACCAGATGCCGGTGTGGAAGGGTCGCTACACGGGCGTGGAGGAGCTGAAGGTCGCGGTGATGGGCTGCGTGGTGAATGGCCCCGGCGAGTCCAAGCACGCCGACATCGGCATCTCGCTCCCCGGCACCTTCGAGGAGCCCAAGGCCCCGGTCTTCGTGGACGGCGCGCTCAAGCTCACCCTCAAGGGCGACCACATCGTGGCCGACTTCCTGAAGATCCTCGACGACTACGTCGAGAAGCGGTACGCCGGAAGCCGCACCTAGCGGCTTGGGCATCTCCGACTACCTCCACGACCTCCGGGCCAAGATCGGCCACGACCTCCTGCTGACCCCGGGGGTCGCCGCGGTCATCCTGAACGACGCGGGCCACGTGCTGCTCCAGCGCCGGAGCGACGACGGCGAGTGGGGGCTCCCCGGCGGCGCGATGGAGCCGGGCGAGGAGCCCGCGGAGAGCCTGGTGCGTGAAGTGCGGGAGGAGACCGCGCTCGAGGTGGTGCCGGAGCGCATCGTGGGCGTCTACAGCGGGCCCGACTTCCGGGTGAGCTACGCCAACGGCGACCAGGCCATGATCGTCAGCATCACCTTCGCGTGCCGCTCGCTGGGCGGCGAGCCCCGCATCAACGACGACGAGTCGCTCGAGCTGCGCTACTTCCCGCCCGACGCCCTGCCCGCGATGGAGTCGCGGCACCGGATGCGGATCGAGGACGCCCTCCGCGGCGATCCGCGCGCCCGCTTCCGCCGCTGAGCGGAGCGGTCAGCCCTTCAGCAGCTCGTCGGCGACGCGCTTGACGTCGCCCGCCTCCACCTGGCCCTTGTGGGTCTTCATGATGTCGCCGACCAGGCGGCCGGCCTGCTTGGGATCGGCGATGCCGAGGGCCGCGATGCGCTCCTTCACCAGCGCCCGCACCCCCGCCTCGTCCATGGTCTTGGGCAGGTAGCGCTCGCAGAACTCGATCTCGAAGCGGAGCACCGCGGCCTGGGCCGCCCCGCGCTCGCCCACCTTGTCGAACTCGGCGAGCGCCTTCTGCAGCTGCTTGCGGTAGGCGCCGATCACCTCGAGCACGAGGGCGTCGTCGACCTGGCCGGAGGCGCCCTTGGCGGTGCGGCGCTCCTGGATCTTGGTCTTGATCATGCGCACCACGTCGGACGTCTTGCCGTCCTTGGCCTTGATGGCCTGGGTGAGCGTGTCGGTGAGGGCCTGCTCGAGTGCCATCGGTCTCCCCTAGGCGAGCCAGTCGGCCAGCTCGGTGAGCGAGTGGAGCTCGCGATCCGGCCGCGGCTCACCGCGGACCAGGTGCTTGCGGTTGATCCAGGCCGACGCGATGCGGTGACGGCGGGCCGGGGTCACGTCGTGGAAGTGGCTCTGCGCGGCGTGCAGCCAGCGCGCGATCCCGATGCGCTCGCGCGCGGTGACGAAGTGGCCGTCGGCCGGCTTGTAGGAGCCGACCTGCTGCGCGGTGACGATCGGGTCGAACGGCACCGTGAAGTGCTTGCGGGTGCCCGCGAGGAGATCGTCGTCCACGTTGGAGAGGATGCCGAGCCGGTAGCCGGCCTTGAAGAGCCGCTCGAGCGCGGCGTTGGTGTCCGGGAACGGGATCCAGCGCGGCAGGCTCTCGGCCAGGAAGCCGGCCTTCGCCTCGGGCAGCGCCCAGCCGAGCCGGCGGGCGATGCGCCGCGTGCTCTCGGTGAGCACCTCGCGGTAGCTCCGGTAGCGCTCGGCCTCCACCTCCGCCTCGATCTCCTCGTAGACCTCCAGCACGCGGTGCGAGTCGAGCCCGCCGCCGCTCTCCGCGATCGCGCGGGCGAACGCGCCGGCGATGCCGCCGTCCCAGTCGATCAGGGTGCCGTAGCAGTCGAACGTGATGACGTCGTACGGGCGCGTCGCGCTCATCGGGTCCCCGGCACCTCCGCGACGCTGCCGTAGACTGGACGCCCCGTCGCGCGGAAGCGCTGGGCCTCCTGGTCCGCGCCGGTGGATGCGCCGCCCACGCGCAGGCACGCGTCGCAGCGGTCCACCAGGGCGAGCGAGAGCGGCATCATGATCTCATCGAAGGTCGCCGCGCCGGCGGCCTCGATCAGCGGGAGCGCCACGTTGACGCCGACGATCGGCACGTGCCCGGCGCGGAAGAGGGCGAGCGCGGCCTCGTTCAGCGCGGCCAGGTTCCGCGTGCGCTGCTCGGCATCGGCCGCGCCGGTGCGGTAGGGCCCCGACACCATGATCCACATGTGATCGGGCCGCGGCTCAGCCGAGCGCCGGGCGCTTCGCCGCCCAGGGCCGTGCCTCCTCGAACGCCGCGGAGGCCTGCAGCACCTGAAGATCGGCGAGGCGCCGGCCGACGATCTGCAGCCCCACCGGCATGCCGGAGGCGGTGAAGCCCGCGGGCACCGTCGCGGCGGGCTGGCCGGTGAAGTTGAACGGGTAGCTGAAGCCCGCCCACGGAAACCAGTCCCACGCGTGCTGCGGGAAGTGGGCCGGGTTCAGGCGACCGACCTCGAAGGCGGCCACCGACACGGTGGGCGTGAGCAGCAGGTCGTAGGTGTCGAACAGCTCGCGCACCGCGTCGCAGTAGGCGTGCTTGCGCGCGCGCATCTCCACGTAGGCCTCCGCGGTGTAGCGGCGACCGTCCTCGAGGGCCGCGACGAGGCCCGGGTCCATCCGGGCGCGGAACTTCTCGAGGAAGGGGGCGTAGTTGCCCGCGTAGTGCGCGTTCCACATCAGGTGGATCATCTCGCGCGTGTCGGGCAGGCTCACCTTGGCGTCCTCGACGGTGCAGCCCAGCTCCTGGAAGGCCTCCGCCGCGCGCCGGGCCACCTGGCCGATCTCGGGATCGACGCGGCAGCAGCCGAGGTCGAGGCTCCACCCGACCCGCAGCCCCTTGACGCCGTCGCGCAGGCGGCCCACGTAGTCCGCGGGCGGCGCATCGAGCGACTGGCGGTCCCAGTCGTCGGGCCCGGCCATCACCGCCAGCATGAGCGCGGCGTCGGCGACGGTGCGGGTCATCGGGCCCACGTGCGAGGCGCTGTCGGTGTTGGAAACCGGCCACATCGGCACGCGGCCGAAGGTGGGCTTGAGACCGTAGATGCCACAGAAGGCCGACGGCACCCGCACCGAGCCCGCCCCGTCCGAGCCCTGGTGGAGCGGCCCCAGACCCGCGGCGGCCGCGGCGCCCGCGCCCGCGCTCGAGCCGCCCGAGGTCATCGCGGTGTTCCACGGGTTGCGGGTGATGCCGGTGAGCGGGCTGTCGCCGAGCGCCTTCCAGCCGAACTCGGGGGTGCTCGTCTTGCCGGTCAGGATCGCCCCCGCCTCGCGCAGGCGGCGCACGAACGGAGCGTCGACCTCCCCGATGCGCTGCTCGAAGACGGGGGAGCCGAACTTGGCCGGCACGCCCTTGACGAGCGCCAGGTCCTTGATCGAGACCGGGATCCCGTGGAGCGGGCCGAGCCGCTCGCCCTTCATCACCGCCGACTCCGCGGCGCGCGCGGCGGCCAGCGCGGCGTCCCCGGTGACGGTCACGAACGCGTTGATCTTCGGGTTCGTCTGCTCGATGCGCTCCAGCACCGCGCGCGTCACCTCCACCGGGGAGAGGGCCTTGGAGCGGATGCGGGCGATGAGATCGGTGGCGGGCGTGTAGGCGAGATCGGTCGCGTTCATGGGCCTCTCCGGAGCGAAGGGATCGGAATCCGCGGGCATGGTAGCACGGTCAGCCGCGCGACGGCGGCAGCGCCACCGGCACGCCGGTCAGCCGCGCGAACCGCGCGGCGAGGCGCTCGCCGAAGGACGAGGCGTCGAGCGGGTTCGTGTCGCCGGACCGCCGCGCCTCCGCGGCGCGCACCAGGCCCCGCATGCACGCGCCGGCCTCGTAGTAGTCCAGGCGCCCGGGGTCGAGGGCCCGGGTGCGCCGGTAGCGCGCGAGATAGCGCGCGGTCATGAGCCGGCGCAGCAGCGCCACCAGCGGGCGCAGCGCGGCCGGCACCGGCAGGACCTCGATGGGCGTGAGGCGCAAGATCACGAGCGTGGCCGCCACGTCGCACTCCGGCTCGGCGACCAGGGTGTTCGGCCAGTCGAGCACCGCGGTCACCCGCCCGCGCTCGGCGAGGAGGTTCTGGGGATGGAAGTCGCCGTGGCAGATCACGCGCGGTCCGGCGGCCGGCCGGCGGTCCCGCAGCCAGCGCAGGCCGGGCGCGAGGCCGGTCAGCTCGGCCCGGCGGATGCGCCGGTCGAGCGCGGCGAGATAACCCTCGTAGCCGACCACGCCCCGGTCGAAGCCGCCGCCGGACGCCCGGCCCTCGTCGTCCAGCGCGCGCAGCACCGGCTCCGCGTCGAGGGCGTGCAGGCGCGCCTGGGCGTCGGCCAGCGTGGCGCTCACCCCGAGGACCCGGTCGTCGAGCAGCGGGCGGCCGGTGGCGCGCTCCATCACGAGGAAGCCGGCGCCGAGGGGCGCGCGGTCGGCGCAGGCGGCGAGCACGCGCGGGACGGGATAGCCCTGCGTGGCCAGCGTGTTCTGGATCGCGCGCTCGCGGAGCGCGCGCAGCGGGTCGTGGGCCGGGTTCATCACGCGCAGGATCAGCGAGCCCGACCACGCGTCGGGCGCTCCGCTCAGGCGGAAGGAGAATATGCGGGTGTCGAAGCCGCCGCTGAGCGCGGCGGGGGTGGCGGCGTAGGAGAGATCGGGCGCGTGCAGCTCGGCGCGGAGGTGGGCGAGGAAAGCGGAGGCGAGATCGGGAGGCTGCGTGCCCAGCCCCCTCGACGTCCCGCCCTCGACGTCCCCGCCCCTCACCCTGCCCTCTCCCCCGATGGGGGAGAGGGGAGAGGGCCCAGCAGGAACGGGGCGAGGCGGGTGAGGATGAACGCGTAGTCGAAGGCGATCTCGCGCAGGTAGTCGTAGCGGCCGGAGGCGCCGCCGTGGCCGGCCGCCATGTTGATCTTGAACAGGGGCGCTACGCGCGGGCCGCCCAGCGCGCGCAGCCGGGCCACCCACTTCGCGGGCTCCCAGTACATCACCTGGCTGTCGTGGACCGAGGTCTTGACGAGCAGGGCGGGATAGCGGCGCGCGTCGAGGTTCGTGTAGGGGCAGTAGGTCTTCATGTACTCGTACTGCTCGCGGATCTTGGGATTGCCCCACTCCTCGAACTCGCCCACCGTGAGCGGCAGCGACTCGTCGAGCATGGTGTTGATCACGTCGACGAACGGCACGCGCAGCACCGCGGCCGCCGCGCAGTCCGGCCGCAGGTTGAGGACCGCGCCCATCAGGAGCCCGCCCGCGCTGCCTCCCTCGATCACGAGCCGGTCGACCGCGGTATAGCCGTCCTTCACCAGGTGATCGGCCGCCGCGATGAAGTCGGTGAACGTGTTGCGCTTGGCCATCATGCGGCCCTCGTCGTGCCACCGCTTGCCCAGCTCGCCGCCGCCGCGGATGTGGGCGATCGCCACGCTCACCCCGCGGTCGAGCAGGCTCAGCCGGTTGGAGGAGAAGCCGGCCGGGTACGGGTAGCCGTAGGCTCCGTAGCCCGCGAGCAGCATCGGGGCCGAGCCGTCGCGGGCGGCGTCGGCGCGGCGGACGAGCGAGATCGGGACCCGCGTGCCGTCGCCCGCGACCGCGTGGATGCGCTCGGAGCGGTAGCGGGTCGCGTCGTAGCCTCCCAGGACCTCGGCCTGCTTCAGCAGCCGCAGGCGCTGCCCCGCGATGTCGTAGTCGAACACCGAGGCGGGGGTGATCAGCGACTGGTAGCGGAGCCGATAGGCGTCGGTCTCGAACTCCGCGTTGGCGTCCGCGTCGAGGTCGTAGGTCGGCTCGGGGAACTGCACGTGATGATGCGCGCCGCTCCCGGCGTCGGTGACGCGCAGGCGAATCAGGCCGTCCTCGCGCTCGTGGACCACGTAGTGGTCGGCGAACACCTCCACGTCTTCCAGCATCACGTCGTCGCGGTGGGGCAAGAGCTCCTGCCAGCGGCCCGGGCCCGGATCGTCGACCGGCGCGGTGACGAGCCGGAAGTTGCGGCGGCCCCCGCCGTTGGTCCGGATGTAGAAGAGATCGCCCGACGGCCCGCGGCCGTGGTCGACCTGGTACTCGTGGTCCTTCTCCCGCGGCACGATCATCCGCCACGCGCCCTGCGGATCCGCCGCGGGGCAGAAGCGCGTCTCGGTGGTGGTGAAGCTGCCCGAGATCAGGAAGAGATAGGCGAGGCTGCGCGAGCGGCCCACGTGCAGGCGGAAGAGGGCGTCGGTCTCCTCGTGGAGCAGATCGGCCACCGTGGCTCCGAGGCGGTGGCGGTGCAGCCGGTACGGGCGCTTGGCGTCGTCCTCGGTGACGTAGAAGAGGGTCTGGCCGTCCGCGGCCCACGTGACCGCGCTCACCTTCTCGACCCGGTCCGGAAGCAGGGCGCCGGTGTCGAGATCCTTCACGTAGAGCGTGTACTCGCGGAAGCCGGTGAGGTCGGTGGTGTAGGCGAGCAGGCGGCCGTCGTCGCTGACGCTGGCCGCGCCCAGGGCCAGGAAGGGATGGCCGACCGCGAGCTGGTTCAGGTCGAGCATCACCTGCTCCGGCGCCTCCAGGCTGCCCGCCTTGCGGCAGTAGATCGGGTACTGCTTGCCCTTCTCGGTGCGCGAGTAGTAGAAGAAGCCGCGCCGCCGGTAGGGCACCGTCTGGTCGTCTTCCTTGATGCGCGCCAGCATCTCGGCGTAGAGGCTTTCCTGGAAGCCCTCGGTGGGCTTCATCACCGCGTCGGTGTAGACGTTTTCCGCGGTCAGGTAGGCGGTGACGTCCGGGTCCTCGCGGTCCCGCATCCAGAAGTAGTCGTCGACGCGGACGTCGCCGTGGACGACGTCGGTCTTGGGCACGCGCTTGGCCACCGGGGGCGACGGGAGGGTCGACGACATGCCCCGAACCGTACCACAGGGGGGACGCTTGCGCGGCCGGCGGCTCGGTCCCTACACTGGCTGCCGCATGCCCGAGCTGCCCGACGTCACCGTCTATCTCGAGGCCCTCGACGGACGCATCCGGGGCGCCCGCCTCGAGCGTCTGCGCCTGGCCAACCCGTTCGTGCTGCGCTCGGTCGACCCCTCCCCCGCCGAGGTCGCCGGGCGCACGGTGACCGGGCTGCGCCGGCTCGGCAAGCGGATCGTGATCGAGCTCGAGGGCGACTGCTTCGTCCTGATCCACCTGATGATCGCGGGGCGGCTGCACTGGAAGGAGGCCGGCGCGAAGCTGCCCGGCAAGATCGGGCTGGCCGCGCTCGACTTCTCGACCGGCACCGTCACCCTGACCGAGGCGGGCTCGAAGCGGCGCGCCGCCATTCATCTGGTGCGGGGCGAGGCCGCGCTCGCCGCGCACGATCCCGGCGGGCTCGAGCTGTTCGAGGCCGATCTCGCCACCTTCCGCGCCGCACTCACCCGCGAGTCGCATACGCTCAAGCGGTCGCTGACCGATCCCCGCATCCTGAGCGGGGTGGGCAACGCCTACTCCGACGAGATCCTGCACCGGGCGCGCCTCTCGCCGGTGCGGATGACGCGACAGCTCTCCGAGGAGGAGACCGCGCGGCTCTTCGAGGCGGCCCGCGCGACCCTCGCGGACTGGGTCGCGCGCTTGCGCCGCGACGCGGCGGGCGGGTTCCCGGAAGGGGTGACCGCGTTCCGGCCCGACATGGCGGTCCACGGCCGCTACGGCCAGCCGTGTCCCGACTGCGGCGCGCCGGTGCAGCGCATCGTCCACGCCGACAACGAGACCAACTACTGCGCGCGCTGCCAGACCGCGGGACGACTGCTGGCGGACCGCGCGCTGTCGCGGCTGCTGCGGAAGGACTGGCCGCGCACGCTCGAGGAGATGGAGGAGCGGCGGCCCGCGGTCGCCGATCGTGAAGCGCCGCCCGCGTCGCCGCGGCCGACCCGGCGCCGCCGCTAAGCGCGGCGGCCTCTACTCAGCGCGGCGCGGGGCTCCCCGGGGGCTCGCCCACCAGGATGTCGGCGGGCTCGATGCCCTGCAGCTTGACGCGCACCCGCCAGGGGCTCGGCCCGGCGTAGGCGAGCGGGAACGAGGCGATGGTGGACGGCCCCACCGCGGAGGCAGAGCTCCCTCCGCCTATCGTGGTCCCGGTGGAGACGCCGACGCCGGTGCTGACGCCGCCGCCCATGCCGCCGAAGCTGCCGATGCCGAACCCGATGCCGACCGGGCTACCGCCGCCGCTCACCGGCGGGGTGTACTCGATGGTCTGGGCCTCGAGCAGCCCGCCGTCGGGCCGGACGACCTGCGCCCGCTCGAGCCGCCGGCCCTCGGTGGCGATCTCGACGCGCAGACGGTCGGCCACGATGGTGTAGGCGGCCGAGATGGTGGCCCCGCTCGGCTGGACCTCGGGCTTGTAGGGCAGGTTCAGCGAGGAGGACGCGCAGGCGCCGAGGGCCAGCGCCAGGATCATCGCCGCGACCGGGGCCCGCATGGGCGGTATTATCGCACGCGGACAGGAGGCAGCGCATGAGCGTGGAAGACGAGGAGGCCCGGGTTCCCCCGGGGGCGGATCTCGAGCGGTACGTGCGCGAGCTGGCCGAGTTCGTGGGGCTCGGCGAGGCCGACGCGGTGGTGATCCGGGAGAGCGCGCCCGCGGTGCTCAAGCACGAGGCCGCGCTGACCAGCGCGCTCTACGAGCACTTCCTCCGCTTCCCGGCCACCGCGCGCTTCTTCCTGGCCCCGGACGGGACGCCGGATCGCACCCGCATCGAGCGACGCAAGCACAGCCTCGCCCGCTGGCTCAAGGAGACCGCCGAGGCCGCGATCACCCACGACTTCGCCTACTACCTGCTGATGATCGGCATCTCGCACAGCCACCGGGAGCACGGCCCGGGCGGCAAGATCCCGCCGCAGTTCATGGTGGCCGCGATGAGTCTCACCCAGACCGCGCTGGCCGGGATCTTCCGCGACGAGCTGGACGACCCGGCGCGGGCGCTCGCGGCGGCGGTGGCGTGGAACAAGCTGCTGCTGCTCCATCTGAACGTGCTGCTGATCGGCTACCTGATGCCGCCCCAGCCCTCGCGGCACGGCTCGTCCGATTGACAGCGGGCACCGCCCGCCGCATAGTGAGCGCACGATAGCGAAGGGAGCCCTCATGGCGAAGCCGACCTCGATCCGGGAGCTGCGCGACAGCGGGTACGTCTCTAGGTCCGTCAAGCAGGAGCTGCGCGACAACCTCATCGCGCGCCTGCGGAAGGGCGAGGGACTCTTCTCGGGCATCGTGGGCTACGAGCAGACCGTCGTCCCCCAGATCGAGAACGCGGTCCTGAGCGGACAGGACATCGTGTTCCTGGGCGAGCGGGGCCAGGCCAAGACCCGCATGGCGCGCCTGCTGGTGGGACTGCTCGACGAGGAGATGCCGGCCCTCGCGGGCTGCGAGATCAGCGACGAGCCGTTCGCCCCGATCTGCTCGGCGTGCCGGCAGCGGGTGGCCGAGCAGGGCGACAAGACGCCGATCGCGTGGATCCCGCGCGACCGCCGCTACGGCGAGAAGCTCGCGACCCCCGACATCACGATCGCCGACCTCATCGGCGAGGTGGATCCGATCAAGGTGGCGGAGGGCCGCTACCTCTCCGACGAGCTGACGATCCACTACGGGCTGCTGCCCCGCACCAACCGCGGCATCTTCGCCCTGAACGAGCTGCCGGACCTGGCCGAGCGCATCCAGGTCGGCCTGCTCAACATCATGGAAGAGCGCGACGTGCAGATCCGCGGCTACAAGGTGCGGCTGCCCATCGACCTCTACGTGGTGGCGAGCGCCAACCCGGAGGACTACACCAACCGCGGCCGCATCATCACCCCGCTCAAGGACCGCTTCGGCTCCCAGATCCGCACCCACTATCCCCGGCGGGTCGAGGACGAGATCGCGATCATGGAGTCCGAGCGCACCGCCTACGTCGACGCGGGCCTCGAGACCAGGAGCCCCGACTTCATGAAGCAGCTGGTGGCCGAGGTCACCCACCTCGCCCGGCGGTCGCCCGAGATCAGCCAGCGCTCCGGGGTCTCGGTGCGCGTCACCATCTGCAACTACGAGAACCTGCTCTCGAGCGCGCTCAAGCGGGCGATCCGGCTCGGGGAGACGGTGGCCGCCCCGCGGGTCAGCGACCTCGGCGCCATCGCCGCCTCCACCGGGGGCAAGATCGAGATGGAGAGCCTCGGCGACGCGACCGAGGACAAGGTGATGGGCAAGATCATGCAGCGCGCGGTCCTCAACGTGTTCAACCGCACCTTCACCTCGGGCGAGCTCGACGAGGTGGTGGGCGCGTTCCAGGACGGCCTCAAGATCGAGGTCTCGGACGCGATGCCCGCCGAGCTGTACCTGCGCCACCTCGGCCAGGTGCGCCCGCTGCAGGCGGCGGTGCGCAAGCTCGGAGCGCAGGATCCGGCCAGCGTGGCCGCCGCGGTCGAGTTCGTGCTGGAGGGCCTGCACCTCAGCAAGAAGCTCAACAAGGACGTGCAGGCCGGCCAGTCGCGGTACCGGGGGGCGTGAGGCGCCGGTGTCCCCGCTGAGCTGGTACTCGCGCTGGGACGGCAGCCAGCGCCTCGACGACCTCGACGCCGATCAGCTGCTCGAGGCGATGTCCGACGATCTCCTGTCGGACGGTGATCCGTGGAGCGCGCTCCGGCGCCTCTTCCAGCGCGGGGCGAAGAATCCGGACGGGGCCAACCTGCCCGGGCTTCAAGATCTGCTCAATCGCCTGCGGCGGCAGCGCCAGCAGCAGCTCGACCGCTACGACCTCTCCTCGGTGCTCGACGACATCAAGCAGAAGCTCGACACCATCATGAAGACCGAGCGCGAGGGCATCGAGCGGCGGGTGGCCGACGCCAAGGAGCGGGCCCAGAAGGGTGAGGCCCCCGAGTCGTTCAAGCAGGGGATGGAGCAGGCCGCCGCCGAGCACCGGAAGACCCTCGACGAGATGCCGGAGTCGCCCGCCGGGCGCATCCAGGGGCTGCAGAACTACGAGTTCATGGATCCCGACGCGCACCGCCTGTTCTGGGAGCTGATGAAGGGGCTCCAGCAGCAGATGCTCCAGCCGTTCCTGTCGAACATGCAGAAGGCGCTCGGCAACATGAGCCCGCAGGACCTCGAGCGGATGCGGGAGATGCTGCGCGATCTCAACCGCATGCTCCAGGACCGCGCGGAGGGCCGCGAGCCCGACTTCGACGCCTTCAAGCAGAAGTGGGGCGACCACTTCCCGGGGGCCGAGAACCTCGACCAGCTCATGGAGCAGATCGCCCAGCAGAGCGGCCAGATGCAGTCGATGCTCGCGAGCATGTCGCCCGGCCAGCGCCGCCAGCTCCAGGACATGATGCAGTCGCTCTTCATGCAGGACGAGCGGCTCGAGGGCGAGCTGCGGCAGCTCGGCATGAACCTCTCCCAGCTCATGCCGCCCCCCGACGGGCGCCGCTACAACTTCCGCGGCGACGACGAGCTCTCCATGAAGCAGGCGATGGAGCTGATGGACGAGCTGCGGCAGCTCGACGACCTCGAGCGGCAGATCCAGAAGGTGCGCGACCCCAACGACCTCGAGAAGATCGACCCCGAGCAGGTCGAGCAGCTCCTGGGCGAGGAGGCCAAGCGCGACCTCGAGCGTCTGCGCGAGATGACCAAGAAGCTCGAGGAGGCCGGCTACCTCGAGAGAAAGGGCGACCGCCTCGAGCTGACCGCGCGGGCCATCCGCAAGATCGGCGACAAGGCCCTGCGCGACATCTTCGGGCACCTCAAGCGCGACCGGTTCGGCGGCCACGCGCTGGAGCGGCGCGGCGCGGGCGGCGACCGCACCGACCAGTCGAAGCCCTACGAGTTCGGCGACCCGTTCCTGCTCGAGCTGCGCGAGACCCTGATGAACGCGGTGGAGCGCAACGGGGCGGGGATCCCGGTGCGCCTCGCCCCCGCCGACTTCGAGGTGGCGCGCACCGAGACCCAGACCCACGCGGCCACCGTGCTCATGCTCGACATGAGCCGCTCGATGATCTTCAACGGCTGCTTCCTGCCCGCCAAGAAGGTCGCGCTCGCGCTCAACGCGCTGATCCGCGGGCAGTTCCCGCGCGACAGCCTGTACATCGTGGGCTTCTCGCTCTACGCGCGCGAGTTCAGCGCGGCCCAGCTCCCCCACCTGGCCCCCGGCGAGTGGAGCGTGGGCACCAACATGCACGCCGGCTTCCTGCTCGCCCGCCAGCTCCTGGCCCGGCACAAGGGCGGCAACAAGCAGGTGATCATGATCACCGACGGCGAGCCCACCGCCCACATGGAGGGCAGCGAGCCCGAGTTCGCCTACCCGCCCACCCGGCGGACCCTGCAGGAGACGCTCAAGGAAGTGCAGCGCTGCACGCGGGACGACATCACCATCAACACCTTCATGCTGGAGCAGAGCCACGCCCTGACCGCCTTCGTCGAGCAGATGACGCGCATCAACCGCGGGCGCGCCTTCTTCGCGACGTCCGACCGCCTCGGCGAGTACGTGCTCGTCGACTTCGTCCGCTCCAAGCGGCGGGCCGTCTCCTAGCCCCCGATCGGATGCCGGACGCCGCGTCGGTCGTGCTGCTCGTGCGTCACGGGCTGACGCCCACCACCGGGATCAAGCTGCCCGGCCGGGCCCCGGGTCTCCACCTCTCCGACGAGGGGCGGCGCCAGGCGGAGGCGGCCGCGGAGCGGATCGGCAAGGTCGCCCGGATCGCCGCGGTGTACTGCTCGCCGATCACCCGCGCGCGCGAGACCGCCCAGCCGATCGGCCGCGCGGTGAAGCGCGCCCTCCGCATCGAGCGCGACCTCGCCGACCTCGACATCGGGGAGTGGACCGGCATGAGCCTCAAGCAGGCGGCCCGGCGGCCGGAGTGGGAGACGGTGCAGCGCAACCCGAGCAGCTTCCGCTTCCCGGGCGGCGAGTCGTTCCCGGAGATGCAGACCCGCATGACCTCCGCGCTCGGCCGCATCGTGGCCCGGCACCCCGGCCAGATCGTGGTGGCGGTCTCGCACGCCGACCCCATCAAGGCCGCGGTGGCCCAGGCCCTGGGCACCCCGCTCGATCTCTTCCAGCGCATCATGATCGCGCCCTCGTCGATCACGGTGGTGGCCTACCGGCGCGGCGGGCCCAGCGTGCTCACCGTCAACTCCCTCTCCGGCGACCTCGTCTGGCTCGGCGGCGGCAAGCCATGAGCGACAACCCCTCCTTCGAGCTCGACGCCCCGGACCACTTCACCGCGGGGGCGATCGGCCCGCCCGGCCAGCGCGTGTTCTACCTCCAGTCGCGCGAGGGCGGGCGCGTCATCACCCTGAAGGTGGAGAAGGAGCACGTGCGCGCGCTCGCCGAGTACCTGGGCGGCCTGCTCGCCCGCGTGAAGGGCGCCCCCGCGCAGGTCCGGGGCGGAGGCCGAGCTACTCGAGCCCGTGCAGCCGGTGTGGGACGTGGGCTCGATCGCGGTCGGCTACGACGAGCCCAGGGACCGGGTGGTGGTCGAGGCGAGCGAGCTGCTCGAGGAGGCGGAAGAGGAGGAGGCCAAGGGCGAGGAAGCCGGGGAGGAGAGCGGCCCGCAGCCGGCGATGGCGCGCTTCCGGATCACCCGCGCGCAGGCCGCCGCCTTCGTCGACCGGGCCAACGACCTCATGAAAGGCGGGCGGCCGAGCTGCCCGATCTGCAGCCGGCCCATGGATCCGGAGGGCCACGTGTGCCCCCGGTCCAACGGCCACGTGACCCACTAGGGATGCCGGGGCGGGCCGACCCGACCCCCGCGCTCGACCTGCTGACGCGCGGCGAGGTCACCGTGAAGGGGCGCCTGCCCCGCAGCAGCAACGCCACCTTCCTCGTCGAGTGCTGCCTCGACGACCAGACCGCGCTGGCGGTCTACAAGCCCGAGCGCGGTGAGCGGCCGCTGTGGGATTTCCCCCCCGGGCTCTACCGGCGCGAGATCGCGGCCTACCTGCTCTCGGAAGCGCTCGGCTGGGGCCTCGTCCCTCTCACGGTGGAGCGGGAGGGCCCGCTGGGAGACGGATCGCTCCAGCTCTTCGTGCCGGCCGACTTCCGCCAGCACTACTTCACGCTGCTGGAGCAGGAAGAGCACCGGGAGGCGCTCCGGCGCATCTGCGTCTTCGACCTGGTGGCCAACAACGCGGACCGCAAGAGCGGCCACTGCCTCCACGTGCCGGAGGACCGGATCTACGCGATCGATCACGGCCTCACGTTTCACGCCGAGCCGAAGCTCCGCACCGTGATCTGGGATTTCGGCGAGGAGCCGATCGCTCCCGCGCTGCTGGAGGACCTGCGGCGGTTGCTCGCCGCGGGCCTGCCGCCCGCGCTCGCCGAATTGCTCGACGCCGACGAGCAGCGCGCGCTCAAGCGGCGCGCGCGCGGGCTGCTACGCTCGGGGCACTTTCCGGTGGACGAGAGCGGCCTGCGCTATCCCTGGCCGCTGATCTACCGCGGCGGCCGTGGCGCGTCGGGTTCCCGTGGATCACGTCGCACCAGCGGCGATTCTCGTCGCCCCCCGCCTCGGCGCTGCCGGTCAGCATCGCGTCCGACATGACCCGCGCGTCGTCCAGCCCTTCCCGCAGGGGCATGTGGATCGCGCACCACTGCACCTCCAGGATTTCCAGCAGGGTATCGGCGTCGGGCTCGCAGGCGGGGCAGTAGGCGCGGGCAATACGGGGCGTTTCAGCCGGAATGTCGCTCAAGGCAGGCCACCACGGTGGGAGACGGCAGGACTTCCTCGCGAGTGTCGAGCGATCGCAACCTCCTGTCCGGAATGCCGAACCGGGCTCGAGCCTCACGACCATTCTACACACGAGGTTATTTCACTCCTAATTCTACCGACGCCCCGGCCGGCCGCTCGAGCGCCGCGAGGAACCCCCACACCAGGGCCAGCACCGCGAGCGTGGAGGGCGGAGACCTACAGAAAGGTCTGGTCGGGCTCGAGGCCCAGGAGGTAGCGGCCGACGGTCTCGAGGTGGGCCTGGCGGCCCTGGAGCTGCTGGGTCACGGTGTGGATGTCGCGGAAGCGGCGCTCGAAGGCGCTGCTCGTGAAGATGGCGCTCGAGCCGGCGGCGTGGTGCACGGTGTCCACCACCTGCTTGGCCTGGTGGATGCCGTAGGTGGAGGCCAGCCGGATCTGCACCCGCTGCTCCAGGCTGAGCGGCAGGCCCGACCGGCTCACCTCGGCCCAGATGCGGGCGAGCGCGTCGTGCAGGAAGACGCGCGCCGCGCCCAGCTTCGCCTCGGCCTCGGCCACCTGGAACTGGATGACCCCGCTGTCGCGCAGCTGCCGCTTGGACGAGCGCGGCTCCTTGTCGCGGGCCAGCTCGACGAAGGCGTCGAGGCTGCTCCGCGCGATGCCCATCGCCACGCCGGAGAAGCCCGCCGCGTAGAGGCTGCCGGAGGGGAAGCAGTAGAGCGGGCCGGGGTGCCGGCGCTCGGCGGGATCGTCGCGCGCCACGGTGTGCGCGTCCGGCACGAAGAGATCGGTGACCGTGAACGCGTCGCTGCCGGTCCCGCGCAGCCCGGTCACGTGCCAGACGTCGACGATGGTCGCCTGCCCGGCCGGGAAGAGCATGGTGCGCCCGTCGGGCGTGCCGTCCGGGCGCCGCCGCGTCTTGCCGTCGGGCCCCTGGATCGGGCAGTAGCCGCCCAGCCAGGTCGCGTGGCGGCAGCCGCTGCCGAAGCTCCAGGTGCCGTCGATGCGGTAGCCGCCGTCGACCGCCACCGCGCGGGCGTCGTTGCTCGGCCCCCAGGCCAGCACCGCGCGCCGATCGCCGAAGATCTCGCGGCCGACCTCGGTGGGCAGGTAGGCCGCGGTCATCGAGCAGCCGGAGGCCTGGCAGAGACACCACGCGGCGCTCGCGTCGTGCTTGGCGACCTCCTCGATCACCTGGACGAAGGTGACCGGGTCGATCTCGCCCCCGTCCAGGAAGCCGGGCAGGAGGAGGCGGAAGAGGGAGGCGTCGTGGAGCGCCCGCAGCACCGGCTCGGGGAGCCGTCGCTCCTCCTCGGTGCGCTCGCTCAGGTCCTCGAGGAGCGGGGCCAGCGCGCGGGCCCGCTCGAGCGGGCCCGCGGCGTGGTGCGGATCCGTGTTAGTCCACTCCGAAGTCGTAGACCTTGCCCGAGCCCGCCCCGAACCCGGTGGCGAGGATGAAGCCGTACTCGCCGGGCGCGAGCGCAGCGGACGGGGTCACCTTGTAGAAGCCGCGCGCATCCCGCTCGATCGTCACCGGGATCTTGTCCTCGTTGCGCACGCCCATCTTCTGGGTCCCGCCGAACGGCATGAACGCCCCGCTGCCGATCTTGAGATTGCGGTCGTTGTGCTCGTCACCGGGCTTGAGCCGCACCAGTGGCGCGTCGGTCGAGGAGTACGTGCTGAGGAAGACCGGCTGCTTCTCGCTGGTCCGGTACTGGGCCTTCTTGCCTTCCAGCACCACCTCGCTCTTGCTCTGGAAGAAGGCCATGTTGGTCTCGAGGTTGGCCGAGGTCGCGAACATCTCGACGTACTTGCCGGCGACGAGCTGGTAGATCACGTCCTGGGTCTTGAGCGCTCCCGCCGCGAGGGCGGGCGCCGGCGGCGCGGGCGTCGGCGCCGCGGCGGTGCTCGGCGCCGCGCCGGAGCCCGCGGCCACCATGGCCTCGAGCACCTTGTCGGAGACGCCGGCCTTCTTCAGGCCCACGAGCGAGTCGGTCTTGAGGTCGAACTTGGTCGCGGTCGACTTGATCTTGCCGATGACGACCGCCTCGGGCAGGCCGGCCTTGACCATCTGGATCACCGAGTCGTTGGTCAGCACTTCCTGGGCGATCGAGGTGGCGCCCGGCAGCGACAGGCTGACGGCGGCCATCAGGATCAGGGTCACGACCACACGCATCATCTTCATGAGGCCTCCTGGGCGACGGGAAACGGTCGGCACCGGCCGGGCCCACCCCGGCGGTCACGGTAACCGGCCATAAACTTAGGGTACTTCGTAAGGTCGGTCAATAGCGGGTCAAATCCGGCCCCGGCGGGCGAGCGGCCAGGCGGCGGGCAGCATCGCGACGAGCGCGGCCATGCCGTTGATCGCCATGGCCGCCGGCACCCCGATCCCTCCGGCCAGGAAGCCGATCCAGAGGGTGCCGGCCGGCTGGGTGCCGATGCAGGCCGAGAGGATGCCCATGGCCCGCCCGCGGCTCGCCTCCGGGGCCTGCAGGAGCACCAGCGTGCTCTGCATGGCCGCGAAGGCCGACTCGCACGCCCCGATCAGCACGAGCACCGGCAGGCAGGCCCACGGCCAGCGCAGGCTCGTGAAGCCGAGCAGCAGGAACGGCGCGGTCAGGACCGCCACCCCGAAGATGCGCCCGTGCGGCAGGAAGCCGCGGCGTCCCGCGATGGCGAGCGCCCCCAGCAGCGCGCCGAGCCCGTCCGCGGCCACCAGGCCGCCGAGCCACTCCGGGCCCACCGCGAGCACGTGGCGCGCGAAGACCGGCAGCATGTGCTGGTAGGGGAAGAAGAGCACGTTCATCATCACGGTGATCAGCAGCACCGCGCGCACGGTGGGCTCGCGCCACGCCTCGCGGAAGCCGGCGCCGAGGCTGGCCACCACCGAGGTGACGTCGCGCCCGCTCGGCCCGCCGATGCGCCCGGGCAGGCCCACGAAGACGAGCAGGCCGATCGCGTAGAGCGCGGCCACCCCCAGGTAGCAGGGCGCGGGGCCGAGGTGCGCGAGGCCCACCCCGGCGAGCACCGGGCCGACCATCTTGGCCACCTGCATCGACACCGTCTCGAGCGAGATCGCGGTGGCCACGCGGCGCGAGCCGACCAGGGTGTAGAGCGCGGTGCGCCGCGCCGGGAAGTCGAGCGCCCAGAGCGCGCCGAAGAGGGTCTCGAGACCGACCAGCGGCCAGAAGCCGCCGCGCCCGGACGCGAACACCGCGGCCAGCGCGAGCGCGGTCACGAGGCCGAGCGACTGGGTGAACACCAGCACGCGCCCGCGGTGCATGCGATCGGCCACGATGCCGGTGAAGGGACCCAGGACCATCAGCGGCGCGGAGCGGGCGAAGGCGGCCAGGCCGACCATGAACGGCGAGTCCGTGAGCTGGAACGCGAGCCAGCCGAGGAGGATCAGATCCATCCAGCGCGCGCCGTTGACGCACAGGCCCGAGAGCCAGAGCCGGCGATAGGGGCGCTCGCGCAGGACGGACGCGAACGCCTGGGGGGCGGCCAGGGCGGCCGCCGGCGGAGCGACGCTGCTCACCGCGTAGGGATACCACGGAAGGCGGCTCGAGGGGAACCGGCGCGATCGACTATTGACACGCCCGGCGATGCGGGACGATCATCTCGCAACCCCGAGCCAACCGCATGACCTCCGTCCCCCTCGTCCCCGTGTCCCGGCCCTCGTGAAGTAGCGGGGCGATGCGACCGTCCGGCCCGAGACGGAATCACGCCGCCGCGCTGCTCGCGGGCCTGGCGTGCGGCGTCCTCTGGTTCCTGTTCGCGACCACGATCCTGGACGTCGTCCGGCCGGGAGCGACGATCGTTCCCGCGCTCGCCGTCGCGGCCGTGATGGGCCTCGCGGTGGCCGCGTTCTGCTGGCGACCCGGCACGTCCAGAGAGGTCTGGGGCCGGGTGGCCCTCACCGTGGGCTTCCATGCCCTCGCGATGCCGCTCGCGGCCGCCATCTCGTTCGGGGCGACCGGGATCTGGCCTCCTCCCGAGACCGCCGACCTCGGGCTCAGCGTCGACGTCTTCGGGGTGCGGCTGGTCGGCACGCCGACGACCGTGCGGCTCGGGGTCTGCGGCTTCGTCGGCGGCCTCCTCCTCGTCGCGATCGGCGATCGCGCCCTGGGGCGCCGGGGCCTCCCGGACCGGCTGCGACGCCCCGGGCGGCTCTCCCGCTGAGGCGCCGGGCCCACGTCACCCTGCGCTGGACCCTCGTCGCACTGTGTCTCTCGCTCCACTCCCCCGGCGTGGGCGCGGAGTCCGAGCGCTCCTCGTTTCATCTGTCGACCGAGTTCCACGGCCCTCTCGGCTACACCAATCCCGACGTGGCGCGGAACCTGCGCAACGGCATGGCCAACATGGTCGCCTTCTGGCCGCCCGCGGACGTCGGCATGCGGAACTTCGTGGTGACTCACGATGTGCGGCTCAACTTTCGTCTGCCGGGCGCCTCGCACGTCAACAACGAGTCGCGCCGGCTCGATCGAGACCCAGCGCCTCGCGGCCGCTCGAATCTGCGCGGCGCAGCCGGCCAAGAGCCACCTCTGGAACCTGATGATCGAGTGGGATCAGAGCGGCGGCGCCTGGGTCCCGAACGGGCGGCCGCGATACGGGGCGCTGACGCGCCCGCAGGCGCACGCGCGCTTCGTCGACCACTACCTCAAGCAATCTCCGCCGCTCGCCACCTACCTGCGACAGCCCCCGACCGCGCGGCCGTGCCGCCTCGCCGCGGTCACCGACCATTCTCCGAACGCGTTCGACGCCTACGAGCTGGGCGTCGACGTCGGCCTCCTCGAGCGCGGCATCGACGAGCTCGGCGATGTCGCGACCGGCATCGCCTTCATGCGCGGCGCCGGCCGTCAGTACGATCGCCCCTGGGGCATCGACCTCTCGACGTGGCGCACCGCGGCCGACTCCGCGACGAGCTTCGACGCCGGGGGGAAGCAGACCGGCGGATGGTCGCCGAGCTATCTCCGTCGGCACATGTACGCGGCCTACATGGCGGGCGCGCACATCCTCCAGATCGAGCCGACGCTCTACTACGGCCCGGGCGGGTCGGCCGCCCTCAATCCGTTCGGATCGGCGGTGAAGGAGTTCGCCGATTTCGCGTTGAGGAGACATCCCGACGTGGGAGCGCCGGTGGTCCCGATGGCGCTGATGCTGGACGCTCACAGCGGCTTCGACCCCAAGCACGGGCGATACAACCAGCAGAACGCGGTCTGGTATCAGGACATCGCCTATTCGTCCGGCGACTTCATGATCGACAACTTCTTGAAGCTCGCCTATCCCGATCACTGGCGGCACGGCACCGCGCCCGGCCCTCGGTTCTCGACGCCGGTGGGCTACCAGCAGTTCCTGACGTCCGGGGGCGATCCCAGGCCGTACGAGCCGATGCCGCTCACCCGCTGGGGCGACACCTTCGACGTGATGCTCAACACCGCGCCGGCGGGCGCCCTGCGGCGCTACAAGGTCATCGTGCTGCTGGGCGACGTCGTCATCGACGCCCGTCTGCGCCAGGATCTCCAGTCGTGGGTGCGGGCCGGGGGCACGCTCGTGGTCAACGTCACCCAGGCCACGAGCGCGGACGAGGCGCTGCTCGGCGTCCGGCTCGGGGGCGCCTCCCTGGGCGGCACGACCTCGAGATGGCTCGCCGACAACACCGCGTATCCGGAGCCGCCGTTCCGGTACCGGCCGGTCGCTCCCGTCGCCGCGCGCGTCCTGGCCACCGCGGGCGACGGCGCCCCGCTGATCACGTCGAACGCGGTCGGGGCCGGGCAGGTCATCCTGACGACGCCGGAACACCTGCAGACGACCGCGCGCGATCGGCTGCTGGACGTCGGCGTTCGGCTGCTCGACGAGCTGAGCCGCCGGCACGCGCCCGCCGTCGTGTCCGGTCCCGGCGCCCAGTACATGTTCTCGGCCGCGCCGGGCCGGCTCGTCACCACGATCGTCAACAACTCGGGGGTGGAGTGGAACGGCGCGATCACCGCGAGCATCCCCGGCGCCGTCACCGCCGTTCGCGAGTACACCGCCGACACCGCGGCGGCCTGTGCGCGCACCGGGCCCACCGTGACGGTCAAGGGAAGCGTCCCCGCCTACGATCTCCGGATCTTCGCGATCGAGTACGCGCCCGGCGCGCCCGCGCCCGGCCCGGCGTGCTGAGACCCGGAGCGGCGGTGGCCCCTCAGAGGGGCGCCCGGTAGGCGGGAAAGAAGTCCGACACCGCGGCGGCCTGCGCCCGGCGCGTCGTCAGCTCCCGGTACTTCCCTTCATCGGTGACGAGACGCAGCGTCGAGAACGGAAAGCGCAGCGGCGAGAATCCGCGCTTGAACTGGAGGAGGCGGTCGTTGGAGCCGCCGACGCCTCCCCCCATGTGGAGGTACCGGTTGCCGCGGGCCCTGGCCCACTCGGCGGCGGAATACAGGAGCAGGTGAAACGGCGACTTGTTGAGGAATTCCGACCGGGTGCCGCCCAGGTGGGCCTGCACGATTCCGCCGCACTCGAAGAAGATGCAGGCGGCCGCCGGCCGGCCCTCCGATTCCACCACCCCGCAATGCACGTGCCCGGGCATCTCGGCGAGCCGCGCGAAGTAGTCCCGGCCGAAATAGTAGGACTCCTTGGCCTGGACCCGGTCCATCGTCTCCCGGTAGATCTCCATGACGCACTCGACGTACGCGTGCAGTGGGACCATGCGGGCCACGAAGCCCAGCCGCCTGCACTTCTTGATCGTCCACTGGTGCCCCTCCCGGACCCCCTTCCACAATCCGGCGTCGTCCAGGGTCAGGTCCATCGCGACCGTCTCGCCGGCCGAGGTGAAGAACCCCTCCGGGAAGAGCTCCGACAGCCCGTCGCTCAGCAGGGGATGCATGCGGAAGAACGCGGAGCACGCGCCCATCTCGCGGAGGGTCTCGCTCAATCGATGCATCGCCTCCCGGGCGAACCGGGGAGACCGCCGGGCCGCGTCGCTCAGCAGCAGGCCCGGGTACCCATAGGGCGACACGACGTCGTACACCTCTTCGTCCGCCATGGATTCCGGCCCGAAGCTCTCGCACCGGCGCAGCAGATAGGGAATGAACAGCTCCTCATCTCCGGATCTGGCCAGGAACGCCATCGGCTGCGCCCGGTTCCACTCGCCGTCCAGTCTCACGTACTCGGGGAGATGGTAGAAATCGTGGCGCAGCCGGCGCAGGGCGTCGGGCCACCGCGGATCGTCGATCGCTAGATGCTCGACGTCCATCAGGGCCTCTCCGCCCAGACGGTGGGAAACACGTCCGGGTCGCTGAAGTCCGGATCGCCGTTGGCCAGCCGGCGGCACAGCGTCTCGTCGAAGATGTGGATCTCCCGCCCTTCGCGGTTGCGGTAGGGACGATAGCGATTGTCGCCGTCCTGCAAGTGGACCGCGTACGACAGCCGCGGCTGTCCGCTCGTGTTGGGATAGCTCGCGTGGACCGTCCAGCCGTGATGGAAGCTCACCTGCCCCTTGCGCAGGGTCATGGGGACGACGCGAACTTCCCGGCCGTGCGCGCGGAACCGCTCCTCGATCTCGGCCAGATTCCGATGGTTGAAGAACCGCACGTCCTGCAGGTCCTGCCACCGATGGCTCCCCGCCATCACCACGAGCGGACTGCGGGTGATCTCCACCGAGTGGAATGGAATCCACACCGAGATCATCTTGTCGGAGCTGCAGGTCGCCCAGTAGGCCCGGTCCGCGTGCCAGCCGGTCACCGTGCTCGAGGCGTCCCGGGTGTCGGACGGCTTGTAGATGAGCTGATCGTCCAGCACGCGAATGGCGGAGCTCCGGGTCAGCTTCGCCGCGATGGCCCCCAGGAGGGGGTAGACCGCGAGAGCCTTCAGCTCCTTCTTCTGCAGCGACACGAACTCGTTGTTTCGCTGGCCGTCTCCATCGCCCGGCTTCCAGTTCGAGAAGCCGGTGTCGACGGCCAGGGTGCCGTCCCGCTCGCCCTCGTAGAATCGGTGGGCCCCGTCCCAGGCCGCGTCGATCAGGGCCTCGGGCACGACTCCTTCCTTCGAGATGTAGTACCCGTTCGTCTCGTAGGAGGCCACGTCCGAGTCGTCGGGCAAGAGCGCGAGCTGCTCGGGGGTCAAGATCGGCGGGCTCATGACGGACGCTCGCCCGTCCAGCGCTCGGGCCGGAACGCCGACCGCCACGACTCCGTCCGCCACGTCGCGAATCGCCACCCCTCCCGCTCCGAGGGTGGCCCAGCGCCCGACCTTGATGCCCGGGCACACCACGCTTCCGATGCCGAGAAACGCGCCCTCCCCGACCTGCACCGCGCCCGCGAGGTGCACGCCGGGCGCGAGATGCGCGTAGTCGCCGACGATGCAGTCGTGGTCGATCGTGGCGCCCGTGTTCACGATGACGTGGTCGCCGATCACCGCATCCGGCTGCACGACCGCGCCGGCAAAGACCACCGTGCCCCGCCCGAGCTTCGCCGACGGGTGCACGTAGGCGGCCGGATGGACCACCGTCTGCCAGTCCAGGCTGAGAGCCCTCGCCATCTCCCGGCGCTGCGCGTTGTCCCCGATCCCCACGATCCCGCGGCCGCCGAGCTCGCGCTCGATCCGGCCCACCCGGATGCCTTGAGCGTCCATGCCCCACTTGGTGTCGTCGTCGTCGACCACCGCCGCGACCGGCACTCCGCAGGCGACGAGCGTGCTGATGAGCACCTTGGCGTGGCCTCCCGCGCCGATGACCACGACGCCGTCCTTCGCCTCAGCGAGCACGTCGTCGCACTCACGGAAGCGCGGGACGCGGTGACTCATGCGGCCCGCTCCCGGCCGCGATCGCCGGCGGCGGCGCCCATGACCACGACGCCTCGCCACGCGGGCCGAAGATCGGCTTCGTCCGCTCCCGACGCGGACGGACGACGCAGCGCGTATCCGAAGAGCATTCCGGCGAGCGCCCAGAACAGCAGCGCCCCATCCCGCACGAAGAAGTCATTGGTCATGTTGCGGGCCAGCACGCCGGCGACCATGACCGTCCCCGCAAGCCCGGCCAGACGCGCGAGACGCTCGCCGCGACACGCCAGCTGCCAGAAGCGCCAGGCGAGCGAGGCGAACAATGCCAGCACCGCCACCATGCCCGGCACGCCGGCGCTGACGCCGTAGGTGAGCACGAGATTGTGGGGGTGCCAGAACACCTGGCTCTCGTCGGCCGGAAGCAGGGCCGGGTAGGCCTTGCCCAGGACGGCGCGTCCGAATCCGGCGCCGGTCAACGGGTGCGCGAGGATCTCCTCGCCCACCTTCTTCCACACCCGGGGCCGCGAATCGTTGTCCATCGCCATCGGCGAATCCGGATCGCCGCCGGTCCGGTACCGCTCGCTGACGTAGACACCCCCGCCCACCAGGCCCAGCACGATGAGGCCCGCCAGCGCCAGACGAGGCCACCCGACCGCCACCGCGCGGACCCGCCATCCCCACACGCACACCAGCGCCGCCTGCACCCCGAGCGCCGGCCACAGCGCTCGCTCGGCGCAGAGCAAGGCCACCGCCAGGAAGGGCACCCCCAGCACCGCCAGCCACCTCGTCGCATGCCGGTGCCCGAGCCGCGCCACCGTCAGGCCGAGAACGGGGCCGACCGTGACGAGGTAGTTGCTGACCGCGCCGACGTCGCCGTAGTACACGTCGGAGGGCCATTCGCCACCTCGGAGGTAGGCCCCGAGCAGCGCCGAGCCCGACATCGCCACGAATCCGGCCAGCACCGCCAGACCCGTCAGGCGCAATCGCGGCTCGCTCCGGGTCCACGCGAGGAAGACGACGAACGTGATCAGCGCGTAGCCGACCTCGTTCTTGATCTCCCGCACGCTGTAGGCCGGATCGACCGCGACGAGAAGCGAGCCCAGCACGACCCCCGCCCAGAGCGCGATCGTCCACCGGCAGGGCAGGGCCGGCGGGGCCAGCCGCCGCCACGACGTCGCGACGATCAGGCCCGCCGCCGCGAGACAGACCAGCCGCAAGGACACGGTTCCTCGAAAGGGCAAGACCGCCACGAACGCCATGAACGGCAGTGCGGGCCACACTAGCGAGCCGCCTCCCCCGGCGCCCGGCCCACGTGGGCCACCATCTCGTCGCAGCCGCGCCGGCCCAGCAAGCGTAGGTACTCCTGAAACAAGGCTTCGCGGAGCCTTCGCGGCTCGAATTCGTGCAGCACGCGGCGCCGGCCGTTGGCGCCGTGGCGTCGACGCAGCGCGGGGTCGCCCAGGTACCTGCCGATCGCGGCGGTCAGGGCCTGGGCGTCGCGCACCGGCACCAGCAGGCCGGTCTCGCCGTCCCGGACCGCATCGACGCATCCCGGGATCCGGGTCGCGACCACCGGCAGCCCCATCGCCGCCGCCTCCAGGAGCGCGGTGTTGAAGCCCTCGCGATACGACGGCAGGACCAGAAGGTCCAGCGTCCGATAGATACCGGGCATGTCGTGCACCATTCCGGCCAGATGGATGCGCGGATCGCTTCGCAGCGTTGCTTCCACGTCGGCCGGGATCGGATCCTCGCTCTCGAACGGCCCCGCGACCAGCAGGTGCAGCGAGGGCCACTCCTCACGCAGCACCCGCCAGGCTTGCGCGAGCTCGATCAAGCCCTTGTCGCGGACGACGCGTCCCACGAAGCCGATCACCGGCGCGCCCGGCGGAATCTGATAGCGAGACCGCACGAGCTCCGCCCACCGCGTCGAGACGCCGGCCGGATCGAACTTGCCGTCCGCCTCGACGCCGTCGATGCTTCCGTGCTCGAGCACCGTGATCTTTCCGGGCGGGCACAGGCCCTCCCCGATCAGGACCTCGCGCAGCAACGGGCTGATGCAGATGACCTGGTGCGCCAGCCGGCACGCGGTGCGCTCGGTCCAGCGCAGGATACGCCGCTTCAGGCCGGTGGCGGTCATGAGCGGCAGCCCGTGCTGGTGATAGACGCGAACCGGCACCCGGCAGAGCGCGGCCGCCATCATGGCGAGGAGACCCGCCTTCGGCGTATGCGCGTCCACGATCGTCGGCCGCACGCGCCGCATGACTCGCACGATCCGCCAGAGCGCCACGAGATCGGACCGCGGCGCGATCCGCCGCGCCATCGGCACCGCGTGCGCTTCGACCTGCAGGTCGCGCGCAAACTCGTCGAGCGCCTCGCCGGGCGACGAGAGCACGTGGACCTCGAACCCCCGGCTCCGGGCATGGGCCACGTGCCCCGCCACGAAGTGCAGGGTCATCGGCACCGTCGTCACGTGCAGCAGCCGGGGGGTCACGCGGCCGCCTCGCCCGGAAGCCGCCGCCGCGTCGAGGGCCCCGGCACGTCGTTTTCCAGTCCCGGCACCGGCGTCCCCTGGATCGCGGCGAGGATCGCGGCTCGCCTCCCGTACCTCCGCCGCGTCGAGCCGGCGGTTGCGCCGGCTGATCAGCCGGCCCTGCAGCCCGAGTCCCGTGCCGAGGCGGTAGGCGATCGACTTGAGTCGTGACCGCATCACCAGGAGCCGGGTGCGCCGCGCCCCGACCAGCGGCGGCCCGTAGCGTCGCAGGATGTCGCGCAGGGTCCGCTCGGTCCGCAGGTAGTTCTCCAGGTTGCCGCCCGGCCCTTCGCGATAGAAGAACAGCGGCCGGTCCAGCCGGGCGAACCTGGTCGTCGTGCAGGTCCGGATCCACAGCTCGCGGTCCTCGGCCCGGACGAAGACCGGATCGTACGGATGGCGGCGAAACCACTCGGCGTGTCCCATCACCGTCGGATGGATGAGGAGTCCATCGCGCAGCACCGACTCCGGACGGCAATCGAGCGGCCGATCGCCCCGTACGCCCAGCGGCGTGAGATCGTCGTCCATCGTGTAGGTCGCGGTGTCGACGAGATCGACGCTCGGGTCCGTCTGCAACAGTGCGAGCTGCCGCTCCACCCGCTCCGGATGCATGACGTCGTCGGCGTCCATCCGCGCGAGGTAGGTGCCCCGGGCCATCGCCGCGATCTGATTCAGGCGCGCGCACAGACCGCGATGGCTCCCGTCGCCGACGAGCCGCACCCGCGGATCGTCGAGACGCCGCACCGTCTCGATCGAGCCGTCGGTGGAGCCGTCGTCGATCAGGAGCAGCTCCCAGTCGTGGTGGGTCTGCGCGAACACCGAGCGCACCGCGGTGGCCAGGAAGCGCCGGGCGTTCCGGAACGGGATGCCGATGGTGACGGACACGCGGTCACTCACACGCGACGCTCCGGCTCAGCTCGCGACCCGGTACAGGTCGTCGCACGTGTCACAGATGCGGGCCCAGTCGTAGGTCGCGGCGTTGAGCCGCGCATTCGCGGAGCAGGCCGCGTAGAGCGAGGCGTCGTCCAGCAGCTTCTCGACCTCGTCCGCCATCCGCGGACGCATCGCCGACCGGAACGCGCGCGCCGCAGCTCGACGGGACCACCTCCTTCAGCCCGCCCGAGTCGCTCGAGACGACCGGCTTGCCGCACGCCTGCGCCTCGACGGCCGCCATGCCGAACATCTCGTTGACCCGGGTCGGCATCACGAAGACGTCGGCGAGGTTGTAGATCGCATTGAGCCGTCCCTCCTCGACCGGGCCGAGGTAGAGGCCGCCGACCTCCGCGATGCGCCCGACCCAGCCGTCCGGATCGTCCCGGAGGCCGAACTGCCCGATCGGTCCCGCGATCACGAGCTGCACGTCGCGGCGGCGCTCGCGGAGCGTCCGGGCCGCCCGCAGCAGCACGTCGCTCCCCTTCTGCTCGCAGACCCGGCCCACGTAGAGCATCACCCTCTTGTCGATGCCGAGCTGGGCGCGCTCGCGCGCGGCCGCCTCCGGATCGGGCCGGAACTGCCGGGTGTTGACCCCGTTGTGGAGGATCCGCAGCTTGCTCGCGGGAAAGCTCCAGAAGCTCTGCGACTCCTCCAGGCAGTACCGCGAGCACGGCAGCAGCAGGTCGTAGGAGCGGAGCGCCCGCTTGTACAGGTGGTACAGGGGCGTCGTCCGGCCGCCGCGGAACTGGAAGAAGTCGTACGAGAGCACCTTCCGGGCTCCCACCGCGTGGCTCATCCACGCGCCCTCGGGCTGACTGTGGAAGTGCAGCACGTCGTCGGAGCGCTTCTGGAGCTCGCGCGCGACCCGATACTGGAACTCGAGGTGCTTGAACGGCAGACGCGTGCGGCACTTCAGGAAGTGATAGGTCACGCCGTCCACTTCGCGCGTGTCGTCGGTGTCGCCGACCGAGTACACGCCGACCCGATGCCCGCGCCGCGCCTGCTCGCGCGCGATCTCGACGATGCGCCGCTCGATGGCGCCGCCGAAGCGATGCAGGACCGGGAGCGTGCTGACGCTGATGTGGCTGATGTTCATCGCGCCGTCCTAGGCCGCGGCCCGGCGGCGGCGCCAGTACACCTCGACCGCCAGGCGCATCGCCGGATCGATCCAGGCGGCCCGCCGCCGGACCGGCGCGGCGCGGCCTTCGACCATGTCGCGATAGAGGGCGAGGTGGCGGGCGACCATGGTCTCCGGCTTGAACGTGTGCTCCGCGTACGCCCGGATCTCGGCCGCCATGCCCTGCCAGCGCTCCCGATCCGCCAGGATCGTCTCCATGGCGTCCGCGAGCGCGACCGAATCGCCCGGCGGCACCGCCAGGCCGTAGGGCCCGATCTGCTCCGGCACGCCGCACACCCCGCCCGCCACCACCGGCGTGCCGCACAGGAACGCCTCGGTGACCACGCTGGGCAGGCAATCGGCAAAGCTCGGCAGCACCAGCAGGTCCGCCTGGTGATACTCCTCGGCCAGCGCGCTCGGATCGAGGATGCCCACGAACTCCACGTGCTTGGCGATACCCAGGTCGTCGGCCTGCCGTCTGAGCTCCGCCTCCAGCTGCGCGTTGTGATAGACCAGCCGGAGATGAACGTCGCGCTGCCGGCGAAGCCGCTGCATCGCCTCGAGCAGGAAGTTGACCCCCTTCCAGTCGATCAGCTGGCCGACGTAGAGCACGTCGTAGCGCTCCTTGTCGGCTCGCTTGCGCCGATGCCCGGCGGCGCGAAAGACGTCGGCCGGAATGCCGTTGGGTATGGTGTGGATCTTGTCGGCGCTCGTCACCCCGGCGTAGTACCGGGCCTCGGCGCGCGACAGCGCGACGTAGGCCTCCGCCTTGTCCACCACGTACTGGAAGGCGTAGCGCCGCAGCCGCGAGCGCTCCCAGCCGGTGGGGATCAGCCCGTTGTGGCCGGTGAAGACGACGCGCGCCCGGCAGCGCGACGACGCCATCTTGAGGGCCGCCCGACCGAAGTGATGGACGTGAATGATGTCGTAGTCGTCCGACGGCTGAAAGCCGGCGTGTCCGACCGCGTGCACCGTCACGCCGGCCTTGCGGAAGCCGTCGAGCAGCACCGTCTCCGGCGTCACCAGCTGCTTCGACCGGACCGCCTCCGGCCGATCGAAGATGCCGCCGACCAGGCAGACGTTCATGCGAACCGCCGGTCGCGGTGGCCGGCCATCGCGGCATTCCACCACCAGAGCCGCGTGGCCGCGAAGTAGACGTAGATCGGCCAGAACGAGTAGAGATAGATCTGGCTCGCGACCGACAGGCTGCCCGGGAACACGGTCCAGAGCGCCATCATGAGCCAGGCGTAGCCTTCCACCGGGGTCGGAGCGGCCACGAACCGGCCCTGCTGCCAGGCGAGCAGACAGCCGAGCAACACGCCGCCGAGAACGACCCCGGCCAGGTGGAAGTTGATGTAGAGCTCGCCGGCCAGCGGAATGATCTGATCGACACTGTCCGAGTCGCCGTAGATCAGCTCGTTGAAGATCACGGGGCCGCTGATGTCGCGAAACGGCTTGCCCAGCACCGGAATCGGGTAGACCACCGAGGGGAGCAGGGTCTTGCCGTAGTAGAACCGGCCCTCGAGGGCCTCGATCAGGTAGGCGGACATCTGCGGCGCCGAGGCGTAGATCTGCACGAACTCGACGACGCCCTCGGCGTTCCACGAGTCCGCGACGGCCGAGGCCGACAGCTCGGTGATCTCGAGGCTGGTGGCCCGATACGCGCCGAACACGAACGCGAGGGACAGCGCGAGGACGCCGGCCAGGACCACGCCCTTGAACGGAATGCGCCACACGTGCACCGAGAACGCGGCGGCCAGGGCGAGGATCGGGCCGAGCATCGTGCCCCGGTTGTAGTTGAAATTGACCACTAACAAAATCATCACGACCGCGGCCGTCGCGGCGATGATCGCCACCTTCCGGCGCGGCGCCTTGCCCAGCCACCAGCTCCACGCCAGCACCACCGCGAAGCCGAGAAAATGCTTCAGGAAGGTGCCGGCCGCCGCCTGGAGCGTCGTCGCCTCCTCCGCCCGCAGGCGAGATTCCATCGGTGACGAGACGTAGTCGACGAACCCGCCGAGGCCGCCGTGCGCCAGCAAGAACCCCGCGACTCCCACCACCGCGAACGGCACGATCAGGTAGACGGCGCTCGGGGTCGGGCCCGGACCCCGACCTCGCCTCACCGTCGCGCGGCCGAAGCACTGGTACGCCACGCAGAAGGACAGGTAGCTCACCACGTGGACGACGATGGCCAGGTCGATCGCCCACTTCGACGGCAGATGCGGCAGCACCCCCTGGCTGAACCCGAAGTAGCCGACCAGGACCGGGACGAGGACCAGCTGGATCCAGTAGTAGCCCTGGGCGATGTTGGCCGGGCACAGGGGGGCGGTCACCCGGATCCGACAGGCCGGCAAGGCCGCCTGCACGAACATGAACGCGAGGATGCCGACGGCGGCGAGCGGATACTCCTGCGCCATCGGCGCACACGCGAACGCGATCAGGGCGAGCGCGTTGATCGCCAGCATCCAGAAGGTGGCGCCGGGCAGCGGGTTTCGCGTCGAGGCTCTCATCGCCCGCTCCGATGCGCTCTCATGAAGTAGCCCGTCGTCGCGACCAGAGCGGCCGAGGTCACCGCAAACGCGATCAAGCTGCCCAGCGCCATCCCCTGCTCGCGATAGATCGGAATCAGCTGCCACGACGCGAGGGCGAGGACCGCGGCGAGCAGCACGTCGAGGACGAGGCGCCCCATCACGGCTCCCCGGCTCACCAGGACCTGCCCCAGCAGGTTGTTGAGCACGACCACCACCGCCGAGGCGGCCAGGATGACCAGGGTCGTCCCGCCGGCGCGATACTCGTCGCCGAAGAGGCCCATCGCCGACGGCGCCCACAGCACGATGCCGATCGACGGGACCACGACGACCGCGACGCTGACCGCCAGGTTGAGACCGAAGAGCCGGCGATAGGCGTCCGGATCGTTCCGGCCGTGCAGGTTGCTCAGGGTCGTGAGGATCACCGGCGAGAACGAGGCGGGGAGGAACAGCAGCAGCTGCCGCCAGCGCTCGGCCGCGTTGAAGACGCCGAGCGAGGCGTAGCCGTCGGGCTGCGCGACCAGCACCAGGTTGGCGAACCACATCGCCGACATCGTGCAGATGCTCCCCAGCAGGCTCAGCCCGCTGAATCGACACATCAGCGCCAGCTCGCTCCAGGCGGCGCGGCCGGCTCGCCAGGTGACCGTCGCGGGAAGGACGCGCCGCAGAGCGACATGGTTGGCGAGCACCGCGATGGCCTCGGTCAAGACCAGGCCGATGACCCCGCCCAGGACGCCGCCGAGCGTGATGCCGACGATCAGGAGCACGCACAGGCACACGCCGCGGATGCCGCTCAGGACCGCGAGGGTCCGAAAGTCGCCGAAGCCGACGAGGGCGCCCGTCTGCACGCCGTTGATCGTGCCGAAGAGGACCAGCCCGGTCGCCACTTGCAGCTCCACGGTCAGGTGGGGGGCACGCAGCACGCTCGACGCCATCACCCCCGACAGGGCCAGGAGCACCAGCGCCATCACGGTGCCGGAGACGAAGGCGATGGTGGTGGCCAGGGTGGCGCAGCGCCCGGTCCTCGCGGGATCGGTCGAGCGAAACTCCGCCACGAACTTGGTCGCGGCCAGCCCCAGCCCGGCGCCGGCCACGATGCCGAACAGGCCCTGCGTGCTCTGGATCATGCCGATCTCGCCGAAGCCCGTCGTGCCCAGGAGCCGTCCCGCCACCACCGACGAGGCCAGCGTCAGGCCGCGCGACACGACCGCGCCCACCAGCGCCCAGAACGCGCCGATCGCGAAATGCCTCGCGATCGAGTCGCCCGGGGCGGCCGAGAGGGCCAGCCCGCTCCTGGCGGCGGTGGTCACGGCCGAGAGACGCGTCGGCATCGCCATGAGCCCCCGGCCGGCATCAGGCCAGCAGGCACTCGACCTCCCGGCACACGCGGTCGACCTGTTCGAGCGTCATGTGCGAGTACAGCGGCAGGGCCAGGGATTCCCGGCTCGCGGCCACGGTGTGCTCCATCCGCTCGCTCACCCGATGCGGCACCCGCCGGAGGAGGGTCTGCTCGTGCACCGGAGGATAGAAGTAGCGCTTGGTCTGGATCCCGCGCGCCGCGAGCCCCGCGTACACCGCGTCCCGGCCGGCCCGGGCCCCGGCGGTGATGCGCAGCACGAAGTAGTTGCCGCTGCTCGACCGGTCCGGTGGGATGCTCTGCACGCCGCATCCGGGCAGCGCGCCGAGCCGCGCCCGGTAGATCTCGATGAGCTGCCGCCGCGCCTTCACCAGCTCGTCCACGCGTCTCAGCGAGAGCAGGCCCACCGCGGCGTGCAGCTCGCTCATCCGCGCGGAGAGGCCGAGGTGGACCATGTCCTCGCCCTTCTGCGGATCCTTGCCGTAGTCGCGCATCGACCGCAGGCGCGCGGCCAGGCGCGGGATCGCCGGTGCAGATCACGCCGCCCTCGATCGCGGTGACGACCTTGGTCGGGCTCAGCGAGAAGATCTCGCACCGTCCGAAGACGCCCGCCTTCCGGCCCTGGTACTCGGCGCCCAGTCCCTGGGCGCTGTCGAAATACACCGGGACGCCGTGGCGCTCGCCGAGCGTCGGTCAGCGCCTCGATGTCCGGGGGGAGCCCGTAGACGTACGCCGCGCAGATCGCGGCGGTCCTCGACGTCAGGTTCCGCTCGACGTCGGCCGGATCGAGCGTCAGGGTGTCCGGCCGGCAGTCGCAGAAGACCGGGACCAGGCCGTTCCACACCAGCGCCTGCGCGGTGGCCGCGAACGTGAAGGAGGGCACGATGACCTCGGCGCCCGCCGGCAGCTCGAGCGCCTGGGCGGCCAGCATGAGCCCCGCGGTGCACGACGACATCGAGACCGCCTCGCGCGCGCCGGTCTGCCGGCAGATCTCCTCCTCGAAGGCGCGTCCGATCCGTCCCGTCGTGACCTGGCCCTCGTCCCAGCTGGGACGAACGAGCTCCTCGAACTCGCGGAACTCCGGCAGGGTCGGGCGAATGATCGGCATCAGCTCCATCGGTGGACCTCCTCCATGTTCGATGCGGGCATGTTCGATGCGGGCATGTTCGACGGGGCCACGCTCGCCGCGGGCACGTCCGTCGCCGGCTCGCGCCCGCGGAAATGCTCCTCGGTCCCCTCCCCGGGCTGACTGACGCCCACCTGCGCGAGCGCGTGCCAGACCGTCAATACCAAGATCCGGGTGTCGAGGCGGAAGGACTGGTGGTCGACGTACCAGACGTCGAGCGCGAAGCGACGCTCCCACGGCAGGGTGTTGCGGCCGTTGAGCTGGGCCCACCCGGTGATCCCGGGCCGCACGTCGTGGCGGCGGGCCTGCTCCCGCGTGTAGCGCGGCAGGTACTCCATCAGGAGCGGCCGGGGGCCGACCAGGCTCATGTCGCCCCGGATCACGTTGACGAGCTCCGGCAGCTCGTCGAGGCTCGTCTGCCGGAGGAGCCGGCCCAGGCGGGTCAGTCGCTCACGATCCGGCAGGAGCCGGCCGTCGGCCGCACTCGCGCCGCTCATGGTGCGGAACTTGTAGAGCACGAACGGCCGCCCGTGCCGGCCGGGCCGGCGCTGCGCGAAGATCACCGGGCCGCCGAGGACCAGCCGGATCGCCAGGGCGGTCACGCCCAGCAGGGGCGCGAGCGCGATCAGCCCGACCGACGCCGCCACGAGGTCGAAGGCGCGCTTGGGCCACCCCGACCACCTCACGTTCCCCATCACGCGGCGCCTCGCGCCTCGCCGATCACCGCGGCGGGCTTCGTCACGTCGACGGGAGGCACCGGTCGCCCGTTCGCGACCTCCGGCTTCACGGGCAATACCGGCCGGAACAGCGCGACCATCGACCCGAGCTGCTGCATGACCGCACCGGTCGCGCCCTTCTCGGCGAAGTGCTCGAGATCGGCCACGTCGCGGGCGAGGCTCGCGGCCGACATCTCCCGCGCCGATCGGACCCGTCGGACCCCTTCGAGGCGCGACGGCTCGATGGCCTCGTCGGCGGCCACCAGCTCCTCCGAGAGCTTCTCGCCGGGCCGGATCCCGGTGAAGACGATCGGAATCTCCCGGTCCGGGATGAAGCCGGACAGCCGGATCAGGTTCCGGGCCATGTCCACCACCCGGATCTCCTCGCCCATGTCGAGAACGTAGAGCGCTCCGTTCTCGTCGAGCGCGGCGGCCTGGAGCACGAGCTGCACCGCTTCCGGGATCGACATGAAGTAGCGCCGCATGTCGGGATGCGTGACGGTGACCGGCCCGCCCCCGTGGATCTGCTCGAGGAAGAGCGGGATCACGCTGCCGTTGCTCCCCATCACGTTGCCGAAGCGCACCACCACGAAGCCGGTCGGGCCCCGCTCGGCCAGCGCCATCGCGAGCAGCTCCGCCACCCGCTTGGTGGCCCCCATGACACTCGAGGGGTTGACCGCCTTGTCGCTCGAGATCAGGACGAACCGCTCCACCCCGTGGCGGACCGCGGCCTCTCCGACGATCCGGGTGCCCTTGACGTTGTTCTTGATCGCCTCGCAGGGATTGAGCTCCATGAGCGGCACGTGCTTGTGGGCGGCCGCGTGGAGGATCAGCTCCGGACGATGGTCGGCCAGCACCTCGTCGACCCGCTGCTGGTCGGTGACGTCCGCGATGACGGAGTACACCCGTCCGCTCGGCCGGAGCCCGGCCACCGAGCGCTCCACCGCCCAGAGCGCGTTCTCGTACCGCTCGAACAGCACGAGGCTCTTCGGGCCCAGCCCGGCGATCTGCCGGCTCAGCTCGGACCCGATGGTCCCGCCCGCGCCGGTCACCAGCACCCGCTTCCCCTCGACGAGATGCTTCACCGTCTCCACGTCGAGCCCGACCGGCGCTCGCCCCAGCAGATCCGTCACCGCGAGGTCCCGGACCTCGTGGAGCCCCGCGCGGCCGTCGAGCACGTCGCGGAGGTGCGGCACCGCCTTGATGGGCAGCTTGTGCGACTCGAGCGCCTTCACCACCTGTCGGAGCATCTGCGGGGTGGCGCGGGCGATCGCGACCAGCACCTCGCTCGGATTCGTCTCCGCGATGATCCGCGGCAGGTCCGCCTGGGTGCCCAGGACCGGGACCCCGTGAATGCGCTGGCCGACCTTGGCCGGGTCGTCGTCCACGAATCCGACCGGGTGATAGCCGTGCTCTCCGCCGTTGAGGATCTCGCGGACGATCGCCTCTCCGGCGTCACCCGCCCCGAAGATCAGGACCGACTTCGTCCGGGCGTTGGCCCGGTACTCGCGCGCCAGGCGCCAGCTCACCCGCACCGCCCCCATGAGGAAGACCACGAGCACCAGGTCGATGACGAACACCGAGCGCGGGTAGGCGCGCAGGTCCAGCACGCCGCGGATCAGCAGGCAGAACACCACGCTGCTCGCGGCCACGCTGGCCGCGATGGCCCGCAGGTCTCGAAGTCCGACGTATTGCCAGACCGAGTCGTAGAGGTGAAACGAGACGAAGGTGAGCCCCCGGATCAGCACGAGGCAGGGGATCGTCTGCAGCCAGAGCATCCAGTAGGCGGGCGGGATCACCCCGTCGAACCGGAGCCAGAAGGCAAGGTAGTTCCCGGCGACGGCCAGGAGCGCATCCGCGAGGAGCACCCCGGCGCGGCGGGTCGTGACGAACGGTCGTCTCAAAGGACGCCGAGATCCTTGTCGTGACCCTGACTCGACCCTCGCGATGCGGCGCGCCCGCGGGGCGTCCAGTCCGGCCACATCGACGCGGCGGGGCCGGGTTCGCGATGGTAGTACTGGTAGCCGGCGGCGGTGGTTCGAACGTCCGCGTGATTGAGCACGACTCCCAGCAGCCGCGCGCGGACCGATCCGAGCATCTGCACCGCACGCTGCGCGGCGTCCCGACCGGTGTGCCCGTGACGGAGGACCAGGATCACCCCTTCCACCCGCGGCGCGAGCACCAGGGTGTCGCTGACCCCGAGCATCGGCGGGGTGTCGATCACGATGTGGGCGAACCGCTCCCCGAGCGCGGCGAGGGCCTGGGTGAATCGCGGCGAGAACAGCAGCTCCGTCGGATTGGTCGGCACCGGGCCCGCCGGGATCACGAAGAGCCCCGGGATCCGGGTCGGCCGGATGACCTCCATCACCCCGATGCCCCCCACGAGCAGATCGGACAGGCCGGGCGTCTGGGGGACGCCGAGGATCCCGTGCAGGTCGGGATGGCGCATGTCCGCGTCCACCAGGAGGACGTCGCCCATCCCGAGCTGAGCCAGGGTGATCGCGCAGTTCGTCGAGACCGAGGTCTTGCCGTCCTGCTGCTGCAGCGAGGTCACCAGCATCGTCTTGGGCGGGCGATCCGGGGTGGCGTACACCACGCTCGTCCGGAGATTCCGGAAGGCCTCCGCGAGGATCGAGCTGGTGGCCTGGTGCGAGACGAGCGCGAAGGCGCCGTGGCCACCCGAGGGCCCCACGCCCGATCCGAGAGGCCCGCCGTCGAGATGGGCCTGGAGCGCGGAGCGCGTCGGCACCAGCCCGAGGGTGGGCACCCGGAGCATGGTCTCGATCTCACGGGGATCGCGAATGCTCGTATCCAGGTACTCGAAGAGGAACGCGAGGATCACGCCGCCGACCAGTCCCACCAGGCACCCGATCACCAGGTTGAGCCCGGTGCGCGGGCCGGAGCGCCTCACCGGCACGTCGGCCCGGTCCACCACCGAGATGTTCGAGAGCAGCAGCGAGGAGGAGACCTGCGTCTCCTTGAGCCGGGTGGACAGGGCCGCGTAGAGATCCCGGCTCGTGTCCACCTCGCGCCGCAGGAGGTTGTATCGCGCCATCTGACCGTCCAGCTTGCGCGCCGACCCGCGCTGCGCGTCCACCAGCTTCCGGATCTCGGTCTCGTTCTGGAGCGCGGCCTGGTACTCTCCGCGGGCCGCCTCCACGAATCGCTGGATCTCGGCGCGAAGCTGCCGGCGCACCTCCGCGATGCTCTCGGCCAGACGCTGCATCCGCGGATACTCGGGCTTGAAGGACTGGCCGAGCTCCCGGTATCTCGCCTCGAGCTTGGCCGCCTCCTCCTTGAGGTGGCCGACCAGTGGATTCTGGAGGACCGCGGGCAGCGAGTCCGCGGTCGCCCGCGTCGCCTGCGTGAGCAGGCTCTCCTTGGCGACCCGCTCCGCCTTCGCCTTCAGGAGCGAATCCGACAGGGTCGCGAGCTCCTGGGTGACGAGGGCCTGGCGCTCGCCGACGCGCTCGCCGATCCGATCCGAGCCGACGAACAGGATGTCGTTCTCCTCGAGGAACTGGCTCAGCTGCGTCTCGTTCGTCTGCAGGGTCTGCCGCGCTTCGTTCACCTGTTCGGACAGGAAGTCGGTGGCGTACCGGCCCGCCGCCTTCTTGTCGTCGAGCTGCTGGGCGATGACCGAGTCGGCCAGCGTGTTGGCGACCTTCGCGGCCAGCTCGGGGTTGCGGCTCTGGAACGAGACCTTGACCAGCCGCGTGTTGCGGATCGGCTCGACCTGGAGCCGCTCGAGGAACACGTCGGTCAGCTGCCCCGGCCGGCGCCCGACCGAGCTGAACTCGGGATTCTGCTCGAGCCCCACGAGCCCGATGACCCGGTTGGCGAGCGCGCGACTCTGCAGGAGGCGGTGATAGGTCTGCAGCTGGGTCTGGGCTGGACTCGCTCCCGTCGTCCCGCGGGGCCTGCTCGAACTTCAGAACCCGGGGCTCCTCCTTGTCGATGCGGAGCATCGCGGTGCCCGTGAACACGGGCCGGGCGGTCACGCTCCAGACCAGGGCGGTGAGGACGGCGGCCGCGAAGACCATCGCCACCGTCCGGCGGTGCCGGACGAGCACCCTCCAGTAGTCCCAGAAGTGCGCCTCGCTCTCCCGGCGGTACTCGGCCTCGAGCCGGACCGGCGGGAGCGGCGCCGGGAGATCCCGTCCGTTCGTGAGCGCGCGACTGAATGTATCGCTCATATTCCCTTCGCCACGCCGAGGGCGCCCTTGAAGAAGTCGAGGAAGCCGTAGAAGAAGGCCTTGCCGGCGTGCTTGCCGACCACCACCACGTCGTTGCGCTGCAGCTCGGGCGCGGGCCCGCCCTTCTCGAAGGCTTCGAGGTCGTAGACGGTGACCTCGACCTTCCCGGCCGGCGTCTTTCGATAGAGGCGCACGTCGCTCCAGTCCGCCACGTCCTTGACCCCGCCCGCGGCGAAGATCGCCTGCTGGGCGGTGGTCTTCCCTCTCAGCAGGAACGACCCGGGCCGCTCGACCGAGCCCCCCACGTACACGGATCCGGCCCGCGGCACGTGCACCACGTCGCCGGCCCGCAGCGCGACGTTCAGGTCCTCGCGCCCGTCGGCGAGCTCGGAGAGATCGATGGGCGCCATCACCTCGGCGGTCGTCTCGCCGCCCGCCGGCGGGCCGGTCGGCGCGCCCCCGCCCGCGGCCGCCGCGGTGACCACCCCGATCGGCGCGCGCCGGATCACGTACACCTGTCGGTCCGCCTCCTCGGTCAAGCCCTCCGCGAGGGCGAGCGCGTCGGCCAGGCGGAGCGGCCGGGTGAGATTGAACACGCCGCCCTTCCGGACCGCCCCGATGACGGAGATCCGCTGGCTGTTGTGCTCCTGCAGGAACACCGATACCTGGGGCTCATGCATGAACTTCCGCTGGAGCCGGGTGCGGATCTCCTCTTCCAGCTCGGCGGTGGTGCGGCCGGTGGCCTGGATCTGGCCGATGAGGGGAAGCGAGATCACGCCGCGCCCCGGCACGCGCAGCCGGATCTTCGACAGCTCCTCCACCTCGAAGACCGAGATCTCGAGCAGATCGCCGGTCCCCACCGGCAGATCGCTCTCCTCGCTCGACCGCGCGGCCTGCTCCATCAGCCGGAGGTTGAGCGCGGCCGCGCTCCCGGCGCCGGCCTCCTTGGGCGGCCGGCGCCGGCTCCGGCGCGCGTTCCGCGCGGGTGGCCGCGCCGGCGGACGATCCGCCGGCTTCCCGGAGCAGCGCTCCCTCGTCCGAACCGCCGAGTGAGCGCGCGCCTCCACAGGCCGTCAGCGTGATCGCCATCAGACTCGTCACTACGTAGCGCGCGTTGCTCATCGTTGGCCCTCCGAGGAGCGCATGGTCACGCGCGGGTCTCGAACCGTCAATTAGACCAAGGTCATCCCGATGCGACTCCGTGCCGCGCCTGCTACGACTTCAGGTGTACGACCACCGCCGGCCGCCGAATGGGAATTCATCGCCGCGGCGCCCCTTCCCACAGTGGGAAGCGAAATCGCCATCGCGTCGCATTCGCCCGCACTTGTTGCGCGACGTTTTGGCTACAGCCGCGGGTGATTGCTTCCCGGTGCGCGTCGGACCGCGCGGGCGCGCGGCCGTCTGCGCCGCCGTCACGTTCCCGCAACACACTTCATCCTTGACAACACCGCTCACGCCGGTGAATCGTCAGCACCACGCAGACGGAGGTGCGCGCTTGAACCGCCGCGACGTCGCTCGATCGACCACGAAATCCACCGCGTCACCGTCCGGGAGGACCGCGCCGTCGGCCGCGCTCTCGGGCCCGGTGATTCGCGTGGCGCTCGTGAGCGACAGCGCACTCTTCCGCTCCGGTCTCCGGAGCCTGCTCACGACGTATCCCGCGTTTTCCCTGGTGGGCGAGGCGAGCGCGCTTCCGGTGCGCGATCTCGTGCGAGCCGGCTCGCCGCACATCCTGCTGGTCGACGCGCAGATCGTGGGGGCGCTGACCATCTGCGCCGGGCTCCGTCAGAACGGGACGCGGCCGTGGGTGATCCTGGCCGGGGCCGACGGCGACCACGCGTGGGCCGTGCACGCGCTCAAGTGCGGCGCACGGGGCATCCTGACCAAGAGCGCGACGGTGGAGACCCTGATCAAGGCGGTCCGTCTCGTCCATCAGGGCGAGATCTGGGCGAGCCATCGGGTGCTGACCCTCGCGGTCGAGGAGCTGGCCGCCCGCTCCGCCTCCGCGGGCTCGGCGGATCCCGCGATCAAGAGGCGTCTGAGCCAGCGCGAGCTGGACATCGCCCAGCTCATCGCGAGCGGTCTGAGCAACCAGGAGGTGGCGCATCGCCTCAACATCACCGAGGCGACGGTGAAGGCCCACCTCACCCACGTCTTCCAGAAGCTGATGCTCCGGGGCCGTGGGCAGCTCGCCGCGCTCTACCACCGGAGCCTGGCCCCCCTGTCGGCCACCAACGGCTCCGCCTCGGCGGGTTGACAGCCGCCGCGACAGCCGCATAATCGGGCCACCGTCCCGGCCCGGATCCCTCTCGATCCCGAAGGAGGCCTGCACCCATGGCTCAGCGCGCCTTCGCTCCGACCCTGCTCGTGACCCTCGTCGTCCTGCTCGCCCTGCTCGCCTCGCCCGGCGCCCCGCTCGCGGCGGGCCCGGAGGGCCAGCTCACCTGGGCGGTGCACGTCTCGCTGGCCCCGACGTGGTTCGACCCGGCCGAGACGCCGGGGATGATCACCCCCTACATGGTCCTCTACGCGCTCCACGACGCGCTCGTGAAGCCCATGCCGGGCCAGCCGCGGGCCGCCGCGCTGGCCGAGTCCTGGTCGGTCTCGAAGGACGGGCTGGTCTACGAGTTCGTGCTGCGGAAGAACGCGCTCTTCCACAACGGCGATCCGGTCACCGCGGACGACGTGAAGTTCTCGCTGGAGCGCTATCGCGGCACCGCGAGCAAGATGCTGAAGGAGCGGGTGGCCGCGGTGGAGACGCCGGACCCGACCCACGTGCGCATCCGGCTCAAGCAGCCCTGGCCCGACTTCCTCACCTTCTACACCAACGCCACCGGGGCGGGCTGGATCGTGCCGCGCAAGTACGTGGAGAAGGTCGGCGACGAGGGCTTCAAGAAGGCGCCGATCGGCGCGGGCCCCTACAAGTTCGTCTCCTTCAACCCGGGGGTGGAGCTGGTGCTGGAGGCCTTCGAGCAGTACTGGCGCAAGCCGCCGACGGTGAAGCGCCTGGTGCTGCGGGTCATCCCGGACGAGTCCACCCGGCTGGCCGCGCTCAAGCGCGGCGAGGTCGACATCGCGTACTCGATCCGCGGCGAGCTGGCCGAGGAGCTGCAGAAGACCGCCGGGCTCACCCTCAAGCCGGCGGTGATCCAGTCCCCGTTCTGGCTCTACTTCCCCGACCAGTGGGATCCGAAGTCGCCGTGGCACGACCGGCGCGTGCGCCAGGCCGCGAGCCTCGCCATCGATCGGCCGTCGATCAACCAGGCCCTCACCCTCGGGTACTCGCGCCTCTCCGGGAGCATCATCCCCACCTCGTTCGAGTACTACTGGCAGCCGCCCGCGCCGGTCTACGATCGCGCCCGCGCGGCCAAGCTCCTGGCCGAGGCCGGGTACCCCAACGGCTTCGACGCGGGCGAGTACTACTGCGACGTGTCCTACGCGAATCTGGGCGAAGCGGTCGTCAACTCGCTGCAGACGGTGGGCATCCGGGCGAAGCTGCGGCCGCTGGAGCGCGTCGCATTCTTCAGCGGCTACTCGGACAAGAAGTACCGGAACATCATCCAGGCCTCGAGCGGCGCGTTCGGCAACGCGGCCACGCGCCTCGAGCAGTTCGTGGCCACCGGCGGGGCCTACTCCTACGGCGGCTACCCCGACACCGACGGCCTGATGCAGGAGCAGGCCGCCGACGCGGACCCCAAGCGCCGCGAGGCCACGCTCCGGCGCATCCAGCAGCTCGTCCACGAGAAGGTGATGTACGCGCCGATCTGGGAGCTGGCCTTCCTCAACGGGGTCGGCCCCCGGGTGCGGGAGTCGGGGCTCGGCCTGATCGCCGGCCACGCCTACTCCGCGCCCTACGAGGACGTGGCGCTCAAGGGCAAGTAGACGAAGAGCAGGTGCGGCGGGAGATAGAGCACGAGCGAGAACGCGACGATCAGCAGTATCAGGTAGAGCCACGGGGGTAGGCGCCGCTGCGGGCCGCCGAGGCCGTGCACCCAGTTCACGTTCTCGGCCGGATCGGTGACCCAGAAGGTCACCGGCAGCACCACGAGGGCGAGCAGGCTCTGGCCGAGCCACGCGCGGCGGTCGTAGCCCAGCCGGTGGACCAGCCACACGAGCCCGATCGGCAGCGGCACGTGGAAGAGCGACAGCGCGCGGAGGTAGCGGGGGGTGCGCGCCTCGAACATGTAGGCGCTCATGCCGAACATGCGGTGGCCGGTGAGCAGGCGGCCGAAGAAATCGAGGTTCCAGGCGCACTCGGGCAGCAGCACCGCCAGCATCATCATGCTCGCGAGCAGCGGGCTCTCGAGCCAGAGGGCGGCCCCGGCGCCGAGCAGCGCGATGTCGGAGAACCACAGGAAATTCTTCGGGCCGTAGTGCGCCCAGTAGACCGGCACCAGGACCGCGAGGAACAGGGTGTAGGCGATCTTCACCCCCAGCGCGATCGGCTCCGCGGTCACCGGCCGCGCCTAGCCGATGATCACCTTCTCTTCCACCACGAAGGTCTTGTTGGCCCCGATGAAGAGCGCGCCGTCGGCGTGGAGCGCGGCCATCTGAGGCGACGCGAGCGCGCGCTCCATGCTCGGACGGTCGTCGAACCAGAGCTCGGCGATGCCGTCCACCTGCACCGCCGAGGTCGGGATGTCCGCGCGCTTGAACTCCTCCAGGATGTGCGATTGCACGTAGCGCCGGAGGCCCGGGACCGGCCGGGCGAGCGGGGCGTGGATCTCGAGCCAGTGGCGGGTGAACTGCTCGCGGGTCATGCCGTCCTTCCGGGTCAGCAGCGAGACGCGCTTGATCATGCGCCCAGCCTCGGGGTGATCCGCTTGTAGACCACCGGCGAGCCCGCGTCGAGGCGCATGTGATGGCGCACCCGCCGCGTCCACGGGTTCGCGTCGCGCACCCGGTTCCACGCCTCGGTGTCCGGCACGTCGGGCCGCTCGAACTCGTAGACGGTCAGGTACTTGGGCTGCCCCTCGACCGCCATGAAGCGCCGGGCGCGGATCACCCCCGGCACCGTGAGGTAGTCCGGCACGTAGACCCAGTTGTACCAGTCGTTCCACTCCTCCTCGATGTGCGCGGGGATGTCCATGCGCCCCATCTGGAGATAGGGCGACGGCCCCATGGTCAGCTCGACCGGGTCGGTGCGCGCGGGGAAGATCTGGCGGTAGCCGTTCAGCAGGTAGTTGCGGCCCACGTGTCCGCCGGAGGACTGCTGGCGGCGCGCGGAGGGGCGAAAGCGCACCTCGTCGAGGAAGGCGGCGGTGCGGAGCACGCTCGCCTCTTCCAGCTCGTACATCGCCAGGTACTTGGGCCCGCCGCGGAGGGCCTCGTAGCGCGAGGCGGACAGGAACCCCGGCACCTTCAGCAGCCGGTCGAGGTGCTCCTCGTCGTACCAGCGGTTGAACTCCGCCTCGTGCTGCGGGTCCACGTCGGTCCACAGCATCAAGCAACCCGGTGCCGCGCGTCTTCGCCATTTCGCTCCCCTCTCCCATTTCGGTCCCATCCCCCATTTCGGGATCCCTTGGACGGGCCGGACCGCGCCCTTGACTCGACGGCCGGCCTCTCCCAGGATTGGCGGCGGTCGACGTGAACGCGGCGACGATACGGCAGGGCGAGGAGAGACGTCAAATGGGACTGCTCGACGGCAAGGTGGCGGTGGTGACGGGCGGCGGCACGGGCATCGGGCGCGCGGTCTCGATCGGCCTCGCGGCGGCCGGCGCGAAGGTGGTGGTCAACGACTACGGCGTCAGCGTCGACGGGATGGATCCCTCGAGCGAGCCCGCCAACCAGGTGGTGGCCGACATCCGCAAGGCGGGCGGCCAGGCGGTGGCCGCCGCGGACAGCGTGGCCACCATGGCGGGCGGCCGCGCGGTGGTGGATCTCGCGCTGAAGGAGTTCGGCGACCTGCACGTGCTGGTGTGCTGCGCCGGGCATCCTGCGCGAGCGGATGATCTTCAACATGAGCGAGGAGGACTGGGACGCGGTCATCGCGGTGCACCTGAAGGGGCACTTCACGGTGATGCAGCCGGCCACCCGTCACATGCGCGAGCGCCGGGCCGGCAGCATCATCACCTTCACCTCCACCGCCGGCCTCGAGGGTAGCCCGGGGCAGCCGAACTACTCGGCGGCCAAGGAAGGCATCGTGGGCCTCACCCGCTCCACCGCGCTGGCCATGGCGAAGTACGGGGTGCGCTGCAACGCGATCTCGCCCACCGCGGACACCCGCATGACCCAGCGGCTGCCCGGCGAGCGCCGCGGCGCCGCCACCGCCACGCCGCCCGAGGCCATCGCGCCGGTCGCCACGTTCCTGGCCAGCGACCGCGCCGCCCACATCACCGGCCAGGTCGTCGGCGTGCGCGGCAGCGAGGTCACCGTGTACTCGCACCCGGCGCCGCTGCGGACGGTGAGCGCGCCCGGCAGCTGGACGCCCGAGCAGCTCGCCGATCTCTGGGATCGCACGCTCGGCCAGGATCGGCTGCGGCGGCTCGACGCGATGAAGATCCCCTGGCCGCCGCCCACCGCCTGAGGGCCCGCGGCCAGGGGCGGGCCGCCGGGCCCTCGGCTCACCTCGCCTCGGCCTCGGTGATCCAGCCGTGCCGGACGAAGAACTTCCCGAGCTGCTTGCCGAGCTCGTCCGCGATGCGCCGCGCGTCCGCCTCGACCTCGGTGCGGTGCTCGGCCAGCGCGTGCACCCCGCCGCTCACCGCCACGCTCGAGGCCACGCCGGCCGCCCCGCGCACCGCGATGCCGGGCCCGACCATCGGGCCGACCCCCGGAGTCCGCGCGCTCTCGGCCTTGGTCTCGAACTCCTCCGCCAGCAGGGGCCCATGCGCGGTCTGCAGCGCGACCTGGGCGAGCGCCTTGACCTCGCTCTGGCCCGCGCCGAAGCCGATCACCGTCCGCCGCATGCGATTGCCCTCGTCGATCGAGAGGAACTGGCCGGTGATGGCCAGCGTGCCGGGCGGCGCGACCTGATCGGCGGCGGCGCGCTCGGCGGGCAGCCCGAGGCGCTGGATCCGCTTGACCAGCTCGGTCGAGAAGCCGTCCGCGACTTCGCGCCCGATCTGGAGCTCGGCCTCGGTGGTCGTCGCGCTCGTCACCTCCCGGCCGAGGCGCGCGAAGAGCCCGCGGTTGAGACTCACCTGCTCGGGGGAGATCGCGAAGTCGTAGACCAGCACGCGATCCGGGCGCGGGAGGGACTCGTCGCCGCGGTAGCTGCTCACCGAGCGGACCTTCGTCGGGGCGCAGGCGGCCACCATCGTCGCGAGCGCGACCACCGCGATCCAGCTCGCGGTGGAGACAGGGAGATTCCGGCGCATTTTCGGGATTCCTCTCGGGGGGACGCCTCTCGGCAGGGTCATGGTGCCCCGGATGCTACACGATCGGCGAGGCCGGACCCCGATTTCTTGGCCCGATCGACCGCGGGGTGCGGTATCAAGGAGGAAGATGTCCACCGCGCTGGCCAAAGCCCCGACCGCCGACCCGAAGGCCGCCGCCCCGTCCGCGACCGAGATGGGAGCGCGCCAGCGGGACATCTCGGTCTCCGAGTTCTTCACCAAGAACCGGCACCTGCTCGGATTCGACAACCCGCGCAAGGCGCTCCTCACCTGCGTCAAGGAGGCGGTCGACAACGCCCTCGACGCCTCGGAGGAGGCGGGCATCCTCCCGGAGGTGGTCGTCACCCTCGAGGTCGTGCCGAGCAACGGCGACGCTCCGCCGCCGGCCAGCCAGGCGACGCGCTTCCGGGTCACGGTGGCCGACAACGGGCCCGGCATCGTCCGCCAGCAGATCCCGCCCATCTTCGCCAAGCTGCTCTACGGCTCGAAGTTCCACCGGCTGCGCATGAGCCGGGGCCAGCAGGGCATCGGCATCTCGGCGGCGGGCATGTACGCGCAGCTCACGACCGGCAAGCCGGTCCAGATCATCTCGCGCACCGGCGCGCGGGCGGCGGCCCATTACTTCGAGGTGCAGATCGACACCAAGAAGAACGAGCCGCGGATCTTCGAGAGCAAGAAGATCGACTGGGAGCAGCCGCGCGGCACCCAGGTCACCCTCGAGATCGAGGGCCGCTACCAGAAGGGGCGCGCCTCGGTGGACGAGTTCCTCGAGCAGGTGGCCATCGCCAACCCGCACGTGAAGCTGGTCTACCGCACCCCGGAGGGCGAGACCCGGGAATATCCGCGCACCATCCACGAGCTGCCGCCCCAGCCCCGCGAGATCAAGCCGCATCCGTACGGCATCGAGTTCGGCATCCTCCTGCGCATGCTCCACGACACCCGGGGCCACTCGCTCGCCGGCTTCCTCGCCGGGGACTTCAGCCGGGTCTCGCCAGCGGTCGCGGCGGAAATCTGCAAGACCGCCAAGCTCTCGCCCAACGCGAAGCCGCGCAACATCCACGGCGAGGCGGCCGAGGCGCTCTACAAGGCGATCCAGGTCACCAAGATCATGGCCCCGCCGTCGAACTGCATCTCGCCGATCGGGGAGAAGGCGATCCTCCACGGTCTCTACAAGCAGATCAAGGGTGAGTTCTACACCGCGGTGACCCGCCCGCCCGCGGTGTATCGCGGGAACCCGTTCGCCATCGAGGCGGGGCTCGCCTACGGCAAAGGGCCGGACCAGGTCGCGGCGACGCGGGAGGCGCCCGCGGTCCCTCTCGCGGAGGGCGAGCAGCGCGACGACGACGACGAGCTGGCGCGCGTGATCCGGTACGCCAACCGGGTGCCGCTCCTCTACCAGCAGTCGGCGTGCGCGACCTTCAAGGCCGCGATCGAGACCGCGTGGAAGAACTACGGCATCACCCAGTCCCGCGGCGCCCTGCCCGCGGGCCCCATGGTGGTGTTCGTCCACATGGCCTCGGTGTGGGTCCCGTTCACCAGCGAGTCCAAGGAAGCGATCGCCGACTACGACGAGATCCGCAAGGAGATCAAGCTCGCGCTGCAGGAGTGCGGGCGGCGGCTCGGGGTGTTCCTGCGGCGGCGCGAGCGGGCCAAGAGCGAGTTCCGCCGGCGCAACATCTTCGACCTCTACATCGAGGAGGTCGTCGAGGCCTGCGCGCGACTCAAGGGCGGCCGGCTGCCGAAGGAGAAGCTCAAGACCCAGCTCCAGCGGATCGCGCTCAAGCGCACCGGCGGCACCCGCACCGACGAGATCCTCGGCCGCAAGAGCGGCCCGGAAGGCCTGCCGCACTCGATCATCGTCACCCCGGAGGGCACGGAGGGGGAGGCGCCCGACCTGCCCGGCGACGCGACCGACGCCGCGGCTGCGGAGACGAGCGCGGCCGAGCCGCCCGAGACCGAGGCCCCGGCCCGCGGGAAGGGCAAGGCCAAGCCGGCCCGGGCCGCCAAGCCCGCGGCCGCGGCGGGCCGCGAGAAGCCGGGTCGCGGGCCCGCCCGGAAGATGACGTCCGCGAAAGCGACCAAGGCCAGGACCGCGAAGGGCAAGGCGGCGAAGGCCCCGAAGCGCAGAACGCGGTAGGATCGAGCCCATGGCCAAAGCGAAGGCGAGCAAGACCGGCGCGGTCGAGAAGAAGCTCATCAGCGTGGCCGACCTCGTGATCACCGCGGCGGAGAAGAGCAAGGACCCCACCCTCGCGATCCCGGTGCGCAGCCTCGCCAACGTCAACTTCAACGAGAAGCGCGGGATCATCGAGCTGGGCAAGCGCAAGCAGGCCCGCACGTTCTTCAACGTGGGCATGGCCAAGAAGTTCATGCAGACGGTGCTGGTGGCCGACGCGCTCAGCGAGCTGCAGCGGGCGAACCTGACGACCTCGCTGCGCGAGATCTACTACCGCACCAAGCACACCATGAAGGACTCGTCCGAGAACACCTTCGACAACCAGAACGAGTCCGATCCGCTCATCGAGGACCTCGAGGTCACCCTGGCCGCCCTGCGCGAGGAGCTGCACGTGCGCGCGGAGAACGCGGGCAGCGTGGTGGGCCCGCTGGTGCTCGACGACGACGGCGATCGGGTGGACTGCGCGCGCCTGGGCAAGGGGGGCTACTCGGTCCCCTCGATCGTGGAGCCCGAGTACATCGCGATCCGGCGCTGCACCGCCGACTTCGTCCTCCTGGTCGAGAAGGGCACCCAGTGGAACCGCCTCTCGGAGGACAAGTTCTGGCGCCGCTACAACTGCGTGCTCCTGACCGGCAACGGCCAGCCGCCCCGCGGCGTCCGGCGCCTCGCGCGCCGCCTGCACGAGGAGTACAAGATCCCGGTCTACGTGCTGGTCGACAACGACCCCTGGGGCTACTACATCTACTCGGTGGTCAAGCAGGGGTCGATCAACCTCGCCTTCGAGAGCGAGCGGATGGCCATCCCCAAGGCCAAGTTCATCGGCCTCTCCAGCGCCGATCCCGACCGCTACGGTCTGCCCCGCAACGTGGGCATCAAGCTCAACGACAAGGACGTCGGCCGCGCCAAGGAGCTGGTCAAGTATCGCTGGTTCCAGAAGAAGCCCTGGCAGGAAGAGATCAAGCGCATGCTCGCCTCCGGCCTCAAGTACGAGCTGGACGCGCTCGCCAACAAGGACTTCCGCTACCTGACCAAGACCTACCTGCCGCGGAAGCTCAAGGAAGAGGACTGGCTGGACTAGCCGGGGCGTGAAGATCCGGTGGCACGTCCAGAAAGAGCAGCGCTTCCCGTTCGGATCGGTCTCGCCCGACCCCGACTGGTTCGAGCCGATCGGCTTCCCGCCTCCCTGGCCCGACCGGCCGTGGGTCTACGCGGTCATGGTGGCCTCCGCCAACGGGGTGGTGGCCTGGCCGCGGTCGGGGCCCGACGATGATCCCGTGCTCGCCATCCTGGGCGGGGACGACGCCCGCGCCGAGCGGATCGCGGACCGCCGGCACATGCGGCACCTCCGCTGCTTCGGCGACGTCGCGATCGGCGCGCAGACGCTCCGCGAGCAGCCCCGGCTGATCCAGACGCCCCGCGAGCCCGGCGAGCCGCCGATGCCCGCGCTCTATGGCTTCCGCCTGGCCCACGGGCTGACGAGGGAGCCGCGCCACGTCATCTATTCGCTCCGCGGCTGCCTCGACCCCGCGCTCCCCGTCTTCGACACGCCGGGCGTCGAGGTGATCATGCTGACCACCGACGCCGGCGCGGCCGACCTGCGCGCGTGCGGCATCGCGGCGAAGGGGGCGGAGCTGATGGTCGAGCCGCTCGGGGAGCCGGAGGCGCTGCGACGGGCCCACACCCGGCTCTTCGCGGAGCGCGGCGTTCGTTATCTCGACTGCGAGGGGGGCCAGACGGTTTTGCGGGCCCTGCGGCAGGCTGGCCTGCTCGACGAGGTCTTCGTCACCGAGACCGACGTCGTGGTGGACGAGTCACGACACCCGGGCGTGCTCAAGATCTTCGACTTCGAGCGCGAGGGCGCCGACCTGATCGCGGAAGGCCGCACCGCCGACGCCAGCCCCTGGTGCTTCCGGCGCTGGCGATTCAATCCCCGCTGAGCGGGGGCTACCTTCGCCGGGTCTTCTTTCTGCGGGCCCTCTTTTGCCGGGCCTTCCTTCGAGGGGCCGACTTTCGCCGCCGTGATGGCCGGCTGGGGCGCCGCGGCCGCTTGCGGGGCCGGGCGTCCGGGATGGAGAGGGCATCGGGCACCTCTCCGACGATCATGAACGGAATCTCCTCGCTGAAGATCGGGCCCGTGCCGGCCCAGGAGATGGTGATCGACGAGGTGGTCACCGTGTCGTTGATGCGGAGCCGGTAGTCGGTATCGGGAGAGACGTCGATGATGGCGAACTGCCTCGCCGCCACGATCGACGCGGGCGGGTTCCGGAACGCCCCGTTGGCCCCGATGACGCGCGCCTTGTTGAGGCTCACGGTGTTGGGCGCGGTGGCGAGCGTGAACGGGCTGAACGTGATCACCGCGGAGCCGTTCTTCGGCCCGTCGTTGATGAACAGCATGCCGCTCAGAATTCTCAAGGCCATCGGCCCCTCCTGACCCTCCCGCGGCTCCGCGCGCGCCCCTACGCGCCCGCGAACAAACTCTTCTTGACGATGGCGTGCACGCCCCAGTTGCCGTCCACCACCTGCGTCACCCCGAAGTCCACCGCGACCGACATCAGCGAGATGGCCTCGTCCTCGCTCAGGCCCTTGGTGGTCATCAGGAAGTGGCGCATCTTCCGGAACGCGTCCTTCATCGCCAGATCGATCGAGGACTTCTCGTAGATCTTGCTCTGCGCGTCCGCGCCCAGCTCGGCGAGGTAGTTCGCGTAGCTGAAGCCGTGGAGCACCCACTCGTCCTGCGTCTCCAGCAGCGGGTAGTTGAGCTCGGCCAGCGCGGTCCCGGCCAGGCTCGCCCGCTTGTGCACGATGAGCTGGAAGGTGCCGGTGAGCGAGCACTCGATCGCGGTGCCGCAGAGCTCGGAGTCGCCCTGCGAGGCGTGGGAGTCGCCCGCCGAGAGCAACGCGCCCTTCACCGAGACCGGGTAGTACATCGTGGCGCCCTTGCCGATGCGCCAGTCGTCGATGTTGCCCCCGGTGTAGCTCGGCGGGATCGAGTCCACCATATCGGCCTCGGCCGGCGCCAGGCCCAGCACGCCGAAGTGGGGCCGGATGGGCACCCGGATGTTCTTGAGCACCCCCTGGTTCTCCTGCACGGTGCGATGGTCGACCGGCACGCCGGGGTAGTCGATCGTCTTGTGCACGACGCCCGAGGGATCGGTCTGCGGCGTCCAGCGGAAGTTGTAGACCCCCTTCGCCCAGTTGCGCTCCCCGCTCGCGTCGACCTCGTAGATCGTGATGACCTCGCGCGGCTTGGGCTCGGTCAGCAGCTCCTTGTAGTGGAAGCCCCACCACGCGGCCGCGTTGCTCCCGAAGCTCTTGCCCTTGTACTGCGGGTTCGCGCACGGCCGCGGCTTCACGTCGATGATCCGGACCTCGAGGATATCCCCCGGCTCCGCCTCCTTCACCGCGACGGGCCCGGTGCAGATGTGCACCCCCAGGCCCTCGCCCGCGCCCCGGCCGAACAGCGTCGGGTTCATCGGGCCGGCGCCGCGTCGGTCCACGCCCTTGCG